>NZ_MAUE01000013.1 GCF_001702265.1 Pseudomonas aylmerensis
TGAACTGGTCAAGTAATCTTGGACACCGATTAAGGTTTCACGCCACCAGCTTCTCCCTGGCGACTGGTGACCGATAGTCGTTGTAGCTATGCGGCCTGGTGATGTTGTAGCGCGATACATAGCGCTGCACATCCGCTCGGGCCTCATGTTCCGACCCGTAGCCTGCTTCTGGCACCCACTCTGATTTCAAACTTCCAAAGAAACGCTCCATCGGAGCGTTATCCCAGCATTCGCCTTTACGGCTCATGCTTTGTCGGAGTCCATGTTCCAGCAGTTCATTTCTGAATTTATGGCTGGTGTACTGGCAACCTTGGTCGGAGTGAAACAGTACGTCTTTTGGGCGACCGCGCAGTTCAATCGCCATGCGCAGGGCTTCGCAGGTCAGCGTGGCATCAGAGATCATCGAAAACGACCAGCCCACAATCCGGCGAGCGAACAAGTCCAGAACCGCCGCAAAATACAGCCAACGCTTGCCGACTTTGATGTACGTCACGTCCCCACACCACACCTGATTGACCGTCGCAACATCAAACTTGCGTTTGAGCACATGCGGTGCCACCAAAGCCTCCACGCCAGGTGACTTGTACTTATGGCGCCGGCGTTGACGGCTGACAATGCCTGCTTCTCGCATCAAGCTGCGAGCCATGAACCGCCCGACATCATGCCCGCCGGCTTGCAGCTGTTTAGCCAAGGTACGAGCGCCCGCAGACTCTCTCGACGCCCTGTGGTGCTTGACCAGCATAGCCTTGAGTTTCTCTCGCTTAGGGCTCACCTTGCCTTGGCGCTGACGCCATGCGTAAAAGCTACTGCGGTTTATTCCGAACACACGACAGCAATCGTTAACGCCGTACTG
Organism: Pseudomonas aylmerensis; assembly: GCF_001702265.1. Lineage (GTDB taxonomy): Bacteria > Pseudomonadota > Gammaproteobacteria > Pseudomonadales > Pseudomonadaceae > Aquipseudomonas > Aquipseudomonas aylmerensis. The sequence goes on from NZ_MAUE01000013.1 coordinate 854, forward strand.
CTCGCCCAGCTCACAGATCAACGAGAGTGATCTTTGGCGTCCAAAAGCAGGAGAGCACTGGCCTTTTTTAGGATTTCGATATCCCGGTCTCTTTGCCTGAGCAAGGCTTTAAGTTCCTGGATCTCTCGCTGATCCGCGGTAATCGCCTTGGCTCCCACCGGAGTCGAGCCCAAGCGTTCCTTGCGAACTTGATCGACCCAGCGGCGCAAGGCCGTAGGGCCAATATCCAAGCTGGCACAGACCTCGGGAACCGACTGCCCCTCGTCCAGCACCATGCTGGCAGCCTTGAGTTTGAACTCACATGAATAAGATTTACGCATATCCAAACACCTCAGATTTGGACGCCATCATAGCGCCCGATTGAGGTGTCCAAAATCATTAGGCCAGTTCAGGCTCAGGTCGGATAGGAAGATCCGTAGCGCAGGATAAACACGACGCCCCTTAGGAGCTGTAGGAATAAGCCGCTACGCCCCGTCAGCATAGCTGAAACACTCAACCTCCCATTTTACCGCCCCCAACTGCGTCGCGGAGTCTGCGTTCAGGCCTGTTCCCGCGACTCGACACCCAGTTCATCCCACACCGACTCAGCCAAGTGGAACGTCGCGTTCGCCGCCGGTATGCCGCAGTAAATCGCGCTCTGCATCAGCACTTCCTTGATCTCGGCGCGGGTCACGCCATTGCTGGCCGCGGCGCGCAGGTGCAGCTTGAGTTCTTCGCTGCGGTTCATGCCGATCAGCATGGCGATGGTGATCAGGCTGCGGGTGTGCCGGGGCAGGCCCGGGCGGGTCCAGATGTCACCCCAGGCGTGGCGGGTGATCATTTCCTGGAACTCACTGTTGAACTCGGTCAGGGCATTGAGGCTGCGGTCGACATGCGCATCACCCAGGACTTCGCGGCGCACCTGCAGGCCATCGGCATAACGTTGTTTCTCATCCACAAAAATACTCCCGACTGAATGTGATAAAGGCTCGCCCCACCGTAGCAAACGCACTTGCCGTATCCAGCACACTTGTCTTGCTGAGCGGACATATTGTGGCGAGCGAGCTTGTTGTGGCGAGCGGGCTTGCCCCGCGTTGGGCTGCGCAGCAGCCCCAAATCCAGGCACACTGCTTCACCTGAACAAACGCACCGACTGACTCACGCCCGCTTCGCCCCCCCAACCCTGTGCAATCCCGCTCACCACAGGTTCAATGCGCCAGCAGAAACTCCAGCACCCGCCCACTGAACGCCGCACCCGCCTGCACATTGGACAGGTGCGCAGCATAGAACTCGGCGTATTCGGCGCCCTGCACATGGCTCTGGATAAAGTGGCTGCCGGCCGGTGGCGTGACGGCATCTTCGGTGCCGGCAATCGCCAGGGTCGGCACTTTGATCAAGGCCAGTTGCTCGCGGAAATCGGCGTCGCGCACCGCCGCACAGTTGGCCGCGTAGCCTTCGGGCGAGGTCGCCGCGAGCATGTCGGTGATCTGCTGGGCCTGGTGCGGGTTGGCCGCAGCGAAATCGGCGGTGAACCAGCGCGCAATCGATGCATCGCGCAACGCTACCATCGCCGCCGCGCCATCGCGCAGGACCATCTCGATACGCGGGTTCCAGATGTCCGGCGTGCCGATCTTGGCGGCGGTGTTGCACACCACCAGGCGCTGCAGGCGCTCGCCGGCATGGATGCCGAGCCATTGGCCGATCAAGCCGCCCATCGACAGCCCACAGAAATGCGCCCGCTGGATATCCAGCGCATCCAGCAGCGCAATCACGTCGCGCCCCAGTTGCTCGATGCTGTAGGGCCCCTCGGTGACCAGGGATTTGCCATGGCCACGGGTATCGAAACGCAACACGCGAAAATGCCTGGTGAAAGCCGGGATCTGGATGTCCCACATGTGCAGGTCAGTGCCCAGCGAGTTGGACAGCACCAACACGGGTGCCTCTACAGGTCCATCCAGTTGGTAATGCAGTTCGCCCTCGGCGAGTTGTACAAAAGCCACAGCGTTCTCCTCAGGCGGTCAAGGCAAAATGTTCGGTGACGGCGCGGGTCACCCAGGTGTGCGCCTGGCCCAGGTAGTGGGCCGGGTCGAGCAGGCGGTCGAGTTCAGCGGCGGACAGTTCGTGGGTGATTTGCGGCTCGTCCGCCAGCACCGCACGCAAGTGACGCCCCTCGGCGACCGCGCGTTTACAGCATTGTTCGAGCAGGTGGTGGGCGGTCTCGCGCCCCAGGCGTTGGGCGAGCACGATGCTCACCGCTTCGGCCAGCACCAGGCCCTGGGTCAGGTCGAGGTTCTGCGCCATGCGCTCAGGATTGACCTCCAACCCCTCGCTCACCAGCAAGGCCTGGTGCAGCGCTCCTGAGACCAACCGGCAAATCTCCGGCAGGGTTTCCCACTCGGCGTGCCACAGGCCCAGGCTGCGCTCGTGTTCCTGGGGCATGGCGCTGAACAGTGTCGCCACCAGGCCAGGTACGCGAGTCGCCGCGCTGATCAGTACGGCGGCGCCCACCGGGTTGCGTTTGTGCGGCATGGTCGAGGAACCGCCCTTGCCCGGCGCCGACGGCTCGAAGACTTCCGCCGCCTCGGTCTGCATCAGCAGGCTGATATCACGCCCCAGCTTGCCGAGGCTGCCGGCGATCAGGCCGAGCACACTGGCAAACTCCACCAAACGGTCGCGCTGGGTATGCCAGGGTTGTTCGGGCAGGCCCAGCTGCAATTCGGCAGCCAAGGCCTCGGCGACCGGCATCGCCTGTTCACCGAGTGCTGCCAAAGTGCCGGACGCGCCGCCAAATTGCAGCACCAGCAGACGCGGTTTCAGCTCGGCGAGACGTTGCCGACTGCGCGTCACTGCCCCCAGCCAACCAGCGATTTTCATCCCCAACGTGACCGGTGTCGCATGCTGCAACCAGGTACGCCCAGCTAACGGTACGCCGGCATAACGCTGCGCCTGCACGGCCAGCACGCCGCCCAGTTGCGCCAGGTCAGCTTCGATCAACGCCAGCGCCTGGCGTATTTGCAGGACCAGGCCGGTGTCCATCACGTCCTGGCTGGTCGCGCCCAGATGTACATAACGCTCGGCCCCGGCATCCTCACTGGCGATCAACTTGCCCAGCGCCTTCACCAACGGAATGGCCGAATTCCCCGCCGTGGCAATCGCCACGCCGAGGGCGTCCACGTCGTACCGCGACGCCAGGCAGGCCTGGGCAATCGGGGCAACGGCGGCGTGCGGAATCAAGCCGACCCGCGCTTCGGCACGGGCCAGGCCCGCTTCGAAATCGAGCATGCCCTGCAGGCGCCCCTGGTCGCAGAACACCTCGGCCATGCTGTCAGCGGTGAAGTAGGCGTCGAACAATTGATTGCTCGTGCGCAGCGTCATAACGGTCCCTTACAAATCGTGGTGCAAATACGCCGCCTGTTTCGGCAGGCGCAAGCTGAACAGGAAGGCCACCGCCATCATGCCGGTGACATACCAATAGAAGGTGTTTTCCATGCCCATGGATTTGAGCCCCAGGGCCACGTACTCCGCCGAACCGCCGAAGATCGCGTTGGCCACCGCATAGGCCAGGCCCACGCCGAGTGCGCGCACTTGTGGCGGGAACATTTCGGCTTTCACCAGGCCGCTGATCGAGGTGTAGAAGCTCACGATGGCCAGGGCCAGGGTGATCAGCACAAAGGCCAGGAACGGGCTGCTGACGGTTTTCAGGCTGAGCAGGATCGGCACCGTGCACAGCGTGCCCAGCGCGCCGAACCACAGCATCGAGTTACGGCGACCGATTTTGTCGGCCAGCATGCCGAACAGCGGCTGCATGCACATGTAGAGGAACAGCGCGCCGGTCATGATGTAGCTGGCAGTCTTGGCGTGCATCCCGGCGGTGTTCACCAGGTACTTCTGCATGTAGGTGGTAAAGGTGTAGAAAATCAGCGAGCCGCCGGCGGTGTAGCCAAGCACGGTGATAAACGCAGCCTTGTGGTCACGGAACAGCGCGGCGATGCTGCCGGCGTCCTTGTCCTGGCGGGTTTCCTTGCTGGTGGTTTCCTTGAGGGTGCGACGCAGCAGCAGGGAGATCACGGCTGCAACCGCGCCGATCACGAACGGAATCCGCCAGCCCCACGCCCGCAGTTCGTCTTCGCTGAGCAGTTGCTGCAGGATCACCACCACCAGCACTGCCAGCAGTTGCCCGCCGATCAGCGTCACGTATTGGAACGAGGCAAAGAAGCCACGTTGGCCCTTGAGCGCGACTTCACTCATGTAGGTCGCGGTGGTGCCGTATTCGCCGCCGACCGACAAGCCTTGGAACAACCGCGCCACCAGCAGCAACGCCGGCGCCCAGGCGCCGATGTCTTTGTAGGTGGGCAGGAAGGCGATCACCAGCGAGCCGGCGCACATCATCAGCACCGAGATCATCATCGAATTCTTGCGACCATGCTTGTCGGCCACCCGGCCAAACAGCCAGCCACCGATAGGTCGCATCAGGAAGCCGGCGGCAAAGACGCCAGCGGTGTTGAGCAGTTGGACCGTGGGGTCGTCCGACGGGAAAAACGCCGGGGCAAAGTAGATGGCGCAGAAGGCATAGACGTAGAAGTCGAACCATTCGACGAGGTTGCCGGAAGACGCACCGACGATCGCAAAAATCCGTTTGCTGCGTTCTTCTCCGGTGTAGTGGCTGGTTTTTGTTGTCATGTTTTTTTCACTCAGTGGGAACGGTTATAGCCTAGACATACTTTGCAACAACCATGTTCCGCAAGCAGACTTTTGCACAGCAGTTGCCTGAACCGGCCTCATCGCCGGCAAGCCCGGCGCCCACATGTGGAACGCATCCCACTGTGGGAGCTGGCTTGCCGGCGAAAAATCTCAAGCCAACTCAATAATCAAAAAACACGGTCTCTTCGTCTGTGCCTTGCAAAATCACATTCCACTGATACACACCCGCCGCATCCGCCTTGGCGATCAGCGTGCGCCGCCGCTCCTGGGGCACACACGCCAGCAGCGCGTCTTCCCCGTTCAGCGCCTCGCCGTCAAAGTAAATCCGCGTCAGCAGGTGCTTCACCAGCCCACGCGCGAACACCAACACCACCAGGTGCGGCGCCTGGGTCGTGCCCTTCAAGCCCGGAACGGCACCTGGCTTGATGGTGGTAAAACGAAACCGCCCTTCGGCATCCACCGGCACCCGGCCAAAGCCTTCAAAGTTGGGGTCGACAGCCTTGTCCTGCTCATCCTCGGGATGGTCGTACTTGCCGGCGGCATTCGCCTGCCAGACTTCCAGCATGGCGTCGTTGACGACATCGCCGTTGCCATCCACCACCTGCCCGCTGATCGCCACGCGCTCGCCGAGGGTGGCGGGCACGGTGAGGTCTTCGCGGTTCAGCCAGGTCAGGCCGATGTGGTAATACGGCCCGACGGTGTGGGACGTGGTCGCAGTGAGTGTCATCTCATTTCTCCATCGGCGTGGCGTCGCGGCCGCGCAGGACGATGTCCCAGCGGTAGCCAAGGGCATAGGAAGGAATGGTTTTTTCCAGGTCGAAGCGGGCGATCAGGCGCTGCTTGGCCGAGGTGTCCGGCACGCAGTTGTAGATCGGGTCGTACTCCAGCAGCGGGTCGCCGGGGAAATACATCTGTGTGACCAGGCGCGTCAGCACGCTCGGGCCGAACAGTGAAAAGTGGATATGCGCCGGGCGCCACGCATTGTGGTGGTTGCCCCACGGGTAGGCGCCGGGCTTGATGGTCTGGAACTGGTACCAGCCTTCGGCGTCGGTGACGGTGCGGCCGGTGCCCGTGAAGTTCGGGTCCAGCGGCGCGTCGTGCAGGTCGCGCTTGTGGTTGTAGCGACCGGCGGCGTTGGCCTGCCAGATCTCCACGAGGATGCCCGGCACCGGTTGGCCGTTTTCATCCAGCACACGCCCGTGAATGATGATGCGCTCACCGAGCGGTTCGCCGGCGTGCTGGGCGGTGAGGTCGTTGTCCTGCGCATTGACGCGCTCGGCGCCGATGGTCGGGCCGGTGATTTCCGACAAGGAATGGGGCAGAAACACCAAGGGCTTGGACGGCGAACGCAGGTTCGTCGACTGGTAGGTCGGGTGCAGGTAATCAGGTTGAGTGCCCGCTTGCGGGCGCCGGTAACCGGGCTTGTCACTCATGGAGCAATCCTCTCTTATTAGACGCGTTCAATCGCCAGGGCCAGGCCTTGGCCGACGCCGACACACATCGTCGCCAGGCCTTTGCTGCCGCCGGTTTTTTCCAGTTGATGCAGCGCCGTCAACACCAGCCGCGCACCGCTCATGCCCAGCGGGTGGCCGAGGGCGATGGCGCCGCCGTTCGGGTTGACCTGCGGCGCGTCGTCGGCAATCCCCAATTCACGCAGCACGGCCAGGCCTTGGCTGGCGAAGGCTTCGTTGAGTTCGATCACGTCGAAGTCGCTGACCGCCAGGCCCAGGCGTTCCACCAGCTTGCGCACCGCCGGCACCGGGCCGATGCCCATCACGCGTGGTGCCACACCGGCACTGGCCATGCCGAGCACCCGGGCGCGGGCCGTGAGGCCGTGTTTTTCCACGGCGTCGGCGGAGGCCAGGATCAGCGCTGCCGCGCCATCGTTCACGCCCGAGGCATTGCCGGCGGTGACGGTCTTGTCCGGGCCGTTGACCGGCTTGAGTTTGGCCAGGGCATCGAGGGTGGTGTCCCGTGGGTGTTCATCGTGCTCCACCACGGTCTCGCCTTTTTTGTGCGCAACGCGTACCGGCACGATTTCCTCGGCGAAGTACCCGGCAGCCTGGGCGGCGGCCGTGCGTTGCTGGCTACGCAGGGCGAACGCGTCCTGATCGGCGCGGGACACGTTGAAGTCGTCGGCGACGTTGTCGGCGGTCTGCGGCATTGCATCCACGCCGTACTGGGCTTTCATCAGCGGGTTGATAAAACGCCAGCCAATGGTGGTGTCTTCGAGCTTCATGTTGCGGGAAAACGCCGCGTCGGCCTTGCCCATCACGAAGGGTGCACGGGACATCGACTCGACGCCCCCGGCAATCGCCAACTCCATTTCGCCGCTGGCGATTGCACGGAACGCGGTGCCGATGGCATCCATCCCCGAGGCACACAGGCGGTTCAGGGTCACGCCAGGGATGCTTTCCGGCAGGCCCGCCAGCAGCAGGGCCATGCGCGCGACGTTGCGATTGTCTTCACCGGCCTGGTTGGCGCAGCCGAGGAAGACTTCGTCGACTGCGTTCCAGTCCACCGAAGGGTTGCGCTCGATCAGTGCCTTGATCGGCAATGCGGCGAGGTCATCGGCGCGCACGGTAGACAGGCCACCGCCGAAACGGCCGATGGGGGTACGAATGGCGTCACAGATAAATACTTCGCGCATCAGGCTTCTCCGGGGGCTTGGCCATGGGCGGCGGCGGTACGTGCTTCGAGGTCACGCAAGGCGCTCAACTCGACGTCGGTGGGTTCCTCGGTGGTGCTGACCTGGTCGGCAAATCGAATCGCCCAACCGGTGGCGGCCACGACTTGTTCGCGGGTCACGCCAGGGTGCAGCGCGGTGACCACAAATTCATGGGTGCCCGCTTCCGGCTCCATGATGCACAGGTCGGTAATGATCCCTACAGGCCCAGCCCCTGGCAGGCCCAGGCGTTTGCGTGAATCGCCGCCCTCGCCGTGGCCGACCGAGGTAATGAAGTCCAGCTTGTCGACAAACGAACGCGACGACTGCTTGAGGATGATCAGCACGCTCTTGGCCGAGCCTGCGATCTCCGGTGCGCCGCCGGCCCCCGGCAGCCGCACCTTGGGCTGGTGGTAATCGCCCACCACGGTGGTGTTGATGTTGCCAAAGCGGTCGACCTGGGCGGCACCGAGAAAGCCGACGTCGATACGCCCGCCTTGCAGCCAATAACGAAAGATCTCACCGGTCGGCACCACCGTGTCGGCGGTCTCCGCCAGCTCGCCATCACCGATCGACAGCGGCAACACCGAAGGCTTGGCGCCAATCGGGCCGGACTCGTAGATCAGCACCACGTCGGGCGATGAAGTCAGGCGCGCCAGGTTGGCGGCCTTGGACGGTAGGCCGATGCCCACAAAGCAGACCGAGCCGTTCTTGAGGCGACGCGCGGCGGCGACGGTCATCATTTCATTGGTCGAGTAAGCCATTACTTGGCCTCCTGCACGGTGGCCAGCTTGGCCTGGAATTCACTGAAGTCGGCAGTGCCGTGGATGTATTCGTCGATCCAGGCGGTAAACGTCGCACGGTCGCGGGCAATCGGGTCCCACGCCTGATAGAAGCGGTTATCACGCTCGTTGTAACCATGCGCGTAGGAAGGGTGCGCGCCGCCAGGCACATGGCACACCGCAGTCAGTGCCCACGTCGGCAACACGCAGCTGTTCATCGGCGCGTTGAGGTCATCGACAATTTCCTCGACGGTGACGATGCAGCGCTTGGCCGCCAGGGCCGCTTCCTTCTGCACCCCGAGAATGCCCCAGAGCAGCACGTTGCCCTTGCGGTCGGCCTTCTGTGCATGGATCACAGTGATGTCCGGGCGCACCGACGGCACCGCCGCCAGTACTTCGCCGGTGAACGGGCAGGTCACGGTCTTGATCAGCGGGTTGACCTTGGGCAGGTCGGAACCGGCGTAGGCACGCAGTACCGCGAACGGCAGGCCCGAGGCGCCGGCGACGTAGGCATTGGCCAGGTCGGCGTGGCTGTGTTCTTCGATTTCCAAGGGTTGCGGCCATTGCTTCTCGACCGCGTCACGCAGGCGGTGCAAGGAGCCCACGCCAGGGTTGCCGCCCCAGGAAAAAATCAACTTGCGCGCACAGCCGGCGCCGATCAACTGGTCGTAGATCAGGTCAGGCGTCATACGCACCAGCGTCAGGTCTTTCTTGCCCTGACGAATGATTTCATGACCCGCTGCCGTGGGGATCAGGTGGGTGAAGCCTTCCAGTGCGACGGTATCGCCGTCGTTCACGAATTGCTTCACCGCGTCGCGCAGCGCAAGAATTTCAGCCATGGGGTTCGGGCTCCCGGTGTGGATCGAAAAAGGCGCTGAGGTGGCGCCGAAGTGCTTGAAGATTAAGCCGGGTAAATGGGCTGAACAATCCGATAATCGACTCAGTGTTCGATTATCGAACGGATTGTTGTCTAGCTAATCTTCTCGTCGACACGCCATCAGAAGCGCCCCACCCCTGTAGGAACGGGCTTGCCAGCGACCGCATCACCGCGCTCAATGATTGACCGAGGCGCCCGCATCGCCGCCAAGCCCGCCCCTGCGACGGCGGGTCAGGTGGCGTCGGCGTGGCTGACCATGCCTTTGATGACCACGGCTGCCGTAGCCAGCGCCGCCGGGATCACCAGCGCGGTCAGCACCTGCTCGAAGTTCCAGCCCAGGCCCAGCAAGGTGGCGCCCATCCACGCGCCGAGGATCGCACCGAAGCGGCCGATGCCGAGCATCCACGACACACCGGTGGCACGCCCCTGCGTCGGGTAGAAACGGGCCGCCAGGGACGGCATCGCCGATTGCGCGCCGTTGACGCACATCCCGGCGATCAGCACCAGAGTCGCCAATAAAGTGATATTGCCCAGGCTCTGCCCCACCGCGTAGGCAAACACCCCGGCCAGCAGGTAGAAAGTGCCGATGACCTTGTGGGGGTTGAACCGGTCCATCGCCCACCCTACCCCGACTGCACTCAACACGCCGCCAAACTGGAACAACGCACCGATAAACGCGGCCTGCTCCAGGCTGGCGCCGCTGTCACGCATCAGGGTCGGCAACCAGCTGGTCAGCAGGTACACGATCACCAGGCCCATGAAGTAGGTCAGCCACAGCAGCAAGGTGCCGGCGCTGTAAGTGCCGGAGAAGATCACCGCAAACACGTTGCGCGCCTTGACGGTTTTCTGCTCCGGCACGCTGAAGTGGGTAGCCTGGGCGACGATGGTCGGCTCGATGGGTGACAGGGTTTTGCGCACCTTGTCGGTCCCACGGTTGCGCACCACCAGGTAGCGCGCCGACTCCGGCAACCACAGCACCAGCACCCCCACGAGAATCAGTGGCAGGATGCCGCCGATCATCAACAACGCGTGCCAGCCAAACGCCGGGATCAGCTTGGCCGAGATAAACCCGCCACCCGCCATGCCGAGGTTGAAGCCGCAGAACATGCTGGTCACCAGCAGCGACTTGTGGCGTTCGGGGGTGTACTCCGACAGCAACGTCGTCGCGTTCGGCATGCCGGCGCCCAGGCCCAGCCCGGTAAGGAAGCGCAGCACCAGCAATTGGTCGACATTGCTGCTGTAGGCCGAGGCCAGGCTGAATGCGCCAAACACCAACACCGCGCCGACCAGCACGACCTTGCGCCCGAACCGGTCGGCCAGCGGCCCCGATCCCAGGGCACCGAAGACCATGCCGATCAACGCGGCGCTCATCACCGGGCCGAGACTGGCGCGATCAATGCCCCAGTCCTGGGACAGCGCGGGCGCGATAAAGCCCATGGCCGCGGTATCGAGGCCATCGAGGAACACGATGAGGAAACACAGGATAACCACGCGCCACTGGTAGCGTGACAGCGGCTGGGCGTTGATAAAAGACTGGACGTCCAGCGTGGTACCGACAGAAGGCTGATTCATTATTTTTATTCCACACCGATGGCGGGCTGACGGCCTGGGGTCGTCGTTATTATTGGGCGGCGCTCAGAGCGCTGCCGCACAGTAATAAGCCAGGGGAAACATCGTCAATTGATCAAACCGGGATCTGTGCGGTCACCGAACAGTTAGGCAAACAGCTGCGCGCTCAGATCCCGACTCGCACTCAGCATGCTCGGCAGGAACCGCTGCTCCAGCTCGCTGCGGCTGACCCGCCCGGCGTGGGTACTGACATTGAGCGCAGCCAGCACCTGGCCGGACGCGTCATACACCGGCACGGCGATGGAGCGCAGGCCTTGCTCCAATTCCTGATCGACGATGCACCAGCCCTGCTGACGCACTTGTTGCAGGCATTCGAACAGGGCTTCGGGGGTGGTCAGCGTACGGCTGGTCTTGGTTTGCAGGTCGGCATGGTCGAGGTAATCCTGCAGGGAGGCATCGTCCAGAGCCGCCAGCAGGATGCGGCCCATGGAGGTGCAATAGGCCGGCAAGCGCCCGCCCACCGACAAGTCCACCGAGATCAGGCGCTGGGTGGTGGCCGAACGCGCGATGTAGAGGATGTCGTCCCCTTCGAGGGTGGCCATGTTGCAGGCTTCGTGGAGCTGCTCGCTCATGCGATCCAGGTAAGGCTGGGCCGACACTGCCAGTGGCGTGGATGACAGGTAGGCATGGCCGAGGGTCAGGACCTTGGGCAGCAGCGAATAGGTGCGCCCGTCGGTGGTGGCGTAGCCCAGCTTGATCAATGTGTGCAGGCAACGGCGCACGGCGGCGCGGGGGATTTCCGTGCGATGGCTGATCTGGGCGATGGTGAGGTGACGCTTGCGTTCCTGGAACGCCTGCACCACGGCCAGGCCACGGGCCAGGGAGGTCATGAAGTCCGGATCACCGGTAAAGGCCTGGATACGCTTGGCCGGTGAGGCAACGATCGGCGGCGCCACTGAGGCGAAAGCGTTGCGCAATTGATCGTTCATGTCGGGATCCTTTCTCTTATTGTCAACCGCAAGGGGGTTTGACTGCTATTACAAGCCGCGCCGGCCGGGATGCACAAGGCACGACCGGGAACATTGGGCGATTATCGGACGCTCATTCGATAATCGCAATTTTGCATGACCGTGGACGGGTCCGCCCGCCAACCAACTAAAGTTAGGGCGGGGTTTTAACGTCCGAAGTGGGGTGGATTTTATGACGCCAACTTTTATGCAAACACTGACGCGCTCGTGTAACAAAACGCTCACACAAAGTTGACGCTTTTTAACTTTATGCCGATAGTGTTATTCAAATGCGCCGCTATAATGCACCCTGTATGCAGGTCCGCCCGGTTTCACTGTCGGGACGGGAGCTGGCCAGATGATGCAGATGCCGTGCATTGTTGATCGCAACTACCTGCCTCGAATGTCAGCATTAATCCATGGCCGTTCGTGCCTGTTTCAAGTTCAACGCTGCAACGGTTTAACTTGAAAGAGCCCGAGGGCGACATTCAGGCACCGTGCTGCAATGTAATTACTCAACTCAATTAGGTAACGATGTGACGAAAGACGAACTGCGCGCGGAACTTGAGCGCCAGGAGCAACGTTACAAGGACGTTTACGGCGGGGAAATCACCACCTACGCCGCCCAGCCTGAACCTGAACGCAAACCATGGCGCAAACGAGCCAGCCTGCTCGACCAGGCATTTGCCCAGGAAATCCAAAAGATTGAACAGGAACTCAAAACCGAAGAGCCATAAGCGCTTCGGTTTGAGCCACGGGTTGCGCCAGGCTGCTGGCACATAGCTAGCAGCCGGCTATTCGGCATCCCACTGCCGCGAGCGAAATTTCATACAAATGTTTCAGGCATGCTGTTTTCGCCAAAAAACCCTGCCCCTGGCACCCTCCGCGTTATAAATCAAAGACTTGCCAACCCCCCGAAAACCCTGGGATGGGCGCCTTTTGCCGCGGGTTTTTCAATGAAGATTGTTACCGATGAGCAGCTAGTGCATCGATTACTGAGGTTTTCTGGCATAATCGCGCCCCCTTACGACCGGGTCAGAAAACCTTCATGATCGATTTATTCAGCGGACTGGATGCTTGGGTTCTAGTGAGCCTGTTGCTCGCCCTGGCCTTTGTCCTCGCCTTCGAGTTCATCAATGGCTTTCATGACACCGCTAACGCGGTGGCCACAGTCATCTATACCAAAGCCATGCCGCCGCACCTGGCCGTGTTCTTCTCCGGGGTGTTCAACTTCCTCGGCGTGTTGCTCGGTGGTGTCGGTGTCGCCTACGCCATCGTGCACTTGCTGCCGGTGGAGTTGCTGATCAATGTGAATACCGGCCATGGCCTGGCAATGGTCTTCTCTTTATTGGCGGCGGCGATCACCTGGAACCTGGGCACCTGGTACTTCGGGATCCCCGCTTCCAGCTCCCACACCCTGATCGGCTCGATCCTCGGTGTCGGCCTGGCCAACGCGCTGATCAACGACATCCCCTTGGCTGACGGTGTGAACTGGCAGAAAGCGATCGATATCGGCGCATCCCTGGTGTTCTCGCCGATGGCCGGTTTCCTCGTTGCCGCCCTGGTGCTGATCGCGCTGAAGTGGTGGCGCCCGCTGTCGAAGATGCACAAGACCCCGGACCAGCGTCGCAAGCTCGACGACAAGAAACACCCGCCGTTCTGGAACCGCCTGGTGCTGGTGATTTCCGCCATGGCCGTAAGCTTCGTGCACGGTTCCAACGATGGCCAGAAAGGTATCGGCCTGATCATGCTGGTGCTGATCGGCATCGTGCCGGCGCAATTCGTTCTCGACCTCGGCAGCACCACTTACCAGATCGAACGTACCCGCGACGCGACGGTGCATTTGAGTCAGTTCTACCAGCGCAATCAAGACACCCTCGGCGAGTTCCTGGCCCTGGGTAAAAGCGTGCAGAACGACCTGCCTGGCAAGTTCCAGTGCAATCCGCAGCAGACCGAGCCGACCATCAACGCGCTGGTCAACACCTTGAAAGGTGTCTCCGATTACCATTCGTTGACTGCCGATCACCGCATTGAAGTACGCCGTTATTTGCTCTGCCTGGACGACACCGCGAAGAAAGTCGGCAAGCTGCCGAATCTGTCGGCACGTGACAAGGCCGACCTCGACAAGCTGCGCAAAGACCTGACCGCTACCACCGAATACGCACCGTTCTGGGTGATCCTCGCGGTCGCACTGGCCCTGGGCCTGGGCACCATGGTGGGTTGGAAGCGTGTGGTACTGACTATCGGCGAGAAGATCGGCAAGCAGGGCATGACCTATGCCCAGGGCATGTCGGCGCAAATCACCACCGCCAGCATGATTGGCCTGGCCAACATCTTCAGCCTGCCGGTATCGACCACCCACGTGCTGTCGTCGGGCGTGGCCGGGACCATGGTCGCGAACAAGAGCGGCCTGCAAGGCGGCACCGTGAAGACCATCCTGATGGCTTGGGTGTTGACCTTGCCGGCGACCGTGGGCCTGTCGGCCGGGCTGTTCTGGTTGGCTTCCAAGGCGCTGGGTAGCTGATAGGCTGCCCTCGGAAAAAAAGGCGCGATCCTTGATTGGGATCGCGCCTTTTTTTTGTCTTGTGATAAGGCGCCTTGGATCAAGATCTATAACACGGTGCCCCAACAGCCGACCCGAATAGTGCGGAGGAACACGCTCAACTGTGGGAGCTGGCTTGCCTGCGAAGGCATCGACTGGGTCTCACTGGAAGACCGAGTTGTCTGCATCGCAGGCAAGCCAGCCCCCACCATTCCCGCAATAGTGGACATGCCAAAAAACAAACAAAAAAAAGGGCGACCGAAGTCGCCCAAAATGCCTTGCGTGCTCATGTAATCCAGAAAGACTTACGGTTCTTTACGCTTATTAGCGTCCTTCCAGATAAAAATCCCAAACCCTACAAAAAACAGCACCATGAGGCTGACAGTCAGCACCCCGGCAAATACCACATTATCGATAAACATGACCGGCCTCCTGCACTTGCCCTGTTGCGATAGGGCTAAGTTAATGGAGAAGGCGGATTGGAAAATTGACGAGGATCAATGTCGCCCGCGACGGGGCGTAAAGAAGGGGAATAACTGACCTGCATCAACGGATGCAGGTTGTTTCAACGCTTTTTCGGTTTGTTCTTCGGTTTTTTCTTGGCTTTTCCCAGCGGCATGGCCTGCTCAAATGCTTGGCGCACTTCATTCAGGCGCTTGTCATTGAGGTCATGCACACGCTTGGCACGTTCGGCGTTCAGGTCGATCAGCTTGTCGTCTTCACTCATGGCTAGGCTTACGTCGTGGCGGGAATCGCTCAATAATGCGGGCTCCAGCGCCTCACGGCAATTGAGCGGGCGACAAAATGCAGGCCTTCGCCCAAAATCGGCACTTCCCATCCACCCCAGGAGATGCGCTCACGTGGCACTGCACAAGGACCTTCCCCCGCTGCTGGCCCTGCGCGCCTTTGAAGCCGTGGCGCGGCACTTGAGTTTTATCAAGGCGGCAAGCGAGTTGTCGGTGACCCAGAGTGCACTCAGCCATCAGGTGCAAAAGCTGGAACAGCACCTGGGCAAACCGTTGTTTATCCGTCGCACCCGCGCGATCGATCTGACCACGGACGGCCAACAGTACTACGACGAAATCCGCCCGGCCCTCGACGCCATCGCCGCCGCGACCCGCACTCAAAAAACAGCGCCCAGCACCACCGTGCTGCGCGTCGGCCTGCTCGCCTCCTTTGCCACGCTGTGGCTGGCACCGCGCCTGGCCGGGTTTCTCAACCGCTACCCGCATATCCAGGTTGAGCTGTTACCGGCGATTCAACTGGCGGACGTGGCCGGCGCCGAGGTCGACCTGGCGATTCGCTATGGCAAGGGCGACTGGCCCGACGTGCAGGCGACGCGGCTGATGCCGGAAGTCATCTCCCCGGTGTGCAGCCCGACATTCAAAGCGATGCATGACAGCCCACTGCTGATGGCCACCTCGCACCGCCCCTTCGAATGGACGGATTGGTCAGCGCACTACCACGTCGACCTCGACCGCCACCCGCGCGTGATGCTGCATGACTACAACATCGTGGTCGAAGCGGCCGTGGCCGGCCAAGGCATCGCCATGGGCCGTCATCGCCTGATCCAGCGCAGGCTCCAGGACGGCAGCCTGGTGGAAGCCTTCGACTGGCCGCCGTATCACAGCGACATCGGCTACTGGCTGATCGCGCCGCCCGGCCCGGCTGGTGACGCCGCCGCGTGCTTCAGCGAATGGCTGCTGGAAGCCTGCCGCGACGCGTGAGTTTTTTCGATACGTCGGGTGAGATCTATCCGTTTGTCGCCGCCCTCCTCGGCCAACATGCTGGCACCTCTTAAAACCCAGGAGGATGGATCATGAGCGACTCCCTGCGCCAACGCGTGCAAGCCCTCGGCCTGACGCTGCCGACCCCGAGCCAACCGGCGGCCAACTACATCAACTATGTGATCAGCCAGAACCAACTGTTCGTCTCCGGGCAAATCCCGATGGTCGATGGCAAGCCCGCCTACGTCGGCCGCCTGGGCGAATCCCTCAGCGATGAAGAAGGCGCCCAGGCAGCCGAGCTGGCAGCGCTGGGCCTGCTGGGACAATTAAGCCATGCGCTGGGTGATGACCTGTCGCGCCTGGTGCGCATTTTGCGCCTGGGTGTATTCATTGCCAGCAGCGGTGATTTCCAGCGCCAGAGCGGGGTTGCCAACGGCGCCTCGAACCTGCTGGTCAATGCCCTCGGCGAAAAAGGTCGGCATGTGCGCACCGCCGTTGGCGTTTCCAGCCTGCCGGCCGGCGTGGCCGTGGAGGTTGACGCGATTTTCGAGCTGCAACCGTGAGCCCGCTCGACGTCCAGCAATTGCGCGACAGCACGCCCGGCTGCCAGTCGGGCATCGTGCATTTCAATCACGCCGGTGCCTCGCTGCCAAGCCAGGCGACCCTCGACGCGATTATCGATCAACTGCACCGCGAAGCCCGTGATGGCCCCATGGAAGCCGGCGAGCATGGCGCCGTGCTGGTGGAAAAAGCCCGCCGCGCCGCCGCGCAATTGCTCAACGCACCCGCCGCGTCGATCGCCTTCGCCAGCAGCGGCTCGACCGCCTGGAGCCTGGCATTCCAGGCACTGGGCCCGTGGCAACCGGGTGATCGCATCCTGGTCGGCCGCCATGAATGGGGGGGCAACCTCGCCAGCATGGACCTGGCGGTGCAGGCCGGCGCGCGCGTGGAAGTCATCCCTTGCGATGCCTCCGGCGCGGTCTGCCCGCTGGCGCTGGAGTCGATGATCGATGCGCACGTCAAGCTGATCGACCTGACCTGGCTGCCGGCCAACGGTGGCCTGATCAACCCCGCCGAGGCCATCGGCGCCGTGGCCCGACGTCATGGCATTGCCTATTTCATCGACGCCGGCCAAGCCGTCGGCCAGGTGCCGGTGGATGTGCAGGCGCTGCAGTGCGATGTGCTCAAGTCCGCCGGGCGCAAGCACCTGCGCGGGCCGCGTGGCACCGCGCTGCTGTATGTGCGCCCGGACTTTTTACCGCGCCTGAATCCGGCCCAGCGCGATGTGTTTTCGGCGCCATGGAGCGCAGACGGTTTCGACCTGCGCAACGACGCCCGGCGCTTTGAAACCAGCGAAGTGTCGTTTGCCTTGTTGGCGGGGCTGGGCAACGCGTTGCAGGAGATGAATCGACTGGGGCTTGAGCAAGTATGGGAACGGATCGCACACACCAGTGAGCGAATTCGCCAGGCCTTGCGTCAGATGCCGGGTATTTCCTTGCATGACCTGGGCACTGCGCAATCAGGGCTGATCGCCTTTAACCTGGACGGCTGGGACGCTTTCGAACTCAAGCGCCGCCTGGCCTTGAAGCGCATCAATATCGGTGCCAATGGGGTGGCCTACACGCCGTTGGACATGCAGGCGCGCGGGCTGGCCAGCATCGCGCGGATCTCCGTCAGCCCGCTCAACAACGACGATGACGTCGCGCAGTTGATGACGGCATTGCAGGCGTTGCGCGACTAGACCTCGACGTCCACCCACAAGCCCTGGCGCGGCGCATCTTCGATCAGCGGCGCCACCGGCACGGTGTTGTCGGCATTGAGCAGGTCGCCGGGAATCGCCAGGTGCTGCTCCGGGTCTTCGTCGGCTTCGCGCCGGCGTTTTTGCTGCTCCTGCTGGCGGCGTTGCTCTTCACGCAGCAGAAAGGTCGACTGCTCGGCATCGCCCTTTTTCAGGTCGATCGTGCTTTCGTTGGAGCCCGCTTGTACTGGCACCACGGGCGGGATATCCGGCTTCTGGCGTACCGGGTCGAGTTGCGAAGTGACCGGCACAACGCTGACGGGCAGCATGGGTGGCAGCATAATAGTTATTCTCCTGATCAACAGGCTGTCGGCGGGCCGCGTGGCGACTTGAGAACGCACTCGCCAAGCTGTGACCCAGTCGACACTCGCAAGTGCCTGCCACCCGTCGATTCGGCTTCCGGACGCTGCCGCAAACGGAGTAGTTTTTGTCAGAGTCCTTGGGCGTGGGGCCTTGTTCCGTTAAGATAGTCGGCTTTTTCACGGCGGGAGTCAGGCAGCATGGCGCAGCAGTATCAACCGGGGCAACGCTGGATTAGTGACAGCGAAGCAGAGCTGGGGTTAGGCACCGTTCTGGCACAGGACGGCCGCTTGTTGACCGTGCTCTATCCGGCCACTGGCGACACCCGCCAGTATGCGCTACGGAATGCGCCCCTCACTCGCGTGAGGTTCTCGCCGGGGGACTCCATCACCCATTTCGAAGGCTGGAAAATGACCGTGCAGGAAGTCGACGACGTCGATGGCCTGCTGGTGTATCACGGCCTCAATGGGCAGAACGAGCAGGTCACCCTGCCGGAAACCCAACTCTCCAACTTCATCCAGTTCCGCCTGGCCAGCGACCGTCTGTTCGCCGGGCAGATCGACCCGCTGGCCTGGTTCTCGCTGCGTTACCACACCCTGGAACACACCAGCCGCCAACTGCAGTCTTCGCTGTGGGGCCTGGGCGGCGTGCGTGCGCAACCTATTGCGCACCAACTGCACATCGCCCGTGAAGTCGCTGACCGTATCGCGCCGCGGGTATTGCTGGCGGACGAAGTGGGCCTGGGCAAGACCATCGAAGCCGGCCTGGTGATCCATCGCCAGCTGCTCTCGGGTCGCGCCAACCGGGTGCTGATCCTGGTACCGGAAAACCTCCAGCACCAGTGGCTGGTGGAAATGCGCCGCCGCTTCAACCTGCAGGTTGCGCTGTTCGACGAAGAACGTTTCATCGAGAGCGATGCGACCAACCCGTTCGAAGACACCCAGTTGGCGCTGGTCGCCCTGGAGTGGCTGGTGGACGACGAGAAGGCCCAGGACGCGCTGTTCGCAGCCGGCTGGGACCTGCTGGTCGTCGACGAAGCCCACCACCTGGTGTGGCATGAAGACAAGGCCAGCGCCGAGTACGCGCTGGTCGAGCAACTGGCCGAGGTCATCCCGGGCGTGCTGCTGCTCACCGCGACCCCGGAACAGCTGGGCCAGGACAGCCACTTCGCGCGTCTGCGCCTGCTCGACCCGAACCGCTTCCACGACCTGCAGGCCTTCCGCGCCGAGAGCGAGAACTATCGCCCGGTGGCCGAAGCCGTGCAGGAGCTGCTGGATAAAGGCCGCCTGTCGCCTGCCGCACACCAGACCATCCAGGGTTTCCTCGGTAACGAAGGTGAAGCGCTGCTGACCGCCGTCAACGATGGCGACACCGAAGCCAGCGCGCGCCTGGTGCGCGAGCTGCTCGACCGCCATGGCACCGGCCGCGTGCTGTTTCGCAACACCCGCGCCGCTGTGCAAGGCTTCCCGGAGCGCAAGCTGCACGCCTACCCGCTGCCGAACCCGGACGAATACCTCGAATTGCCGCTGGGCGAGCACGCCGAGCTGTACCCGGAAGTCAGCTTCCAGTCGCAGCCGGACATCGAAGAAGAAAACCGCTGGTGGCGCTTCGACCCACGGGTCGAGTGGCTGATCGACCAGCTGAAAATGCTCAAGCGCACCAAGGTCCTGGTGATCTGCGCCCACGCCGAAACCGCGATGGACCTGGAAGACGCGCTGCGCGTGCGCTCCGGCATCCCGGCCACGGTGTTCCACGAGGGCATGAACATCCTCGAGCGTGACCGTGCCGCCGCCTACTTCGCTGATGAAGAGTTCGGCGCACAAGTGCTGATCTGCTCGGAAATCGGCAGTGAAGGTCGCAACTTCCAGTTCTCCCACCACCTGGTGCTGTTCGACCTGCCGTCGCACCCCGACCTGCTGGAACAGCGGATCGGCCGACTGGACCGGATCGGCCAGAAACATGTGATCGAACTGCACGTGCCCTACCTGGAAACCAGCCCGCAAGAGCGCCTGTTCCAGTGGTACAACGAAGCGCTGAACGCTTTCCTCAACACTTGCCCGACCGGTAACGCCTTGCAGCACCAGTTCGGCCCGCGCCTGCTGCCGCTGCTGGAAAACGCCGACGATGGCGAATGGCAAGCCTTGATCGACGAGGCCCGTGCCGAGCGCGAGCGCCTGGAGCAGGAACTGCACACCGGTCGCGACCGTTTGCTGGAGCTCAACTCCGGCGGTGCGGGTGAAGGCGATGCGCTGGTCGAGGCCATCCTCGAACAAGACGACCAGTTCGCCCTGCCGATCTACATGGAAACCCTGTTCGACGCGTTCGGCATCGACAGCGAAGACCATTCGGAAAACGCGCTGATCCTCAAGCCCAGCGAAAAAATGCTCGACGCCAGCTTCCCCCTGGGCGACGACGAAGGCGTGACCATCACCTACGACCGCAACCAGGCGCTGTCGCGCGAAGACATGCAGTTCATCACCTGGGAACACCCGATGGTGCAGGGCGGCATGGACCTGGTGCTGTCCGGCTCGATGGGCAACACCGCCGTGGCGCTGATCAAGAACAAGGCGCTCAAGCCTGGCACGGTGTTGCTGGAGCTGCTCTACGTCAGCGAAGTGGTTGCCCCGCGCTCGCTGCAACTGGGCCGTTACCTGCCGCCGGCCGCCCTGCGCTGCCTGCTGGATGCGAACGGGAATGACCTGTCCAGCCGCGTGTCGTTTGAAACCCTGAACGACCAGCTGGAAAGCGTGCCACGGGCCAGCGCCAACAAGTTTATCCAGGCCCAGCGCGACCAGCTGACGCCGCGGATCAACGCCGGTGAAGAGAAGATCACCCCACGCCACGCCGAGCGTGTGGCCGAAGCCAAGCGCCGCCTGGCTGCAGACACTGACGAAGAGCTGTCGCGCCTGACGGCGCTGCAAGCGGTCAACCCGACCGTACGCGACAGCGAACTGGTGGCCCTGCGCCAACAACGCGAGCAAGGCCTGGCCATGCTCGACAAGGCGGCGCTGCGACTGGAAGCGATCCGGGTGTTGGTGGCGGGTTGATGACCGCCCTGCTCCGCTGAAAAAAGGCCCGCGCAATGCGGGCCTTTTTTATTCACTTGGAGCAAATCGGAGCCTGTAATTGCCTCTTCGCGAGCAAGCCCGCTCCCACAGTTGGAATGTTTCAACTGGGGGAGCGGGCTTGCTCGCGAAGGGGTCACCTCGGTCTCAAGCCGTCGCCGCCGAAGCCGGCACCTCCACCGCCCCCAACCCATCTTTCATCCGCTGGGCATCACGCACAAAACTGCGCGAGGCCTGGAACAGAAACAGCATGGTCAGGAACAGCGCCACCGGGATCAAGTACATGGCGTCATGCAAGCCCACGGCTTTATACGCTTCGGTCATCTGCGCAGCCCCATCGGCATACATCGCCGAATGGGCAAAGTGATCGGACAGACCGCCCACCACAATTGGCCCCATGCCACCGCCCAGCAGGTACAGCCCGGCAAAGAACAACGCCATCGCCGTCGCCCGCAGGCGCGGCTCGACCACGTCCTGGATCGCCGTGTACACGCAGGTGTAGAAGTTATAAGCAAACAACCAGCCGACACTGAACAGCGCCACGAACACGCCGATCTCGATCCGCCCCGCGTGCAAGGCCCAGGCAGTGGTGACGGTGGAGATGATCAGGCTGAACGCGGCAAACAACAGACGGCCATTGGCGACGCGCTGATGAATCTTGTCGGCAATCCAGCCACCCAGGGTCAGGCCGATCAAACCGGTGATACCGACGATCACCCCGGTGGCGACCGCCGCCTCCTGCAACGGCATCAGGAAATAGCGTTGCAGCATCGGCACCAGAAACGAGTTGCAGGCATAGGTGGCGAAGTTGAAGCACAGCCCGGCCAGCACCAGCCAGAGGAAAGTCGGTACTGCCAGCACGCGGCGAATCGGGCGGTCGACGCGCTCCTGGGAGACCTGCACGGTTTCGGCCGCGCCGCGCTTGGGCTCCTTGATATAGAACATGAACACCGCAAGGATCAGACCCGGCACGGCGGCAATAAAGAACGGCGCGCGCCAGCTGTCGAACGCCTTGACCATCGCGCCAATGGTGAAGAACGCCAGCAACAGCCCCAACGGCAGGCCGAGCATGAAAATCCCCATGGCCCGCGCGCGGCGGTGTGCCGGGAACAGGTCGCCAATCAGCGAGTTGGCCGCCGGCGCATAGCTGGCTTCGCCGATACCAATGCCCATGCGCACCAGCAGGAACGTCCAGAAGCTGCCAACCATGCCGTTGACCGCCGTCAGCCCGCTCCAGGCGAACAGGCCCCAGCCCATCAGTTTGCTGCGCGAGCCGGTGTCGGCGAGTCGCCCGAGCGGCAGGCCGGCAATGGCGTAGACGATGGTGAAGGCGGTGCCGATGATGCCGAGCTGGAAGTCGCTCAGGTGCCATTCCATACGGATCGGCTCGATGATGATCGCCGGAATGGTACGGTCGAAAAAATTGAACAGGTTGGCCAGGAACAGCAGGAACAGAATGCGCCAGGCATTCGCCGCTTGGGTCGAGTTCTGCATGGGTCCGTCTCTTTTATTGTTATGAGAGCTGCGATGCCCGATGCATCCTGCCCGGTACCTGCAACATAGTCAGACGGGCAAGGCTTGTCTGTAATGATTCGTAAAGCTGATAGGGCATGATTTCACCCGGCGCCACGGGACTTGGCCTACAAAAATATAAGTGAGTGCCCCCCTTCCCAACGGCCTTGGCACGGATAGAATGGCGAGCCTTCCGTAGCATCCCCCTTACTCTCTTTTATCGAAGACGCCCATGTCCGAAGCCAGTCCGTGTCTGAATTGCGGTGCCTGCTGTTCACACTTCCGTGTGTCTTTCTTTTGGGGAGAGTGCGCCTCATCGGGGGGCACCGTACCCGATGAGCTGGTGGTGCAGATCAACCCCACCCGCGTGGCGATGATCGGTACCGACCAGAAGCCCGCGCGCTGCTGCAGCCTTGAAGGGGAAGTGGGCAAAGGCACCAGCTGCTCAATTTATGCACAGCGCTCGAGTGTGTGCCGCGAGTTCGACTCCTCCTGGAGCCAGGGCGTGCAGAACGTCGATTGCGACGCCGCCCGCGCCGCGTTCGGCCTGGCGCCGCTGCCAGCCCCGTTCGAGCTGGACCTGCCCATCAGCGCTTAGCATTAAACGCTATGTAGAGCATGCCAAAATGGTTGAGAGCAAAGTGCCATTAGCGCTGACGAATCCCGGGAGGCTTCTATACTCGACTTCATAGGTCATCGCCTCAGGCAGTGACGTGACTCTATGACGGGACATGCTATGGAATGGCTGGGTCTGCATTTTTTTACCGACCTCCCAGAAAGCGGGCACTTATTACTCAATTGCAGTCATAACCCGTTTCTGGTGCTGCTGGCCTACCTGGTCGCTTGTGCGGCCGGGTTCGGCACGCTGGACATGGCTGAGCGTGTCGGCCATGTCGAGGACCCCACCGCAAGGCGCCATTGGCGCTGGCTCGGCGCCGGTTGCCTGGCCGGCGGGATCTGGTCGACCCACTTCATCAGCATGCTGGCCTTCCAGGCGCCCATCGCCATCCATTACGAATTGATCATGACGTTCGCCTCGCTGCTGATCGCCCTGGTTGCCTCGTTGTTCGCCATGCAGACCCTCAGTCACGCCCATCTGCGCCTGCATCAGTACCTGCTGGCATCGGTGTGGATGGGCCTGGGTATCGCGCTGATGCACTACGTGGGCATGTCAGCCATGCGCTCCCAGGCCCAGGCGTATTTCGAGTCGGGGTTGTTCCTGGCCTCGGTCGCGATTGCCATCGGCGCCAGCTTCGCCGCGCTGTTGCTGTCGAGCTACCTGCGCAACGGCGCCGGCGTGTTTCACCAATTGCTCAAATATGCCGCCAGCCTGGTGCTGGGCGCCGGGATCATCAGCATGCACTTTACCGGCATGGCCGCCCTGCGCTTGATGGTGCCTGCCGGGGCGGACCTGTCCTTGCCGCAGGACAACAACCCGATCCAGCTCGGTTTGTCGGTGGCCGTGATCACCCTGCTGGTGATCGGCAGCAGCATCAGCGCCGCCCTCGCCGACAAGAAGCTGCAGCACAAGGAACGTGACCTGCGCCGGGTCAACGCGCTGCTCAGCGAACTCGACCAGGCCCGCGCCTCGCTGCAGCAAGTAGCCCACTACGATGCACTCACCAGCCTGCTGAATCGCCGTGGTTTCAACCAGATCTTTGCAGAGAAACTCGCGGAAAAAACCGCTTCACAGGGGATGATGGCGGTGATCTTCCTCGATATCGACCATTTCAAGCGCATCAATGACAGCCTCGGGCATGATGCGGGCGACCAGCTGCTCACCGTGCTCGCCGGGCACATCAAGGGCTCGGTGCGCAGCCACGCTGACGTGGTCGCGCGTTTTGGCGGCGATGAGTTCTGCATCCTCATCAGCATTCACAACCGCGACGAGGCTCGGCACCTGGCCCAGCGCATCATGCAGAAGATGAAAGAACCCATCGAACTGGCCGGCCGGCGCATGGTGATGACCACCAGCATCGGCATCAGCCTGTTTCCCGATGACGGCCTGACCTGCGAAGAGTTGCTGAAAACCGCAGACCTGGCGCTGTACCAGTCCAAGGACACCGGGCGTAACAGCCTCAACTTCTTCAGCTCCAACCTGAAAACCCGCGCCTTCCTCGAATTGCAACTGGAGGAAGAACTGCGCGGTGCCCTGCGCACCCGCAATCAATTGGTGTTGTTCTACCAACCGATCTTCGACATGAAGCTGGGCAAAGTCACGCGCCTCGAGGCCCTGGTACGCTGGCAACACCCGCAGCACGGCTTGCTGGCCCCGGATCGGTTTATCGGCATCGCCGAAAACAACGGGTTGATTGCCGAATTGGACCACTGGGTACTGCGCCAGGCCTGTCATGACCTGAGCCTGTTGTCCGACAGGGGTTACACCGAACTGACCATGTCCGTGAACTGCTCCGCGTTGAACCTGGCCCGCGACGAACTGGCGGACGAGATCGAAGACGCGCTGCGTTTCAGCGGGATCGCCGCCAATCGCCTGGAACTGGAAGTCACCGAAAACGCGTTGATGGGCAACATCAGCAGCACGCTGGCACTGCTGCGGCAGATCCGCGCGCTGGGGGTGTCGCTGGCCATCGACGACTTCGGCACCGGCTATTCATCGCTTGCCTACCTCAAGCGCCTGCCGCTCAACACCTTGAAGATCGACCGCTCGTTCATCCAGGACATTCCCAAGTCCACCGCCGATATCGAGATCGTCCAGGCGATTGTCGGCATGGCCCACACCCTGCACCTGCAGGTGGTGACCGAAGGTGTGGAAACCCAGGCCCAGTTCGAGCTGTTGCTCAAGCATGGCTGTGATTTCGTCCAGGGCTACCTGTTGAGCCCGGCGGTGCCTGCCAGCGACATCATCGGCGTGATCCAGGGCATCGACATCCGTAACCCGCTCTACCCTTACAGCGTGGCAGGCACCCAGGAAAAACCGCCAGCGAAAGAGCCCTCCACCGGGCGCCCAAGGTCGACTTCCATCGTCAGGCCAATTCGCTGACGCCTAAACTTTGGCATTTCGCCATCATTTGCCTAAAGAACGCCGACAAACGGCCGATTCATCAGAGTCCGGCCAGGTTTTGCCTGAGCATACAGGGTCAAACCCGATCGTTCCGGACAAGGACGCACTGTAAAGTCGCGAACTCCCATTCCGTGATGGCCCTTTGATTCTTTCCAGCCATCCGCCCAGGCACTTGGCGCACAATGACTTCTAAAAATAACTCTGCCACCGTGGTATCCGACGTGTTGCTCCCAGCTCCTGCGGACAAGCCCTCAGGTTCAAAGTCATTGAGCACCGCGCGCCCGCTGGCCACTCAGCAATACCTGTACTTCACCGAGACCAATACCGACCGCATCCTCGATAACCTCGACGGCCTGCGCGATATGGTGTTCCCACGCCCGCCCCACCTGGAAGGCGACGGCGAACAGCGCAGCGAGCAGGAATTCCCCTCGGTGTGCCTGATCGGCCTGGGCCGTTGCGGTTCGAACATCGCGCTCGACGTGGCGGAGTTGGTGTACAACGCCCGCAAGTTTTACCTCAACGAATTCAGTACCGAAGACAAGACGCTGGACAAGGGCTACAGCCCGGCCCAGTGGATCCGCAACAACCTGCGCCTGGGCAGCGGCAAGGCCAGCAAGCCGGTGTTCCTGGTCGAGCCGCTGGTGATGCTGGGCGATCTGGACAAGGACATCGCCGGGCGCATCCGCTTCTCGCGCAAAGGCGAAAAAAGCGGCTTTTTGCGCGACTACAGCAAGATGAAAATCATGGACCTGTCGGAAGTCCATGCCGGTGGCGCTGGTAACGCGCCGATCCTCGGCCAGTACCTGGCCAAGATCATCCTCAACAAGGATACCCAGCGCTTTTCCAGCCCCGACTGGAAGATGATCCACTCGTACCTGATCGACTCCTGCGGCATCAAGGCCAACCAGTCGCGCCTGTACTTCTCGATCTTCAGCGCCGGCGGCGGTACGGGTTCGGGCATGGCCTCGGAATTCGGCCTGGCCCAGCAGCACTCGTACATGAACAAGACGTTCGACACCAAGCCCGCCGACGAGCACGACAGCAAGAGCGGCCACGCCTTTGTGTTCGAGCCGATCTTCACCAGCGGCATCTGCGTACTGCCGAATATTTCCGATCACCGCAGCGAAATGTCCGAAGCCCTGCACATCAACGCCGGGCGCCTGCTGTGCAAGTACCTGTCGGAAGAATGGGATTTCTCATACAACTTCGCCAATGAAGACAGCAGCGAAGCCAGCGTGAAGGGCCGCATCCGCCCCTGGAACGCAATGATGCTGATCTCCAACGACATCATGCGTTACGCCGAAGAAAGCGATGACGGCAATATCCAGAACATTGACGTCAATGCCATGGAAAAACACGCCAACCAGTACATCTCGCAACAGATCTTCAACATTCTGACGGCCCAGGCGGTCACCACTGACTACGACCAGAACTACTTCCGTCGCGCCGGCATCGACATCGGCGAAACCATTCGCCTGGATGCCAACGACCTGTTCATGAGCCTGGCCGGCCCGGTGGCGATTGCCTACGCAGAGTCCGTGGTCCCGGAAACCCCGGCGCCGACCAACGACAAATTCAAGGTGTTCGAAAAAGAGCCCCAGCGCCTGAACATCGACGACCTGTTCTTCCGCTCCATCGACCTGCCGCATTTCAACAAGGTCACCCAGGCCATCGAAGGCATCAGCCTGCTGCCGATCGAGTCCAAGCGCTACAAAGCGTCCCTGGAGCAGTACAAGAACTCCGGCTACGACGCGGCCGCGCTGCATGACCTGCACTTCTTCAAGAACTGCTCGTCGGTGGTCTCGATCGTGTCCCTGCCCAAGGACTATAAACTGTCCTACATGGACCTGAACCGGCTCAAGACTCACCTCAACAGCCTGTTCCCCAACACCACGCTCAAGCGCTACGCCTTGGTGATCGGTGCATCGGCGAACCTGTCGCTGACCACCCTGATCGCGAAAAGCCCGTGCCTGTCGGATGATTTCCTCACGCTGATCGTGGCCTTTATCAAACGCTGCTTTGCGCGCAACCCGTACCGTTTCGACGACACACTGGACAACTCGATCCTGGACTTCATCATCCACGAGGACTTCGACGAAGACCGTATCGACGAGTTGCTCAACGAGTTCGAAAACCCGGCGAAGATCCTCGATACCAACTGGTACGCGATCAAGCCGATGTATGAGAAGAAGTACCGCGAGTTGATCAACGACAAAGACAAGTTTGTGTCGATCAATGACATTCGCCTGTCGCGCGATTGCGTGAAGAAGGCAATCAAATACCTGCGCGAGATCTACCGTCACCGCATCGGCAAGACCAAGGTTATTTCGCTGAATAACCACACCGGCAAGACTGCCTGAACCGCTGCGACGGCGCCGCAGGGCGCCGTCGCGACATCAGCGGGCCGCGCGCTGGCGCAGGAAGGTAAGGATGACTTGCTCGTCTGCGCGCTTCAGCGGCCGGGGCAACTGCTTGGGCCAGCCTGCACCGTCGGTGCCGAAGACCTTCTGCTGTTCTTCCACGTCCCAGCCAAGAATTTCCTTGAAGGCCGACTCCCACCAGCCGTGTCGACACACGTCGTAGTACGGGTGCTTGGGCGCCGAGCTGCCGTAGAGCAAGTCGCGACCGACCCGCTTCAGGTGTTTGCGCTGATTGCGCAGTTTCCATTTGATCCGCAGCCGCTGCCAAGGGGATGGCACGGGCTTGACCTGCGGCACATCCAGGCAACGCGCTACCAGCTCAGGGCCGAACGCTTCGCCATAGAGACTGAAAAAGTGCGCCTGCATGGCGTGGAAGAAGCGCTTGTCGGCGAAGTAGTGATGGACGAACCTGTTCGCCTCGCGCACCGTCTTGTCGCGCATCGCGAAGGAAATCGCGATCTGCTCGATGGTGTGGATATCGAACGAACCCTGGGTCCACTCATCGATCCAGCGAATCGCGGCCTCGAGCAGCGGCGTGTCACTGGCGCGTACGCCACACAGGCCACTGTTATAGAGCTTGAAACTATTGCCGGCGCAAATGCCATGCGCCTGCAGGTGCTCACCCAACTTGAGGTAGTCGGGGCGCTGGCACACGTAGCTCCAGTCGTATTCGAAGCCATCCATCACATACTGGTCGGGCGCGATGAGTTCGAAGACGCGATGGGGGGATTTGAGGAACAGCGTGTCGGTGTCGACGAACAGGGTCTTGTCCGCCAGCTTCAATCCCTGGGCAATCGCACAGGCCTTGCGGCGGTGGGTGTAGCCGTTGCTTCCCTGCCATCGGGCGAGGGTCTGCTCATCGAGGTGAACGGTTTCGACCGGCCAGCCGGCGAAATCCTGCGGGCGATCGGTCATGACCCGGATGCACAGCGACTCGCCCTGCTTGAGCTGCGCCAGCGCGGTGAGGATGCTGAATTTCGCTTCGCGCCGGTAAACATCCTGATTACCGTAAATGAGGTAAAGCAGTTGCTGCGACGTTTTCTCTAGAGGGGGCAGCGCTGAAGGCATAACGGGCTCCGGATGACAGGCGGCGAACTTTACCGGAATTCGTTGCTTCCTACGCTACGATCTGACAGCTACCCGCTTTATATACACACCGAGAAACAATTCCCGGAGCCATCCAGTGCCAGGAGAACTGTTCCCATGACGTGCGCGTCACCTTGGGCTGTGACCTTTCTTCACGGCAAGATGCCATCACCGCCCTGGCGGTTACTCCGCTACACACTTTTGCAGCGAAACAACACGCACCATTAAGGTGCTTACTTCGCCTGCGCCGCCCTTTCCTGGATCAGTATCCAAGGCGAAACCACCACTGCCCACAAGCCTGGATCGCGCTCCACCAGGTCCAATGCCCGCGTCGCAGACACTTCGCCCAAGCTGCCCGAGGCCAGCCAGGCAGCGACTTTGTCACGGTTATCCTCGGCCATGCCCTCGGCGGCCTCGATCAAATCCAGGCCGGCGTCGACCCACAATAGGGCACCCTTGGCAAAGAACGGTTCAAGCTCCTTCCAGGAAATTTCGGCGGTTTCACCGAGCAGCTTGGCATAGAGGGTGCTAGGTTCTTGCTTCATGGGAATTCACCTGAATAAAAAATCGGCGCAATCATAACGTCGCAGGTCAGGCAGAAAAACCCAGTTGCAAATGAGGCATCGATTGAAAGTGTCAGGAAAGCCAAGGATTGCCCGAGACTCTGGCATCACCCCGCCGCAATTCTGTCTTTTTCTTTCATTTAAGCGACATACCCGGGTTTTGCCCCCAGCAGCCAGCTTTTCAAGCGATCAACCGGCGCTCTACACTGTACCGGTACAGTTGCCAGGGCACTGCCGGGGGGATATCCGAGATATCTGATCCGGTTCTACAGCTCACAAGGCCGCTAGAACTATAAAAAATACAACAGTAAGAGTGGAGCACTATGAATAAGGCTACTAAGCAGATTTCCAAACTGTTTGCCGCTATGGTCCTGGCTGGGGTTGCCGGCCATTCGTTCGCAGCTGACACCATCAAGATTGGTATCGCCGGCCCTAAAACCGGTCCTGTGACGCAATACGGTGACATGCAATTCATGGGTGCCAAGCAAGCCATCGCCGACATCAACGCCAAGGGCGGCGTCGACGGCAAGTTGCTCGAAGCCAAGGAATACGACGACGCTTGCGATCCTAAACAAGCCGTTGCCGTCGCCAACAAAGTGGTCAACGACGGCGTCAAGTTCGTAGTTGGTCACCTCTGCTCCAGCTCCACTCAGCCAGCGTCCGATATTTATGAAGACGAAGGCGTGATCATGATTACCCCGGCGGCCACCAGCCCGGAAATCACCGCCCGTGGCTACAAGCTGATCTTCCGCACCATCGGCCTGGACAGCGCCCAGGGCCCTGCAGCCGGTAACTACATCGCCGATCACGTGAAGCCGAAAATCGTGGCTGTCCTGCACGACAAACAGCAATACGGTGAAGGCATCGCCACCGCCGTCAAGCAGACTCTCGAGAAGAAAGGCACCAAGGTTGCCGTCTTCGAAGGCCTGAACGCCGGTGACAAAGACTTCTCCTCGATCATCCAGAAGCTCAAGCAAGCCAACGTCGACTTCGTCTACTACGGCGGCTACCACCCAGAGCTGGGCCTGATCCTGCGCCAAGCCAAGGAAAAAGGCCTGAACGCCAAGTTCATGGGCCCAGAAGGCGTCGGCAACGACTCCATCTCGCAGATCGCCCAAGGCGCTTCGGAAGGCCTGCTGGTGACCCTGCCGAAATCCTTCGACACCGATCCGGCCAACAAGGCCATTGTTGAAGAGTTCGCCAAGAACAAACAGGACCCAACCGGTCCATTCGTATTCCCGGCCTACTCGGCCGTTGAAGTGATCGCCGGCGGTATTGCCGCTGCGAAGAGCGAAGACACCGCCAAAGTGGCAGCCGCCATCCACGCGGGTACCTTCAAGACACCTACTGGCGAGCTGAGCTTCGACGCCAAGGGCGACCTGAAGGACTTCAAGTTCGTGGTCTACGAATGGCACTTCGGCAAACCAAAAACCGAAGTTTCCCCTCAGTAAGCCAGGCGTTACTGGTCAACAAGCCCACTGTGAGAGCAGTGGGCTTTGTTTTACGAGGTTTATGGGCCTGTCACCCGCGATCCGGGCGCTGGCTCACCTGAAAATCTTAAAACCGTCACCAGCGGTTCGCTGGCAAACGCTTTGTGCAAATGTGCTCATAGAACACAGCACAGGGCCGGAACATGACTCCACCAGTGAAATGCGTATCGGGTTTTTAGGAGCGCTGTAATGCCTGAGATCTATCATTTTTTCCAACAGCTGGTTAATGGCCTGACCATTGGCAGCACCTATGCCTTGATAGCCATTGGCTACACAATGGTTTACGGCATCATTGGAATGATCAACTTCGCCCATGGCGAGGTGTACATGATTGGTTCCTACGTGGCCTTCATCGCCCTTGCCGGGCTGGCCATGATGGGTATCCACTCACTGCCGCTGTTGATGACCGCCGCGTTCATCGCGTCGATCGTCGTGACCAGTGCCTATGGCTACAGTATCGAGCGGGTTGCCTACCGTCCCTTGCGTGGCAGCAACCGTCTGATCCCGCTGATTTCCGCTATCGGCATGTCGATTTTCCTGCAGAACACCGTATTGCTGTCCCAGGACTCCAAGGATAAATCCATCCCCAACCTGATCCCGGGGAGCATCTCCTTCGGTCCGGGTGGCGCGGAAGAAGTCCTGATTTCCTACATGCAGATCCTGGTCTTCGTCGTCACCCTGGTGGCCATGCTGGGCCTGACCCTGTTCATCTCCCGCTCCCGTCTGGGGCGCGCCTGCCGGGCCTGCGCCGAAGACATCAAGATGGCCAACCTGCTGGGCATCAACACCAACAACATCATCGCCCTGACCTTCGTCATCGGTGCCGCACTCGCGGCAGTGGCTGCCGTGCTGCTGAGCATGCAGTACGGCGTGATCAACCCCAACGCCGGTTTCCTGGTAGGCCTCAAGGCCTTTACCGCGGCGGTATTGGGCGGCATCGGCAGCATTCCGGGCGCCATGCTCGGCGGGCTGGTGCTGGGTGTGGCCGAGGCCTTTGGCGCCGATATCTTCGGCGACCAGTACAAGGACGTCGTGGCGTTCGGCCTGTTGGTTCTGGTGCTGTTGTTCCGTCCGACCGGCATCCTGGGCCGTCCGGAGGTTGAGAAAGTATGAGCAGATATCTTAAATCGGCGTTTTTCAGCGCCTTGCTGGTGTGGGCCGTGGCCTTCCCGGTACTCGGCCTCAAGCTGAGCATTGTCGGCATCAACCTCGAAGTGCATGGCACCGGCCCCGTGACCCTGACCATCATTGCCCTGTGCTCGGTGCTGATGTTCCTGCGCGTGCTGTTCACCCAGCAGGTCGGCGCCCTGTTCAAGCGCGACCGTGGCCCACTGGTTTCGCCCAAGGTCAGTCAATTCCTGACCCTGCCGCGCACCCAGCGCTACATCATCATTGCCTTGATCATCGCTGCGCTGATCTGGCCGTTCTTCGGCTCGCGCGGTGCGGTCGACATCGCGACCCTGATCCTGATCTACGTGTTGCTGGGCCTGGGCCTGAACATCGTGGTGGGCCTCGCCGGCCTGCTCGACCTGGGTTATGTGGGCTTCTACGCCGTGGGTGCCTACACCTACGCGCTGCTCTCGCATTACCTGGGGTGGAGTTTCTGGATCTGCCTGCCCCTGGCGGGTATGGCCGCGGCTACGTTCGGCTTCCTGCTGGGCTTCCCGGTCCTGCGCCTGCGCGGTGACTACCTGGCCATCGTGACCCTGGGCTTCGGTGAAATCATCCGTCTGTTCCTGCGTAACCTGACCGATATCACGGGCGGCCCCAACGGCATCAGCAGCATCCCCAAGCCTACGTTCTTCGGGCTGTCGTTCGACCGCACCGCAGCCGAAGGCATGCAGACCTTCCACGAGTACTTCGGGATCGACTACAACCCGGTGAGCAAAGTGGTGTTCCTGTACCTGGTGGCGCTGTTGCTGGCATTGGCCGCCCTGTTCGTGATCAACCGCCTGCTGCGCATGCCGATCGGTCGCGCGTGGGAAGCGCTGCGCGAAGATGAAATCGCCTGCCGGGCCCTGGGCCTGAACCCGACCATCATCAAGCTTTCCGCGTTCACCCTGGGCGCCGCGTTCGCCGGTTTTGCCGGCAGCTTCTTTGCCGCGCGCCAAGGCCTGGTGACCCCGGAGTCGTTCACCTTCATCGAGTCGGCGATCATCCTCGCCATCGTGGTGCTGGGTGGCATGGGCTCGCAACTGGGCGTGATTCTGGCGGCGATCGTGATGATCCTGCTGCCGGAAATGATGCGTGAGTTCAGCGAATACCGCATGTTGATGTTCGGCGCCATGATGGTGCTGATGATGATCTGGCGACCTCAAGGCTTGCTGCCCATGCAACGTCCACACATGGAGCTGCGCAAATGAGCCGCGAGATCCTGAAAGTCGAAAACTTGAGCATGCGCTTCGGCGGCTTGCTGGCGGTCAACGGCGTGGCCCTGACCGTGAAAGAGAAACAAGTGGTGGCGCTGATCGGCCCGAACGGCGCCGGCAAGACCACGGTGTTCAACTGCCTCACCGGTTTCTACAAGCCGAGCGGCGGCAGCATCCTGCTGGACGGCCAGCCGATCCAGGGCCTGGCCGGTCACGAGATCGCCCGCAAGGGCGTGGTGCGGACCTTCCAGAACGTGCGGCTGTTCAAGGACATGACGGCGGTCGAGAACCTGCTGATCGCCCAGCACCGTCACCTGAACACCAACTTCTTCGCCGGCCTGTTCAAGACCCCGGCGTTTCGCAAGAGCGAGCGCGAGGCCATGGAGTACGCCGAGTACTGGCTGGACAAGGTCAACCTGACCGAGTTCGCCAACCGCCCGGCGGGCACCCTCGCCTACGGTCAGCAACGTCGCCTGGAAATCGCCCGCTGCATGATGACCCGCCCGCGGATCCTGATGCTCGACGAACCGGCGGCCGGCCTCAACCCCAAGGAAACCGAAGACCTCAAGGCGCTGATCGGCGTGTTGCGTGAGGAAAACAACGCCACGGTGCTGTTGATCGAACACGACATGAAACTGGTCATGAGCATTTCCGACCACATCGTGGTGATCAACCAGGGCACGCCGCTGGCCGACGGGACGCCGGAGCAGATCCGCGACAATCCTGAAGTGATCAAAGCCTATCTGGGGGAAGCGTAAAATGCTGCAATTCGAAAACGTTTCCACTTTCTACGGCAAGATCCAGGCCCTGCACAGCGTCAACGTGGAAGTGCGCCAAGGGGAAATCGTCACGCTGATCGGCGCCAACGGCGCCGGCAAATCGACCTTGCTGATGACCCTATGCGGTTCGCCGCAGGCCCACAGCGGCAGCATCCGCTACATGGGTGAAGAGCTGGTGGGCCAGCAGTCGTCGCAGATCATGCG
The DNA here is from genome assembly GCF_001702265.1 of Pseudomonas aylmerensis. Lineage (GTDB taxonomy): Bacteria > Pseudomonadota > Gammaproteobacteria > Pseudomonadales > Pseudomonadaceae > Aquipseudomonas > Aquipseudomonas aylmerensis. Next base: position 35,311 of record NZ_MAUE01000013.1, read on the forward strand.
CAAGAGCATTGCGGTCGTGCCGGAAGGCCGCCGTGTGTTCTCGCGCCTGACCGTCGAGGAGAACCTGGCCATGGGCGGGTTCTTCACCGACAAGGGCGATTACCAGGAGCAGATGGACAAGGTGCTGCACCTGTTTCCACGGCTCAAGGAACGCTTCAGCCAGCGCGGCGGCACCATGTCCGGCGGCGAGCAGCAAATGCTCGCCATCGGCCGTGCGCTGATGAGCAAACCCAAGCTGCTGCTGCTCGACGAGCCTTCCCTGGGCCTGGCGCCGATCATCATCCAGCAGATCTTCGACATCATCGAACAGCTGCGCAAGGACGGTGTGACGGTGTTCCTGGTGGAACAGAACGCCAACCAGGCGCTGAAGATCGCCGACCGTGCCTACGTGCTGGAGAACGGCCGGGTGGTGATGCAAGGTACCGGCGAGCAGCTGCTCACCGATCCAAAGGTGCGTGAGGCGTACCTGGGCGGTTAAGAGAAGGTTGCGGTAGCAACCGGATCAAAAATGTGGGAGCGGGCTTGCCCACGAATACGCTGGACCAGCCAAGTATCTAATGGCTGACACAGCGCATTCGTGGACAAGCCCGCTCCCACATTTGCTTTGTGTGGTGCCTGAATGTTGCCAAGCCTGAAATTATTTTTGCTGGGTTTGTAACGAATTCCCCCCCAACATCTCTAGTGGTACAAGCAGGCACTCAAGCCCGCCAACTCAACCCACTGCTGGAGATTCATCATGACCACCACTACCCGCTCGCTGTCCGCCGCTACCCTCGTCCTGGCCCTGGGTTCTGCCTTGAGCCTGTCCGCCCTGAGCACCACTGCCCACGCCGCCGACGACATGCAGAAATGCTTCGGTGTCGCCGAGGCCGGCAAGAACGATTGCGCCGCAGGCGCTGGCACATCCTGCGCCGGCACCTCGAAAGTCAAAGACCAGGCCAACGCCTGGAAACTGGTACCGGCCGGCACCTGCGCCAAAACCCCAAGCTCCACCTCGCCGACCGGTTTCGGCCAGGAAGCTGCCTTCACCGCCAAGTCCTGAAACCCTGGTCAGCCTGAGTACTGATGATGACGCTTTCATCCCTGCAAACGCCCTCGCCGGCTCAGGCGCCCGGCCTCCCCTGTCGGGCCGGGCTGGGGCTGAAGACCGAGCACTTCGCGCACGTGCTCGAGACTTCGCCCGACCTCGGTTTTTTTGAAGTACACGCCGAAAACTACATGGTGGCCGGCGGCCCGTTTCACCACTACCTGGGGTTGATCCGCGCGCAGTACCCGCTGTCGCTGCACGGCGTGGGCCTGTCCATCGGCGGTGAAAGCCCGCTCAACCGGGACCACCTGGCACGCTTGGCGGCCCTGATCGAACGCTATCAACCCCACTCATTTTCCGAACACCTGGCCTGGTCGAGCCACGGCCCGGTGTTTCTCAACGACCTGCTGCCGCTGGCCTACGATGCCGCCACCCTGAACCGGGTGTGTGCGCACGTCGACCAGGTCCAGGACACGCTCAAGCGGCCGATGCTGCTGGAAAACCCGTCGACGTACCTGCAGTTCGAGCGTTCCACTTTGGACGAGACCGACTTCATCAGCGAGGTCATCCGGCGCACCGGCTGTGGCCTGCTGCTCGACGTGAACAACGTCTACGTGTCGTGCATCAACCATCAACGTGACCCGCAGGCCTATCTCGACGCCCTGCCGCTGCACGCGGTGGGTGAGATTCATCTGGCCGGCTTTGCCGAAGACACTGACAGCTTGGGCGACCGCCTGCTGATTGATGACCACGGCGCGCCCATCGATAACGCCGTGTGGCAGTTGTACGAGCAGGTACTGGCACGCATCGGCCCGGTGGCGACGCTGATCGAGCGAGACAACCAGGTACCGGCCTTCAGCGTGCTCTTGGCCGAAGCCGAGCACGCCGAACGGCACTTGTCGCAGGTACGCCCATGAGCCTTCACGACGCATTTGCCAGGGCCCTGCTGGCGCCCGACCAGGCTTGCCCCGACGGACTCTTCAGCAGCAATGGCGCCGACCCGGCCAGCCGCTTTGCGGTGTATCGCAACAATGTACACAGCGCGTTGATCAACGCCTTGGCGACAGCCTACCCGGTGACCTTGCAACTGGTGGGAGATGAGTTCTTTCGCGCCATGGCCGGGCTCTACGTGCAAGCGTCGCCCCCTGCCAGCCCGCTGATCAGTGAATACGGCAGCACGCTGGCCGAGTTCATCCAGGCGTTCGAACCCGCCGCCAGCGTGCCGTACCTCGCTGACGTGGCACGCCTTGAGCGTCTGCGCGTGTGCGCCTACCACGCTGCGGATACGCCTGCGCTGGAGCAGCCGGCCATTCTCCATGCGCTGCAAGGCCAGACAGATCTGGGGCAATTGCGCCTGCAATTGCACCCGTCCCTCGCCACCCTGAATTCCGCCTATGCGGTGGTGGCAGTGTGGGCCGCGCACCAGACCGAGGACGCCATGGCCACCCTGAATCCCTGGCATGCCCAAGGCGCGCTGGTGTTGCGCCAGGGCCTGGCGGTCAAGGTGTTCGCCATCGACAGCGGCTCAGTCGCCTTTATCGACAGCCTCAAGCACGGCGCAGCGCTGGAAATGGCCGTGACCGACGCCCTCGAAGCCTCGGCCGAATTCGACCTGCACCACTGCCTGACGCTGCTGATCAGCCACGACGTCATCACTCACTTGCACTTGGAACCAAAGGTATCGCCATGAACACATCCCCATCGTGCCTGGTGAAGCGGGCCATCGCGCTTTTCGAAAAAATCCCCTACAGCCTGATCGCCTTTCTCGCACGTTTCTCGATTGCCGCGGTGTTCTGGAAGTCCGGGCAGACCAAGGTCGAAGGCTTTGCGATTGACCTGGTCAGCGGCACCTTCCAACTGGGCGCGCCGAAGCTGGCGGCCTCGACCTTGCCGCTGTTTCGCAGCGAATACCACGTACCGTTGCTGTCACCGGAAGTGGCGGCGCACCTGGCAGCGTTTGCCGAGCATTTTTTCCCGGTGCTGATCCTGGTCGGGTTCGCCACGCGCTTCTCGGCCCTGGCCCTGATCGGCATGACCCTGGTGATTCAGCTGTTTGTATACCCCGATGCCTACCCGACCCACGGCACCTGGATTGCCTTGTTGCTGCTGTTGGTCGCCAAGGGACCGGGTTGCCTGTCCATCGATCACCTGATCGCACGCCGCTACCGTTAAAGCCGGTCCAGGGCCTCGCCGCTGCGCTTGAACCAGTCCACCAGGTAATCGGCCAGTACCTGGGTGCGGCGCGGCAGCCCGCCCTGGTAAGGATGGACCAGGTACATCGGCAGGCTCCGCGTCTGATAATCGCGCAGCAGCCAGCGTAATCGGCCGTCAGCCAGTTCCGCCGGCAAGACGTAAGACGGCAGGCGAGCGATGCCGGCCCCCACCAGGGCGGCCTTTTTCAGCAGGTTGTAGTGGTTGGAGGCGAAGGTGCCACTGACCCGCACCCGCAGCAATTCGTGTTGCTGGTGGTACAACCATTCCTCACGCCCGCTGTAGTGGCTGTTGAGCAGGCAGCGGTGTGCGGCCAGGTCTGCCGGGGTCTGGGGTTCGCCATATTGCTCGAGGTAAGCCGGGCTGGCACACGTCATCTCGTGCCAGGCCAGCAACGGCTTGGCCACCAGGCGCTCGTGTTCAATCGCCCCCGAGCGCACACCCAGGTCAAAGCCGTCCCGCGCCAGGTCCCGGTAGCTGTTATTGAGCTCCAGTTCGATCTGCACCTGCGGGTATTGCTTGGAAAACTCCAGCAACAAGCCATCGAAGAAGGTTTCGCCCAGCGACACCGGCACCGTCATGCGCACCGGCCCGGCCAGGTCGTCCTTGAGCCGCGCCAACGCCTGGCGGGCGCGATCTACTTGCACCACCAGCGCCTGGGCCTGGGGTAACAAGGCCGCACCGGCAGCGGTCAGGCTGAGCTTGCGCGTGGTGCGGTGCAGCAGCACCACGGCGTACTGCGCCTCCAACTGGCTGATGCGCTTGGACAATTGCCCCTTGCTGCAGCCCAACTGCTCGGCCGCCACGGTAAAACTGCCCGCCTCGATCAGTACGGCGAAGGCCGCCAGGTCATCCATCTCGCTCATGGATTGTTTCCATTTGAAAACCAAAGGTTGCCTATTAGCGCGTTTATCCAGCAGAAAAGCCACACTAGACTGAACCTTCACTTACCCCTGGAGGAACAGCACCATGAAAATCCTTTTGATTGGCGCCAGCGGCACCGTCGGCTCTGCGGTCAAGGCAGAACTGGCCCAGCGTCACGACGTGATCAGCATCGGTCGCAGCAGCGGCGACTTCCAGGTGGACATCAGCGACAGCGCCTCGATCCGCCGGCTGTTCGAACAAACCGGCAAGTTCGATGCACTGGTCTGCGCGGCAGGCAGCGTGAACTTCGTGCCGCTGGGTGACATGCACGACAGCGACTTCGAACTCGGCCTGCGGGACAAGCTGATGGGCCAGGTCAACCTGCTGCTGATCGGGCGTGAGTACGCCAACGATGGCGCCTCGTTCACCTTCACCAGCGGCATTCTGAACCGCGACCCGATCCGTACCGGTGCCTCGGCGGCACTGGTCAACGGCGCGCTGGATGCGTTCGTCAAAGCCGCCGCAATCGAATTGCCACGTGGCCTGCGCATCAACTCCGTCAGCCCGACGGTCCTGCTGGAAGCCATGGACAGCTACGCACCGTACTTCCGTGGCTACAAGCCGGCGGCCGGCGCCGACGTGGCATTGGCCTACGCCAAAAGCGTGGAAGGCTTGCAGACCGGCCAGACCTACATCGTCGGTTGAGACGCGACGGCCTCACGGGAGAATTGAGACATCCATTCATTCACCAGCGCGCGCGGGGCAAACATCACGAACTCCCCGCCCAGCTGGCCTTGAACCCTGGACGTATTCAGCCGGTAGCCGTCCACATAGAGCGTCAGGTACCGCTGATACGTCAGCAGCGTGATGGACTGGGTCCTCGCCCTGGCCTCTGGACTCAACGTGACACTGACTTCAACGCGAGACGGGTCGGGGTCTTCAGGTCTTTTCAGCGTCACCGAGATCTTCGTGAAGTCGGTGGCCGACCAGTAGACGAGCCGGGCGGGCTCGTCTGCACAGGCCGCACTCGCCCAGAGCAGGAGAACGCACAGGCTCCATTTGATGTTCATGGCAATCTCCGACCCAAAGATCTCGACTTTCTCACGACGTATCTGCCCTAACTATAGGAAACATCCCCCTTTGCACCGCCTGATTTCCCAACGCGTGGAGAACAGGTATTCAAACTGTGTCCCGTACTTGTGATGCAGCGCCAGCCTGCGTAACGTGGCGGCACTTGTCTGGAGACCCGATATGCGCGCCGCCCGTACCCTCGCCCTGTTTGCCTTGCTCCCCCTGTTCGCCGCCTGCCAGATGTTCGAAAGCGAGCCGGCCAAGCCGTCTCTCGCCGGGATGACCCGCATGCAGGGTGAACTCACCGCAGTGGGTGGCAAGCTGCTGTTCCAGCCGTGCAACGATAAACGCAACTACGTGGTCAACGACACCGGCGGCACCAGCATCCTGCAGGAGGCCGCCTCCCTGGCCGGCCAGCAGGGCGCGTTGTTTGCCGACCTGCGCGGCAAGTTTTCCGGGGTCGCCAGCGGCACCCAGGGTTCGGTAGACCTGCAACAGCTCTACCGTGTGGAACGCTCGACCTCGGCCTGCGACGACCCGGACTTCAAGCGCATGATCCTGCGGGCCAACGGCCACAAACCGGCCTGGGCGATGAATGTCACGGCCAAGGGCATGGTGCTGGAACGCGAAGGCCAGCCACCACTGGCGGTGCCATACGTCGAAGAGCAGATGGGCGACGGCCGTTTCAACCTGATGACCGAAGCCAATAACCAGCACATCGAACTGTGGGTGGCCCCGCAGCGTTGCATCGACAGCGTCAGCGGCAGCTTGCAACACATGACTGCCGAGTTACGCGTCAACGGCCAGGTACAGCGTGGTTGCGCGTCGTTCGGCGGCTCGCGGGACGACTGATTCGGCCCTGCGCTGTTTTAACATGTCGGAAAACCGCCATTGGGGCTTATAATCGCCGGTTTGCAAAACAGCCGGCCTCTCTGCCCGCCGCCTACCGGATCCCGTCATGTTACGAATCACCGAACTCAAGCTGCCCATCGACCATCCCGAAGAAGACCTGCGGCCTGCCATCGTGCAGCGCCTGGGCATCGCCAGTGATGACCTGCTCGATTTCACCCTGTTCAAGCGCAGCTACGACGCCCGCAAGAAGTCGTCGGAGCTGTGCTTCATCTACACCATCGACCTGAACGTGAAAGGCGAAGCCGCGCTGCTGCTCAAGTTCGCCGACGACCGCAACGTCAACCCCGCGCCGGACGTGAGCTACAAAGTCGTCGGCCAGGCGCCGGAAGGCCTGGTCGAGCGCCCAATCGTGGTCGGTTTCGGCCCGTGCGGGATCTTCGCCGGGCTGTTGCTCGCGCAGATGGGCTTCAAGCCGATCATCCTCGAACGCGGCAAGGAAGTGCGCCAGCGCACCAAGGACACCTGGGGCCTGTGGCGTAAAAGCGTGCTCAACCCCGAGTCCAACGTGCAATTCGGCGAGGGCGGCGCCGGGACCTTTTCCGACGGCAAGCTCTACAGCCAGATCAAGGACCCGAAATTCCACGGCCGCAAAGTCCTGCACGAGTTCGTCAAGGCCGGCGCGCCGGAAGAAATCCTCTACGTCAGCAAGCCGCACATCGGTACATTCCGCCTGACCGGCGTGGTGGAAAACATGCGCGAGCAGATCATCGCCCTCGGCGGTGAAGTGCGCTTCGAGCAGCGGGTCACCGACGTGCTGATCGAGGACGGCCAACTGAACGGCGTGGTCATCGACGGTGGCGAGCAGATCCTTTCCAGGCACGTGATCCTGGCCTTGGGCCATAGCGCCCGCGACACCTTCCGCATGCTGCATGGCCGTGGCGTGTACATGGAAGCCAAGCCGTTCTCGGTGGGGTTCCGTATCGAACACCCGCAGTCGCTGATCGATGCCGCGCGCCTGGGCAAATACGCCGGGCACCCGAAACTCGGCGCCGCCGACTACAAACTGGTGCACCACGCCAAGAACGGTCGTTCGGTCTACAGCTTCTGCATGTGCCCGGGCGGCACCGTGGTGGCAGCAACCTCCGAGCCGAACCGCGTGGTCACCAACGGCATGAGCCAGTACTCGCGTAACGAGCGCAACGCCAACTCCGGCATCGTGGTCGGCATCACCCCTGAGGTGGACTATCCCGGTGGCCCGTTGGCCGGTATCGAGTTGCAGGAACGCCTGGAATCTCACGCCTACATCCTCGGCGGCAGCAACTACGAAGCACCGGCGCAGCTGGTAGGTGATTTCATTGCCGGCAAGCCGTCGACCGCCCTTGGCAGTGTGGAACCGTCCTACAAACCGGGCGTGGCCCTCGGTGACCTGGCCCTGGCCTTGCCGGACTTTGCCATCGAGGCAATCCGAGAAGCGTTGCCGGCGTTCGAGAAGCAGATCAAGGGTTACTCGCTGCACGATGCGGTGTTGACGGGTATCGAGACTCGCACCTCGTCGCCGCTGCGGATTACCCGTGATGAATCGATGCAGAGCCTGAACGTGAAAGGCCTGTTCCCGGCGGGTGAAGGCGCAGGCTATGCCGGCGGGATTCTATCGGCCGGTGTTGACGGGATTCGGATTGCCGAGGCGTTGGCGCGGGATATGTTGGGCCTCCAAGCCTGACACATTCCCCTGTAGGAGCCCGGCTTGTCGATTCGGCGCAGCGCCTCGAATCGGCAAGCCGGGCTCCCAAGGTTAAATGTTGGCGCGCAGGATGCTGTCCGGCAACGCCTCGCCGTGCTCCACGCTGGCCGCCACGGCCGCGATCAAACCGTCCAGGGCATAGCCCTGCCCCGCCAGCCACGCCTGATCGTAATAGGTGGTTGCATACCGCTCGCCGCCATCGCACAAAATCGCCACGATCGAACCCGACTCCCCCGCAGCCTTCATCTGCTGCGCCGCCACCAGCGCGCCAATCAGGTTGGTCCCGCTGGAACCCCCGACCCGCCGCCCCAACCGCTCGGCCAGGTAATGCATGGCCGCCAGTGACAGCGCATCCGGGACCTTGACCATCGCATCAATGACCTTGGGCAAAAACGACGCCTCGACGCGTGGCCGGCCAATGCCTTCGATGCGCGAACCGCAGTCCAGGCGCAGGCTGGCGTCGCCACTCTGGTAGAAATCGAAAAACACCGAGCGCTCGGCATCCGCACACAACACGCGGGTGCAGTGCTGGCGGTAGCGCACATACCGTCCGAGGGTGGCGGTGGTGCCGCCAGTGCCAGGGCTGGAGATCAACCAGCTTGGCTCAGGATGCTGCTCGAAGCGCATCTGCTGGAAAATCGACTCGGCGATGTTGTTGTTCGCGCGCCAATCGGTGGCGCGTTCGGCGTAAGTGAACTGGTCCATGAAGTGCCCGCCGCTTTCCTGCGCCAGGCGCTCGGATTCGGCGTAGATCTGCGTCGGATCCTGGACCAGATGGCTCTTGCCGCCATAGAAGGCAATCTGCGCGATCTTTTCCTGGGAGGTGGTGGCCGGCATCACCGCAATGAACGGCAAGCCGAGCAGGCGCGCGAAGTAGGCCTCGGATATCGCCGTCGAACCGCTGGACGCCTCGATCACCGGCGCGCCGGGCTTGAGCCAGCCATTGCACAGTGCGTACAGGAACAGCGAACGCGCGAGGCGATGTTTCAGGCTGCCGGTGGGGTGGCTGGACTCATCCTTGAAGTACAACTCGATACCCGGCAAGCCTGGCAGCGGCAAGGGAATCAGGTGCGTGTCGGCGCTGCGCTGGAAGTCTGCTTCAATGATACGAATGGCTTCGCGGGCCCAAGGACGGTGGTCGCTCATGGCGGGGTTCTCTAAGGGTTTCAGCCCTAACTTTAAGGGTTTTCCTACACTGCACACAGATACAGTGAAGACTCAATTGGACACACAATTGCTAGGCTCAGGCGCAATGCCGCCCGAGCCTGTCCCTTATAACAAATAAGAATATAACTTTTGTTTTAACAACTAACGGTACGGGTTAGGGTACCCACCTAATTGAACCTCATTGGAGAGCATCCCTTGCCTCTGCGTAGCACTTTCACGCGTTTCTTCCAGCTGGAAGCCGCCAGCGGTCTGTTATTGATCGCCGCTGCGGCCCTGGCCCTGATTATCAACAATTCGCCCTTGTCACACCTGTACGCGGCGTTTCTCGACGTGCCGGTGGTGGCGCAGATCGGCGCGCTGAAAATCGCCAAGCCAGCCCTGTTGTGGATCAACGATGGCCTGATGGCCTTGTTCTTCCTGCTGATCGGCCTGGAGGTCAAGCGCGAGCTGCTTGATGGTCACCTGTCCAAGCCATCGCAAGTGGTACTGCCCGGTGCAGCCGCCATCGGCGGCATGGTCGTGCCAGCGCTGATCTACTGGGCGATCAACAAGGACTACCCCGCCGCACTCTCCGGCTGGGCGATTCCGATGGCCACCGACATCGCCTTCGCCCTGGGCGTCCTGGCGCTGCTGGGCAAGCGCGTGCCAGTGTCGTTGAAGCTGTTCCTGATGACCCTGGCGATCATCGATGACCTGGGCGCGATCATTGTCATTGCCGTGTTCTACTCTGCCGACCTGTCGGGTGCCGCCCTGGCAGGTGCGGGCGCCTGCCTGATCGCCTTGATCGCGATGAACCGCCTGGGCGTGATCAAGCTCGGGCCGTACCTGATCATTGGCCTGATCCTATGGGTCTGCGTACTCAAGAGCGGTGTACACGCGACCCTGGCCGGCGTGACCCTGGCGTTCTGCATCCCGATGCGCACCAAGAACGCCGAAGCCTCGCCACTGATGACCCTGGAGCACGCCCTGCACCCTTGGGTGGCCTACGGCATCCTGCCGCTGTTCGCCTTCGCCAATGCGGGTGTTTCGCTGACGGGCGTCAGCCTCGAAAGCTTCACCCACCACGTGCCGATGGGCATCGCCGCCGGCCTGTTGATCGGTAAAACCGTCGGGGTGTTCGGCCTCACCTGGCTGGCCATCAAGACCGGCCTCGCCGCCCTGCCCAGCGGCGCAAATTGGGGCCAGGTGTTCGGCGTGGCAATCCTGTGCGGCATCGGCTTCACCATGAGCCTGTTCGTCGGTTCCCTGGCGTTTGTACCGGGGGCCAGCGAGTTCGCCGGCGAGGACCGCATGGGGATTCTGACCGGGTCGATCCTCGCGGCATGCATCGGCTACGCGGTAACGGCGATGGCGAGCCGCAAGAAAGCCTGAGCTGACTGAACCCACCCCCATGAAAAAACCCCAACCGGTTACCCGGTTGGGGTTTTTCTTTGCCTGCCGATTACCGCTTAGCGGGTAACGCGGCTGGTGCCATCAACGGTCATGATGCGCACGCGGTCGCCGATGCGGAAGATTTCATTCTCCTGCACGGCCTGCACGTAGGCGCGCATGCTGCCATCGTCTTCACGAACGGTGATTTCCACACCTTGGGTGCGGGTCAGGCCTTCTTCGGTAGCCGAGCCCAGCAGGCCACCGGCAACGGCGCCGATCACGGCAGTCACGATGCTGCCACGGCCGCCACCGATGGCGCTGCCGCCAACGCCGCCGATGACTGCGCCAGCAGCGCCGCCGATTGGGGTCTTGGTACCTTCGATTTTCACCGGACGCAGGGATTCGATGGTGCCCATGCGCACGGTCTGCACACGACGTGCTTCGTCACGGGAGTACGAGTCGCCGGTCAGACTCGAGGCGCAGCCACCCAACAGCAACGACAGGGTGGTAAAGCAGGCAACCAGTAAAACGGACTTACGCATAGCATCAACTCCAAAGGACAGGTATTCATTAGACGCTGCGGCTTGGCGCCTGTCACGGCAAGCCCCGCAGAAAATTGCTTTCATTCAGCCTGAGTACAGACAGCCAGTAACAGAAAACTCGACGAACGGTAGCTTGGCCTTTGTGCCAAGAGATGTATCGACTGCTCCACCATTGTAGCCGCGCAGCCGCACGCAACCCAAACCTCCTGATATAGAGACGTGAGCGCGGCGGACAACATTCAGGCGAAGTGACGAAAGGTGAGGTTCAGGGCGCGAGGCGCTCGCGGACCCAGTCGGCCCCTTGCAGGCGGTAGTTCAGGCGATCATGCAGGCGGCTCGCGCGGCCTTGCCAGAACTCGATGCGCTCGGGCAGCAGGCGGTAACCGCCCCAATGCTCGGGACAGTCGGGCTGGGTGTCACTGAAGCGCTGCTCGGTGGCCTTGAGCAGGTCCTGCAGTTCTTCGCGATCACGGATGACCCGGCTCTGCGGAGACGCCCAGGCTCCCAGGCGGCTGCCCAAGGGGCGCACCTGGTAGTAAGCGTCCGATTCCTCAGGCGTGACCTTGACCACCCGCCCTTCGATGCGCACCTGGCGCTCGAGGGTCGGCCAGAAAAAGGTCATGGCCGCGAAGGGCCGCGCCGCGAGCTGTTCGCCCTTGGCGCTCTGATAGTTGGTGAAGAAGGTAAAGCCCTGCGCATCCAGGCCCTTGAGCAACAGGATGCGGCAATGTGGGCGACCGTCCTGGTCAACCGTGGCCAACGTCATGGCATTGGCCTCCACCGGCGGTTGCTCGGTTTTCACCGCATCGCCAAACCACTGGTGGAACAACGCAAACGGTTCGCTCGGGGCCTGGGCCTCGCTCAAACCGTCCCGTGTGTAGTCACGGCGCATATCGGCCAGTGCCTGGGTCATGCAGCTTTATCCTTCTGGTTCAACGGATCAGTTTTTCGCCTGGTCGTTCGCGGCCGGAGTAGCGGCCTTGGCCTTGGCTGGCGCCGGCTTCTTGGCAGCGGGCTTGGCCGGGGCCTTTTTGGCGGCGGGCTTGGCAGCGGCTTTCTTGGCGACAGGCGCTTTTTTCGCCGCAGCCTTGGCGGCCGGAGCCGGTGCTGGAACATCCTGCACGGCAACCATCTCAGCCACAGGCGGCGTTTTGCCCGACTGGTATTTGCTCAGCAAGGCCAACATCGTTGTACGCTGAGTGAACATGATTTCCATGCGACGGTTCAGCGCACGCCCCTGAGTGCTGTCGTTGGCGGCACGCGGCATAAGGTCGCCCATGCCACGCAGCATCAGGCGGTCCTGCTTGAGGCCACTGAGGCTGAAGATCGAGGCGATCGATTGCGCACGTTCCTTGGTCAACGCCTGGCTGGCCGGAGCAGTGCCGGTGGCATCCACATGGCCGAGTACCAGTACGGCGGTTTTCGGATCCGCTTCAACTGCCTTGGCGACGCGCGTGAACGGGCCCAGGGTGACCGGCAGCAACATGGCCGGGCGCTTAGGGTTGTAGGAGCCGTCTACCGGGGCGATCACCACCAGTACATTGTCACGACGCTCCAGTTGCAGGTTGCTGTCCTTGATGGCGGCGCGCAGGCGTGGCTCATAGTCGTCCAGCCAGGCCTGGGTGATTTTCGGGTCAGGCATCGGCACGTTGGTCACGTCGACCTTGGCCAATGGCTTGGGTTTGCTTTCGAACGGCCACCACCAGTGGGTCTCGGTGTCGGTCTTGGCAACGGTCGGTGCAGGTTCCGCAGCCTTAAGATCGGCTTTCAGGTCAGCCTTGGCATCAGCGGCTTTCTCGTCGGCGCTCTTGGAAGAGAACGGCCACCAGCTGGAACCGGTGTCAGCCTTGGCGACCGGCGCAGGCGCAGCGGCTGGTGCCGGGGCAGCAGCGGCGGCTACCGGTGCGGCAGGCTTGGCGCCGGCAGCAGGCTTGGCATCCGGCTTGGCGTCGGTTTGGGCGACTGCATCCTTGGTAGCGGCTTTATCCGATCCAAATGACCACCAATGCCCGCCTTCGGCATCATTTTGTGGAGTTTGTGCGCAACCGGTAATGGTGAGGCAAAGCGCCAGTGCCAAGGACTTGTTCGATAACATGAGATATCCACAAAATGAGAAAAGAAACGGGGGTCTGGATGACCCGTTAAACAGACGCTTACAGAACATTAAAGTTACAACATTTCGTTCAGCGTCTTTCTTATAGTTGCCTTTGTAACAAAAAAACGTGAAACAGCAAGGGGTTTACAGACAACCGGCCAATATTCCGACCAACTTCTGTGCCCGTGGGTCCATTAGTACGTAAGGCCCCAGTGTATTAGTCACGAAACCGAACGCTACATCATGTTCCGGATCGGCAAAACCCACCGAACCACCGGCGCCAGGGTGCCCGAAAGCACGCGGGCCAAGGCCGAAGGTGGCATTGGGCAGCTGCGGTTGATCCAACATACAACCCAGGCCAAAACGGGTTTGTGTCAATAATGTTTTATCCGGCCCGATACTGTGTTCGCGGGTCAATTGTTCGAGCATGTCGGCTTCGAGCAAACTACCGTCCAACAAACCGCTATAGAAACCCGCCAGGCTGCGCGCATTACCGTGGCCATTTGCCGCCGGCTGCTGCATGCGTCGCCATTCCGGTTTATTAGTACTGGTCAGAATAGACGGTGGGTTGGCAAATGCCCGCGTAGTCATGGCGGTCGGTTCCCGCATCATTACTTGCAATAAGCGTTGTGCGGCTTCATCACCCATATTGCCTTTGCTGCGCGCTATATGGGCGACGCGATAAAACTCTTCATCGGCCAGGCCGACATGAAAGTCCAGTCCCAGCGGCCGCGCCACCCGGGCCACGATGGACTCACCTGGCCCACGCCCGTCGGCGCGGCGCAGCAGTTCACCCACCAGCCAACCATAGGTGATCGCCTCGTAGCCGTGGCCTTGGCCTGGGGTCCACCACGGCGCTTCGGCCGCCAGGGTGTCGACCATCAGTTGCCAGTCGTACAGGGCTTCGGTGGGCAGCATCTCGCGGATCGCCGGCAAGCCCGCCTGGTGGCAGAGCAGTTGGCGCAGGGTGATGGCTTCCTTGCCAGCAGCGGCAAATTCCGGCCAGTAGTTGGCGACGGGCGCATCCAGTTGCAGCTTGCCTTCGGCGACCAATTGCAGGGCCGTGACGGCGGTGAAGGTCTTGGTGCAGGAGAACAGGTTGACGATGGTGTCGCTGTGCCAAGCCTCGGTTCCATCCTTGTCGGCGGTACCGGCCCACAGGTCGACGACGGTTTCGCCGCCGATCTGGATGCACAGCCCGGCACCACGCTCCTGCGGGTCATCGAACAAGGCGGCGAACGCTTCACGTACCGCTTCAAACTGGAGTTCGTAATGACCCTGAATCTGCACCTGAGCGCCCTCGAAAAACACCGTTAAAAGTGGCCGACATTGTTCCAGCCCTTGTGGCTTTTGTGAACCCGTCAGCCCTCAATCAATGCCCATTTCCAGAGTGCCCGCCCGCATGCCCGGCGCCCTGCCCCGGGCCTTTGCCTTCATGCCCACCGCGCCCGCCTTCGCTCTCACGCACGGCGTTGGCGGCCTTGGCTTTTTCCGCTTCCTTGCCCAGTTGGTCGATTGCCGCCAGGTTGCTTTTGCGCACACTGTCGACGAAGCCCTGGAACGGTACATCGGTGATGCCGACCAGGCCGAAGTGACCGTTTTCACCGTCCAGCAAGCGACCGGTCACCGGTTGGTCCAGGTACTGGAACCAGTGCACACCGACAATCGATGGCTCGGCCATGGCCTGCTTGAGGAAGGTGTTATAAGCCGCGCCGCGATCTTCTTCGCGGGCCAATTGCGTCACGCCACCCCAGAACGGGCCGCGGTCGGCCGAGCCGAAGTTGAATTCGGTGATCAGCACCGGCTTGTCCAGGGCACGCAGGGCGGCAAAGTCATAACCGTCCTGGGGCTTGAGGGTATACATGTTGAAGCTCAGCACGTCGCAATACTGCGCGCAGGACGCCACGGCCTCCGGCGTGCTCACCGCAAAACGGCCGCCCAGCAACAGCTGGTTGGGCGCGTGCCACTTCAGCGAATCGGAGATGGTCTTGAAGTAGGCATCGGCGAAGGTTTTCTGGAAGTACTTGAAGTCAGCTTCGATTTCCGGGTGCTCGGGGCTCGGCATCGGCGGTTCGAAGCCCGGGTCTTCCATCAGCTCCCAGCCCGCCAGGTGGATGCCCCAGGCTTTCGACAGGCCTTCTTCATTCCGGTACTTGTCGCGCAGTTGCTTGAGGAACGCGCGCTTGGCCGGTACGTCGGTGGTCATGCGCAGCGTGCCGTAGGCCAGGGCGTAGCGCGATTTCGGGTCATCACCGGGGCCTGCCCAGGCCAGTTCGTTGTCGGCAAAGAAGCCGATCAGCCAAGGGTCATCGCGGTGGTCACGGGCCGCGATGGCCACGGCGCGCTCGGTGGCCATGGCGAAACGCGGGTCGAACGGATCAGGCATGCCGCCCCACCAGTCAGTACCGGTGCTGATGCTGGCGTAATCGCCGACGATCGACAGTGGCAAGGTGTACGGCACGCGGTCGGCAGTGGCCAGGTCCGGCTCGCTCCAGTTGCCCACGGTATTGAAACCCCAGGCTTGCAGGCGGTCGAGGGTGTGGCTGACCCAGCGTTTCTGGTCGAAGCCATCGGTGTCATAGGTGCGCTGCAGGTTCGCGCCATAGAAGTCGTACCAGCGCCCGACGTTGAAGCCCCGGCCCTGATCGGCGCCGTTGCCGCCACGGTTGTCACCACGGCCGTAGTACTTGTCGAAGGGCTCGCCGGCCTTGGGCAGCGCGGCAAACATCCATTCACGCCCGGCCACGTAGGTCTGGTTGTTGTCCGCCGCCACGGTATTCACGCCCAGGGAGTAGAACGGGTGGCCTTCCGGCGTCACCAGGTACCAGCGACCGTCGCGTTTTTCGGTGCGGAAGAAGCCGCTGGCGTCGAACGCCGGGCCTTTGTTCCAGCCGCCATACTGATCCAGCGAGGATTTATCCCGCTCGGCCAGCCAGCCCTTGAGCTGTTGCTGCTCCTTGGCGGCGGCCGCCTTGAGTTGCTCGTCGCTGCTAACTTTTTCCGGCCAACGCGCACGGGTGGACTGGCCATAGGCATCGACGAGTTCGCTGTAGGCTGCTTTCAACACCGGCTCGCTGTCCTGCACGCCGAAGCGCTCCAGCAGGATGCTCTGCGCGGCGACAGGCTTGATCATCGACAGGGTCACCGAGACCACCTGGCTGCGGTCGATTGCCCCGGCGCTGGCGGCGAGCAGCACGCGCTGGCCGTCCACGGTGATCGGCATCGGCGGGCCGGCCTTCATGCCCTGGCTCAACGGGGAATTGGCTTGCAGCGGCACCAGCAGGGTCTGCACCGGGCCGGCAGGCAGGTCGATGCGGCTGACCAATGTCTTGCCGTCGGCGCTCTGCACCTTGACGTAGAGCGTCAGCGCCCAGTCCATCGCGCTCTGGATGCGCAGGCTCATGGCGCCGGACTGTGACCAGTCCCACACACCGGTCTGCGGGCTGAGCACCAGGCTCGGCTCGGCGGCCGGGTTGAAGGTGATGCGGCGCAGCACCTCGCCTTCGGGGGTTTGTTCGGCATTGTATTGCGGCAGGCTGGCGTCCTGGGTCGCCACCTTGACCACATCGGCAGGCCGGACGAAGTTGAACAATGTCTGTTGCCCGACAGGCGCGGCCATCAAGGGCGCGGCGAACAGCAAGGCAAAAAGGGCGGGCAGCGTGCGAATCATACGAACAAGGTTCTCCCAAACGGCCGATGAATGGCCTGATGACGTAAAGCGTTGGCAGTCAGATAGACCACGAAGTGGGCGAATTCGCCCACAGTGGCTTAAGAAATTTCGCGCCTGAACGGCGGCAAGGCATTCAGGATAGCCTTGCCATAGCGCTGGGTAACCAGGCGGCGGTCAAGCAAGGTGATGGTGCCCCGGTCTTCTTCGGTGCGCAGCAAGCGACCGCAGGCCTGCACCAGTTTCAGGGACGCATCCGGCACCGAGATTTCCATGAACGGGTTACCGCCGCGCGCCTCGATCCATTCGGCCAATGCCGCCTCGACCGGATCATCCGGCACCGAGAACGGGATCTTGGCGATCACCACGTGTTCGCAGTAGGCACCGGGCAAGTCCACGCCTTCGGCGAAGCTTGCCAGGCCGAACAGCACGCTGGAATCGCCGCCATCGACGCGCGCCTTGTGCTTGTTGAGGGTTTCCTGCTTGGACAGGTTGCCCTGGATAAACACCTGCTTGCGCCAGTCGCGGTCGAGGCCGTCGAACACGTCCTGCATCTGTTTGCGTGACGAAAACAGCACCAGCGTGCCGCGCGAGCCCTCTACCAGTTCCGGCAGGTCGCGGATGATCGCTGCAGTGTGCGCCGCCGCATCCCGAGGGTCGGCCTTGAGGTCGGGCACGCGCAACACGCCGGCGTCGGCGTGATGGAACGGGCTCGGCACCACGGCCGTGACGGCTTTTTTCGGCAGGCCGGCACGCATGCGGAAGCGGTCGAAAGTGCCCAGGGCGGTCAGCGTCGCCGACGTCACCAGGCAGCCGTAGGCCACGTTCCAGAGGTTGCGGCGCAGCATTTCGGCCGCGAGGATCGGGCTGGCGTTGACCTCGATGTCGAACAGCGCACCGCTTTCCGACAGGGTCAACCAGCGGGCCATCGGCGGGTTGTCTTCCGGGTCTTCGACGGTAAACGCAGTCCACAACTCCCAGTTGCCCTGGGAGCGCGACAACAGGCTGCCAAACAGCGGGTACCACTCCTCGGCCTGGTTGCTGGCGATGCCGATGTTGACCTCGCCGTCCATGCCTTCCTTGAGCAGGTCGGTCAGGCGGGTAAACAGGTCGGTCAGGCGCGAGAAACCTTTTTTCAGCTCGATGCCCATTTCGCGCATGTGCTCGGGGATCAGCCCGCCGACAAAACGGTGGCGTGGACGCTCGCGCCCCTCCACGTCTTCACCGGGCTTGAAGTCAGCGACCTGCTCGCAGGCGCTGAACATGAATTGCTGCTGGGTCTTGATCTCGCGCGCCAGCTCCGGCACTTGTTCGATCAACTTGCCCAGGTCACCGGGCAGCGGGTGCTGGGCGAGCAGTTTGGTCAGGTTCTTGGCGGTGGTTTCCAGCCAGTCGGCGGTGGAGCGCAGGCGCGTGTAATGGGCGAAGTGGCCGATGGCCTTGTCCGGCAGGTGATGGCCTTCGTCGAATACGTAGAGCGTATCGCGCGGGTCCGGCAGCACGGCGCCGCCGCCCAGGGCCAGGTCGGCCAGGACCATGTCGTGGTTGGTGACGATCACGTCGACCTTGCCCATGCCTTCGCGGGCCTTATAGAAGGCGCACTGGCCGAAGTTGGGGCAATGGCGGTTGGTGCACTGGCTGTGGTCGGTGGTCAGGCGCGCCCAGTCGGAATCTTCCAGGGCGGTGGGCCAGCTGTCGCGGTCGCCGTCCCATTTATTCCCGGCGAGTTTCTCGATCATGCTGGTGAACAGCTTCTGGCTGGCTTCATCAACTTCGATCTTGAAGCCTTCTTCTTCGAACAGCTGCGCCGTGGCGGTTTGCGCGTGGCCTTCCTGCAGCAGCACATCGAGTTTGGACAGGCACATGTAGCGCCCACGGCCCTTGGCCAGGGCGAACGTAAAGTTCAGGCCGCTGTTGCGCATCAGGTCGGGCAGGTCTTTGTAGACGATCTGCTCCTGCAGGGCGACAGTCGCGGTGGCGATCACCAGGCGCTTGCCGGCTGCCTTGGCGGTGGGGATCGCGGCCAGGCTGTAGGCCACGGTCTTGCCGGTACCGGTGCCGGCCTCGACGGCCACGACGGCGGGCTCACCTTCGCGGCGGCCTTCGTCGTCGACGTCGATATCCCCGAGGACCTTGGCCACTTCGGCGATCATCAGGCGTTGGCCGTAGCGCGGTTTCAAGCTCTTGGCTTCGAGAAAACGCGAATAGGCGCCCTGGATCGTGGTTTTGAGTTCAGTGCTGATCATGGATAGTCGGGCGCAAAAAACGCTGGATAAATTTTCAGTGGTTCGGATCGGCCGCTATCATACCCCGCTAATTAATCCCGCGCAGAACGGAGTACCACAATGACCGCGTTTAGCCTCGCTTACACCCTGCATGTATTGGCCGCCCTGGTATGGGTCGGCGGTATGTTTTTCGCCTGGATGATCCTGCGCCCCGCCGCCGTGGCGGCACTTGAGGGCCCCGCACGGCTCAAGTTATGGGCAAATGTGTTTCAACGTTTTTTCGTATGGGTGTGGGTGGCGGTGCTGGTTTTGCCGATCAGCGGCATCGGCCTGTTGCAACTGCGCTTCAGTGGCTTTGAAACCGCGCCGCGCTACGTGCAGGTGATGATGGGGTTGTACCTGGTGATGACGGCGCTGTTTATCCGTATCCAGGCGTTGAAATACCCGGAATTGCGCAAGGCAGTGGCGGCTGAAGACTGGCCGGCAGGCGCGGCCGCGCTGGGTCAGATCCGCAAATTGGTCGGGATCAACTTGATCGTGGGGCTGGTGGTGGTGGCAATCGCGTCGGCCCGGCCGATGTTCTGAGGCCGGCCAAGCCCCCTGTGGCGAGCGGGCTTGTCCCGCGTTGGGCTGCGAAGCGGCCCCTCCAGGAATCGGTGCGTTGTTTCAGGCAAACCGAGGTGTTTGGGTTTGGGGCCGCTGCGCAGCCCAACGCGGGACAAGCCCGCTCGCCACATTAGAGAGGTTACAGACGCTGTACGGTCACAGTGCCCGCAGGCCCTGCTGGCCCCGGTTGCCCTTCCAGCCCTGGGCGGCCCTTCTCGCCGCCGTCGGCGCGGTACACCAGGCAGCCCTTGGACTCGCCACCTTTGCCAGGCTTGCCCGCCGTGCCGGCCAGACCGCCGGCACCGCCGTCGACCCAGACCTTGATCTGTTGGGCCGGGAAGTCCTGCGGCAACTCGACCCGCACCTGCGCGCCCGCAGCGCCCGGCAAGCCGTCGCCGCCATTGTCACCGTTGGCGCCACGCCCGGCCGACCCCCAGGTGCAACCCGGGTCCACGCCGTTGGCACCATCCAGCCCGGCATACCCTTGGGCGCCCGCGCCGCCACGGGCATCCACCGACAGCTCTTCAGCCACCAGTGAATTGATCCGCAAGGTCAGGTCACGCCCGGCCTTGGCCGGTTTTTCATGGGTGCCCGGCGCGCCCCGCGAAGTGATCTGGCTGCCGTGGTCCAACTGCGCATGGCGCACCTGCAGTTGCAGCACGGTGCCACCGGGGACAATCGCAATCCGCGCATCGCGGCCCAGGTGCAGCTCATCCACCGTGACCTGGCTGATGGTGGCCGGGATCAGCAAGGTGCCGTAGTCCGCTACCTCCAGACGCTCCAGTTGCAACACGCTGGTGCTGTTGGGCAGGCGCATCAACGAATTGGTCTCAACACTGACGCTCTGGGCCAGGGCGACGGGGCTGACCAACGCGGCCAACAGTAAAACCTTACGCATCATGGGGCTCCTGACTGATTTCGAATTTTTCTTTGGACGCACAGTAACGACTTCTACAGGCGATTTGCCAGTGAAGCATCAAAAAACTTGTGCAGGGAGAGGTGCAGGCGAGGCGCGCGGCAATGCCCCTGTGGATCCCACAGGGGCAAGGTTTGTCAGCGGTTGATCTGGATTTCCGTACGACGGTTCAAGGCACGACCTTCAGCGGTTTTGTTGTCGGCAACCGGATGGCTTTCGCCCGCCCCCGTCACAGACACAAAGGCACTGCGCGGCACGCCGGCGCCGATCAGGTAATCGGTGACCGAGTGAGCACGTTTTTCCGAGAGTTTCTGGTTATAGGCATCCTTGCCGACGCTGTCGGTATGCCCGCTGACCCGCAGTTGAGCACTCGGGGCTTCCTGTTTCAGGCGCGTGGCAATGGTGTCGAGCTTGGTTTTATCGGCGGCGGTCAGCCTGGCCGAGTCGAACTCGAAGTGCACATCGCGAATCACGATGGTTTCTTCCTTGACCACCACCACTTCCTCAACCACCGCAGCCGGCGGCACCGGTGGGCAGCCATTGGCATCGACCTGCACGCCTTTTGGCGTGTGCGGGCACTTGTCGCGGCTGTCCGGCACACCATCGCCGTCCTCGTCGCCATCACCGTGCACCCAGCAATAGGCGCCGGCCATACCGCCGACCAGCAAGGCGCCATAGCCTGCATAGGCCGAGCTTTCCGTGGCGCCGATCGCCGCGCCGGTCACACCGCCAACGGCAGCGCAGGTCGGCCAATCGGTTTTTTGCAAGCCTGCGCAACCTGTCAATAACCCGGTGAGCAGAACCAAGGGTAGAGCTGTCCGCATGATGCTCATCTGACTTTCTCCTGAGGGGATCGGCGGGGGCCGATGGGTGGAGTAAAGACCGCTCTTTTCAACTGCGCCACTACGCCACGCCCCCGTATTTGTTAGGGATCGTCGTTCTCGCCGGACTTTTCGCAGCCGCCCGCTCTAGGCCCGCACGCTCAGCCGCGCTAGTCTCTAGCGTCTTGATGTGAGGATCTCTGATGACCGCTGGCATTTCTTCCCGTACGCCCCAGCAAGCCTTGGCTGCCTTGCTGGATCTGCACCAGCCCAAACGCCTGCTGTTATTGGGCGCCAGTCAGTTTCCGGCGCTGGACGCGTTTCAAGCCGCGCACCCGGATACCCAGGTGTCCGTGGCAGCCCCCGGCGCCCTGCCGGCGGAACTTGCGGCGCAGCGTTTTGACCTGGCGCTGGTGGTCGACTGCCTGGAGCACCTGTCAAAACCGCAAGGCCTGACCCTGCTCGGTGGCATTCGCAACCTCAACGCCAGCCGCATTGCCGTGCTGGTGGACCTGGGCGCATGCGACTGGAAAGACACCGACTTCTTCTCCCTGGCCCTGCAGGCCGGCGAGCGTTTCCAGCGCGATGAACAGGTTCTGACGCTGTTTACCTACGATCTGCTTGACTATAAACAGGTGCCGGACTGGCTCAACGCCCGCTTCTGGGCCAACCCGGAAAACTTCGGAAAGTATTGGTGGTAACCCGATGAGTACATCCATTTGCCCCTGCGGCAGTGGCAACCTGCTGGATGCCTGCTGCGGCCATTATCACGCCGGGCACCCGGCCCCGTGCGCCAGCGCCCTGATGCGTTCACGCTACAGCGCCTATGTGCTGGGCCTGGTGGACTACCTGGTGGCCACCACCCTGCCCGCGCAACAGGCCGGCCTCGACCGCGACGCCATCGCCGCCTGGAGCGCCCAGAGCACCTGGCTCGGCCTGGAAGTCGAAAACTCGGAGGTGTTCGGCGGCCAGCCAGAACATGCCTTTGTGACCTTTACCGCGCGTTGGCACGACAGCACCGGCGAACATAGCCACCGCGAGCAGTCTTCTTTCGTACAGAATGAGGGGCGCTGGTACTTCATCGACCCGACAGTGGAAGTGAAGGCCGGACGCAACGATGCCTGCCTGTGCGGCAGTGGGCAGAAATTCAAGAAGTGTTGTTCCAGCTACCTCTGACCTGCAAGCGCGAGCTTGCTCGCGAAAACCCCGGGGGCGCCTTTGTGTGTCAGGCTTAGCGCGTCATCGTTGACGACCTTCGCGAGCAAGCTCGCTCCTACACAGGATGGATAACGCCATGCTTCGGATGTACAGCTTGATGCTGGCGTTGACCCTCGGCCTCACCGGCTGCGCGTCCTGGTTCGAAGACGATGCGCCGCCGCCCCACGTCTCGCTGGTGAAAGTCGAAGTGGTGCGGGCCAAGTTGCTCGAGCAGAAATTCAAACTGTACTTTCGCGTGGACAACCGCGACGACGCCGACCTGACGGTGCGCGGCCTGATCTACAAAGTCAGCCTCGGCGATTTTGTGCTGACCGAAGGTGAGTCCAACGAATGGCTGACCGTGCCGCCCCGGGGCCACGCGTTTTTCAAGGTGTCGGTGCGCACCAACCTCTGGCCGCAGATCCGCGATGTCGTGCAGATGCTGAAAAATCCCGACAAACCCGTGCCTTATCGTCTGGAGGGTGAGCTGAAAACCGGATTATTCATCGGTTATGACGTGCAGGTGAACCACAATGGCGAGATAATCCCCGGCGATTTTATTCCGGAGCGACATCGATGACTCAGCAACCCCATGTCCATGGTCCTGACTGCAACCACGATCATGATCATCACGATCACCACGATCACGACCACGGTCATGTCCACGGCCCGAACTGCGGCCACGCTCACCAGGAGCCGGTGCGCAACGCGTTGAAGGACGTCGGCCGCAACGATCCTTGCCCGTGCGGCAGCGAGAAGAAATTCAAGAAGTGCCACGGGGCTTGATGCCCTGACCCTGCAGGAACCGGCTTGCCGGCGATGGCGTCCCCAACATCGCTGTCGCCGACAAGCCGGCTCCTTCAGGTTGAGTTAGCACGTCAGGGTTTGTGTTGAAACTGCAACACCACCTCAAGCCCCCCGCCGTTCCGATTGCTCAAGCTCAACCGTCCCTCGTGCGCCCGGGCAATGGTGTGCGCAATGCTCAACCCCAGCCCATACCCGCCCGTCTCGGCATTGCGTGAACCCTCCACGCGGTAGAACGGCTCCATCACCTGCTCCAGTTGTTCCTGGGGAATCCCCGGCCCTCGGTCGCGGATGATGATCTTCAAACTGTCCGCCTGGTCCTCGACCCGCACCACCACGTCGCGACCATAACGCACCGCGTTTTCCAGCAGGTTCTGCACGCAACGCTTGAGGCTGCGCGCGTACCCCGGCAACGGTTGCCTGGCACGACCTTCGATGCGCACGCTTTCGCCCACATCCTGCAAGTCCGCCTGCAAGCTTTGCAGCAGGGCATTGATGTCGATGTTCTGCCGCGTCTCGTTGATTTCACCGCTGCTGGCAAAATCCAGGGTGCTGGAGACCATGTGCTCCATTTCTTCCAGGTCGCTGCGAAAACGCTCCTGGGTGCGAGGGTCGTCGAGCATCTCGGTACGCAGGCGCAGGCGTGTGATCGGTGAACGCAAGTCGTGGGAAATCGCCGCAAGAAAACGCGTGCGCTCGGCGATGTTGGCAATCAGCCGTTGCTGCATCGCGTTGAAGGCCTGCGCGGCGCGGCGCACTTCGGTGGGGCCATCCTCCGACAGCGGCGGCCGCTGGATATCACGGCCCAGGGCTTCGGCGGCCTTGGCCAGCGCATTGAGCGGACGGATGGCCAGGCGCACCGCCACCAGGGCAATCACCACCAGCACCAACACGCGCAACAAATAGATGCGCATCACGTAGTCGAACAGCAGGTCCAGCGGCGAGGTACTGGTCCAGCCCTGCTCTTCACTGGCATCCACCTGCAACCAGCGCCCATCGGGAAGACGCAGGTCGATCAAGAATTGCCCCACCACCGGTTGGGAGCTGAGCAGTGTCGAGAGCCCGGCGCTTTGCCCTTCGCCATCGACCAGGGAAAGGCGCAACAGCACCAGGGTCTGGGCGTAGCCGGTCTTCTGCGACAACACCTTTTTGATCAAGCGCTCGGTGGGCCGGTCGGCATCGTTGAGGGTACTGGGGGTGCTGCTGGCCTGCTCGCTCAGGGTCAGGCGGAAGTTCGGCGTATCGAGCATTTTGATCAGCAGGTCCGCCTGCTGCGGATCGCTGTGCACCAGCCGCACCACATCCGCCAGTCGAGTGGCGATCAGCCGCGCAGGGATTTCCAGCACCTGGCCATGCCGCCGGTCGTACCAGATGCTGCTGGTCAGGGCCTGGGCCGCGAGCATGCCGCTGACCAGGATCAGCACCAGCCGCCCGAACAGCGAGCGCGGCAGCAGTCTCACGATTCCAACACCACGTCATCGGCGGTGAGCATGTAACCCTCGTTGCGCACGGTCTTGATCAGCCCCGCCGGCAGTTGCGAGCGCAGGCGGCTGATGCACACGTCGATGGAGCGGTCGAACGGCGTGCTGTCCTTGTCGAACACGTGGTTGAGCAAAAAGTCGCGGCTCAACGGACGGTTGGGGTGCTGCAACAGCAGGCGCAACACGCGGTAATCCGAGTTGCCCAGGCTCACCACCACGCCTTGCGGCGACAGCAACTGCCGCGCCCGCGTGTCGAGCTGCCAGCCGGCGAAGCGAATGCTCGGCGCCTCGTCCAGGCGCGCGCGATCCGGAAAACTCTGCACGCGTCGCAGCACGACCTTGATCCGTACCAGCAACTCACGCGGGTCGAACGGCTTGGGCAGGTAGTCATCGGCGCCGATCTCCAGGCCGACGATGCGGTCGATCAACGAGCCCTTGGCCGTGAGCATGACCACCGGCGTGTTGGAACTGACCCGCAGTTCGCGACACAGGCTCAGGCCGTCTTCACCCGGCAGCATCAGGTCGAGCACGATCAGGTCAATCACGTTCAGCGCCAGGCGGCGGCGCATTTCCTTGCCGTCGGCGGCGGTGGATACCTGGAAACCGGCGTCGCTCAGGTAGTCGCAGAGCAGTTGGCGGATTTGCGGGTCGTCATCAACGATCAGCAGGTGGTCTTGCTTGGCCATGGGCAGTCGATCCGAAAACTCAAAACGCAGGAGATAGCCGAAAGTTCAGCCAGCAGTGCAGGCAAATGTAATGGAATGTTGTAGGAAACCATAATCACGCATCAGCGATACAAAGCCCCGGTATGGCAGGCGGAATCGCTCTTTAGACTACCGAACCTAAATGAGAGTAATTGTAATTTAGACTCGGATCACTGCCTATGTCATTGCCCACCCCTCACCGTCACACGTTGCACAGTACCCTGGCGCCGATGTTCGGTTTCCTCGCGGCTGGTGGCGTCGCCCCGACCGCCTTGGCCGATACGACAGCCGCCACGACCAATGGCTCGGTGCTGAGCCTGCCGGAAATCAAGGTCGACGGTGAAGCCACCTCCACCTTCAAAGTGGACCGGGTGACCTCGGCGAAAATCAGCCAGCCGCTGCTGGACGCGCCGCAAAGCGTGACCATCGTGCCCCAGCAGGTGCTCAAGGAGCAAAACGCGCAGACCCTGCAGGAAGTGTTGCGCAACGTGCCGGGCATTACCTTCATGTCTGGCGAGGGCAACCTGGGCTGGGGCGATCTGTTCTCGATCCGGGGCTTTTCTTCGGAGCAGAGCCTGACCGTCGACGGCGTGCGCGATGCCGGCATGTCGACCCGTACCGACACCTTCAACCTGCAACAGGCCGAAGTGTTCAAGGGCACCGGCTCCATCGAGTCCGGGGTGTCTGCGGTGGGCGGCAGTGTCAACCTGGTCAGCAAGGAAGCGCACCTGGGCGATGCCAACAAGGTCTCGGCCGGGATCGGCACCGACAGCTATCGCCGGCTCACGGCCGACCTGAACAAGCAACTGAACGACACCACCGCCGTACGCATCAACCTGATGAAACACTACAACCAGGTGGCCGAGCGCGACGACGTGGACTACG
Source organism: Pseudomonas aylmerensis (assembly GCF_001702265.1). Lineage (GTDB taxonomy): Bacteria > Pseudomonadota > Gammaproteobacteria > Pseudomonadales > Pseudomonadaceae > Aquipseudomonas > Aquipseudomonas aylmerensis. The sequence continues at coordinate 61,558 of NZ_MAUE01000013.1, forward strand.
ACCGCTGGGGCATCGCCACCTCGTTCGGCTTCGGCCTGGGCACCGACACGCGGCTGTTCATCGACACCTTCTACCAGAAAGACACCAACACCCCGGACGGCGGCGTGCCGATCCAGCGGGGCACCGACGGCGACCGCATGCCCGGGGTGAAACGCTCGAACTGGTACGGCGACTCCAGCCTCTACACCCAGCAAAACAAAACCACCTCGCTGACTGCCCGCCTGGAGCACGACTTCGACTGGAATGAAGCCAACCTGCGCAACCAGACTCGCTGGGAACGCAGCGACAACTTCGCCGTGCTCTCCCCGGCGCGCTTTTTTGCCGCCGACGCGAATGGCAACAAAACCTGCACCGGCGCCCGTTGTGCGACTTTGGGCTACACCGGTGTAGGCCCGATCAGCCAAGTGCCCGGTAGCACGGTGAATGCCTACACCGACTACGTGAACAACAGCAACACCGCCTACGGCATCCTGCGCGGCAGCGACTTTGGCTTGTCGAAGCACTACACCATCCTGGATAACCAGACCGACTTCAGCTTCAAGTTCAATACAGGAAGCCTGCAACACGCGGTGGTCTCGGGCCTCGAGTTCTACCACGAGACCTACGGCGGGCTGAAGCGCAACGCCGAAGTGCCGGCAGGCAACCTGTTCTTCGACATGAGCGAGCCCAGCCACAGCTTCGCCAGCACCTACGTGACCAAGGGTGAAGGCGACCCGCGCTCGGTGATCGACAACGCCGGTATTTACCTGGGTGACACCGTCACCCTCAACGAGCAGTGGCAGGTGCTGGGCTCGCTGCGCTACGACAACTGGCGGGCGCAAACCAGCCAACGCGGCCAATCGACCATCAGCAGCACCGACGGTGCGGTGAGCGGACGGGTCGGCGCGGTGTACAAGCCGTTGCCCAACGGCAGCGTCTATGTGTCCTACAGCGAAGCAGCGCAACCCTCGGCGTTGGGCGCATCCACCAACAACCAGATCTACGGCGCGGCCAGCACCAGCAACTACAGCCCGGCCAAGTCCAAGACCTACGAGTTGGGCACCAAGTGGGACATTGCCCACGACATGCTGAACGTCACCGCCGCGATTTTCCGCACCGAACTCGACAACGCCTGGGAATACCAGGACGGCGAATCCGCCCCGGTACGCGCCCTGCCCGCCAAGCGCGTGGACGGCGTGGAACTCGGCCTGCAAGGCAATATCACCTCGCGCTGGACCGCCTACACCGGTTTCTCGGCGCTCAAGAGTACCCAGACCAAAGGCATCAACAAGGGCGCCGAAGCCAAGAACGTCCCTGACCTGACCGCCAACCTGTGGACCACCTATGCCGTCACCGACGCCCTGAGCCTGAGCTACGGCGAGCAATACGTCGGCCGGCGCCGCTACACCGACAACAAATACGTCGGCGGCTTGAACAACAACAGCAGCTACGCCAATGGCCCCTCCGGCGTGAATGCGATCTACACCCGCGACCATGAAAAAGCCCCCGGCTACTGGCTCAGCAGCCTGGCCGCGCAATACAAGGTGAACAGGGACACCACGGTCAACCTCAACCTCAACAACGTCTTCAACACGTTCTATTACAGCCAGGTCGGCGCCTCCCTCGATGGCTTCCAGCTCTATGGCATCCCAGGTGCCGGGCGCACCCTCACCGCCAGCGTCGATTATGAATTCTGATCCTCTCTCACCAGGAGCCTCTGCCATGCGCAAACCCCTTCACTTGCTCAAGCTCGGCGTGCTGTTCGGCGCCTTGGTCCTCGGCCATGCCGAAACCGCCGCCGCCCACGAAGTCACCGACGTGCTCGGCCGCAAGGTCGAGGTAAAAGACGACGTCAAACGCGTGGTACTGGGTGAAGGTCGCCTGATTTCGGCATTTGCCCTGCTCGACAAGGACGCGCCGTTCCAGCGCATCGTCGGCTGGCAGAACGATCTGAAGCTGCTGGACCAACACACCTATAACGCCTACGTGGCGAAATTTCCGACGGTCAAGGACATCCCTTTGATCGGGCAGGCGTCGGAACAAAGCGTCAGCGCTGAAGAAATTCTCTCACTGAAACCGGACCTGGCGGTGTTCAGCATCTCCGGGCACGGCCCGACCGAACACAGCCCGGTCGCCGATGTATTGGCCAAGGCCGGAATCCCGGTGCTGTTCGTCGACTTTCGCATCAACCCGGTACAAGGCACCCATAGCAGCATGAGCGCGCTGGGCCAGGCGTTGGGGCGTGAAGCCCAGGCCAAGGCATTCCTCGCGTTCTATGACCAGCACATCAAGGTGATCAGCGACGCCGTCGCCACCTTGCCGGCCGGCCCGCGCCCGAGCGTGTTCCTCGAACTGCTGGCCGGTGCCTGGCAGGCACCGGGGCACACCACCGGCAAAAGCGGCATGGGTGAAGTGATCAAGCTGGTCGGCGGACGCAACATCGCTGCCGATGTCGTGCCCGGCGCGCTGGGTGATATCAGCGTTGAATATGCGCTGAAGGCTGATCCGGATGTGTACGTGGCCACCGGCAACCACAAACCCGGGCTGATCCTGGGCGCAGGCGTTACCCAGGACGAGGCGCGTGAAGCGTTTGACCGCGTGTTGGCGCGGCCGGAATTCGCCAATCTTCGCGCGATCCGCGAAGGCAATTCCCACGGCCTGTGGCATGACTTCTACAACTCGCCCTACAACCTGCTGGCGATTGAAGCGCTGGCCAAGTGGGTACACCCGCAACTGTTCGCCACGCTGGACCCGCAGGCGACGATGGCGCAGATCAACCAGCAGTTCCTCGGGATGCCGCTGCAGGGTGCCTATTGGATCAACAGCAAGCCTGCTGTCGAAACGCGGTAAAAACTGTGGGAGCGGGCTTGCTCGCGAAGGCGGTGTATCAGTCGACCTATTCAGTGACTGACACCGCGCATTCGCGAGCAAGCCCGCTCCCACATTTGGATTTTCATCGTCTTCAAAATTGTGTGAACTCCATGACCACTCAAACCCTCGACCTCGCCAGCGCCACCCACGGCTACCGGCGCCTGCTGGCGCGGCGTGCCTGGCTGCTGGCCTTGCTCGGCAGCGCGCTGGCCTGCGCGATTCTGGTCGACCTGGCCAGCGGCCCGTCGGGCATGGGCCTGCTGGCGTTACTCGACGGCATCCTGCATCCCTCGCACCTGAGCGCCACCGACCAGGTGATCATCTGGAACGTGCGCCTGCCCTACGCGCTGATGGCGGTGCTGGTAGGCTGCGCGTTGTCGCTGGCCGGGGCCGAGATGCAGGCGATCCTCAACAACCCGCTGGCCAGCCCGTTTACCTTGGGCGTGTCGTCGGCGGCGGCGTTGGGTGCATCGCTGGTGATTGTGTTCCCGGTGACCACGCTGTGGGTCTCGGCCAACACCGCGATTTCGATCTCGGCGTTTATCTTCGCCGCCGCCTCGGTGTTTTTGCTGCAAGCCATGTCACGCCTGCGCGGCGCCGGCGTGGAAAGCCTGGTGTTGTTCGGCATCGCGCTGGTGTTCAGTTGCAACGCGGTGGTGGCCTTGCTGCAACTGGTGGCCACCGAAGACGTGCTGCAACAGCTGGTGTTCTGGACCCTGGGCAGCGTGACCCGGGCCAATTGGGACAAGCTCGGCATCCTGGCGCTGGTGGTCGCGGTGGTGCTGCCGTTTTCCTTCACCGCCGCACCGCGCCTGACCCTATTGCGCATGGGCGAGGACCGCGCGCAAAGCTTTGGCGTGGACGTGAAGCGCCTGCGGTTTTTCTCGTTGCTGCGCATCAGCCTGTTGTCGGCCACCGCCGTGGCCTTTGTAGGCACCATCGGATTTATCGGTCTGGTAGGTCCGCATATCGCGCGGATCCTGGTGGGTGAGGATCAACGCTTCCTGTTGCCGGCCAGCGCCCTGACCGGTGCGTTGCTGCTGTCGCTGTCGTCGATTGCCAGCAAGCTGATCATGCCCGGGGTGATTGTGCCGGTGGGCATTGTCACCGCCTTGGTCGGCGTGCCGATTTTCGTGGTGCTGGTGTTCAAGCGGGGGAGGCAGTTATGAGTGCGGGCTTATCGGTACACAACGCCAATGTGAGCTACGGGCGCCGGCAGATCGTGCATGACCTGAGCTTGCCGACTTTGCCCCACGGCAGCCTGACCGCCTTGATCGGCCCCAACGGCGCGGGTAAATCCACCTTGCTGCGTGCCGTGGCCGGGCTGGAAAAGATGCAAGGCGTTGTGCGATTGGGCGACCTCGACCTGTCGGCCATGTCCGTTGCCGAACGCGCGCGACGGGTGACCTACATGCCGCAGAACCTGCCGCCCGGCCTGAGCCTCAGCGTGATGGAAAGCGTGATCGCCGCGCTGCGCGTGGCCCATGTGGAGGGCGTTCCACTCTCCAGCGAGGCCTGCCTGCGCGAAGCCTTCGAGGCGTTGCAACGCATTGGCATCGCGCACTTGGCCGACCAGTTACTCAGCACGCTGTCGGGTGGCCAGCGCCAATTGGTCAGTCTTGCCCAACTGATCGCGCGTCGCCCCCAGGTGATGCTGCTGGACGAACCCACCAGCGCCCTCGACCTCAACTACCAGTTGAAAGTCATGGAGTGCGTGCGCGGGCTGGTGCGCGAGCACCAACTGATCGCCGTGGTGGTGCTGCACGACATCAACCTTGCCGCACGCTTTGCCGACCATATCGCCGTGCTGCGCCAGGGCCGGCTGTATGCCAGCGGCACGGCAGATGAGGTGCTCGACCCGGCGCTGTTTGCCGAGGTGTATGGCGTGCAGGTGCGCATCGAACGCTGCTCGCAGCAGTCGCTGCAAGTGTTGGTGGACGGCGCTGTGTAAAACGCTTCTAAGGTTAGACGCAAATGTTTGATTGAATTATTGCCCTTTGGTCTTCACCTATAGCTGCAGGCATTCGCTCATTTGGAGAGCTTCATGATCGACCTGTACTACTGGACTACCCCCAACGGTCACAAAGTATCGCTGTTCCTGGAAGAAGCCGGCCTGCCCTATAAGGTGCACCCGATCAATATCGGCCAGGGCGACCAGTTCAAGCCGGACTTCCTGAAGATCGCTCCCAACAACCGCATCCCGGCCATCGTCGATCAGAATCCGACCGACGGCGGTGCGCCGATTTCGCTGTTTGAATCCGGCGCAATCCTGCTGTACCTCGCGGAAAAAACCGGCAAGTTCATTCCGCAAGACCTGCGTGGTCGCCAGGAAGCACTGCAATGGTTGTTCTGGCAGATGGGTGGATTGGGGCCGATGGCGGGCCAGAACCACCACTTCAGCCAGTTCGCCCCGGAGAAGATTCCCTACGCGATCAAGCGCTATGTGGACGAAACCGCGCGCCTGTACGGTGTGCTCGACCGGCGCCTGGCCGACCGCGCGTTCGTCGCGGGTGAGGACTACAGCATTGCCGACATGGCGATCTATCCATGGATCGTTTCCCACAAGTGGCAGAGCCAACGCCTGGAAGACTTCCCACATGTGCTGCGCTGGTTCAACAGTATCAAGGAGCGGCCAGCAACCGTGCGCGCGTATGAACTGGTACAGAAAGTGAACCCGCCCAAGGCCTGATCTGAAGCAGCACGCGATCAAATCCGGGCGCGGGCCTGCCTGCGATAGCCTCACCAGAGTGTGACTGACGCACCTGAGTGCTGGCATCGCAGGCAAGCCAACGCCCACCTTGATCGCTGTCCGAATCAAGTTCTCACGCTTAACCCAAAACTCCCGCTTGCGTCGTTTCGCCGCGCTCACTAACGTAGCGCCTTTACTGACGCTACCCCCCGCAGGAGCTTTGCCATGGCCTCGCCAGCCCTCTCACATTTTCTTCCCCGGTTCGGCGTTGCCGCGGCAGTGGCCAGTGCATTAAGCCTGGCCGGTTGCCAGCTCCAGAGCACCCAGGACACCCTGCCGCCAGTTGCCGGCGTGCAGCCGATCAAAGGCCTGGCACAGAATGTATCGGTACGCCGCAATGCCCAGGGCATGCCGCTGATCGAAAGCAACACCTTCCACGACGCGCTGTTCAGCCTCGGTTATGTGCACGCCAGTGACCGCATCACCCAGATGGTCACCCTGCGCCTGCTGGCCCAGGGCCGCCTGGCAGAAATGTCCGGCCCTGAGGTGCTGGATGTCGACCGTTTCATGCGTGCGGTCAACCTCAAGAAAAGCGCCGGCGAGCTGTATAACGCCTCCTCGCCGCGCCTCAAGCGCTTCTTCGAAGTGTATGCGCGCGGCGTCAACGCCTACCTGTTCCGCTACCGCGACAAGCTGCCGCCGGACCTGGCACAGACCGGCTACAAGCCCGAGTACTGGAAGCCGGAAGATTCGGCGCTGCTGTTCTGCCTGCTGAATTTCAGCGAGTCGGCCAACCTGCAGGAAGAACTTCCCTCCCTGGTGCTGGCGCAAAAAGTTGGCGTCGACAAGCTCGCCTGGCTGACGCCGAGCACGCCGGATGAGCCGATTCCGCTGGCCGAAGCCGAGAAACTCAAAGGCGTGAACCTTAGCCAGATCACTGGCCTGGCCGGGCTGGACACGGCCAGCCAGCAACTGAGCAGCCTCAACGCGCTGGCCGTCACTACCTCGAGCAACTGGGCGATTGGCCCGCAACGCAGCCGCAGCGGCAAAAGCCTGCTGGCCAGCGACCTCGCCGCCCAGCCCCAGGCTCCGTCGCCTTGGAGCTACGTGCAGATTCGTGCGCCGAAATACCAGGCGGTCGGTGCTTCGATTGCCGGCTTGCCGACCCTGTTGTCCGGCTTCAACGGCAAAGTCGCGTGGAGCATGAGCACGGTCAAGGGCGACACCCAGGACCTGTTCCTGGAGAAGGTCAAACGCCAAGGCAACGCGTTGTACTACGAGAACAACGGAAAATGGCTACCGGCTGGCGTGCGCAACGAAACCTACTTCGCCAAGGGCCAGCGCCCACTGCGCGAAGTGGTGTACGAAACCCGTCACGGCGCTCTGCTCAACAGCAGCCAGGCCCTGACCAGCGGCTTGGGTCTGGCCCTGCAAACGGCCGACTTCAAGGATGACAAGAGCCTGGATGCATTCTTCGACTTGTCCCGGGCGCAAAACGTCGCCAAGGCGTCGGACGCCACCCGGGAAATCCGCGCGATTGCCTTGAACATGATCTTCGCCGACGCCACCAATATCGGCTGGCAAGTCACCGGGCGTTTCCCCAACCGTCGCGAAGGCGAAGGCCTGCTGCCCTCGCCGGGCTGGGACACCCGCTTTGACTGGGACGGCTACGCCGATGCGATGCTGCACCCCTACGACCAGGACCCGGCCCAAGGCTGGATCGGCACCGCCAACCAGCGCACCGCGCCGCGCGGCTACGGCATGCAACTGTCCAACTCGTGGGACGCGCCGGAGCGCAGCGAGCGCCTGGCGCAATTGGCCAATGCCGGCAAGCACGACAGCCGCAGCATGATCGCCATGCAGTACGACCAGACCACCCTGTTCGCCGCCAAGCTCAAGACCATGTTCCAGGCACCGGGCATGGCCCAGCCGCTGAAACAGGCGATTGCAGCATTGCCGGCCGCCGAACAGGCCAAGGCGCGCGAGGCGCTGAGTCGCCTGATGGCGTTTGATGGCCGGCTCGTGGCAACGTCCGCCGACGCCGCGCTCTACGAGCTGTTCCTGCAGGAAAGCACCAAGCAGATCTTCCTCGACGAACTGGGCCCGGAAAACAGCGCCAGCTGGAAGGCCTTCGTCAGCAACGCCAGCCTGTCCTATGCCGCCCAGGCCGACCACCTGCTGGGCCGTGAAGACAGCCCGTTCTGGGACGACGTGCGCACGCCGCAAAAAGAAGACAAACCCGCGATCCTTGCGCGCAGCCTGGCCGCCGCGATCACCGCCGGCGACAGCCAACTCGGTGCCGACCACAAGGCCTGGCAGTGGGGCAAGCTGCACAGCACCACCTGGAAAAACAGCACTGGCCAGGTGATTCGCGGCCCGCTGGCGTCCGGTGGCGACCACAACACCTTGAACCCGGCACCGTATGCCTGGGGCCAGGACTTCAACACCACCCAGGTGCCGGCGCTGCGCATGATCGTCGATTTCGGCCAGGTGGAACCGATGATGGGCCAGGGGGGCATCGGCCAGTCCGGCAACCCCGCCAGCCCGAACTACGCCAACGGCATCGACCCGGCGCTCAAGGCGCAATACCTGAGCTTCCCGATGCAGCCGCAGAACTTCGAGAAGGTGTATGGCAAGGCGCGGTTGACCCTGACGCCGGGCAAATAACCCGCCTCCTTATAGGCGCCGGCTTGCCGGCGATGGTGCACTGTGAGCCGGCGTTCCAGCCGGCTGACACAGCGCTATCGCCGGCAATGGACCACCTGCATTCAGATAGAACTTCTCGCCCCGCCCCTGCCTCCTACCTGATAAGCCCATTGCCCCCGGCACGCCCATGGACCTTGTCATCGCCCGCCCCGAAGGCCTCTACTGCCCCGCCGGAGATTTCTACATCGACCCCTGGCGCCCGGTGGAACGTTCGGTCATCACCCACGCCCACGGCGACCACGCCCGCACCGGCAACCAGCACTACCTTGCCGCCGCCCCCGGTGAAGGCATCTTGCGTTCGCGCCTGGGCCAGGACATCAACCTGCAGACCCTCGCCTATGGCGAACAACTCGTCCACCACGGCGTGACCCTGAGCTTCCACCCTGCCGGGCATGTACTCGGTTCGGCCCAGGTGCGCCTGGAATACCAGGGTGAAGTCTGGGTTGCCTCCGGCGACTATAAAGTCGAACCTGACGGCACCTGCGCGCCGTTCGAGCCCGTGCGTTGCCACACCTTTATCACCGAGTCGACCTTCGGCCTGCCGATCTACCGCTGGCAACCCCAGGCGCAGATCTTTGCCGGGATCAACGCCTGGTGGCAGGCCAATATCGCCGCCGGCAAGGCCAGCGTGTTGTTCTGTTACTCGTTCGGCAAGGCCCAGCGCATCCTGCATGGCATCGACGCCAGCATCGGCCCGATCCTCAGTCATGGCGCGGTCGAACCGCTGAACCGGGTGTACCGCGAAGCGGGTATCTATATCCCGGAAACCCTTTACGCCGGCGACTTCAAAAAAACCGACCCGCTGCTGCGCCAAGCCCTGATCATCGCCCCGCCCTCCGCCGGCGGCAGCAGTTGGATCAAGCGCTTCGGCGACTACAGCGACGCCTTCGCCAGTGGCTGGATGCGCCTGCGCGGCACACGGCGGCGGCGCGGGGTCGACCGTGGCTTTGTGCTGTCCGACCACGCCGACTGGCCGGGGCTGTTGTGGGCCATCGAACAGACCGGCGCCGAACGCGTGATGGTGACCCACGGTTCGGTCGGCGTACTGGTGCGCCACCTGCGGGAAAAAGGCCTGGATGCCCAAGGCTTCACCACCGAATACGGGGATGACGAAGAAGAGGCCACGGCATGAAAGCCTTCGCGCAGCTCTACGCCAACCTTGACGCCACCACGTCCAGCAATGCCAAGCTCGCGGCATTGCAAGCCTACTTCCTGCAAGCCCCGGCAGAAGATGCGGCATGGGCGGTGTATTTTTTATCCGGCGGGCGCCCTCGCCAGTTGGTGCCGACGCGCCTGCTGCGGGACATGGCCACCGAGGCGGCGGGCATCGAGCCGTGGCTGTTCGAGGAAAGCTACCAGTCGGTCGGCGACCTGGCCGAGACCATTTCCCTGCTATTACCGGAATCTGCCTACACCTCGCAGGATGGCCTGGCGGTGTGGCTGGAAGAAAAGCTCCTGCCGCTGCGCGGCCTGGCGCCTCAGGATTTGGCCGAGCGCCTACCGGCGTTATGGGCGCAACTGGATCAACCGAGCCTGATGGTGTGCATCAAGCTGATCACCGGCAGCTTTCGCGTCGGCGTGTCCAAATTGCTGGTCACCCGTGCACTCGCCGCAATGGCCGACCTCGACAGCAAGCGGGTCGCGCAGCGGTTGGTGGGTTACACCGACCTGTCCAACCGGCCGACGGCAGAAGGCTACCTCAAGCTGATCGCCGCCGAATCAGACGACGAACATGCGCAACGCGGCGGACAGCCCTATCCGTTTTTTCTCGCCCATGGCTTGTCGCAACCGGTGGAGCAATTCGACGCATTGCTCGGTTCCCCCGCCGATTGGCAGGTGGAGTGGAAGTGGGATGGCATTCGCGCGCAACTGGTCAAGCGCGACGGCCGCCTGTGGGTGTGGTCGCGTGGCGAAGAATTGGTCACAGAGCGTTTCCCCGAACTGCACAGCCTGACCAGTGGCCTGCCCGATGGTACGGTGATCGACGGCGAAATCGTGGTGTGGAAGGACGCAGTGCAGCCCTTCGCTCTGCTGCAACAGCGAATTGGCCGCAAGACCCTGAGCAAAAAGGTGCTCGACGATGCACCGGTCGCCGTCCTCGCCTATGACCTGCTGGAATACCAGGGCGCCGACTGGCGCAACCAGCCCCAGGCCGAACGTCGCGTTCAACTCGAGCGGGTAATCGCCCAGTGCAACCAACCCGTGCTGATTCCATCGCCCCTGCTCACGGGCGCGACCTGGCAGGATCTTGCGCAGCAACGCGAAGCCTCCCGTCAGTTGGGCGTCGAAGGCATGATGCTCAAGGAGCGCAAAGGCCTTTACGGTGTGGGTCGCACCAAGGACATGGGCCTGTGGTGGAAGTGGAAAGTCGACCCGTTCAGCGTCGACGCCGTGTTGATCTACGCCCAGCGCGGCCATGGTCGGCGCGCCAGCCTCTATAGCGACTACACCTTCGCCGTGTGGGACGGCCCGCCCGGCAGCGAGCGCACGCTCGTGCCCTTCGCCAAGGCCTATTCAGGGCTGACCGACGAAGAGATGCGCAAGGTCGACGCGATTGTGCGCAAGACCACCGTAGAGAAGTTCGGGCCGGTCAGCAGTGTCACGCCGAGCATGGTATTCGAGCTGGGATTCGAGGGCATTGCCCTGTCCAAGCGGCATAAAAGTGGGATCGCGGTGCGGTTTCCGAGGATGTTGCGGTGGCGGCAGGACAAGACGGTGGATGAGGCTGACAACCTGGCCACGCTGCAAGACCTGCTGACCGGATGCTAAAACCCCACAAATCCCTGTAGGAGCTGGCTTGCCTGCGATGGCGGCGGATCAGTGACAGATGAATAAGCCGACCCGCCACCATCCCCGGCAAGCCAGCTCCCAGGTTTTCGATCTGCATCAGCCCCAAATGGGTGCACTGTTTTTTGTGTGCCCATTTTCGGGCATCTCCTACACTGAGATCTCCCTCTTCCCACCTTTTAAAACGACCATTCGGAACTATGGTGCAGAAATTGCTACTTGTGTTGCGTCTGACACCGTTCAGTAACAGTCCTAAACGCGCCACAAGCGCTTATCTTGGTTTCCAGGGATTACATAATGAAAAAAGCATTGCTGACCCTTTCTGCACTGGCTCTGTGCATGGCCGCTGGTACTGCGTTGGCCAAGGAATACAAGGAACTGCGTTTTGGTGTCGATCCGTCCTACGCGCCATTCGAATCCAAGGCCGCCGACGGCAGCCTGGTGGGCTTCGATATCGACCTGGGCAATGCGATCTGCGCCGAGCTGAAAGTGAAGTGCAAGTGGGTCGAAAGTGACTTCGACGGCATGATTCCAGGCCTGAACGCCAACAAATTCGACGGCGTGATTTCGTCGATGACCGTGACCGAAGCCCGTGAAAAGGCGATCGACTTCTCCAGCGAGCTGTTCTCCGGCCCGACCTCCCTGGTGTTCAAAAAAGGCGCGAACTACTCCACGCCTGAGTCCCTCAAGGGCAAATCGGTGGGCTACGAGCAAGGCACTATCCAGGAAGCCTACGCCAAGGCCGTGCTGGACAAAGCCGGTGTGACCACCAAGGCCTACGCCAACCAGGACCAGGTGTACGCCGACCTGACCTCCGGCCGTCTGGATGCGTCCGTGCAGGACATGCTGCAAGCCGAACTGGGCTTCTTGAAGTCGCCGGCCGGCGCTGACTACGAAGTCAGCAAGGCTATCGACGACCCTTTGCTGCCGTCGAAAACTGCGGTCGGTATCAAAAAAGGTAACAAAGACCTCAAGGCCTTGCTCGATAAAGGTATCAAAGCGTTACACGATGATGGCACCTACGCCACCATCCAGAAGAAACACTTCGGCGATCTGAACCTCTACAGCGGTAAATAACACCCTGGCGCCCACCGGTTTGCGGTGGGCGCTTTTTTATCGCCATTAGGTCCTGAATTCATGTTTGAAGATCTTTTGCAAACCCTGGGGCTGGGCGCCTTCAGTTTGAAGGGGTTCGGCCCGCTGTTGCTCCAAGGGACGTGGATGACCGTAAAACTCTCGGTCGCCTCCCTGGCTGTCAGTGTCCTGCTCGGCCTGATTGGGGCCAGCGCGAAACTGTCCAGCGTCAGCTTGATCCGTATTCCCGCCCAGCTCTACACCACCTTGATTCGCGGCGTACCGGACCTGGTACTGATGCTGCTGATTTTCTACAGCCTGCAAATCTGGCTGACCGGTTTGACCGACTTCATGGAATGGGACTACATCGAGATCGACCCATTCAGCGCCGGGGTGATCACCCTGGGCTTCATCTACGGTGCCTACTTCACCGAGACATTTCGCGGTGCGATCCTCGCGGTCCCGCGTGGCCAGTTGGAAGCTGCAACCGCCTACGGGCTGAGTCGCGGGCAGCGGTTTCGCTTCGTGACCTTTCCGCAGATGATGCGTTTTGCCCTGCCGGGCATCGGCAATAACTGGATGGTCATGCTCAAGGCCACGGCGCTGGTATCGATCATTGGTCTCGCGGACCTGGTCAAGGCCGCCCAGGATGCCGGCAAGAGCACCTATCAACTGTTTTACTTCCTGGTCATCGCGGCGTTTATCTACCTGCTGATCACCAGTGCATCCAATTTCGTCCTGCGTCGGCTTGAACGCCGCTACTCCGCTGGGTCCCGGGAGGCCGTGCGATGATCGAACTCCTGCAGCAATACTGGCGCCCCTTCCTGTACAGCGACGGCCAGCACATCACCGGGCTGGCAATGACCATGTGGCTGCTCAGCGCCTCGCTGGTGATTGGTTTCCTGGTCTCGATCCCGCTGTCCATCGCCCGCGTCTCGCGAAATCGCCTGGTGCGTTGGCCGGTGCAGTTCTACACCTACCTGTTTCGTGGCACGCCGCTCTATATCCAGTTGCTGATCTGCTACACCGGCATCTACAGCATCGCCGCGGTGCGCGCGCAGCCGGTGCTGGACGCATTTTTTCGCGATGCGATGAACTGCACGATCCTGGCCTTTGCCCTCAACACCTGCGCCTACACCACCGAGATTTTCGCCGGTTCGATCCGCAGCATGGCCCACGGCGAAGTCGAGGCCGCCAAGGCCTATGGCCTCAGCGGCTGGAAGTTGTATGCGTATGTGATCATGCCGTCGGCCCTGCGCCGCTCGTTGCCGTACTACAGCAATGAAGTGATCCTGATGCTGCACTCGACCACCGTGGCGTTTACCGCGACAGTGCCCGACATTCTCAAGGTCGCACGGGACGCCAACTCGGCGACCTACATGACCTTCCAATCCTTCGGCATCGCCGCGCTGATCTATCTGACAGTGACCTTTGCCCTGGTCGGCCTGTTTCGTCTGGCGGAGCGCCGCTGGCTGGCCTTCCTCGGGCCGAGTCATTAAGGAGCCTTCATGCGTCATCAGGTTCATGAACTGATCGCGCCTGTGCCTGGCACGGCGCGGCAGATTCACAGTTTCCACTTCGGCCCGGAACAGGCTGAAGGCAAGATCTACATCCAGTCGTCGCTGCATGCCGATGAAATGCCCGGCATGCTGGTGGCCTGGCACCTCAAGCTGCGCCTGGCGCAACTGGAGGCCGCCGGGCGCCTGCGCAGCGAAATCGTGCTGGTGCCGGTCGCCAACCCGGTGGGCCTGGAACAGGTGTTGATGGATATTCCGCTGGGCCGCTACGAGCTGGAAAGCGGGCAGAACTTCAATCGCTTGTTTGTCGACCTCAGTGACGCGGTGGGTAACCAGGTCGAGGCATTGCTCGGGGATGATCCGCGACACAACGTCGAACTGATCCGCACCGCGCTGTCCAACGCCCTCGCCGCGCAAACCGCGGAGACCCAGTTGCACTCCCAGCGCCTGGTGCTGCAACGCCTGGCCTGCGACGCCGACATGGTGCTCGACCTGCATTGCGATTTCGAAGCCGTGGCGCACCTGTACACCACGCCCGAGGCGTGGCCGCAGGTCGAGCCGCTGGCGCGCTATCTCGGCTCGGAAGCCAACTTGCTCGCCACCGATTCCGGCGGGCAATCCTTCGATGAGTGTTTCACACTGGTGTGGTGGCAATTGCAGCAGCGTTTCGGCGAGCGCTTCCCGATCCCGATGGGCAGCTTTTCCGTCACCGTCGAGCTGCGTGGCCAGGGCGACGTCAACCATGGCCTGGCCAGCCTCGATTGCCAGGCGATCATCGATTACCTGATCCACTTCGGCGCGATCGAGGGCGAAGCCGCCCCGCTGCCGGCGCTGCCCTACCCCGCCACGCCGCTGGCAGGCGTCGAACCGGTGGCGACACCGGTGGGCGGCCTGCTGGTGTTCAGCGCCCTGCCGGGGGAATACCTGGAGGCCGGGCAACTGATCGCCGACATCATCGACCCCATTACCGACCGCGTAACGCCTGTGCACTGCCAGAAGGCCGGCCTGCTTTACGCCCGTTCGCTACGCCGCATGGCCACTGCCGGGATGGTCATCGGCCATGTCGCCGGCTCAGAGGCCTACCGTAGCGGCTATCTACTTTCGCCTTGAGGATGCACGCCCCATGTACAAATTGACCGTTGAAGGCCTGCATAAAAGCTATGGCGACAATGAAGTGCTCAAAGGCGTCTCGCTCAAGGCCAAGACCGGTGACGTGATCAGCCTGATCGGCGCCAGCGGCTCCGGCAAGAGCACCTTTTTGCGCTGCATCAACTTCCTGGAAACCCCCAACGACGGCGCCATGACCCTCGACGGCCAGCCGATCCGCATGGTCAGCGACCGCCATGGCATGCGCGTGGCTGACGATGCCGAACTGCAGCGCCTGCGCACACGCCTGGCGATGGTGTTCCAGCACTTCAACCTGTGGAGCCACATGAGCGTGCTGGAAAACATCACCATGGCCCCGCGCCGGGTGCTGGGTTGCAGCAAGAAGGACGCCGAAGACCGTGCCCGTCGCTACCTCGACAAGGTCGGCCTGCCGGCACGCGTAGCCGATCAATACCCGGCCTTTCTCTCCGGTGGCCAGCAGCAACGGGTGGCCATCGCCCGCGCCCTGGCCATGGAGCCGGAAGTGATGCTGTTTGACGAGCCTACTTCAGCCCTCGACCCGGAGCTGGTGGGCGAGGTATTGAAGGTGATCCAGGGCCTGGCCGAGGAAGGCCGCACCATGATCATGGTGACCCATGAGATGAGCTTCGCGCGCAAGGTGTCGAGCCAGGTGCTGTTCCTGCACAAGGGCCTGGTGGAAGAGCAAGGTGCGCCGGCGGATGTGCTGGGCAATCCGAAAAGCGAGCGGCTGCAGCAATTTCTCAGCGGCAACCTGAAGTAAACGGGGAGGAACCGCCTGGCGATAGCGCCTTGAGCCCTGCGGCGATCTTTGCGCCACCCTCGCCGCGGTGCGACGCGCCTGCAAGGATTGCGTTAAACCTTTGATGCTCGGTGAAGGTCTGTGGAATAGGCCTTCCAGAGTGTCAGCCGTCGCATGGCAAAACCCCACGACTTCGCCAAAACATGGTTCGCCGCCAAGGGCTGGAAACCGTTCGCCTTCCAGAAAGCGGTGTGGTCTGCCGTCAAGGCAGGCCAGTCCGGCTTGCTGCATGCCAGCACTGGTGCGGGCAAAACCTATGCGCTGTGGTTTGCCGCCCTCAATCGCTTCGCCATCACTCGCCCGCCGGCCAGCGGCAAGCGCAAAGCGCCCGCAGAGCCACTGACGGTGCTGTGGATCACGCCCATGCGGGCGTTGGCCGCCGATACCGCCCGCGCACTCGAAGCACCGCTTGAGGCCTTGCAGATTCCCTGGAGCATCGGCCTGCGCACCGGCGATACCAGCAGCAGCGAGCGTGCCCGCCAGACACGCCGACAGCCCACCGCACTGGTCACCACCCCGGAAAGCCTGACCCTGATGCTCGCCCGCGCGGACAGCGAAGTGAGCCTGGCGCACCTGCGCATGGTGGTGGTGGATGAATGGCATGAGCTGATCGGCAACAAGCGCGGCGTGCAACTGCAGCTGGCGCTGGCACGGCTGCGGCGTTGGCATCCCGAGCTGATGGTATGGGGGATTTCGGCAACGCTGGGTAATCAGGCTCACGCCTTGGAGGTATTGGTCCCACAAGGTGGCGGGATCAACGTGCAGGGGCAGACAGCCAAGCAGCTGTTGGTCGACACCTTGTTGCCGCCCGTCGCGGAACGCTTCCCCTGGGCCGGGCATATCGGCTTGAAAATGTTGCCGCAGGTAGTGGCCGAAGTGGAAACCAGCAGCAGTTGCCTGGTATTCACCAATACCCGCGCGCAATCGGAAATCTGGTACCAGGCGTTGCTCGAGGCGCGCCCGGACTGGGCCGGCTTGATTGCCCTGCACCATGGCTCACTGTCCCGGGAGACGCGTGACTGGGTCGAGCGCGCACTCAAGGACGGGCAGCTCAAGGCCGTGGTGTGCACCTCGAGCCTGGACCTGGGGGTGGATTTTCTGCCGGTGGAGCGAGTCCTGCAGATTGGCTCGGCCAAAGGCGTGGCGCGGCTGATGCAACGCGCCGGGCGCTCGGGCCACGCGCCAGGGCGGCCATCGCGGGTGACGCTGGTGCCGACCCACAGCCTGGAACTGGTGGAAGCCGCCGCCGCCCAGGATGCCATTGCGCAGCGGCACATCGAAGCGCGGGAATCGCCGCACAAGCCGTTGGATGTACTCGTACAGCACTTGGTGAGCATGGCGCTGGGCGGTGGCTTCACCCCCGACGCGTTGCTGGCAGAAGTGCGCGGTGCCTGGGCCTATCGCGACCTGACCGAGGCCGACTGGGCCTGGGCCCTGGGCTTTGTGCGCCATGGCGGGCTGTCGCTGACTGCCTACCCGGACTACCGCCGCGTGGAGCCCGACGAACACGGCATCTGGCGCGTCCCCGACGCCAGGCTCGCGCGCCGGCATCGCATGAGCGTGGGCACCATCGTCAGCGACGCCAGCATCCAGCTGAAATTCTGGAGCAAGGGCGGCGGCGGCAAGAACCTCGGCAGTGTCGAAGAAGGCTTCATCGCGCGCCTCAAGCCGGGTGATGGGTTCCTGTTTGCCGGGCGCTTGCTGGAGCTGGTCCGAGTGGAAAACATGACCGCCTATGTACGTCGCAGCAGCGCCAAAAAAGCCGCAGTGCCGCGCTGGAATGGCGGGCGCATGCCGCTTTCCAACGAGTTGGCGCAAGCCGTGGTGGAACGCTTCGACGCTGCGGCGCGCGGGCACTACGACGGCCCGGAAATGCGCGCGGTGCAACCCTTGTTGCAGACGCAGTTGCGCTGGTCCGGCCTGCCGACGCACGACGGGTTGTTGGCCGAAGCCCTGAAATCACGCGAGGGGTGGCACCTGTTTCTCTACCCGTTTGCCGGGCGCCAGGTGCACTTGGGCCTGGCGAGCCTGTTGGCATGGCGGGTCAGCCAACGCCAACCCGTGACCTTCTCGATTGCAGTGAATGATTACGGCTTGGAGCTGCTGAGCGCGACGCCGGTGGAGTGGCCTGCCCTGCTGAACGAAGCATTGCTGAGCCCGGCAGACTTGCTGGCCGACGTCGTGGCCAGCCTGAACGCCGGCGAACTCGCCCTGCGCCGCTTTCGCGAGATTGCGCGGATCGCCGGACTGGTGTTTGCCGGTTACCCCGGCGCGCCGAAAAGTACACGCCAGGTGCAGGCATCCAGCGGCCTGTTCTTCGAGGTATTCAAGCAATATGACCCGCAGAACCTGTTGCTGACCCAGGCAGGGGAAGAAGTCCTGCGTGATGAGTTGGATATTCGTCGGCTGGAACAGACACTGCGGCGTCTGTCAGCGCTGCAACTGGACTTGCACGTGATCGAACGGCCGACGCCGCTGGCCTTTCCGCTGTTGGTGGAACGGATGCGTGAAAGCATGAGTTCGGAAAAACTCTCCGAGCGCATCGCGCGGATGGTCAAGGACCTGGAGAAAGTCGCGGATAACGGGAAGGGTTGATGTATTACACCGTGCAATTGGAAGGTGAAACGTTATGGCTGCTGGCGGACAAGGCCGTGTATTGGCCTGCGCGCCAGTGTTTGCTGATCGCCGATGCGCATTTCGGCAAGGCCTCGGCCTACCGCAGCCTCGGGCAACCGGTGCCGCAAGGGACTACCACCGAGAACCTGCAACGACTGGATCGGCTGTTAGCGGCCTTTACCTGCGCGCGCGTGATCTTCCTGGGCGACTTCCTGCACGGCCCCGGCTCGCATGCCAGTGGCACGCTGGGCGCCTTGCGGGCGTGGCGTGAACGCCATACAGGGCTGCACCTGACTTTGATTCGCGGCAATCACGACAAGCGCGCAGGCGATCCGCCGGCGGACTTGGACATTGAGGTGGTCGCGGAGCCGCTGCTGATGGGGCCATTCGCACTGCAACACGAACCGGATGCGCATGCCAGCCACCATGTACTCGCGGGCCATGTGCACCCGGTGTATCACTTGCGCGGCAAAGGCCGGCAACGCTTGCGCCTGCCGTGCTTCCAGCTGGGTAGCCGCGTCAGCCTGTTGCCGGCATTCGGGGCGTTTACGGGGGGTTATGCGGTAGAGCAGGACAATGACCACCGAATCTTTGTGATCGGTGATCACGAGGTATGGCCAGTGCGTTGACCGGCCTCCCAGTTATCAGGCGACAGGCGCGGGCGGTGGCTCGTCCGGAAGGGTCGGTTCACCGGGCTCGGTCGGCTGGGGGTAATCCGGCTCGGGTTGGCCGGGGATGCCGCCTGCGTAGGCGGGATCGGCCATCAGGGACCAGGCCAGAACACCAATCTGGTTGGGTTCAAGCCGGGCAAGTTCGGCGCTGATTCGCGGGTCGATCTTCATAAAAGTACTCCTCAAGCGTGGCCCGGCGCGTCTTGCACGCGCCGAGGCAGTACACCCAATAGAGTCACTTTCCGCAGACTAATTCCCTTGGCGTGTAGGACCTTTCGATCAAGCGCGCGGCAAGGTCACGCCACGCTGGCCCTGGTACTTGCCGCCACGGTCCTTATAGGACACTTCACAGGCCTCATCGGACTGCAGGAACAGCATCTGCGCCACGCCTTCGTTGGCGTAGATCTTCGCCGGCAGCGTGGTGGTGTTGGAGAACTCCAGGGTCACGTGACCTTCCCACTCAGGCTCGAGCGGCGTCACGTTGACGATAATGCCGCAGCGAGCGTAGGTGCTCTTGCCCAGGCAGATGGTCAGCACGTCGCGCGGAATGCGGAAAAACTCCACGGTACGCGCCAGGGCGAAGGAGTTTGGCGGGATGATGCACACGTCGCTCTTCACGTCGACGAAGCTTTTTTCGTCGAAGTTTTTCGGATCGACGGTCGCCGAATTGATATTGGTGAACACCTTGAATTCATCGGCGCAACGCACATCGTAGCCGTAGCTGGAAACCCCGTAGGAAATCAGGCGTTCAGCGCCTTCGCCACGCATCTGGCGCTCTACGAAGGGCTCGATCATGCCGTGCTCTTGCGCCATGCGGCGAATCCACTTGTCCGATTTGATGCTCATGGCGGGTGTCCTGAATAGCGAGGTGGAAAAATTCTGTGGGGCATCTTACCGGGGCCAGCGTTGGGGTTCAAAGGGCGTGGGGGATTTGTTGATGAATGCGCACGCTCCTGTAAGTCGCGGCCAGCGGGGCCGGGACCCGGGTTGCAGGCGCTGGTGGCGGTAAATACCACCGCCAGTCACGAAAATAGAGAAACCTTCGGAAATACCATTGGCACGTCCCGGAAAAAGGGTTAAGGTGGCGCCACTGTGCTGCTTGTGTCACTGAGAATCTCTACACGATATGTTGAATTTCGATCCAACCATCTCCAAGAATTTTTCCTGCTCTTTGCACTCAGTCTCGGCCAGGGCTTTTCCTGAGTCGCAGTTAACTTTGTCCAAGGAGATACACCATGTCTAATCGCCAAACTGGTACCGTTAAGTGGTTCAACGATGAAAAAGGCTTCGGCTTCATCACTCCACAATCCGGTGACGACCTGTTCGTTCACTTCAAAGCTATCCAATCCGACGGCTTCAAAAGCCTGAAAGAAGGCCAACAGGTTTCTTTCATCGCTACCCGCGGTCAGAAAGGCATGCAAGCTGAAGAAGTTCAAGTTATCTAACTTGTACTGACTTAGTCGAAAAAACCTCGCCCTCAAAAGCGGGGTTTTTTTATGCCTGCAATTTGGTGCTGTGATGCCGCGCACAAAGCAATGTGGGAGCGGGCTTGCTCGCGAAAGCGATGGATCAGTCAGGACATCTGCCTACTGATACTGCGCATTCGCGAGCAAGCCCGCTCCCACATTTCGTCCTGCGTCACCTATTGGAACAACGACTCACTCGACAAGCCATTCTTCTCCAGGATCTCACGCAAGCGCTTGAGCCCTTCTACCTGGATCTGCCGCACCCGCTCACGGGTCAGGCCGATCTCCAGGCCTACATCCTCCAGGGTGCTGCTCTCGTGGCCACGCAGGCCGAAGCGGCGGATCACCACCTCACGCTGCTTGTCCGTGAGCTCCGACAACCACTGGTCAATGCTTTGGGACAGATCATCGTCCTGCAACAGCTCGCAAGGATCTGTAGGACGATCATCCGTCAGGGTGTCCAGCAGGGTTTTATCCGAATCCGGACCCAGCGAGACGTCGACCGAAGACACCCGCTCGTTAAGGCCCAGCATGCGCTTGACCTCCCCTACCGGTTTTTCCAGCAGGTTGGCGATTTCTTCGGGCGAGGGTTCATGATCGAGTTTTTGTGTCAGCTCACGCGCTGCCCGCAGGTAGACGTTGAGCTCCTTGACCACATGGATCGGCAGCCGGATCGTGCGGGTCTGATTCATGATCGCCCGTTCGATGGTCTGGCGAATCCACCAGGTGGCATAGGTTGAGAAGCGGAAGCCCCGCTCAGGGTCGAACTTCTCCACCGCCCGGATCAAGCCCAGGTTGCCTTCCTCGATCAGGTCCAACAGCGACAGCCCACGATTGACGTAGCGTCGAGCGATTTTCACCACCAGTCGCAGGTTGCTTTCAATCATGCGCTTGCGCCCAGCCGGATCGCCCTTTTGCGACAAGCGCGCAAAATGGACTTCTTCTTCGGGGGTCAGCAGGGGGGAAAAGCCGATTTCATTGAGGTACAGCTGGGTCGCGTCGAGCGCCCGGGTGTAGTCAATGTATTTGTGTTGCTTTAACGCGGTGGAGTTCTTGGATTTGGTACGAACTGAAGGTACAGCAGGTCCCTCATTCGACATCGATTCCGTAGCGATACCGGTCTCCATAAGGAGAACCTCATCGTCGATGTCAAACTCCGGCGCTTCTTTACTGAGAGCCATTGTTATAGTCCTTTGGTGAGTTCGACCTCAAGCTCAAGCGACGCCTTTATCCTTGGCAACGCTGGAGCCTGTTCCTTCTACGTGAGGGAACAGGCTGTGCAACACATCAACGACGGGGTAGGAATTGCAGCGGATCTACGGGCTTCCCCTGACGGCGAATCTCAAAGTGCAGTTTCACCCGGTCTGTACCAGTTGACCCCATTTCGGCAATTGTCTGTCCGACTTTGACCTGCTGCCCCTCCCGAACCAACAGCCTGCGGTTGTGACCGTAGGCACTGACGTAGGTATCGCTGTGTTTGATGATGACCAGCTCGCCGTAGCCCCGTAAACCACTCCCGGCGTACACCACTGTCCCATCAGACGCAGCTAAAACAGGCTGTCCCAAATCTCCGGCGATATCAATGCCTTTATTCAAACTACCGTTTGAAGAGAATTTTCCAATCAATACACCGTTTGAAGGCCACCCCCAACCGGTCGGTGCAGGCCCTGCCGGCGGCAGCGGCGCGGGTGCCGGCTTGCTCGCAACCGTAGGCGCGGCGGTGCCTGCAGGCCGGGTGATGATGGTGGTCTTGCTCGAAGACGACGGCGAAGATCCGCTGTTTGTCACCACTGCCGTAGGCGTTGAACCGGTGCGGCCATCGAAGCGAATGGTCTGACCCGGATGTATCGTATACGGCACAGGAATATTGTTGCGAGCTGCAAGCGCCTTGTAGTCCCAGCCATAACGGAAGGCAATCGAGAACAGTGTGTCGCCTTTGCGAACCACGTACTGGCCAGTGGTGACCGTCGGCTTTTGCGGCACTGCGCTATTACGGTCAACCACCCGCGCGCCGCTGCTTGGCGAGCTGGAGCACGCCGCCAACAGGGAACTCAAGACAAGGCCAAGCACCAGTCGCTGAAAGCTTGTTTTACTCATACGCTGCGCAAGACCTGTGAGACTCACCCGCCGCTCCCTTTGTGGTGGCTGAACATGAACGCCTGTATCAGGCTTGAAATATGACGCAAGTATAACTGGGCATTGGCTTTTTACCGGCACACGACTGAAACGAAAAATTCATCCTGTTGAATGCCGCCGCTCATCTTGTTGACTCGATGAACCCCGCCGTAAGACACATCCTCACCAGCAGAATTCACTGCCCATGAACAAATGATCAGGCCAGCGGGCCGTTCAGCAACGGTACGAATCGCACGGCCCCCAGCACATGCCGGGAAAAGCCGTCGTCCTCACGGATAATGAGCATCAATTGTTGCACTTCGCCGGAACCCACCGGGATCACCAGGCGGCCGCCCGGCGCGAGTTGGTCGAGCAACGCTTGCGGCACATCCGTGGCCACGGCGGTGACGATGATGCCGTTATATGGCGCCAGCGCCGGCCAGCCTTCCCAGCCATCACCCCAGCGGAACACCACGTTGCGCAGGTTCAGCTCCACCAGGCGTTCCTTGGCGCGGTCCTGCAGCACCTTGATGCGCTCCACCGAGAACACCCGCTCTACCAGTTGCGCCAGTACCGCGGTCTGGTAGCCGGAGCCGGTGCCGATTTCCAGCACCTTGTCCAACGGCCCGGCGGCCAGCAGCAGCTCGCTCATGCGAGCCACCATATAAGGTTGGGAGATAGTCTGGTTATGACCGATCGGCAATGCCGTGTCTTCATAGGCACGGTGGGCCAGGGCCTCGTCGACAAACAGATGCCGAGGCGTGCGCCGGATCACTTCCAGCACCTGGGCGTTGGACAAGCCTTCCTCGTACAGGCGCTGGATCAAACGCTCGCGGGTGCGCTGGGACGTCATCCCGATGCCACGGCGCAGCAGGTCGTCTTGTTCACGAGCCATCAGCGCAGGCCCTCCAGCCATCCATCGAGACCACTGAAGGCATCACTGAAGGTGCGATCAAGTTGCAACGGGGTAATCGAAACATAACCTTGCATCACCGCATGAAAGTCCGTGCCTGGGCCGCCATCTTCAGCGTCGCCCGCAGCGGCGATCCAGTAGCCTTCCTTGCCACGCGGGTCGACCACCTTCAATGGCGCTGCCGCACGGGCGCGATGGCCCAGGCGCGTCAGCTGGATGCCGCGAATATGGTCGAGGGGCAAGTTGGGAATATTGACGTTGAGCACCGTGCGTGGCGGCAGGTCGAGGGAACCATGGGCCTCCACCAGCTTGCGCGCGAAATAGGCGGCAGTGGGCAGGTTGTCCAATTGGCGCGAGGCAAACGAAAAAGCGAACGCGGTACGCCCCAGGAAGCGCCCTTCAAGGGCCGCCGCCACGGTACCGGAATACAGCACGTCATCGCCCAGGTTCGCCCCGAGGTTGATGCCCGACACCACCAGGTCCGGTTCCTGGTCCAGCAGGCTGTTGATCGCCAGGTGCACGCAGTCGGTAGGGGTACCGTTGACGCTGATAAAGCCATTGGCCAGGACCTGCGGGTGCAGCGGACGGTCGAGCGTCAGCGAGCTGCTGGCGCCGCTTTTGTCCTGGTCGGGGGCGACCACCACACACTCGGCATAATCCTGCAGCGCAGCATAGAGCGCGGCAAGCCCGGGTGCGGTGGCACCGTCATCGTTTGATATCAGAATACGCATGGGTTGTCCGTCTGCCCCACCGGCACCAGATCAACAAGCTCGCGCACCAAGACAGTGGCGAAGCATCCGGCCGGCAGGACGAATTCCAATTGCAGAATGTCCAGCGAGGGATAATGCCACGTCAACCCGCCAATGGGCAGTCGCAGAATGCGACGTTCCTGGCTCATGCCGGCTTTCACCAGCCAATCGCGCAGGTCTGCTTCTTCGGCGGCAATCGCCTGTTCCAACGCGTGGGTGGCACCCGCCGCCGGTGAGTCGCCCTCGCCCCACTGTGGGCCGGTGGGGTGCAGGTCCAGAATCGCCAGGCGCGGGTCGCTGCATTCCGCCTCCCCCGCCGGAAAAAAGCTGCGACTGTCGGTGAACGCCAGCAGGTCGCCGACCTGGGCCTTCTGCCACGAACCATCGGCCACACGGGCTGCCAGGACTCTGTTGAACAGGTAGCTGCGCGCAGTAGACAGCAAGCGCGAACGCACATTGCGCTGTTCCGGCAAGGCCTTGCGCGCCGCCCATTCGCGGGCGTCGGCGACGTTGCCGCCATTGTGACCAAAGCGCTGCGCGCCGAAGTAGTTCGGAATGCCGTGTTGGGCAATCAGTTGCAACCGCGCGTCGATGGCGGCGGTGTCACCGTCCAACTGGGTCAGGCGCAAGGTGAAACCGTTGGCCGAATGCGCGCCCCGCTGCAGCTTGCGTTTGTGCCGACCGGTCTTGAGGATCTTGAGGGTGTCGTTTTCGGCGCCGCTCATGTCCGGGTCGGCCTTGCCCGGCAGTTGCACGCTGAACCATTGGCGGGTCAACGCCTGGCGGTCCTTGAGCCCGGCGTAGCTGACGGTGCGCAACGGCACGCCAGCGGCCTTGGCAATCCGCCGCGCAGCTTCTTCGGTATTCAGACCGCGCTTTTCCACCCACAGCCACAGGTGCTCGCCCTCGCCGCTCAGCGGGATGTCCAGCACCTCGTCCACCTGGAAATCTTCCGCCGTGGCCTTGAGGACCGCGCTGCCCAAGGCCTCGCCGTAGGCCCGTGGGCCCAGCAGTTGCAGGTCATTCATGCGCGCAGCAACAAGGCGACGGAGTGCACCGCGATGCCCTCTTCACGACCGGTAAACCCGAGCTTTTCGGTGGTGGTGGCTTTCACGTTGACTTGATCCAATTCAATTTGCAGGTCTGCGGCAATCAGCGCGCGCATCGATTCGATATGCGGGGCCATTTTCGGCGCCTGGGCCACGATGGTGTTGTCGACGTTGCCGACCTTCCAGCCCTTGGCGTGGATCAGGCCGACCACATGGCGCAGCAACACGCGGCTGTCCGCACCCTTGAAGGTGGGGTCGGTGTCCGGAAAGTGCTTGCCGATATCGCCCAACGCCGCTGCGCCGAGCAAGGCATCGCTCAAGGCATGCAGGACAACGTCGCCGTCGGAATGAGCCAGCAACCCATGGTGGTGTGCAATGCGCACGCCGCCCAGGGTGATGAAATCGCCTTCAGCGAAACGGTGCACATCGTAGCCGTGGCCAATACGCATAAAAAAACGCCCCGATTTAATTCAGGGCGTGATTCTACCTACTTTTGCCTCACATTAACCGAGCAAAGCACGACCATGGTGTCGCAAATGGTCTTCGATGAAGCTGGCGATAAAGAAGTAGCTGTGGTCATAGCCGGGCTGCAGGCGCAGTTCCAGCGGATGGTTGGCGGCCTTGGCCGCTTGCTGCAAGGCTTCCGGCTTGAGTTGCACGGCGAGGAAGTCGTCGCGGTCGCCCTGGTCTACCAGCAGCGGCAGCTTCTGCGAGGCTTCACTGATCAACACGCAGGCATCCCATTCACGCCATTTCGAGCGCTCTTCGCCCAAGTAACGGGAGAAGGCTTTCTGGCCCCAGGGGCAATCCATCGGGTTGTTGATCGGCGAAAATGCCGACACCGACAGGTAACGCCCGGGGTTGCGCAAGGCACACACCAGCGCACCATGGCCGCCCATGGAGTGCCCGCTGATCCCGCGTTTATCCGATGCGGGGAAATGGGCCTCGACCAGTGCCGGCAATTCCTGCACCACGTAGTCATGCATCCGATAGTGCTTGGCCCAGGGTTGCTGGGTCGCATTGAGGTAGAAGCCGGCGCCAAGGCCGAAATCCCATGCATTATCCGGATCACCGGGTACACCGGGGCCACGGGGACTGGTGTCCGGCGCCACGATGATCAACCCCAGCTCGGCGGCCATGCGCTGGGCGCCGGCCTTCTGCATGAAGTTTTCGTCGGTGCAGGTCAGCCCGGACAGCCAGTACAGCACCGGCAACTTGCCGCCCTGCTCCGCTTGCGGGGGCAGGTAGACGGCGAAAGTCATGTCGCAATCGAGCACATCGGAACGATGCTTGTAGCGTTTATGCCAGCCACCAAAACTCTTCTGGCATGAGATGTTTTCCAGGGTCATGAGAATGCTCCCAGCTGCAAGCGGCAAGCAATCAGCTGCAAGTAAGGCGTGCTCACTTTAAGCTTGTCGCTTGTGGCTTGCCGCCGCTTCAGAAATGGATGACGGTACGAATGCTCTTGCCTTCGTGCATCAGGTCAAACGCCTTGTTGATGTCTTCCAGGCCCATGGTGTGGGTGATGAAGGTATCCAGCGGGATTTCGCCGGTCTGGGCCATTTCCACATAGCTTGGCAATTCGCTGCGACCGCGCACGCCACCGAAGGCCGAACCGCGCCAGACGCGCCCGGTCACCAGTTGGAAGGGGCGCGTGGCGATTTCCTGGCCAGCACCGGCAACGCCGATGATCACCGACTCGCCCCAGCCTTTGTGGCAGCACTCGAGGGCGGCGCGCATCAGTTGCACATTGCCGATGCACTCGAAGGAAAAGTCCACGCCGCCGTCAGTCAAATCGACAATCACGTCCTGGATCGGGCGATCGTAGTCTTTCGGGTTGATGCAGTCGGTGGCGCCCAGTTGCTTGGCGATTTCGAACTTGGCCGGGTTGATATCGATGGCAATGATACGACCCGCCTTGGCCTTCACCGCGCCGATCACCGCCGACAGGCCGATCCCGCCGAGACCGAAGATGGCCACGGTGTCGCCCGGCTTGACCTTGGCGGTGTTGATCACTGCACCAATACCCGTGGTGACGCCACAGCCGAGCAGGCAGACTTTTTCCAATGGGGCTTCTTTAGGAATTTTTGCCACGGAAATTTCCGGCAGCACGGTGTACTCGGAGAATGTCGAGGTACCCATGTAGTGGAAAATCGGCTGGCCCTTGTAGGAAAAGCGCGTGGTGCCATCAGGCATCAAGCCTTTGCCCTGAGTGGAGCGAATGGCTTGGCACAGGTTGGTCTTGCCCGACAGGCAAAATTTGCACTTGCCGCATTCCGGGGTGTACAGCGGGATCACGTGATCGCCGACGGCCACCGAGGTCACGCCCTCGCCGATCGCTTCAACGACCGCACCGCCTTCATGGCCCAGAATCGACGGGAAGATACCTTCCGGGTCGGCGCCCGACAGGGTGTAGGCATCGGTATGGCACACACCGGACGCAACCACCCGCAACAGCACCTCGCCCGCCTTGGGCATGGCCACATCCACTTCAACGATCTCAAGGGGCTTCTTGGCTTCGAAGGCTACGGCGGCACGGGACTTGATCATCCGGGATTCTCCATCGGGTTAAAAACTGAGACGGTGAGTGTAAAACATGGCTACCTGATTAATAATCCAGGCGAAAGCAAAACTTTATTGCTGTACAGGGATAATCGCCATGCTGGAAAACCGCTGGGAAGGCATCGATGAGTTCGTCGCCGTCGCCGAGTGCAGCCAATTCACTGCAGCAGCCGAGCGGCTGGGCGTGTCGTCGTCGCATATCAGCCGGCAAGTGGCACGCCTGGAAGAACGCCTGCAGACGCGTTTGCTCTATCGCAGCACGCGCAAAGTGACGCTGACTGAGGCCGGCCAGACTTTCCTGCAACATTGCCAACGCCTGCAGGATGGCCGCGAGGAAGCGTTGCGCGCCGTGGGTGACCTGACCAGCGAGCCCAAGGGCATGTTGCGCATGACCTGCGCCGTGGCCTACGGCGAGCGCTTTATCGTGCCGTTGGTGACGCGGTTCATGGCGCTGTATCCGCAGTTGCGGGTAGATATCGAATTGACCAATCGCCAGCTCGACCTGGTGCACGAGGGCCTGGACCTGGCGATTCGCCTGGGACGCTTGCAGGATTCACGCATGGTCGCCAGCCGCCTCGCTCCCCGGCGCATGTACCTGTGCGCGTCACCGTCCTACCTCGCCCGGTATGGTCGGCCACATAGTTTGTCGGAATTGAGCCGGCACAACTGCCTGATCGGCAGCTCGGATATCTGGCAACTGGCCCAGGACGGGCGCGAATTTTCCCAGCGGGTGCAGGGCAATTGGCGCTGCAACAGTGGGCAAGCGGTGTTGGACGCGGCCTTGCAAGGCGTCGGCTTGTGCCAGTTGCCGGATTATTACGTCCTGGAGCACTTGCACAGCGGTGCACTGGTGTCACTGCTAGAGGCGCATCAGCCGCCGAATACGGCGGTGTGGGCGCTGTATCCGCAGCAACGGCACTTGTCGCCGAAGGTAAGGAAATTAGTGGATTTCTTGAAGGAAGGGTTGGCTGAGCGGCCGGAGTACAGCCGGTAATGCTGGGCTGTTGATGCCGGCCTCTTCGCAGGCAAGCCAGCTCCCACATTGACCGCGTTTATCCTGCAGGAGTCGGCTTGCCTGCGAAAACGGCGGGTCAGCCACCGAATGCATCACACCGCCTTCGCGAGCACGGCCGCTGCCACAGGGGATTGGGGTGAGGCCTAGCCCCTGGGCATATGGAGATTGAATGTAGGAGCCGGTAATGCTGGGCTGTTGGTGCCGGCCTCTTCGCAGGCAAGCCAGCTCCCACATATCACCGACTAGCGTCGATTCGCCCACCGCAAGCGCAACCACTCCAGATCTTCCGGCCGGGTCACTTTGATATTGTCCGAGCGCCCTTCGATCAGCCGGGGGGCCTGACCGGCCCACTCCATGGCCGACGCTTCGTCGGTGATCACCGCATCCGCCACCAGGCTGTCAGCCAGCGCACGGTGCAAAGCACCGAGGCGGAACATCTGCGGGGTGTACGCTTGCCAGATCAGGCTGCGATCCACGGTTTCCTGCACCCGGCCGTGCTTGTCGACACGCTTGAGGGTGTCGCGGGCCGGCACGGCGAGCAGGCCACCCACCGGGTCGTCCGCCAGTTCCGCCAGGAGTTTGTCGAGATCATCGCGGCTCAGGTTCGGTCGCGCCGCATCGTGCACCAATACCCAATCGTCGTCGCCGGCGCCCAGCGCATTCAGATGCAGCAGTGCATTGAGCACCGACCCCGAGCGCTCCGAACCGCCGTCCGCACGCTGGATGCGCGGGTCAGTGGCACATGCCAGGCTGGGCCAATAGGGATCATCAACAGCAAGACTGACCACCAGGCCCTTGAGCGTAGGGTGGTCAAGGAAACAGCCGAGGCTGTGTTCGAGAATAGTGCGCCCGCCCAGTTGCAGATATTGCTTGGGACGGTCCGCAGCCATACGGGCACCGATGCCCGCGGCAGGTATCACGGCCCAGAAGGCCGGCAAACGGTGACTCATTGGGCCAACTGGTAGAGGGTTTCACCCTCCTTGACCATGCCCAGCTCATGACGCGCGCGCTCTTCCACGGTCTCGGTGCCTTTTTTCAGCTCAAGCACTTCGGCATCGAGGACGCGGTTACGCTCCAGCAGACGCTCGTTCTCGGCATGCTGGTCGGCAATTTGCTGCGTCAGGTCTTTTACCTGCGCAAAGCTGCCATTACCCACCCATAGGCGGTACTGCAGGCCAGCCAGCAACAAGAGCAAGACGAGGAACAACCAATTGGGACTGCGCATCGAATATCGGGTATCCAGTGAAAAAAGACCGCCATGCAAAACTTTTGCAGCAACTGATAGCACGAAGCCTGGAAGAACCAGGCTTGTGCTAGATAGTCATCAGATTAGCGTCGAAATTCACACTGTCGTGATTTTTCCGACGCAATCCGCGGACTTTTTACCATTTAACAATCAGCCGCGAAACTCGCTGCGACCGTTGTATTTGGCTTTGCCGCCCAGTTGCTCTTCGATACGCAGCAATTGGTTGTACTTGGAAACGCGGTCGGAACGGCACAGGGAACCGGTCTTGATCTGGCCCGCCGAGGTGCCCACGGCCAGGTCGGCAATGGTCGAGTCTTCGGTTTCGCCGGAGCGGTGGGAGATCACGGCGGTGTAGCCCGCAGCCTTGGCCATCTGGATGGCTTCCAGGGTTTCGGTCAGGGTGCCGATCTGGTTGAACTTGATCAGGATCGAGTTGGCGATCTTTTTATCGATGCCTTCTTTCAGGATCTTGGTGTTGGTCACGAACAGGTCGTCGCCCACCAGTTGGATTTTCTCGCCGATCTTGTCGGTGAGGACTTTCCAGCCAGCCCAGTCGGACTCATCCAGGCCGTCTTCGATCGAGATGATCGGGTAGCGCTCGGTCAGGCCCTTGAGGTAGTCGGCAAAACCTTCGGAGGTGAACACGTGGCCTTCGCCGGACAGGTTGTATTTACCGTCCTCGTAGAACTCGCTGGCCGCGCAATCCAGGGCCAGGGTCACGTCGGTGCCCAATGTGTAGCCAGCGTTGGCCACCGCTTCGGAGATCACTTTCAGTGCATCTTCGTTGGACGCCAGGTTCGGCGCGAAACCACCTTCGTCACCCACAGCAGTGCTGAGGCCACGGGCCTTCAGTACAGCCTTCAGGTGGTGGAAAATCTCGGTGCCCATGCGCAGGCCTTCGGAGAACGACTTGGCGCCCACCGGCTGCACCATGAATTCCTGGATGTCGACGTTGTTATCGGCGTGTTCGCCACCGTTGATGATGTTCATCATCGGGACCGGCATCGAGTAGACACCCGGCGTGCCGTTCAGGTTGGCGATGTGGGCGTACAGCGGCAGGTCCTGGTCCTGGGCCGCGGCCTTGGCAGCTGCCAGGGACACCGCGAGGATGGCGTTGGCGCCCAGGCTGCCTTTGTTTTCAGTGCCATCGAGCTTGATCATCGCGTGGTCCAGGGCTTTCTGGTCCAGCGGGTCCTTGCCCAGCAACAGGTCACGGATCGGGCCGTTGATGTTGGCTACGGCCTTGAGTACACCCTTGCCCAGGTAACGGCTCTTGTCGCCATCACGCAGTTCCAGCGCTTCGCGCGAACCGGTGGAAGCACCGGACGGCGCGCAGGCGCTGCCGATGATACCGTTATCGAGAAGCACGTCGGCTTCGACGGTGGGGTTGCCACGGGAGTCGAGAACTTCACGACCTTTGATGTCGACGATTTTTGCCATTGTTGTAAACACTCCAAAGTTGACGAAAACGCTCTATACCGCTCGATTTAACTTGTGGTGCACATTGCAGGAGCCGGCTCGCCGGCGATGCGGTCCGTTGCATCGCCGCAAGGCTTGAGGGCGCCATCGCCGGCAAGCCGGCTCCTGCACAGGGATCGTGATCTTACGCGGTTTCGACGACAGGAAAACTCTTGACCAGTTCGTCCATCTGCTTGAGCTGGGTCAGGAACGGCTCCAGCTTGTCCAGGCGCAGGGCGCAGGGGCCGTCGCACTTGGCGTTGTCCGGGTCCGGGTGGGCTTCCAGGAACAGGCCCGCCAGGGACTGGCTGATGCCCGCCTTGGCCAGGTCCAATACCTGGGCACGACGCCCGCCAGCGGAATCGGCGCGGCCACCCGGCATTTGCAGCGCGTGGGTCACGTCGAAGAACACCGGGTATTCGAACTGTTTCATGATGCCGAAACCGAGCATGTCCACCACGAGGTTGTTGTAGCCGAAGCTCGAACCACGCTCGCAGAGGATCAACTGGTCGTTACCCGCTTCCACGCACTTGTTCAGGATGTGTTTCATTTCCTGGGGTGCGAGGAACTGGGCTTTCTTGATATTGATCACCGCGCCGGTCTTGGCCATGGCGACCACGAGGTCGGTCTGGCGCGACAGGAAGGCCGGCAACTGGATAATGTCGCACACCTCGGCGACCACGGCAGCCTGCTCAGGCTCGTGGACGTCGGTGATGATCGGCACGCCGAAGGCTTGCTTGATGTCCTGGAAGATCCGCATGCCTTCTTCAAGGCCCGGGCCGCGATAGGAGGTCACGGACGAACGGTTGGCCTTGTCGAAGCTGGCCTTGAACACATACGGGATCCCCAGTTTCT
Source organism: Pseudomonas aylmerensis (assembly GCF_001702265.1). Classification (GTDB taxonomy): domain Bacteria; phylum Pseudomonadota; class Gammaproteobacteria; order Pseudomonadales; family Pseudomonadaceae; genus Aquipseudomonas; species Aquipseudomonas aylmerensis. The sequence goes on from NZ_MAUE01000013.1 coordinate 93,823, forward strand.
GGGTAACGCGTACGTACTCTTCACAGACCTGCATCGCCATGTCGCGGCTTTCCAGCACGTTCATGCCGCCGAACAGCACCATGGGCTTGTCGTTGGCAATCTCGATATCGCCTACGCGAATGATCTTCTGGGCCATCAGGGTTACGCCTTCTTCTGATGTTGCGTCAGTGCTGCTTTGACGAAACCGCTGAACAACGGGTGACCGTCGCGCGGCGTCGAGGTGAACTCAGGGTGGAACTGGCAAGCCACGAACCACGGATGATCCGGTGCCTCGACCACTTCAACCAGCGCGCCATCACCGGAGCGACCGGAGATCTTCAGGCCGGCTTCTTTGATTTGCGGCAGCAGGTTGTTGTTCACTTCGTAGCGGTGACGGTGACGCTCGACGATCACGTCCTTGCCGTAGCAGTCGTGGACCAGCGAGCCCGGCTCCAGCAGGCAATCTTGCGCGCCAAGGCGCATGGTGCCGCCCAGGTCGGAGGCTTCGGTGCGGGTCTCGACGGCACCGGTGGCATCTTCCCACTCGGTGATCAGGCCCACGACCGGGTGGCCGCTCTTGCTGTCGAACTCGGTGGAGTTGGCGTCTTTCCAGCCCAGCACGTTACGGGCGAACTCGATGACGGCCACTTGCATGCCCAGGCAGATACCCAGGTATGGCACTTTGTTCTCACGGGCGTACTGCACGGCGGTGATCTTGCCTTCCACGCCACGCAGGCCGAAACCGCCCGGTACGAGGATCGCGTCAACCCCTTCGAGCAGCGCGGTACCCTGGTTCTCGATGTCTTCGGAATCGATGTAGCGCAGGTTGACCTTGGTCCGGTTGCTGATGCCGGCGTGGCTCATCGCTTCGATCAGCGACTTGTACGCGTCCAGCAGTTCCATGTACTTGCCGACCATGGCGATGGTGACTTCATGCTCAGGGTTGAGCTTGGCGTCGACCACGGCTTCCCATTCGGACAGGTCGGCACCGCCGCACTGCAGGCCGAAACGCTCGACCACAAAATCATCCAGGCCTTGCGAGTGCAGGATGCCCGGGATCTTGTAGATAGTGTCGGCGTCTTCCAGGGCAATCACCGCACGCTCTTCAACGTTGGTGAACTGCGCGATCTTGCGACGCGAGGAGATGTCGATCGGGTGATCGGAGCGGCACACCAGCACGTCCGGCTGCAGGCCGATGGAACGCAGTTCCTTGACCGAGTGCTGGGTGGGCTTGGTTTTGGTTTCGCCGGCGGTGGCGATGTACGGCACCAGCGTCAGGTGCATCAGCATCGCGCGCTTGGCGCCGACTTCGAAACGCAACTGGCGGATGGCTTCGAGGAACGGTTGGGACTCGATGTCACCCACGGTGCCACCGATCTCGACCATCGCCACGTCGGCATCGCCTGCACCCTTGATGATGCGGCGCTTGATTTCGTCGGTGATGTGCGGGATCACCTGGATGGTTGCACCCAGGTAGTCACCACGGCGCTCCTTGCGCAGCACGTGCTCGTAGACACGGCCGGTGGTGAAGTTGTTGTTCTGGGTCATGGTCGTGCGGATGAACCGCTCGTAGTGGCCCAGGTCCAGGTCAGTCTCGGCGCCGTCGTGGGTGACGAACACTTCACCGTGCTGGAACGGGCTCATGGTGCCCGGGTCGACGTTGATGTACGGGTCCAGCTTGAGCATGGTGACCTTAAGTCCCCGCGCCTCCAGGATGGCCGCCAATGAAGCGGAGGCAATGCCTTTCCCCAATGAAGAAACAACACCGCCCGTGACGAATATGTAGCGCGTCATGAAAAACCCTAGAAGTCTGCGTTAAAGCGGTCCGAGCCGCCGGGGAAAGCGAAGGAAGGCCGAAGCCCCCGATCACCTGCATTAATCACAGTGCACCTTTCAAAAAAACCGCCGCGTTGTGACAGACCAGCAATGAAACACCGGTACGTTGATCGCTACACATTTTTTGGAATCGCCCAGCAAAGACTGCTTGGTAATCGGCAACTGCTGCGATTCAGGCGAATCCACAGAAGTTGTATCAAGAAGGGAGCGTAGTCTACCGGAAAGGCTCTATCAGCTCAAACCTTGATCGCAGGTCTGTGGCACCCAATGCAATTGCCAGCGTTCGCGCGTTGCTGGCCAGAGTCCCGCAAGGCTGGGCACACCCAGCAATTGCTCGCCCTGATAGAGCAGCGGCAATCTGCCACGGACGAAACCCGGCAGCCCACTTTCATTAAGCAGGCGCTTCAAGTCACGCCGGCCTCGACCTGGCACTTCGACGATTTCACCGCCCTGGCGATAACGGACAACCAAAGGGCCTGCAGGCGCATTGCCGGTCGCACTCAGCCGACCATTGCCGGGTAACTCTAGTGGGTATTGCGGATCAGGCCAGCTCACCGATGCGTCGGAAAACTCCGACCAAACGGCAGGCAGCCACCAGAGGCGCCCACGGCAACGGTGCAGCTCACCGTCAGCCAGGCACCACACAGGCTGTGCGTCGTCCTTGGCATCCCGCAGGGAAAGCCAGCTGGCCCAATGGTCGCTGTCGGGCAAGCGTGTAAGCGGAGTCAGCCAATGCCGCAGGGCGTTGCGCTGACGAGCGTCGGACAGTTCACACAGCGGCGCAAGCGCCAGCGACGGTATTGGCAGCCAGGCAAAGGGGGACGGCTGATCGGCGGCGTGCAGATCCATGTGTGCCAGCTCATCGAGCAGGCCCTGGGCTTCACTCAGGTGCTCGGCCGTGCGCGCAAGGCTGGCTACGGCCTGAGGCCAGCGCTGCGCAAACACCGGCAACACACGATGACGAAGGTAGTTGCGAGAGAAGCGTGGATCGGCGTTGGACGGGTCTTCGATCCACCTGAGTTGATGCACGTGGGCGTAGGCTTCCAGCTCTTCACGCGAGACATGCAGCAATGGCCGCACCAGATAGCCACCTGCCAATGGCCGCTGTACCGGCATTGCCGCCAACCCACGCACCCCAGCCCCACGCAACAGGCGAAACAGCAGGGTTTCAGCCTGATCGTCACGATGCTGACCGGTGAGCAGCACCTGCCCTGCCCCCGTCACCTCGGTAAACGCCTGGTAACGCGCGTCTCGGGCGGCGCGCTCAAGGCTGGCACCGGGTTGCACCTGCACGCGCATCACACGCAGGGCCACGCCCAGGCTGTCGCATACCGACTGGCAGTGAACAGGCCACGCGTCGGCGGCAGCTTGCAGGCCATGGTGGACATGGATCGCGCTCAGTGGCGGGAGGTGGTCAGTGTTGGCCAGCGTGGCCAGGAGGTGCAGCAGGACAGTGGAATCAAGGCCACCCGAGAATGCGACGTGCCAGGCCGGGGCATTGCGCCACGGGGCAAGGGCTTGCAGGATTTGGGCGGGTAGAGTTGGTTTCATCACACATTACCGCCGCCAATCTGGAATACGTCCGCCAAGCATACACAAAGCAAATGTGGGAGCGGGCTTGCGTGGGAACCGGGCTTGCCCGCGATGCAGGCAACTCGGGTCATCAGTGACATCGAGTTGATGCTATCGCAGGCAAGCCAGCTCCCACACAAGCCAGCCCCCACATTGAGTACTGCGTCGTGCTTAGAGGCCGTAGCTCATCAGGCGCTCATAGCGACGAGCCAGCAGCGCTTCGTTATCCAGCTTCTTGAGCATCGCCAGTTGCGAGCCCAGTTCGGCACGGATGGTCGCTGCAGCCGCGGCCGGGTCACGGTGGGCACCGCCCAAAGGCTCGGCGATGACTTTGTCCACGATACCCAGGCCTTTGAGGCGATCGGCGGTGATGCCCATGGCTTCAGCAGCGTCCGGCGCCTTTTCGGCGGTTTTCCACAGGATCGAGGCGCAACCTTCCGGCGAGATCACCGCGTAGGTCGAGTATTGCAGCATGTTCAGCTGATCGCAGACGCCAATGGCCAGTGCACCGCCGGAACCACCTTCACCGATCACGGTGGCGATGATCGGGGTTTTCAGACGGGACATCACTCGCAGGTTCCAGGCGATCGCTTCGCTCTGGTTGCGCTCTTCAGCGTCGATACCTGGGTATGCACCCGGAGTGTCGATGAAGGTCAGGATCGGCATCTTGAAACGTTCGGCCATTTCCATCAGGCGGCACGCCTTGCGGTAGCCTTCCGGACGCGGCATGCCGAAGTTGCGACGGACTTTCTCGCGCACTTCACGGCCTTTCTGGTGACCGATCACCATCACCGGCTGGTCGTCCAGTCGGGCAATACCGCCAACGATGGCCGCGTCGTCGGAGAAGTGGCGGTCGCCGTGCAGCTCGTCGAACTCGGTGAAGATGTGCTGGATGTAGTCCAGGGTGTATGGACGGCGCGGGTGGCGAGCCAGGCGCGCGATCTGCCAGCTGGTCAGCTTGCCGAAGATGTCTTCGGTGAGCGTGCTGCTCTTGTCTTGCAGGCGAGCGATCTCATCGCCGATGTTCAGCGAATTGTCATTGCCGACCAGGCGCAGTTCTTCAATCTTGGCTTGCAGGTCAGCGATCGGCTGTTCGAAATCAAGAAAATTCGGGTTCATAAGCGTCCGTCTTGGGTCGACGGCCAGGGAGTGCCTGGCCAGCCGGTTGTCTATTCGCGCCCTACCTTAAGGGAGAGGCGCGTTTAGGTCGAGATTAAATGTTTAGTCGTGATCAGACATATCTGACCGTCAACGGTATTGGAGGAAGACGTTGTCTCGCCCGAACTGGTCACGCAATGCTTGAATCAAGCCATCAGCGGGATCAATTCGCCAGGTCTCACCAAACTGCAGCATCGCCTTGGCGTCATTGCCGGTGTACTCCATGGTCACCGGGCACGCACCACGGTGGCGCTTGAGCAGGTCGCCCAACCAGCGTAGCTGATCGCCCTTGAGTGCCTCGGTTTTCACCTTCAGGCGCAGGCTTTCGGCCAGATTGGTACGCGCATCCTCCATGCTCATCACCCGCTTGATCCGCAGGCGCAGGCCGCCGGAGAAGTCGTCGTTGCTGACCTCCCCTTCCACGACCACCATGGCATCGGTCTGCAGCAGCGACTGCGCGGAATGGAAGGCGTCGGCAAACAGCGACGCCTCGATCCGGCCCGAGCGGTCGTCAAGGGTGATAAAGCCCATCTTGTCGCCCTTTTTGTTTTTCATCACGCGCAGGGCGATGATCATGCCGGCGACGGTCTGGGTATCCCGCGCCGGCTTCAGGTCGATGATGCGTTGGCGGGCGAAACGGCGAATCTCGCCCTCGTACTCGTCAATCGGGTGACCGGTGAGGTACAGGCCCAGGGTGTCTTTCTCACCCTTGAGGCGCTCCTTGAGGGTCAGCTCCTTGGCCTTGCGATGGTTGCCGTACACATCCGCGTCTTCCTCGACGAACAGCCCGCCAAACAGGTCGGCGTGACCGCTGTCGTGGGTGCGAGCAGTCTGTTCGGCGGCCTTGATCGCTTCTTCCATGGCGGTGAGCAGCACGGCGCGGTTGCGGTCGATGTTCGCCTGGTAGGCCTTCGGCTCGTCATGGAAGTACGGGCCGAGGCGGTCCAGCGCACCGCTGCGGATCAAGCCGTCGAGGGTGCGCTTGTTGATGCGCTTGAGGTCCACCCGTGCGCAGAAGTCGAACAGGTCCTTGAACGGGCCGTCCTGGCGGGCTTCGGTGATGGCTTCCACCGGGCCTTCGCCGACGCCCTTGATCGCGCCGAGACCATAGATGATGCGGCCTTCGTCGTTCACCGTGAACTTGAATTCCGAGGCGTTCACGTCCGGCGCGTCGAGGCGCAGCTTCATGGTGCGCACTTCCTCGATCAAGGTCACGACCTTGTCGGTGTTGTGCATATCCGCCGAGAGTACCGCAGCCATGAACGGCGCCGGGTAGTGGGCTTTCAGCCAAGCGGTCTGGTACGAGACCAGGCCGTACGCGGCGGAGTGGGATTTGTTGAAACCGTAACCGGCGAATTTTTCCACCAGGTCGAAGATGTTACCGGCGAGGTCAGCGTCGATATTGTTGGTGGCGCAACCTTCAATGAAACCGCCGCGCTGCTTGGCCATTTCCTCGGGCTTTTTCTTACCCATGGCTCGACGCAGCATGTCCGCGCCACCGAGGGTGTAACCGGCCATGACCTGGGCAATCTGCATCACCTGTTCTTGATACAGGATGATGCCGTAGGTCGGCGCCAATACGGGCTTGAGGCCTTCGTACTGGTAGTCGGAGTGCGGGTACGCCAGCTCGGCACGCCCGTGCTTACGGTTGATGAAGTCATCCACCATGCCCGATTGCAACGGGCCCGGACGGAACAGGGCCACCAGTGCGATCAAGTCTTCCAGGCAGTCGGGCTTGAGCTTTTTGATCAGCTCTTTCATGCCACGCGATTCAAGCTGGAACACCGCTGTGGTTTCAGCTTTTTGCAACAGCGTGTACGTCGGTTTGTCGTCCAGCGGGATAAAGGCGATATCCAGCGGTTCTTCACCGACCTTGGCGCGGTCGCGGTTGATGGTCTTGAGCGCCCAGTCGATGATCGTCAGGGTCCGCAGGCCGAGGAAGTCGAACTTCACCAGGCCGGCTGCCTCGACGTCATCCTTGTCGAACTGGGTCACCAGGCCATCGCCTTCTTCGTCGCAATAGATCGGCGAAAAGTCGGTCAGCTTGGTCGGCGCGATAACCACACCACCGGCGTGTTTACCGACGTTACGCACCACACCTTCAAGCTTGCGCGCCATGTCCCAGATTTCGGCGGCTTCTTCATCGACCTTGATGAAGTCGCGCAGGATTTCTTCCTGCTCGTAAGCCTTCTCCAGGGTCATGCCGACTTCGAACGGAATCATTTTCGACAGGCGGTCAGCCAAGCCGTAGGACTTGCCCTGCACCCGTGCCACGTCGCGGATTACCGCCTTGGCCGCCATCGAACCGAAGGTGATGATCTGGCTCACGGCGTTGCGGCCGTACTTCTCGGCCACGTATTCGATCACGCGGTCGCGACCGTCCATGCAGAAGTCGACGTCGAAGTCGGGCATGGAGACCCGTTCCGGGTTGAGGAAGCGCTCGAACAGCAGGTCATATTCCAGCGGGTCGAGGTCGGTGATCTTCTGCACATAGGCCACCAGCGAGCCAGCACCTGACCCCCGGCCCGGACCGACCGGTACGCCGTTGTTCTTGGCCCACTGGATGAAGTCCATCACGATCAGGAAGTAACCGGGGAACCCCATCTGGATGATGATATCCAGCTCGAAATTCAGCCGATCGACGTAGACCTGGCGCTTGGCCTCGTAGTCTTCGGTGGTGTCCTTGGGCAGCAGGACGCTGAGGCGCTCCTCCAGGCCGTCAAACGACACCTTGCGAAAGTATTCATCGATGGTCATGCCATCGGGAATCGGGAAGTTGGGCAGGAAGTGCTTGCCCAGCTTCACTTCGATATTGCAGCGCTTGGCGATTTCGACCGAGTTTTCCAGGGCCTCGGGCAGGTCACTGAACAGCTCGGCCATCTCGTCCGCGCTTTTGAGGTACTGCTCTTCGCTGTAGTTCTTGGAGCGGCGCGGGTCATCCAGGGCCCGGCCTTCGCCGATGCACACGCGGGTTTCGTGGGCCTCGAAATCTTCTTTCTTGATGAAGCGCACATCGTTGGTCGCCACCAGCGGCGCGCCCAGCTTGTCGGCGAGGGCCACGGCGGCGTGCAGATGCTCTTCATCGTTGGGGCGGTTGGTGCGCTGCACTTCCAGATAGAAGCGCCCCGGAAAAACCTGCATCCACTCACTCGCCAACACTTCGGCTTCGTGCGGGTTACCGCCCAACAGTGCGATGCCGATCTCACCTTCTTTGGCGGCCGACAACATGATCAAGCCTTCGCTGGCCTCGGCGACCCACTCGCGCTCGATGATGATCGAGCCGTTGCGCTGGCCATCGATAAAGCCACGGGAAATCAATTCGGTGAGGTTGCGATAACCGACGCCGTTCATCGCCAACAGGCTGATGCGACTCAGGGGGTTATCGGGGTCTTTGTTGGACAGCCACAGGTCGGCGCCGCAGATCGGCTTGATCCCGGCGCCCATGGCGTTCTTGTAGAACTTGACCAGGGAACACATGTTGTTCTGATCGGTCACCGCGACCGCAGGCATATTCATGCCCACCAGGGTTTTGACCAGCGGTTTGATCCGTACCAGGCCGTCGACCAGGGAGTATTCAGTGTGCAGGCGTAGATGAACGAATGAAGCCGGCATAGTGATCCTGTCTTGATACATGAAAACAACAAGGCCCGGATTGTACCGGGCCTTGGCAAAAACATCAGCCTCGCGACTAAACCTCGCTGAGGCTCTCGCGCAGCTCGTAGGCCTGGCGCACCGGGGCGAACGAGCGGCGGTGGATCGGGGTAGGACCCAGGCGCGCCAGGGCTTCCAGATGAACGGGCGTCGGATAGCCCTTGTGCCCACCGATGCCGTAGCCGGGATAGATCAATTCAAACGCAGCCATTTCACGGTCTCGACTGACTTTGGCCAGGATCGAAGCGGCGGCAATGGCCGGCACCTTGCTATCGCCCTTGACCACCGCCTCGGACGGCATGGCCAGCTTGGGGCAACGGTTGCCGTCGATCATCGCCATTTTCGGCGTGATGTGCAGGCCTTCCACCGCCCGCTGCATGGCCAGCATGGTGGCGTGGAGGATATTCAGTTCGTCGATTTCTTCGACTTCGGCCCGGGCGATATGCCAGCTCAGGGCTTTTTCACAGATCTCGTCGTAGAGCTTTTCACGCCGTGCTTCGGTGAGCTTCTTCGAGTCGTTGAGGCCCAGGATCGGGCGGTTCGGGTCGAGGATCACCGCCGCCGTCACCACCGCGCCGCACAGCGGGCCGCGTCCGACTTCGTCAACGCCGGCCACGAGTGCGTGGGCTTCGGCAACCAGGCTGAAATCCAGGCCCATTTGCGTGCTCATAAAGCTTCCTGTTTGTGGCCGATCAAGCTCAACACGGCGTCAGCCGCCTGGTTCGAGGCATCCCGGCGCAGGGTGCGGTGGATGTCGTCGAAACCACGGGTCTGTTCTTCGCCGCCGTCGATCAAGGGTAGTAGAGTTTGCGCGAGGGCCTCGGGCGTTGCATCGTCCTGCAACAACTCCGGCACCAGCAGGCGCTGGGCCAGCAGGTTGGGCAAGGAGATGTAAGGGCTCTTGACCATGCGCTTGAGAATCCAGAACGTCAGCGGCGCAAGGCGGTAGGCCACAACCATCGGGCGCTTGTACAGCAAGGCTTCCAGGGTCGCGGTGCCCGAGGCGATCAATACCGCGTCGCAGGCCGCGAGAGCCAGGTGCGACTGACCGTCGAGCAAGGTCAATGGCAGGTTACGACCTTCCAGCAAGGTTTCGATCTGCGCGCGACGCTGCGGGCTGGCGCACGGCAGCACGAAACGTACGCCCGGCTTCAAGGCCTGCAGGCGCTCGGCAGCATCAAAAAACACCGAGGCCAAACGGCCGACTTCGCCGCCACGGCTGCCCGGCATCAGCGCCACCAGCGGGCCGTCGGGCAGGCCCAACTCGGCACGCGCAGCCGCGCGGTCAGCCTGCAAGGGAATGGTGTCCGCCAGGGTATGCCCGACAAACCTTACCGGCACCCCCTTCTCTTCGTAGAACCTGGCCTCGAACGGCAGCAGGGTCAACATCAGGTCACAGCCTTCACGGATTTTCAGCACACGCTTCTGCCGCCACGCCCAAACGGATGGGCTGACGTAGTGCACGGTCTTGATCCCGGCCTGGCGCAACTTGAGTTCGATGTTGAGGGTGAAATCCGGTGCGTCGATGCCGATGAAGACGTCAGGCTTTTCTTCGATCAGGGTCTGTATCAGCAGCTTGCGGCGGGCCAACAGTTCGCGCAGGCGACCCAGCACCTCAACCAGCCCCATGACCGACAGGCGCTCCATGGGGAAGTAGGACGTGAGCCCTTCAGCCTGCATCAGCGGGCCGCCGACGCCGATGAACTCCACCGCTGGATGCTGGGCCTTGAGCGCCCGCATCAGACCTGCGCCCAAAATGTCGCCGGAGGCTTCTCCGGCCACCAGCGCGATACGCAGAGTGGCCATGATCAGCGGGTGATGCCGCGAGTCGACGCCTGGATCGAGTCGCGAAACACCGCGACTTCCGGGAACAACGCTGCCGACTCGGCCAGTTGGATCAACGCCTGGTCCACCGTCAGCCCCTGACGATAAACCACCTTGTAGGCACGGCGCAGGGCGTGGATCGCCTCTTCGCTGAAACCCCGACGGCGCATGCCTTCGAAGTTCATGCTGCGGGCTTCGGCCGGGTTGCCGAATACCGTGACAAACGCCGGTACGTCCTTGCCGATTGCGGTACCCATGCCGGAAAAGCTGTGGGCGCCGATATGGCAGTACTGATGCACCAGGGTAAAGCCGGACAGGATGGCCCAGTCGTCAACGTGCACATGGCCAGCCAAGGCGGTGTTGTTGACCAGGATGCAGTGGTTGCCGATCACGCTGTCATGGCCGATATGGGCATAGGCCATGACCAGGTTGTGATCACCCAGCGTGGTCTCGGCACGATCCTGCACAGTGCCACGGTGAATGGTCACGCCTTCACGGATGATGTTGTGATCACCGATTACCAGGCGTGTCTCTTCACCCTTGTACTTCATGTCCGGGGTGTCTTCGCCTACCGAGGAGAACTGGTAGATGCGGTTGTGTTTGCCAATGCGGGTCGGACCCTTGAGGATCACGTGCGGCCCGATGACAGTCCCCTCGCCGATTTCCACACCTGCGCCGATGATCGACCAAGGGCCGACCTCAACGTCGGCGGCCAGCACGGCCGACGGATCGATGATTGCGCGAGGGTCAATCAAACTCATAGTTTGCGTTCCGCACAGATGATCTCAGCGGAGCACACCGGCTTGCCATCCACCGAAGCCTGGCATTCGAACTTCCAGATCTGGCGCTTGCAGCTGATGAACTTGGCTTCCAGGATCAACTGGTCACCCGGGGTAACCGGGTTGCGGAAACGCAACTTGTCGGAGCCCACGAAATAGTAAAGCGTGCCATCGGCAGGCTTGAGGTCGAGCATTTTGAAACCAAGGATACCGGCAGCCTGGGCCATCGCTTCGATGATCAACACGCCCGGCATGATGGGATGCGCAGGAAAGTGACCATTGAAGAACGGTTCGTTGATGCTGACATTCTTGTAGGCACGAATGCGCTTTTCCTCAACATTGAGGTCCACTACGCGGTCCACCAGCAGGAACGGGTAACGGTGAGGCAGGTATTCGCGAATCTCGTTGATGTCCATCATTTCGGGGGGAAGCCTGTAATAAAGATTGGGGGCGGGCGAACTAAAAGCACGCCCCGCTAGCAAATCAAGGAGGCAGTCTAGCGGCTGTGCACACTTGATATGGAAATGGTATCAGCCTTCTGATGAAGCATTACCGCCAGGGGTCACGTCTCCAACACGCTTTTCCAGCTGTTTGAGGCGTCGAGCCATGTCGTCGAGCTGCCTCAACCGTGCTGCACTCTTGCGCCATTCAGCTGCAGGCTGCATGGCGGTACCGGAAGAATAGGCACCCGGCTCGGTAATCGAGTGGGTCACCATGGTCATGCCGGTGATGAATACGTTGTCGCAAACTTCAATATGCCCCACCAACCCTACGCCACCGGCTAGCATGCAATGCTTGCCGATTTTGGTGCTGCCGGAGATGCCTACACACGCCGCCATGGCGGTGTGATCGCCAATCTGTACGTTGTGGGCGATCTGGATCTGGTTATCGAGCTTCACGCCGTTACCGATCACGGTATCGGCCAGGGCCCCGCGATCAACAGCGGTGTTGACGCCGATTTCCACGTCGTCGCCGATCAATACGCCGCCGACCTGGGCAATCTTGTTCCAGACACCTTTGGAATTGGCAAAGCCAAAACCTTCACCGCCGATCACGGCACCCGACTGGATGACCACACGCTCGCCGATACGCACATCGTGGTACAGGGTCACGCGCGGTGCCAGCCAGCCATCGGCACCGATTTCGCAGCGTGCGCCGATGAAGCAATGCGCACCGACAGTCACACCCGCCGCAATGCGTGCACCGCTCTCGATCACCGCAAACGCGCCGACGCTGGCCGCAGGGTCAACCTGCGCATCATCGGCAATGACCGCCGAAGGATGAATACCGGCGGCAGCCTTGGGTTTCGGGTCGAACAGGTGCGATACCCGTGCATAAGCCAGGTACGGGTCGGCCACCACCAGCGCATCCCCGGCAAACCCTTCGGCGTCAGCGGCTTTGAGCAACACGGCTGCAGCCTGGCTATCGACGAGGTATTTACGGTATTGGGGATTTGCGAGGAAGCTCAACTGAGCTGGGCCAGCCTCCTGCAAGGTGGCTAGCCCAGTGATTTCTTTCTCCTTGGAGCCACGCAAGGTGGCCCCCAGGAACTCGGCCAACTCGCCGAGCTTGATAGTCGCGGTCATGGCTTACTTCAGCTGGTTCATGCGCTCGATCACCTGACGGGTGATGTCGTATTGAGGCTTGACGTCGATGACAGCGCCACGCTCGAACACCAGGTCAAAGGCACCTTTCTTGATGACTTCTTCCACAGCGCTGTCCAGTTTCGGCTTCAGCTGCTTGAGCATTTCGCGGTCAGCAACTGCCTTGGCTTCGTTCAGCTCCTTGGACTGGAACTGGTAGTCACGGGCCTTTTGCTTGAATTCAAGCTCCAGGCGCTCGCGCTCGCCCTGCTGCATCTTGTCGCCACCGGCTACCAGGCGATCCTGGATGCCCTTGGCACTGCTTTCCAGGGTCTTGAGCTTGGTCAGTTGCGGACCGAATTTCTTCTCGGCATCCACGGCGTACTTCTTGGCCGCATCGGATTCCAACAGAGCCATCTGATAGTTCAGGACGGCGATTTTCATTTCGGCGAAGGCCGGGGTGGTTACCAGCACGGTGGCCAGCAGAACCAATTGAGTCAACTTACGCACGATGTACTCCTACAGAATCCGTTGTCGTTATCTTGGGTCAGACGCTTAGAACGTCTGGCCGAGGGAGAATTGGAAAATCTGGGTTTCAGCGTTATCCGGTTTCTTGATCGGCATGGCCAGAGCAAAGCTCAATGGGCCAAGCGCAGTCACCCAGGTCACACCCACACCCACGGAGCTTGCCAGGTTGCTGAGGCTCACGTCGTTGCATTGGGTTTCGGACTTCACGCCGCTCGGGTTACGGATCTGCTCGCACTTGGAGTCGAACACGTTACCCACGTCCCAGAAGACCGAAGTACGCAGCGAACGCTGATCCTTCACGAATGGCAGCGGGAACAGAATCTCCGCACCACCCTGAATCAAAACGTTACCACCGAACGGCAGCGGGTCGTTGTCCGAATCCGCCACAGTGCCTTGGTTACCGGTTACACCTACACCACGGCTTGGCGTACCACGAGGACCCAGGGTGCTGTCCTTGAAGCCACGTACCGAGTTGAAACCACCAGCATAGTAGTTCTCATAGAACGGCAAGCCATTGGTCGAACCATAACCATCGCCATAGCCCAGCTCAGTGTGCAGGCGCATGGTGTAGTTATCGCTCAACGGCTGGAACAACTGGCCGCGGTAGTCGAGCTTGAAGAACGACAGGTCGCTGCCCGGCGTCGTGGTTTCCAGGGTCAGGCTCTGGGAATGACCACGGGTCGCCAGCACACCTTTGTTCAGGGTCGACTCGGACCAGCCGGCGGACGCCTTGAAGTTCAGGAACTTGTCACCTTCGCGACGGGTAAAGTCGAAGATCTCGTCCACGGTGTACACACCGGTCTTGATCTCATCCTGTTGCGCGGTCAGGCCAAAGGTCAGGCGCGACGTTTCGCTGATCGGGTAGCCAATGTTGGCGCCCACACCCAGGCTGTCGATCGCATAGCTTGCTACGTCAACGTCGAGGTCTTTGTAGTCGGTGGTGCGGTAGAAGGCGTTGTAGCCCAGGCTCACACCGTCGGCAGTCCAGTAGGGGTCGACATAACCGAAGTTATAGCGGCTCTGGTATTCGCTGCGGGTCAGGCCGATGGAAACCTTGTTACCGGTACCGAGGAAGTTGTTCTGGGTGATCGAACCACCGAGGATCAGGCCGGCGCTCTGCGCGAAACCAACGCTGGCGGTGATGGAACCCGACGCCTGTTCTTCCACGGCGTAGTTCACGTCAACCTGGTCATCCACGCCCGGTACGGCCGGGGTCTCGACGTTGACTTCCTTGAAGAAGCCCAGGCGCTCAAGACGGGTCTTGGACTGGTCGATCAGGTAAGTCGACGCCCAGCCACCTTCCATCTGACGCATTTCACGACGCAGCACTTCGTCCGCAGACTTGGTGTTGCCACGGAAGTTGATGCGGTTCACGTAGGCACGCTTGCCGGGGTCGACAACGAAAGTGATGTCCACGGTGTGGTCATCATCGTGCGGGGTCGGCACGCCGTTGACGTTGGCGAAGGTATAGCCTTCGTTACCGAGGCGGCGGGTGATCAGTTCGGAGGTGGTGGTCATCAGCTTGCGCGAGAACACCTGGTCCTTCTGCACCAGCAACAGCGCCTTGACCTGGTCTTCAGGGACTTTCAGGTCGCCGCTGAGCTTCACGTCACGAACCTTGTACTTCTCGCCTTCGTTGACGTTGACGGTGATGTAGACGTGCTTCTTGTCCGGGGTGATGGACACCTGGGTCGAAGCGATATCCATGTTGATATAGCCACGGTCCAGGTAGTAGGAGCGCAGACGCTCCAGGTCACCGGAGAGTTTTTCACGTGCGTACTTGTCGTCATTCTTGAAGAACGACAACCAGTTGGTGGTCTTGAGTTCGAACAGGTCGATCAGGTCGTCATCAGCGAACTTGGTATTGCCCACCACGTTGATGTGCTGAATCGCCGCCACGGTACCTTCGTTGATGTTGACCTTGAGGCCGACACGGTTACGAGGTTGCGGGACCACTTCGGTTTCCACGGTCGCGGAGTAGCGGCCCTGGGCAACGTACTGGCGTTGCAGCTCGTTACGCACACCCTCAAGGGTGGCGCGCTGGAAGATCTCGCCCTCGGCCAGGCCGGATTGCTTGAGGCCCTTCATCAGGTCTTCAGTGGAGATCGCTTTGTTGCCTTCGATCTCGATACTGGCGACGGAGGGTCGCTCGACGACAGTGATGACCAGGACGTTGCCTTCGCGACCCAGTTGGATGTCTTGAAAGAAACCGGTTTTGAACAGCGCACGAGTGGATTCCACCAGGCGACGGTCATCAGCCTGTTCCCCAACGTTCAACGGCAAGGCACCAAAGACGCTACCCGCGGAAACCCGCTGGAGGCCGTTGACGCGAATATCGGAGATGGTGAAGGACTCGGCGTGAACTTCGGCGATCATCAATACGGTGAGAACCGCAGTTAGCAGCAGACGTTTCATGAAGTCCTTTCTTATTCCAACTGGCAATAAACAAACTGCCGCAAAATGCGGCAGATTCGCAATTCAGCGAAGCGTTACAGACGACCCAGATCGTTGACCAAGGCTAACAACATCACCCCGACCACCAAACTGATACCGATCTGTATCCCCCAACCCTGCACCCGATCCGACAAGGGACGACCACGCGCCCACTCGACCAGATAAAACAACAGATGCCCCCCATCCAATACTGGAATGGGCAGCAAATTCAGAACACCCAGGCTAATACTCAGATAAGCCAGGAAATTCAGGAAATCCGCGACACCCGACTGGGCAGAAGCGCCCGCCACTTTAGCAATGGTTATCGGTCCACTCAAGTTTTTTACCGAGAGCTCGCCGAACAACATTTTCTTGAGGGATTCGAGGGTCAGCACACTCATGGTCCAGGTGCGTCGAGCGCCCTCGCCAATTGCTGCCAACGGCCCGAAACTGACCTCGCGCACCATCGATGGCGGCCACTCTACACCCTTCACCCCGGCACCCAGGTAACCCCCGGCCGCCTTGGCTTCCCCGCGCACCGCCAGGGTGACAGGGATGTCGATTTGAGCACCGTCGCGCTCAACTTTCAGCACAATTTTGGTATCAGGCCGTACACGAACCAGGTCGACCACTTGCTGCCAGTCGCCCAATGCCTGACCATCAAGGGCCAACAGGCGATCACCGGTTTTCAACCCGGCGGCCTGGGCCGGGCCTTTCGGGTCCAGCTCGGCGAGCACCGGCGGCAGCGCCGGGCGCCACGGACGGATACCCAGGGATTTGATCGGATCAGGCTCGTCAGCCCCCTTCAGCCAATGGTCAAGGGCCAGCGTACGCGGGGTTTCGGTCGTGGAATCCTGCTCGCGCACCACCACATTGACGGTACCGCTCTCACCCAGGCGACGAACCAATTGCAAATTGACCGCGCCCCACCCCGTGGTGGGCTCGCCATCAATGGATACAATTTCTTGCCCTGCGACCAGGCCGGCCTTGGCCGCCATGCTATCGGCCTCGACCGCGCCGATGACCGGGCGCACCTGCTGGCTGCCGAGCATGGCCAGCACCCAGAAGAACACCATCGCCAGCAGGAAGTTGGCGATCGGTCCCGCGGCAACAATCGCAATACGCTGACGAACGGTCTTGCGGTTAAAGGACTGGTCCAGTTGATCAGCCGGCACTTCACCTTCGCGCTCATCGAGCATCTTGACGTAGCCACCCAAGGGGATGGCCGCAATCACAAACTCGGTGCCGCGACGGTCATGCCAGCGCAACAGCGGCATGCCGAAACCGACGGAAAAGCGCAATACCTTGACGCCGCAACGACGTGCCACCCAGAAGTGGCCGAATTCGTGGAAGGTAACCAGCACACCCAGAGCAACCAGGGTGCCGACAATCATGTAAAGCGCACTCATCTAATTTCTCCGCATTCCAATCCAGTGCCTGAAGGCTCAAACACGCCCTCAAACTAACGCGCGTTGCGGTCCAGCCATTGTTGAGCCAGGGCACGAGCCTTGGCATCAGCCTCGAACACCGCTCCCAGATCATTCACTGCCACGACAGGCTCGAGCGCCAGGACGTCCTCGATGATACTCGCGATCTGCGGAAAGCGGATGCGCCGTTCGAGAAACGCCGCCACGGCCACTTCATTGACAGCATTGAGCATCGCCGGTGCGCTGTTACCCGCTTGCGCCGCATGTCGTGCCAGGCGCAGGCAAGGAAAGCGTTGCTCGTCCGGCGCCTCGAAATCCAGCCGCGCAATTGCGAACAGGTCCAATGGCGCCACGCCGGAATCAATCCGCTCCGGCCAGGCCAGGGCGTTGGCGATGGGCGTGCGCATGTCGGGGTTACCCAACTGCGCCAACACCGAACCATCGACATAGTCGACCAGGGAATGAATCACACTTTGCGGGTGGATCACCACCTCGACTTGCTCGGGGCGCGCATCGAACAGCCAGCAGGCCTCGATCAACTCCAGCCCCTTGTTCATCATGCTTGCCGAATCCACGGAGATCTTGCGCCCCATCGACCAGTTCGGATGAGCGCAGGCCTGGTCCGGAGACACATGCTCCAGCTCAGCCAACGGAGTTTGACGGAAAGGACCACCAGAGGCCGTCAGCAGAATCCGACGCACGCCGACCTGGCTCAGGCCTCGGGCAAAGTCACCCGGCATGCACTGGAAGATAGCGTTGTGCTCACTGTCGAGGGGCAGCAACACCGCGCCGCTCTTGCGCACCGCCTGCATAAAGAGTGCACCGGACATCACCAGCGCTTCTTTATTGGCCAACAGGATCTTCTTGCCAGCATCGACCGCCGCCAGGGTTGGACGCAAGCCAGCTGCCCCGACGATGGCGGCGACAACGGTATCCACCTCGGCATCCGCCGACACCTGGCACAGCCCCTCCTCGCCCACCAACACCTGGGTCGCCAGCCCGGCAGCCCGCAAATCATCCTGCAGCCCGCGCGCCAACGCGGCCTCAGGCACGACCGCGAAACGCGGTGCATGGCGCACACACAGGGCGAGCAATTCGCTCAAACGGGAGAACCCGGTCAGCGCGAAGACCTGATAGCGATCCGGGTGTCGGGCGATCACGTCCAGGGTGCTCAGCCCTACTGAGCCCGTAGCGCCCAGCACGGTTACCTGTTGCAGGCGGCTCACGAGGCAGTCATCCACAGCAGTACGGCAAAAATCGGGATGGCCGCCGTCAGGCTGTCGATACGATCCAGCACGCCGCCGTGGCCCGGCAGCAGGTTGCTGCTGTCCTTGATCCCGGCCTGGCGCTTGAACATGCTTTCGGTCAGGTCACCGACCACCGAGATAAAGACGACGATGGCAGTGCCCAGCAGCGCCAGGAAGATCTCCTTCACCGACCAGTCACGCACCACACCCACCACCAGCGTGATCAGCAGGGTCAATGCCAGGCCGCCGTACACGCCCTCCCAGCTCTTGCCCGGGCTGACCGCCGGCGCCAGCTTGCGCTTGCCGAACGCACGACCCGAGAAGTAGGCGCCGATATCCGCGCCCCAGACAAGCACCATCACCGCCATGATCAGCCAGTTGCCCATCGGCGAATGCTTGATCAGTACCAGCCCTTGCCAGGCCGGTAGCAGGATCAACAGGCCAATGACCAGCTTGCAGGCCACACTGGACCAATGACTGCTGGTGCGCGGATAGGTCAGCACCAGGAACGTCGCCAGCGCCCACCACAAGACCGCCGCCCCCAGCACCCAGGGCGCGACGTCCGGCAGGATGTACATGAGAAACAGCAACAGCGCCACGATTGCGGCGTACACCACACGTGGCAACTGTGCACTGAAGCCCGCCAGACGCGCCCATTCCCAGGCGCCCAGGGTTACGACCAAGCCAATAAACAGCGCAAAGCCGGAACCATCGAGCAGGAAAAACCCACACAAGGCGATCGGCAACAGGATCAGTGCTGTGATGATTCGTTGTTTAAGCATTAAACCCGGGCTCCAGCTTCGATCTGCTCGCTCGTTTTACCGAAGCGACGCTGACGGGAAGCGAAATCGGCCAGCGCATTACGCATGGCATCGTGTTTGAAGTCCGGCCAGAACAGGTCGGAGAAGTACAGCTCGGTATAGGCCAGCTGCCACAGCAGGAAGTTGCTGATGCGGTGCTCGCCACCGGTGCGGATGCACAAGTCCGGCAACGGCAGGTCGCCGGTCACCAGGCAGGTCTGCAGCAGTTCGGGCGTGATGTCGTCCGGGCGCAGATGACCGGCTTGCACTTCGCGGGCCAGTCGCTGCGCGGCCTGGGCGATATCCCACTGGCCACCGTAGTTGGCTGCGATCTGCAGCACAAAACGGTTGACCCCGGCGGTAATGGCCTCGGCTTCGCGCATGGCGGCCTGCAGTTCCGGGTGGAAACGCGAGCGATCGCCAATGATGCGCAGGCTGATGTTGTTGTCGTTGAGGCGCTTGGCCTCGCGACGCAGGGCCTTGAAGAACAGGTCCATCAAGGCACTGACTTCTTCGGCCGGGCGCTGCCAGTTCTCGCTGGAGAAGGCAAACAGGGTCAAGACTTCGACCTTGGCCTCGGCACACACCTCAATCACAGCCCGTACCGCATCGACACCCGCTTTATGCCCGGCAACACCCGGCATAAAGCGTTTCTTCGCCCAGCGATTATTCCCATCCATGATGATCGCGACATGGCGCGGCACCACAGAGGGTACAGTCTGCTTGGTCTTTTCCATGAAGGCGTCCTGACCCCTTATACGGCCATCAGGTCCTTTTCTTTCTCTTCCGTGGCCTTGGTGATCTGGGCCTCGGCGTCCTTGGTCAGCTTGTCGATATCGGCGACGGCGCGACGCTCTTCGTCTTCGCTGATTTCCTTGTCCTTGACCAGCTTCTTCAGGTCACCCAGGGCATCACGACGGATGTTGCGCACGGCAACACGAGCATCTTCCGCGGCGCTGCGCGCCTGCTTGGTGAAGCCCTTGCGGGTTTCTTCGGTCAGGGCAGGCATGGAGATCAGCAGCAACTCGCCCAGGTTGGTCGGGTTGAGGTTCAGCCCAGCGCTCTGGATTGCCTTGTCGACGGCAGCGAGCATGTTGCGCTCGAACGCCACGACCTGCAGGGTGCGCGAGTCTTTCACAGTGACGTTGGCCACGCCGCTCAGCGGGGTGTCAGCGCCGTAGTAAGGCACCATCACGCTACCCAGGATGCTTGGGTGAGCCTTGCCGGTACGAATCTGGCCAAAAGCATGGCTCAGAGACTCCAGGGATTTCTGCATACGCGCTTGGGCGTCTTTCTTGATTTCGTTGATCATTGTTGGCCTTCCTCGATCAGAGTCCCTTCCGCGCCGCCGTGTACGATGTTCAGCAGGGCGCCGGGCTTGTTCATGTTAAATACGCGCAGCGGCATCTTGTGGTCGCGGCACAGGCAAATAGCCGTCAGGTCCATCACACCCAGCTTGCGATCCAGCACTTCATCGTAGGTCAGATGATCGAACTTCTCGGCATGCGGGTCTTTGAATGGGTCTGCGGTGTAGACGCCGTCCACCTTGGTGGCCTTGAGCACTACGTCGGCATCGATCTCGATGGCGCGCAGGCAGGCAGCCGAGTCCGTGGTGAAGAACGGGTTGCCAGTACCCGCAGCGAAGATCACCACTTCTTTGGAGTTCAGGTGGCGCATGGCTTTGCGGCGATCATAGTGATCGGTCACGCCAACCATGGAAATAGCCGACATCACGATAGCCGAGATATTGGCACGCTCCAGGGCGTCACGCATCGCCAGGGCGTTCATCACAGTGGCCAGCATGCCCATGTGGTCGCCGGTTACCCGATCCATGCCGGCCGCACTCAGTGCCGCGCCGCGGAACAGGTTGCCGCCGCCAATCACCAGGCCGACCTGCACGCCGATACCGACCAGTTGGCCGACTTCAAGCGCCATGCGATCGAGCACCTTCGGATCGATCCCGAACTCTTCCGAGCCCATCAGGGCCTCGCCGCTAAGCTTGAGTAGAATGCGTTTATAGCGAGCCTGATAACCACTGCCCTGCTGAGCCATTGCGAATCTCTCCTGCGGCGTATTTTTTAAAAAATTCTTGGCGAGCCGTTTACGGCTTGCGTTCACTCTAGCTGGACGCTGTCACAGCGCCATCGGAACACGGCTTTGTAAGCCAGTTCCGAGGGTAAGCCAAATAAAATCGGCCTGCCCATTTGAAAAGAGGCTGCGCGCGTGAGCGGGCAGCCTCTTTTGGGCGACAGTTGAAAACTGTCTTATTGCTTGGCGGCAGCCAGCTGGGCAGCAACTTCTTCAGCGAAGTTGTCGACCGGCTTCTCGATGCCTTCGCCTACTTTGAAGTAAGTGAAGGAAACGATTTCAGCACCGGCTTTCTTGGCCAGTTCGCCAACCTTGATTTCAGGGTTCTTGACGAACGCCTGCTCAACCAGGCTTGCTTCAGCCAGGAACTTGCTGATACGGCCCTTGACCATGTTCTCAACAATGTTTTCTGGCTTGCCTTTGATTTTTTCTTCGTTCAGCTGCAGGAACACAGCTTTTTCACGCTCGATCGCTTCGGCAGAAACTTCCGAAGGCAGCAGGAACTCAGGGTTGCTGGCAGCAACGTGCATAGCGATGTCTTTGGCCAGCTCAACGTCGCCGCCTTTCAGAACAACTGCTACACCGATTTTGTTGCCGTGCAGGTAACCACCGACAACATCACCTTCAACGCGAGCCAGGCGACGGATGTTGACGTTTTCGCCAACCTTGCCGACCAGTACCAGGCGAGCAGCTTCTTGAGCTTCGATCAGAGGCTCAACGGTCGTCAGCTTGTCAGCGAATGCTTTTTCAACGCTGGCAGCAACGAATGCCTTGAAGTCATCCTGCAGAGCCAGGAAGTCGGTCTGCGAGTTCACTTCCAGCAGGACTGCGGATTTACCGTCTTCCTTCAGGGCGATGGCGCCTTCAGCAGCAACGTTACCGGCCTTCTTGGCGGCCTTGATGGCGCCCGAAGCACGCATGTCGTCGATGGCTTTTTCGATGTCGCCGCCGGCCTTGGTCAAGGCCTTTTTGCAATCCATCATGCCTTCGCCGGTACGCTCACGCAGTTCTTTAACCAACGCTGCAGTAATCTCTGCCATTTCAAAATCCTCTTGGATAGGTTTTCAACCATTCCACCCGATCAAACGGGCGATCAATTCTTCCCGAATCTCCGTTGTAGGCCGCTGCACGTTACAGTCGCTAGGTTGCGCTGCCACAAGGGCGCCCACAAATGGTTTTCGAGGTGGCAAAAAGGGGGCCAAGCCCCCTTTTTGCTTACTGAGTCAACGCCAGGGCGTCAATTACTCAGCGGCTGCTACCGGAGCTTCTTCAACGAACTGCTCGGTACCGCCAGCAACGTGGTTGCGACCACGGATTACAGCATCAGCCATCGAACCCATGTACAGCTGGATAGCGCGGATTGCGTCATCGTTGCCTGGGATGATGTAGTCAACGCCTTCCGGGCTGCTGTTGGTATCGACTACGCCGATAACCGGGATGCCCAGCTTGTTGGCTTCGGTGATCGCGATGCGCTCGTGATCAACGTCGATAACGAACAGTGCGTCAGGCAGACCGCCCATGTCCTTGATACCACCCAGGGAACGATCGAGCTTTTCCAGATCACGGGAGCGCATCAGCGCTTCTTTCTTGGTCAGCTTGGCGAAAGTACCGTCTTCGGCTTGCACTTCAAGGTCACGCAGACGCTTGATGGAAGCACGGATGGTTTTGAAGTTGGTCAGCATGCCGCCCAACCAGCGGTGATCGACGTACGGCGAACCGCAACGTGCTGCTTCTTCAGCAACGATCTTGCCAGCGGAACGCTTGGTGCCGACGAACAGAATCTTGTTTTTGCCCTGGGCCAGGCGCTCTACGAAAGTCAGAGCTTCGTTGAACATTGGCAGGGTTTTTTCAAGGTTGATAATGTGGATCTTGTTACGCGCGCCGAAAATGTACTTACCCATTTTCGGGTTCCAGTAACGGGTCTGGTGACCGAAGTGCACACCGGCCTTCAGCATATCGCGCATGTTGACTTGGGACATGATAGTTCCTTAATAAGTCGGGTTTGGCCTCCACGTATCCCAATGACCAACCAGCGGCAGCAAGGCCTCCGGCACCCAGGTCATCGTGTCGACACGTGTGTGGATTTAAGCTTTGCGGGGTATCCCCGGAAAGCGGCGCATTTTATACCACACGAAGGGCGAAAACGAAACCCGCAATCACATTTGCCGTGCGCGGCATTGGCGTAACCCTTTGAATAGAGCGAATTTAGCCCCATCTGATAGAGAGAAGCGATCATCAGAGGGTCATGATTTGACGCCATCGTCTGTTAGAATCGCGTTTTTTGGGGCTTGTGCGAGTTCTGCAACCTTTTGTCGCACACCCGTAAACCGTATTGATTTCAGCGCGTCGCGCTAGAGAGAGCCTGTATGACCGTTAGTTTGAAATCCGCCGAAGACATCGCCGGCATGCGCATCGCCGGCAAACTGGCTGCCGACGTGCTGGAAATGATTGCCGAGCACGTCAAGCCAGGCGTCACCACCGAAACGCTCAACCAGATCTGCCACGACTATATAGTCGACGTGCAAAAGGCCATCCCTGCGCCGCTGAACTACAAGGGCTTCCCCAAGTCGATCTGCACCTCGGTCAACCACGTGGTCTGCCACGGGATCCCGGGTGACAAGCCACTGAAGGAAGGCGACACCCTGAACATCGACGTCACCGTGATCAAGGATGGCTACTTCGGCGACACCAGCCGCATGTTCCACGTCGGCACCGTGCCGGTCTGGGCCGAGCGCCTGTCCCAAGTCACCCAGGAATGCATGTACAAGGCCATCGAAATCGTCAAGCCTGGCTGCCGCCTGGGCGACATCGGTGAAGTGATCCAGAAGCATGCTGAAAAGAACGGCTTCTCGGTGGTGCGCGAATTCTGCGGGCACGGCATCGGCACAGTGTTCCACGAGGAGCCGCAGATCCTGCACTACGGCCGTGCCGGCACCGGCATGGAACTCAAGGCCGGCATGACCTTCACCATCGAGCCGATGATCAACCAGGGCAAGGCCGACACCAAGGTGCTGGGCGACGGCTGGACCGCCATCACCAAGGACCGCAAGCTCTCGGCCCAGTGGGAACACACCCTGCTAGTCACCGAGACCGGCTACGAGATCTTCACCCTGCGCGCCGACGACACGATCCCTCGCGTTTCGGCGTAAGGCAGCAGCCTTGGTTTTCCCCCATTGTGTTGTGACTGACTGTTAGATAGAAAGGAAAGCCGATCGATGCCCCAGGTGGATCCCGAACTCTTCGACCGTGGCCAGTTCCAGGCCGAACTGGCCCTGAAGGCGAGCCCTATCGCCGCTTTCAAGAAAGCTATCCGCCAGGCCCGCGAGGTGCTCGACGAGCGCTTTCGCAGCGGCCGGGACATCCGTCGGCTGATCGAGGACCGCGCCTGGTTCGTCGATAACATCCTGCAAAAGGCCTGGGAACAGTTCAGCTGGAGCGAAGACGCCGACATCGCCCTGGTGGCGGTCGGCGGCTACGGTCGCGGCGAGTTGCACCCCTACTCCGACATCGACCTGCTGATCCTGCTGGACAGCGCCGATCATGAGATCTTTCGCGATTCCATCGAGCGATTTCTGACGCTGCTGTGGGACATCGGCCTGGAAGTCGGCCAGAGCGTGCGTTCGGTGGACGAGTGCGCCGAAGAGGCCCGCGCCGACCTGACGGTGATCACCAACCTGATGGAAAGCCGCACCATCGCCGGCCCCGAGCGCCTGCGCCAGCGCATGCTCGAAGTCACCAGTACCGCAAACATGTGGCCGAGCAAGGACTTCTTCCTGGCCAAGCGTGCCGAGCAGAAGGCCCGCCACCACAAGTACAACGACACCGAATACAACCTGGAACCCAACGTCAAAGGCTCGCCGGGCGGGCTGCGGGATATCCAGACGATTTTGTGGGTTGCCCGTCGCCAGTACGGCACCCTGAACCTGCGCGCCCTCGCGGGCGAAGGGTTCCTGGTCGAGAGCGAAAACGCCCTGTTGGCTTCGTCCCAGGAGTTTCTCTGGAAAGTGCGCTACGCCCTGCACATGCTCGCCGGGCGCGCCGAAGACCGCCTGCTGTTCGACCACCAGCGCTCCATCGCGACCCTGCTGGGGTTCGAAGGCGAGGACGCCAAGACCAGCATCGAAAGCTTCATGCAGCAGTATTACCGGGTGGTCATGAGCATTGCCCAGCTCAGCGACCTGATCATCCAGCACTTCGAAGAAGTGATCCTGGCCCCTGAAGACGAAGCGCCGCCGCAGCCGATCAACTCGCGCTTCCAATTGCATGACGGCTATATCGAGGCGCGCAACGACAACGTGTTCCGCCGCACCCCGTTCGCCATGCTGGAAATCTTTGTGCTGATGGCCCAACAGCCGGAAATCAAAGGTGTGCGCGCCGACACCATTCGCCTGCTGCGAGAAAACCGTCACCTGATCGACGACGATTTTCGCCACGACATTCGCAACACCAGCCTGTTCATCGAGCTGTTCAAGTGCAAGATCGGCATCCACCGCAACCTGCGTCGGATGAACCGCTACGGCATTCTCGGGCGCTATCTGCCGGAATTCGGCTTTATCGTCGGGCAGATGCAGCACGACCTGTTCCACATCTATACGGTGGACGCCCACACCCTCAACCTGATCAAGCACCTGCGTAAATTGCAGTACACCCAGGTGTCAGAGAAATTCCCGCTGGCCAGTAAGCTAATGGCCAAGCTGCCCAAGCCGGAGCTGATCTACCTGGCCGGCCTGTACCACGACATCGGCAAAGGCCGGCACGGCGACCACTCGGAAATCGGTGCAGTGGATGCCGAGGCCTTCTGCCAGCGCCACCAGTTGCCGCTGTGGGACAGCCGCCTGATCGTCTGGCTGGTGCAGAACCACCTGGTGATGTCGACCACCGCCCAGCGCAAGGACTTGTCCGACCCGCAGGTGATCCATGATTTCGCGCAGATCGTCGGCGATGAAACCCGCCTCGATTACCTGTACGTGCTGACCGTCTCCGACATCAACGCCACCAACCCGACGCTGTGGAACTCCTGGCGCGCCAGCCTGTTGCGCCAGCTGTACACCGAGACCAAGCGCGCCCTGCGTCGCGGCCTGGAAAACCCGGTGGACCGCGAGGAGCAGATCCGCCGTACGCAAAGCGCAGCCCTGGATATCCTGGTGCGCGGCGGCAATGACCCGGACGACGTCGAACAGCTGTGGTCGCAGCTGGGAGACGATTATTTCCTGCGCCACACCGCCGGCGATGTTGCCTGGCACACTGACGCGATCCTGCAGCAGCCTGCCGATGGCGGCCCGCTGGTGCTGATCAAGGAAACCACCCAGCGCGAATTCGAAGGCGGCACGCAGATTTTCATCTACGCCCCCGACCAGCACGATTTCTTCGCCGTGACCGTGGCGGCGATGGACCAGCTCAACCTGAACATCCATGACGCCCGGGTCATCACCTCCAGCAGCCAGTTCACCCTCGACACCTATATCGTGCTCGACACCGACGGCGACTCGATCGGCGACAACCCGGTGCGCGTGAAAAAGATCCGCGAAGGCCTGACCGAAGCGCTGCGCAACCCGGATGACTACCCGACCATCATCCAGCGCCGCGTACCGCGCCAGCTCAAGCACTTTGCGTTCGCGCCCCAGGTCACCATTTCCAACGACGCCCAGCGCCCGGTGACGGTGCTGGAACTCAGCGCCCCGGACCGGCCAGGCCTGCTGGCGCGTATCGGCGGGATTTTCCTGGAGTTCGACCTGTCATTGCAGAACGCCAAGATTGCGACCCTCGGCGAGCGCGTGGAAGACGTGTTCTTTATTACCGATGCCGATAACCAGCCGCTGTCCGACCCTGAGCTGTGCCGCCGCTTGCAGGAGGCCATCGTCCAGCAGTTGAGCGTGACCCAGGAGCCCGGCGTCGAGCTGTCGCGCCTGACCATTTGATTATTTAACGTTGTAAACACGATCCCTGTGGGAGCTGGCTTGCCTGCGATACGGGCCGCTCGGTGTATCAGCTACACCGACGCGATGCCATCGCAGGCACGCCAGCTCCCACAGGGTCCGTGCCCACCGTGATTGAGGCCCTTATGAACAACGCCCTGAACCAGCTGCAGCCCTACCCGTTCGAGAAATTGCGCGCCCTGCTCGGCAGTGTCACGCCGAACCCGGACAAACGCCCGATCGCGCTGTCCATCGGCGAACCCAAACACACGTCGCCGGCATTCGTCGCCGAAGCGCTGAGCAACAACCTCGACCAAATGGCGGTCTACCCCACTACCCTGGGCATCCCGGCCCTGCGCGAGGCCATCGGCGCCTGGTGCGAACGCCGCTTCAATGTGCCCAAGGGCTGGCTCGATCCGGCGCGTAACATCCTGCCGGTCAATGGCACCCGTGAGGCCTTGTTCGCTTTCACCCAGACCGTGGTCAACCGCGGCGACGACGCGCTGGTCGTCAGCCCGAACCCGTTCTACCAGATCTACGAAGGCGCCGCGTTCCTGGCCGGGGCCAAGCCGCACTACCTGCCGTGCCTGGACGAGAATGGCTTCAACCCGGATTTCGATGCGGTCTCGCCCGATATCTGGAAACGCTGCCAGATCCTCTTCCTGTGCTCCCCAGGCAACCCGACCGGCGCCCTGATCCCGGTCGACACACTGAAAAAACTGATCGCCCTGGCCGACGAATACGACTTCGTGATCGCCGCCGACGAGTGCTACAGCGAGCTGTACTTCGACGAACAGACCCCGCCGCCAGGCCTGCTCAGTGCCTGCGTGGCGCTGGGTCGCAAGGACTTCAAGCGTTGCGTGGTGTTCCACAGCCTGTCCAAGCGCTCCAACCTGCCAGGCCTGCGCTCGGGCTTCGTGGCCGGCGATGCCGACATCCTCAAGGGTTTCCTGCTGTACCGCACTTACCACGGCTGCGCGATGCCCGTGCAAACCCAACTGGCGAGCATCGCCGCCTGGCAGGACGAAGCCCACGTGCAGGCCAACCGCGACCTGTATCGCGAGAAGTTCGACGCCGTGCTGGCAATCCTCAAGCCGGTGCTGGACGTACAGGCCCCGGACGGCGGGTTCTACCTGTGGCCGAATGTGAATGGCGACGATGCCGCCTTCTGCCGCGACCTGTTCGTGGAAGAACACGTGACCGTGGTGCCGGGTTCGTACCTGTCGCGGGAAGTCGACGGTTTCAACCCCGGCGCCGGGCGTGTGCGCCTGGCACTGGTCGCGCCATTGGCAGAGTGTGTGGAGGCGGCTGAGCGGATTCGCGACTTTATCCAGCGTCGCCGCTAACTCCTGGAGCCGCCCCTACACACTGGGGCGGCCTCTGCAGATGCAATCTGCAACCGATCACATGGGAACTGCGCTCCATAAAGAATCCACCAAGGCCTACCTGACATCAGCTAAGCGGTGGACCTCATGACACTCAACATACTCCCCTCGCCTGCTTACACACACTCCGCGCACGCGCCTCTCGCCGCCCCAGTCGAAAGTCCACCCCTCCCATTGACCCGGAACAAACGTGGTGTAGCAAGCCCGAATAAAACATGGCCTCAGCATTCAGTCCTGAACATCTCATTATTGAACATGACGCAAGAACAAAAGAACTTAACAAAACAGAACATTAATAAATGGGCGCCTCACACCAATCTTTATTTCAAGTTCATTGATACGCCCAACGGGGACATACGAATTACTGCCAACAATGACACCAGCGCAGCGTGGTCAAATGTTGGCACCGACGCAAGAAATACACCCCCCGTCGAACCCACCATGAGCATTGGCTTTGCGAATTCGCCAGTTGCTGTTGGAGTCAAGATTCAGCATGAGTTCGGCCACGCCCTGGGGTTGAGGCACGAACATAAGCATCCCGACCGAACGTTGGAGTTGAACAAAGAGAATATTTACAAAGACTACGAGTCGAGAAACAAGACCAGACGCCAAGCCAACCATGACATCGTTCATACATTCCAGCGTGAAGAAGTCAAAACCTCTGGCTATGACAGAAATTCCATCATGCACTACAGGTTTTCCGCCTCGACACTAAAAGATGGAAACCCCCTCGTCGGCAACACACAGCTGTCTGAAGGAGATAAGCATTTTATGCAGTCGCTTTATCCATTGAACAATTCACTGCTGGGCAAACTTCTTAACACGGCCATGAGGGTGATAATCAGGGCTTGAGTATCCTTGCGCTTCTTTATTCAAGCCCAGGTCCATCACAACGTTCATTTAACCTGACCCAGGTTCGCCTCGCTCATATCCAGATCCGCCAACACCTCGCGCAATACGTCATCACCAATCTGGTGATGACGGCTCAGGCTGTACAGCTCCAACCGCTGCGCACGCAGGGCCTTGAGGCGCAGTTTGCGTTCAAGCTGATCCATCTGCTGCGCCAGCGCCTGGGCTTCTGCCGAGTCGTTGAACACTTCGAGTTGATGACGATATTCCGACATCAGCCGCGCCTTCAGCTCGGTCGCCAGTGCGGCCTGGGCGGCGTCCGGGGTGCCGCTTTCGGCGGGTTCCTCTGTCTCCAGGGCATGAATTGCGGCCACCGCAGTCTTTTTCCAGGCCTCGCGTACCTCGTTGTGGCGCTTTTCATCCGGGCTTTTTTCGATGCCGCGCAACAGCAGCGGCAAGGCGATACAGGCGGCAATCAGCGACAGCAGGATCACGCCGGCCGCGATGAAGATCAGCAGGTCGCGCTCGGGAAAATCCTGGCCCGGCGCCAGCAACAATGGCACCGACATGACGCCGGCCAGGGTCACCGCACCGCGCACACCGCCGACGGTCAACAGCCAGCAGGAGCGTGCAGTGGGCACCAGGGTCAACTCACTTTTCCCACGCAGACGGCGGAGCAAGCCTGACAGGCGCCAGATGCTTTGCACCCAGATAAAGCGCAACACCACCAGCACCAGGAAAATCGCGATCACGTCCAGGCAGCGATACAACAAGGTCGGCCACAGCGTCGGCTCATGGCTGACCACAGCCTTGATGATGTCCGGCAATTGCAGGCCCAACAGCAGGAAGATCAAGCCATTGAAGGCAAACTCCAGCAGCGACCAGACGCTGCGGTTGAGCAGGCGCGTGCTGGTCTGGCGCGGCAGCAGGTCGAGCCAGCTTTGCATCATGCCCGCGGCGACCGCCGACAGGATGCCCGAGGCGCCAAGGCGTTCAGCCAACACATAGGCGGCAAACGGCAGCAGCAACATGAACACTACGTGGGTCGCCGGGTCGTCCCAGCCCCGCGCGATCATCCAGGCGCGCAGGCGGCCGACCAGCCAGCTCAGCGCCACCCCGACTGCCAGCCCCCCCACCGCGACCAACACAAAGGTCAGGCTGGCATCGGCCAACGAGAACACGCCGGTCAACGCCGCTGCCAGGGCAAACTTAAAGGTCACCAGGCCCGAGGCATCATTCATCAACGCCTCGCCCTGGAGCATATGCATCAGGGGGGTCGGCAAACGGTTCTGGGCAATCGCCGACACCGCCACGGCATCCGTCGGCGACAGCACGGCGGCCAGGGCGAAGGCCACCGGCAAAGGAATCGTCGGCAATAGCCAATGGATGAAGTAGCCGGCACCGACCACAGTGAACAGCACCAGCCCCACGGCCAGCGTCAGGATCGGCCCGCGCAGGCGCCACAACTCGCGCTTGGGCATGCGCCAGCCATCGGAGAACAGCAGCGGCGGCAGGAACAGAAACAGGAACAGCTCCGGGTCCAGCGCCACATGCAACCCCAGCGTAGGCCATGCCAGCAAGGCGCCGGCGGCAATCTGTACGAGGGGCAACGGCAAGGGAATGATGCGCCCGACCAGGCGCGAAACGCTGACCAGCATCAGCAGGATAAGAACGGTGTAGGCGGTTTGCATAACGCGGGTTTCCCGGACAATCGACTTGCAACGACACCTATCAGGCAACAACTGGCCGTTGAAGTGCCATATTACCGGGCTATGTTACTCGCCTATGCTGCGCGCTGGCCTTTGCACAAAAGTCGCACGGTGCTGACGAGAGGCACCCAAACCCGCTGGCCGTGGCATAATCCGTGACCTTTCAGTTTCATTTGTCCAAAGGGGGGCAATTCCTTGACCGTTTCAAGCAAAACGTTGCACCTTTTCGGCATCAAAGCCTGCGACACCATGAAAAAGGCGCGCACGTGGCTCGATGAGCACGGCGTCAGTTATGAGTTCCACGACTACAAAACGGCCGGTATCGACCGCGAACACTTGACCCAATGGTGCAACGAGCACGGTTGGCAGGTGGTTTTGAACCGTGCGGGCACCACCTTTCGCAAACTCGAAGACGAACGCAAAGCCGATCTCGATCAGTCGAAAGCTATTGAACTGATGCTCGCACAACCCTCGATGATCAAGCGCCCGGTGCTTGATCTCGGTGACAGAACCCTGATTGGCTTCAAGCCAGATAGTTATTCGGCGGCCCTCAAGTAGGCCAGCCCTTCCATTTTTGTAGAGGTAACAGCATGTCCAATTCCCTGTTCAGCCTGGGCTTCGGCGTCGGCACTCAGAACCGCCAAGGTGCTTGGCTGGAAGTGTTTTACGCACAACCCTTGCTCAACCCATCGGCTGAAATCGTTGCCGCCATCGCGCCAATCCTCGGCTACAGCGAAGGCAACCAGGCGATCACCTTCACCGTGACCCAAGCCCTGCAACTGGCTGACGCGCTGAAAAGCGTCGACACTGCCCAGGCCGCACTGCTGAGCCGCCTGGCAGAAAGCCACAACCCGCTGGTTGCCACCCTGCTGGCCGAAGACGCCGCACTGACCTCCACGCCTGAGGCCTACCTCAAGCTGCACCTGCTCTCGCATCGCCTGGTCAAGCCGCATGGCCTGAGCCTGGCCGGTGTGTTCCCGCAGCTGCCAAACGTAGCGTGGACCAGCCAGGGCGCCATCGACATCAACGAACTGGCCGAACGCCAACTGGAAGCGCGCCTGCGTGGCGAGCTGCTGGAAGTGTTCTCGGTGGACAAGTTCCCGAAAATGACCGACTACGTGGTACCAGCCGGCGTGCGTATCGCTGACGCCGCGCGTATCCGCCTGGGCGCCTACGTGGGCGAAGGCACCACGGTGATGCACGAAGGTTTCGTCAACTTCAACGCCGGCACCGAAGGCCCGGGCATGATCGAAGGCCGTGTTTCGGCGGGCGTGTTCGTCGGCAAGGGCTCGGACCTGGGCGGCGGTTGCTCCACCATGGGCACCCTGTCGGGCGGCGGCAACATTGTGATCAAGGTCGGCGAAGGCTGCCTGATCGGCGCCAACGCCGGTATCGGCATCCCGTTGGGTAACCGCAACACCGTGGAATCGGGCCTGTACGTCACCGCCGGGACCAAGGTCGCGCTGCTTGATGAGCAGAACCAACTGGTCAAGGTGGTCAAGGCTCGCGAGCTGGCCGGCCAGCCGGACCTGCTGTTCCGCCGCAACTCCGAGACCGGTGCCGTGGAGTGCAAAACCCACAAATCGGCCATCGAACTGAACGAAGCGCTGCACGCTCACAACTAAGCAGCCACTCGATGCCACTAGCGGGCCGCGCCTTCGGGTTGCGGCTCGCTTATACGAGTCTTGATCACCATGCTTGTGCCCTCCCCCTGGCGCGCCGATTTTCCGGCCATCGCCACCCTGCAACGGCAAGACCAGACCTACCTGGACAACGCCGCCACCACACAAAAGCCCCAAGCCCTGTTGGATGCCATCAGCCATTACTACGCCAATGGCGCAGCCAATGTGCACCGTGCCCAGCATTTGCCGGGTGCCCATGCGACCCAGGCCTTCGAGGACAGTCGCAGCAAGGTTGCGCAGTGGTTGAACGCAGGTGACAGCGGGCAAATCGTGTTTACCCATGGCGCTACCTCAGCGCTGAACCTCTTGGCGTATGGCCTCGAGCACTTATTCAATGCGGGCGATGAGCTGGTCATCAGCGCCCTGGAACATCACGCCAACCTGCTGCCCTGGCAGCAACTGGCCAAACGTCGCGCGCTCACGCTGGTGGTGTTGCCGCTGGGCGCTGACGGCGTGATCGACCTGCATGCCGCTGCCGAGTTGATCGGCCCACGTACACGCCTGCTGGCGGTGAGCCAGCTGTCCAACGTGCTCGGTACCTGGCAGCCGCTGGAGCCCTTGCTGGCCCTGGCCAAGGCCCATGGCGCGCTGACGGTGGTCGATGGCGCGCAAGGCATCGTCCACGGTCGCCACGATGTGCAGACCCTGGGCTGCGACTTTTATGTATTTTCCAGCCACAAACTCTACGGCCCGGACGGCGTCGGTGTGCTGTTTGGCCGCAATGAAGCCCTGCATCACCTGCGCCACTGGCAGTTCGGCGGCGAGATGGTGCAGCAGGCCGATTATCACAGCGCCAGCTTTCGTCCCGCGCCGCTGGGCTTCGAGGCCGGAACGCCGCCGATTGCCAGTGTGATCGGCATGGGTGCCAGCCTGGATTACCTGAGCTCACTGGACGAGCAGGCAGTGACCGCCCATGAAGCGGCACTGCATGACTACCTGCTGCGCGGGCTGCAGGCACGCAATGGCGTGCGTGTGCTGGGTGCGCCGCAGGTGGCGCTGGTGAGTTTCGTGGTCGAGGGCGTGCACAACGCCGACCTTGCGCACCTGCTGACTGAGCAAGGCATTGCCGTTCGCGCCGGCCATCATTGCGCGATGCCGCTGCTCAAGGCACTGCATTTGTCCGGGGCCATTCGTGTGTCCCTGGCGCTGTACAACGACTCCGATGACCTGGAACGCTTCTTTGAAGCGCTCGACCAGGCGCTGGACATGTTGCGATGAGCCTGCCGTTGGATGCGGTGGCCGCGCTGGAAGCCTTCCAGGCGATCGGCAGTTGGGAGCAGCGCGCGCGGATGCTGATGCAATGGGGCGACCGCCTGCCGCCATTGGCGGATGAGGACAAGGTCGACGCCAACCTGGTGCAGGGCTGTGAAAGCCTGGTGTGGTTGGTGGGACGTTTTGAGGACGACCACTGGCAGTTTGCTGCCAGCAGCGATGCGCGGATGATTCGGGGGTTGGTGGCGTTGCTGCTGGCACGGGTCAATGGCTTGTCGGCCAGTGAGTTGCAAGCCGTTGACCTGCCAGACTGGTTCGCTCAACTGGGGCTTTCCCGGCAGCTGTCGCCGTCGCGCAGCAATGGCCTGAATGCCGTCTTGCAACGCATGCGCGAGTTAAGCAGTACACAAAACTAAACGTGGGCTGGCTTGCCTGCGAAAGCAGTGTGTCAGGCACCTGATGCATCAACTGACACACTGCCTTCGCGGGCAAGCCAGCTCCCACAGGAATTGAGGTGTGGCTCAGGCAACCGGGCAGATGGAGATCAAATGTGGGAGCTGGCTTGCCGGCGATGCAGGCACCTCGGTCTATCAGTCAGACCGCGGTGAGGCTACCGCACGCAAGCCAGCCCCCACCTTATAAGCGCGTATTGAGCAGTGAGATTCACTCAGGCTTGACTCGCTCCGACGGCCTGCGCACGCCGGCCACGATCTTGTCCACGGCCTTGGTCGCCGCCACCATGCCAAACGTGGCCGTGACCATCATCACCGCGCCAAACCCACCCGCGCAGTCCAGCTTCACCCCGTCCCCGACAAAACTCTTCTGCAAACAGATGCTGCCGTCCGGCTTGGGATAGCGCAGCTGCTCGGTGGAAAACACGCACGGCACGCTGTAATGGCGGGTCACGGTGCGGGAAAAGCCGTAATCGCGGCGCAAGGTGGAACGCACTTTCGAGGCCAGCGGGTCGTTGA
The DNA here is from genome assembly GCF_001702265.1 of Pseudomonas aylmerensis. Taxonomy (GTDB): domain Bacteria; phylum Pseudomonadota; class Gammaproteobacteria; order Pseudomonadales; family Pseudomonadaceae; genus Aquipseudomonas; species Aquipseudomonas aylmerensis. The sequence goes on from NZ_MAUE01000013.1 coordinate 128,451, forward strand.
AGGTACGGTTCAGGTCACAGACCTGGATCAGCGTCGGGTCGATCTGCCCGCCCGCGCCGCCGGTGGTGATGATCTGGATCTTGCGGCGCTTGCACCAGGCGATCAGCGCGGCCTTGGCGTTGACGGCGTCGATGCAGTCGATCACGCAATCGATGGTCGGCGTGATGTATTCGGCCATGGTGTCGCGGGTCACGAAGTCGGCCACCGCGTGCACCGTGCAATCCGGGTTGATGCCGCGCAGGCGCTCGGCCATCACTTCGACCTTGGGCTTGCCCACGGTGATGTCCAGGGCGTGCAACTGGCGGTTGCTGTTGCTGACGCAAACATCGTCCAGGTCAAACAGCGAAATCTCGCCCACCCCGCAGCGGGCCATGGCTTCAGCCGCCCAGGAGCCCACGCCGCCAACGCCGACGATTGCCACATGGGCCGCTTTCAAGCGTTCCAGGCCTTCAATGCCATACAAGCGGGCGACGCCTGCAAACCGCGGATCTTCTGTACTCATGACCATTACCCCAAAAACCGGCGCGCATTATGGGCTACGCAGCGGCAAGTTTTAAGCTACAAGTTACAAGTAAAGAACTTAGGTGGTCTTTCGCTGACTAACGTCCGGCTTTTCTCTGTCTGCTATACGCTCAGGGAAGCGCCGGTGTAGGATGCGCGCCGTTCGGCGTAGGCCGACACCTCTTTTCGTTCCACACCCTTTGGAACCCGAAATAGCCATGTCATCGCGTAAATTTGGACTCAACCTGGTGGTGGTGCTGGCAATTGCCGCGCTGTTCACCGGCTTCTGGGCGCTGATCAACCGCCCGGTCACCACCCCTAACTGGCCCGAGCAGATCTCCGGTTTTTCCTACTCGCCGTTCCAGCAAGGCCAGTACCCGCAGAAAGACCAGTACCCGACCGACGACCAGATGCGCCAGGATCTGGCGATCATGAGCAAGCTGACGGACAACATCCGTACCTACTCGGTCGACGGTACGCTGGGGGATATCCCCAAGCTCGCCGAAGAGTTCGGCCTGCGCGTGACGCTGGGGATCTGGATCAGCCCGGACCTGGAGCGCAACGAGCGTGAAATCCAGCGCGCCATCGAGATCGCCAACAGCTCGCGCAGCGTTGTGCGGGTAGTCGTCGGTAACGAAGCGTTGTTCCGTGAAGAAATCACCCCCGAAGCGCTGATCGTGCTGCTGGACCGCGTGCGCGCTGCCGTGAAAGTGCCGGTGACCACCTCCGAGCAATGGCACATCTGGGAACATAACCCGCAACTGGCCAAGCACGTCGACTTGATCGCCGCGCACATCCTGCCGTACTGGGAACATATTCCGGTCGACCAGGCGGGCCAGTTCGTACTCGACCGTGCCAGGGACCTGAAGAAGACCTTCCCGAAAAAGCCGCTGCTGCTGTCGGAGGTTGGCTGGCCGAGCAACGGGCGCATGCGCGGTGGTGCTGACGCCTCGCCGGCGGACCAGGCAATTTACCTGCGCAAGCTGGTCAATACGCTGAACCGCCAGGGCTACAACTACTTCGTGATCGAGGCCTTCGACCAGCCGTGGAAAGCCAGCGACGAAGGTTCGGTGGGCGCCTACTGGGGCGTGTACAACGCCGCACGCCAGCAGAAATTCAACTTCGAAGGCCCGGTGGTCGCCATCCCGCAGTGGCGCGTGCTGGCCATCGGTTCGGTGGTGCTTGCGCTGCTGTCCCTGACCCTGCTGATGATCGACGGCTCGGCCTTGCGCCAGCGTGGCCGCACCTTCCTGACCTTTATCGCGTTCCTGTGCGGGTCGGTGCTGGTGTGGATCGGCTACGACTACAGCCAGCAATACAGCACCTGGTTCAGCCTGACGGTCGGATTCCTGTTGGCGCTCGGTGCGCTGGGCGTATTCATCGTGTTGCTGACCGAAGCCCACGAATTGGCCGAAGCGGTCTGGACTCACAAGCGCCGGCGTGAATTCCTGCCGGTTGAAGGGGATTCGGACTACCGCCCGAAAGTGTCGATCCACGTGCCGTGCTACAACGAGCCGCCAGAGATGGTCAAACAGACCCTCGACGCCCTGGCCGCCCTCGATTACCCGGACTACGAAGTCCTGATCATCGACAACAACACCAAGGACCCGGCGGTGTGGGAGCCGGTGCGTGACTACTGCGCAACCCTGGGCCCGCGCTTCAAGTTCTTCCACGTCGCGCCCCTGGCCGGTTTCAAGGGCGGCGCGCTGAACTACCTGATCCCGCACACCGCCAAGGATGCCGAAGTGATCGCGGTGATCGACTCGGACTACTGCGTGTCGCCGAACTGGCTCAAGCACATGGTGCCGCACTTCGCCGACCCGAAAATCGCGGTCGTGCAATCGCCGCAGGACTACCGCGACCAGAACGAAAGCACCTTCAAGAAGCTCTGCTACGCCGAATACAAAGGCTTCTTCCATATCGGCATGGTCACCCGCAACGACCGTGACGCGATCATCCAGCACGGCACCATGACCATGACCCGCCGCTCGGTGCTCGAAGAGCTCGGCTGGGCCGACTGGTGCATCTGTGAAGATGCCGAACTCGGTCTGCGGGTGTTCGAGAAAGGCCTGTCGGCGGCGTACTACCACGACAGCTACGGCAAGGGCCTGATGCCGGATACCTTTATCGACTTCAAGAAACAGCGTTTCCGCTGGGCCTACGGTGCGATTCAGATCATCAAGCGGCACACCGCCAGCCTGTTGCGCGGCAAGGACACCGAGCTGACCCGTGGCCAGCGCTATCACTTCCTCGCGGGCTGGTTGCCGTGGGTGGCGGATGGCATGAACATCTTCTTCACCGTCGGCGCGCTGTTGTGGTCGGCGGCGATGATCATCGTGCCAACCCGGGTCGACCCGCCGCTGCTGATTTTCGCGATCCCGCCGTTGGCGCTGTTCGTGTTCAAGGTCGGCAAGATCATCTTCCTCTACCGCCGTGCGGTGGGCGTGAACTTGAAAGATGCGTTCTGCGCGGCACTCGCCGGGCTGGCGTTGTCCCATACCATCGCCAAAGCGGTGCTGTACGGCTTCTTCACCACCAGCATTCCGTTCTTTCGTACACCGAAAAACGCGGATAACCACGGCTTCTGGGTAGCGATTTCCGAAGCCCGCGAAGAAATGTTCATCATGCTGCTGTTGTGGGGCGCGGCGCTGGGGATCTACCTGGTGCAGGGCCTGCCGAGCAATGACATGCGCTTCTGGGTGGTCATGCTGCTGGTGCAGTCGCTGCCCTATGTAGCGGCGTTGATCATGGCGTTCCTCTCGTCGCTGCCCAAACCGGCACCGACGGTTGAGCCGGCAACGGCGGAGTAAAAACTCGCGCAATGCACTAAACGGCGGCCTCTGGCCGCCGTTTTGCTATAAGATAACGGCCGTTTTGTGAGACTTGGCCTGGCCCAATTCCCTGTGGGAGCTGGCTTGCCTGCGATGCAGACGCCGCGGTCTGCCAGGCACACCGCAGCGATGCTATCGCCGGCAAGCCAGCTCCCACATTGGAAGGGTGCCATCCAGGCTCTGAATCCCACCTACGTCCTGCGCCCACGACACGCTTTCCGGAGTTTCCCCATGACGGCCCATGCCGAGCTTTCGCCGACCCTTCAACTTGCCATCGACTTGATCCGTCGCCCCTCGGTGACGCCGATCGACGCCGACTGCCAGAAGCTGATGATGCAGCGCCTGGGCGACGCCGGTTTTGCACTGGAGCCGATGCGCATCGAGGACGTGGACAACTTCTGGGCCACCCATGGCAAGCATGATGGCCCGGTGCTGTGCTTCGCCGGCCACACCGACGTGGTGCCGACCGGCCCGGTGCAAGCCTGGCAGAACGACCCGTTCGACGCGCTGATCGACGACAACGGCATGCTCTGCGGGCGTGGCGCGGCGGACATGAAAGGCAGCCTGGCCGCCATGCTGGTGGCCTCCGAGCGTTTTGTCACTGACTACCCGGACCACAAGGGCTCGGTCGCCTTCCTAATCACCAGCGATGAAGAAGGCCCGGCGCACCACGGCACCAAGGCCGTGATCGAGCGCCTGGCCGCGCGCAAGGAGCGCCTGGACTGGTGCATCGTCGGCGAACCGTCGAGCACTACGCTGGTGGGCGACGTGGTCAAGAATGGCCGTCGTGGCTCCCTCGGTGCCACCCTCACCGTGCGTGGCGTGCAGGGCCACGTGGCCTATCCGCACCTGGCGAAGAACCCGATCCACCTGGCGGCCCCGGCGCTGGCGGAACTCGCCGCCGAGCATTGGGACGATGGCAACGCCTTCTTCCCGCCGACCAGCTTCCAGATTTCCAACCTCAATTCCGGCACCGGCGCGACCAACGTGATCCCTGGCGACCTGACGGCGGTGTTCAACTTCCGTTTCTCCACCGAATCCACGGTAGAAGGCCTGCAGCAACGCGTCGCGGCCATTCTCGACAAGCATGACCTGGACTGGCACGTGGAATGGGCGCTGTCGGGCCTGCCGTTCCTGACCGAACCGGGCGCGTTGCTGGATGCCGTATCGGCCAGCATCAAGGCGATCACCGGTCGTGAAACCAAGGCCTCCACCAGTGGCGGCACGTCCGATGGGCGCTTCATTGCGACCCTCGGCACCCAGGTGGTCGAGTTGGGCCCGGTGAACGCGACGATCCACCAGGTCAACGAACGCATCCTGGCCAGCGATCTCGATGTGCTGACCGAAATCTACTACCAGACCCTGATCAAGTTGCTCGCCTGATGCTTGCCTGCCCCATTTGCAGCGCACCGCTCAACGCGGTGGACAACGGCGTGGCGTGCCCGGCCGGGCACCGTTTCGACCGTGCCCGCCAGGGTTACCTGAACCTGTTGCCGGTGCAGCACAAGAACAGCCGCGACCCGGGCGATAACCTCGCGATGGTCGAGGCGCGCCGCGACTTCCTCAACGCCGGGCACTACGCCCCGGTGGCCAAGCGCCTGGCCGAACTGGCTCGCGAACGTGCACCGCAGCGCTGGGTGGACATCGGCTGCGGCGAGGGTTACTACACCGCGCAAATCGCCGATGCCCTGCCCCATGCCGACGGCTATGCCCTGGATATCTCCAAGGAAGCGGTGAAGCGCGCCTGCAAGCGCAACCCGGCACTGACCTGGTTGATCGCCAGCATGGCCCGCGTGCCCTTGGCCGATGCCAGTTGCCAGTTTATCGCCAGCGTATTCAGCCCTCTGGACTGGCAGGAGGCCAAACGCCTGCTCAGCCCAGGCGGCGGCTTGATGAAGGTCGGCCCTACCGCCGGCCACCTGATGGAGTTGCGCGAGCGTTTGTACGACGAAGTACGCGAGTACACCGACGACAAGCACCTGGCCCTGGTGCCGGAAGGCATGAGCCTGGCGCACACTGAAACGCTGTCGTTCACCCTGAGCCTGGCCGAGCCCAAGGACCGCGCCAACCTGCTGGCCATGACGCCCCACGGCTGGCGTGCGAGTGCCGAGCGCCGTGCCGAGGTGATCGAAGCGGTCGAGCCGCTGCAGGTCACGGTGTCGATGCGCTACGATTATTTCGTGCTTCAATAACCGACTTTTCCGCGAATGGATTTTCGAATCCCGCAACGAGGAACATCCATGCGCCAACCTGATATCGAGATTTACCTGAAGGACGCTGACGTCGACCACAAGGCCATCGCCGCCTGGCTGAGCGCCGCCCTGGGCCCTTGCACCGACTGGGTCCAGAAGGGCCAGACCTACAAGTGCACGGCCGGCAGCGTGCCGGTTACCTGGCTGCCGAAAGCCGTGGGCAAATGGAACAGCCTGTACCTGGAAAGTGACCAGACCCCGTGGGAAGACGACATCGCCTGCGCCCGCGCCGCATTTGCCGCGCTGAACGTCGAAGTGCGTTGCGCACCGGGTACGTGGGTAGAAGAAGAAGGTGAGGAAAGTGCCGACACCTGGATTCGCATCAGCGCGGACGGTGAAGAGCAGATCACCTGGAAAACCGCATAAAGTCAGGCTAACAAGGCCTCAATGTGCAAACCCAATCAAATGTGGGAGCTGGCTTGCCTGCGATGGGCCCACCTCGGTCATTCAGCCAAACCGCGGCGATGCTATCGCGGGCAAGCCCGGCTCCCACATTCGACCGGGTTCCCACATTTAAAGGTGTGTTGTGCCTATCGGGTTACAGCCCCACCACATCCTCCGCCTGCAACCCCTTCTCGCCGGTCACCACGGCGTACTCCACCTGCTGGCCTTCAGTCAACGAACGGTGGCCTTCACCGCGAATGGCGCGGTAGTGCACAAACACGTCCTTGCCGTCTTCACGCTGGATAAAGCCGTAGCCTTTTGCATCGTTGAACCACTTCACATTGCCGGTTTCGCGCGTTGCCATCTGTTTTGCTCCCACATGCTTTTTTATTGTTGAGTCGCTCACTGGAACTGCCGAGTATATGACAGGCTCAAAAACGATCAACTCAAGTTTACATCGCTGCTTTTTTGCCGATTTTCGGCGAATACGGCACACTACTCGCCCGAGCGCCTGCTCGGTTTTTTCCACTTGAAGCAGCTCGCCTATGACCCGCTCCCCGTTCCGCCGTCTGGTGTTTGGCACCTTGCGCCGACTGTTGTACCTCTGGGTTCGCTCGGAGACGATCAACCAGTCGTCCCTTACCCTTAACCTGGACCGCAGCCGGCCGGTGTTCTACGTCCTGCAATCGCCCTCCCTCAGCGAACTGGCCGTGGTCGATGCCGAGTGCACCAAGGCCGGCCTGCCGCGCCCGGTGCTGCCGGTGTCGGTGGGGCCACTGATGGAGCCCGCCGCATTCTTCTACCTCACGCCGGAACCAGACTGGCTCGGCCGCCAGGACAAGCGCGGTGCGCCGCCGACCCTGACCCGCCTGGTCAACACCCTGACCGAGCACGCCGAAGAGAATGCACAAATCATTCCGGTCAGCGTGTTCTGGGGGCAGTCCCCCGAGAGCGAGTCCAGCCCATGGAAGCTGCTGTTCGCCGACAGCTGGGCGGTCACCGGGCGTCTGCGCCGGCTGTTGAGCATCCTGATCCTCGGTCGCAAGACCCGTGTGCAATTCTCTGCGCCTATCAACCTGCGTGAATTGATCGAGCACAATAAAGGGCACGAACGCACCGTGCGCATGGCCCAGCGCATCCTGCGTGTGCACTTTCGTAACCTGAAGACTGCGGTAATCGGCCCCGACCTGTCCCACCGCCGCAATCTGGTGAAGGGCCTGGTGAACATGCCGCTGGTACGCCAGGCCATTGCCGACGAGGCCGAGCGCGAAAAGATCAGCCCGGAAAAAGCCAAGGCCCAGGCCCTGCGCTACGGCAACGAGATCGCCTCGGACTACACCTACACCGCGATCCGCTTCCTCGAAGTGGTGCTGAGCTGGTTCTGGAACAAGATCTACGACGGCATCAAGGTCAATAACATCGAAGGTGTGCAAAAGGTTGCCCAGGGCTACGAGGTGATCTACGTGCCCTGCCACCGCAGCCATATCGACTACCTGCTGCTCTCGTACCTGCTGTTCAAGAACGGCCTGACGCCGCCGCATATCGCCGCCGGGATCAACCTCAACATGCCGGTGATCGGCAGCCTGCTGCGCCGTGGCGGTGCGTTTTTCATGCGCCGCACCTTCAAGGGCAACCCGCTGTACACCTCGGTGTTCAACGAATACCTGCACACCCTGTTCACCAAAGGCTTCCCGGTGGAGTACTTCGTCGAGGGCGGGCGCTCGCGCACCGGGCGCATGCTGCAGCCGAAGACCGGGATGCTGGCGATCACCCTGCGCAGCTTCCTGCGCTCTTCGCGCATGCCCATCGTGTTCGTGCCGGTGTACATCGGCTACGAGCGCGTGCTCGAAGGCCGCACCTACCTCGGCGAGCTGCGGGGCGCGAGCAAGAAGAAAGAGTCGATCTTCGATATTTTCAAAGTGGTCGGCGCACTCAAGCAGCGCTTCGGCCAGGTGGCGGTCAACTTTGGCGAGCCGATCAAGCTGGCGGAATTTCTCGACGCCGAACAACCGGATTGGCGTGCCCAGGAACTGGGCCCGACCTACAAGCCGGCCTGGCTCAACGAAACCACCAACCGCCTCGGCGAGCAGGTGGCCCGCCATCTTAACGAAGCGGCAGCCGTGAACCCGGTGAACCTGGTGGCCCTGGCGCTGCTGTCCACCACGCGCCTGGCCCTGGATGAACAGGCCATGGCCCGCCAGCTCGACCTGTACCTGGCGCTGCTGCGCCGCGTGCCGTATTCGCCGCATACCACCCTGCCCGAAGGCGATGGCCTGGCGCTGATCAAGCACGTCAAGGACATGGACCTGCTGTCGGAACAGAGCGACGCCCTCGGCAAGATTCTGTACCTGGACGAGCAGAACGCCGTCCTGATGACCTACTACCGCAACAACGTGCTGCACATCTTCGCCCTGCCGGCGCTGCTGGCGAGCTTCTTCCAGAGCAGTTCGCGGATGAGCCGCGAGCAGATCCTGCGCTACACCCACGCACTCTACCCGTACCTGCAATCGGAACTGTTTATCCGCTGGTCGCTGGAAGAACTGGACAGTGTGATCGACCAATGGCTGGAGGCGTTTGTCGAACAGGGCCTGCTGCGTTTCGAGAACAACGTGTACCTGCGCCCGGCGCCAAGTTCGCGGCACTTCGTGCTGCTGACACTGCTGTCCAAGAGCATCGCCCAGACCCTGCAACGCTTCTACATGGCGATTTCGCTGTTGCTCAACAGCGGCCAGAACAGCATCAGCGCCGAAGAACTGGAAGACCTGTGCACGATCATGGCCCAGCGCCTGTCGATCCTGCATGGCCTCAACGCCCCGGAATTCTTCGACAAGAGCCTTTTCCGACATTTCATCCAGACCTTGCTGGAGCAAGATGTGCTGCGCCGCGACGAGGCCGGCAAGTTGAGCTACCACGACCTGCTCGGTGAACTCGCCGAAGGGGCCGCCAAACGCGTGTTGCCGGCGGACATTCGCCTGTCGATCCGCCAGGTGGCCTTGCATCGTGTGGACGGTGCGGCTGAGGCGCCTGTCGAAACCGAAGAAAGCCGCTAGATTGAATAAGGCGTCGGTTAGATGCCGGCGCCGTTGAAAAGGAGCTGTACCATGAAAAAGATCATCCTCCTGGGCCTCACCGCCTTGCTCGGAGCCTGCCAATCCATGAGCCCGCCCCCCAAGGCCAACCTCGATGGCGAAGTGTTCTACCTGCAGCGCATTGCCCTGCCGCCCGCCGCCACCTTGAGCGTCAGCCTGCAGGACGTGTCCCTGGCGGACGCGCCCGCGGTGGTCCTGGCCGAGCAGAAAGGCCCGGTCAAAGGCCAGGTGCCGCTGCCGTTTCACCTCAGCTACGACCCGGCCCAGGTCAAGCCGGGCCACAGTTATGCGGTGAGTGCTCGCATCGAACTGGATGGCAAGCTACTGTTTATCACCACCGAACGGCACGCTGTGCAGCTCAACGGCCAGGATCCACAGCCGCTGCGCCTGCGGGTTGATGCGGTCGCTCAGTGAATTCATCGAACACTTGATTTACGCACATAAGGAAGCGCCCATGCTCCGTAATTCCCTTCGCCTCACTGCCCTGTGCGCCGGCCTGCTGTTCGGCGCCAACGCCATGGCCTTGAACCTTGGCAGCCTGTCCCAGGGCGACGCCACCGGCGGCCTCAAGGACGCACTGACCCAGGGCGCACAGATCGCCGTGAAACAACTGGGCGTGCCCGGCGGTTTCAGCAACAACCCTGAAGTGAAGATCGGTCTGCCAGGCAAGCTCGGCAAAGTCGCCGACAAGTTGAAAATGTTCGGCATGGGCGACCAGGTCACCCAGCTCGAAACCAGTATGAACAAGGCCGCCGAAACCGCCGTGACCCAGGCCCAGCCGATCCTGGTCAATGCCGTGAAAAACATGAGCGTGACCGACGCCAAGGGCATTCTCACCGGCGGCCAGGACTCGGCCACTCAGTACCTGAACAAAAGCAGCCGCGAAGAAATCCGCGCCAAGTTCCTGCCGATCGTCAAGGCCGCCACCGACAAGGTCGGCGTGGCCCAGCAGTACAACGCCCTGGCCGGCAAGGCCGCAGCCTTTGGCGCTGTGGATGCCAAGAGCGCCAACGTCGAGAACTACGTGACCGAGCAGGCACTGGACGGTTTGTTCAAGATGATTGCGCAGCAGGAAGAAACGATTCGCAAGAACCCGGCCGCTGCGGCGACCAGCCTGGCGAAGAAGGTGTTTGGCGCGTTGTAATTCCAGATCGCCCGTTGGGTGCCCCCTCACAACGCCAGGGTCGTTCATCACGATGCCTGGCGTTTTTATGTCACCGGCTCAATAAAACAGCGAGTCAGCCAGTCGCCCTATCATGAGCGTGGCAAAACAGCAGATGGCCACAGAGGTCGCACGATTGATCTTCAAGGGCGTCAGCCAGGTCTTGCGGATACCCTCGAATTGACCGCCGAGCATTATCCAGGCCGACCCCACGGGTATCACTACCAGCGCCAGCGTAGTCATGAAGAGCGCGTAGTCCGCCAGCGCGGTAAATGTGTGCGCTGGAGCGATGAAGGAAACGATCAACAGGCCCTTGGGATTCATCACTGTCAGCCAGAAGAAATAAAGCCCGGAGAATCGATCCTTGCCTGGGGTGATGGTTTCGCCCTTGCGTTGCCATAGCTGGTAGGAAACGTACAGCAAGTAACAGGCCGCGGCCATTTGCGTAGCCTTCAATGCCCAAGGCGAATACGCGGCCAGATAAACCAGTGCAACGCCCCACAGGGAGACTTGCAGCACGTAGGCCAAGCACTCGACGAAGGCCAGTTTCCACGACGTCCGAAAACCAAGCAGCATGCCCGCGCGCAGCAGCAGGGTGTTTGTCGGCCCGGGCACAGCCAGGAGCAGCACCAGCGCCGAAACGGTACCCAGCATGAAATTATCCTAAGTCGGTCATGATCGATGGTCTTTGCGCCGATGGCTGTTACGGCTGCCAACCTGGCGAACAAAGTGTTGGGGGCGTTGTATCACAGAGGCGGTTATTTATCGTGAAAAAAGCAAACGCCCCGTGGTGTTCGGGGCTCTTGCAATTGCAGAGTGCGAAAAGACGCACGCAGACAATCAAAGCATTCAGCGGCTGATGAGGGTGTTGGTATTGGTGTTCTGGATCGAGATACTGTTTGTGGGTTGCGCAGCCCAGTTAATCGATCGGTTTTCCATGTTCGATACTCTATCCTCCAGCCGGTTTTGCCTATGCTGATGTGAGTCACAACCGTGGCTCGTTTGCGGTAGCTGGCCACCCAACATTTGACCCACCATCATATACAAATTGCCAATCATCTGATTTCCGCCTCTATGAATGTCATGGAAACTTTATCTTCGCGATCAAACCGACCGAATAAAGTACCTGCCTGACAGGTAACCTTGTGTGGCACGCGTGAGAAAAAGGTTCCCAATCAGCGCGCCAAGTCAGTCTCAGGCCTACACGACATCCTTCCTCACCCGGAACCACGCCGCATACAGCGCCGGCAAGAACAGCAACGTCAACGCCGTCGCCACAATCAGCCCGCCCATGATCGCCACGGCCATCGGCCCGAAGAACACACTGCGTGACAGCGGGATCATCGCCAGCACCGCCGCCAGGGCCGTGAGCACAATCGGGCGGAAACGTCGCACGGTGGCTTCGATGATCGCCTGCCACGGCGCCAGCCCGGCCTTGATGTCCTGTTCGATCTGGTCCACCAGGATCACCGAGTTACGCATGATCATCCCCGACAACGCGATGGTGCCCAGCATGGCCACGAACCCGAAGGGCTGGCGGAATACCAGCAGGAACAGCGTCACACCGATCAATCCCAGAGGCGCTGTAAGAAACACCATCGCCGTGCGTGAGAAACTGCGCAGCTGCAGCATCAGCAAGGTCAGCACCACCACGATGAACAGCGGCACGCCAGCCTTCACCGAGTTCTGCCCGCGGGTAGAGTCTTCAACGGTACCGCCGACTTCCAGCAAGTAGCCATCCGGCAGTTCGGCGCGCACCTCTTCAAGGGTCGGCAGGATCTGCTGGACCAGCGTCGCCGGCTGTTCCTTGCCGTAGATATCAGCGCGCACGGTCACCGTCGGCAGACGGTTGCGGTGCCAGATGATGCCCTCCTCAAAGCCGTACTCAAGGGTCGCAATCTGCGACAGCGCCACGCTTTTGCCGTTGTCGGTCGGCACGGCCAGGCTCGGCAGCAGCGACAACTCGGTGCGCTCATGCACGGTGCCGCGCAAGAGGATTTCGATCAACTCGTTGTCTTCGCGGAACTGGCTGACGCTGGAACCGGTGAGTGAACTCTGGAGGAATTTCGACAGGTTGGCGGTGCTCACACCGAGGGCGCGGGCGCGGTCCTGGTCGATATTGAGGTAGACGATTTTGCTCGGCTCTTCCCAGTCCAGGTGCACATTGACCACGTGGGTATTTTCGCGCACCTTGGCCGCCACTTTGCGTGCGAGGGCGCGGACTTCTTCGATATGTTCACCGGTCACGCGAAACTGCACCGGGTAGCCCACAGGCGGGCCGTTTTCCAGGCGCGTGACACGGGAGCGCAGCTCGGGGAATTGTTCGTTGAGGGTTTCGATCAGCCAGGTGCGCAGGCTTTCGCGCTCCTCGATGGTCTTGGCCAGCACCACGAACTGCGCAAAGCTGGCCGCCGGCAGCTGCTGGTCCAACGGCAGATAGAAACGCGGCGAGCCGGTACCGACGTAGGCCACATAGTTATCGATGCCGGCATGTTCCTTGAGCAGGGCTTCCAGGCGCTTGACCTGATCGGCGGTGTTGCTCAGGGAGGTGCCTTCGGCCAGTTTCAAGTCGACCATCAGCTCCAGACGGCCCGAGGCCGGGAAGAACTGCTGCGGGACAAAACGGAACAGTGCCACCGAGCCGATAAACAGCAGCAGCGTCAGGACGATCACGGTTTTACGCCGGCGCACGCACCACTCCACCAAACGTCTTACGCGCTGATAGAACGGCGTGCCGTAGGGATCAGGACCATCGGCGCCGTGTTTGGCTGCGTGAATTTTCGCCAGGTCCGGCAGGAGCTTTTCCCCCAGATACGGCACGAACACCACCGCAGCGACCCACGAGGCCAGCAACGCAATGGTCACCACCTGGAAGATCGAGCGGGTGTATTCACCGGTACTCGACTGCGCGGTGGCGATGGGCAGAAAGCCCGCCGCCGTGATCAACGTGCCGGTGAGCATCGGGAACGCCGTGCTGGTCCAGGCGAAACTCGCGGCTTTAAGACGGTCGTAGCCCTGCTCCATCTTGATCGCCATCATCTCCACGGCGATGATCGCATCGTCCACCAGCAAACCCAGGGCCAATACCAGCGCACCGAGGGAGATCTTGTGCAGGCCGATGCCAAGGTAATACATGCTGGCAAAGGTCATCGCCAGCACCAACGGAATCGCCAGCGCCACGACCATGCCGGTGCGAATGCCGAGGGAGAAGAAACTCACCAGCAAAACAATCGCCAGGGCCTCAGCCAGGACCTGGACGAATTCGCCGACACTGGTTTTCACCGCTGCCGGTTGGTCCGACACCTTGCGCAGTTGCATGCCGGCAGGAAGGTTCTTCTGCAAGCGTGCGAATTCGCCTTCCAGCGCCTTGCCCAACACCAGGATGTCGCCACCATCACGCATGGCCACGGCCAGGCCAATGGCGTCTTCGCCCATGTAGCGCATGCGCGGTGCCGGTGGGTCGTTGAAGCCGCGGTGGATGTCGGCAACATCACCGATGCGGAAGGTGCGATCACCCACCCGAATCGGGAAAGCGCGGATCTCGTCCACCGTCTTGAAGTTGCCCGACACCCGCAGTTGCACACGCTCGCTCGGTGTTTCAAAGAACCCGGCGGTGGACACCGCATTCTGTTCCTGCAGCGCCTGCTGCACCGCCGCCAATGGCAGGCCGAGGGTGGCGAGCTTGAGGTTGGATAACTCGATCCAGATCTTTTCGTCCTGCAGGCCCAGCAGCTCGACCTTGCCCACATCCGGCACGCGCTGCAGCTGAATCTGGATGCGGTCGGCGTAGTCCTTGAGCACGGCGTAGTCAAAACCATCGCCGGTCAGCGCGTAGATGTTGCCAAAGGTGGTGCCGAATTCATCATTGAAAAACGGTCCCTGGATATCCGGCGGCAGGGTCTGGCGAATATCGCTGATTTTCTTGCGTACCTGGTACCACAACTCGGGAATCTGCGCCGAGTGCATGGAGTCGCGGGCCATGAAGGTGACCTGGGATTCGCCGGGACGCGAGAACGAGACAATGCGCTCGTAGTCGCCGGTCTCCATGAGTTTCTTCTCGATACGCTCGGTCACCTGGCGTGAAACTTCCTGGGCCGTGGCACCGGGCCAGTTGGTCTTGATCACCATGGCCTTGAAGGTAAACGGTGGGTCTTCGCTTTGTCCCAGCTTGGTGTAGGACAAAGTGCCGACCACCGCCAGCAAGATCATCAGGAACAGTACGATCTGGCGATTACGCAGCGCCCATTCGGAAAGATTGAAACCCATCGGGGACTACTCCTTGGCCGCCAGATTCACCACACGGTTGGAGCGATCCACCGGGCGCACTTGCTGGCCCTCGTGGAGCACATGCACACCGGCGGCTATCACCCAATCAGAAGGGCTCAAGCCTTCCAGCACCGGGACAGTCTTTTCACCGAAGGCGCCGATGCGCACGGGGGTGCGCTTGAGGGTATTGTCCGGCTGTACACGCCAGACGTAGGACTCACCGTTCTCCGCACTGAGGGCAGACAGCGGTACCGACAACGGAATTACGCCGTCGGCCTGTATGAAGACCCGGGCACTCTGACCCAACTCGGCCGGGACTTTGCCACCGGTGAAGGCGACGCGGGCAGCAAAGGTGCGCGACTTGGGATCGGCAGCCGGTGACAGCTCACGAATGCGCCCGGCGAAACGCTGGTCCGGCTGGCTCCACAGTTCGACCGACACCGGCTGGCCAATCTTGAAGCGGCCGAACCCTTGCTCCGGCAAGCTGATCAGCACTTCGCGCTCGCCATCGGTGGCCAGGGTGAACACCGTCTGCCCGGCGGACACCACCTGGCCGACTTCTACCGCACGCTTGGCGACCACACCATCCTGGGGCGCACGCAGCACGGCGTACCCGGCCTGGTTGCTGGACACGTCGAATTCGGCCTTGATTTGCTTGAGGCGCGCTTCACCGGATCGGTAGAGGTTTTCGGAATTATCGTACTGGGAGCGGCTGACCATCTGACGGTCCATCAGGGTCTTGTAGCGATCACGCTCGGCGCGCACCAGGCTCAGGTTGGCCTCGGCAGCGGCCACCTGGGCGCGGGTGGCCTCCAGTTGCAGGCGCACGTCCTGCGGGTCGAGTTCCGCCAGCGGCTGGTTGGCCTTGACGCGCTCGCCCTCCTCCACCAGCCGTTTGCTGACTTTGCCGCCGATGCGAAAGGCCAGGTCCGGCTCGTAGCGGGCACGCACTTCACCCGGGTAGCTGTCGGTCGCCTGCGCCGATGGCTGCGGCTGCACCACCATGGCTGGGCGGAGGGTGGTCTGGGCCGCTTCTTCATGGCCGCAGGCGGCCAACAGGAAGACCAAGCTGACAGGCAACGCAAGGGGCAGGAAAGTACTGCGCATGCTGAAGGACCTTTCGCAAATGGAGCCAGGAATAATTATACTGGCCGGTATGTTATTAATACCAAACTCACCAGTCCAGTATTAAAGGTGAAAATGTCCGACAATCCTGTCAACACCAATAGCCCCGGGCGTCCCAAGGACATGGCAAAACGCCAGGATATCCTCTCGGCAGCGAAGGCCCTGTTCTTGAGCAATGGCTACGCCAGCACCAGCATGGATGCCGTGGCGCTTGAAGCCGGCGTGTCGAAGCTGACCGTCTACAGCCACTTCACCGACAAGGAAACCTTGTTCACCGCTGCCGTGGTGGCCACGTGCGAGGAACAATTGCCAGTGATGTACTTCGAACTGCCCGAAGGGCTGCCGGTGGAGACGGTGTTGCTGAATATCGCGCGGGGGTTCCATCGGCTGATCAACAGCGAGGAATCGGTGAACCTGCATCGCCTGATGATGACCACCGGCAATCAGGACGTGAAACTCTCACAGATCTTCTTCGAGGCCGGGCCCATGCGCATGCTGCAAGGCATGGAGCGACTGCTGAGCAGGATCGACCAGAGCGGCGCCCTGGCCATCGACAAACCCTTCAGGGCAGCCGAACACTTCTTCTGCCTGCTCAAGGGCACGGCGAATTTCTGCTTGTTGTATGGCTGCGGCGGACACTTGAGCGAAGCAGACGCCGAAGCGCATGTGCAGGAGGTGGTGGGGTTGTTTATGCGCGCTTACCGGGCCTGAAGCGCTGTGTTGTCTTGACCGGTCCTATCGCTGGCCTGCCAGCGATAGGGCCCTCCAGGTCAATGAAGGCTTAAGGCTTGAGCGCCTTCTTGGGGTAGATGTCATACCGGCTGGACTTGCCATCCAGCGCATGGCTCGGCTTGGGCCCGTCGATGCACGGCGCCTTGCGTGGACGCTTGACCACCACGCGGTGGCTGGCCAGGGCCAGGGCGGCAGCGAGCAACGCCGGGGCGTCCGGATCATCGCCGACCAGTGGACGGAACAAGCGCATTTCCTTCTTCACCAGGGCGGTTTTCTCACGATGGGGAAACATCGGGTCGAGGTAGATCACCTGGGGCGGCTCGCCTTGCCAGTTGAGCATCACGTCGATGGAATTGCCCTTGAGCAAGGTCATGCGCGCCACGATTGGCGCCACGTCAAAATCCTGCGCAGCGCGCGCCAGGCCGTCTTCGAGCAAGGCGCCGATCAACGGCTGGCGCTCGATCAGGCTCATCTCGCAGCCGAGGCTGGCCAGCACGAACGCGTCCTTGCCCAGCCCGGCCGTGGCATCCAGCACGCGCGGACGCACGCCCTGGGCGATGCCCACCGCCTTGGCAATCATCTGGCCGCTGCCGCCGCCGTATAACCGGCGATGAGCAGCACCGCCTTCCACGAAGTCCACGCGCACTGGCCCCGGTGCGTCAGGGCCTAGCTGTTGCAGCTGCAGGCCCTGCTCGCCAACCTGCAGGGAAAAGTCCGCCTCGTCCAGCTGCAACGGCAAGCCAAGCAGCGCAGCCCACTGCGCGGCGCGGTCCTTGAAACCTTCGGCCAAGGCCTCGACCTGGATGCGGCTGGCCGCGGGTTGTTCGCTCATCAATCACTACGCTCAAAAATATTAAGGATCGGCAAAAGTCGGCCGATAAAAACAACAGTCAGGTATTTTGCCAGAGCTGAGCGTCGACCGAGAAAAATGTCAGACATTCTTCCCCTAACCATCGGTGTACTGCCGACCCATAACCACTACGGCCTGCGCAATACTCAAGCGCTGGCCGGGGTGAGTCATGTGTGGCAGGACTTCTTCGCCCGCGCGCTGGCCGAGCAGTTCGGTGAGACGCCGGACGCGCTCGCCGCCAAGGCGCCTGAGCCGCTGGACCCGGCGGTCGAGCCCAGCGAAGGTGCCGACCTGTTGTCGCAGATTCTGACCCAGCGTGAATGCGAGGTGAAAGACACCGAAATCGCCCCGCCTGAGCCGCTGTTCCTGCCGATTGCCGAATTTGAAACCGAGTTGCTGCCACCGCCGGCAACCCCGTTCCCACCGGAAGAAATCGTCGCCCAGCAACGCCAGCAGAATTTCGAGAGCGGCTGGGTCCGCCCGATCGTGCTGACCGCCGGCCAGCCACTGCCCGAACCGGGCCCGGCGCCTGAGCCACGGCCACTGCACTTGCCGATTGCCGAGTTCGAACTGGACCTGTTACCGCCGGCCGCCACGCCGTACCCCGAAGAGGAGTTGGTGGCGCAGCAAAAAGCCCTGGATTTCGATTACTACTGGGCTCGCCCACTGATCACCCACAACCTGCGCTTGGCCGCGTAAACCTAGCGACACACCCACCAGCGCCCCATGTCCAGATGGAAATGGTTACGGTGCGCGGCGTTGTAGTCCGGGCTCAACACCACATTGAAATCGTTGCAGGCGCCCTTGCGCACCTGACGCAAAAAGCGCGCAGCGTCGCCCTCTCCCGGCCAATCCTTGAGCACACTGATGCTGCGCCCGTCTGCCAGGCGAAAGCCGGCGATATCCACGGCATTCGCCGACGCATGCTGGCTGAGTCGCCCTTCGGCACGGTTATACATGTTGCGGCAAGCGAAGCTGCCCAAGTGATCGACCCGCGTCACCGCCTGGCCAAACACCGCCTGGGCCGCCGGTTGCAGGCTGTGGCGCTCGAACAGCGCAAACGCCACGGCCAACGGGCAACTGGCGAGAAAGCTGCTGCTCAAGCCCACGTCGGCACCCTGCACGCGCAGCACATTGCGCAGTGGGCACGCCGCATCGGCCGGTGTATCCGCTTGATGGCTGACGCGCAGGCCGGACGTTTTCAGTACCTGGTCGCACAGCGCGGGATCATCCTGCAACCGCCCGAGCTTGAACCGCGTCAGCAGGTTCGGGGCGGCACGCACATCCAACGGCGCCCAGGGGTTCCACTCCGCCGGTAAAGGCACCCAGCCGCGCCAGACACCCAGCACCGCTGCGCCGGCCAATAACAGCAGCATCCCCACCACGGTAAAAAAACGCACGGGTCAGTCCTTGAAGAATTGCGTCGCCTGGCTGTAGGGCATCGAGCGTTCAGTGAAGGTAAACGTGCCCGACGAATAGACTTCCTGCGCGGCCCGGTAGAACTCGCCATACGCCGCCAACGCCATGGCCGAGCCCACGCTGATGCGCTTGACGCCCATTTCGCTCAATTGCGCCACGCTCAGTTTCAACCCACCGGACATCAGCACATTCACAGGCTTGGGCGCGACGGCCTTGACCACCGCCAGCACGTCCTCGGCACTGCGCAGGCCGGGCGCATACAGCACATCGGCACCGGCTTCGGCGTAGGCCTGCAGCCGGCGGATGGTGTCAGGCAAATCCAGGCGACCATGCAGGAGGTTTTCCGCACGGGCGGTGAGCATGAACGGGAATGGCAGGCTGCGTGCAGCGGCGACTGCAGCCTCCACACGCTCTACGGACAGATCAAAGGGATAGATCGGGTCGACGGCAATGCCGGTGGCATCTTCGATGGAGCCACCGACGATCCCGCTGGCAGCGGCGCGCAGAATGGTCTGGGCGCAGCCGTCGGGTGTGTCGCTGAAGCCGTTTTCCAGGTCGGCCGCCACCGGCAGCGTGGTTGCCCGGGCAATCACACCGGCATTGGCGAGTGTGTCTTCCAGCGACAGTGCCCCTTCGGCATCCGGCCGCCCCAGGCTGAAGGCATACCCCGCGCTGGTGGTGGCCAGGGCTTCAAAGCCGAGGCTGGCGAGCATGATCGCCGAGCCAGCATCCCACGGATTGGGCATCACAAACGCGCGGTCACGCTCATGCAAGGCCTTGAAGGTTTCGGCGCGAAGGGTTTGGGCATCCATGACTGACTCCTGGCGGAAAAAGGAGCCCTAGAGTAACCCCAGTTGCTCCGCTGCGGGTTCTCGATGCAAGGTCGGCAACGCCGGCAGGCCGGGCAAGCGCGCCATCAGCTTGGCGTGAAAGCGCAGGGCCAATTGCGCGGCCAGGCGGTTGTCCGAGGTGTGCAGGAACACGTAGGGAGTGCGGCCTTCTTCAATCCAGCCGGCGATTTTTTCCACCCACGGGATCAGGAATGGGTCATTGGCCTCAAGCTCCGGATGACCAATAAAACGCACCTGGGGAAACTGGGTCAGTGCCGCAGGCCGTGTTGGCACCTTGGGCTTTTTCGATTGGGCATGCAGCACGGCGGCTGAGGTGGAGGTGCAACTGAATAATGCACGCGGGTCGAGACAGATGCGTTCGACCCCGCGGTCGCGCAGCAGACGGTTGAGCATGCGCTCGGCATCGCCCTTGGCGAAGAACTCCGGGTGCCGCACTTCGACCGCCAGCGGCCGCTCCAGCGCATCGATAAAACCCGCCAGCTCGCCCAGCCGTTGCGGCGAAAAGCTGGCCGAGAGTTGCAGCCACAGCGGCGAGACGCGCTCACCCAGCGGACTCATCAGCCCGACGAAGCTTTCCGCCGCCGGCAACTGCTCACGCAGGTCGCCGCCGTGGCTGATGTCACCGGGAAATTTAGCGGTGAAGCGAAAATCCTCCGGCATGATTTCAGCCCAGCGCTGCACAGTGGCGGCCGAGGGGCGGGCATAAAAGGTGGTATTGCCTTCAACAGCGTTGAAGACCTGGGAATATAGCGCGAGGTAGTCGCTGGAACGGGCATCGACGGGGTACAGGTACTCGCGCCAGGCGTTTTCGCTCCAGGACGGGCAACCGATGAAATAAGGCAGGCGCATCAGATGTGGATGTCGAGGCCCAGCACTTCCATATCCCATTCGACAAAACCGGCGGTGGTCAGGTAGCTGGCCAGGGCGGTGGCGACGCTTTTGCTCATGGAGCGAGGGAAGACCATGTCTTGCTGACGGGCCGGAAGGCCGCTGGTGCGGGCACCTGCAGGGCCTTGCTGGCTGGATGATGCTTCAGACTGAACTTCGATGAAGTCCGGCGAATCCTCGACGGACTCGTCTACCGTGACGTTCGCCTTACGTGGCTTGCGCTTGATGGGGTAGGACTGTGAGGAAAAGCCGTCTATACGCATCGATGCGAACTCGGTATCGGTGATGGCATTTTAGTGGCGCAATCCGTAGCGCGCAAATGCTCTGGTGATAACTAGAACACATAATTTGTAAAAGGTTTAAAAACGCCGGCAAATTCTGACGATTGGCGACTTTAGTCCCAAATTGCCAGCATTTTTGACGTCAAATTATCCCGCGCTCAGCCTTGGTTTGCGCGACCTTATCGCGCAGGTACACCGGGGCCGCCTGGTCGGCAGGAATCGCCCCGCCGCGCTCGAATGCAAAGCGTGCGAGCGTCAGCAGGTCTTCGGCATGGGGCAACAGTGTGGCGTCCTGGCCCACCAGCGGCACCGCGATACGCTCGCCATACCCCCAACCGGTGCCAGCACCGAACCAGTCGCCACTGGCGTCACTTGGCAATGCCGCTGATTCCGGCGACTGCACGGCCTCCACACCGACCAGGCGCATTTCGCCAGCAGTTTCGCGGTAACAGCCCCAATAGACTTCATCCATGCGCGCATCAATCGCCGCCGCCACCTGACGTGCGCCGTGCTCGCGCAAGGCACGCTGCGCCAGCACCGCCAGGTTGGAGACCGGCAACACCGGGCGCTCGAGCGCAAACGCCAGGCCCTGGACTACGCCGATGGCGATCCGCACGCCCGTAAATGCACCCGGGCCACGGCCGAAGGCGATGGCATCCACGGCAGCCAGGGTCGTGCCGGCGTCTTCGAGCAGTTGCTTGATCATCGGCAACAGCTTCTGCGCGTGCAGGCGTGGGATCACCTCGTAGTGGCTCGTTACTTTGCCATCGTGCAGCAAGGCAACGGAGCAAGCTTCAGTCGCGGTGTCCAGGGCCAGCAGGGTGCTCATCGGTGTAGGTGTCCAAGTCGAAAAAAAGTGCGCCAGTATAAACAACAACGGCCCGCAAGCGGGCCGTTACTGTGAAGCCGAGCGATTGATCAGCTCAGGGCTTGCAGCACCTTGGCGGTGATCGCTTCCACGGAGCCGACGCCAGGGATGTGGCTGTATTTCGGCTTGCCTTGGGCAGCAGACAGCTTCTGGTAGAAATCCACCAGCGGCTTGGTCTGGGAATGGTAGACCGACAGGCGATGACGCACGGTTTCTTCGGTGTCGTCCTTGCGCTGCACCAGGTCTTCACCGGTGATATCGTCCTTGCCTTCAACCTTTGGCGGGTTGTAGACGGTGTGGTACACGCGGCCCGAGGCCTCGTGAACGCGACGACCGGCGATACGCTGGACGATTTCTTCGTCTTCAACGGCGATTTCGACCACGGCATCCAGCTCGACACCAGCCGTCACCAGGGCTTCAGCCTGGGGAATGGTGCGTGGGAAACCGTCGAACAGGAAACCCTTGGCGCAATCTGGTTGCGCGATACGGTCCTGGACCAGGGCGATGATCAGGTCATCGGACACCAGGCCGCCGGCATCCATGATGCCCTTGGCTTTGACGCCCAGCTCGGTGCCTGCTTTTACCGCAGCGCGCAGCATGTCACCGGTGGAGATTTGTGGAATGCCGAATTTTTCAGTGATGAACTTTGCCTGAGTACCTTTACCGGCCCCGGGAGCTCCCAGCAGAATGACGCGCATCGATGTGCTCCTCAATTTTTTATAGAGATGACGCTCGGATTCGCCGCGTGGGGCCAATCTCGTAAAAATAGGATTCGGGCCGCACAAACGGCCAAAGGCTGATCAAGATACACAGCAGACCCTAAGCACACAAGCCGCCGAAAGTCGCAAGAACCCGCGCCATACATGCACCATAGGTGGGGTGTGCCTGAGTGCAACCCGGCTGTGCAAACGCCAACCGCCCATTTCCTGACGGTTGGCGTACTTCATCTGCAAGCCTTTGAGAACACGCGTAAAACCTCAACCGGTGTTGCGTAAACCGGCGGCGATACCGGCCACAGACACCAGCAGCGCCTGTTCCAGAGGGCTGTCCTGCGCCGCTTCCTGCTGGCGCGAGCGCGCCAGCAACTCAGCCTGCAGCAGGTGCAGGGGGTCAAGGTAGGTGTTGCGCAGGCGGATGAACTCCAGGGTGTCGGGGCTATGGGCCAACAGTTGCGACTGGCCGGTCAGGCCAAGCACCACCGTGCACGCCTGCGACAATAGGTCGCGTAAGTGCGCGCCCAATGGCAACAGGTCCGGCTGCACCAGGCGCTCGTCATACAGCCGCGCAATGTCGGCATCCGCCTTGGCCAGGACCATTTCGAGCATGTCGATGCGGGTCCGGAAGAACGGCCACTGCTCACGCATCTGCCCGAGCAGCTCGCCTTCGCCACGTTCCAGCGCCTTGCTCAACGCAGCTTCCCAGCCGAGCCATGCCGGCAGCATCAGGCGGGTCTGGGTCCAGCCGAAGATCCACGGGATGGCGCGCAGGCTTTCGATGCCACCGGCACGACGCTTGGCCGGACGACTGCCGAGGGGCAAGCGACCGAGCTCCTGCTCCGGTGTGGATTGGCGGAAATACTCGACGAATTGCGGATTTTCCCGCACCACCGCGCGGTAAGCGCTGACACCATCCGCCGCCAATTCGTCCATCAAATGGCGCCAGGCCGGTTCCGGCGGAGGCGGCGGCAACAGCGTCGCTTCCAACACCGCCGCCAGGTAAAGATTGAGGTTCTGCTCAGCAATGTCCGGCAGGCCGAATTTGAAACGGATCATTTCGCCTTGTTCAGTGGTACGGAAACGCCCCGCCACCGACCCCGGCGGCTGCGACAGGATCGCCGCGTGAGCCGGGCCGCCACCGCGCCCGACCGTGCCGCCACGGCCATGGAACAACAGCAGTTCCACCTGTTGCTCGCGGCAGATATCCACCAGGCGTTCCTGCGCCCGGTACTGCGCCCAGGCTGCGGCGGTGGTGCCGGCGTCCTTGGCCGAGTCCGAATAGCCGATCATCACTTCCTGCGGGCCCTGTAAACGGGCGCGGTAGCCCGGCAGTTGCAGCAGGCGTTCCATCACCGGCCCGGCGTTATCCAGGTCAGCCAGGGTTTCGAACAACGGCACCACGCGCATCGGCCGTTGCACGCCCGACTCTTTCAGCAACAGTTGCACCGCGAGTACGTCCGACGCGGCGCCGGCCATGGAGATGACGTAGGAACCCAGCGATGCTGCCGGCGCGGCGGCGATTTCCTTGCAGGTATTCAACACCTCGGCCGTGTCCGCCGACGGTTTGAAATACCCCGGCAGCAGCGGGCGGCGATTGCCCAGCTCCTTGGTCAGGAAACTGATGCGCGCCTCTTCGTCCCAGTCTTCATAACGACCGAGGCCGAGGTAATCGGTGATTTCCGTCATGGCCGCCGAATGCCGGCTGGAGTCCTGGCGCACGTCCAGGCGCACCAGGAACAGACCAAAAGTCACCGCGCGGCGCAGGCAGTCGAGCAGCGGACCATCGGCGATCACGCCCATGCCGCATTCGTGCAGCGACTCGTAGCACAGCTCCAGCGGGTCGAGCAGGTCGCGGTTGTTTTGCAACACTTCGGCCGGCGCCGGGGTGCTGGTCGTCAATGAGGCATGCGCCCAACTGCGCGTGGCGCGCAGGCGTTCTCGCAATTGCTTGAGCAGCGCACGGTACGGTTCGACGCTGTCACCGACCTTGGCCTGCAACGCCGCGCTGGCGTGCTGCATCGACAATTCGGACGCCAGATGATCGATATCGCGCAGGTACAGATCGGCCGCCATCCAGCGCGCCAGCAGCAGTACTTCGCGGGTGACCGGCGCGGTGACATTCGGGTTGCCGTCGCGGTCGCCCCCCATCCACGATGCAAACCGAATCGGCGCCGCCTCCAGGGGCAAATGCAGGCCGGTAGCGGCATGCAAGGCCTGGTCAGCCTTGCGCAGATAATTCGGGATGGCATGCCACAGAGAATGCTCGATCACCGCAAAGCCCCACTTGGCCTCGTCCACCGGCGTGGGACGAGTGCGGCGGATTTCTTCGGTGTGCCAGGCTTCGGCGATCAAGCGCTGCAGGCGCTGGCGGATCTGCTCGCGCTCGGCGGTGGTGAGGTCGCGGTGATCCTGCAATGCCAGCTGCGCGGCAATCGCATCGTATTTCTGGATCAGGGTGCGGCGCGCCACTTCGGTCGGGTGGGCGGTAAGGACCAGCTCGATCTCCAGGCGCCCCAACTGGCGGGCCAGGGACTCGTTGCTGTGGCCTTCGCTTTGCAGGCGCGCCAGCAACTCCGGCAGCACCCGGGATTCGAACGGTGCTGGTTGCGATTCATCACGCCGGTGAATCAGCTGGTACTGCTCGGCAATATTGGCCAGGTTGAGAAACTGGTTGAAGGCCCGCGCCACGGGCAGCAGTTCGTCTTCCTTCAACTGATTGAGGCTGGCGCTCAGTTCATCGCCCGCGGCTTTCTCCGCGGCCGCGCCACGCCGGTCGGCCTTGGCGCCCTTGCGGATCTGCTCGATCTTGTCGAGAAAATCATCGCCGTACTGCTCTCGAATGGTGTTGCCCAACAGCTCACCCAAGAGGTGAACATCCTCACGCAAGCGTGCATCGATATCACTCATCAGCCAATCTCCAGCCAGAAATCCGGGACGCGCAGGTTTTCCAGAGTGCCGCCAGCATCGGTTTATGACAAGGCTTTAAACCTTGTGACTTGCAGCTAGTCTCAACTGTGAGTCGCCTGCGTTCATCCACGCACGCGGCTGGACACTCATCACCGCCTGCCATCGCGGGCTTTATTGAGGTTGCCATGAAAATCCGAGAACTGGCCCAGCATTGGGAAGAGAACGCCAAGGGTCGCTTGACCAAGACCGAGTACGCCATCCATCTGGATGTGGAGTCCGCCGCAAGGCTGGCGGCCATCGCGGAAATGTACCCCAAGCGCCATACCGAAGAACTGCTCGGCGAGCTGATCGGCGCCGCCCTCGAAGAGCTGGAAGCCAGCTTTCCCTATATCAAGGGACAACAGGTGGTTGCCACCGATGAAGAGGGCGACCCGCTCTACGAAGACGTCGGCCCTACCCCACGTTTCCTGACGCTGTCGCGACGCTATCTGCACGATATGTCGAGCAGTTCGGACGAGCAGAAACACTGACCCCACCCCCTTCTCCCCCTTGTGATCCGGGCCCTTCACGGGCCCGACCTACCTCCGCGCGCGGCAAAAGTTCCAAGTTTTTCAGGCTGACCATTCAGTCAGTTATTTTTTTAGGCAAATCGCCATCTCTTCTGAACTTTTGAAAAAAGCCTCCGGTCACAGCCAGTAAGCCATCACTTGGAACGGCCGTTTGAAAGGGCTTTTCGTGCTTTACCGCCGGGCCCCACACCGCTGACCAGTGACATGGATTTTGATGTTTTTCAGGAGTTACCCAATGGAGTTGAAGACGATGAAGACCAGCACTGCCAAATCCTCGTTTAACCATCTGCGCGGGCTCAAGTTGGCCGCGCTGGCAATCGGCACCAGCTTCGTTTTGGCTGGCTGCGCCGGCAACCCGCCGACCGAGCAGTACGCAGTTACCCAATCGGCGGTGAACAGCGCTGTCAGCGCCGGCGGCACCGAGTACGCAGCCGTAGAAATGAAGTCGGCTCAGGACAAGCTCAAGCAAGCCGAGATTGCCATGCACGACAAGAACTACGACGAAGCCCGTCGCCTGGCTGAACAAGCCGAGTGGGACGCTCGCGTCGCTGAGCGTAAAGCCCAGGCCGCCAAAGCCGAACAGGCTGTGAAGGACTCCCAGAAAGCTGTTCAGGAGCTGCGTCAGGAAGGCATGCGCCCGGCTGTTATCAAGCAGCAATAAGCCGCCGCCCCTGATTGCAATGCACCCGATATCGAATTGAAAGGACGACACGACTATGCGTAAACAATTGATGATCCCTGCCCTGCTGGCGATGAGCGTTGCCTTGGCGGCGTGCTCCACCCCGCCGAACGCGAACCTGGAAAATGCACGGACCAACTTCTCGGCCCTGCAAGCCAACCCGAATGCCACCAAGGTAGCGGCGCTGGAAACCAAGGACGCCCAGGACTGGCTGGACAAGGCTGACAAGGCCTACCGCGACAAGGAAGACCAGAAGAAAGTCGACCAGCTGGCCTACCTGACCAACCAGCGCGTTGAAGTGGCGAAAGACACCATCGTGCTGCGCGAATCCGAAGCCAAGCTGAAAAACGCCGGCGACGAACGTGCTCGCGCCCTGCTGCAAGCCCGTGACGCGCAGATCAAGCAACTGCAGGACAGCCTGAATGCCAAGCAGACCGATCGCGGTACGCTGGTCACTTTCGGTGACGTGCTGTTTGCCACCAACAAGTCCGACCTGAAATCCAGCGGCCTGGTGAACATCACCAAGCTGGCGCAGTTCCTGCGCGACAACCCGGACCGCAAAGTGATCGTCGAAGGCTACACCGACAGCACCGGTTCCGACTCGTACAACCAGAGCCTGTCCGAGCGTCGTGCGGCTTCCGTGCAGCGTGCACTGGCTCAGCAAGGCGTGGACATCTCGCGCATCGTGACCCAGGGCTATGGCAAGGAATACCCGGTTGCCGATAACAGCAGCGTATCGGGCCGTGCCATGAACCGCCGCGTCGAAGTGACCATCTCCAACGACAACCAGCCAGTCAAACCACGTTCGTCCGTCGCGAACTGATGGCCTGATGCTGGATAAAAAAACCCACCTTACGGTGGGTTTTCTTATGGATTGCCAAACTGGATAGGACGGTGTGTGTCCTCGTCCGGCATCTTCATCTTCTGGTCCTGTTTCTGGTCCTGTGCAGTCCGCCGCTCAAGATCTACATGGCACCGGCTCATATTCAGCAGGTTGCGAAATGCCTGACTTTCAGGATTTGCCGGATGTACGGGAGGTACAGGATTTGCAATTATCGCCACTTTCTCGGCCCTGATCTGAGTAAGTTACACCGCTTTGTGTGGCGCCTTACGCGATATGGTTCCAAAAAATCTTGGCTCAGCATTATCGTTCGGTCGTTGACCAAATCCCGCCCATGGCGGGCGGGCTTTGCAGAGATGGCAATCAGCCGCCGACTTTGCTGGAACCCTGGTAGTCGGGCGACTGGATTTGGCCGCCGCCCTGTGAGCCACCTTGACTGTCTTGTGAGCCCTGGCCATTTTGTGCACCTTCACCGCCCTGAGCACCTTGAGCCTTTTCTGCAAGCAGTTTCTTCAGTAGCTTCTCCAGCTCTTCAATGCTACCCCCGCCCCCAGCTCCACCGCTTCCCTGGCTGCCCTGGGAACCTTGTGACTGTTGCTTGATTTTGTTTTGTACGTCCTGAATCTGCTGATCAAGGCTTTGCTGGGGACCTTGGCCACCACCAATGCCTGACAAGCCCGTTGAACCCGATACACCGTTGATACCTGACATAAATGCAAACTCCAGACTCATTAATTAAAAAAGGACTGATCAGTCGCTCCGATCAGTCCTTAGTCTGTGGCGGGTAAATAAAGATGGTTCCGGTCAGCAACGGGTCGCACATGCAGCAAGGGACTAATCGCCAGGTTCAATGGCGTTTTCCCACGGGGCGATGTGCCAGCTCACTGCTGCAGTTGCGGGGTTTCCTGGCCCAGGCAACGTACCGCCTGCTTCTTGTTATTGACCAGCACGCCACTCAAGCCTTTTTGCTCGGTGTCGAACATCACCAGCACGCCGTCGACGCACTGCGCCACCTGCGCGGCCGGGGTCAGCGAGATCTTGTAGTCTTCGCCGGGCACGGTCTTGAGCAGGGTGAAATCGCTGAGCAGCAGCGCATCTTCCGGCTTGGCGAAGTGCAGGTAGCCGTAGTACCACAGGCAGCCGACAGTACCGATGATGGTGCCGATGCCGGTGAGGATCAGCGGGATCATGTTGCGTTCTTCGCTCATTGCGGGCTCTCTGATGAATCAACTTTAGAATCGGGATAATTCGGGATTTCGCCCAGCCGACGCAGGCCGTTGAAGTGCTGCGGGTCATCCAGGTAACGCAGCATCACGGTTTGCCAGGTCTTGTCGGCAAAGGTCTGCACGTGGCCACCGCGCGTCAACTGCAACACCCGAGGTGGCGGCGCGGCCTGGTACAGGCGGATGCCGTTGGCCACCGGCACAATCGGGTCATCCAGGCTGTGGAACAGCAGCTTGGGCACACCGGTCAGTTGCGGCATGGCGCGGATCGCACTGTCGCCATCCGGCACCAGCCAGGACAACGGCACCTGAAACGGCCATGTTAACCAGGAGGTGCTCAGGGCGAATTGTCCTACGTCACGATAACTGGCGGGCACGCCGTCCAGCACCAGGGCCCTGAGCTGCGCCTGTCGTTCCGGGTGGGCCGCCAGGTAATGCACCGCCAGCGCGCCGCCGAGGCTTTGACCGAGGACGATCAGCGGCTGGCCCCGGGTCTCGGGGGCCTGGTCGAGCCAGCTGAAGGCAGCATCCATGTCCTGATAGACCGCCGGCAACGACGGCTTGCCCTGCGACAGCCCATAACCGCGATAGTCCAGCAGCAGCACCTGGTAGCCCTGCTCCGGCAACCACCAACTGCCACCCAGGTGCCAGGCCAGGTTGCCGCCGTTACCGTGCAGGTGCAGCACTGTGCCCTTGAGCGGCACGCCGGGCTTGGCCGGCAGCCACCAGGCATGCAGCTTGACCCCGTCGGCGGTGGTGACTGTGACGTCGCGGTAGTCCAGGTGGGCTTTTTCCGGCGTGAACGGCAGCCCGGGCTCGGGATAGAACAGCAGTGAGCTGCAGCCGTTCAATGTGAGTAGCAGGCATAGAATGCCGAGGATTCTCATCCGTTGAAGCCTCGTGAGTAGTTAAACAACACATCTGAATAACGCCGAAACCCTGTAGGAGCCGGCTTGCCGGCGATGCAGGCAACTCGGTCTCCTGCAGCCATCGCCGGCAAGCCGCCAACTACAGCTAGATCGGTGTTAAAGGATATTCGAGTAATCCGCCTCGATCCGGTCCAGGCTCAAGTGGTTGAGGAAGTTGGAGAAGCACATCCACGCCGCCAGCGCATTCATGTCGCGAAACTGCTCGGGCAGGTACTTGGGCGGCACCACCAGGCCCTCGTCCACCAGCTGGCGCAGGGTGCGCATGTCTTCCAGCGTGGTCTTGCCGCAGAACAGCAGCGGCACTTGTTCCAGCTTGCCCTTGCGCACGGCCAGCTGGATGTAGTTGTAGACCATGATAAAGCCTTTCAGGTAGGACAAGTCCTTGGTGAAAGGCAGACCGGTCGGCACCGAGCCACGGAATACGCGACTGGCGTTGCCGTAGCTTTCGGCCATCTCAAACCCCTGCTCACGGAAGAATTCGAACACCTGCAGGAAGTCGGCGCCCTCTTCCACCATGTGGATGGCGCGGGTGCGGTTGGTGAGCTTGCGCAGGCGGCTCGGGTAGGAGGCGAAGGTGATGATCTCCATCAATATCGCCAGGCCTTCCTGGGTCACGGTGGACGACGGCGGGCCCTTGGACAGAAAGGTGCAGATCGGCTGGTTCTGGCCATTGAGCGTGGTGCCGACGTGCACCAGGCCTTCATGCACTTCCAGCGCACGCACGTCGCGCTCGTTGAACATCGCGTCGGCGCGGATCTTGATGTAGTCGGCGCCCGCCGCTGCATCGGCGACGATACCGTCGGACTCGAACACGCGGATGGTCTCTTCGGCCTCGCCAAACACCCGGTTCAGGCGGGTTTGCAGCAGCGCCACGGCGTCCTTGGCGGTGAGGGTCTTGGCTTCGTCCTTGAGGTCGCCACGCCCGTCGATGTTGTTCAGGTAGTCGGAGAGCATCAGGCCCAGGTCCGCCAGGGTCGGGTCGCCGGCGTGAAAGGCATCGGAGGCGGCGCCGTACAGCTCCTGGGAGATCAGGCCAAAGTCCTCGGTGCCACGGGCCTCGAGCATGCGCACCACCATGCGGTACTCCTTGCACATGCGGCGCATGATCTGCCCCACCGGGCTGAACTGGCCGAGGCGGCGCGTGATGTCACGCTCGATGTTCTGGAACTCCAGCTTCACTGCGCTGGAATCGAACGACAGCGGCCGGTTGAGGTAATAGTCGCGGTCCACGGCGGGCAGTTCCTTGCCCTTGGCCTTGAGAAATCCCTGGCGAATGTTTTCGTCCCATTTCACCGCGTCGAGGACGCGAATCGGTGTTTGCGCCAGCACAATGCGATCAGACAAGGTGCGTATCGTCTGCTGGTAATCGTCCACCGCTACTTCCTCTTTAAACGTTATTTGCCCGCACGCTGGTAGCGCACGGCTTCAACGAACACATCGGCATTGGCCGGGTCATCCAGGTAGGCAAACACCTGGTCCATGGGGCTGTCCACCCGCACGCCGGCGCCTTCGACGGTCTCCACGGTGCTGCCATGCAAGGCGCGCTGGCCGATCGCCTGATGGATCTGCTCGAGGTCGAGGTTGTAGACCACCAATTCGTGTTTTTCATCGAACTCGAATCCCGCGAGGATGTAATTGCCACCCAGCTTGGCCGGCAACCGCGCCGACAGGTACCAGCGACTACCATGCCGCGACACCGTAAACAGGTACTCATCGCGCTGGCCAGGCTTGGCTGTAGGGTAGCTCACGGCTTTATAACGGTGCTCGCCGGCGTGGGTGATGTGCAGGTTGAGCGGCTCGCCCCAGGCATTCTTGCTCGTCCATTGGCCGAGCAGTTCCTCCGGCGCGGCTTCCCGGGCCGGCAGCGGGTCCTTGAAAGTCACCAGGCAACCGCTGAGCAACAGGAACGACAGAGCGATGACCGCGACACGCCAGGCTTTCATTGCATACTCCATAAAGTGTGGGAGCTGGCTCGCCTGCGATACAGGCCCGCGGTGCTTCAGATAAACCGCGGTGAGGCTATCGCAGCGGTGCGACGATTCGACAAGCCAGCGCCCACATGAGGCTAGACCGAGGCCAGGACCAAATGCATGTAGCGCTTGAGAATCTCAAGCATCTCGTCAGCGGTCAGAGGCTCTGCGCCGCCCAGCAGGCCCTGATATTCCATCCGACTGATTATCGCCGTCAACACTTTGGCATCCTGTTGCGGCTCGCGGGAGCCCAATACCTGGAAAAACTGCCCGGTGCCCTGCAACAGGATCTGCTGGTGGGAGCGCACCAGCTCCGCCAGGCGCGGGTTGAGCAAGGCTTCCTGGCGAAAGGCCTGCTCGGCCATCAGGTGTTCACGGCGATTGCTGAGTTGGCGCATGACGTAGTCGGCAGTCAGTCGCGCAATGTCATCGGCCAGCTGTGAGCGCGACGCCGGGCTGCCATCGCCATAGGCGACCATCTCGCGCAGCAGGCCTTCGTTGCGCACCCACAACTTGCCCATGAACGCAGCGCTGCGCTCCACGTATTGGGCGAAGGTATCGGTAAGCAGGTCATCGATATCCTTGAAGTAGTAGGTGGTTGCCGACAACGGCACCCCCGCCTCCGCCGCCACCGCCCGGTGGCGCACGGCCCGCACGCCGTCGCGCACCACAATGCGCATGGCCGCGTCGAGAATGTCTTGCCTGCGTTGCTCGCTGCCCCGACGGCTGGCCTTGCGGCCCTGGTACTGGACGCTTTCAGCCACGGCAGCGGCAATGCCGGCGGCGCCTTCTTGAGCGGTTACGCGGTTCACGACTGATCTTCCTTATTAGAGTGACGCGGGGCGTCACGGTGTGCATTCCCACGCAGGGCACGGGAACGATCCCCTGGCGCTGTTTGCTTGACGCTTGTTAATGCCGCATAAAAAAGCCGCCTTATAAAAGGCGGCTTCGGATTTCGCTACGCTTACGCTTGTGGCCGCATGTGCGGGAACAAGATCACGTCGCGGATCGACGGCGAGTTGGTCAACAACATCACCAGGCGGTCGATGCCGATGCCTTCGCCCGCGGTCGGCGGCATGCCATATTCCAGGGCGCGCACGAAGTCAGCGTCGTAGTGCATGGCTTCGTCATCGCCGGCGTCCTTGTCGGCCACCTGGGCCATGAAGCGCTCCGCCTGGTCTTCCGCGTCGTTAAGCTCGGAGTAGGCGTTGGCGATTTCGCGACCACCGATGAACAGCTCGAAACGGTCGGTGACGTTCGGGTTGTCGTCGTTGCGACGAGCCAGCGGCGACACTTCGAACGGGTACTGGGTAATGAAGTGCGGCTGTTCCAGCTTGTTCTCCACCAGTTCTTCGAAAATCATCACCTGCAGCTTGCCCAGGCCTTCGAAACCCAGCACCTTGGCGCCGGCTTTCTTGGCGATGGCACGGGCCTTGTCGATGTCGGTCAGGTCGTCAGCGGTCAGCTCCGGGTTGTACTTGAGGATCGAGTCGAACACCGACAGGCGCACGAACGGCTCGCCGAAGTGGAACACCTTGTCGCCATACGGCACGTCGGTGCTGCCCAGGACCAGCTGTGCCAGCTCGCGGAACAGTTCTTCGGTCAGGTCCATGTTGTCTTCGTAGTCGGCGTACGCCTGGTAGAACTCCAACATGGTGAATTCAGGGTTGTGACGCGTCGAAACACCTTCGTTACGGAAGTTGCGGTTGATCTCGAACACCTTTTCAAAGCCGCCAACCACCAGGCGCTTGAGGTACAGCTCCGGCGCGATACGCAGGAACATTTCCATGTCCAGCGCATTGTGGTGGGTTTCGAACGGCTTGGCTGCGGCACCACCCGGGATGGTTTGCAGCATCGGGGTTTCGACTTCGAGGAAGTCACGCTTCATCAGGAAGCTGCGGATGTGCGCAATGACTTGCGAACGCACGCGGAAGGTCTGGCGCACGTCTTCGTTGACGATCAGGTCGACGTAGCGCTGGCGGTAACGCTGTTCGGTGTCGGTCAGGCCGTGGTGCTTGTCCGGCAGCGGGCGCAGGGATTTGGTCAGCAGGCGCACGTTGGTCATTTCGACATACAGGTCGCCCTTGCCGGAACGCGCCAGGGTGCCTTCGGCGGCGATGATGTCGCCCATGTCCCAGGTCTTCACCGAGGCCAGGGTTTCTTCGGACAGGGTTTTACGGTTGACGTAGACCTGGATGCGACCGGTCATGTCCTGGATCACCATGAACGAGCCACGGTTGAGCATGATGCGACCTGCCACCTTGACCGGAATCGCAGCCTCAGCCAGCTCTTCCTTGGTCTTGTCCGCGTACTGTTTCTGCAAGGCATCGCAGTAGTTGTCGCGGCGGAAGTCGTTGGGGAAGGCATTGCCCTTGGCGCGCTCGGCAGCAAGCTTTTCCTTGCGCAGGGCGATCAGGGAGTTTTCTTCCTGTTGCAGGGCCTGGTCGAGTTGTTGGTCGCTCATGTCTTTAAATATTCCATCTGGTTCGTTGTCCCCGGCCTGCGGCCGGGGATCGCCGGCAAGCCGGCTCCTACAGGGATCGCGGTATGGAGCCTGTTACAGGCCTGATTTCAGGCTGGCTTCCAGGTATTCGTCGATATCGCCGTCGAGCACCTTGTCGCAGTCGCTGCGTTCGATGTTAGTGCGCAGATCCTTGATCCGCGAGGCATCGAGCACATACGAACGGATCTGGTGGCCCCAGCCGATATCCGACTTGGTGTCTTCCAGCGCCTGGGACGCGGCGTTGCGCTTCTGCATTTCCTGCTCGTACAACTTGGCCCGCAGCATTTTCATGGCGGTGTCCTTGTTCGCGTGCTGGGAACGTTCGTTCTGGCAGCTGACCACGGTGTTGGTCGGTACGTGGGTAATACGCACGGCCGAGTCGGTGGTGTTTACGTGCTGGCCACCGGCACCGGAGGAACGGTAGGTGTCGATCCGCAGGTCGGCCGGGTTGATCTCGATTTCGACCTTGTCGTCGATCTCTGGCGAGACGAACACCGCAGAGAACGAGGTGTGGCGACGGTTGCCGGAGTCGAACGGGCTCTTGCGCACCAGGCGGTGCACGCCGATCTCGGTCCGCAACCAGCCAAAGGCGTATTCACCCTTGATGTGCACGGTCGCGCCCTTGATGCCGGCGACTTCACCGGCCGACAGCTCCATGATGGTGGCGTCGAAACCGCGTTTGTCAGCCCAGCGCAGGTACATGCGCAACAGGATGTTGGCCCAGTCCTGGGCTTCGGTGCCACCGGAGCCGGCCTGGATGTCCAGGTAGGCGTTGTTCGGGTCCATTTCATGGCTGAACATGCGGCGGAATTCAAGCTTGGCGAGGTTTTCCTCGAGACGGGCCAGCTCGGCGACGACATCGCCCACTGCGCCTTCGTCGTTTTCTTCGACGGCCATGTCCAGCAGGTCACGGCAATCGGCCAGACCGGTGTTCAGCTCGTCAAGGGTATCGACGATCTGCGCCAGCGCAGCGCGCTCGCGGCCCAGTTCCTGGGCGTATTCAGGTTTGTTCCAGACACTCGGATCTTCAAGCTCGCGATTGACTTCGGTCAGACGCTCATGCTTTTGATCGTAGTCAAAGATACCCCCGAATAGTTTCGGAGCGCTCGGACAGGTCCTTGATGGTGTTAAGGATCGGGTTGATTTCCATGGCGGGCAGCACTCGTTGGCGAACTTTTGAAAGCCGACGAGTATAACGATAAACGGGGGGGAGCGGCAGCCCGCTGGGCGAAAAGGGCTCTTGCCCCACCACTCGGCACCTCGCCTGGGCTCGTTGTGCCCGAAAGCCGACCTGCGGGGTTGGATCAAAAGCGGATACGTGTAGGCGTTGGCCGAACGCAGGCTTGAATCCGTGGCTAACCCGGCAGGACGCCGGGTTAGCCGTTACCGCAGCAACGCATATGTACACAAAACCCTACTCGATCCCCACCTGATTACGCCCATTATGCTTGGCCGTATACAACCCCTTGTCCGCCGCCAGGATCAGTTGCCGGCAATCGGTCCCCTGCGCCGGCGTCAGGGTCGACAGGCCGATACTGATGGTCAGGCTCGAACCTTCAGTTGGGGCAATGTGCGGGATTTTCAGCGCGGCCACCGCCATGCGCAGTTTTTCGGCCACCAGTCGCGCACCACCCGGCGAGGTGTTGGGCAGCACCAGCGCAAACTCTTCACCGCCATAACGTGCCGGCAAGTCCGACGGCCGGCTGCTGGCTTCACGGATCGACGCGGCGACTTTGCGCAAGGCCTCATCGCCCTCGACGTGACCGAAGCTGTCGTTGTAGGTCTTGAAGAAATCCACGTCGATCATCAGCAACGACAACTGGGTCTGGTCGCGCATGGCACGGCGCCACTCCAGCTCCAGGTACTCGTCGAAGTGCCGGCGGTTGGACAGCCCGGTGAGGCCATCGGAGTTCATCAGCCGTTGCAGCACCAGGTTGGTGTCGAGCAATTGTTGCTGGCTGACCCGCAGCGCACGGTAGGCCGCATCCCGCTGCAACAGGGTCATGTAGGAACGCGAGTGGTAGCGAATGCGCGCCACCAACTCGATATTGTCCGGCAGCTTGACCAGGTAATCGTTGGCGCCGGCCGAGAACGCCGCGCTCTTGATCAGCGGGTCTTCCTTGGTGGAAAGCACGATGATCGGAATGTTCTGCGTGGCCGGGTGGTTGCGGTATTCGCGCACCAGGGTCAGGCCGTCGAGGCCGGGCATCACCAGGTCCTGCAGGATCACCGTCGGCTTGATGCGGATCGCCTGGGCAATGGCCTGGTGCGGGTCGGCGCAGAAGTGGAAGTCGATGTTTTCTTCATGGGCCAGGCCACGCCGCACGGCTTCGCCGATCATGGCCTGGTCGTCGACCAGCAACACCATGGCGGCATTTTCGTCGGTCTTGATGTCGTCGATCTGTAAATCATTCATCTGCAGTCACCTGAATTACTACCTGCAAGCCAGCACCGCGGGAGGTAGGGCTCATTTCGAAAATACCTCCAGCAATCGGGGCGCAATTCTGTCCAGTGGGCGAATTTCAACAGCAGCGTCAATCGCCGCCGCCGCTTTGGGCATGCCATACACCGCCGAGCTCTGCTGATCCTGGGCGATGGTCAGATATCCTTGTTCTCGCAGTAACTTGAGGCCGTGGGCCCCGTCGCGGCCCATGCCTGTCAGCAGTACGCCGACGGCATCGCCATTCCAGTGGCTGGCCACGCTTTCGAAAAATACGTCGATCGAAGGCCGATAGATCTCGTTAACCGGGTCTGCGGTATAGGCTAGCGTGCCGTTGCGCAATAAACGAATGTGGTGGTTGGTCCCGGCCAGCAGCACCACGCCGGGTTGCGGCGGCTCCCCCTCGCGGGCCAGGCGCACCGGCAGGCTGGAGGCGCTGCTCAGCCACTCGGCCATGCCGGCAGCGAAGACCTGGTCCACATGCTGCACCAGCACAATGGCGGCGGGAAAGTCGCGGGGCAAGCCCTTGAGCAGGATTTCCAGGGCAGCCGGGCCACCCGCCGACGAGCCGATGGCAACCAGGCTCTGGCGTTTGCCGGTGCTGCGCGCAGGTGTGGTTTCGGCGCGCACACGGCTGCCGCGCTGGCCAATCAACCAGCCGATATTGAGGATCTTGCGCAACAGCGGCGCCGCCGCATCCTTGGGGTTGCCGACGCCCAGGGGCGGCGTATCCACGACGTCCAGGGCGCCATGGCCCATGGCTTCGAACACCCGGCTGACGTTGGCCTGGCGGTCGACCGTGACGATCACGATGGCGCACGGGGTCTCGGCCATGATCTGCCGCGTCGCCTCGACACCGTCCATGACCGGCATGATCAGGTCCATCAGGATCAGGTCCGGGGTCAGTTCGGCGCAGCGCTGCACCGCTTCCAGGCCATTGCCGGCGACCCATACCACTTCGTGCGCGGGCTCGAAACTCAAGGCGCGGCGCAAGGCCTCCACCGCCAGGGGCATATCGTTGACGATCGCAATCCTCATGCCCGCGCGCCTCCAATCAGCTCCACCACGGCGTCCAACAAGGCATCGTCATGGAAACTGGCTTTGGCTAAATAATAGTCGGCGCCGGCGTCCAGTCCACGACGTCGGTCTTCTTCACGGTCCTTGTAGGACACCACCATCACCGGCAACGATTGCAGGCGACTGTCACGGCGCAAGAGTGTGACCAATTCAATACCGTCCATGCGAGGCATATCAATATCAGTGATCAACAGGTCAAAGTCTTCGGAGCGCAACGCGTTCCAACCGTCCATGCCATCGACCGCCACGGCCACTTCATAACCACGATTAAGTAACAATTTGCGTTGCAGCTCACGCACGGTGAGCGAATCGTCCACCACCAGCACGCGTTTGCGCGGTGCTTCGGTGGCCTGCTGGCTGCGCCGGGCAATGCGTTCCAGGCGGCCAGTGTTGAGTAGCTTGTCGACCGAGCGCAGCATGTCTTCGACGTCGACGATCAATACCACCGAGCCGTCGTCCAGCAAGGCGCCGGCGGAAATATCCTGGACCTTGCCCAGGCGGTCATCGAGCGGTAACACCACCAGGGTGCGCTCGCCGATGAAGCGTTCCACGGCGATTCCGTACACGGCATCACGTTCGCGGATCACCACCACTTTCAAGGTTTCGTCATTATTCTGCCCCGCCGGGCGCTGCAACAACTGGCTGGCGGCCACCAGGCCGACATGCCGGCCCTCGTGCCAGAAATGCTGGCGGCCTTCCAGTTGCACGATGTCGTCGGGCGCCAGGTCGCACATGCGCTCGATATGGGCCAGCGGGAACGCGTAGGCTTCTTCGCCGACTTCCACCACCAGGCTGCGCACCACCGACAGGGTCAGCGGCACCTCCAGATGGAAACGACTGCCCTGCCCCGCCGTCTGCTCCAGCACCACCGCACCGCGCAATTGGCGGACCATATGCTGCACTGCATCCAGGCCGACACCCCGCCCGGATACTTCGGTGACCTTGTCGCGCAGGCTGAACCCCGGCAGGAACAGGAACGTCAGCAGCTCCTCTTCGCTGAGGCGCTGGGCGGTTTCCAGCGGCGACAGGTGCCGGTCGACGATGGTGCCGCGCAGGCGCTCCAGGTCGACGCCGTTACCGTCATCGCTCAACTCCAGGACCAGCAGGCCGGCCTGGTGAGACGCGCGCAAGCGGATCAGGCCCTCGGCCGGCTTGCCCGCCAGCAGGCGCTGCTCGGGCATTTCGATGCCGTGGTCGACGGCATTGCGCAGCAAATGGGTGAGCGGCGCTTCGAGCTTCTCCAGCACGTCGCGGTCAACCTGGGTCTTTTCGCCCTCGATCTCCAGGCGCACCTGCTTGCCCAGGCTGCGGCCGAGGTCGCGAACCATGCGCACCTGCCCGGCCAATACGTCGGCAAACGGGCGCATGCGGCACGCCAGCGCGGTGTCGTAGAGCACCTGGGCGCGCTGCCCGGCCTGCCAGCCGAACTCGTCCAGCTCGGCATGTTTTTCTGCCAGCAGCGCCTGGGCTTCGCTCAATAGCCGACGGGTATCGGCCAGGGCTTCCTGGGCTTCGAGGTTCAAGTCCACGGTCTTGAGCTGGCCGTCCAGCGTATCCAGGGCCCGCGCGCTCTGGCTTTGAATGCGTTTGAGGCGCTGCAGGCTGGCGAGGTATGGCTTGAGCCGCTGGGTTTCGACCAGGGACTTGCTCGACAAGTCGAGCAGGCTGTTCAAGCGCTCGGCGGTCACGCGCAACACGCGCTCGCCGCCTTCGGTCATGCGTTTGTTCTGGCGCGCAGGCTCGCTGGTGACGGGTGGCGCGGGCTCGGGCTCCGGCGGCAGCTCCTCGACGACGGGCGCCGGGGCCGACTCAGGCGGCGGCGGGGCTGACGGGGCGACCTTGGCGCTCAGTTGCGACGGATCGAGCAGGCGTTCCATCAGCGCCACATACGCCTCGATATCCGCCGGCCCGACGTCATTGCCCGGCGTGGCGATGCGCATCAACAGGTCGGTGCCTTGCAGCAGCGCATCAATGTGTTCGGGTTGCAGGTACAGGCGACCTTCCTGGGCGCTGACCAGGCAATCCTCCATGACATGCGACACGCTGACCCCGGCGTCCACCCCGACAATCCGCGCCGCGCCCTTGAGCGAGTGCGCGGCGCGCATGCAGGCTTCGAGCTGGTCGGCCTGGGTCGGGTTGCGTTCCAGGGCCAGCAGGCCCGCGCTCAATACCTGGGTCTGCGCATCGGCTTCCAGGCTGAACAGCTCCAGCAGCGAGGCATCGCGCATCTGGTCGGGGGTCATGTGAGGCTCCGGGTCACGGCGGACAACAATTGCGCCTCGTCCAGCCAACGCAGGCTGCGGCCTTTCCACTGCAACACACCTTGGGTGAAGCGGCCACTGGCCTGGCTGCCGGGTGCTGACGCAGCCTTCAAGGTGCGCTCATCGATGGCATGGATGCCGTCGACTTCATCCACCGGCACCACCACCGGGCCATCTTGCGCGGCAATGATCAGCATCCGCGGCATGATCCGGCCACCGCTGGCGCCGCTGCCGGTGCTGTCCAGGCCCAGCAGTTCCACCAGCGACAGGCAC
This sequence comes from Pseudomonas aylmerensis, assembly GCF_001702265.1. GTDB lineage: Bacteria > Pseudomonadota > Gammaproteobacteria > Pseudomonadales > Pseudomonadaceae > Aquipseudomonas > Aquipseudomonas aylmerensis. The sequence goes on from NZ_MAUE01000013.1 coordinate 168,338, forward strand.
GCCACCAGCGCGCCGCGTACGTTGGCCACGCCGAGCAAGGCACGGGAACGCTGGTGCGGCAGGGAGTGGATCGGTTGCAACGTGGCCACTTCCACCAGGCAACGGGTGGCGATGCCCAGCCACTCTTCGCCCAGGCGGAATATCAGCAGCGAGCGCGTGACCACCTCGGCGCCATGCTCGACCACTGCCTGTGGCCGACGGTCGTCCTGCTGCAAGGCATAGCGATCCAGCAGGCGTGTGGCGGCTGCCGAGTACACCGAGCAATTGCGGCAATGGATGTGGTCCGCCAGCAGCGGGCAGGATTTGTCACCATGGATGCCGATGCGGTTCCAGCAATCGTCGATGGCTTGCGTGTCAGCCAGGGTCAGGTCCAGGCCGGTGGTGTCGAGCGCGTCGGGGCTACTCATGGTTTGTGCTCACTGTCAGCTCGCTCGCTACGCGCGGCCCGCGCCTGCAGGCGGCGGGCTCCCGCGCTGTCGCCCTGGGACTCAAGCAAGGCGGCCAGGTGCATCAAGGCCTGCGAATGCTGGGGCTCCAGGTACAAGGCTTTTCGATAATAGCCCTGGGCTTCCAGGGCACTGCCGGCCACATCGCTGAGCAGCCCCAGCCAGTAAAACACCTGGGCGGCCGGCGGGTGGTGATTCAAATACTCTTCACAAGCAGCCCGCGCCTCCAGGCTCTTGCCTTCGTTGGCGAGGGTGGCGATGCGGCTGAGCAAGGCGGCGGCATCGGACGGCGCGGCCTTGATCGGTATGACCTGCGCAGTGGCGACAGTACTGAACGGGCGCGGCCTGACCGGAAGCGGCGCCGCGCTGCGCTGCGGGATGGGCGCAGGCAGCGGCACGAACACCGGCGCAGGCTGCTGCGGCTCAGCCTGCCGACTGAAGGCAAACGACTGCGCCGCACCGATCGAACGCATGCCATGGCGCCCCAGCAGGCTGCCCTCGGCGGGGCCGATAAACAGCACGCCGTCGACGTGGGTCAGGCCCTTGAGTACATCGAACACTTGTTTCTGGGTCGCCTGGTCGAAGTAGATCAGCAGGTTGCGGCAGAACACGAAGTCGTAGCTGGCCTCATTCGCCAGCAGCGCCGGGTCGAGCAGGTTGCCGACTTGCAGGCGCACTTGCTCACGCACCCGCTCGGCGATATGGAACCCGTCGCCGTGTTCCACGAAGTGGCGGTCGCGAAAGGCAATGTCGCCCCCGCGAAACGAGTTCTTGCCGTACACCCCGCGCCGGGCACGCTCCACCGACAGCGGGCTGACATCCATGCCTTGCACCTTGAACTGATGCGGTGCGAGGCCCGCGTCCAGCAGCGCCATGGCAATCGAATAGGGTTCTTCGCCAGTGGAACACGGCAGGCTGAGGATACGCAGGGCGCGCATCTGCTTGATCTCGACCAGGCGCGCCTTGGCCAGGCGGGCCAGGGTCACGAAGGATTCGGGGTAACGGAAAAACCAGGTTTCGGGGACGATCACCGCTTCGATCAGCGCCTGCTGCTCGTCATGGGAGCTTTGCAGGTGCTGCCAGTACTCGCCCGCCGTCTGCGCCTGCAAGGCCTGGCTGCGCTGGCGCACGGCACGCTCGATGATGGCTTCGCCCACGGAGGCGACATCGAGACCGATGCGCTCCTTGAGGAAGGCAAAGAAGCGCGGATCGTTGCTCATAGGCTCAGCTCGGCGGAGAACAGCAACGCACGCACCGGCTCGGTGAGCAATTCATTCACGCCGATCCACTGCATCAAGCCCGCGGCGTCTTCACGCACCAGCCCCAGGTACGGCGCCTCGCGGTTGTCCAGGCCATAGGGCTTGAACTCGCTGAGGTCACACCGCAGGGTGTCGGTGGCCTGTTCCAGGATCAGCCCCAGCCAACGGGCTGCAACCCAGGGTTCGGGCTGGTAGTTGACGAGCACCAGCCGCGTGCTGGTCCGCGCCTGGGCCGGCTGACCAAACGTCAGCGCACTGAGGTCGATGACCGGCACCAACGCACCGCGATGGGCAAAGATGCCCGCCACCCACAGCGGCGCATGGGCGATAGGTTTGAGAGGCAGGCGCGGCAGCACCTCGGCCACTTCGGTGGCCCTTAATGCAAAGCGCTCGTCGCCGATGTGAAACACCAGGAACAAAGCCTTTTTCGCTGCCGGGACGGCGCCGCGTTTAGCCGCGAGGTCGCTCATCAGACTTTGAAACGCGACACGCCGCTGCGCAGGCCCACCGCCACCTGGCTCAGCTCATCAATGGCAAAGCTGGCCTGGCGCAGGGATTCCACAGTCTGGCTGCTGGCATCGCCCAGTTGCACCAAGGCGTGATTGATCTGCTCGGCACCGGTGGCCTGGGCCTGCATGCCTTCGTTGACCATCAATACCCGCGGCGCCAGCGCCTGCACCTGGTGGATGATCTGCGACAGCTGCTCGCCCACTTGCTGCACTTCGAACATGCCCCGGCGCACTTCCTCGGAAAACTTGTCCATGCCCATCACCCCCGCCGATACCGCCGACTGGATCTCGCGCACCATCTGCTCGATGTCATAGGTGGCCACGGCCGTCTGGTCCGCCAGGCGGCGCACTTCGGTGGCCACCACGGCAAAACCGCGCCCGTACTCGCCAGCTTTCTCCGCCTCGATGGCGGCGTTGAGCGACAGCAGGTTGGTCTGGTCGGCAACCTTGACGATGGTGACCACCACCTGGTTGATGTTGCCGGCCTTCTCATTGAGGATCGCCAGCTTGGCGTTGACCAGGTCGGCGGCGCCCATTACCGAATGCATGGTTTCTTCCATGCGCGCCAGGCCCTGCTGGCCGGAGCCTGCGGCCACCGAGGCCTGGTCGGCGGCGGTGGAGACTTCAGTCATGGTGCGCACCAGGTCCTTGGACGTCGCGGCGATTTCCCGGGAAGTCGCGCCGATCTCGGTGGTGGTGGCCGCGGTTTCAGTCGCGGTCGCCTGCTGTTGCTTGGACGTTGCGGCAATCTCGGTCACCGAGGTGGTGACCTGCACCGACGAGCGCTGGGCCTGGGACACCAGGGCCGTCAGCTCGGTCATCATGTCGTTGAAGCCGGTTTCGACTGCGCCGAATTCATCCTTGCGCTCCAGGTTCAGGCGCTTGCTCAGGTCGCCGGTACGCATGGTTTCGAGGATGTCGACGATGCGCTGCATCGGCGCCATGATCGCGCGCATCAGCAGCAGGCCACACAGGCCGGCCGCGAGGATGGCGATGATCAGCGAAACGGCCATGCTGATCTTGGCCGACAGCACCGACTCGTCGATGGCCGCCGTGGCACGGTCGGACACGTTCTTGTTTTCCGTGATGATGTCATTGAGCTTCATGCGACCTTCGGTCCAGATCGGCGTCAATTGCTCCTCGAGCAATTGGTTGGCCCCCGGCAGGTCATTGGCTTGCACGCGCTCCAGCACCTGCGCCAGGACTTTGTTGTAGTTGATGTGCGCCGCCTTGAAGTTATCGAACTCCATGCGGTCAGCCTGGCCATGAATGGTTTTTTCGTAGTTGGCCATCTGCAGTTCAATACGCGTCTCGAAGGACTTGTAGTCGTTCTTGTCGGTATTGGTGAAGGTTTTATCCTCGCGCAGGCCAATGATGTCGATGGTCTGCAAATAGCTGTCGACCCAGGCGCTGCGGATCATCGAGCTGAGGTACACCCCTGGCACCGCGTCGTCGCGGACCGCTTCCTGGCTGGCTTCGATCTTCAGCAACCGTGAGTAGGACACCACGACCATCAGCAGCATGATCGCGATAATGACCGCAAAGCTCGCCAAAATCCGTTGGCGCAAGGTCCAGTTCTTCACAGTAATTCCTCGAAGGGCCATTCAAATGGAGGGGAGTATAGCTGAGCAGAAGCCCTCATTAATCAACGGGTTTTGCTGTAGTGATCACAGAATGCAAATGTGGGAGAGGGCCTGCTCGCGAAGGCGCAGGGTCAGTCAATAGATTCGATGACTGACCAGCGCATTCGCGAGCAGGCCCACTCCCACAGTTTGATCGCTTCAGGGCAGGCGTTTATTGCGCCAGCCGCACCTGTTTTTCCAGCTCGATCTTCAAGCCAGGCTCCAGCTTGAGTTGCCGCGCCAGCTCATCGAGGTAGGCCTTCTCCATGAAATTCTCCTCATCCACCAGCATCACGCTGGCGATGTACATCTCCGCGGCCATTTCCGGGGTGCTGGCGGCGCGGGCCACATCGGCCGGGTCCAGGGGTTTGTTCAGTTCAGCGTGCAGCCAGCTGTGCAACTCGCGGTCATCGTCCAGCTTGGTGAATTCGCCTTCGATCAGCGCGCGCTCGCGCTCATCCACATGCCCGTCCGCCTTGGCGGCGGCTACCAGGGCCTTGAGGATGCCCTGGCTGTGTTGCTCGACTTGGGCCGGTGGCAAACGGTCGATGGTTTGCGGTTCGCCTTGAGGTGCGCTGGCCTGGTTTGCCTGCCAGTTGCCATAGGCTTTATAGGCAATGACGCCCAACGCGGCGAGCCCGCCGTAGGTCAGGGCCTTGCCGCCGAACTTGCGGGCTTTCTTGTTCCCCAGCAGCAGGCCCATGGCCCCGGCCGCCAGGGCGCCGCCGCCGGCACCGCCGAGCAGACTGCCAAGGCCACCACCGCCCAGCAGTCCGCCAAGGGCGCCTTTGTCGTCCGGCTTGCGCTGGCCGCCGGCCTTGTTCTGCAACATGTCCTGGCCAGACTTGAGCATTTGATCGAGCAATCCACGGGTATTCATTCGCAGCCTCCAGACACTTGGGTTCGTAGGACCAATAGGCTCCCAGCGTAAAACTAAGTGCCAAAAAGCCCCGATCTAGAGTGCTTCCAGATGTAACGCCACTGCCGTTCGCTTAAATCGATATACACTCGAATAAATCTATAAAAACACCCCACTGGTAATTCCAGCATGATGACCTTGCGTCAAATCCGGCATTTCATCGCCGTGGCCGAGACGGGCTCGATCTCCGCCGCCGCGCAAACCGCGTTCATTTCCCAGTCGACCCTGACCCTGGCCATCCAGCAACTGGAGCAGGAAATCGGCGTCAACCTGTTCAACCGCCACGCCAAGGGCATGACCCTGACCCACCAGGGCCATCAGTTCCTGCGCCAGGCGCACCTGATTCTTGCCACCGTCGACAACGCCAAGCGCAGCCTGCAGCAGAGCACCGACCAGGTTGCCGGCCAGTTGATCATCGGCGTGACCAGCCTGGTTGCCGGGTATTACCTTGCCGACCTGCTGACCCGTTTCCAGCGCGCCTATCCGAATGTGGAAATCCGCGTGATGGAGGATGAACGCCCGTACATCGAGCATTTGCTGGTCAGCGGCGAGATCGATGTGGGAGTGCTGATCCTGTCCAACCTCGAAGACCGCCACGCCCTGCAGACCGAAGTCCTCACCCACTCGCCCCATCGCCTGTGGCTGCCGGCGCAGCACCCGTTGCTGGAGCACGACAGCATCAACCTGGCCGATGTGGCGCGCGAGCCGTTGATTCAACTGAACGTCGACGAAATGGGCCACAACGCCCAACGCCTGTGGACTGCAGCCGCGCTGCAACCACGCGTGACCTTGCGCACCGCTTCCACCGAAGCAGTGCGCAGCCTGGTGGCTGCCGGCCTGGGAGTGTCGATCCAGCCGGACATGACCTACCGGCCCTGGTCCCTGGAAGGCGACATTATTGAAGCGCGGCCGATTGCCGACCTCAGCCAGACCCTCGATGTGGGCCTGGCCTGGCGCCGTGGCACCGCGCGCCCGGCGCTGGTGGACCCGTTCCTGACGGTGGCCCGCGAACAGCCGCATCCGCGCAAGCCATCTATTTAATCGAATGCTGCATTCAGTATTTAGTATTTGTTGACCTCGCGCCCGACCTCTACTCTCAGCTCATCCATAAGAGAAGGTCAGGCGCCTTGTAAGAGAACGCCCATGGCCACACAAGAAAAGAGATCGCGAAAAATGTCCGGCGCGCCCACCCCGCTGCTCACTGCGTTGCTGATCGACGGCGAACTGGTCCAGGGCCAGGGTTTTGTCGAGCCGATCCTCAACCCGGCCACCGGTGAAGTTCTCACCCAGATCGCCGAAGCCAGCACCGAACAGGTCGAAAGCGCCATCCTCGCAGCGCACCGCGCGTTTGCCGGCTGGTCGCGGACCACGCCGCAGCAACGCTCGATCATCCTGCTGGGCATCGCCGACGCTATCGAAAAACAAGCCGACTACCTCGCTCGCCTCGAATCACTCAATTGCGGCAAGCCCCTGCACCTGGCGCGCCAGGATGACTTGAGCGCCACCGTCGATGTGTTCCGCTTCTTCGCCGGGGCCGTGCGCTGCCAGACCGGCCAGCTCAGCGGCGAATACCTGCCGGGCTACACCAGCATGGTGCGCCGTGACCCGATTGGCGTGGTCGCCTCCATTGCGCCGTGGAACTACCCGCTGATGATGGCCGCGTGGAAGATCGCCCCCGCCCTGGCCGCCGGTAATACGCTGGTGTTCAAGCCGTCGGAACATACGCCGCTGTCGATCCTGGCCCTCGCCCCCGTCCTTAAAGAACTGCTGCCGCGCGGGGTCATCAACATTCTGTGTGGCGGCGGCGAAGGCGTCGGCAGCCATTTGGTCAGCCACCCCAAGGTGCGCATGGTGTCGCTGACCGGCGATATCGTCACCGGGCAGAAAATTCTGCAAGCCGCATCGAAAACCCTGAAACGCACGCACCTGGAACTGGGCGGCAAGGCCCCGGTGATCGTCTGCAACGACGCCGACCTGCAAGCCGTGGTCGAAGGCGTGCGTGCCTACGGCTATTACAACGCCGGCCAGGACTGCACCGCGGCCTGCCGCATCTACGCCCAGGCCGGTATCCACGACAAATTGGTCGCCGAGCTTGGCGCGGCCGTCAGCAGCCTGCGCTTTGCCGGCAAGCGTGATGCCGACAACGAACTCGGCCCGCTGATCAGCACGCGCCAGCGTGACCGCGTCGCCAGTTTTGTCGAGCGCGCCCTCGGCCAGCCGCATATCGAGCGGGTCACGGGTGCCGCCGTACATTCCGGTGCCGGCTTCTATTACCAGCCGACACTCCTCGCCGGTTGCAAACAAAACGATGAGATCGTACAGCGCGAAGTCTTCGGCCCGGTGGTCACCGTGACCCGCTTCGATGAACTGGAACAGGCAGTGGACTGGGCCAACGACTCCGAATACGGCCTGGCCTCGTCGGTATGGACGCAGAACCTGGACAAAGCCATGCAGGTGGCGGCGCGCCTGCAATACGGCTGCACCTGGATCAACAGCCATTTCATGCTGGTCAGCGAAATGCCCCACGGCGGCTTGAAGCGCTCGGGGTATGGGAAAGATCTGTCCAGCGATTCGCTTCAGGACTACAGCGTGGTGCGGCACATCATGGCTAGACATGGACATCAGCTATAAGCGGCAAGCTGCAAGCTGCAAGTAAAAGCGGATCTGCGTTTGCGTTTGCGTTTGCTTTTGCTTTTGCTTTTGCTTTTGCTTGCGGCTTGCGGCTTGCAGCTTGCGACTTGCAGCTCAGCCCTTAGAGCTACGCTAAAACAATAATCAACCCGTATACCTGTTTTTACTGCCCCGACCATAATTAAAGAAGAGGGAATCCCCATGTCCGCGCACAAGACCGCACTGCTCAGTGCCCTGACCACCGCGCTGCTGGCCAGCGCCAGCCTTCAGGCCGCCGAACCGCTGAAAGCGGTGGGGGCAGGTGAAGGCCAATTGGATATCGTCGCCTGGCCCGGCTATATCGAACGTGGCGAAAGCGACAAGGCCTACGACTGGGTCACCGGTTTCGAGAAGGAAACCGGTTGCAAGGTCAACGTGAAAACCGCCGCCACCTCTGACGAAATGGTCAGCCTGATGGCCAAGGGCGGTTATGACCTGGTCACCGCATCCGGCGATGCCTCGTTGCGGTTGATCGTCGGCAAGCGTGTGCAGCCGATCAACACGGCGTTGATCCCCAACTGGAAAAACCTCGACCCGCGCCTCAAGGATGCGCCGTGGTACGTGGTCGGCCAGCAAACCTACGGCACCCCGTACCAGTGGGGCCCGAACGTGCTGATGTACAACACCAACGTATTCAAGACCGCGCCCACCAGCTGGAACGTGGTGTTCGATGCGCAGAACCTGCCTGACGGCAAGCCGAACAAAGGCCGCGTGCAAGCCTACGACGGTCCGATCTACATCGCCGATGCGGCGCTGTATCTCAAGTCGACCAAGCCGGAGCTGGGCATCCAGAGCCCTTACGAACTGACCGAAACCCAGTACAAGGCCGTGCTCGAACTGCTGCGCGCCCAGCAGCCGTTGATCCACCGCTACTGGCACGACACCACTGTGCAGATGAGCGACTTCAAGAACGAAGGCGTAGTGGCCTCCAGCGCCTGGCCGTATCAGGTCAACGGCCTGGTCAACGAGAAACAGCCGATCGCCTCGACCATTCCCAAGGAAGGCGCCACCGGCTGGGCCGACACCACCATGCTGCACACCGAGGCCAAGCACCCCAACTGCGCCTACAAGTGGATGGACTGGTCGCTGCAGCCGAAGGTCCAGGGCGATGTCGCGGCCTGGTTCGGCTCGCTGCCGGCGGTGCCTGCGGCGTGTAAAGAGAGCGAGCTGCTCGGCGCCGAAGGCTGCAAGACCAACGGGTTCGACCAGTTCGAAAAGATCGCTTTCTGGAAAACCCCGCAGGCTGAAGGCGGCAAGTTCGTGCCGTACAGCCGCTGGACCCAGGATTACATCGCGATCATGGGCGGGCGCTAAGCCCTCCCAGGCGACACCGGCCCCATGTGGGAGCGGGCTTGCTCGCGAAAGCGGACTTTCAGTTGATTCATCGGTGACTGACACACCGCATTCGCGAGCAAGCCCGCTCCCACATTTCGACCGAGTCGCCCTCAACACCGTGTTAATTTTTTCAGAAGTCCAGGCCGGGCCGCTGCGACGACCCGCGCCTTTTTGGAGCACCGCACCATGACGCTTGCAGTCCAATTCACCCACGTTTCCCGTCAGTTCGGCGAAGTGAAAGCCGTTGACCGGGTTTCCATCGATATCCAGGACGGCGAGTTCTTTTCCATGCTCGGCCCTTCCGGCTCAGGCAAGACCACATGCCTGCGCCTGATCGCCGGGTTCGAGCAGCCGAGCGCAGGCTCGATCCGCATTCATGGCGAGGAAGCCGCCGGCTTGCCGCCGTATCAGCGTGACGTCAACACCGTGTTCCAGGATTACGCGCTGTTCCCGCATATGAATGTGCGCGACAACGTCGCCTACGGCCTCAAGGTCAAGGGCGTCGGCAAGGCCGAGCGCCTCAACCGCGCCGAAGAAGCCCTGGGCATGGTCGCCCTCGGCGGCTACGGCGACCGCAAGCCGGTGCAACTCTCCGGCGGCCAGCGCCAACGGGTGGCACTGGCCCGCGCACTGGTCAATCGCCCGCGTGTGCTGCTGCTCGATGAGCCGCTCGGCGCCCTCGACCTCAAGCTGCGCGAGCAGATGCAAAGCGAGTTGAAGAAGCTGCAACGCCAACTCGGCATCACCTTTATCTTCGTGACGCACGATCAGACCGAAGCGCTGTCGATGTCCGACCGGGTGGCGGTGTTCAACAAGGGCCGCATCGAACAGGTCGACACCCCGCGCAACCTGTACATGAAGCCGGCCACGTCGTTCGTCGCCGAATTCGTTGGCACCTCCAATGTGCTTCGCGGCGAGCTGGCCCAACGCCTCAGCGGCACCCCGCAGCCGTTCTCGATCCGCCCGGAACACGTGCGCTTTGCCGAAGGCCCGCTGGGCGTCGGTGAGGTCGAAATCAGCGGCCTGCTGCACGACATCCAGTACCAGGGCAGCGCCACCCGCTATGAACTGAAACTGGAAAACGGCCAGGCGCTGAACATCAGCCAGGCGAACAACCAATGGCTGGATATCAGCAGCGGCCACCAGGTCGGCCAGACCGTCACCGCGCGCTGGGCGCGGGAAGCCATGACCCCGCTGACCGACATCGCAGGCGAGGTGTGAGATGACTTCGGCCCTTTCCCAACCGCCGATGCGCAGGTTTTCCAACCTGCTGTACCGCAAGCCCAACCTGTACCTGGCAATGCTGCTGGTACCGCCGCTGATCTGGTTCGGCGCGATCTACCTGGGCTCACTGCTGACCCTGCTGTGGCAAGGTTTCTATACCTTCGACGACTTCACCATGGCGGTCACGCCGGACCTGACCCTGGCCAACTTCGCCGCCCTGTTCCAGCCGTCGAACTTCGACATCATCGTGCGCACCCTGAGCATGGCGATCGTGGTGTCGATCGCCAGCGCCATCGTCGCCTTCCCGATCGCCTACTACATGGCGCGCTACACCACGGGCAAGACCAAGGCGTTCTTCTATATCGCGGTGATGATGCCGATGTGGGCCAGCTATATCGTCAAGGCGTATGCCTGGACCTTGCTGCTGGCCAAGGGCGGCGTCGCACAGTGGTTCGTGCAGCACCTGGGGCTGGAACCGCTGCTGCAGTTCGTGCTGGGCATTCCCGGCGTGGGCGGCAGCACCTTGAGCACCTCGCACCTGGGGCGCTTCATGGTGTTCTTGTACATCTGGCTGCCGTTCATGATCCTGCCGATCCAGGCCTCGCTGGAACGCTTGCCGCCGTCCCTGCTGCAAGCCTCGGCGGATCTCGGGGCCAAGCCGCGCCAAACCTTCATGCAGGTGATTTTGCCGCTGTCGGTGCCGGGCATTGCCGCCGGTTCGATCTTCACGTTCTCGCTGACCCTGGGCGACTTCATCGTGCCGCAACTGGTGGGCCCGCCGGGCTACTTCGTCGGCGGCATGGTGTACGCCCAGCAAGGTGCCATCGGCAACATGCCCATGGCCGCCGCGTTCACCCTGGTACCGATCGTGCTGATCGCGGTTTACCTGTCCATCGTCAAACGCCTGGGGGCCTTCGATGCACTCTGAAAAAGCTTCGTGGAGCCTGAAAATAGCGGCTTGGGGCGGGTTGGTTTTCCTGCACTTCCCGATCCTGATCATCTTCCTCTACGCCTTCAACACCGAAGAAGCCGCGTTCAGCTTTCCGCCCCAGGGCTTTACCCTGAAGTGGTTCAGCGTGGCCTTCGCCCGGCCCGACGTGCTCGAAGCGATCAAGCTGTCGCTGCAGATCGCGGCCATCGCCACGTTGATCGCCATGGTGCTCGGCACCCTGGCCTCGGCGGCGCTATATCGGCGCGAATTCTTCGGCAAGCAAGGCGTGTCGCTGATGCTGATCCTGCCGATTGCGCTACCGGGGATCATCACCGGTATCGCACTGCTGGCGACGTTCAAGACGCTGGGCATCGAGCCCGGGATGTTCACCATCATCGTCGGCCACGCGACCTTCTGCGTGGTGATCGTCTACAACAACGTGATCGCGCGCCTGCGGCGTACTTCCCACAGCCTCATCGAAGCCTCGATGGACCTGGGTGCCGACGGCTGGCAGACCTTCCGCTACATCATCATGCCCAACCTCGGCTCGGCGCTGCTGGCCGGCGGCATGCTCGCGTTTGCGCTGTCGTTCGACGAAATCATCGTCACCACCTTCACCGCCGGCCACGAGCGCACCTTGCCGCTGTGGCTGCTCAACCAGCTCAGCCGGCCACGCGATGTGCCGGTGACCAACGTGGTCGCGATGCTGGTGATGCTGGTGACGATGTTCCCGATTCTCGGTGCCTACTACCTGACGCGCGGCGGTGAAAGCGTGGCCGGGAGTGGCGGTAAATAACTGACAACCCATTGCTACTGTTGAAACACGGTCAATGTGGCAGCTGGCGTGCCTGCGATAGCGGTATCAACTCAACCACCGCAATCGCAGGCAAGCCAGCTCCCACAGTCGAACCGGTTTCTCCAGAGATAGAACTGTCGCTTTGAGGAGGAATTAACCATGCAAACCAAACTGTTGATCAACGGCCACCTGGTCGAAGGCGAAGGCCCGGCCCAAGCCGTATTCAACCCGGCGCTCGGCCGCGTGCTGGTGGAAATCAAGGAAGCCAGCGAAGCCCAGGTCGACGCCGCCGTGCGCGCCGCCGATGCCGCCTTTGAAGGCTGGTCGCAGACCGCACCCAAAGACCGCTCCTTGCTGCTGCTCAAACTGGCGGACGTGATCGAGGCCCACGGTGAAGAGCTGGCCAAGCTGGAATCGGACAACTGCGGCAAGCCCTACAGCGCCGCACTGAACGATGAGATCCCGGCGATTGCCGACGTGTTCCGCTTCTTTGCCGGTGCCAGCCGTTGCATGAGCGGGTCGGCTGGCGGCGAATACCTGCCCGGTCACACCTCGATGATCCGTCGCGACCCGGTGGGCGTCATCGCTTCCATCGCGCCGTGGAACTACCCGCTGATGATGGTCGCCTGGAAAATCGCCCCTGCCCTGGCTGCCGGTAATACCGTGGTGCTCAAGCCGTCGGAACAAACCCCGCTGACGGCGTTGCGCATGGTCGAACTGGCCGCCGATATTTTCCCGGCCGGTGTCCTCAACCTGGTGTTCGGGCGTGGTCCGACCGTGGGCAGCCCGTTGGTGAACCACCCGAAAGTGCGCATGGTGTCGCTGACCGGCTCCATCGCTACCGGCGCGAACATCATCTCCAGCACCGCCGACAGCGTGAAGCGCATGCACATGGAGCTGGGCGGCAAGGCCCCGGTGATCATCTTCAACGATGCCGATATCGACGCGGCCGTCGAAGGCATTCGCACCTTCGGCTTCTACAACGCCGGCCAGGACTGCACCGCGGCGTGCCGCATCTATGCCCAGGCGGATATCTACGATGCGTTTGTCGAGAAGCTCGGCGCGGCAGTCGCCAGCATCCAGTACGGCCTGCAGGATGACCCGGCCACCGAGCTCGGCCCGCTGATCACCGCGCAGCACCGCGACCGCGTCGCCGGTTTTGTCGAACGCGCCGTGGCCCAGCCGCACATCCGCCTGGTGACCGGCGGCAAGGCGGTGGAAGGCAATGGTTTCTTCTTTGAACCGACGGTGCTGGCCGATGCACAGCAGGACGACGAAATCGTGCGCCGCGAGGTGTTCGGGCCGGTGGTGTCGGTGACTAAATTCACCGATGAAGCGCAGGTGCTCGGCTGGGCCAACGATTCGGACTACGGCCTGGCGTCATCCGTATGGACCGCCGATGTCGGACGCGCCCATCGCCTGGCCGCGCGTTTGCAATATGGCTGCACCTGGGTCAACACCCACTTCATGCTCGTCAGTGAAATGCCCCACGGCGGTCAGAAACTGTCCGGGTATGGCAAGGACATGTCCATGTATGGGCTGGAGGACTACACCACCGTACGCCATGTGATGTTCAAGCACTGACGCTTTACCCCTGTGTGCGGGCTTGCCCGCGATGGCGGCGTGTCTGTGCCGACGCTATCGCGAGCAAGCCCGCTCCCACAGGGGACCTCCTCATAACAATAAATAATTCGTAGGTTCCCATGGACATTACCCGCCGCGACTTCCTCAACGGCGTCGCCATCACTATTGCCGCCGGCATGACCCCGCTGCAAATCCTCCAGGCCGCGCCCGACGGCCGCTACTACCCGCCCGCCCTCACCGGCCTGCGCGGCAGCCATGTCGGCTCGTTCGAAGTGGCGCACCAGATGGGCTGGGAAAAGAAGGTCTTCGACACCGACAAACTGCCGATCACCGAGAACTATGACCTGGTGGTGGTCGGGGGCGGCCTGAGTGGTCTGTCGGCGGCGTGGTTCTACCGCGAGAAGCACCCCAAGGCGAAGATCCTGATCCTGGAAAACCACGACGACTTCGGCGGCCATGCCAAGCGCAATGAATTCCAGGCCGGCGGCCGCATGATCATCGGCTACGGCGGCAGCGAGGCGTTCCAGTCGCCCAACCACCTCTACAGCAAGCAAGTAAATGGCCTGCTGAAAAAACTCGGGGTGAACATCAAGCGCTTCGAGACCGCCTTCGACCGCCAGTTCTACCCGGGCCTGGGGTTGTCGCGCGGGGTGTTCTTCGACAAGGAGAACTTTGGCGAAGACAAACTGGTGACCGGCGACCCGACGCCGATGGTCGCCGACGACATCGCGCCCGACCAATTGCATGCGCGCTCCATCAGCGACTTCATCAATGACTTCCCGCTGCCACCCGCCGACCGTCAGGCGTTGATCGAGCTGCACACGGCGCCCAAGGATTACCTGCCGGGCAAGACGGCCGAGCAAAAGGCCGACTACCTGGCGGTCACCAGTTACCGCGATTTCCTGCTGAAGAACGTCGGATTATCGGAAGGCGCGGTGAAGTACTTCCAGAGCCGCACCAATGACTTCATGGCCTTGAGCATCGATGCCGTGGCATCGTCCGACGCCTATAACGTGGGATTCCCAGGTTTCGGCGGCATGAACCTGGCACCGATCAGCGAAGAAGCCGCTGCCGAAATGGAAGAGCCCTACATCTACCACTTCCCGGATGGCAACGCGTCACTCGCACGCCTGCTGGTGCGCAGCCTGGTCCCCGGCGTGGCACCCGGGCACACCATGGACGATATCGTGCTGGCAGCGTTTGACTACGCCAAGCTCGATCAACCCAAGGCGCCGGTACGGGTGCGCTTGAACAGCACGGCGGTCAGCGTGCGCAACGTGGGCGACAGCGTGCATATCGGCTACAGCCGTGGCGGACAACTCGCACAGGTGCGTGGCAAACGCTGCATCCTGGCCTGCTACAACATGATGATCCCGTACCTGCTCAAGGACCTGCCGGCCCCCCAGGCCCACGCCTTGAGCCAGAACGTGAAATTCCCGCTGGTGTACACCAAGGTGGTGATCCGCAACTGGCAATCGTTCCAGAAACTTGGCGTGCATGAGATTTACGCGGCCACCCAACCGTACAGCCGCATCAAACTGGACTACCCGGTGAGCATGGGTGGCTACGACCACCCGCGCGACCCGACGCAGCCGATTGGCTTGCACATGGTCTACGTGCCCACCAGCCCCAACAGCGGCATGAACGCCCGCGACCAGGCGCGCGCCGGGCGCGGCAAGTTGTATGCGCAGACCTTCGAGCAACTGGAAACGCAATTGCGTGACCAACTGCAACGCATGCTCGGCCCGGGTGGGTTCAACCACGAGACCGATATCCTCGGGATCACGGTGAATCGCTGGTCCCATGGCTATGCATACTTTTCCAACAGCTTGTTCGACAACGCCGGCGAGAGCGAAGCGCTGATGAACCTGGCGCGCAAGCCGCTGGGGCACGTGAGCATCGCCAACTCGGATGCGGCGTGGAGTGCGTACGCCCATGCGGCGATTGATGAGGCGTACCGGGCGGTCGGCGAGGTGAGTTGAAGGCCACGTGTGGCGAAGGCTTCCTGTGGTAAGCGGGGCGTGGCCCGCGTTGGACTGCGCAGCAGCCCCTTCGAGGCAGCGGTGCTCTTTGAGACACACCGAATGTCGGGTATTGGGGCTGCTTTGCAGCCCAACGCGGGGCAAGCCCGCTCGCCACAGGGGGACTGTCTGCTCCTGAGAAATACCTTGTTTCATATGCAACGCCATCACGCCGCTATCAATCATTTTTCCTACGTCATCGAACCGCTTAAGCTATCCGGCGTCTGTTTATTGTCCGTTGCGTTTGGCCGAAGGCATGTCCGAACCGTACTTTCTGATCCAGCACGTGCCAGGAACGGCGCGGGATTTGCTCACGACAGGTTGTCTCTATGCACCGTAGGAATTTGCTCAAAGTGTCCATGGCCATTGCGGCTTACACCGGTTTGTCGGCCAGCGGCCTGCTCGCCGCGCAGGCTTGGGCCGGGAATCGCGCCGCCGATGGCAAGGCCGTGGCGTTTGATTTTGAAACGCTCAAGGCCCAGGCCAAGCAGCTCGCCGGGACCGCGTATAAAGACACCAAACAGGTACTCCCGCCCACCCTGGCGACCATGACCCCGCAGAATTTCAACGCCATCGGGTACGACGGCAACCATTCGCTGTGGAAGGAATTGAACGGCCAACTGGACGTGCAGTTCTTCCACGTCGGCATGGGGTTCAAGACGCCGGTGCGCATGCACAGCGTCGACCCCAAGACCCGTGAAGCCCGCGAAGTGCATTTCCGCCCTTCACTGTTCAACTATGAAAAAACCACCGTCGACACCAAACAGTTGACCGGCGACCTGGGTTTCTCCGGCTTCAAGCTGTTCAAGGCACCGGAACTGGATCGCCACGACGTGCTGTCGTTTCTCGGCGCCAGCTACTTCCGCGCGGTGGATTCCACCGGCCAGTACGGCCTTTCCGCACGGGGCCTGGCGATTGATACCTACGCGAAGAAGCGCGAAGAGTTCCCCGACTTCACGCAGTTCTGGTTCGAGACCCCGGACAAGAACGCCACCCGCTTTGTGGTCTACGCCCTGCTCGACTCGCCGAGCGCCACCGGCGCCTATCGCTTCGATATCGACTGCCAGGCCAACCAGGTGGTGATGGCGATCGACGCCAACATCAATGCGCGCACCGCCATCGAACAACTGGGCATCGCGCCGATGACCAGCATGTTCAGTTGCGGCACCCACGAACGCCGCATGTGCGACACCATCCACCCGCAAATCCACGACTCGGATCGCCTGGCGATGTGGCGTGGCAATGGCGAGTGGATTTGTCGCCCGCTGAACAACCCGGCCAAGCTGCAGTTCAACGCATTCGCCGACACCGACCCGAAAGGCTTCGGCCTGGTGCAGACCGACCATGAGTTCGCCAGCTACCAGGACACTGTGGACTGGTACAGCAAGCGCCCAAGCCTGTGGGTAGAACCGACCACCGCCTGGGGCGAAGGCTCGATCGACCTGCTGGAGATCCCCACCACCGGCGAGACCCTGGACAACATCGTGGCCTTCTGGACACCGAAAAAACCGGTGGCGCCTGGCGATTCGCTCAACTATGGCTACAAGCTCTACTGGAGCGCCCTGCCCCCGGTCAGCACGCCGCTGGCACAGGTCGACGCGACCCGTTCGGGCATGGGCGGCTTCACTGAAGGTTGGGCACCGGGCGAGCATTACCCAGAGGTGTGGGCGCGTCGGTTTGCCGTGGACTTCAAGGGCGGCGGCCTCGATCGCCTGCCGGCCGGCACCGGGATCGAGCCGGTGGTGACCTGCTCCCACGGCGAAGTGAAAGACTTCAGCGTGCTGGTGCTCGACAACATCAAGGGCTATCGGATCCTGTTCGACTGGTACCCGACCAGCGACAGCGTCGAGCCGGTGGAACTGCGCCTGTTCATCCGCACCCAGGACCGCACCTTGAGTGAAACCTGGCTGTATCAGTACTTCCCGCCGGCACCCGAGGCGCGTAAATACGCGTGATGCCACCTGTGGGAGCGAGGTTGCTCGCTCCCACAGGACTCAAATGCCCGCCTCAGAACCGCGACACACTCTTCATTGCCCCAATCAGATATCGCATCGCCACCTGGTCACTCTCGTTCAGGGCGCGATACTGCGCGAGTAATTCAGCCTCGTCCGAACTCAACCTGCAGCCACGCATGAACAACCTGCGGGCCAGAAAAGACACCACTGCACCCGCAACACCATAGGACTTGGCCATGGACTGTTTCTCCTGATATCGATCAAATACTCCTGGCGCCCATCACCTGCATCCCCTTAAGCACAAGGCCTGCGCGGACAAACGGACTGACTCCCTGGGCCAGAAATCAGACTTACCCTAAGCGTAGAAACAATCTGGTCACGTGTGGGATTTTTTTAGAGCTTTCACTTAAAAAATCTCTTGAGTAACAATCACCTACGGACTTTTCCCACAGCATCATGCAAAAAAAACCCACCGATTCATGGTGGGTTTCGAGTGCGGCGCGAGGCGGATCAATCCCTCAAGTCAGACTCATGAATCGGCTGGTCTCGATGGGTTGCCCGTTGATACTGCGCCGGCCAGGTCGCCTTGCGCCCGCCGAGGTCATCATCGGCATGCAGCGGCCAGTACGGGTCCCGCAGCAGTTCACGGGCCAGGAAGATAATATCGGCCTGGCAGGTGCGCAGGATGTGCTCAGCCTGTGCCGGTTCGGTGATCATGCCCACCGTGCCGGTGGCGATGCCTGACTCTTTGCGTACCCGTTCGGCGAAGCGCGTCTGGTAGCCGGGCCCCGTCGGAATCTCGGCATTGGCGGCGGTGCCACCAGAGGACACGTCGATCAGGTCCACACCCAAATCCTTCAAGCGGCGCGCCAATTCCACGGTTTCATCAGGGTTCCAGCCATCTTCCACCCAGTCGGTGGCCGACACCCGCACAAACAGCGGCAGGTCCTGAGGCCAGGCCGCACGCACGGCTTCGGTGACTTGCAGCACCAGGCGGATACGGTTTTCAAAAGAGCCGCCGTATTGGTCCTGGCGTTGATTGCTGATCGGCGAGAGAAATTGATGCAGCAGGTAACCGTGAGCCGCATGGATTTCCACCACTTCAAACCCGGCCGTGAGCGCGCGCTTGGCGGCGGCGACAAAGTCGGCGATCACCTGTTGGATCTGCCCTTCGTCCAACTGCCGGGGCTGTGTGTGATTGGGGTCAAAGGCAATCGGCGACGGCCCCACCGGCACCCACCCGCCGTCCTCCGGGTTGACGCTGCCATGCTTGCCGATCCATGGCCGATGAGTACTGGCCTTGCGCCCGGCATGGGCCAGCTGGATCCCGGCCACGGCGCCCTGGGCTGCGATAAACCGCGTGATGCGTTGCAGCGGTTCGATCTGTTCGTCGTTCCACAGGCCCAGGTCTTCGGCAGTGATACGGCCATCGGCGGTCACCGCGGTGGCCTCGGTGAAGATCAGCCCGGCGCCGCCGACTGCGCGACTGCCAAGGTGGACCAGGTGCCAGTCATTGGCCAGGCCATCGACGCTGGAGTATTGGCACATCGGCGACACGGCGATGCGGTTGAGCAGGGTCAATTGGCGCAGGGTATAGGGTTCGAGCAGCTGACTCATGGCGCACCTCTTCTGGGCTTTTTGGGCTCTTTTAACTGAGCAGGCTTGCTCGCGAAAGACTCACCGGCGCCGCGTGTATTCAGGATCAACGCGTTTTAATTGACGTTTTTCGCGAGCAAGCTTGCTCCTACAGCCTAGTCGACAACGTTGGATTGCACAGGGTTCAGAACGAAAGCGGGAGCCGATTACCGGCTCCCGTCGTGCACAGGCTTACATCTCGACCTGGGTGCCCAGTTCGATCACGCGGTTGACCGGGAGCTTGAAGAACCGCAGGTTGCCGTTGGCATTCTTCAACATGAACGCGAACAGCGCTTCACGCCAACGGGCCATGCCCTTGATGCGCGAGGCGATCACCGTTTCACGGCTGAGGAAGTAGGTGGTGCGCATCGGGCTGAAATCCAGCTCGTCGAGGTGGCACAGCTTCAGCGCTTCAGGCACGTCCGGCTCATCGGTAAAGCCAAAGTGCAGGATCACCCGGAAGAACCCCTCGCCGTAGGCATCCACCTCGAAGCGCCGGGCGGCCGGTACGCGTGGAATATCCTCGTAGACCACCGTCAGCAGCACCACTTGCTCGTGCAGCACCTGGTTGTGCAACAGGTTGTGCAACAGCGCATGGGGCACGGCGTCCGGGCGCGCGGTGAGGAACACCGCCGTACCCTGCACGCGATGCGGCGGTTGCACACGGATGCTGCTGATAAAGATCGGCAACGGCAGGCCGCCTTCGTCGAGGCGCTCGACCAGCAACTGCTTGCCGCGCTTCCACGTGGTCATCAGCACAAAGAGCACGATCCCCGCCAAGACCGGGAAGGCGCCGCCCTGGATGATCTTCGGCACGTTGGCGGCGAAGTACAGCCCGTCGACCAGCAGGCAGCAGACCAATACCGGCACGGCCAGGATCGGTGGCCATTTCCACAGCAGCAGCATCACCGCCGACACCAGGATCGTGGTCATCAGCATGGTACCGGTCACGGCTACACCGTAGGCCGACGCCAGTGCGTTGGAGGACTCGAAGCCCAGCACCAGCAGGATCACGCCGACCATCAGCGACCAATTCACCGCGCCGATGTAG
This sequence comes from Pseudomonas aylmerensis, assembly GCF_001702265.1. GTDB lineage: Bacteria > Pseudomonadota > Gammaproteobacteria > Pseudomonadales > Pseudomonadaceae > Aquipseudomonas > Aquipseudomonas aylmerensis. Next base: position 188,295 of record NZ_MAUE01000013.1, read on the forward strand.
ATCTGGCCCTGCTCGGCACTGGACGTGTGTTGGATGTGCATGCGCGGGATATAACCCAACTGGATCGCCTGGCGCGTCAACGAGAACGCACCGGAAATCACCGCCTGCGACGCAATCACCGTGGCCAGGGTCGACAGCACCACCAGCGGGATCAGCGCCCAACTCGGCGCCAGCAAGTAGAATGGGTTGCGCGCAGCTTCCGGATCGCCGAGCAGCATCGCGCCCTGGCCGAAATAATTGAGCACCAACGCCGGCAGCACCAGGATGAACCAGGCGCGGGCGATGGGCTTGCGGCCGAAGTGCCCCATGTCTGCGTACAGCGCCTCGGCACCGGTCAAAGCCAGCACCACCGCCCCCAGGATCGCCACGCCAATGCCGGGGTGAGCCTCGAAGAAACGCACGCCCCACATCGGGTTCAAGGCGTTGAGCACTTCAGGGTGCAGGGTGATGCCATACACACCAAGGCCACCCAGCACCAGGAACCAGGTCACCATCACCGGTCCGAACAGCTTGCCGATGCGGTCGGTGCCGTGTTTCTGGATCAGAAACAACGCCACCAACACGACCAGCGCGATGGGCACAACCCATTTATCCAGGCCATCGAATGCCAGTTCCAGGCCTTCAATGGCCGACAAGACCGAAATCGCCGGGGTGATCATGCTGTCGCCGTAGAACAGCGCAGCCCCGCACAAGCCACAGACCACGAGGAAATTGCGCAGCTTCTTGCGCTCCCCCGCCGCCCGGCGCGCCAGCGCGGTCAGCGCCATGATGCCGCCCTCGCCCTGGTTGTCCGCACGCAGTACAAACAGCATGTACTTGATCGACACCACCCAGATCAGTGACCAGAAAATCAGCGCCAGGATCCCCAGCACCCCATCATGGTTGACCTGAACCCCATACCCCCCATTGAACACCTCTTTAAGGGTGTAGAGCGGGCTGGTGCCGATATCGCCGTAAACCACCCCGACCGCTGCCACCAGCATGCCAATCGGCTTGGCGTTTGAATGCTCGGCACCTGCTGCCTGACTACTCGCGTGACCCATCAACCACTCCTGCCCTTTGACCTGAGGTCTTTTATAAACAACGCGCCTAAGCTGACCCTAGCATGCGCTGTTTTACTTCTCGTAACAGACGTTTTATTGACCCAGGGGTTCTACCCATGTGCAACGGCGCGAAGCATAGCGCAGCACTCGTCGCATTTCCCTGCTCAAGTGATAAGGGTGGCGTTTTCTGCCGTCATTAAAAGAGATCAAGGCATTTTGGGGCCTATTTGCCTGCATTGAGCGCATCACGGCCGACCGTATATTTTGGGCCCGGCTTAGTAATGCTGCCTTTAGGGGTGCAAGCGGGGTTTCCTTGACCGGCTTACCTGATCCATCAATCGTGCCCCTGCGGCGCGCAGTCGATACAAAAACTCAATCGTCGACCTGTCTCTTTTAAAGTACATTCCTTATGTACGAAGTGAAACACGTCCTGTCAGTCAACGGCGTAGACATCTACCAAGCTTGGCTGGACACCGTGCAAAACACCCGTTCAAAGGTAAGAATCACCACCAGAGTGGACCGAGCATGCCTTGGTCACTTTGGGGTGGCGGAGCCGGTGGGTGATGGGGTCTTTGAGATGAAGCTCGACTTCGGACCCGGGCTTCGCGTGTATTACGCAATCGTGGATCGAAAAATTGTTTTCCTGTTGGGTGGTGGCTCAAAGGCCAGACAGCAGAACGACATCGATCAGGCCAAGGCTCTCTGGAAATCCTACAAGGAGCAGCAAAAATGACCATTCGTACTCGTTCTCATGAAGAGAGTGTTCTTGAAATGCTCCGAGACGACGAAGCATTTGCCCTGGAATATCTGTCCGTCGCACTTGAGGAAATCGATGAAGCGGGGGGTGAGGACGCGTTCCTTGTCGCTATTCGTCGAGTGGCGGAAGCTCGTGGCGGAATGCTCAGCTTGTCGCAGAACACCGGGCTCAATAGAGCTAATCTCTACAGATCCATCGCCGTCGGCGGCGACCCAAAACTTTCCACCCTGCTGAAAGTGCTCCAGGCGTTGGGGGTGGGCCTGTCCAAAGTCGTCGCGCACCGCACGGAGCAGGACGTGCGGGCTTGAGAGCGTGGAAGGGCTCTGCGAATTACCCAACGCAGCACTCGTCGCATTTCCCTGCATAAAGCTGGTCAAGTGCGTTGCCCGTCGCTAGAATTGCGCACTTTTTGATCAGAGGCACACCAAGTGCCCGTCCGCAGCCCTGTCGTGCCCGACTGGCGGCGTCATTCAATACCGAGGTTAGACATGTCCACCACCATCGCAAAGGCCAACCCCAAGGTTGGCTTTGTTTCCCTGGGTTGCCCGAAGGCTCTGGTCGACTCCGAACGCATCCTGACCCAACTGCGCATGGAAGGTTATGACGTGGTGTCCACTTATCAGGACGCCGACGTGGTGGTGGTCAACACCTGCGGCTTCATCGACTCGGCCAAGGCGGAGTCGCTGGAAGTGATCGGCGAGGCCATCAAGGAAAACGGCAAGGTCATCGTGACCGGCTGCATGGGCGTGGAAGAAGGCAATATCCGCAACGTGCACCCAAGCGTGTTGGCCGTGACCGGCCCGCAGCAGTACGAGCAGGTGGTCAACGCCGTGCACGAAGTCGTGCCGCCGCGCCAGGACCACAACCCGCTGATCGACCTGGTGCCGCCGCAGGGCATCAAGCTGACCCCGCGCCACTATGCGTACCTGAAGATTTCCGAAGGCTGCAACCACAGCTGCAGCTTCTGCATTATCCCCTCGATGCGCGGCAAGCTGGTCAGCCGCCCGGTCGGTGATGTACTGGACGAGGCCCAGCGCCTGGTCAAATCCGGCGTGAAAGAGCTGCTGGTGATCTCCCAGGACACCAGCGCCTACGGCGTCGACGCGAAATACCGCACCGGCTTCTGGAACGGCGCGCCGGTGAAAACCCGCATGACCGAGCTCTGCGAAGCCCTCAGCAGCCTCGGCGTGTGGGTGCGCCTGCACTACGTTTACCCGTATCCGCACGTGGACGAGCTGATCCCGTTGATGGCCGCCGGCAAGATCCTGCCGTACCTGGACATCCCGTTCCAGCACGCCAGCCCGAAAGTCCTGAAAGCCATGAAACGCCCGGCCTTCGAAGACAAGACCCTGGCACGCATCAAGAACTGGCGCGAGATCTGCCCGGAGCTGATCATTCGCTCGACCTTTATCGTCGGTTTCCCCGGCGAAACCGAAGAAGACTTCCAGTACCTGCTGGACTGGCTGACCGAGGCCCAACTGGACCGCGTCGGCTGCTTCCAGTACTCGCCGGTGGAAGGCGCTCCGGCCAACCTGCTGGACCTGGCCGTGGTGCCGGATGACGTCAAGCAGGACCGTTGGGAGCGTTTCATGGCGCACCAGCAGGCCATCAGCTCGGCGCGCCTGCAATTGCGCATCGGCAAGGAAATCGAAGTGCTGATCGACGAAGTCGACGAGCAAGGCGCGGTCGGCCGCTGCTTCTTCGATGCCCCGGAGATCGACGGTAACGTGTTTATCGACGATGCCAGCGGTTTGAAGCCGGGTGACAAGGTCTGGTGCACCGTGACGGACGCCGACGAATACGACCTGTGGGCCGAGAAGCGTGACTGACGTGTAATATTTTGAAAAAGCCCTGCCTCTGGACAAGATGCGGGGCTTTTTTAGGTCTATCGTTTTGCCCATCAGCGCACATCAAGGCAAAGGGGCAGCGGGCATGCGTCAGCATTCGGTTATCCACACACCTAAAATCAGCGATTACGCCGAATTGGCACACATCTGGGAGGCATCGGTGCGGGCCACCCACGATTTTCTGCCAGACAGTTACATCGAGTTGCTGAAAAACCTGGTGCTGACCCGCTACCTGGACGCGGTGATGCTGATTTGCACCAAGGACTCGCGCCAACGCATCACCGGGTTTGCCGGCGTCGCTGCGGGCAAGGTCGAGATGCTGTTCATCGACCCGCAACACCGGGGCCAGGGCCTCGGCCGCCAACTGCTGCGCTACGCGATCGAGCGCATGAATGCCGACGAACTGGACGTGAACGAACAAAACCCGCAGGCCCTGGGGTTTTACTTCAAGCAGGGGTTCGAGGTGATCGGACGCACGGAGCATGATGGTCTTGGGCAGCCGTATCCGTTGCTGCACATGCGCTTGCGCCAGCAGCAACAGCTACGCAGTGGCTGACACAGCGCAGAACACCTGTGGGAGCTGGCTTGCCTGCGATGCAGACAACTCGGTGTATCGGGTGTACCGAGGCGACGCCATCGCAGGCAAGCTCCGACAAAAAGCAGCAGCACTGAAATGGGGCCGGGATTAACCGGCGCCAGGCAGGTACAATAACCGCCCCCTTTTGTTACGGCCCTTGTCATGACTGACCCCATACGCCTCTCCAAACGCCTCATCGAACTGGTCGGTTGCTCCCGTCGGGAGGCTGAGCTGTTTATCGAAGGCGGCTGGGTCTCGGTGGACGGCGAAGTGATCGACGAGCCGCAGTTCAAGGTCACCACGCAGAACGTCGAGCTGGACCCCGAAGCCAAGGCCACTGCGCCGGAGCCGGTGACCATACTGCTGCACGCGCCTGCCGGCGTGGATGCCGAGACGGCATTGGCGTCGATCAGCGCCGAGACCTTGTCCGAAGAGCATCGCTTCGGCAAACGCCCGCTCAAGGGCCATTTCCTGCGCCTGAGCGCCAGCGCCGACCTGCAAGCCAAGGCCAGCGGGCTGCTGGTCTTCACCCAGGACTGGAAGATCCTGCGCAAGTTGACCGCCGATGCCGCCAAGATCGAGCAGGAATACGTGGTCGAGGTCGAAGGCGACATGGTTGCGCACGGCCTCAACCGCCTGAACCACGGCCTGACTTACAAAGGCAAAGAGCTGCCTGCCGTGAAAGCCAGCTGGCAGAACGAAAACCGCCTGCGCTTTGCCATGAAAAACCCGCAACCGGGCGTGATCGCCCTGTTCTGCGAAGCCGTTGGCCTGAAAGTCGTCGCCATCCGCCGCATCCGCATCGGCGGCGTGTCCATCGGCAAAGTGCCGGTTGGCCAATGGCGTTATATGTCCGGCAAAGAGAAGTTCTAAGCCGCGCACCTTTTCTCGATACCGCCTCACCCGGCGGTGTCCACCGTTGAAAACCAGGATTGCCCACCATGATTCACAATGACGTACTGCGCAGCGTGCGCTACATGCTCGATATCAGCGATAACAAGATGGTCGAGATCATCAAACTCGGCGGCATGGACGTAACCAAGGAAGACCTGCTGACCTACCTCAAGAAAGATGAGGAAGAAGGCTTTGTGTTCTGCCCGGATGAAGTCATGGCCCATTTCCTCGACGGCCTGGTGATTTTCAAGCGCGGCAAGGACGAAAGCCGTCCGCCGCAGCCGATCGAGACCCCGGTGACCAACAACATCATCCTCAAGAAGCTGCGCGTGGCCTTCGAGCTGAAGGAAGACGACATGCACGCCATCCTCAAGGCCGCCGAGTTCCCGGTGTCCAAGCCGGAGCTGAGCGCGCTGTTTCGCAAGTTCGGCCACACCAACTACCGCCCGTGCGGCGACCAGTTGCTGCGCAACTTCCTCAAGGGGCTGACGCTGCGCGTCAGAGCTTAAATCAGCTACAAGCTTCAAGCGCCAAGAGCTTGCAGCTTGCCACTTGAGGCTTCAAAAATGAGTTACAGCGTCTCGCCCATCGGCTTTGTCCGCTCCTGTTTCAAGGAGAAGTTCGCCATCCCGCGCCAGCCGCAACTGGCACCTGCCGCACGGGGCGTGCTGGAATTGGTCGCGCCGTTCGACCAGGGTGAGGCGGTGCAGGGCCTGGAGCAGGTCAGCCATGTGTGGCTGTTGTTCCTGTTTCACCAGGCACTGGAAGACAAGCCGCGCCTCAAGGTGCGCCCGCCGCGCCTGGGCGGCAACACGTCCATGGGCGTATTTGCCACCCGCGCGACGCATCGGCCCAACGGCATTGGTCAATCGGTGGTCAAGCTGGACAGGGTCGAGCCGGGCAAACTGTGGATTTCCGGGCTCGATTTGCTCGATGGCACGCCGGTATTGGATATCAAGCCGTATGTGCCCTATGCCGACATCGTCGACACGGCCACCAACCACATCGCCAGAAGCGCGCCGCCGCTGATTACGGTGCAGTGGCTGAAGACCGCGTTGCATCAGGCACAAGGCCACGCCCAGCGCCTTGACGAGCCGTTGGTGGCGCTGATCGAGCAGTGCCTGGCCCAGGATCCGCGACCGGCGTATCAAACCCCGGGGCCGGAGCGTGAATATGGCGCGCAGTTCTGGGATGTGGATGTGCGCTGGCACTATCCCGAGGCCGGGATGATTTGCGTGCTGGAAGTGGTTGCGGCCCAGTAAACCGCAGTCATGAAAAAGCCCGCGCTGCCTTCAGGCAACGCGGGCTTTTCTTTTTACTGTAGGAGCTGGCTCCTACACGGATTACTTCTCGACGAAGGCACGTTCGATCAAGTAGTCACCCGGCTCACGCATGCGTGGCGAAACCTTCAGGCCGAAGCTGTTCAGCACTTCGCTGGTCTCGTCCAACATGCTGGGGCTGCCGCACAGCATGGCGCGGTCGTCCTCGGGGTTGATCGGTGGCAGGCCGATGTCGCTGAACAGCTTGCCGCTGCGCATCAGGTCGGTCAGGCGGCCTTCGTTCTCGAACGGCTCGCGGGTCACGGTCGGGTAGTAGATCAGCTTGTCACGCAGCGCTTCGCCGAAGAATTCGTTCTGCGGCAGGTGTTCGGTGATGAACTCGCGGTAGGCGACTTCATTGACGTAACGCACGCCGTGGCACAGGATCACTTTTTCGAAACGCTCGTAGGTTTCCGGGTCCTGGATCACGCTCATGAACGGCGCCAGGCCAGTACCGGTGCTGAGCAGGTACAGGTGTTTGCCCGGCTTCAAATCGTCAAGCACCAGGGTGCCTGTCGGTTTTTTGCTGATGATGATCTCGTCGCCTTCCTTCAAGTGCTGCAATTGGGAAGTCAGCGGGCCATCGGGCACCTTGATGCTGAAGAACTCCAGATGCTCTTCCCAATTCGGGCTGGCAATCGAGTAAGCGCGCATGAGCGGGCGGCCGTTGGGCTGTTGCAGGCCGATCATCACGAACTGACCGTTCTCGAAGCGCAGGCCCGGATCGCGGGTGCACTTGAAGCTGAACAGAGTGTCGTTCCAGTGATGAACACTGAGGACACGCTCGTGGTTCATGTTGCTCATGTACGGGGGACTCCTGGAAATGGGTCTGCGCCAAATGATAGGTGCGCAATTGCACAGCATTCTAATGGCGGCGACAATATCTGTTAACTGGATTATTAAGATAAGGGTTATCGGTTATATCGATATGCGATTTACTCTCCGTCAACTGCAAGTCTTCGTCGCCGTCGCCCAGCAGGAAAGCGTCTCGCGCGCTGCTGGCCTTCTGGCCTTATCGCAATCCGCCGCCAGCACCTCGATCACCGAGCTGGAGCGCCAATCCAGCTGCCAATTATTCGACCGCGCCGGTAAGCGCCTGAGTCTCAACGCCTTGGGTCACCAGCTGTTACCCCAGGCGGTGGCGCTGCTGGACCAGGCCAAGGAGATCGAGGACCTGCTCAACGGCAAGTCCGGCTTCGGCTCGCTGGCGGTGGGCGCCACCCTGACCATCGGCAATTACCTGGCCACGTTGCTGATCGGCAGCTTCATGCAACAGCACCCCGAGAGCCAGGTGAAGCTGCATGTGCAGAACACTGCACATATCGTGCACCAGGTGGCGCACTACGAAATTGACCTGGGTCTAATCGAAGGCGACTGCAGCCACCCGGACATCGAAGTACAAACCTGGGTAGAAGATGAGCTGGTGGTGTTTTGCGCGCCGCAGCATCACCTGGCCAAGCGCGGTGTGGCGAGCATGGATGAGCTGACCCACGAAGCCTGGATCCTGCGCGAACAAGGCTCAGGTACGCGCCTGACGTTCGACCAGGCCATGCGCCATCACCGCAGCGCGCTGAATATCCGCCTGGAGCTGGAACATACCGAGGCGATCAAGCGGGCGGTTGAGTCGGGATTGGGGATTGGCTGCATCTCTCGCCTGGCGCTGCGCGATGCATTCCGCCGTGGCAGCCTGGTACCGGTGGAAACCCCGGACCTGGACCTGGCCCGGCAGTTCTACTTCATCTGGCACAAACAGAAGTACCAGACCTCGGCGATGCGCGAATTCCTCGAGCTGTGCCGCGCCTTCACCGCCGGGGTTCAGCGCAGCGACGAGATCGTGCTGCCGAGCATTGCCTGAGGGTTAGATCAGGATCACGGCCCACACCAGCGTGATCATGGTCAGTGCTACAAATTGCGCGGCGCTGCCCATGTCCTTGGCATTTTTCGACAACGGGTGGCGGTCCAGGGAAATACGGTCGATGGCCGCCTCTACCGCCGAATTGAGCAATTCGACGATCAGCGCCAGCAGGCACACCGCGATCAGCAACGCCCGCTCCACCCGGCTGACGTGCAGGAAAAAGCTCAGCGGGATCAGGATAACGTTGAGCAGCACCAACTGACGGAAGGCCGCCTCGCCAGTGAACGCCGCGCGCAGGCCATCCAGGGAGTAACCCCCTGCATTGAAGATACGTTTGATACCGGTTTGACCCTTGAAAGGCGACATAGACGTAGGCAACTGAACCAAAGAAGTGGGGAAACTAGATCACGCCAAGTCAAAAAAGCGTGAATCGCTGACAGCTTAGTGCTGCGAAATTGACTCAAGTTGTTGCAAGAGCAGCGCCGCCTGGGTGCGTGTACGCACTCCCAACTTGCGGAAGATCGCCGTCACATGGGCCTTGATCGTCGCTTCGGACACGCTCAGCTCGAAGGCAATCTGCTTGTTCAACAAGCCTTCGCAGACCATGGTCAGCACGCGGAACTGCTGGGGTGTGAGGCTGGCCAGGCCATCGCGGGCGGCCTTGGCTTCGTCGGACACGTTGATTTCTTCAAACGCCTGTGGCGGCCAGGACACATCGCCATCCAACACGGTGCGTACTGCTTTCTGGATATCTTCCATCGAGCTGGACTTGGGAATGAAACCGCTGGCGCCAAACTCCTTGGAGCGCACCACCACATCGGCTTCTTCCTGGGCCGAAACCATCACCACGGGAATCTGCGGGTATTGCCCGCGCAGCAGCACCAGCCCGGAGAAACCGTAGGCACCCGGCATGTTCAGGTCGAGCAGCACCAGGTCCCAGTCGGATTTTTCGGTGAGGCGGGCTTCCAGTTCGGCAATGCTGGCCACTTCGACCAAGCGTACGTCAGGGCCCAGGCCCAGGGTGACGGCTTGATGCAGCGCACTGCGAAACAGCGGGTGGTCATCGGCTATCAGGATTTCGTATGTGGCCATTGATTAAATGATCCTGTTTTTTATGGCAGCCCTGATGGGTTCAGGGTTCACCAAGACACAAGGCGACAGCCAGGCAGCCGACGCCACAGGGTACGTTCAACGTCAAAAGCACTTGGAACGACGTCGAAAATTCACGGTTGCACCCCAATCGGCGCCCAGCATGCCCAGCGCAGCCTGGGGGGTCAAGCACTACGCCCGCGGGCATTTTAGCGGGGCGCGGGTTTACGGTGCCATCATGCAAACGTCGTCTGGTTATACCGCAGGTATATAAGGTGCCAGACGAGTATGGACGATGTCGGTCGGGTCCAGGGGCAGCTGGAACTTGGCAGCCAGGTAATGGCTGCTGAAGACGTCGAGGTAGGCGTCCAGCACTTCGCTGGCGGCGCCATCGTCGGCCAACTCAAGGCACAAGGCCGCGACTTCGGCGGTGCAGAAATGGTCATCGCGCTTGGAGCGACGCAGTTTGTAGCGCGAGAGCTGCTCGGGCGCCAGGCTCAATACCGGCAAATGCTCCAGGTACGGGCTTTTGCGGAACATCTTGCGCGCTTCGCTCCACGTGCCATCCAGCAGGATGAACAACGGGCGCTTGCCCTCCTCCACCGCCACAGCGCTGACGACGCGCTCGGGCGCGACAAATTCGCCGGGGAACACGATATAGGGTTGCCACTGCGGGTCAGCCAGCAAGGTGAGCAAATCCGGGTCGACTTCAGTGCGCGACCAGGCAAACGCCGTGGTGTCGTCGATCACATCGGCAATCAGCCAGCCGGTGTTGCTGGGCTTCATCGGCTCGACATCATGCATCAACAGGCACATCGCCGACCTGGCCGCGACCTTGGGTCGCCAGGCGCACAAGCAATACTTGGGGATCACGCGGCAGCCGGGGCAGCGTTCGGCCCGCGAGCCACGATTCAGAAACGGCCTGACGGCCCGCGCCAGGCGCTGGGTACGCAGGCGGGAAACGGCGTGGCTCATTGGGTGGGCCGTAAAGAGGGGTAGATCAACACGGAAAAACTCGTGGAAGACTGAAGTGGCGGCAGTTTACCAGCGATACGCCTGGCTGTAGTGGCAACGGCTCACCTATAATTGCGCGCCACTGAACGCACAGCGCAGTGGCTGGTCTATGCACCAGTAACCGAATCAGGAGAGTTTCATGCTGCGTTCCATGCTGCGTCTTGCCGCCCCTTCCATCGCCCTTGCGCTGGTATTGCCCGTGGGCGCCCAGGCAGCCTCGCTGCTGGAGGCCCAAATGAACCGGAAGCTGCAAAGCGTCGCGGCCGAGAGCAACAAGGACCTGCCCCGGGAAATCGACGAAAAAACCCTGGAAGTGGCCTACACCGTTGAAGGCATGCAGTTGATCGATCACTTGAGCGTGTTGCCCGACCGCGCCGAACAGATGCGTGCCAACCCCAAGGCGGTGTATTTCCAACTGGGCCAGAGCGTGTGCCTGAACAAAGGCTACCGCGAGCTGATGGCCAAGGGTGCGGTAATGCGCTACGAAATCACCGAGAACAAGACCAACCGTCCTGTGGCATCGGTGAAGTTCGTGGAAGCGGACTGCCCGGCACCGGCTGCCGCCAAGAAGAAAAAGTAACCCTTGCCTGCCCCCAGCGCGCTGCTTTTCGGTGGCGTGCACTCCCCCGCGTCAACTCCCTTTACACGGCTAAACTTGCTGATGAGTGACCAATAAGCGGTTGCCAGCCAAGGGTTTTTCGGCCCATGATCAAGCTATCCCAACCGCCCGTCCACAACGGTTTCCACGCCGTTCTGTAACATTTTCAGGGCAAAAGAGGGTTGCCCTCCTGCGACTTGCAGTGCAAAGGTTTTTAAATCACAAGGAACATACAGAGCCCGTTTGCTGCCTGGCGAACACGTGCAATGCATTGGGTATGCAGCGACACATGCAGTGTCGTGGCCCCCGGACGAATCTCTCGCCGATGGCCCGGTCTCTGTGAAGAAGGAGAAGTTGAATGCCTTACGAACCGAATGACCGCCTGCTCCGTCATTTTGAAGAAAACGGGACCGACCTTACACAACAGGTCGAAGCACAACTCCAACTGGTCGCTCCCAACAGCCCGAACATTCCCCTGTATCGCGACATGATCCTGACCGTGCTGCGCATGGCCCAGGATGACCGCAACCGTTGGAACGCCAAGATAACCTTGCAAGCCATCCGCGAGCTGGACCATGCCTTCCGTGTACTGGAACAGTTCAAGGGCCGGCGCAAAGTCACGGTGTTTGGCTCGGCCCGTACCCCGGTGGAAAGCCCGCTGTACGCGCTGGCCCGGGAAGTGGGCGCGGCCCTGGCACGCTCGGACCTGATGGTGATTACGGGCGGCGGCGGCGGCATCATGGCGGCAGCTCATGAAGGTGCCGGCCTGGAACACAGCTTGGGCTTCAATATCACCCTGCCGTTTGAACAGCATGCCAACCCGACTATCGATGGCACCGAGAACCTGCTGTCGTTCCACTTCTTCTTTACCCGCAAGCTGTTCTTCGTCAAGGAAGCCGATGCGTTGGTGTTGTGCCCGGGCGGTTTCGGTACCCTGGATGAAGCCCTGGAAGTACTGACCCTGATCCAGACCGGTAAGAGCCCGCTGGTGCCCGTGGTATTGCTGGATGCACCCGGAGGCGGCTTTTGGCTGGGCGCCCTGGACTTCATCCGCAGCCAGCTGGAAGCCAATCGCTATATCCTGCCGACTGACCTCAAGCTGGTGCGGCTGGTCTACAGCGCCGAAGAGGCGGTGGAAGAGATCAATCAGTTTTATGCCAACTTCCACTCCACACGCTGGCTGAAACGCGAGTTTGTGGTGCGCATGAATCACCCGCTCAGTGATCGAGCGTTGGCCCATTTGCAAAGCGAGTTTGCCAGCCTGCGATTGAGTGGGGAGTTCCAGCAACTTGCCTACACAGGCGAGGAGCATGACGAGCCAAGGTTCAGCCATCTGACGCGGCTGGTGTTCAACTTCAATGGCCGCGATCAGGGCCGCTTGCGAGAATTGGTGGATTACATCAACTTGCCGGAGAACTGGGCACAGGCTCAGGGGAAGGCGCAGCAGCGGTTGGCGCCGGAGCCGGCTTGAATTTTTGAAGGAACGACAAAAGGCTCACTATTTTCATAGTGGGCCTTTTGTGGGGATCATTTGGGGATCATTTTGGGCGGGTGGAGGGGATTGGGGCTGCTTCGCAACCCAACGCGGGGCAAGCCCGCTCGCCACAGAAGCCCTTTTGCCATAGGCGCCCTTTTGCCATAGACGGCCGCTTGCCATAGACGCCCATTTGCCACAGACGCCCATTTGCCACAGACGCCCGTTTGCCATAGACGTCGGTGTACCACAGAGGCCGGTTTGCTACAGAAACTCGTTTGCCACGGGAGACGGAGTATCAGAGCAGGCGAGGCATCAAGGTGTCAGTCGTCCATGGCCTTACCGCTGAGCAAGCGGCTGATCATATCCATCGAAAACCCGCGATAACTGAGGAAGCGCCCTTGCTTCGCGCGCTCTTTGGCATCGATGGGAAGATGGCCCGAGAACTTGCGACGCCAAGTGTCCTCCAGTTGCGACTGCCAACTGATCCCGCACTCTCGCAGGGCCAGGTCAATATCCGCGCGTTGCAGGCCTCGCTGGCTCAGTTCCTCACGAATGCGCGCAGGGCCGTAGCCCGAGCGGGCTCGGTAGGACACAAAGCTTTCAAGGTAACGGGACTCGGAAAGCAGCCCCTCTTCCGTCAATCGGTCGAGGGCGGTTTCGATCATCTCAGGCTCCGCACCGCGCTGACGCAGCTTACGCGTCAGCTCGACTCGACCATGCTCGCGGCGAGCGAGCAGGTCCATCGCAGTGCGCCGAACGGCGACGAGTGTATCCAGTACAACTGTCATCGTTTGCTTCAGATGTCGGTGTCGACTTCTTCTACTTCTTCAACCGGCTCACGGTTGGCGGCAGCTTTCACGTCTGGCGCTGCAGTCAGCAGCTTGTCGCGAATCTGCTTCTCAAGCGTGGCGGCGATATCCGGGTTGTCCGCCAGGAACTTGGCCGAGTTGGCCTTGCCTTGGCCGATCTTGCTGCCGTTATAGGCATACCAGGCACCGGACTTCTCGACGAAGCCGTGCAGCACGCCCAGGTCGATCATCTCGCCGTTCAGGTAGATACCCTTGCCGTAGAGAATCTGGAACTCGGCCTGACGGAAAGGCGGGGCCACTTTGTTCTTCACGACTTTAACGCGGGTTTCGCTACCCACCACCTCGTCACCTTCTTTCACCGCGCCAGTACGACGGATGTCCAGACGGACCGAAGCGTAGAACTTCAACGCGTTACCACCGGTGGTGGTTTCCGGGCTGCCGAACATCACGCCAATCTTCATACGGATCTGGTTGATGAAGATCACCAGGCAGTTGGCGTTCTTGATGTTACCGGTGATTTTACGCAGCGCCTGGGACATCAGGCGGGCTTGCAGGCCCACGTGCATGTCGCCCATTTCGCCTTCGATCTCGGCCTTCGGCACCAGGGCAGCCACGGAGTCGACCACGATCACGTCGATGGCGTTGGAGCGCACCAGCATGTCGGTGATTTCCAGGGCTTGCTCACCGGTGTCCGGCTGGGAAACCAGCAGGTCGTCAACGTTGACGCCCAGCTTGCCGGCGTATTCAGGATCCAGGGCGTGCTCGGCGTCGACGAACGCGCAGGTCGCGCCCATTTTTTGCGCCTGGGCAATCACCGACAGGGTCAGGGTGGTTTTACCGGAAGATTCAGGACCGTAGATTTCAACGATACGGCCTTTTGGCAGGCCGCCAATGCCGAGCGCGATGTCCAGACCCAGAGAGCCAGTGGAAATAGCCGGGATCGCCTGACGGTCGTGATCGCCCATACGCATTACGGCACCCTTGCCGAATTGACGTTCGATCTGACCCAGGGCCGCAGCCAAGGCTTTCTTCTTGTTGTCGTCCATTAAAGTCCTCACGTAATCAATAAGGCCTGACGGCCAACACCTGTATAAGTAGACAGTATTGTTCCACAAAGATCAGAGATCGCCTACCCCTGATTGTCTATTTCTGCTGCAGCTCGTCGCATCAAGCCTTCAAGGGCGGCCTTTACCGTCTGTCGGCGGACTTCGTCGCGACTGCCAGGGAAGTGCGCAAGCTCGGCCGTAACCTCGTCACCCACGCCAAACGCGAGCCACACCGTGCCCACCGGTTTGTCCGGCGAACCACCATCCGGCCCGGCCACTCCACTCACCGCCACGGCGAACCGCGCCAGGCTTTTTTCCTGGGCGCCGCGCACCATCGCTTCGACCACTTCCTGGCTGACCGCACCGACCTTGGGAAACAACGCCTCGGGCACATTCAACTGTCGTGTTTTCTGACGGTTGGAATAGGTGACATACCCTGCCTCGAACCACGCCGAACTCCCGGGAATCCGCGTGATCGCCTCGGCGATACCGCCACCGGTGCAGGATTCGGCCGTGGTGACGTGCGCATTGAGTACCTGCAAGCGGCGACCCAGTTCAGCGGCAAGTTGAGTGATTTCCTTCACGGTCGTCTCCAGAAGTGGGTGGGGGTTTGCCTACCCTACAGGAGCAAATCGCGCATGCAAGCGACAGACTGGATCAAGAGATTAGCGGGCGACGGCGCGCACATACGCCTGGCAGGCGCGCAAGGCAATCAGGGCGTTATCACCGTCGTCGGTGATGCCGATAATTCGCTGAGCATGCGCCGGGTCAAGTCGGGCTCGCGCGGCTGCATGAACCACGCCGCCGGCGGTGGCGGTGGCTGGCACTGGACAGCCACTGGAGGCGTCGAGAAGGACTGACAACCGCACATCAGCAGTGGCCAGGCGATCACGCAGAGCTGCCTGATGACGTTGGGCATCGCTCAATTCCCGGGCATGTTGTTGGTCACTGGCACTGAGCTGTTGCTCCAGGGCCAGCCGTTTGTCCTGTTCAGCCTGTTGTTGCTGCAAGATTGCCTGTGCCTGCAGTGCCGACAAGCGTTCAATCTGCCCCCCGTACCGCCATGCCTGCACCTGCCAGACAACAGCCACCAGCAGGCAGATACCGATCAGGCGGCACACGCCTAAGACACGCATAACACCGCCTTGGCGCGCGCCCACAGGCGCAAACGGTCCTCCAGCCCATTGAGCCCACCGTTGATACGCCGTGTGATGGTGGTGAACTGGTCGTGATCCGCCAGCTCGTTCAGGCCGTTGCTCTGCCAGAACCAGGCGGCCGATTCGACCGCCCATTGCGGCTGCTCCAACAATGTCGGCTCCCGCAACAGACGATCATCGCCGAACAGTGCCTGGCTACAGGCCAGGTAGTTACGACGCCCGGTGATCTGGATCAGCCCCCGCCCCCGGTACTGTTGGCCGTCACCATCCGCTTCGGGCGTGTTGCCCAGGCGCACAGCCAATGCCCCGGTATCGTACTTGCTCAAATACGCGTCACTGCCCAGTTCGCGCACGTAGTGCAATTCGCCGGACTCGTGGCCGATCTGGGCGAGAAAGGCGGCAGCGCGCTGCACGCTGCTGATCTGATACCGGATAAAGGCGGCATTGAAAGCCGCTAAAAAAATGCCCGCTACACGGCGGGCTCCAGGCATGATTTGGATCAATTGGGGCTGAGTTATCACCACCACGTTCACCTTCAAAGGTCCTTATGTAGACAAACCACCGGCCGTGATCGTGCTGCGATAGCCCTTTACCGGGTCCCCCGCATTGATCACCTTGGTTATCGACCACTGGCCTTGCATATACGCCGGCCAGGTTTCATCCAGGCGCAGCAGCCCTTCGGCAGCCACCAACGGGTTACCAGGGCAATCAATCACCATCTCCAGCCCCTCTCGCCCGACGCGACGCAGTTCACCTTCAGCGACCGCACGCGCTTCCTCTTCGTTCTGGCAACGCTGGCGCAGGGTCTTGAAAGGCGCGACCCCGACCTCGACCACGTGCTGTTTGCCACCGGCAACATCCCACCAGGTGACACGGCTGCCCATGTATTTGGAGCGGGTTTTATCGTTGAGCGTGGCGGTTATGAAGGCCTGGTCACCGGGACGGTTATCCTGGGTCACGGACAACTTCACCTCCGGCAATTGTTTAAGGGACACCGATTTGGCTTGCCCCGCTTCGGCCAGCACATACAACTCGTTGAACGGCTTCGTCACCGCGTGGTAGCGACTGGCCAGTCGCGTGATAAACGCCATGTCGCTTTCATTGGATTGGTCGATATGAGCAATCGCAATCCCCTCCAGCGACGGCGCCACACGCGGCGAAAAACCATGCCGGCCGACCAATTGCCGAAACAGTGCCCCCAGGGTCGTAGGCCCGTAACTGGCGGAGCGCCGCTGACGGTAGCCGCGCGGGTCGCCCACGCTGAAAGGTGCGGCCGTCGCGACGATCATCAGGCGCATGGGAAACAGGACGGGGGTACGTTGGGTAATCACGAACTCGCCCTTCTCTACCAGTCCCGACTCTGAGTAACCGACGCGCATGCCGATCTTGCCGCTCAAGCTCGGCAGACCTTCAAGGTCTTCGATATTGAGCGTCAGCTCCAGCCGGTCAGACTCGATACCCGCCGCGTCGGTGTGACTCCAGCTCATGATCCGTTGATTAAGCAATGCCGCATTGGCGCCGTAAAACTCCACGATCGGCGTAAATCCCTGAGCCATAAAACCTCCTCAATCCCACGCCAGGACAGGCCGCAACGCAGCCGGCCGTGATTGCATCTCCGGCACGATTACCCACACGCCCGCCGGTAGCACCGGGCCGTACTCGGCAAGATCCGGGTTCAAGCGCCACAGGGTTTCTTCAGCCACATCGTCGCAACGCCCCAACTCACGGTAGAGCAGCAGATTGACCGAATCACCGGCGATACTTCGCACTCTACGCATTGACGAACTCCTCCAGTTCAAGGATCCAAGTCATGACCATGGCGGTGCCGTCATCAATCACATTGCTCTGGTTTTCCTGCACCGAATTGATACGCCACAGGCCCCAGTTTCGGCCGATCCCATCCACCAGAGGCAAAGGCGCCCGCTTGTTTTGCAGCGCGCGCAGTTCATCCAGTCGCTGCATGCCTATGCCGTACATGGCGGCGCCGGTAAACGTGAGTTTTTCCAGCTTCTGTCCGCTTTGCCGCGACTGCGGCTTGCTGGCGATAATCGCCAGGTCGCTCCAGCCGCCGTCGCTGCCACGGGACAACGTGGAGTAGGCAAACCCTCGGGAAAGGCCAAAGATAAAGTCGCCCAGTACCATTTGCTGTCGCATCAATCACCTCCTGGGTCGGTCAGTGCCGCGTTGCGCCGGATCCCCAGCGAGTCGGTGAGCATTGGCACGCATTGAAATTGCAGGGCCTGGATCACTTGATTGGCCACTTGCTGGGCGTCTGCCGGGTTGACACCGGTGATCTGGATACTCGGGGCAATCGAAACTTGAACGTTGTCGGCGCGAGCGCTGTTGAGCTCTTTGCCGACCGCGTTCGGCGGCGGCAGGCGGTCACTCGAACCGAACAGTTTTTCACCCAGCCAGGCGCCTGCCTCACTGCCCAATAAGCCACCCAGGGCCCCGCCGACCACGGTGCCTGCGCCGGGGAAGACCAGAGTGCCAATTGCCGCGCCGGCAGAAGCGCCCGCCCAGGCACCGCCGGCCGTACTCAGGCCGGTGCCGATGGCTTTGGCGTCGCCGTTGCGTACGCCCTGAATCACGTCCAGGGTGGCTTCGGCGGTTCTCAATGGCGCCAGCCGTCGAATGCCGGTAGACCCGAGCGTGGCAAAGGCATCGTTCAGGGCACCCGAAGACAGGTTTAGCCGAGATAACGTTGGTGCTGCAACGCTTGCCCCGGCAAAGGATTGAAAGCTTTGCGTGGTCGCACCCGGTTGAATGCCTGGTGGCGAAGCAACCAAGGCCTGGCGTTTTTTTCCGAACGGGTTCGTTAGGCCTGAACCACGCCAACCCCGATTTTTGATACTTTTGGCGCCCTTAGTGATTAGGTCAAAGGTCAAATCAATCGTTTTTTCAGCAGCTTTGCTTTTCAACGCGTCCCATAACTCGCCTCCAACCGCCTTGGCCGCGCTCGCAAAAGGACCATCAGCGGGCTTCTCGGGCTTATCTTTCAATGCGCTCGTGGCAACATCAGCCGCTTTGGGCACCAGAGAGTCGCCATTGATGGACAAGGTGCTGTTAAGCGTCTTCAGCGTCTCGCGCAGTCGCACTTGCTCCTGGATCAAGGCGTTGATGTCCACGCTGAGGGTGACCAACGCGGAGCGCAGTTCGAACGGCAGCTGCGAGGCCGCCTCCAGGCTTACAGGTGCCGCAGCACTTGTGGAAAACGGTGCCAGCACATTGCCTAGATCGGCCTCGCCGAACATCCAGCGAAAGTCCTCCTGGGCTAGCCTGAGCCCATATTTAGTCTCTTGCATCCCGCTCTACTCCTGTTTAACGCCAAGGCGAGTCATCGCGATGTCGTAGCGGCGCAATGCTTTTGCGGCATCCCAATCGAGGATCTCCGCTTCATTTACCGAGTAAACCAGCGGCACCACATCGAGGATCACTTCGATGTCGCGTTGCGAAAGAAGGCCGCCGGTTGATTTAAAAAATGGTCGATGCGCTCCTGCAATTCGGTCCAGTCGGGCACGGTCAGGCAGGCGAGATCGGGGATCATCAAGCCGCTGCAATGCGCGGTGATGAATTCGGCGCGCTCCTTGTTGGTGGCGAGTTTCTTCATCACCTTGGTGGCGCGCAGGGCGGGCATTTCCAGGACCAGTTCAGTCAGGGTGCGGCCCGCTGCGTCGAGGGGCAGCAACAGCTGGACGGGCTGGTCGTGGGTCGATTCCGTTTGTTCGCCAAGGAAGAATGACGCCGGACGAGTCGACATCTCGTGTACGTATTGGGCGATGGTCACGTAGTCCGGTCGCTTGAGTTGGTCGAGCTCTTTTTCCGACAGGCCGGTGGCGAGTTTCGCCAGTTCGAAGAACTGGTCATCCTCGTCGTCACCGGCCCGGGCCAGCGCGTCTTTTTGCGCGGCGTAGTACAGCGGTTTGAGTTGAACCTGCTGGATCGTCGCGCCGGTATCGGCGGTGATCGGGGACAGCAGGACATGCAGCGGTGGCATCCAGGCCATGGGACAATTCCTTGTTTAAGCGATGTTGAAAGCAGCGCAAATCTAAAGCTGCGCGCGGTCAATGGGGGAGCTGGCTTGCCTGCGATGGCAACAGCTCGGTGCACCAGGCACACCGAGTCGCCTGCATCGCGGGCAAGCCCGGCGCCCACATTGGCTGTGTCCACTTCAGGTCACGGTAGCCCTTACGGCATCAATACAGCGCGGCGCGCGTCGCCGAGGATGTCGACGCCGTTGAGTACGAACTTCTGGGTGCGCACGTCGATGTCGATCACCGAAATACCGTTTTCCAAGCGGTTGTAAGTACGGCAGGACAGCTCCAGGGTGGTGGTGACCTTTTCGCCCATTTTCAGCTTGGCCTCGGTCAGGGATTTCAGCTTGCCGCCGACTGTGTGGTAAGTGAAATAGGTCTTGCCGTCCTGGTCCTGGCCGGCTTCGCGCACGTTCAGCAGGATGTCATCACCCAGGCGCACGCCCAGCGCCAACATGACTTCCGGGCCGGCGCCTTGCAGCACCAGGGTTGCGCCGAGCACTTTGCCGCTCTTGGCCATTTCTTCGGCGATGAAGCGCCCGCCGGACATGGGCTCCATTTCGAACTCGATCTTCGGCGGGGAGAACTCCTCCACCGTCGCGGACAACGGCAGGCCTTGAAGGGTGGCCGCAATGGCCTGTCTGACTCGATTGGTAAACATTAGAGAACGTCCTCCAGGAACTGCTCGATGATTTCATCGCGGGCATTGAGTTGATAAATCATGTGTTCGTTCGGCGCGTAGCGGCCGTAGTCGATGACGATGTACCAGGTGCCGTTCTTGTACTTCTCGACACTGTTCAATTCCGGGTGCAGGTACACGCTGCCGCCGGGGATGGTTTCGTCGGCGACCAGGGTTTGCAGCCAGTCGTTGATGCGCTTGACTTCCTGGTCCATGAAGGACTTGGTGAGGTTCTTGGCCATGGCTTTCTGGCCGGCCTTGACCAGCTTGCGGCTGATCGCATCTTCAAGGCCCACATAGCTGATGAACTTGCCGGTGATCGAGCGGTTGCCCAGCAGCGAGAAGCCGCCAAGGATGGTGCGCGCGTAGTAGCTCACGCCGTAGCGGTTGAGCAGGTCGCCCTCGGTGGAGGTGTCGAGGATGTTGTACTCGACCACGCGGGACACGTCCTCGGCGAACGTCACCTGATTGCCCGGGCTTTCCCACTGCTTGACCTTCGCCAACGCGGCGATAGCCAGGGACGAGGGGGCGAGGAACACGTTTTTCTTCGCCGCCTTGGAGTACACCGACGGCATGTTGTGCACCAGCAGGCAACGGTCGAAACCGAGGTCGGCACCGCCCAGTTCGCCGCTGTAGGTCACCTGGTCAGCCACTGCTGCGTCCTTGCCATCCAGCACCACGCGGGCCTTGATGCGCTTGCCGAACGCGGCAAACTCGCCGGCCACGGCCTTGGTGCCGGTGAAGCCCGGGGCACCGATGATGGTCAGGTCTTCCGGCACATTCGCCAGTGCCGCCAGGCCCAACTTGCGACCGGTGATCGGCTCGTCACCGCCAATCACGTTGTTGAGGGTGTCGGCCGGTGTCGCGCCCTCCTCCACGATCACCACGTACACCGGTACCTTCACCACTTTGAGGATCTGGTAGACGGCGTGAAACAGCGTGCCCGACTCAGCACCGGTGGGGTCCAGCAGCGCCTGGGTGGTGAAGCTGTTGATGCGCAACGGCGCGTTCTTGGGGATCGACGCATGCGCATTCGGCGCAGTGCCGACCAGGCCGATCACGTTGTCGCCAAGGCCACCCATGGCCTCGGGGGATTCAGTGGCATTGACGGTGATGCCGTTGTGCTCGAAGTTCAAAACCTCAGCCATGATTAGTCAGCCTTCTTGGTGGTGGCCTTTTTGGCCGGGATGGTTTGCTGCGTAGCAAGGACGCTGGAGAGTTCCAGGCGGCCGGCGGTGCGCAGGGCAGATGCTTCGACGTCCAGCAGTTCCAGTTGCTCGCCGGCGGTGGACCAATGGCCGGCGCCGGTGGGGAAAGGGATGAGGACGGTGTAGGTTTGGCGGTTTGCCATGTGGGGTAATCTCCAGGCGAAAAAAAACCGCTCAGCGCGGCAGGTATTCAGAGAGGGGATGAAAACGCCCCGCGGTGCGGGGCGTTATTCAGTTTGGTTGGCGATCCAGGCCGGGGCTAGGGGCCGATGCTCAATATCCGGGAAATTCGGCGATTGTGGCCAGTCGCGCAGGGCTTGGATGTACAACAACAGCTCTTCGAACTGTGCATCGGACAACGCTGTACCAAAGCCGATTTCCTTCTGGTCACGGTGGCGCTCGCGCAACCATATGACAGCGGCCAACTCAGTATCGCGCCTCTCACGTTCGAACCTTGCGGGGTCCTCCAGAGGAACAATTTTGGGATGTTTGGATAGCACCCTGTCATCGCTAAAGTGCCATGTATAGCCAATGTTCTGTGTGACCTCATACCAGCGCTCCGCATCAATCAAGACGGCGTCTGATGGAATTTCATGCACGCCCTCAATCAAGTGCGCAATCACTTCTCGAGC
The DNA here is from genome assembly GCF_001702265.1 of Pseudomonas aylmerensis. Classification (GTDB taxonomy): domain Bacteria; phylum Pseudomonadota; class Gammaproteobacteria; order Pseudomonadales; family Pseudomonadaceae; genus Aquipseudomonas; species Aquipseudomonas aylmerensis. The sequence continues at coordinate 210,330 of NZ_MAUE01000013.1, forward strand.
GTCATTCAAAGCTAGGTATTTACGCATAACGCCCCCTCAGTAACCGAAGCAAAAGAAATAGTAAGGATTTGGTGTTCCCGAAGTGTCCGGCGTGTAGTGCGGGCGATTGTTGATAGTGATCTGACTTAGCGTTGTCGATACGGTGGCCGAGTTGTTACCTTGGGCGCGACGAAAAGCCCCTGGGCAGATCGCGGCCGTAGGGAAAGGTACGGTGTAATTAAATGTAGCCGCTGTAGCGTTAGGGATATCGGGGGTGGATCCCCATTGAATAATCCATCCTCCTAGCCAGGTTGGGAAAATAATCGCTCCATTGACCCCCTTAATGAATTGAAAGCCGAAGCGCAGTTTCTTCGGCGTTACGATAGTGGCGTCATCGAGCCCAGCGTCCGTCATCGGCTGCGTTGCGATCTTGGCCGTGCCTTGATTGTTTTCGGTGGCTTGCGTTGCCAACAGTGCTAGCGCTGCAATATCGATGTTTCCCTGATTGATTGATGCGTTCCATGCCTTGATGCACCACATCACAGCAATGCTTCGGGGACGGGTTTCGCTAGCAACACGGGGCTCCCCGTTCACACCATCATTAATTGGAGCAGACACTGTAGGAGCAAGAATCGTATCGCCTGCTTTGTTTGATACGAATGGCCCATTTGACGATTCACTGATTACGCCCGTCCTCCCACGCAGCTCATGGCTATGGCCTTGGAGCGCGTCCGCACTCCAGCTACCGATACCACGACCTGGATCTATCCCACGGCCATGATCCCAACCCCGCAAAAACTCCCCACGCGACTCCGGCAGCCGGAAATTCCCCGCCCCTTCATCCCCCTTATTGAACGCCGCGCCCAGGAACTTCGCCAAATCGGGATAAGCCGAGGCACTCTTCACGCTGCCATCAATTTCCAGGAATCCCACCGGAACCTTGTCAACCGGAAACGCAACCATGGACCCCACCGGCAGCGCCGAGGACTGAGCAATCATCGCCTCAATCTCAGCCTTGGAATACGTCCCCTGCTTCAGATAATCCATCACCCAAGCCCGAGTCGCCTTCACCACCGTGTCATCAATCAACAACGTCACGATCGCCGCATTACTCGTCTCGAAGATCGAGCGAATATAAAACTCTTTCCCCGAGCCCGACGTCGCCAACACCGGCTTATACGACTCTGGATACTTGACGATGGCATACAAGATTCCGGTGTCCGTCCACAGCCCGGCTTCGCGCACATACCAGCCGCCGACATCCGATGGAATGGTGACTTCGGCCATCAGCCAGTTGGCGTTTTTCTCGTCCTGGAACAGCGCATTCAGCGGCCCGCGCCAGACTTCGCGTTTCAGCGCTTTTGCGCTGGCATCGGGGTTGTAGACGGCGCCGTTGCCGTCGCCGACGGAAATCTGCGCCAGTTTGATCGGCACGCCAGCCGCCTTGCAGGCGGTTTCGTAGGCGATCCCCGCATTCGTGAGCAGGGTGTAATAGTCAGCCATTTAGTGCTCCTGTGGATAAAGGGTAGTGGTTTCGACGCTGTACAGACCGGCCACCATAAACGCGCGGCCCGCGGCCTCGACGCCAGCCAGCACGCTTGGGTAGATCGTGGTGAGTTCGCCGCACAGCGTGGCGGCGCCAATGACATGGCGACCGAAAGCACTCAGGCCCACCGAGATCGACAGAATGTCGCGCTCGCTTTTGGCATCGGCCAAGCGGCGGTCGAGTCGGGCATCGATGGTTTCGCTGTAGGGCAAATCGGTCCAGGCGCGTACGGCAAAGCTGTAGGGCACACCCGGTGGTTTCTGTTCGTACCAGGCGCGCACTTCGGGGCTCAGTTGCAAGCCCTTGGCCGCATTTTCCAGGGCCTGGCGGGTACCGGCCTGTCGCGCGGTGGGCCAGGCAAGTTTGACGGTCAGGCGCTTCTCCGCCTCGGGGGCCGTGGTGCTCCATTCGTTCACCGCGCGGTCCGCTGCCAGGTAGGGCAAGAACGCCGAAGGCGTGTGATCCGGGTCCATCAACTGTGGGAAAGGCGGCGTGACCCGCTCCAGCAAATAGCCGAACCCCAGGTCCAGAGCTTTCTCAAGCGGTGAGCTGTTGGCGGGCAACAAGCTCGCTTTGGGTTCAGTCATAGCGTGCGCACCTCCACCTCGACGCCCGTGCAGTACGGGGCCTGGAATGCCGTGCTGATGATCGGCTGCAGCGGTTCGAGGATTTGCAGCTGCGCGGCGCCGGCACTGTGGATGGCGTAGTCGATCCAGCTTGGGTCGACGCGCCCTTCCAGGCGATGGCAGGAGTCGGCATAGGTTTGCAGCAGCTGTTGTGCAGCCACTTGGGTCAGGCCCGAATCCGGACCGGCATTGATCTTGGCCACCACGCGAATCTTGTAGTGTTGAATCTGTGCACCTTGGACTGTGACGAGGTCAGTTTCCGGTCGTACATCGGGCCGTGCGAAATGTCGACGCACACCGTCAAGCAAATCGGCAGAAGCACTGCCATCACCCTCCCTGGACAGCACAGTGACCATCACTTCACCGGGCGCGGTGCGTCGTGCGTTTCCGTCCTTGACCTGGGCCGCGTAACCGTCCGGTTCAAAGGTGTAGCTGACGGTCACCACGCCAGGGGTGGCGCTTTGCACCTTCACCGCCGGCCGCTCGCCGAGGGTGAACACCTCACGGCGATACTGCATGCGCGAGCCTGCTGCCGGTGCATGGGGCGCCAGGTAATAGCGCAGGCGGGCATCATCATCGCTTTCCAGCGTCGGCGGCACGGGCGGGAACGCGGCGGGATCGCCTGGATCGAGCACCTGGCGCTCAAGGCCCATGTCCGCCAGGCGTGCATCCAGGTTACTGCCGGTCGCCCACCACGCCAGCATCTGCTTGATGCGGGCGTTGTACTTGCGTTCGTGGGTTTGCAAGCGCACGCAAAACGCTTCCAGGGCCAGGGTCAACAGTTCGCTTTCATTGTCGAGGCTGACCTTGAGCTTGGCCGCGCTTTGCGGCGCTCGGGTGGCGACATAGTCGACGACAAACGCCTTGAACTCGGCGAGCAACGGCTCGAACGCGTCGACCGTGATAATCGCCGGTTCCGCCAGTTGGTTCTGGCCTGGGATCAACATGCTCATGTCACGACCTCAAAAGTTTGTTGGCGGTTTTTCCAGCTGCCGGCAAAACGCAGCAGCAGGCCGGCGCCCTGGCGAGTGGCGACGATGACCTGGGGTTGGAAGTCGGCGATGCCGTTCTGAGGGTTGAAAAAGGCTTGGGCGGCATGGCTTTGGGCGAGGAGCAAGAGGTCATCGCCGAGGTTCTGGCCGAGCAGTTGTGGGACCATCGAGCCGTACAACGGGCGCTTCTGGCGTGTCCCCACGGGGGTGGTCAGCGCTCGGGTGGCGCGCTGTACAAATTGCAGCCAGTCATCCACGGCTGCCCCGGTGTTCCTGTCGATTCCGATCATGGCAAATCCTTATGCGCTGCTGATCACGCGACCCTGGTGATCCACCACCGGGCCGCTCAAATGCACACCGGCGGCATCCAGCAATAAGCCGGTGGCGCCGAGCTGCAGAGTGATGCTCTGGGCATTCATGCTCAGGCTCGCGGCGCCGACCTTGAGGTCGACCTGCTCGCGGGAGCCGCTGAATGTGGTGGGGCCGTTGACCCAATTGAAAATGTGGCTGGCGTCGTCATAGTCGCTTTGGGTGCCGTCCTGATAACGACGACGTGTCAGCGACGCCACAGCGGACACGGGCGGAAACAGACCACTGTTGAGGCCGAACAAAGCCACAGACTGCGTCCCCCCTTCCCCGCCGCCGTAGTTGAGCAGCAGGCACTGCTCGCCCACTGAAGGGATGCGGGTTTCGGTTTGCGCCCCAGCGCTCGGGTTGAAAAACTGGATCGCCGGGCTGAGTAGGTCCCCGTGGCTGACCTTGCAGGTACCACTGGCGGCATCAACCTCCTGGCACACGCCAATCCGGCAGAAGCTTTCTGCGCGTCGATACAGGTCTTCCAGCTGGGCTTCCATTTCCGCCAGGCGTTCAACGATCGGCCCCAGTTGCATGCGTAGCAATGCATCGAACATGGGCTACTCCTGCAGGGGTCGATATTGATCTGGATCGTCGATGTCCGAAACTTCCCAGGTGCGGGCAAACAGCGGTTTGCCTGTGGGATCCTCGAGCAGTAACGGGCCGAGATAGAGGGTTTGGGTGAAGGAAACGATCCAGGTGTCGTAGTCCGTTTCGGTCCCGGTCAATCCGAAAGGCGCCGCGACGATAGCCGTCGGCAGGTCACACTGGTCGGGCGGCAGGCCCCAGCGGTTATCCAGGGCCAGGTCCATCAATTGGCTGGCCAGGTCGCAGGCTTCAAAGGCTGCCGCCCCGCTGGCGACCGTGGCCCTGAGTGAGACCGACAAGGCATGCGCCTTGCGCCCTTCAAGGGAGCGAACGGCGGGTCCGTTGCGCTCGACGCTGATCAGCACGCCGGTTTTATCCGCGACGCCGGTAAAGTCCTGATAATTGCCTACAGGCAAGTGTGGGAAGGCGCTCTTCAGCGCCGCTCCAATCGCCACGGGCAACTGGGAAGGTTTTTCGATAAGGCTCATGTGGTTGCATCCTTGCAGCGGTTACTGCTGGTCCGGGCGCGAGGTCGGGGTCTCGTTGACCCCGATGCGCTTGGCCGCCCAGCGTTCATAAAGGCCAATGGCGACATCCGCGCCGGCCATGGCGGTCAGGCAACCAATGGCGCCGGCAGTCCAGATCGACATGCCGGCGGCGTAGCACAGCATCAGTGCCGAGACTCCGCAGACCATGCATGCACCGGACCGCAAGGCCAGGCGCCGTACCAGTGACCAACCGCGCGCGCCCTCCTTGTCGGCGCGCCACATTTCACCGGACACCCCGCCGATCAGGGCCAGTACGATCACCAGCCAGATAGGCATTTCCGCTAACGCTTGCTGCTCGTTTGTCATGTCACGCCTCCTGGCTGAGCACTACCGGCGCAGGGCCGGCTCTTGGGTAAATCCATTTATGGGTAGGCATTCCAAAAAGCCCGGTTGCCCAGGCTTTTCAGTAATGCGGTCCAACATCGATCTTTCGGCGCTACTGGCGCGGTACGGATCTTTCCTCAATGTTTTTCCGACCACGATCCCTGTCTGCCGGATAACTGCTTCTGGTGCTTTACGCTGCACACCCGGGTCAGTTGCCAACCCTCTGAACCGTTATCAGGCCGGTTCATCGCTGCCTTTTTTGTTGAAGCTATACGACTAAAGAGCGTCGGCATCCTTGCCGGTGTTGCCTGGCCTCCCTGCCATCGCTCTGATGGCGTCCTTGCCGATGTTGCGTGCCTTCCTTGTCTTCCTTGGCAGCATCCTTGCCGCCTCCACCAGGCCTTGTTGGCTGGCTTGAGATGGAGAATATGCATGTATGCATATACAGTCAATGCACAAGTGCATTTATTTTCAGCCATCAAATGCACAGGTGCATTTCAGGCCTTGCAGCGCCAGGGTTTGCCGATTTTCTGCAGGCGAAAAAAAACCCGCTAATGAGCGGGCTTTGTCTTACGCAAGAAGCTTAACGGGCGTACATGCCCCACCAGAACACATGACCGAGGATGCTGATCTGCTCATCCTGGATATCCTGGAAGCTGTAGTCTTCATCCGGGTGTTCATCGCGATTAAAACTGCGCAGACGAATCCCGGAAGGCAGGCGGTAGAGCTGTTTCACCCGCAGTTGGCCATTGTGATTGATGGCATACAAGTCACCATCGACGATGTCACCAATGCCACTCTTGCCCGCATTCACCCCCACCGTGGCGCCATCACGCAGTACCGGCAGCATACTGTTGCCGCGCACGGTCACACACTTGGCCTGGTCGAACTGCACACCGTTGTGTCGCAGACTGCGTTTTCCAAAACGCAGACTGGCCTTTTCGCTTTCCTCGATGACGAATCTTCCTGATCCAGCAGCCAATTCAACCTCGCGCAGAAAGGGGATCGACACCTCGTCGTCATTCACGGGGGTGTCGTCGTCCCACAGGCTTATGTCCTTGAGTTCCGAATGCATCGGGTCGCGCCCGTCCTCGCGCAAAGCGCCCACCGCCGCGCGCCCGCGCAATTGGTCGGTACTCACGCGAAAGTACTCGGCGATGCGGGAGATGTGTTTATCCGACGGATCAACGATCTTGCCGCTGAGGATCCGGGACAGTGTGGATTGAGGCACGCCGGTACGCCGGTGAAGCTCCGTAGGGGAGATCCGGTCGCGATCCAGCAGTTCTCTTAAGACGATAGAAACGTTGCGTTTTTGCATAACGCGGATAGTGACGGGAGTTTTTAGGGTTGGCAAATGCTAATTTGCATATTCCATGCACATCAGCTGAAATTCCGGGAAAAATAATGTCAATTTGACATGAGTACCACGGTACTTGATGCAATGTGCTCAAACAGCGCCAGGCTGATTCCTGGCGAGCCAAGGAAGAAAGTAATGAAACTCGTGCTTGCCATTTTGTTGATGTTCAGTGGGTACACCTTTGCGGCAAGTTGCACCAGCATCAGTGACTCTGACCAACGAGCGTACTGCAACGCCCAGCAAAGTGGCTCCAGCTGCTACAGCATCAGCAATAGTGAGTTACGGGCGCAATGCAACGCAGAGATGAGCGGTAGCCCGTGCGCCGCTATCAGTAATCCTGACAAGCGAGCCTACTGCAACGCCAAACAAAGCGGTTCCAGCTGCGAAAACATCAGTAATTCTGAGATGCGTGCCGCCTGTAACGCAGAGATGAATGGGAGCTCTTGTGAACTGGTCAAGTAATCTTGGACACCGATTAAGGTTTCACGCCACCAGCTTCTCCCTGGCGACTGGTGACCGATAGTCGTTGTAGCTATGCGGCCTGGTGATGTTGTAGCGCGATACATAGCGCTGCACATCCGCTCGGGCCTCATGTTCCGACCCGTAGCCTGCTTCTGGCACCCACTCTGATTTCAAACTTCCAAAGAAACGCTCCATCGGAGCGTTATCCCAGCATTCGCCTTTACGGCTCATGCTTTGTCGGAGTCCATGTTCCAGCAGTTCATTTCTGAATTTATGGCTGGTGTACTGGCAACCTTGGTCGGAGTGAAACAGTACGTCTTTTGGGCGACCGCGCAGTTCAATCGCCATGCGCAGGGCTTCGCAGGTCAGCGTGGCATCAGAGATCATCGAAAACGACCAGCCCACAATCCGGCGAGCGAACAAGTCCAGAACCGCCGCAAAATACAGCCAACGCTTGCCGACTTTGATGTACGTCACGTCCCCACACCACACCTGATTGACCGTCGCAACATCAAACTTGCGTTTGAGCACATGCGGTGCCACCAAAGCCTCCACGCCAGGTGACTTGTACTTATGGCGCCGGCGTTGACGGCTGACAATGCCTGCTTCTCGCATCAAGCTGCGAGCCATGAACCGCCCGACATCATGCCCGCCGGCTTGCAGCTGTTTAGCCAAGGTACGAGCGCCCGCAGACTCTCTCGACGCCCTGTGGTGCTTGACCAGCATAGCCTTGAGTTTCTCTCGCTTAGGGCTCACCTTGCCTTGGCGCTGACGCCATGCGTAAAAGCTACTGCGGTTTATTCCGAACACACGACAGCAATCGTTAACGCCGTACTGCTCGCCCAGCTCACAGATCAACGAGAGTGATCTTTGGCGTCCAAAAGCAGGAGAGCACTGGCCTTTTTTAGGATTTCGATATCCCGGTCTCTTTGCCTGAGCAAGGCTTTAAGTTCCTGGATCTCTCGCTGATCCGCGGTAATCGCCTTGGCTCCCACCGGAGTCGAGCCCAAGCGTTCCTTGCGAACTTGATCGACCCAGCGGCGCAAGGCCGTAGGGCCAATATCCAAGCTGGCACAGACCTCGGGAACCGACTGCCCCTCGTCCAGCACCATGCTGGCAGCCTTGAGTTTGAACTCACATGAATAAGATTTACGCATATCCAAACACCTCAGATTTGGACGCCATCATAGCGCCCGATTGAGGTGTCCAAAATCATTAGGCCAGTTCA
>NZ_MAUE01000014.1 GCF_001702265.1 Pseudomonas aylmerensis
TGAACTGGTCAAGTAATCTTGGACACCGATTAAGGTTTCACGCCACCAGCTTCTCCCTGGCGACTGGTGACCGATAGTCGTTGTAGCTATGCGGCCTGGTGATGTTGTAGCGCGATACATAGCGCTGCACATCCGCTCGGGCCTCATGTTCCGACCCGTAGCCTGCTTCTGGCACCCACTCTGATTTCAAACTTCCAAAGAAACGCTCCATCGGAGCGTTATCCCAGCATTCGCCTTTACGGCTCATGCTTTGTCGGAGTCCATGTTCCAGCAGTTCATTTCTGAATTTATGGCTGGTGTACTGGCAACCTTGGTCGGAGTGAAACAGTACGTCTTTTGGGCGACCGCGCAGTTCAATCGCCATGCGCAGGGCTTCGCAGGTCAGCGTGGCATCAGAGATCATCGAAAACGACCAGCCCACAATCCGGCGAGCGAACAAGTCCAGAACCGCCGCAAAATACAGCCAACGCTTGCCGACTTTGATGTACGTCACGTCCCCACACCACACCTGATTGACCGTCGCAACATCAAACTTGCGTTTGAGCACATGCGGTGCCACCAAAGCCTCCACGCCAGGTGACTTGTACTTATGGCGCCGGCGTTGACGGCTGACAATGCCTGCTTCTCGCATCAAGCTGCGAGCCATGAACCGCCCGACATCATGCCCGCCGGCTTGCAGCTGTTTAGCCAAGGTACGAGCGCCCGCAGACTCTCTCGACGCCCTGTGGTGCTTGACCAGCATAGCCTTGAGTTTCTCTCGCTTAGGGCTCACCTTGCCTTGGCGCTGACGCCATGCGTAAAAGCTACTGCGGTTTATTCCGAACACACGACAGCAATCGTTAACGCCGTACTGCTCGCCCAGCTCACAGATCAACGAGAGTGATCTTTGGCGTCCAAAAGCAGGAGAGCACTGGCCTTTTTTAGGATTTCGATATCCCGGTCTCTTTGCCTGAGCAAGGCTTTAAGTTCCTGGATCTCTCGCTGATCCGCGGTAATCGCCTTGGCTCCCACCGGAGTCGAGCCCAAGCGTTCCTTGCGAACTTGATCGACCCAGCGGCGCAAGGCCGTAGGGCCAATATCCAAGCTGGCACAGACCTCGGGAACCGACTGCCCCTCGTCCAGCACCATGCTGGCAGCCTTGAGTTTGAACTCACATGAATAAGATTTACGCATATCCAAACACCTCAGATTTGGACGCCATCATAGCGCCCGATTGAGGTGTCCAAAATCATTAGGCCAGTTCAGCTTGCCCGCGAAGGCGCCAGATCAGTCACCCTCTGCAGCGACTGACCCACCGCTTTCGCGGGCAAGCCCGCTCCCACAGTTTTGATCGCTGTTCGGGCTTGGGATTCGGGGTGCTGCACCGGCATTTAAGCGGACAGCACAACTCGGTTCCAGCCTTGAAATACATCCCAAATGTGGGAGCGGGCTTGCTCGCGAAGGCGGTGGACCAGTCACCCTCTTCAGCGACTGGCAAACCGCTTTCGCGGACAAGCCCGCTCCCACCTTTATCGTGCCCACTCCAGAGGGAGTGAGGCGCTTAGATCCGCACGTTGCCGCGCGGCCCGGCGATTGCCCAGATGATCAGGCCCAGTACCGGCAACAACAGGATCAGCAGGATCCAGAGCACCTTGGCCCCGGTGCTCGCGCCGCTTTTGAACACGTTGATGATCGCCCAGATATCCAGCGCCAGGATGATCAGCCCGATCAGGCCGTTGAAAGTGGAACCCATGGTGTCGCTCCTAAGTGAGGGCATGCACTTGTAGGATAGTCAGCCCTGGCCGGGGTTCCGTTTTATTTCAGACGTGTACGGCGACTTTCAACGCTTCCAGGGACGGCTCGGCCTTGATGCCGACTTCAGCGCACAACTCGAGCACGCGCGGCAGGTCATTGCCGTAGACCAGCACGGCCTGGATTTCATCATCGAGCAATTGGCTGAAATCCAGCAGCACATAGCCGCCATCTTCCGGGCTCAGGGCGCTCATCTGGATCTGGATACGATTGAGCGCAGTCAGGTCCTCGGTCTTGGCCAACTGCTTGGGCTTGAGGTTGAACGCCACACCCGGGCCGAACGAGGCGACGATCTGCGCAAACAGGTCGCCATAGGTATCGGCCTGGAACAGCACCGTGTCCGGCAGGCTGCCAACCACCACCCACTCGCCCAACGGGATCGGGAAGGTGTCGTCGTAGTTGATGTCCGGGTTGGCCGCCAGGAAGGCCACCGGATCGGCGTAGGCCTGGGCCGCTTCATCGGCGATGCGCGCCACCTCGTCTGCGCCCATGACCCCGGCGCTGATTTTGCTGATGAGTTCGACGAGGGCGGTTTTCATGGGGTGGTCCTGTAGCGGGCTGGTTTTCGAGGGCGCACAGCCTACACCAGTTTTTGCAACTGCGCCGCCGTATCCGTGGCCCCCATGGTCTGCGCCGCTGCCAGCGCCGTAGCGCCTTGGGCGTCGGTGGTCTTGGGGTTGGCGCCCTGGCTGAGCAGGTAGTCGACCATTTCCACGCGATTGAACATCGCCGCCATCATCAGCGCGGTGCGGCCGTCAGAGGATGCCGCTTCGACCGGCGTGCCGCCTTCGATCAGCGCCTTGACCACCGGCAGATTGCCCTTGAACGCCGCACCGGCAATCGGCAACTGGTTCTTGTCATTCGCGATCAGCGGGTCTGCCTTGAATTCCAGCAGTACTTTGACCGCTTCGGCGTGGCCGTGATACGCGGACAGCATCAGCAAGGTGTCGCCGTTGTGGTTACGAAAATTCGCCGGCAAGCCCTTGGCCAGCAGCGCGGCGAGCATGGCGGCATCGCCCTTGCGGGCCACGTCGAAGACTTGCTCGGCAAATTCGGCGGCTTCGTCTTCGGTCATTTGTTTGGCGTGGTCTGACATGTGGGAACTCCGTGTCTGGTACTGAATAGGCGCCAGTGTCGCGACGGAGTTCCCAGCTGTCATGGCTTTTTTGTCAAAAGCGCCCATAGGCAGAATCAATAGCGGAACTGCCCACCCTGGATCTGCGCGAGTAATTGCCCGGTCACCGGCACGTAGCAGTCGGACCCCGGCAGCCACGCGTACACCGGGTCATTGCCGGCCTTGTCCGGGTCAAACGCCTCTTCCTTGAGCCGCACTTTCTGATACTTGAAGGTGCCGGTGGTTTCCATCTTCACCTTGATCCGCAGGAACAGTGGCACCGCATAGTGCGGCAGTTGGCCATGGGCGAATTGCAGCAGCTCGCGCATGTCCAGTGAGGCCAGGGATTCGCTCGGAGTGATAGCGACCATGCCCGCGCGGCCATTGGTGTTTTCGATTTCGACCCCATAGGCCACTACCTCGGCGATCTGCGGGTGCTGCAGCAGGACGTTCTCGACCTCGGTGGTGGAGACGTTTTCGCCTTTCCAGCGATAGGTGTCGCCCAGGCGATCGACAAATTGCGCATGGCCGAAGCCGATGCTGCGCAACAAATCGCCGGTATTGAAGTAGCGGTCGCCCTTTTCAAACACGTCGGTGAGGATCACCTTGCGGTTCTTTTCTGGGTCGGTGTAGCCGTCGAACGGCGATTTATCATCGATCCGCGCCAGCAACAGGCCTTGCCCGCCGGTTTGCACCTTGCGCATGAAACCATCGGCGCCCCGGATCGGCTCACCGCTGTCGTGGGCGTAGTCCACCAGCGCCCAGTGTTGCAGGCAGAAGCCGATGGTGTTGTCGAAATTCAGCACGTTGGTAAAACCGATGTTGCCGTCGCTGGCCGCGTACAGCTCGCAGATATGCTCCACGCCGTAACGCGCCTTGAACTGCGCCCACACTCCGGGGCGCAGGCCGTTGCCGACCATCTTGGTGACCTGGTTATCACGATCGAGCCCGCTGAGTGGCTGGTCGAGCAGGTAGCGGCACAACTCGCCCACGTAACCGAGGGTGGTGGCCTTGAACTTGCGCGCGTCATCCCAGAATTGACTGGCGCTGAACTTACGGCGAATGGCAAAGCCCGACGCGCCGATAATCGCCGACCCCCAGCACACGCACAGGCCGGTGGCGTGGTAGAGCGGCAACGTGCAATAGAGGACGTCTTGCGGGCCCATGTCCAGGGCGATGCTGCCGAAACTCACGGCGGTCTTGGTCCAGCGGCCGTGCTTCATGATGCCGGCCTTGGGCAGGCCGGTGGTGCCGGACGTGTAGATATAGAAGCATGGGTCGTTGAAGAAAATCTGTGCAGTGCTGGCGGGGTTGTCCTCCGCGCGCTCGGCGCTCGCGGCCAGCAGGTCGAGGTAGCCCTCGGGCACGGCGGCGGGTTGCTGGTCGGCGACAAACCAGGTACGCCGGGCCTCGATCTGCACCTGCTCACGTACTGCGTCATAGGCTGCTACCAGCTCAGCGCCCACCACCACCGCCACCGGGCTCACCAGGTTCAGGCTATGCACCAGCGCACCCTGGGTCTGCGCGGTATTGAGCATCGCGCAGATGCCGCCGAGCTTGGCCACGGCCAGCACACTCAGCAACAGTTCCGGGCGGTTTTCGATAAACAGCGCCACCACGTCGCCCTTGCCGATGCCCTCGGCCTGCAGGTGATGGGCGATACGGTTGGCGCGCTGATTGGCTTCGCGGTAGCTGAGCACGCGGTCGCCATACAACAGCGCCGCGCCATCAGGGTTGCGCAGGGTCGCTTGCTCAAAGTGCCAGCCCAAGCCGCAGGGCTGTTGGGGATCGGTGACGTTGGCGGCGCGCATGCCGCGCACCACCCGTGGCAGGGCTCGAACGATGGCGGGCATCTTACGCAGCATCATGCCCCAGGTGATCATGTCGTTTTGCGGATGGCTCATGGAGGAACGTCCTTTTTCTTATTCTTCGTATGATCCAGAAACACCGACTCTCTTGTAGGCAGAAGGCCGAATGCATTGAAGGAAAATACGTCAGCCCCTCTTCGGCTGTACACGCGGGATTTGAAAAGTTTTGTATCCCGAGGGGCGCGTGCTGAAAAAAGGAATTTAGCCGCGTGCGGGCAGTCTTTATGGATAACGGCACGCGCAATTCGCCGGGTTGAGCAGCGCAAAATGCAGGATGCATGATGGCCATTCATGCAAATTGCACGAAAACGAAAAATCTCATTTTTTATAAGCCACTGATTTATAACGATATTTTTAAAATACAGTAGCTGGCACAATCACTGCACCTATCACTCCATGCTTGCCAACTTGAGCCAACGGAGCTGATAGACATGAGCCTGATCCAAGATAAATTCGCTTCAGTATTCTCCAACTACGACGTCACCACCCAGCCACGTCCCGACGGCGGCATCCTGTTGACCCTGCGCAACAGCGAAGGCAAACAGGTCAAGCGTTCGATTTCCTACCAGCAGCTGCACACCGCCGATCAACTCACTTGGGTGATCAGCGCCATTCGCCGCGACCTGGCCGAACAAGCCAGTGAGTTGCCGCAAATCTCGATGCTGCAGAGCCAGAACCGTTTTGCCCTGCCGACTTACCATTCGGCCTGAGCAAGCAACCAAAAAAAGGGCCGCAATGCCGTTGAGCATTGCGGCCCTTTTTCATGAACTCAGCACAGGCCTCGGCGCGCCGCCTCGTTCATCGCCTGCACGCGGTTGGTGACCTCCAACTTGCCGTAGATGTTGCGCAAGTGGAATTTCACCGTGGCTTCGGACGTATTGCGTATCTGGCTGATCTCCCAGACCGTCTTGCCTTCCGCGGCCCAGCGCAGGATCTCCAACTCGGTGGGGGTCAAGGGCTTGCCGGACAAGCTCAGCCGCCGCCTGACGGCATCGGGCACGCAGTACGGTGACGACTCCTCTGTGCCTATCATTAAGTTCTCTCCCTTTTATTGGCGGACGTCCTGTCAGCATTCGGATTCCTCCTATTGACAGGTGATATAAACATCGATGCCGCAGAGAGTTACATAACGAATGGTATTAAGGCGTAGGGCCCGCAACAAACAGCCGGGCCTTACAGGAATTTAAGTTTCTTCCCACAGCAACTAACAACTCATCGGGGTTGATGTTTGTAATTCGCCGCAATCAGTCGTCCAATCCGGGGAAACGTCGGGCGATCTCATCTCCCGTGAACGCGGGTACCTGGCCTTGAGCGTTATTGAACAGCCGCAGCGTGACCAAGTGCGGGTTCTCGCCAATATCAAACCAATGTGCAATACCCGCCGGGATCACCAGCAGGTCATGCTTTTCGCAACGTATGGCGTACACATAGTCGCCAATGTGCAGGGTGTACAAGCCTTGGCCCGCAATAAAGAAGCGCACTTCGTCGTCACTGTAACGGCGCTCATCGAGGAACTGCGCGCGCAGTGAGTCTTTTTGCGGGTGGTCGCCGGTGACGCTGAACACGTCCACGCGCTCGTAGCCCAGGGCGTCGATCTGCGCCTGGTACGCCGCGATCATTTGCGCGTCGCTGGCCCCCTGCTCGATGGATGCGGGCTGCCAGCGCTCGAACCGCACACCGTGCTCGGCGAGGGTCGCGGCGATGTCGTCGGCATGGGTCAGGACCTTGTTCGGGGTATCCGGTGAAGTGACGGGGTAGACGGCGACATAGCTCATTGAGGGTTTCCTTGGTTCTGCTCTTGCAATCGAAGACCGATGATAACGGCGGCGGCCAGGGCCGCGACGCTGGCGATGCTGAAAGTCAGGGTCGGCCCCAACAGGTTCCAACTGTAGCCGGAATACAGCGCGCCCAACGCACCGCCGGTACCCGCCAGCGCGGCATACAGCGCCTGGCCCTGGCCTTGTTGTCTAGCGCCGAAGCTGCGTTGCACAAAGGCGATGGCCGCCGCGTGAAAGCTGCCGAAAGTCGCGGCGTGCATGACCTGCGCCAGCAGCAGCACCCAGAAGTACTCGGCAAACGATCCCAGCAGCAACCAGCGCAGGGCCGCCAGCAGGAAACTGGCCAGCAGCACCCGGCGCAGCGAAAAACGCGTGAGGATGCGGCTCATGCCGAGGAACATCAGCACCTCCGCCACCACTCCCAGCGCCCACAGCATGCCGATCGTGCCCCGGCTGTAGCCCAAGTGTTCCAGGTGCAGGGTGAGGAAGGTGTAGTACGGGCCGTGGCTCATTTGCATCAGCGCCACGCAGGCATAAAACGCCAGTACCCCAGGGCTGCGTAACTGCTTGAGGAACCCCTCCCCGGCCAGGCGATTGCCGAGGCTGGCCGGTTGCGCATTCGGCACCCACAGGCTGGCACCGATGATGCCGGCCATGATCACCACGACGACTACCGGGTAGATGTCCAGGCTCAGCCAGTCGAACAGGCGGCCCATGATCACCACGGTGAGGATAAAACCGATGGAGCCCCACAGGCGGATCTGGCTGTAGCGCGAGGTCTGTTTTTGCAGGTGCGCCAGGGTGATCACCTCAAACTGCGGCAGCACCGCGTGCCAGAAGAACGCATGCAGTGCCATCACCAGGGCCAGCCAGGCGTAGGTGTGGCTGACGAAGATCAGCGAAAAACTCGCCAACGTACACACCGCGCCAAAGCGCACGATGGCCAGGCGCCGACCGGTGTAGTCGCCGAGCCAACCCCACAGGTTGGGTGCCACGCAGCGCATCAGCATGGGGATGGCCACCAGCTCGCCGATGCGCGCGCTGGAGAACCCCAGATGATCGAAATACAGCGCCAGGAACGGCGCCGTCGCCCCGAGCAGGGCGAAGTAGAACAGGTAGAAGCTGGAGAGGCGCCAGTACGGGAGGGCTGGGGTCATTACCGGGGCTGCATCGCCGCCCGGCAAGAACAAGCGCCCTTGCCACGGCAAGCTCGCTCACCCCTACAGGCGGTCACAGCTGGCCCAGCACCGGGGTGGTCACCTGTACATCAGCGTTTTGCCCACGGTTGCGCAGCAGGTGGTCCATCAGCACGATGGCCATCATCGCCTCGGCAATCGGCGTGGCGCGAATGCCTACGCATGGGTCGTGGCGGCCCTTGGTGATCACATCCACCGGGTTGCCGTGCACATCGATCGAACGGCCCGGCGTGGTGATGCTCGACGTGGCCTTGAGCGCCAGGTGCGCAACGATTGGCTGCCCGGAGGAAATACCACCGAGGATGCCGCCGGCGTTGTTGCTGAGGAAACCTTCGGGGGTCAGCTCATCACGGTGCTCGGTGCCGCGCTGCGACACGCATCCAAAACCGGCGCCGATTTCCACGCCTTTCACCGCGTTGATGCTCATCAACGCGTGGGCCAGCTCGGCGTCGAGGCGGTCGAAGATCGGCTCGCCCAGGCCCGGCTTGACGCCTTCGGCGACCACCGTGATCTTGGCGCCGACGGAATCCTGGTCGCGGCGCAACTGGTCCATGTAGGCCTCCAGCTCCGGCACCTTGTCCGGGTCGGGGCTGAAGAAGGCGTTGTCTTCGACGCTGTCCCAGGTCTTGAACGGAATCTCGATCGGGCCCAACTGGCTCATGTAGCCACGAATGACGATGCCCTGGGTTGCCAGGTATTTCTTCGCGATCGCGCCGGCGGCCACGCGCATGGCGGTTTCGCGGGCCGAGCTGCGGCCACCGCCACGGTAGTCGCGCTCGCCGTATTTGTGATGGTAGGTGTAGTCGGCGTGAGCCGGGCGGAACAGGTCCTTGATCGCCGAGTAGTCCTTGGACTTCTGGTCGGTGTTGCGAATCAGCAGACCAATGGCGCAGCCGGTGGTACGGCCTTCGAACACGCCGGAGAGAATCTCGACCTCGTCGGGCTCCTGGCGCTGGGTGGTGTGGCGGCTGGTGCCGGGCTTGCGGCGGTCGAGGTCACGCTGCAAGTCTTCCAGGGACAGCTCGAGGCCAGGCGGGCAGCCGTCGACAATGGCGACCAACGCCGGGCCATGGCTTTCGCCCGCGGTGGTGACAGTGAACAGCTTGCCGAAGGTATTGCCGGACATGCAGAGCGCTCCGTGAAATCAGTTGAATCAAGTCAACCGTAATAACTTAAGGCGGCCAGTATACGCAGGCTAACTCACTAGTTCATCCTCGAAACCTTACCGGTAGACGTTGGTCCAACCGGCACCTTCCCAATGATGGCGCGATGATGCTGCGAGTTCTGCTTTTGACCCTCACCCTGTTTTCCAGCCTTGGCTTCGCCGCCTCCCCTGTCGTCCTGCAACGGCCCATCAGCCTGGACACCGGCAGCGGCGAGCTGTTTGGCTCGCTCTTGTTGCCCAAATCCGACAAGCCGGTACCGGTGGTGTTGATCATCGCCGGCTCCGGTCCCACCGATCGCAACGGCAACAGTGCCGACGGCGCACGCAACGACAGCCTGAAGCGCCTGGCCTGGGTGCTGGCGCGGCACAACATCGCCAGCGTGCGCTACGACAAGCGCGGTGTGGCCGCGAGCCTGGCCGCCACCCCGGATGAACGCAACCTGACCCTGGACGCCTATGTGGCGGACGCCGTGGCCTGGGGCAAGCAGCTCAAGGCCGATGAACGCATGGGCCCGCTGATCCTGCTGGGCCACAGTGAAGGCGCATTGGTGGCTGCCCTGGCGGCACCGCAACTGGACCCGGCCGGGGTGATCTCGCTGTCCGGCAGCGCGCGGCCGGTCGACCAGGTGATCCGCCAGCAACTGGCCGACCACCTGCCCCCTGCCCTGTTGCTGCGCAGCAATGAAATCCTTGATCACCTCAAGGCCGGCCAGGTGGATGCCGATGTGCCTGGCCCGCTGGAGGGTATTTTCCGTCCCAGCGTGCAGCCGTATCTGATCAGCCTGTTCCGCGCCGACCCGTCGGCGGCCTTCGCCAAGCTGAACATGCCGGCGCTGATCATCCAGGGCACCAACGACATCCAGGTCGGCGTCGACGATGCCCGCCAACTGAAAAACGCCAAGCCCGACGCGCAATTGACGGTGATCGAAGGCATGAACCACGTGATGCGCATCGTGCCCAATGACGTAAAGCAGCAATTGGCCTCCTACAATGACCCGCAACTGCCGCTCGCCGCCGAGTTGGGCAGCCGCCTGGTGCGCTTTATCGACGGACTTCAACCCCGTTAAGCGACAATTTGCCTCCAGTCCTGCAGAAACCGGCCGATAAGCCCTGAGTCGACAGCAAAAAGACTGTCGACTCGCTGGGCTTGGACAGGATCGCGCCGCATGACAACCACTGAAGCAACACCGGAACCAATCGCCGACACCCCGGCTGAAAAAACCGAGGCCGTCGACGCGGCGCCCCTGCCGTGGGCGGATGTTCAGGCTGAGCATTTCAAGATGCTGCGCCTGGCGCCGCTGGCCACCGACCGCGCCACAGGCGTGCGGCCATTGCGGTTCGTGCAGTTCGGCTATGCCGAGCGCCACGACAAACGCCACAGCCTGTTGCGCATGGTCATCCAGCTGCCGGGGCAGCGCGTGCGCCGTGAGCAGAACCATCTGGATATCTGGGTCGACCATGACACGCACCGCGTGCACTTCGGCCCGGGCAACAGCCTGGAAATCGAACCGGCCAACCGTGGCATCGGTCGCTTCCTGGTGGCCCAAGGCGCCGCCTGGGCGAAGAAGAAGTGGTCACACTACCGCGTCGACGGCGTCGACCTGGCCAACAAGGACGCCCTCAACGAATCCACACGCCTGCGCCGCGATCACTTCCTGCGCATCCAGGGGTTTGATGTGGCTTACGCCGATGTGCAGCACCTCAAGGGCAACGTGCAGCCGGGCAAGGTCAGCGACGTGCTCGACAGCTGGAACACCGAGAAAGTGCAGTTCGTGGAAATTCTCGAAGCCGCGCAGATGCTGCAACAGGCCGAGCAGAACCTGGCGGAGCAGGAAGTGAAGCTGCGCAAGGAAGAAGAAAAGGTCACCAAGTTCAAGCGCGAAGACAGCGGCTTGCGCTTTACGATTACCTGCCTGGTGGCGTTTACCGTGTTTCAGGCGGGGTTGTTGATCTGGATTGCCACTCACCGGTAATGCAACTGTAGGCGCCCGGTTTGCCGGCGATGGTGGCCTCAAGAGAGCCATCGCCGGCACGCCGGGCGCCTACAGGGCGTGCTTCACACCCGAGCGGCAAAGACCGCTTGATGCTGGCGGCACTGCTCGGCCGTCAACATGAACACCCCGTGGCCACCGCGCTGGAACTCCAGCCAGGCGAAGTCCACTTCCGGATACAGCGCCTCGACGTGCACCTGGCTGTTGCCCACTTCGACAATCAACAAGCCCTTCTCGGTCAGGTGGTCTGCCGCTTCGGCCAGCATGCGCCGCACAAGGTTCAAGCCATCATCGCCACAGGCCAGGCCCAGCTCCGGTTCGTGCTGGTATTCGTCCGGCATGTCGGCGAAGTCTTCGGCATCCACATACGGCGGGTTCGACACGATCAGGTCGAAGCGCTGGCCCGGCAGGCCGTCGAAGCCGTCGCCTTGCACGGTGTAGACGCGCTCGTCGACACCATGGCGCTCGATGTTCTGGTTCGCCACCTCAAGGGCTTCGAAGGACAAGTCGCCCAGCACCACTTCGGCGTCCTGGAACTCGTAGGCACAGGCAATGCCGATGCAACCGGAGCCGGTGCACAGGTCGAGGATGCGCGCCGGTGGCTGGGCCAGCCAGGGTTCGAAGCGGTTTTCGATCAGTTCGCCAATCGGTGAACGCGGGATCAGCACGCGCTCGTCGACGATAAACGACATACCGCAGAACCAGGCCTCTTTCAGCAGGTAGGCGGTAGGCACGCGCTCGTGGATACGTCGATGCAGCAAGCGCTGCACGTGGGAGATTTCCTCTTCTTCCAGATTGCAATCCAGGTAGCTGTCGGCGATTTCCCACGGCAGGTGCAGGGCGCCGAGCACCAATTGCCGGGCCTCGTCCCAGGCGTTGTCGGTGCCATGGCCAAAAAACAGGTCTTCCCCATGGAAACGGCTGACAGCCCAACGGATGTGGTCGCGCAAGGTGCGCAGGCGGGAAGTGATCACGGGGGCAGACTCCTGGAAAAAACGACTGGCGATTCTAACAGCCTTCGCCTGTACCGACGATGTACGAAAAGCCCCGGCCATACGTCGGATTTCATCAAAATTGCCATCATTCGGTTAAACAAGCCGCCCACTTGACATGGCTGCACGTCAACAACGGCGTACCTTACGATGGTAGCGATTCACAGAACCGCTCAGCCAGTGGACAATGTCACAAAAGCCCCCCTCACAGGAGCCCCCAGAATGTCCGTTCCAAAGACGATGTTTCAACTCAGCGGTCGTGGTTATGCGGCAGCCAACCTTGGCCATGCGACCCTCGTGATCATCGATGCCCAGAAGGAATACCTCAGCGGCCCGCTCGCCCTCTCGGGCATGGACGCGGCGGTCGCCAACATCCAGCAACTGGCCGCTGCCGCGCGCAACGCCGGGCGCCCGATCGTGCATGTGCGTCACCTGGGCACCGTCGGCGGCCTGTTCGACCCGCAAGGCGAGCGCGGCGAATTCATTCCCGGCCTGGAACCTGTCGGCGACGAGACCATCATCGGCAAACTGCTGCCCAGCGCGTTCCACGGCACCGGCCTGGAAAAACACCTGCAGGACCTTGGCTCCCTGGACCTGATCGTCTGCGGTTTCATGAGTCACTCCAGCGTCAGCACCACCGTGCGCGCCGCCAAGAACCTGGGCTTTCGCTGCACCCTGGTGGAAGACGCCTGCGCGACGCGCGACCTGCCCTACAAGGGCGGCATCCTCAGCGCCGAGCACGTGCAACAGACCGAAATGGCCATCATGGCCGACAACTTCGCGACCCTCGCGTTGACCAAAGATCTGATCTGATCGACCCATGGGATGAGCGGCGCGGCGTGTTTTATGTCCCGCTCATCTGCAAATGCCTGTCATTTGCTGCAATTACCTCGGGTACAGGAACAACCTGTGTATCTTCCGGTCGAAGGGCCGATACCCTGGAGGAAAGGTCGGAATGAAGATATCCGATGGTTTTGATGCTCGTCGCTTGCGCCCCAAGGGCCCGAGCAACTGGCGTCTGCGCCTGGTGGCCGGCATTGCCGCGCTGCTGGCGATTGTTGGTGTGCTGCTGGCGGGTGCGGGTGCCGCTGGTTTATTCGGTCACTCGCCGGCCCTTGGCGAACTGAATGCCAGCCCCGGCGGCTCGGCGATCTTGGCGGTCATTGGCCTGCTGGTGCTGTGGCTGGGCGTCTGGCTGTGGCGTCGCAGCCGTCGGAAGATGCGTCAGCCGTTGTCGCTGAACATCGCTTCACACCTGATGAAAAAGCACGACTGATGGCGCTTGGATAGCGTTTCCTGCGCCCTGGCCGCCGCGATTTAGGTAAACTGCCCGCCCTTCGCGGAGGCTGACATGCAAGACGACGATTTTTCCCTGTTCAAAAACGAGCTGCGCGGCGTCAAGCCGATCAAGCACGACCGCGCCGACACCGGCAAACCCAAGGCCGACCGGGCGCAGATCGCCAAACTGCGCCAGGCTGCAACCGTGCGCACCGACGCCCCCACCGTGGATGGCCTGTCGGACCAGTTCGTGATCGACGTCGGCCCCGAAGACGAACTCATGTGGGCCCGCGACGGCGTGCAGGAAAGCCAGATACGCAAGCTCAAGGCCGGCCAGATCCCGTTCGAAGGCAGCCTCGACCTGCACGGCATGACCGTGGAAAAAGCCCGGGAAACCCTGTGGGCCTTCCTTGCCGAAGCCACCAAATTTGAAATCCGCTGCGTGCGCGTCACCCACGGCAAGGCTGTGCGACTGGACGGCAAGCGTCCGATGATCAAAAGCCACGTCAACACCTGGCTGCGCCAGCACACCCAGGTACTCGGCTTCACCTCCTGCCAGGCCCGCCACGGCGGCGCGGGGGCGGTGTATGTGATGCTCAAGCGCACCATGATGGAAGGACGTGACGAGTAACAAGTGCCATCGTCAGGCTTGCAGCGATGTGCCCGCCACCGTAACCTTGCGCTTTGCGAAAATCCCACAGGTAGTTTCATGTCCCTGGAACAGAATTACACCGCGATCCTCGGCCAACTCGGCGAGGACGTTTCCCGCGAGGGCCTGCTCGACACGCCAAAGCGTGCCGCCAAGGCGATGCAGTACCTTTGCCGCGGCTATGAACAGACCCTGGAAGAAGTCACCAACGGTGCCTTGTTCAGCTCTGACAACAGCGAAATGGTGCTGGTCAAGGACATCGAGTTGTATTCGTTGTGCGAACACCACCTGCTGCCGTTTATCGGCAAGGCGCACGTTGCCTACATCCCGAGCGGCAAAGTGCTGGGCCTGTCGAAGGTCGCGCGGATTGTCGACATGTATGCGCGCCGCCTGCAGATCCAGGAAAACCTCAGTCGCCAGATCGCCGATGCGGTGATGCAAGTGACGGGTGCCCTGGGCGTGGCCGTCGTGATCGAGGCCAAGCACATGTGCATGATGATGCGCGGTGTCGAGAAACAGAATTCCTCGATGATCACCTCGGTGATGCTGGGTGAGTTCCGCGAAAACGCGGCCACCCGCAGCGAATTCCTCAGCCTGATCAAGTAATCAGCTGGGTAGGAAAAAACCGGCGTTCATCGCCGGTTTTTTTTCGCCTGCAGAAATCAGGTAAGCTGCGGCCCCTTCTTCATGGGCAAGAGGTTTCAGCCATGTTCGTCAAAGCACTTCGAGTGGGCCTCGGCCACGTCATCATCGCGGGCGACTTCCTTACCCGTCCGCGTAAAAAGCAGCGCCCCGCCGAACAACAGGCACAGGTCAACGAAGCGGCCAAGGGCCTGACCCTGTATCAATTCCACGCCTGCCCGTTCTGTGTGAAGACTCGCCGCACCCTGCACCGCCTGAATGTGCCGGTGGCGCTCAAGGATGCGAAAAACAACGAGCAGGACCGCCAGACCCTGCTGGAGCAAGGTGGCAAGATCAAAGTGCCGTGCCTGCGCATCGAAGAAAACGGCCAGACCACCTGGATGTATGACTCCAAGGTCATCATCGACTACCTGGACAAGCGCTTCGCCGCGGTCTGACAAACACTGAAGATCGAATGTGGGAGCGGGCTTGCTCGCGAAAGCGGCGGATCAGTCAATCAATCTATCGACTGACACAGCGCATTCGCGAGCAAGCCCGCACACATTGAGTTCAGATTACCAAGTCAATATTCAGCAGCGCCGAGCCCAGGCATTTGCCATGGGCATCCAGCGCCAGGGAGCGGGTCACGCCACCGCGCAGAATCCCCGGCAAGACGAAGTTCAGCGCCTGGACAGTGGGCAATTCATAACGCCGCACCGGCGCAGCACCCGGTTCCAGCAGGCCGGCAAAGAACTCGGTCACGCGTTCGGCCGTGAGCTGTTCACACAGCAACGGGTAATCCTCGGCGCGATAAGCAATGATCGAGATGTTCGAGGTGTCGCCCTTGTCCCCGGTCCGGGAGTGGGCCAGCGTGTGCAGTTTCATGCTTCGATCCTCGGGTTGACCGCGCTTCGCGGCAGCAGTAATGACGCCACCGCCACCACCTGGCGCACGCTTTTACTGGCACCGCCGCCGCCGGAGGGGCCGTTGGTGTAGAGGGTTTCCACTTCATTGCCGATCCGTACCGCTTCGCCACGCTCCTCGCATCGAGCCGCGACGCGCAAGCGCACTTCCCAAGGCTCGACACTGCTGCGCGGGCCGTGGAGCGAGTCCATGCCGATCAGCTCGGCGCGCACGTCCTGCATCTTCACGCCGGTTAACGCCAGACGCTTGAGTACGACATCCCGCGCCAATTGAGCCCGTGCGACGGCGCCGGGGCCGCCGTAGGACATCTGCCCTTCGCCGATCCAGCCATCCAGATAGCCCACGCTGACCTTCAACTGTTCAGGTCGCGCGCGACCCGCGGCGCCCTGGGCGCGCACACGATCAACCGCTTCCTCGACAAAACCCACCTGGGAAAAATCGGCGGTCACATCAGGCGTCAAATACGCCGCGGGATCATGCACTTCATAAATCAGTTGCTCGGTGCAGGTCGCACGGCTGACCCGTCCACCTGAGCCTGCAACCTTGGTGATCAGCGCTTCGCCCTCGGCATTGATCTCGGCCAAGGGGAACCCCAGGCGCGCCAGGTCATCCACATCCTTGAAACCCGGGTCGGCAAAATAGCCGCCACTGACTTGCCCGGCGCATTCGAGCAAATGTCCAACTAAAGTGCCGCGACCCAAGCGCTGCCAGTCATCCGCGGCCCAGCCGAACTCGAACATCTGCGGCGCGAGGAACAGCGACGGGTCGGCGACACGTCCGGTAATTACCACATCGGCGTCGGCGCGCAGGGCTTCAAGGATGCCGTCCACGCCCAGGTAAGCATTGGCGGATATCAGCCGTTCGCCGAGTGAACCGACGGTCTGGCCGTTATCCAGCACTTGCTCGGGCTGCAACGCAGCCAAGACATCGTCGCCCACCACCGCGACCACCTTGAGGCGCAGGCCCAGCTCGCTGGCGATGCGCCGCACTTCAATCGCCGCCGACACCGGGTTGGCCGCGCCCATGTTGGTGATTACCCGCAGGCGGCGACGCCCGGCGCCCTCCCCCACAAACGGCAACACACGGCGCATGCGCTCACTGAGCAGCGGGTCATAGCCGCCGTCGGGATCCGTGATCCGCGCCTGTTGCGCCAGGGCAATCGTGCGTTCGGCCAGGCATTCAAAGACCAGGTAATCCAGATCGCCCTGTTCAGCCAGTTCCACGGCGGGTTCGATACGGTCGCCGGAATAGCCGGCACCGGAACCGATGCGCAAGGTTTTCATCTCAAATCACTCCCAGGAGCAACGCGGTCAGGGTCATCAACACCGACGCGGCAAACAGAAAAGGGATGGTGAAGCGCTGGTGATCGGCCAATTCGATCTTGCACAGGCCCACCAACAGGAAAGTCGCGGGGGTCAGCGGGCTGACCGGGAAACCGGTGGTGTGCACGCCCAGCAGCGAGGCCTGGGCCACCTGCAACGGGTCGATACCGAGGGCCTTGCCGACTTCGGCGATCACCGGCATCACGCCGAAATAATACGAATCGGGGTCGAACAGCATGCTCAACGGCATGGAAATAAAGCCCACCACCGCCGGGATCAACTTGCCGTGGCCGGCCGGAATCTGCGCCACCGCCACTTCGGCGATCGCCTTGAGCATGCCGGTGCCTTGCATGATGCCGGTGAACACCCCGGCGGCGAGCAGGATACTGGCCATGGTCAGCGCGGTTTTCGCATGGGCATCGATGCGGGCGCGCTGGGCGTCCACATTCGGGTAGTTGATGCACAGGGCCACCACGGTGCCGAGCATGAACATCACCACCGGGTCGACCCAGCCGGCGATCATCACCACCATCACCAACACAGTCAGCACCAGGTTGACCCAGAACAGCCGAGGCCGGCGCAGCTGGATGTCGGCGTCGCTGAGCACCCGTTGCGGCACGGCATCCACGCTGGAACCGGCGCCCAGGCCCAGGCGTTTTTCCTCGCGACGGCCGAGCCACCAGGCACAGGCGAAGACGAAGACCAGGCCGACAATCTGCACCGGGATCAGCGGCTGGAACAGATCCGCCACCGGCACATGCAGTGCCGCCGAGGAGCGCAGCACCGGGCCGGTCCACGGCAGGAAGTTGACCCCCGCGGCCATCGCGCAGACACAGGCAAGGATACGTTTATCAATGCCCAGCCGCGTATACAGCGGCAGCATCGCCGGCACCGTCACCAGGAAGGTCACCGCGCCGGAGCCGTCGAGGTGCACCAACAGGGCCAGGGTCGCGGTACCGACGACAATCCTTGTAGGACGCGTCCCTACCGTGCGCAGGATGCGATCAATGATGGGGTCGAGCATGCCGGCATCGGTCATGATCCCGAAAAACAGGATCGCGAACACAAACATGCCCACCACGGGGGCGACGTTCTTGATACCGGTAATGATGAAGGCGCTGGTTTGCAGGCCGAACCCACCGAGCAACGCGGCGATGATCGGCAAGGCGATCAGGGCCACCAGCGGCGAGAGGCGTTTGCTCATGACGGCAGCGAGCAGGCACAGGATGGTGATGACACCCAGGGTAGCGAGCATGGGTTACTCCAGAGCGGCCTTTGCGGCCGGTTATTGTTTTCCCCCGAGTATTGGAATCACGTTACCCTTTGTAAATTGGAATGTTCAGCGAGTCATGTTCGTAAAAACAAAACGCTCGAGAAAAACAACAATGAA
The DNA here is from genome assembly GCF_001702265.1 of Pseudomonas aylmerensis. GTDB lineage: Bacteria > Pseudomonadota > Gammaproteobacteria > Pseudomonadales > Pseudomonadaceae > Aquipseudomonas > Aquipseudomonas aylmerensis. The sequence goes on from NZ_MAUE01000014.1 coordinate 18,080, forward strand.
AAATTCGATCCAGCATATCCAGGCATTCCTCGCGGTGGCCCGTACCGGGAGTTTCACCAAGGCGGCCAACGAACTGCACCTGTCACCTTCGGCGCTGACCGTGCAAGTCCAGCAATTGGAGGATTGGCTGGGCGTTGCCCTGCTCGACCGCAGCCCGCGCCATGTGAGCATCACGGCCGCCGGCCAGGACGCGCGCGGCCCTATGGAAAAACTGCTGCTGGACCTGGACAACATTGTCACCGGTTCCCGCGACCTGGCCGCCTTGCGTCGCGGCGTCGTCACCATCGCCGCCCTGCCCTCGGTCTGCGCCGGCACCCTGCCCCCGGCCCTACGGCTGTTTCGCGAACGCTTTGGCGGCATCGAAGTGCGCCTGCACGACCTGGTGGCCCATCGCATTCATGCCCAGGTACGTGCAGGCGAGGTTGATTTCGGCATTGGTGTACGCGCACGGCTCAGTCACGGCCTGGCGTTTGTGCCGGTGCTCAATGATCGACTGTGCGCCTTCGTGCCGCTGGACCATCCCCTCACCCGCCATCGCCAGCTGACCCTGGAGCAACTGGCGGACCAGCCGATCATCCTCACCGGGCGTGACAGCAGCGTGCGGGAGCAAGTGGATGCGTTGTTTGATGAGACGCAGCTGACGATGAATGCAGGCATGGAGGCCAACTATATGTCCACGGTCCTTGCCTTGGTGCGCCAGGGGCTGGGCATCAGTGTGCTGCCGGAGTCGGCGGCGGACAGTTTGGCAGGCTTGAAACGCATCAATATCGATCATCCCGGCGTGAACCGGGAGATCGGGCTGATCAGCCGCAGCGGCATGAGCCTGAGCCCGGCGGCGCAGCGCTGTTTTGACCTGCTCAAGGCCCAGATGCCCTCCTTGTAGGAGCCCGGCTTGCCGGGCGCCTACAGATTGAGGGCGTTCAGTCGAGCATCGCGATGTGCTTAGGGTGGCTGGCCACACGCGCCAACCACGCCTGCACGCCCGGATACGCATCCAGGTCAAAACCACCTTCCCGGGCCACGTGGGTATAGGCATACAAGGCCACGTCCGCGATGGAGAACTGGTCGCCCACCAGGTACGGCGTCAGTTGCAGCTGGCGTTCCATGACCTTGAGGGCTTTGTAACCGCCCTTGTGCAGCTTCTTGTATTCCTCGAGGCGCTCCTGCGGCAGCCCCAGGTAAAACTGGATGAACCGCGCCACCGCAATGTACGGCTCGTGGCTGTACTGTTCGAAGAACTGCCACTGCAACACCTGCGTGCGCAGGCGCGGCTCGGTGGGCAGGAATTCGCTGCCGTCGGCGAGGAAATTCAGGATCGCGTTGGATTCCCACAGGCAGGTGCCGTCATCGAGCTCCAGCACGGGGATCTTGCCGTTGGGGTTCTTTGCCAGGAATTCGGCGGTCTGCGTATCACCCCTGAGGATGTCCACATCCACCCATTGGTACGGGATGCCCAGCAGGTTGAGCATCAATTTGACCTTGTAGCAGTTGCCCGACTTGTAATCGCCATAAACCTTGTACATGGGGCTCCCCTTATGCCGCTTGCGCGTGCTGTGCTTGACGGACCACTGCGGCCAGGCGCTTGAGACCTTCGTCCAGACGGGACGGGTCGATATGGCTGAAATTGAGTCGCAGTGAGCCCAGGTGCTGGTCCGGCTCGGAAAAGAACGGTTCACCGGGCATGAACGCGACGTCCTGATCGAGCGCAGGAGCCAACAAGGTGCGGGTGTCGAGCGGCTGTTTCAAGGTCAGCCAGAAGAATAATCCACCCTGGGGCACTTGCCAGTCGGCCAATTCGCCGAAGTGACGCAGTAATGCCGCCTGGAAGGCATCGCGGCGCTCGCGGTAAAAGCTGCGCAATTGCACTAGGTGCTGCTGGTATTTCTGCGTGCCGATCCACTGCATCGCCTGCCACTGGCCGACGCGGTTGGTGTGCAGGTCCGCCGACTGCTTGAGCTTGAGCAAGTGCGGGAACAGGTCCGGGCTGGCGATCAGGTAACCGACGCGCAGTCCCGGCAGCAAGGTTTTGGAAACCGTGCCGGTGTAGATCCAGCTGGCTTTGTTCAGGCGGCCGACGATGGGCTTGGCGCTGCCACCGTCGAAGGTCAGCTCGCGATAGGGTTCGTCTTCGATCAGGGTGACGCCGAATTCATCGAGCAACACGGCGACAGCCTCGCGCTTGGCCTCGCTGTAGCGCACGGCGGACGGGTTCTGGAACGTCGGGATCAGGTAGATGAACGCCGGGCGATGGCGCTCAAGTTTGGCGCGCAAGCTGGCCAGGTCGGGGCCGTCTGCTTCCAGCTGCACCGTGAGGCAATCGGCGCCGAACAGTTGGAAGATCTGCAACGCGGCCAGGTAGGTCGGGCCTTCCAACAGGATTTTCGTGCCCTTGTCGATATACAACTTCGCCGCCAGGTCGAGGGTTTGCTGCGAGCCGCTGACCACCAGTACCTGGCTCGCCTGGCACGGCACCCCCAGGGCGCGCGCCTCGGCCGCCAGCAACTCACGCAATTGTGGTTCGCCCTCGCTCATGCCGTATTGGCCGATGTTCAGCGGCATGCCCTCCCACTGCAAGGCAGGCAACATGGCCTCGGCCGGCAGGCCACCGGCGAACGACATCACTTGCGGGCGCTGGGCTGCCGCGAGGATTTCACGGATCAAGGAGCTTTTGAGGCGCGTAACACGTTCAGAGAAGGCCATAAGGTCACCGGTAGCAAAGCCTGTGGGAAATACGTCAAACTGGTTGACCGAAATTACGACAGCTTGAATGGATACGTCAACATGCTTGACCTTAAAAACCAGGGCAGCCAGCAAGAGGCGATGCAAGCGTTCTTCTTCGGCTACCAGGCGTTCACTGCCAAAGCCGATGAAATGCTCGAACGCCGCGGCCTGAGCCGGGTGCACCAGCGCATCGTATTTTTTATCGCACGCTACCCGGCCTTGAGCGTGAAGGAGTTGCTGGAACTGCTCGGCGTGAGCAAGCAGGCGCTGAACATGCCGTTGCGCCAATTGCAGGAGATGCACCTGGTCAACAGCGTTGCGGCGCAGACCGACAAGCGCAAACGCCTGCTGGAACTGACGGAGGAAGGTATGCGGTTCGAGCAATCACTGCGGCGTGAGCAGGTGAAGCTGTTGCAACGTGCATTCAGTGAAGCCGGGGAGGAAGCCGTGGCGGGCTGGTTGGCGGTGAATCAGGCCCTTGCCGGGCAGCCTTGATTGCTTTGCAGATGTGCTTGTGGCTGTGGCTGGACTTGTGGCGACCACTGAATCTGGGGATGCGGTAATGGCTTGTGGCAACAACTGGATCTGGGGCTGTGGCAAGGACTTGTGGCAACAACTGGATCTGGGGCTGTGGCAAGGGCTTGGGGCAACAACTGGATCTGGGGCTGTGGCAAGGGCTTGGGGCAACAACTGGATCTGGGGCTGTGGCAAGGGCTAGGGGCAACAACTGGATCTGGGGCTGTGGCACTGACTTGTGGCGAGCGGGCTTGCCCCGCGTTGGGGTGCGAAGCAGCCCCAATTCAGTCACTGCATTCTTACAGACAGAACCTGCCAGCAGGTTTTGGGGCTGCTGCGCACCCCAACGCGGGGCAAGCCCGCTCACCACAATTAAGTCCAGTTCACCCCAATAAGCCCAGTTCACCCCAACAAGCCCAGCTCCCCCCAACAAGCCCGGTTCACTCCAATAAACCCAGCTCACCAAAAAACGCGGCTCCCCCCTATCCAGACACCACACCCGTGGCCTTCCATCGACTTTCGCCCAAACAATCGAAAACATTATTTGCTTTATTTGTATACAAAAGCATAATTCGCTTCGTGCGAGTTCCTGACCTATCGGTCAACAAAACCCGCCAGTACCTCAAAGCGCTGCTGCCCACTGTCGTGACCGGCGCTGGAAATAACAATAAAACTCTTGAGGAGTACTCGCTGTGGAAAGCCGCAAATCCGAAGCCCCAACGCTGGATCTCTTACCCGCACGCAGTGGCTGGCTGGAACGCCTGTTCAAACTGCGCCTGCATGGCACCACAGTGAAGACCGAACTGATCGCCGGCCTCACCACGTTCATCACCATGGCCTACATCATCTTCGTCAACCCCAACATCATGGCCGACGCCGGCATCGATCATGGCGCGGCGTTTGTCGCCACGTGCATCGCCGCGGCGCTGGGTTGTCTGTTGATGGGCCTGTACGCCAACTGGCCGGTAGGCCTGGCGCCGGGCATGGGCCTGAACGCGTTTTTCACCTACACCGTGGTCGGCACCATGGGCTATCACTGGGAAACCGCGCTGGGTGCGGTGTTCATTTCCGGCGTGTTGTTCATGGGCCTCACGCTCTCCCGGATCCGCGAGTGGCTGCTCAACAGCATTCCGGTCAGCCTGCGCCACGCCATGGGCGCGGGTGTCGGTCTGTTCCTCGGGGTGATCGGCCTGAAAACCGCCGGGATCATCGTCGACAGCCCGGCCACGCTGATCAAGCTCGGCTCGCTGCATGAGCCGGCGCCGCTGCTGGCGGCGGTGTGTTTCCTGCTGATCGCGATCCTCAGCTATCACCGCGTATTCGGCGCGATCCTCATCAGCATCATCGCCGTGACCCTGGCCGGCTGGGGCCTGGGCCTGGTGCATTACAACGGGATCCTTTCCACCCCACCAAGCCTGGCACCGACCTGGATGGCCATGGACGTGAAGGGTGTGTTCAATGTGAGCATGATAAGTGTGGTATTTGCCTTTCTTTTTGTGCACATGTTCGATACCGCCGGTACACTGATGGGCGTTGCGCAACGCGCCGGGCTGGTCAATGCCGACGGCAGGATCGATAACCTGTCCCGCGCCCTCAAGGCCGACAGTGCCTCCAGTGTGTTCGGCGCCATGGTCGGTGTACCGCCGGTGACCAGCTATGTGGAAAGCGCTGCCGGTGTTGCCGCCGGTGGCCGTACCGGGTTGACGGCGGTCACGGTCGGCGTGCTGTTCGTGGCGGCGATGTTTTTCGCGCCGCTGGCGGGCATGATCCCGGCCTACGCCACGGCGGGTGCGCTGATTTACGTGGCGATGCTGATGATGGCGAGCATGGCCCATATCAATTGGGATGAAGCCACCGACAGCATCCCGGCCATCGTGACCGCGATCATGATGCCGCTGACCTTCTCGGTCGCCGACGGGATCGCCCTGGGCTTTATCACCTATGTGGCGCTCAAGGCCGGCACCGGCAAGTACCGCGAGATCTCCGTGAGCCTGTGGGTGCTGTGCGCGATCTTTATCGCCAAGTTCGTCTTTCTATAAAAAAAGGAGCATGCAATGAGTCTGGAAACCTGGCTGCTGTTCAGTGGCGCTGCACTGGTAGTGATCCTGATCCCGGGGCCGCTGTCGTTGCTGATGATCAGCAACAGCCTGAACTACGGCCTGCGTCGCTCATACCCGGCGTTTCTCGGCGGGGTGATCGCCTCGATCTGCCTGTTGAGCGCGTCGGCCCTGGGCCTGGGCGCATTGCTGCTCGCGTCGGAAAACCTGTTCAGCGCACTGAAGATCGTCGGCGCGCTGTACCTGTTCTATCTCGCCTGGCAGAGCTGGCAGCAATCACGCCAGCCATCCCAGGGCGCGACAGTGCCGCAGGCTGCGCCGGTGCCACGCTTTCGCGCGCTGTTCGGGCGCGCTTTTGTGCTGGGGGCCAGCAACCCCAAGGACATCCTGTTTTTCGCCGCCTTTTTGCCGCAGTTCCTGAGCAGCCAGCAACCTTTCCTGCCTCAATTGCTGATCATGATCGCCACCTGGACCCTACTCGACCTGCTGTGCAAGCTGGCCTACGGCCTCGGCGCCCATGGTGCTGCGCGGTACCTGCGCAGTGGCAGCGGCCAAAGCTGGTTCAACCGCGTCAGCGCCGCCCTGTTCGGCAGTGCCGGCGTGGCTTCGCTGATCAAGGCTAGAATGGTTTCACTTTGACGAAATAAACCGTTGGCGGCAGATTGCCCTGGCTGGGCCATTGAATGCCGGTGACGATCGGAACGAGGCGCTGCTCCCTCATGGCGCTTCGGACCGTGGCAGCCACGACTGAATCCTGATGCGCGTTGATGGCCGTATTCACCCAGCCATCAGTCAGGCGCATATTCAACTGAACGCTCCCTCGCTCAAGCCACTGATAGGTCATGTAATACAGCTGGCTTGAACGTGGATGCGTCGCCACCAGTTCATGCATCGGAACATGCCCTCGCCTTACCTGCCATTCGTGAAGGCTGAAACCCTGCTGCTCGAGCACTGACCTGACAGCCGCGCGTTGGGCGGTTCTTCTCTCAATCGCCAACGACATGTCACCGGACCGCAGCCGCGCATCCAACGCCACAGGGGGCCTGAAGTCGACACGCGTAAAGCCTGGGGTCTTGCCTTCGTAACCAATGAACACTGACGTCGGCTTCCTTTGCACAGGCCGCAGCATCCTCAGCAAATCATCCGTCTGACCGGGCCTCACCGGATTGGGGGTCATCCAATCGTCCAACGTCGCCCGCAGGTTGAGCAAATGGCTGGCCGTTGCCGAGCGAGAGGAGTCCGAAAGCTCAAGCACCCGGGCCACTGCAAACTTGCGGCTGTGACGCGTCAGCCCTGGGAACGCCCTGCCGACCTCTGCCTCCGGCGGCCCGGTGAACAGAGGGGCATGGAGCTGCCACTCACCGGTTGCGGTACGCGTCGCCGGCAGCGGTTGCTCACCCAGCGCGGTGGTGGTCCATCGCTCAATGTCCACGCTGACCCTTGAAACCAGTGGCTCGTGTTTGCCGATAAACACGAACTCGCTCAGCGGCGCGTGATCGCCTTGGTGGAGCAACCGGTAATAACCCGCCGCCGATTGCGTGGGCGTGTCATAGCGCCGGCCCACGTAAATAAGGTCATAGGGAAATCCTGGCGGTTCCAGCGGCACATGGAACACCCCTGAAGCCACGGAAGCCAGCGACTGCGCGTCGGGGGCGGGTGCACGCCAACTGAACCAGTGATCGGCCGGTGCGGATGACTGGCGGATCCGGTTGTGCGTGGCGATGCGCACACTGGGCGGGCGCCAACTCGGCGGCTGCACCGCTTGCCACGGACTGAGTAGCGCGGAACTCGGACCGGCCACGGGCGCATCCGCCCCCAGCAGCCATTCCTTGGACGAATAAATCGTCAGGATCAGCTCATCCGTTCCCGGCGCGTCGCTGTTTTTCAGGCGGAAAAACGCTTCGCCCTCACGGCGGTAAACCGGGTAATGGTGCGTGTCTTCCACCAAGAAGTGCTCGCCGCGCCGCACGTGGAGGCCCTTTTCCCCAGGCCCCTGCAACACCTCCGCGTTGTGCGGCCTGCCCGGGGTGCGAAACCGTTCCAGGGGCTTGAGCCGCGCGACTGCCGGGGACGATCGCGGCAGGTTGAGGGGCCGACCAAACTGCGCGAGGGTTGAACGATGGATCCGTCCCAGGCTTGCACCTATCGACCGCGTCATCGGGCGAACCACCGCGCCCGCCTTCACCTTTGGGCCGGGCACAAAGCTCAGCAACAGGTCTATCGCCAAAAATACCGAGCCAAATGCCACGTCCACCGCAACCCGAGGATCACCCGTGCGGTGATAGTGCCGCGCGGTCAGCAGCAGCTCATACAGTTGGTTACCCAAGCCAAAAAACGGCAGGACAATCGACAGCAAGGCCCGCCCCCGGCTATCCGCCTCGGCCTCCAGGCGCTGCTCGCGGTAGGTCTCCAGACTTTTGCGCGACTGACTAACGGCCTGTGCCTGACGGTGCAGATCAATCGCCCTCGCCTGATACAGGAGCGCCCTGGCATCACTGTGTGAGGTGGGCACCAAGGCCAGCCAGTGCTGCGGGTCACTGGCGATCTGCTCGAGAATCTGTTTTTCAATGTCCTCGACCCGTGCAGTGGGCACCAGGTGTTTGACGGAGAACGAGCGAACAAACTCGACGCCGCGCCAGAACCCATTCACCAGGGCGTAGTCAGGGCGCAAGTCGGCGGGGTCGAAGGACGTCGCGTGTGTTTGCCCGGGATGCGCGTTGATGGCTTCGAACGCCCAGCCGGGTGCAATGTGCCGTGCCAGTGCGCTGACGTGATCAGGCGATGCCCAGTGACGGTTCAGGTGTTCCTGGGCCGCTTGCAGGTTGGCGTGCTCACTGAGGCTCATGCCATCCGGCGCGGCGGGCCAGTAAACCACGCAACGTTGGGAAAGCCGGTCATGAATCACCAGGATGCCCGCGCAATAACGATCATGCTGCAGGGTATAGGCCACCAGATGCACGATGTACAGCTGCAATTGATCGCCGTGTTCCAGCAAATCCTGAGGAATGCGTGCGTTCATGGCGGTGTTGAAAAAGCGCTGCGCCTCCAGCGTCAACCCGCGTCGAACCGCCGAATACAGATCTGCGTCGGCACCTGCCCGCAAGACGCGTCTCAAGAGTTTTGGCACACGCATGTCGGTACCGGGCGAATAAAACACACTGTCGATCAATGCCGCATAGCGCCCGCCGATATCCAGCGAGAACACCATATTGATCAAGTAGTCCGCGCTCAGTTGCTGCTTCCATGCGGGTTTGAGGTACTCGGCGTACTTGAAACGCCACCACGTGGGCATCATCTGCGGGTCGAGGTTATGCAGCGCCAATTGCAGCAGGCTGAACCGCGAACGCTCGAGGCTGGGCGTCAGGACTTCCTTGCGATCGCCCACCGTACAGCTGCTTTCCCAACCACAGACCTTGCCGTCGACGTGGTCGGGCATGTCGATAAACGGTGTGTCGATATCCAGTTGCGGGAACAGGCCGTCCTCGCGTAAGCGCGCAATCAACCGTTCACGGGCATAGGTGTGCAGATCCGGCAGCCGCTGTTTAAGGTGCTCTTCAAACGCCAGCATGCTGCCCAGGGAGTGGCGCAGCAGGTGCTTGAAGCGCTTGCGCTGCGCCACGCTCGACTCGCCCAGCCAGGACGGCAGTTTTTTCTTCGCGCTCGCAGCTTTGCGCACCAGCGCCACATGCACCTGCGCCTGGATCAGCGCATCGCTGACCGGCGCATGCAGATGCTGCTCCAGTTCGACCGCCAGCAGCAGGCGGCTCAAGGCAATATCCGCGGTTTCACTGAATACTCGGGCGTCGCCATCGAGGCCGCGCTGCAGGGACAGGTAATCCTTGAGCAGCCGTTTGAGCGCCAGCAGCACGGGGTTACCCTCGATGATTTGATAACGCACCGCGAGGGTTTGGTCGGCAGCCTGCTCACGCACACTTTGGCGTTTGGGTCGCTCGACGTAGCGCCCCAGCACCGATTCATCTCGGCTGCCAAGGCTGGCCCTGATCCCCACGGATAATGCGCCAAGGCTGTCAAATACCGTCACGCCGCCGTCTCGCCCGAACGCACACAGCACCACCGGTTCGCGCCGCTCGGGATCACTGAGCGCCGCCTTGCGGGTCACCACGAACAGGCTGTGCAACGGAGAATCGGTATCGGGTCCAGCCCCCACCAGAACCGACAGCACGCAGGCCTCGCTGTCTGCCCGCTTGCTGGCCAGCGGCGTATCCAGCACTTCGAGCAGCAGGTCGCGGTGGGCTGTGCGGACCAACTTGAGTCGGTACTGCAACTCGATTTCGCCACGCAGCCAATCGGTCCAGAGTTGGAGGACAGAGGCCAGGCGATGGCGTTCACCGTCGGGTTTTGCCTTCCAGAACGCCACGTCGAACAGCTGCAGTTGCGCCCCCTGCACCAGCGCGGACAAGGTGTCCGCGGTAGCCTTGAGTTGCGCTTCAAGCGTCACGAAATCCCGCAAGGCTTGGGTGTCTTCCACAGGATCCTGCGGGTTCAGCAGTTTCATCAGGCCTTTTTCGTAGCGCTTGACTTGGTGCAGCGCAGTGTCCATCGCCAGCCACGGCGCCGTGCTGGCGAAAATGATCTCGTGGCGCCGTCGATGTCGGTCCCAGGCCTGCAATGGCTGGCGCATACTCCCCAACCGTGGCGTGCCCACCCAATGTGTTCGGCCGCGCTCGACGTCGGCGAGATAGCGGCCGGCGTCGGTCACTGGAGGCTGTCGCGCACCGGCAAAGACCTGCGCCAGGTTGATCGACACCGCGCACGCCAACTCATTTTCCCATTGGCTCTCCAGCATCGCCTGGGCGCTGAGCACAAACACATCGCTCTTCACCGCTGAACCTTGCCACACCGCTGCAGCGGTCATTTGCGCCGGGCACACCGGGTGCCGACGCCGCAAGGGCAGGCACTGCCACAGCTCATCCAGTGACGTCCCCTGGATCAGCGCCACCAGGCCGCACTGCAATTGGCTGAATGAGCGGTACTCGTAATAGTTGCGCGTCAACCCTGGCAGGTACATCACGTGCGGCGACTGCGCAGGGTCATCCGCGCGATGAATATGCAGCGCACCGGGGATGGGCATCAGCCGCGGGCCCACACCCGGCCACATCAACTGATTGACCTTGAGGCTGGCCCACGGCTCACCCGCACGTTGCCGCGCCTGCGCCGTCGGCGCATCCACCAGCGCCTGGACCATGGCCCGCCCTGCAGTCGATAACTCGTCCAGTTGCCAGGCCACAAAAGCCTGGTCGGCGAACGCCTGCTGGTGCAACTGGGTCCAGCGCTCCTGGCGCGTCAGCCACGATCCCGGCACCAGCGCCTGCCAATAGTCGCTGTATGCCTGGGCAAGCCGCCCAAACAGGTTCAGGGCAATCACCCGCTGCAACGCCTCCAGCGGGGTAAACGGCAGAACGCGGGCGGGATCGTCCTTGAGGCTCAGGGTGGTGTATTGGTTGAGATTGATCGGCACCGAAGGCAGCACCAACAGGCGCAGCGTGCGGTCGGTCAGGCTCTCGACTTTTTGCGCGGCGGCAGGCGGCTTGGGCTCGGTGAGCAGCAGCTTGTCCGGGTCCAGGTCAAAGGCCTTGCGCAACTCGGCGCGAATGACCCGCAAGACCCTGGGCGCTCCGAGGATAAGGCGCGAGCGTAATTTGGCTGATTCGGCACTGCGCAGATCAGCGGCTGCGAGCCAGTTGATCAGCAGGCTGGGATGGGGGCTGGCGTTGATCCGCCGCGTCAATTGAGTACGCATCGCCTGCCATGCATCGTCGTCAGGCACATCGGAATCGTCAGGTAAGGTCACGGCGGTATCTGCGTCGAGGAAAACACCTAGCCTATGCAGCACCCGCCCTGATAAGGCGCTAGATAATTGAACGCGCCCCGGGCAAAAAAAAGCCCGCAGTGTGGGCGGGCGAAAAACCAACGAAGAGCTTTGGGGGTGTGAAGCGAGGTGACGACTCAGCTACCGCGATAGGTGGAGTAGCTGTAAGGCGAAATCAGCAGGGGCACGTGGTAGTGGTCCTGTTCGGCACTGATGCCAAAACGCAGCACCACCACATCGAGGAACGCAGGCTGTGGCAATTGCACGCCGCGGGCGCGGTAATAGTCGCCGGCGCTGAATTGCAATTGGTAGACGCCACTGCGGTAATCCTCCCCTTGCAGCAGCGGCGCGTCGCAGCGACCGTCGCTGTTGGTCACGGCCGTGGCGACCAGCTCCAGTTGCGCGCCTTCGACGCGGTACAGCTCAACCTGGATGGCGCTGCCTGGGCAGCCGTGGGCTGCGTCCAGTACGTGTGTGGTCAGTCGTCCCATGGGTTGGGGCTCCCTTGCGTTGAGTGAAATAAGCCGCCCCCTTATGGGGCATGAAAAAGTCGCGATTGAGCTGATTAAGACACTTTTAATAAAAATTGTACACAATAAAAATCACAAAGTTTCTGACACCCCTACTGGCACACGCCCCAAGCTCAAAAACTCAACACCCCTTGCTTTTAAACGACCTTTTATCCATTTACTGACCAACCGGGCAAGTTTCTTGCAGTGTTAAGCTGCGGCAACCGCCGAGAAAAAATGCGGAAATACAGGCTTACAAAGTGACTATCAAGTTGTATACAATCAGCCCATCGCTGTGACGCCACCCAGTCTTTCCGCTGGCCGCCACACACTTGCTACCACGAACAAGAAGGAAGACTGCAGTGAGCGCTGACTACCCACGCGACCTGATCGGTTACGGCAGTAACCCTCCTCACCCCCACTGGCCGGGCAAGGCGCGCATCGCTTTGTCGTTCGTACTCAACTACGAAGAAGGTGGCGAGCGCAACATTTTGCACGGCGACAAAGAGTCCGAAGCCTTCCTTTCGGAAATGGTCTCGGCCCAGCCGCTGCAGGGCGAACGCAACATGAGCATGGAGTCGCTGTACGAGTACGGCAGCCGTGCCGGCGTGTGGCGCATCCTCAAGCTGTTCAAGCAATTCGATATCCCGCTGACCATCTTCGCCGTAGCCATGGCCGCCCAGCGCCACCCGGATGTGATCCGCGCGATGGTCGAGGCCGGCCACGAGATCTGCAGCCACGGCTATCGCTGGATCGACTACCAGTACATGGACGAGGCCCAGGAGCGCGAGCACATGCTCGAAGCCATCCGCATCCTCACCGAACTGACCGGCGAACGCCCACTGGGCTGGTACACCGGGCGCACCGGCCCCAACACGCGGCGGCTGGTGATGGAGGAAGGCGGCTTCCTGTATGACTGCGACACCTACGACGACGACCTGCCCTACTGGGAACCCAACAACCCGACCGGCAAGCCGCACCTGGTGATCCCCTATACCCTGGACACCAACGACATGCGCTTTACCCAGGTGCAGGGTTTCAACAAGGGCGATGACTTTTTCGAGTACCTCAAGGATGCCTTCGACGTGCTGTACGCCGAAGGCGCCGAGGCGCCGAAGATGCTTTCGATCGGCCTGCACTGCCGCCTGATCGGCCGCCCGGCGCGCCTGGCCTCGTTGAAGCGCTTTATCGAATACGCCAAAAGCCACGAACAGGTGTGGTTCACCCGCCGCGTCGATATCGCCCGTCACTGGCAAGCAACCCACCCGTACACGGGAGCTGCGAAATGACTGCGTTTAAGACATTGAAACCCTCGACCTTGAGCCGCGACGCTTTCGTCGCAGCCTTTGCCGACATCTACGAACATTCGCCATGGGTGGCCGAAAAGGCCTACGACCTGGGACAGGACACCTCGATCGACCAGATCGAAACCCTGCACCAGCGCATGAGCGACATCCTGTTGAGCGCCGATCATGCCAGCCAACTGGCGCTGATCAACGCTCACCCGGACCTGGCCGGCAAAGCCGCCGTCCAGGGCCAACTGACCGAAGCCAGCACCAATGAACAGGCTGGCGCCGGTATTCACCAATGCACGGCCGAAGAGTTCTCGCGCTTCACCGAGCTGAACGACGCCTACAAGGCCAAGTTCAAGTTTCCCTTCATCATGGCGGTAAAAGGCAGCAACCGGCATCAGATCCTCGCCGCGTTCGAAACGCGCATCCACAACTCGGTGGACACCGAGTTCAAGTGCGCGCTGGACGAGATCAACAAGATCGCGTTGTTCCGATTACTGACTCTTTAAGCAGACCTGGCCCGAGCGGTTCATGAACGCCCAGGGCCTGGCGAGCATCCCAAGCCACTCTATTTAAGGCAGACAAGAAGAATGAAAGCTTACGCCGTACCTTTCGAGAAGTTCGTCAACCTGGCCGACGCCCGCCTGGGCACCAAGATCATCTCCGTCACCGATGACTGGTTCGCCGACGCCAACCGCCTGTTCCAGCCGACCCCGGCCGTGTGGAAGGAGGGCGTTTTCGATGACAACGGCAAGTGGATGGACGGCTGGGAGTCGCGCCGCAAGCGCTTCGAAGGCTACGACAGCGCGGTGATCCGCCTGGGCGTACCGGGCTCGATCAAGGGCGTGGACATCGACACTTCATTCTTCACCGGCAACTTCCCGCCATCGGCCTCGCTGGAAGCCTGCTTCCTGGCCTCGGGCGAGCCGGATGACAATACCCAGTGGGTGGAAGTGCTGTCGGCCGTCGAGCTGCAGGGCAACAGCCACCACTACCACGAAATCAGCAACGACCAGGCGTTCAGTCACCTGCGCTTCAACATCTACCCGGATGGCGGCGTGGCCCGCCTGCGTGTGTACGGCGTGCCGTTCCGCGACTGGTCCGCAATCGGCGACAACGAACAGGTCGACCTGGCTGCCGCGTTGAATGGCGGTCGCGCCCTGGCGTGCTCCGATGAACACTTCGGCCGCATGAGCAACATCCTCAACCCGGGCCGTGGCATCAATATGGGCGACGGCTGGGAAACCGCACGTCGTCGCACGCCAGGCAATGACTGGGTGATCGTCGCGCTGGGTCACCCGGGCGAGATCGAGAAGATTATCGTCGACACCCTGCACTTCAAGGGCAACTACCCGGACACCTGCTCGATCCAGGGCGCTTTCGTGAAGGGCGGCACCGACAGCCAGATCGAAACCCAATCGCTGTTCTGGCGCGAACTGCTGCCGGCACAGAAACTGGAAATGCATGCCGAACACACCTTCGCCGAACAGATCAAGGCACTGGGCCCGATTACCCACATCCGCCTGAACGTGTTCCCGGATGGCGGTGTGAGCCGCCTGCGCGTTCTCGGCAAGGTCGCGAAGTAACACCCGATCGTTCCCACGCTCCGCGTGGGAACGCATTCCGTGACGCTCTGCGTCACAAGAGCGGACGCAGAGCGTCCGGGGCGGTGTTCCCACGCAGAGCGTGGGAACGATCCATAGACAAGATTAAGAAGACAGCCATGCGCACACTGATGATCGAACCCCTGACCAAAGAAGCCTTCGCCCCTTTCGGAGACGTTATCGAAACCGATGGCAGCGATCACTTCATGATCAACAACGGGTCGACCATGCGCTTTCACAAGCTGGCAACGGTAGAAACCGCGCAGCCTGAAGACAACGCGATCATCAGCATCTTCCGCGCCGACGCGCTGGATATGCCGCTGACCGTGTGCATGCTGGAGAGACACCCGCTGGGCAGCCAGGCTTTCATCCCGCTGCTCGGCAACCCCTTTCTGATCGTGGTCGCGCCACTTGGCGATGCACCTGTATCAGGCTTGGTCCGCGCCTTCGTCACCAACGGCAGGCAGGGCATCAATTACCATCGCGGCGTCTGGCACCACCCGGTGCTGACGATCGAAAAGCGGGATGACTTCCTGGTGGTTGATCGCAGTGGCACAGGCAATAACTGCGATGAGCATTTCTTCAAAGAGGATGAGCGATTGATCCTCGCCCCCCACCAATAAGAGAAGGCCGGATCACCCGACAACAAGGGTGACAGGCGAGAGGTAAAGACTGTGGAAGCACATCTGTTGGAATGGCTGAACCTTAGCGTGCGCTGGGTTCACATGATCACTGGCGTCGCCTGGATCGGCGCTTCGTTCTACTTCGTCTGGCTGGAAAACAACCTCAACCGCGTCAACCCCAAGGACGGCCTGGCCGGTGACTTGTGGGCGATCCACGGTGGCGGTATCTACCACCTGGAAAAATACAAACTGGCCCCGCCGACCATGCCGGACAACCTGCACTGGTTCAAATGGGAAGCCTATTTCACCTGGATGTCAGGCATCGCGCTGCTGTGCGTGGTGTTCTACTCCAACCCGACCTTGTACCTGCTGGCCCCGGGCAGCAGCCTCAGTGGTCCGGAAGGCGTGCTGCTGGGCATCGGCTCACTGTTCGTCGGCTGGTTCATCTACTCCTTCCTCTGCGACTCGGCCCTGGGCAAGCGCCCTGCCCTGCTCGGTTTCATTCTGTTCGTGCTGTTGATTGCCGCCGCGTACGGCTTCAGCAAAGTGTTCAGTGGCCGTGGCGCGTACCTGCACGTGGGCGCCGTGATCGGCACCATCATGGTCGGTAACGTGTTCCGCATCATCATGCCGGCGCAACGCGCGCTGGTGGCGGCAATCGCCGAGAACCGCACGCCGGATCCGGCCCTGCC
Source organism: Pseudomonas aylmerensis (assembly GCF_001702265.1). GTDB lineage: Bacteria > Pseudomonadota > Gammaproteobacteria > Pseudomonadales > Pseudomonadaceae > Aquipseudomonas > Aquipseudomonas aylmerensis. The sequence continues at coordinate 33,924 of NZ_MAUE01000014.1, forward strand.
GGCCAAGGGCTTGCTGCGTTCACGCCACAACAACTACTTCACCCTGCCCGTGCTGTTCATCATGATCAGCAACCACTTCCCGAGCACCTACGGCAGCCAGTACAACTGGCTGATCCTGGCCGGGATCGCGGTGGCGGCAGTGCTGGTGCGGCATTACTTCAACACCCGCCACAACAGCCAGAAGTACGCGTGGACCTTGCCGGTGGGCGCCTTGGCGATGATTTGCCTGGCGTATGTGACCGGGCCCAAGCCCGTTGCGACCGCTCCGGACGTGGCCAAGGCACCGGCGGCGATCGAGTACCAGCCGCTGCCGGAAACCGCCTTGGGCGGTGGCTTGAAGCCCGCAGCCCCTGCCGCGCCAGCCGCGCCAGCCGCAGAACCTGCACCTGCGCCGGCCCAGGCGACGATTGATTTCGACAAGGTGCACGGGGTGATCCAGGAACGCTGCGCCGTGTGCCATTCGGCCAAGCCCACCAGCCCACTGTTCAGCACCGCGCCGGCCGGGGTGATGTTCGATACCCCGGCGCAGATCCAGCAGCAGGCGGCGCGCATTCAAGCGCAAGCCGTGGCGAGCCAGATCATGCCGTTGGGCAACATCACCCAGATGACCCAGCAGGAGCGTGACTTGATTGGCACGTGGATCAATCAGGGGGCGCGTACCAACTGACAGCCTGACACAGGTCCAAATGTGGGAGCGGGCTTGCTCGCGAATGCGGTGTGTCATCCAACACATCAGTGGCTGAACCACCGCATTCGCGAGCAAGCCCGCTCCCACAGGGGATTTTCTGAGTTTCGAAGATTGCGTTCCAAACAACACAAAAATAAAAAAGATCCGAGGTGTTGCATGTCCCAGTTAGAACCGCAGATCCCTGCCGCGCCCGCGATGGAGCGGCTGCCCCTCTTGCAACTGATTCTGGTAGGCCTGCAACACGTCTTGCTGATGTACGGTGGCGCCGTCGCCGTCCCCCTGATCATTGGCCAGGCCGCCGGCCTGAGCCGTGAAGAAATCGCCTTTCTGATCAACGCCGACCTGCTGGTAGCCGGTATCGCCACCCTGGTGCAGTCATTCGGCATCGGCCCGGTGGGCATTCGCATGCCGGTGATGATGGGCGCCAGTTTTGCCGCCGTGGGCAGCATGGTCGCGATGGCCGGCATGCCCGGCATCGGTCTGCAGGGAATCTTCGGCGCGACCATCGCCGCCGGCTTCTTCGGCCTGTTAATCGCGCCGTTCATGTCCAAGGTCGTGCGTTTCTTCCCGCCGCTGGTGACCGGCACAGTGATCACCGCGATCGGCCTGTCGCTGTTTCCGGTGGCCGTGAACTGGGCCGGTGGCGGCAGTGCAGCGGCCACCTTCGGCTCGCCGATCTACCTGGCAATTGCCGCCCTGGTGCTGGCCACCATTTTGTTGATCAACCGCTTCATGCGCGGTTTCTGGGTCAATATCTCAGTGCTGATCGGCATGGGCCTGGGGTACGCCTTGTGCGGCGCCATCGGCATGGTCGACCTCGCCGGCCTGGCCCAGGCGCCGTGGGTGCAAGTGGTGACGCCGCTGCATTTCGGCATGCCCAAGTTCGAGCTGGCGCCGATCCTGTCGATGTGCCTGGTGGTGGTGATCATTTTCGTCGAATCCACCGGGATGTTCCTCGCGCTGGGGAAGATCACCGGCCAGGACGTCACGCCGAAGATGCTGCGCCGCGGCCTGTTGTGTGATGCCGGCGCGTCATTCTTCGCCGGTTTCTTCAATACCTTTACCCACTCCTCGTTCGCGCAGAACATCGGCCTGGTGCAGATGACCGGCGTGCGTTGCCGCTCGGTGACCATGATGGCCGGCGCCTTCCTGATCGTACTCAGCCTGTTGCCCAAGGCCGCGTTCCTGGTGGCGTCGATTCCACCGGCGGTCCTCGGCGGCGCGGCGATTGCCATGTTCGGCATGGTCGCGGCCACCGGTATCAAGATCCTCCAGGAAGCCGACATTGCCGACCGCCGCAACCAGTTGCTGGTGGCGGTGAGCATCGGCATGGGCCTGATCCCGGTGGTGCGCCCGGAGTTCTTCGCGCAACTGCCACTGTGGATGAGCCCGATTACCCACAGCGGGATCGCCATGGCCACCCTCAGCGCGTTGTCGCTGAACATATTGTTCAACATTCTCGGCGGGGCTGAACGCCCTGTCGTCGCCCACACGCATTGATTCCTTCGTTAAAACAACAATAACAACGAACAGGAAACTGCCCCATGCACGCCATTCACCCGGGGCCGGCCACCCGCCGTGCCCCATTCCTGCCCCATGCGCTCTGTAACGGCGCACTTGAGCCAAGGCTTTGGAGCCAGTATTCTCCGCGCCCGCTCGAATCGACTCAAAAAAAAACAGCCAATGTAAAAGCTGACTGCAAGGCCAACTTACCCCGGCCCAATGTCTGCTGCCAAAGTGCGCAAAAGTTCTCGATATTCGACTGCATCCGATGCAGCCGACGGGGATTTTTTGGCTTTTTAAACACCTTGGCGCAGCTCTTGCTAAAAGCATTAAAGCTGACCGAACAGACGATTTTTGCAGCGAACCAAAAGGCGCCACACCAGAGCGCCTGCGTAGAAGAAAAACCATAAAACTTTAACTCGGGAGCAACCGAATGAAACCTATGTTCAAAGGCCTGATGCTGGCGGGATCCCTGCTGGCCGGTGGCCAGGCCGTGGCCGGTGATCTGTTGCAGTGGCAGAACAACAGCCTGACTTACTTGTGGGGCAAGAGCTTTACCGTCAACCCGCAGATCCAACAAACCGTGACGTTCGAACATGCCGACGCCTGGAAGTACGGCGACAACTTCTTCTTCCTCGACCGCATCTTTTACAACGGCAAGGAAGACGGCAATGTCGGCCCCAATACTTATTACGGTGAGTTCAGCCCGCGCCTGTCGTTTGGCAAGATTTTCGACAAGGACTTGTCATTCGGCCCGATCAAGGATGTCCTGCTGGCCTTCACTTATGAGTTCGGCGAAGGCGACAACGAGTCGTACTTGCTCGGCCCAGGCTTTGATTTGAATATCCCTGGTTTCGACTACTTCCAGTTGAACTTCTACCAGCGCCAGACCGAAGGCAATCGTCCGGGTGACGGCGTCTGGCAAATCACCCCGGTATGGTCGTACACCGTGCCGGTCGGCAACTCCGACATCCTCATCGACGGCTTCATGGATTGGGTGACGGACAACGACAAGAACGCGCGCGGCACTTACCACGCCAACCTGCACTTCAACCCACAGGTCAAATATGACCTGGGCAAGGCGCTGCACTGGGGCGACAAACAGTTGTACGTAGGTTTCGAATACGACTACTGGAAGAACAAGTACGGGATCGAGGATTCCGGCGCGTTCAAGACCAACCAGGACACCGCGAGCTTCCTGGTCAAGTACCACTTCTAAATAACACTGCAAAACAAATGTGGGAGCGGGCTTGCTCGCGAAGGCGGTGGATCAGTCAGCGATTCGGTGGCTGACACACCGCTATCGCAGGCAAGCCAGCTCCCACATTTTTAGACCGGTGACAGGCCTAAGAACCTCGACAGTTCCTCGCGCTTGGCCAACGCATCCTTCCTGCCCAGCTCGATCAATTCGCTGCAGTACCCCGCCTCGAACAGCAGGTAGCTCAACACCCCCGCCCCGCTCGTCTTGGTCGCCCCCGGCCCGCGCAGGAACAGGCGCAGCGCCGCCGGCAATTCCTGCCGATGACGTGCTGCGATTTCATCGATCGGCTGGCTGGGTGCAATCACCAGCACTTCAACCGGGGCCAGGCCCTGTATCGCGGCATCCGCCGGCAACACGTGGCTGAACTGGTTCAAGCGCTCCAGCAGTTCGATATCACTTTCCAGGCTGTCAATGAACGTGCTGTTGAGCATATGCCCGCCAATCTGCGCCAACGTCGGCTCCTGGCCGGTGTAGGTGCGCTGCGTCGACGGCTCGTTGCCCCGCGGGTTGCCGCTGACGCCGACCACCAGCACTCGGCTGGCGCCCAGGTGCAAGGCCGGGCTGATTGGCGCCGATTGTCGTACGGCGCCGTCACCGAAATATTCCTGGTCGAGTTTCACTGGCGCAAACAACAAGGGGATCGCCGAACTGGCCAGCAGGTGTTCAACCGTCAGTTGCGTCGGCACGCCGATACGCCGATGGCGCAACCACGCGTCGATGGTGCCGCCGCCTTGGTAGAAGGTCACGGCCTGCCCGGATTCGTAGCCGAACGCCGTCACCGCGACCGCATGCAAATGCTGGTGGCGGATGGCTTCGTCGATGCCGTCCAGATTCAACCGCTCCTGCAGCAAATCGCGCAGCGGCGCGCTATTGAGCAACGCCACCGGCACCTGGGCGCCGATGCCCAGCAGGCTGTGGATAAAGAACCGGCTCGCCTGGCGAATCACCCCCGGCCAGTCGCTGCGTAACACCCGATGGCTGCGAAAGCCCTGCCAGAACACGATAAGACGTTGGACCGCGGCGGTGAAGTCCATGGCGCCACTGGCCAGGCTCACCGCATTGATCGCGCCGGCAGAGGTGCCGACGATCACCGGAAAAGGGTTCGGCGCTCCCGGCGGCAACAGCTCGGCAATCGCCGCCAATACCCCCACCTGATACGCCGCTCGCGCCCCGCCGCCGGAAAGAATCAAGCCTGTAACCGGTTCAGCTGGGCGCATCGCATCACTCCGTGTGGGGAAAGCTCGTTCTTTGTGGCGAGGGCGCTTGCTCCCGGAGGACTGCACAGCCGCCACACGCTCTTATCAACGACGTTTTTCGTACAGTTTAGGCTCACCGGGTGGCCGGCTCTTGAAGCGGCGATGGGTCCACAGGTATTGCTCGGGGCATTCTCGTACCGAGGCTTCGACCCACTGATTGATCCGCAGGCAATCGACTTCATCGCTTTCGCCGGGGAAGTCGGTCAACGGCGGGTGGATCACCAGGCGGTAACCGCTGCCGTCCGCCAGGCGCTCCTGGGTGAACGGCACCACCAGCGCCTTGCCCAGGCGGGCAAACTTGCTGGTGGCGGTCACCGTGGCGGCCTGGATGCCGAACAACGGCACGAACACGCTTTGCTTGGCGCCGTAGTCCTGGTCCGGTGCGTACCAGATGGCGCGGCCGGCGCGCAGCAGCTTGAGCATGCCGCGCACGTCTTCACGCTCGACCGCCAGCGAATCGAGGTTGTGACGCTCGCGACCACGGCGCTGGATGTAGTCGAACAACGGGTTGCCGTGCTCGCGGTACATGCCATCAATGGTGTGTTTCTGCCCCAGCAGGGCCGCGCCGATTTCCAGCGTAGTGAAATGCAGGGCCATGAGGATCACGCCCTTGCCATCCAGCTGGGCCTGCTTGAGGTGCTCAAGGCCTTCGACGTGGGCCAGGCGCGCCAGGCGCTGACGCGACCACCACCAGCTCATGGCCATTTCAAAGAAGGCGATGCCGGTGGAGGCGAAGTTTTCCTTGAGCAGGCGCTTACGCTCCTTGGCGGATTTTTCCGGGAAGCACAGTTCCAGGTTTCGCGCGGCGATACGCCGACGTTCACCGGCCACCCGGTACATGCCCGCTCCCAGCAGGCGACCAATGGTCAGCAGCGCGCGGTACGGCAATTGGGTGACCAGCCACAGCAGGCCGAGTCCCAGCCATAACAGCCAAAAACGCGGGTGAAAAAATACAGCTCGAAAACGCGGGCGATCCATTACAGATTCCGGTAAAGACAGGGCCGCGCATTCTACAACGGTTCGACTCGGCTTGCGGCCAGTGAGTGTTCTCGTTATAAGTCTCGACACTTTTCGTGACAAGCCGCTTTTGCCGACCATGAGCCAAACCGAACCGCTAGACCAAGATCCCGTGTTCCAGCTGAAAGGCAGCATGCTCGCCATCACCGTGCTGGAACTCGCCCGCAACGACCTCGACGCCCTGGATCGCCAGCTCGCCGCCAAGGTCGCCCTGGCGCCGAACTTCTTCAACAATGCCCCGCTGGTGCTGGCCCTGGACAAATTGCCGGCCGGCCAAGGCTCGATTGACCTGCCCGGCCTGATGCGTGTGTGCCGCTCCCATGGCCTGCGTACCCTGGCGATTCGCGCCAGCCGTATCGAAGACATCGCCGCCGCCATCGCCATTGAATTGCCAGTACTGCCGCCATCCGGCGCGCGCGAGCGTCCGCTTGAACCTTTGGTCGGCGAAGTGAAGAAAAAACCGGAAAAACCTCCGGAGCCTACGATCAAGCCTACAAAGATCATCACCTCGCCCGTACGCGGCGGGCAGCAAATTTACGCCCAGGGTGGCGACCTGGTGGTGATCTCCTCGGTCAGTCCGGGGGCGGAACTTCTCGCCGATGGCAATATCCATGTATACGGCCCGATGCGCGGACGTGCCCTCGCCGGCATCAAGGGTGATACCAAAGCGCGTATTTTTTGCCAGCAGTTGACTGCTGAACTAGTGTCCATCGCAGGCCAGTACAAGGTTTCAGAAGATTTGCGCCGTGATCCGCTGTGGGGGGCCGGGGTGCAGGTCAGCCTGTCGGGCGATGTGTTGAACATCATCCGTCTTTAACGGATACTGCCGCATTTTCCAAGCATCTCTAGACTCTGATAGCACAGCGAAACCGGCAAGACTTGCGTAGGAATAATTGAAAGTTGGCGTTTCCCCTACGGAAACCACATCTTTTTCCTACTAGGGCTGCCCGCCTGCAGCGAGTTCCAAGAGATGTTTTTCAGGGACTGAAAAGTCCTTTTTCCTTAGGGGTGAAACACCTTGGCCAAGATTCTCGTGGTTACATCCGGCAAGGGTGGTGTGGGTAAGACCACCACCAGCGCCGCTATCGGTACCGGCCTCGCTCTGCGCGGCCACAAGACAGTCATCGTCGACTTCGACGTCGGTTTGCGTAACCTCGACCTGATCATGGGCTGCGAACGCCGCGTGGTGTACGACTTCGTCAACGTGGTGAACGGCGAAGCCAACCTGCAACAGGCCCTGATCAAGGACAAGCGCCTTGAGAACCTGTACGTGCTGGCCGCCAGCCAGACCCGTGACAAGGATGCACTGACCAAAGAAGGCGTGGGCAAAGTCCTCGCCGAGCTGAAAGAAACCTTCGAATACGTGGTGTGTGATTCGCCGGCGGGTATCGAAACCGGTGCTCACCTGGCGATGTACTTTGCCGATGAAGCCATCGTGGTGACCAACCCGGAAGTGTCCTCGGTACGTGACTCGGACCGCATGCTCGGCCTTCTGGCCAGCAAATCCAAGCGCGCCGAGGAAGGCCAGGACCCGATCAAGGAACACCTGCTGCTGACCCGCTACAACCCTGAGCGCGTCAGCAATGGCGAAATGCTTGGCGTTGAAGACGTCAAGGAAATCCTCGCCGTGACCCTGCTGGGCGTGATCCCGGAATCCCAGGCGGTGCTCAAGGCATCCAACCAGGGCGTGCCGGTGATTCTCGACGACCAGAGCGACGCCGGCCAGGCGTACAGCGATGCCGTTGATCGCTTGCTGGGCAAGACCGTGGAACATCGCTTCCTCGATGTCAAGAAGAAGGGATTCTTCGAGCGTATCTTTGGAGGCAACTAAACAATGAAATTTCTCGACTTCTTTCGCGCCAACAAAAAGCCAAGTACCGCGTCGGTAGCGAAAGAGCGTCTACAGATCATCGTGGCGCACGAACGCGGCCAACGCAGCACTCCGGATTACCTGCCGGCCTTGCAGAAGGAACTGGTCGAGGTGATCCGCAAGTACGTCAATATCGGTAACGATGACGTGCATGTCGCCCTGGAAAATGACGGCAGCTGCTCGATTCTGGAACTCAATATCACCCTGCCTGATCGTTGATCGAACAGGCGGCCGCCACGGCGGCTCGTTCACTCTGACCCGTTTTACGGGCCGGGTGGGCGAGCCGCCGTTGGCGTTTGTTACGAGGCTGTTTAATGCCGCTGTCCACTATCCATATCCTGCACCAGGACGACGCTGTCCTGGTGGTGAACAAGCCGACCCTGCTGCTCTCGGTGCCTGGCCGCGCCGATGACAACAAGGACTGCCTGATCACGCGCCTGCAGGAAAACGGCTACCCCGAAGCCCGCATTGTCCACCGCCTGGACTGGGAAACCTCGGGCATCATCCTGCTCGCCCGGGATGCCGATACGCACCGAGAACTGTCCCGTCAGTTTCACGACCGCGAAACCGAAAAGGCCTACACCGCCCTGGCCTGGGGCCAGCCGGAACTGGACAGCGGCAGCATCGACCTGCCGCTGCGCTACGACCCGCCGACCAAGCCACGCCACGTGGTCGACCACGAATTCGGCAAACACGCGCTGACCTTCTGGAAGGTGCTGGAGCGCTGCGGCGACTGGTGCCGCGTCGAACTGACGCCGATCACCGGGCGTTCGCATCAGTTGCGCGTGCACATGCTGTCGATCGGGCATCCATTGCTCGGGGATGGGCTCTACGCCCACGAACAAGCCCTGGCCGCCTGGCCACGCCTGTGCCTGCACGCCAGCATGTTGAGCTTCACCCATCCGCAAAGCGGCGAACGCGTGCGCTTCGAGTGCCCTGCACCGTTCTAAGCTGCACACACGCTCAAATGCTGTCGAGCTTTAGCGAGGCTGCGAAGGCGGTGGCACTGACAGTCCTTCTGTGCCTGACACACCGCCTTCGCGGCCTCGCTGGGGCTCGACGGCTCCCACAGGGGGGGCGGCTGTGTGGCTGGGATTGAGCAGGCACCGGGTTTCGCTGATTGCAGTTTGTGCAGAGTGTCGCTGGGTGAGCTGGATCCCAGCGACCACTAGGTTTCGCTATGTGGCTGAGATTCCAGCCACCACACCGCCCAACTGTGGGAGATGTCGAGCTTTAGCGAGGCTGCGAAGGCGGTGGCACTGATAGCTCCTCTGTGCCTGACACACCGCCTTCGCGGCCTCGCTGGGGCTCGACGGCTCCCACAAGGGGGCGGCTGTGTGGCTGGGATTGAGCAGGCACTGGGTTTCGCTATGTGGCTGAGACTCCAGCCACTACACCGTCTAAATGTGGGAGCTGGCTTGCCTGCGATGGCGGTGTGTCAGCCACAAATCTTTCACTGACAGACAGCCATCGCAGGCAAGCCAGGTCCCACAGTGGTTCTGTGTGGTGTTCAAGAAGGCAGCTTCACTTCAAATGTGTAGCCAATACGGTAAACTCCGCGCATTGCTGTCTGGAGCTATTTATGCGCGAAGCGTTGAATCAAGGCCTGATCGACTTCCTCAAGGCCTCCCCTACTCCTTTTCATGCCACCGCCGCCCTGGCCCAGCGCCTCGAAGCCGCCGGCTACCAGCGTCTCGACGAGCGCGAAACCTGGACCACCGAAGCCAACGGTCGCTACTACGTGACCCGCAACGACTCCTCGATCATCGCCTTCAAGCTCGGCCGCCACTCGCCGCTGCTGGGCGGCATCCGCCTGGTCGGCGCCCACACCGACAGCCCGTGCCTGCGCGTCAAGCCGCAGCCGGAACTGCAGCGCCAGGGTTTCTGGCAGTTGGGCGTCGAAGTCTACGGCGGCGCGCTGCTGGCGCCGTGGTTCGACCGTGACCTGTCCCTCGCGGGCCGTGTCACCTTCCGCCGTGACGGCAAGGTCGAAAGCCAGCTGATCGACTTCAAGCTCCCCATCGCCATCATTCCCAACCTGGCCATTCACCTGAACCGTGAAGCCAACCAGGGCTGGGCGATCAATGCGCAGACCGAGTTGCCACCGATCCTCGCCCAATTTGCCGGCGATGAGCGCGTGGACTTCCGCGCCGTGCTCACCGAGCAACTGGCCCGCGAACATGGGCTGAACGCCGACGTGGTGCTCGACTACGAGCTGAGCTTCTACGACACCCAGAGCGCCGCCGTGATCGGCCTGAATGGCGACTTCATCGCCGGCGCACGCCTGGACAACCTGTTGTCGTGCTACGCCGGCCTGCAAGCCTTGCTCACCAGCGAGACCGATGAAACCTGCGTGCTGGTGTGCAACGACCACGAAGAAGTCGGTTCCTGCTCGGCCTGCGGCGCCGATGGCCCGATGCTCGAACAGACCCTGCGGCGCTTGTTGCCGGAAGGTGATGAATTCGTACGCACCATTCAGAAATCGCTGTTGGTGTCTGCGGACAATGCTCACGGCGTCCACCCCAACTACGCCGAAAAGCACGACGCCAACCACGGCCCCAAGCTCAACGCCGGCCCGGTGATCAAGGTCAACAGCAACCAGCGCTACGCCACCAACAGCGAAACCGCCGGGTTCTTCCGCCACCTGTGCATGGCCCAGGAAGTACCGGTGCAAAGCTTTGTGGTGCGCAGCGACATGGGCTGCGGCTCCACCATCGGCCCGATCACTGCCAGCCACCTGGGCGTGCGCACCGTGGACATCGGCCTGCCGACGTTTGCCATGCACTCCATCCGTGAACTGTGCGGCAGCCATGACCTGGCGCATCTGGTGAAGGTACTCGGCGCGTTCTACGCGAGCCGCGACCTGCCCTGATCTCGGCAACTGACTGCGGTCAGAACTGTGGGAGCGGGCTTGCTCGCGAAGGCGGTGTGTCAGCCACTGAATCGGCTGACTGATGTATAGCCTTCGCGAGCAAGCCCGCTCCCACATTCATTTCTACGCACACCTGATCTGTATCACCTGCATTTTCTGCAATCCGGCCTAGACTTGTCAGAATTCCCACTCTGACAAGGCCGTCGCCCGATGATCTCCATGTCCTCCTTCCACGCCATGCTTATCCCTATTGTGATCGGCATGATCATGCTCGCGGTCGGCTTCAACTTTCGTGACAAACCTGCCGGGGTGTTCGGCATGTGGGTGGGCATGCTGCTGATCCTGGGCACCGTGGTGTACAAGATCCTCGCCAAACTGGCCGAATGACAAATGCACTCGCATTGGGCATAGCGGCCTCGTACACTCGGTCAATTCGTCGTTTCCAAGGTTGACCGCCTCGTGCTTTCCCGTCTGTTCGCCCTGCCCTGTTACCTCCTGATCGCTCTGCTCACGCTGCTGCCGCTCGCGCCTGCCCAGGCCGTGAGCCTGCCCGGCCTGCTGGGCAGCACCAACAAGACCCAACCCCAGGCCGAAGTGCCGCTCGGCCAGTCCCTGGACGAGGTGATCAAGACCCTGGAAAACGACCAGCAACGCACCCAGTTGCTGAGCGACCTGAAGAAACTGCGCGAAGCCACGCAAAAGGCCCAGCCGGCCGCCGAACAAGGCGTGCTCGGGTTGATCGGCAGTACGCTGTCAGGCCTCGAGCAACAGTTCTCCGGTGCCGACAGCCCGCTGGGACGCTGGTCCAATGAAGTCGACCTGGCCAAGGATGAACTCGGCGCGCTGATGCTGCCGGCCAGCGAATGGCTGCCGATCATTTTCGGCTTTGCCTTGATCCTGGCGGTGTGGAGCCTGCTCGCAGCCGCGCTGATCTGGCTGAGCCACCGCGTGCGTGAGCGCTTCGGCCTGCCCGAGGAACTGCCGCAACACCCGCGCACCTGGGACATGCTGCGCTTTGCCCTGCGAAAACTGGGGCCGTGGCTGATCGCGCTGGTGATCACCGTGTACCTGAGCTACGCGCTGCCCTCTTCCCTGGGTAAATCCCTGGCGATGGTGCTGGCCTACGCGCTGGTGGTCGGCACGTGTTTCTCGGCGATCTGCGTCATCGCGTTTTCGGTGCTGGACGGCCCCCACCGTCACCGCGCGCTGTATATCCTGCGCCACCAGGCGTTTCGTCCGCTGTGGCTGATCGGCAGCTTTGCGGCCTTCGGCGAGGCGCTGAGCGACCCACGGATGATGCAGGCCCTGGGACAGCACCTGGCGCACACTGCCGCGACCGTGGCGAATGTGATGGCCGCGCTGTCCACCGGCGTGTTCATCCTGCGCTTTCGTCGTCCGATCGCCCACCTGATCCGCAACCAGCCGCTGTCCCGCCGCCTCACGCGCCGCGCCCTCAGCGACACCATCGAAATCATCGGTTCGTTCTGGTACATCCCGGCCTTGCTGCTGGTGGGTATCTCGCTGTTCGCCACCTTCGTGTCCGCCGGCGACACCAGCACCGCCCTGCGTCAGTCACTGTTGTGCACGGTGCTGCTGGTGTTGTGCATGGTGATCAACGGCCTGGTCCGCCGCCACGCCCTCAAGCCGCAACGTGGGCACAAGCGCCATGCGCTGTACTCCGAGCGCCTGAAAAGCTTCGTCTACACCCTGGCTCACCTGGTGGTGTGGCTAGTGTTTATCGAGCTGGGCCTGCGGGTCTGGGGCCTGTCGCTGATCCGCTTTACCGAAGGCGACGGCCATGAAATCAGCGTCAAGCTGTTCGGCCTGGGCGGCACGCTGCTGTTTGCCTGGCTGATCTGGATCCTCAGCGACACCGCGATCCACCACGCCCTCACCCGCTCGCGCAAAGGCCTGGCGAATGCCCGCGCGCAGACGATGATGCCGCTGATCCGCAACGTGCTGTTCGTGACCATCTTCATCATCGCGGCCATCGTCGCGCTGGCGAACATGGGCATGAACGTCACGCCCCTGCTGGCCGGTGCCGGTGTGATCGGCCTGGCCATCGGTTTCGGTGCACAGTCGCTGGTGGCGGACTTGATCACCGGCCTGTTCATCATCATCGAAGACTCCCTGGCCATCGATGACTACGTGGATGTCGGCGGCCACCTCGGCACGGTCGAAGGCTTGACCATCCGTACCGTGCGCCTGCGCGATATCGACGGCATCGTGCACACCATCCCGTTCAGCGAGATCAAGAGCATCAAGAACTACTCGCGGGAGTTCGGCTACGCGATCTTCCGCGTGGCGATCCCCTACAACATGGAAATCGACGACGCGATCAAGCTGATGCGCGATGTTGGCCAGAAGATGCGCAACGACCCGCTGCAACGCCGCAATATCTGGTCGCCGCTGGAGATCCAGGGGGTGGAAAGCTTCGAATCCGGCAGCGCGATCCTGCGCGCGCGGTTCAAGACGGCACCGATCAAGCAATGGGAAGTGTCGCGGGCGTTCAACTTGTCGCTCAAACGCCACCTGGACGAAGCCGGCCTGGACCTGGCCACCCCGCGCTTGAGCGTGCAGGTGGTGACGGGGGCGTCGGGCGGGTTGGAGAAAGAGAAGAACGCGTGAGTGGGAAGGGACTGTGGTGGCCTGAGGTCTTGTTGGGTTGAACGGGGCTGTTGTGGTGAGCGGGCTTACACCCGCGTTGGGCTGCGTAGCGGCCCCCTCTCAAGAAAACACTCAGTGCATCAGGTAAACATCAGCGGCTGGTTTTGGGGCTGCTTCGCAGCCCAACGCGGGGCAAGCCCGCTCACCACAAAAAGGCCTGCTCACCACAATAGCCCTGCTCACCCCAACAAGCTTTGAGGCTACAACAGGCCCGCATATCACACCAACCGAGCCTGCTGCAGCGCTGGCTCAGGACAGCGCGGCGCCGTCCATCTTCTGGCGCAGGCTCAACGGACGCATGTCGGTCCAGGTTTCTTCGATGTAGGCCAGGCATTCTTTCTTCAGGCCGCTCTTGCCCACGGTGCGCCAGCCTTCTGGCACCGCCTTGTAGTCGGGCCAGATGGAATACTGTTCTTCATGGTTGACCACTACCTGAAACAGGATGTCGTCGCGGTCAAATACTGAGGTCATTGCTGTTCTCCATCGCTCAAAGGCTGGCTGCGCACCACGCGCAGCGCTGATATCTGTAGAAACGTACCAAAGCGTAAAAAAATTAGAGGCTGGCCACCGCTGCGGCCAGGGCGCGCCCGAAGATCTCGGCCACTCGGTCGACTTCGGCGGCGGTGATCACCAGCGGCGGCAGGAAGCGCACCACGCTGCCATGCCGGCCGCCGAGTTCCAGGATCAGGCCGCGCTTGAGGCATTCACGCTGCACCAGCGGCGCCAATTGGCGATGCACCGGTGGATGGCCCTGGATATCCAGGGTGCCCTCGGGGTCGACCAATTCCACGCCGAGCATCAACCCACGCCCGCGAATGTCGCCAAGGTGCGGGAATTCACGCTGCAGGATTCTCAGGTGTTCACCGAGGCGTTCGCCCATGGCGGCCGCGTGGCCAGCCAGGTCGTGTTCCTTGAGGTAGCGCATCACCGCCGAGCCCGCCGCCATGGCCATCTGATTGCCACGGAAGGTCCCGGCATGCGCACCCGGCAACCAGGTGTCGAGCCAGTCGCGATACACCACCACCGCCAACGGCAGGCTGCCGCCGATGGCCTTGGACATCACCACCACGTCGGGAATGATGCCGGCGTGTTCAAAGGCAAACATCTTGCCGGTACGGCCAAAACCGCTCTGGATTTCATCCACGATCAACGCCACGCCGGCCTGCTCGGTGATCCGCCGCAAACCGCGCAGCCAGTCGAGATCGGCCGGGATCACGCCGCCCTCGCCCTGCACCACCTCGACGATCACCGCCGCCGGCAGCAACACCCCGGCTTCCGGGTCATTGAGCAGGTTCTCCAGGTAATGCAGGTTGACCCGCACACCCTCGGTGCCGCCGAGCCCGAACGGGCAACGGTAGTCGTAGGGGTACGGCAGGAATTGCACGCCATTGCCGAGCAAGGCGCCCAAGGGTTTCTTCGGCCCCAGGCTGCCCATCAGGCTCAACGCGCCCTGGCTCATGCCGTGGTAGCCGCCCTGGAACGACAACACCGTGCTGCGCCCGGTGGCGGTGCGCACCAGCTTCAACGCGGCTTCCACCGCGTCGGTGCCGGTCGGGCCGCAGAACTGGATCTTGGCTTCGCGCGCCAGCGCGGTCGGCAACAGGCCGAACAGGTCCTGCACGAACTGGTCCTTGACCGGCGTGGTCAGGTCCAGGGTGTGCAGGGGCAGTTCGTCACTGAGCACCTGCTGGATGGCTTCGATCACCACCGGGTGGTTATGCCCCAGCGCCAGGGTGCCGGCGCCGGCCAGGCAGTCGATGAAGCTGCGGCCTTCCACGTCTTCCACGTAGATACCCTTGGCGCGCTTGAGCGCCAGGGGAATGCGCCGCGGGTAACTGCGCGCGTTGGATTCCTGCTGGCGCTGTCGAGCCAGCAGCGGGGTTTCGTCGAACTGGTAGAGCGTTTCCGCGGGCGCCGGGCTGGCTTGCACCGGGGCATCTTCGATACGGCTGATAGCGACTGACATCTCTCGATCCCTCAATACGCTGATGATGGTGACCAAACTGCCGATCCGTTGGCGTCTGGCCCAAGGGCATGCGCACGGATTTCCTGTTCTGGAAACGCACCAGCGAGAAGAGGATTTAGGGGACAGTGACGGTTAACGGATGGATGAGCCTCGCGCCCGGCGTCACAACCCGAGGTATTTTTCGTTCAGCGCATACAAAATCGCGCAGGTCTCCGCATCCAGGCACCCGCCGTAATCCCGCGGGCGAAAGTGCATCTGGAAGGCGCGCGTGCGCCACTCGAACATCTGGCGATTCTGCGCCGGTTTATAGCCATAGCGCTGGAACGCCCGCTCCACCTCCACTTCAGGCGGCAACCCCAGGCGAAACCGGCGCTGGTACATGGCCCGCGTCGACTCGTCAAACCACGCGCCCACTCCCGCCTCGAACAACGTGCGCCACGGCAGGCGCGGCCCCGGGTCACTCTTGCGCCAGTAGGCCACGTCCGAGTGCCCCAGCACGTCGGCCGGGCCGATCTGCGGATGGCGCCCCAGGATGTCGCGCATCAGGGCGATGAGCACCTCCACCTGCGCCTGGCTGTACGCGGGAAAGGTAAACACCCCGCCATCGTCGCGCGCCAGATTGACGATCTCGATGCCGATCGCCCGGCTGTTGAGGTTGTCACGCCCGCCCCAATGGCTGGCCCCGGCATGCCACGCACGCAGGTCCTCGCCCACCAGGCGAAAGACGCGCAACTCTTCATACCCGGCGGCGCGGTAGCCGGGCTCATCGGGGTCGGGCAGCAGATAGTGAGCGCTGACCCCGTTCTGCGTCAGGGTCCGCAAGGACGAGGCGAAAGGCGCCGCGGTGTAGTGCAGGACCACCTGACGCACGGGCTCGCCGCTGCGTTCGTTGAAGTCCCGGGCAGGGAAACTGGTATCGATGACCAACATAAGAACTGTCCTTTTCAGTACAGGCCGAGTCTTTCGGCCCGTTCAAGCGCAAAAAAATTACCGCCATCCTGAAGGGTTGATCTTCAGCAGGGCGGTAACTATTTGGCACATGAGAAAACGGATCAGCGTCGCAACGGCATGCCCAGGTCGACGCGCAGGCCATCGGCCTGGCTGTCGAATGTCAATGAGCAGGAACACCGCTGCACGATGGCCTGCACGATCGCCAGGCCCAGGCCACAGCCTTCGCTGTTGCCATTGCGCCAGAAGCGTTGGGTAAGGTACTGCAGGTCCTCGGCGGAAATCTGCGTGCCGTGGTCACGCACGCGGAACACCACCTGATCGCCAGCGTTGAACACATTCAGCTCTACCCGGGTGTCGGCCGGGGTGTGGCGCAAGGCGTTGTCCAGCAGGTTGCGCAGGGCCGCGACGGCCAGGCCCACCGGCATTTCCACCGGAGCGCTGGTGAGGGTGTCTGCCAGGACCAGGTCGATGCGCTGGTTGTCGCCGGCGTTCGCATCCTCGATCGCCAGCCGCGCGACTTCCTCGGCGCTGGACTGCAAGCCGTCGTCGAATGACAGGCTGCCCTCTACCCGCGCCAGTAGCAGCAATTGCTCCAGGGTCCGGTGCAGGCGGTCGGCGCCTTCCTCGGCGTGGGCCAGCGACTGGTCGCGCGCCGCGCCCTCGGTCATGCGCGCGACTTGCAGGTGGGTCTTGATCGCGGTCAGTGGGCTACGCAACTCGTGGGCCGCATCGCCGGTCAGGCGGCGTTCGCGCTCGATGGTCTTGGCGATGCGCTGCAGCAGTTGGTTCTGCGTATCGAGCAGCGGCTTGAGCTCGCTGGGCAACGGGTGAATCTGCAGCGGCTCGAGGGAATCGGCGCTGCGGCGCATCAGCGCGTCACGCATGCGATTGAGCGGCAACAGGCTCTGGCCGATGCCTAGCCACAACAGGCACAGGCAACCCAGCATCGCCACGCCGACCGGCACCGAAGCGGCCAGCAGGATCGACAGGTTCAGCGCCTCGCGCTCCACCTGGCGGTCGGCGGTGGTGATCAGCAGGTCGCCACGCGACAGGGTAAAACTGCGCCAGCCCACACCGTCAACCACCTGGTCGCGGAAGCCGCTCTTGCGCGACTCCAGGCCCTCTTCCGGGGTGGTATGGCTGCGCGCGAGGATTTCGCCGCGCAGGGAGCTGACCTGGCAGGCCATGCCGCCCGGCACATGCAGTTGTTCGGCGCTGAAATGCGCGCCGCCGCTGACACTCGCCAGCCCCGGCATTTGCTCGGTCAGCCCCGCTACCATGCGCGCGGACGCCACCAGGCGCTGGTCGAGGGAAAACATCATCTGGTTGCGCAGGTCGTTGAGCATCCAGGCCGCTGCCAGGGCCCAGATAAGCACAAAAGCGGCGCCCAACTTGAAGGTCAGGCGCAGGCGCAGGCTTTTCACGACACGTCCTCTCCCCCGTCCGCCGGCCCGAGGCGGTAGCCCAGGCCACGCACGGTTTCGACGATGCCATTGCCCAATTTGCGCCGCAGGTGGTGGATATGCACGTTGAGGGCGTTGCTTTCCAGTTCGTCGTTGAAGCCGTAGACGCTGTCCTTGAGCTGTTCGCTGGACAGCACCCGGCCCTTGTTATGCAGCAGGGCCTGCAGCAGCGCCTGCTCGCGGCGCGACAGGTCGACCGGCTGGCCGCCGAGGAAGGTCTCGCGGCTGCTGGGGTCATAGGCCAGGCGGCCGTGCTCGATCAGGTTGACGCTGCGCCCCGCCACGCGCCGCAGCAGGGTCTGCAGGCGGGCGGCGAGTTCACGCAGGTCGAATGGCTTGAGCAAATAGTCGTCGGCCCCGGCTTGCAGGCCGTCGACACGATTGGTCACCGAATCTCGCGCGGTGAGGATCAGCACCGGGATTTCGAGGCCCTGGCTGCGCTGCTGCTGCAACAGCTTGAGGCCATCTTCGTCGGGCAGGCCGAGGTCGAGCACCATGATGTCGAACGTGGCCGCCTTGAGCATCGCCCGCGCCGCCGCCGCCGTGGCCACGTGCTCGACGGTAAAGCCCTGGGCGCCAAGGCCGGCGACGATGCCGCTGGCGATCAGCTTGTCGTCTTCACAGACCAGTACGTGCATGGTGAACCCTTCATGAAAGATGGGGAGGATTAAAGGTGTCGCGGATTAAGCGCCGATTATGCCGTGAAAAGAGGCGCGCTCAGTCATCCCCTTCACTTTAGAATAGCGCCCGGTTAATCATCGGTTAATCAACGCCACACATTGTGTGCCTACTTGCATCGAACTAAGGCTTGACCATGCGGCATCTGTTTACCTTTCTGCTGGTGTTGTTCGCGGGATTCGCCCAGGCCGCGCCGGGCAACCCGTTCGAGACCAAACCCGACTTCCTGCCGGTGGGCAAAGCGTTCACCTTTACCTCCGAGCGCCTGGAATCCGGTGAGACCCAGCTTTACTGGCAGATTGCCGACGGGTACTACCTGTACAAGCAGCGCATGAAATTCGATGGCCTGGCCGAACAGCCAGTGCTGCCGCAGGGCGAGGCCCATAGCGATGAGTTCTTCGGCGAGCAGGAGGTGTATCGCCAGGGCCTGGAAGTGAAGATCCCCGCCGGCGCCACCGGCCAGGTCAAGCTCGGCTGGCAAGGCTGCGCCGATGCCGGCCTGTGCTACCCACCGCAATCGATCACTGTAGACCTGGGCGGCAACCCCGCCGTTGCCGCTACCGCCGAGGCGCAGGACCAGAGCCTGGCCAGCGGCCTGCAGCAACGCAGCCTCGGTTGGAGCCTGCTGGTGTTCTTTGGCCTCGGGCTGCTGCTCGCGTTTGCCCCCTGTTCGTTACCGATGCTGCCGATCCTCGCCGGCCTGGTGGTGGGCAGTGGCGCCAGCCCGCGTCGCGGCTTTGCCCTGGCCAGCAGCTATGTGGTGTGCATGGCCCTGGTGTATGCCGCGCTCGGCGTGTTGGCCGCCCTGCTCGGCGCCAACCTTGCCGCACTGCTGCAAACACCGTGGATCCTCGGCAGTTTCGCCGCGCTGTTCGTGATCCTCGCGCTGCCGATGTTCGGCTTCTTCGAACTGCAACTGCCGGCCTTCCTGCGTGACCGCCTCGACAACGTCAGCCGCCAGCAAAGCGGTGGCAGCCTGCTGGGCGCCGGGGTTCTCGGCGCGCTGTCGGGCCTGTTGGTGGGGCCCTGCATGACTGCGCCCCTGGCCGGCGCCCTGCTGTACATCGCCCAGAGCGGCAATGCCGTGCACGGGGGCTTGATCCTGTTCGCCATGGGCATCGGCATCGGCATTCCGCTGTTGCTGCTGGTGACCGTGGGCAACCGCTTCCTGCCCAAGCCGGGCACCTGGATGAACGTGCTCAAGGGCGTCTTCGGCTTCCTGTTCCTGGGCACCGCGGTGCTGATGATTCGCCCGGTGGTCGACGACAGCCTGTGGATCGGCCTGTGGGGCGCACTGGCCTTGGTGATGGCTTACTGCGGCTGGACCCTGGCCCGCGAGTACGGCCTGGCTGCCAAGGTGTTCGGTGCCGGTTCGCTGGTGCTCGGCCTGTGGGGCGCGGTGCTGGTGGTGGGCGCAGCCGGTGGCAGCGATGACCTGTTCCAGCCATTGAAGGTCTACAGCGGTTCGCGAGTCGCCACCGCAACGGACGCCCACGACGCCTTCATGACCATCAACGATCCAGCCGTGCTGCAAAGCCAGCTCGACAGCGCCAAGGCCCAGGGCCAATGGGTGCTGGTGGACTACTACGCCGACTGGTGCGTGTCGTGCAAAGTCATGGAAAAACAGGTGTTCGGCAAACCCGAGGTCATGGCCGCCCTTAAGGATGTCCGCCTGCTGCGCCTGGACGTCACCGCCGACAACGCCGCCAGCCGCGCGTTGCTCGGCCGCTACAAAGTGCCGGGGCCGCCGAGCTTTGTCTGGATCGGCCCCGATGGTGAGGAGCGCCGTGCCCAACGCATCACTGGCGAAGTGGACGCCGCCACTTTCCTGCAACGCTGGACCCAGACCCGGGACGCCCTCTGATGCTGACCCTGACCATCGGCACCTTCGCCATCGCCCTGAATCACATCCTGTTGATCGGCGCGCTGATTCTCGCCACCCTGGTGGGTTGGCGCGTGGCCAAGCGTGGCGGTGAAAACCCGGAATCGGTGCTGTTCAGCCTGTTCCTGCTGGGCATGCTGGTGGCCCGCATCAGCTTTGTGCTGATGTACTGGAGTGACTACAGCAACGACTGGCTGCAGATGGTCGACCTGCGCGACGGCGGTTTCCTCGCCTGGCCTGGCGTGGTCGCACTGGTGCTCGGCGCACTGGCCTACGGCTGGCGTCGCCCGGCCCTGCGCAAGCCGCTGAGCGCCGGGGTGATCACCGGCCTGCTGTTCTGGGGCATGGCCACCCTGTCCCTGAGCCTGTACGACAAAGGCACGCAACTGCCGGACATCACCCTGCGCAATGCCAATGGCGAGGTGGTGCAACTGGCCGACTACAAGGGCGGCCCGCTGGTGATCAACCTGTGGGCCACCTGGTGCCCACCGTGCCGGCGGGAAATGCCGGTGCTGGAACGCGCGCAACACCAACGCCCGGACGTGACCTTCCTGTTCGTCAACCAGGCTGAAAGCATGCAGAGCGTCAGCACCTTCCTCGCTACCCAGGGCCTGACCCTCGACAACGTACTCTTCGACGCCAGCGGCCGCCTCGGCCAGGCCGTGGGCTCCATGGCACTGCCGACCACGTTGTTCTACCGGGCTGACGGACGCCTGATCAACAGCCACCTGGGCGAGTTGTCCCAGGCCAGCCTGGCCCGTGCCATGGAACCCTTCGACACCGAACCTGCCGCCATAAGGAAACCGACATGCCCCGCCTCCGCCACCTGCTGACCCTGCTGCCGCTGACCTTCCTGTCACTCAGCGCGACAGCCACCCTGGCCCAGGCCGAAGACTGGCCGGCACCGATCAAGCAGATCGAGGCCAAGGGCGCCAAGATCCTCGGCAAGTTCGATGCGCCCAGTGGCCTCACCGGCTACGCCGCGCAATACCAGAATCGCGGCATGGCGCTGTACCTGACCGCCGACGGCAAGAGCGTAATCGCCGGCAACCTGTACGACGCCCAAGGCAATGACCTGAGCAGCGCGCCCCTGGAAAAACTGGTATACGCGCCGATGGCCAAGGCAGTCTGGGCCAAGATGGAAAACAGCAGCTGGATCCAGGACGGCGACAAAAACGCGCCGCGCACCGTCTACCTGTTCAGCGACCCCAACTGTCCGTACTGCAACATGTTCTGGGAACAGGCGCGGCCATGGGTGAAAGCCGGCAAGGTGCAGTTGCGCCACATCATGGTCGGCATCATCCGCGAAGACAGCCCAGGCAAATCCGCCGCACTGTTCGCCGCCAAGGACCCGCAAAAAGCCCTGGAAGAACACGAAGCCGCCGGCAAAGCCAGCAAGTTGCAGGCGCTGGCCAAGATCCCGGCGACTATCGAAGCCAAGCTCGACGCCAACATGAAGTTGATGGATGAGCTGGAACTGTCGGCAACGCCGGCGATTTTCTACCTGGATGACAAGGGCCAATTGCAGCAACAGCAAGGGGCGCCGTCGCCGGAGAAGTTGGTGAAGATTCTGGGGCCAAAGTAAGCAACGCCTGGCCTGACCTCATCGCCGGCAAGCCAACTCCCGTAGGAGCCGGCTTGCCGGCGCTGAGGCCCTGGCAGACCACAACGATCAAAGCCCCTCCAGCTCCGCCATCAAATCACTCAACCGATCCACTTTCTCCGCGCTGATCTCGTTCGCCGCCAGCCCATCAATGTACTCGGCCAGCTCCGCTACCGTGCTGCACTCGAACATGGCTCGCAGCGGTACATCGCGTTGCAGGGACTTCTGCACGCGCGAGGCAATCTGCGTGGCCAGCAACGAGTGTCCGCCCAGCTCGAAGAAGTTGTCCTGCACGCCCACCCGCTCGACTTTCAGTACCTCGGCCCAGATGGCGGCCAGGGTGGTCTCCAGTGCGTTGCGTGGCGCCAGGTAGTCCTGGCTGTGCAACTGGCCGATTTCGAGTGCCGGCAGGGCCTTGCGGTCGAGCTTGCCGTTGGCGTTGAGCGGCAGGCGCTCGAGCCATAACCAGTGCAACGGCACCATGTATTCCGGCAGTTCGGCGCGCAGGCGTTGCTTGATGCGGTCCAGGCGTTCGCTTGAACTCAGCGCTTCATCGGCCGCCACCAGGTAGCCGACCAGATGCTTGCCGTTGACGCCTTCCTGCACGCCCACGGCGGCATCACGCACGTACGGCTGCTCGTGCAGGCGCGCTTCGATTTCACCCAGTTCGATGCGGTAACCGCGAATCTTCACCTGATGGTCGATACGCCCGACGTATTCCAGCACGCCATCACTGCGCCGACGCGCGAGGTCGCCAGTGCGGTACAGGCGCTCGCCCGGCGCGCCGAACGGGTTCGGCACAAACACCTGGGCGGTGCGCAGCGGATCGCTGACATAACCGCGGCCCACACCGGTACCGGCCACGCACAGCTCGCCGACTGCACCTCGCGGCACCAACTCCAGCGCGCCATCGAGCAGGTACAGGCGGTTGTTGTCGGTCGGTGTACCGATCGGCAGGTAAGTGCCACGGGTCGACGCCACATCGACGCGGAAGAACGCCACATCGTCCGAGCACTCCGCCGGCCCGTAGGCGTTCACCAGGCCAATCTGCGGGTATCGCTGCAGCCACTGGTGCGCGAGTTCCGGCGGCATCGCTTCGCCGGTCGGCAGCATCCAGCGCAGGCCGTCCAGGCTCATGCGCTCCTGGGCCAGCATGCCCTGGATCAGCGACGGCACGCTTTCCAGCACGGTAATGCCCTGGGCCTGTACATGCGCCAGCAAGCCTTGCGGATCGTGGGCAATGGTGTTCGGCACGATGTCCACCCGCGCGCCGAACAGCGGCGCGGCAAGGAACTGCCACACGGAAATATCGAAACTTTGCGAGGCAGTCTGGGCGATCACATCCGCCGGCCCGAGGTCCAGGTACGGCACCTTGCTCAACTGGTTGTTGAGCATGCCGCGCTGTTCGACCATCACGCCTTTGGGCAGGCCGGTGGAGCCCGAGGTGTAGATCACGTAGGCGAGGTTGTCCGCTGCGCTGTAGATACCGGGATTGGCACCACGGCCAGGCACTTCTTCCCACACCAGCAGTTGGCAATCAAAGCCCTGCAGCAGTTCGATGGCCTGCTCGCGGCACGCCTCGGTGCACACCAGCAACGGCGTGCGGCTCAGGTCGATGATGCGGCTCAGGCGCTGGCTGGGCAGCCCCGGGTCCAGCGGCAGGTAACCGGCGCCG
The DNA here is from genome assembly GCF_001702265.1 of Pseudomonas aylmerensis. Taxonomy (GTDB): domain Bacteria; phylum Pseudomonadota; class Gammaproteobacteria; order Pseudomonadales; family Pseudomonadaceae; genus Aquipseudomonas; species Aquipseudomonas aylmerensis. The sequence continues at coordinate 57,276 of NZ_MAUE01000014.1, forward strand.
GCCTTGAAGCTGCCGATGATCATGCCCAGCAGGTCCAGGTTGCGCTCAGCCAGCAACGCCACCGGTTGATCCAGGCCCACACCCGCCGCGATCAACGCGTGGCCGAGGCCGTTACTGCGCCGGTTCAACTCGTCATAGGTCCACTGCTGGTCGAGGCAGCTGGCGGCAATCCGCTGCGGATGCGCGGCCACCTGCGCCTCGAACAACTCGATGTAGCTGCTCTCCAGTGGATAGGCGTGTTCGCTCTGGTTGCAGCCGTCTACCAGGAACTCGCGCTCCTGCTCGCCGATCAGCGGCAGGTCGGCCATGTCGCCATGGAAGCCCTGCACCAGCGCCAGCAGCAGGCGCTTGAATTCGCCAAGCATGCCCTGCACGGTGGTTTCATCGAAATAACGCTGGTCGTAGGACAGGTGCAAACCAAGGTCATCCCCCGGATAACACACCGCCGTCAGCGGAAAGTTGGTGTGGGTGCGGCCGGAGTCCGAGGTGGCATTCAAGCTTTGTGCACGGTCCAGCACCGAGACTTCCACCGGAGCGTTTTCGAACACGAACAGGCTGTCGAACAGCGGTTGGCCCTTGGGCAGTTCGCTGTGTTCCTGAATAGTCACCAGCGGCAGGTATTCGTACTCGCGCAGCTGCATATTGCTGTCGAGCAGGCCGTTCAACCACTCGCGCACGCTGCAACGCTGGCCGTCCTCGGGCAGCTTCACACGCAGCGCGATGCTGTTGATAAACAGGCCGACGGTGCGTTGCATCTCGGGCATTTCCACGGGGCGCCCGGCCACGGTGACGCCGAACAGCACGTCGCGGTCGCCGCTCAGGCGCCGCAGCACCAACGCCCAGGCTGCCTGTGCGAAGGTGTTGACGGTGAGCTGATGGGCCTGGGCCAATTCGCGCAACTGCGCGCCGTCGCGGGCATCGAGGCGGGTGTAGCAGTCGCCCACCACCATGCCGCCACTGTGACCGGCATGTTCACGCAGGAACGGCCGATCGCTCGGGATCGGCGTGGTGCGCTCGAACCCCTGCAGGTTCTGCTGCCACCACTGGCGCGCTGCGTTCAGGTTCTGGCGTTGCAGCCAGGCGATGTAGTCGCGATAACGCGGCGGCGTAGCCAGTTGCGCCTCGCGGCCTTCGCCGAGGGCCGTGTAGAGCTCAAAGAAGTCATTCATCAGCAGCGAACGACACCAGGCATCGATGAGGATGTGGTGGTTGCTCATCATGAACCAGTAGCGCGCTTCGCCGACACGGATCAGGCGCAGGTGGAACGGCGCCTGGTTGAGCAGATCGAAACCGGCTTCGCGCTCCTGCTTGAGCAACGCCTGCAGACGCGGCTCCTGCTCGCTCTCCGGGTCGGTGCTCCAGTCCAGATACTCGATCGGCGTGCTGCCGGGTTTGTGGATCACTTGCAGCATGTCTTCGCCGACATTCCAGCAGAATGACGCGCGCAACGCTTCGTGACGGGCAATCACCGCCTGCCAGGCCTGGGCGAAACGCTCGGGGTCGAGCGCGCTGTTGATGCGGTAGCGGTCCTGCATGTAGTAGAGGCCGGTGCCCGGTTCCAGCAGCGTGTGCAGCAGCAGGCCCTCCTGCATCGGGGTCAGCGGGTAGACGTCTTCGATGGCACTGGCCGGCACGGGCAACGCATCCAGTTGCGACTGGGTCAGGTGGGCCAGCGGGAAATCGGACGGGGTCAGCCCGCCCACGCAGTCCTCAAGGCAATGCGCAACCAGGCCTTGCAGTTCGGCCAGGTAGGCATCAGCCAGCGCCTGGAGGGTCTGCGGGTCGTGGCGTTCACGGCTGAAGGTCCAGCGCAGCACCAGTTCACCGCCGTAGACCTGGCTGTCCACGCTCAGCTCATTGGGCAGCGGCGCGTCCGGGTCATGGGCCAGGCCGGCGGACTCGTCCAGCGGATGGAACAGCGCATCGGCGCCGAAGCTCTGGTCGAACTGGCCGAGGTAGTTGAAGGTGATCGCGGCACTCGGCAACGCGGCCATGCTGCGCTTGCACAGATCATCCGCCAGGTAGCGCAGCACGCCATAGCCGAGGCCCTTGTGCGGCACGCCGCGCAGTTGCTCCTTGATCGCCTTGATCGAGTCGCCCTGCCCGGCTTGTGGGGTCAGGCGCAATGGATAGGCACTGGTGAACCAGCCGACGCTGCGGGTCAGGTCGATGTCGTCGAACAGCGCTTCGCGACCATGCCCTTCGAGTTGGATCAGCGCCGAAGCGTGGCCACTCCAGCGGCACACCACGCGGGCCAGGGCCGTCAGCAGCAGGTCGTTGACCTGGGTGCGGTAGGCGCTCGGCGCTTGTTGCAGCAATTGGCGGGTGTGTTCGGCATCCAGGCGCACGCTGACGGTGTCGGCATCGCGGTGGCGCAGCGACCCTTGCGGGCGAGCGACCGGCAACGCCACCGCTGGGCCCGCCAACTGGTCCTGCCACACGCGCAACTCTTCGCGCAGCGACTCGCTGCCGGCATACGCCTGCAGGCGCGCGGCCCAGTCACGCAAGGCACTGGTCTTGGCCGGCAGGTTGACGGATTGGCCGTCGCTCAGTTGCCGGTAAACGGTCTGCAAATCCTCCAGCAATACGCGCCACGACACGCCGTCCACCACCAAGTGATGGATCGCGAGCAAAAGGCGTTGCTGGCCTTGCGGGCCATCCACCAACAAGGCCCGCAGCAGCGGCCCGTGTTCGAGATCGAGGCTGCGTTGGGTGTCGGTGAACAGCGCGGTGCACTGCGCCATATCACGCACTTTCGCTTGCATCAGCACGCCGCCTTCGGGCACGGCCAGGTGTTCGGCGTGCCACTGCGCATCGCGCGGGGTGAAACTCAGGCGCAGGGCGTCGTGGTGTTCGAGCACCGCCAGCAGCGCCTGTTCAAGGCGATGGGGTTCCAGCAGTTGCAGCGGTTTGAGCAGCAAGGCCTGGTTCCAGTGCTGCCGGTTGGGAATGTCCGTATCGAAGAACCAGTGCTGGATCGGTGTCAGGCCCGAGGGCCCCGTGAGCACGCCCTGCTCGGCGATGACCTGCTCGGAGCGCGTGGCGACGGCGGCCAGGGTTTGCACGGTCTGGTGCTGGAACAGGTCACGCGGGCTGAAGTGAATCCCGGCCTGCCGCGCGCGGCTGACCACCTGGATCGACAGGATCGAGTCGCCGCCCAGTTCAAAGAAGTTATCGTCCAGGCCCACCTGTTGCACGTTCAACACCGCGCACCAGATGGCGGCCAGGGTCTGTTCCAGCTCGTTGCGCGGCGCCACGTACTGTTGGCGGTTGGCCTCGGGGTCGGGTTGCGGCAAGGCGCGGCGGTCGAGTTTGCCATTGGCGGTCAGCGGCATGCTGTCCAGCACGATCAGGTGCGCGGGCACCATGTAGTCCGGCAACTGCGCCTTGAGGTGCGCCTTCAGCGCGTCACGCAAGGTGCCCTGGTCGGCGTCGCTGACCAGGTACGCCACCAGTTGCTTGCCGCTCGGCGAATCCAGCGCCAGCACCACCGCTTCGCGCACGGCTTCGTGTTCCAGCAGGCGGGTTTCGATCTCGCCCAGCTCGATGCGGAAACCACGAATCTTCACTTGATGGTCGATGCGCCCGAGGTACTCCACCAGGCCATCGGCGCGTTGCCGAACCAGGTCGCCGGTGCGATACAGACGCCCACCGCTGGCCGCAAACGGATCCGCGACGAACCGCTCGGCGGTCATGCCTGGACGCTCGTGATACCCCTGGGCCAGGCCGGCACCGCCGACGTACAACTCGCCGGTCGCACCCTGTGGCACCAACGCCAGGTCGGCGTCGAGAATGTAGGCCACGCGGTCACCGATAATGCTGCCGATCGGCACGCTGGCCGCGCCCTCCTCCACGTGCTGCGGCGCCAGGCTGGCGAGCGGCATCACCACGGTTTCGGTCGGGCCATAGGCGTTGAAAAACACGTCGGGCTGGAACGCTGCGCGGATGCGCTGCAGGTGCTCGCCGGTGAGGGCCTCGCCACCGGTGATGCACATGCGCACCGGCAGCGTCTGGTGTTGGGTCGCCAGCCATTGCGCCAACTGGCTGCCATAACTCGGGGTGAAACCGAGGATGTTGATACGATGGGTGCGGATCAGCGCGCAGATTTCCTCCGCATCCCACTGGCCCTGGGCACGCAACACCACCTGCGCGCCGCTGAGCAGCGGCACCAGCAGGCGCTCGGTGGCGGCGTCGAAGTTGATCGAATAGAAATGCAGCTCGCAGTCATCCGGGCGCATGCCGAAGCGCTCGATCACCGCCTGGCAGTGCATGGCGATTTCACCGTGGGCGACCACCACGCCTTTCGGCTTGCCGGTGGAGCCGGAGGTGTAGATCAGGTACGCCTGGTGCTGCGCCAGGCTAATGAACGGCAGCTCGCCGGCCGGGTAATTTGCCAGCACCGGCAAGTCATCTTCCAGGCACCAGCAGGCCACGGTAGCCGGCAATTCGCCGAGCGCTGCGAACATCGCCGCATCGCTGAGCAGCAGGCCGATGCCACTGTCTTCGATCATGTAGTGCAGGCGGTCGAGCGGGTATTCCGGGTCGAGCGGCACATAGGCGCCGCCCGCCTTGAGGATTGCCAGCAGGCCGATGACCATTTCCAGCGAACGCGGCAACGCCAGGCCGACCCGCACCTGCGGGCCGACGCCGCGCTCGCGCAGCATCCAGGCCAGGCGATTGGCGCGGGCGTCGAGTTCGGCATAGGTGAGGGTCACGCCGGCAAAGGTCAGCGCCGGGGCATCCGCACGCTTGGCCGCCTGTAGGCTGAACAGTTGATGAATGCACTGGTCGAGGCGATGTTCACCGGCCTCGACGCCCAGGCTGTCCTGCAAGGCTCGTTGCTCAACCGCGGTCAGCAACGGCAGTTCGCTGAGGCGCTGCGCGGGATTTGCGATCAGGGCTTCAAGCAGGTTGCGCCAATGTTCGGCCATGCGCGCAATGCGCGGTTCATCGAACAGGTCGGTGCTGTAGGTCAGGCAGCAACCCAGGCGATGGTCGAGGTCGGTGACTTCCAGGTTGAGGTCGAACTTGGTCGCGCGGGCATCGTTGGCCAGGTACTCGACAGTCATGCCGGCGAGTTGGCGGCTCTGCTGGAACTCCCAGCGCTGCACGTTGCACATCACCTGGAACAGCGGGTTGTAGGCCGCGCTGCGAGGCGGTTGCAGGGCTTCGACCAGATGATCGAACGGCAGGTCCTGGTGGGACTGGCCTTCGATCACGGTGTGGCGCACCTGCTCGAACAGCTCAGCGACATTCATCTGCCCATTGAGCTGGCAGCGCAGCACCTGGGTGTTGAGGAACGCACCGATCAGGCCTTCGCTTTCCGGGCGAATCCGGTTGGCCACCGGGGCGCCGATGCGCAGGTCGGTCTGGCCGCTGTAGCGGTAGAGCAACACGGCCAGGGTCGCGGTCATGGTCATGAACAGCGTCAGGCCGCGCTCGGCGTTGAACGCGCGCACGCGGGCGGCCAAGTCGTCGCTCAGGTCGAAGCGGTAGAGCTCGCCCTGATGACTTTGCACCGGTGGCCGCGGACGATCACCGGGCAGTTCCAGCAGCGGGTGTTCGCTGCCCAGCTGCGCCGTCCAGTAGTCCAGTTGGCGCTGGCGTTCGCCGCTTTCCAGCCACTGGCGTTGCCACACGCTGTAGTCCAGGTACTGCACCGGCAACGGCGGCAGCGGCGACAGGCGTTCATCGATAAACGCTTCGTACAGGGCGCTGAGTTCACGGGCAAAGATGTCCATGGCCCAGCCTTCGGTGACGATGTGGTGCAGGGTCAGCACCAGGTAGTGCTCCTGATCGCCCGCCTTGACCAGGCACGCGCGCAGCAACGGCCCGGTCTCCAGGTTGAACGGCGTGTGGGCCTCCTGATCGGCACGTTGCTGCAGGCGCTGCTGGCGCTCGGTTGCGTCCAGCGCCGAGAGATCCTGCCAGTCCATGCGCAGGCCGGTCTGCGCCGAGACTTTCTGATAGGCCACGCCATCGACACTCGGGAAGGTCGTGCGCAGGGTTTCGTGGCGCATGACCAAGGCCTGCAACGCCGCCTCGAATCGCCCCACATCCAGCACGCCACGCAGGCGCGCCATGCCGCCGACATTATAGGCCGGGCTGTCCGGTTCCATCTGCCACAGGAACCACATGCGCTGCTGGGAATAGGACAGCGGCACCTTCTGGCTGCGGTCGACCTGGGCAATTGCCGTCTGCTGGTTGCGCTGGCCGGAGGCCTGGATCAGCGCCACTTGCTCGGCAAAAGCGCCCAACTCGCTGGCTTCGAACAACGTGCGCAACGGCAACTCGACGTCGCAGGCCTGGCGGGTCCGGGAGATGATTTGCGTGGCCAGCAACGAATGGCCGCCGAGGGCGAAAAAGTCATCGCGCAGACCCAGGCGTGGCACGCCGAGCACCTCGCGCCAGATCGCCGCGATCTGTTGCTGCAACGCGGTTTCGGGCTCGATATGTTCGCGGGTTTGCCACACCGGTGCCGGCAAGGCACGGCGGTCGAGCTTGCCGCTGGGGCTCAGGGGCATGGCGTCCAGGCGCATCAACAGCGCGGGCACCATGTACTCCGGCAGTTCGGCGGCCAGCGCGGCCTTGACGTCCTGTTCATCCAGCGCGGTGCTGGCGGTGTAGTAACCGATCAACTGCGCGTCGCGCACCAGCACCACGGCCTGGGCGATACCGTCCAGGGCCAGCAGGCGCGCTTCGATCTCTTCGGGCTCCACACGGAAGCCGCGCAGCTTGACCTGCTGATCAAGGCGGCCCAGGTATTCGAGCACGCCGTCGGCGCTCCAGCGCGCGCGGTCACCGGTGCGATACAAGCGTGTGCCGCCCTCGCCCAGTGGATCGGCGACAAACCGTTCAGCGGTCAACCCGGCGCGTCCGAGATACCCGCGTGCCAGGCCGATGCCGCCGATGCACAGCTCACCCGGCACACCGGCCGGCAACGGATTGAGCTGCTCGTCCAGCACGCGGCAGATCACATTGCCCAGCGGCCGGCCAATCGGCGAGCGCTCGCCGTCTGCGGCCGTGCACTGCCAGTGGGTGACGTTGATCGCGGTCTCGGTCGGGCCATAGCGGTTGTGCAACTGCACTGCCGGCAACTGTGCCAACACACGGTTGCGCAACTCGGCGGGCAAGGCTTCGCCGCCGGAAAACAGGCGACGCAGGCTGGTGCATTCGGCCGCCAGCGGTTCATCGATAAACAGCTGCAACAGCGGCGGCACAAAGTGCAACGTGGTTACGCCGTGCTCCTGCACCAATTGCGCAATGCGATGCGGGTCGCGATGCTCACCAGGGCCGGCCAGTACCAGGCGGCACCCGGTGATCAGCGGCCAGAAGCACTCCCACACCGACACGTCGAAACTGATCGGCGCCTTCTGCATCAGCACATCGGTGTCATTGAGTTGATAAGTCGCCTGCATCCACTGCAAGCGCTCGGCCAGGGCCGCATGGGTATTGCCCACGCCCTTGGGCTGGCCGGTGGAGCCGGAGGTGTAGATCACGTAGGCGAGGTTATCGCCCTCCAGGTGCAGGCCCGGTGGCTGGGTCGGCCAGCTGTCCAGGTGCAGGCTGTCCATGGCAATCACGCACACGCCGGGCGCAGCCGGCACGCGGTCCAGCAATGGGGTCTGGGTCAGCAGCAGGTGTACGCCGCTGTCCTTGAGCATGTAGGCCAGGCGGTCGGCGGGGTAGTCCGGGTCCAGCGGCACATAGGCACCGCCAGCCTTGATGATCGCCAGCAGGCCGATCAACAGCTGCGGCGAACGCTCGGCGGCGATGGCCACGCACACGTCGGGGCCGACGCCTTTGTCGCGCAGGTAGTGGGCCAGGCGGTTGGCCTGGGTGTGCAACTGGGCGAAGGTCAGGCTAGCGTCCTGCCAGACCAGCGCGGTGCGGTCCGAGGTCTGCTGGTTGAGCAACTCGGGCAGCCACTGCCGGGCCGGCGCACACGGTGCCGTGCTCCACGCGGGCTGTTCGTCCTGCAGCCTCAACGGCAGGTCGCCGAGGGTTTGCTGCGGCTGCTCGCAGACCGCTTGCAGCAGCTGGATAAAGTGCTCGGCCAGGCGCTGGAGGGTCGCGTGTTCGAACAGTTCATCGGCGTAATCGAAGGACAGGCTCAAGCGCCCATTACGGTCTTCTTCGCTGTGCAGTTGCAGGTCGAACTTGGCTTCGCGGCTGTGCCACGGCAGCTCCTCGGCGAGCATGCCGGGCAGGCGGCGCAAGGCGCTCAAGTCGCGTTGCTGGTGGTTGAACATGACCTGGAACAGACCTTGTTCGCGCGCCTGCGGAAAGGCTTCCAGCAGTTGTTCGAAAGGCAAGTCCTGATGCGCTTGCGCGCCTAATACCGTCTCGCGAGTCGAGGCCAGCAGTTGGCTGAAGGGCAGGCGCCCGTCCAACTCGGCGCGCAGCACCAGGGTGTTGATGAAGAAGCCGATCAGGCCTTGGGTTTCCTGGCGCGGACGGTTGGCATTCGGCACGCCAATGCGGATATCGCGCTGGCCGCTGTAGCGGTAGAGCAGGCTCTGGAACGCCGCGAGCAACACCATGAACGGCGTGGATTGATTGGCCTGGGCGGTCTGGCGAATCGCTGCGCTGAGGCCGGCGCTCAAACGCACACTGTGGCGCGAGGCGCTGTAGCGTTGCTGCGCCGAACGTGGGCGATCGGTGGCCAGGCTCAGGGGCGGATGCTCCTCGCCCAGCTGCGCTTTCCAGTACGCCAGTTGCCGCTGGCCTTCGCCCTGGGCCAGCCATTGGCGCTGCCAGCTGCCGTAGTCGGCGTACTGCAGGGTCAGTGGCGGCAAAGTCAGGGCCTGGCCCTGGCTGGCGGCGGCGTACAGGCGCGAGAACTCGTCGAGCAGAATATTCAGCGACCAACCGTCGGCGATGATGTGGTGAAGGGTGACCAGCAATTGGTGATCTTCATCGTCCAGGCGCACCAGGGTTACCCACAGCAACGGGCCTTTTTCCAGGTCGAACTGGGTACGGGCTTCGTCCTCGCGGATCTGTTGCGCGCGAGCCTCACGCTCGGCGGCAGGCAGGTCACTGAGGTCGATGACTTGCAGCTCGAAATCGGCGTGAGCAGCCACGCGCTGGAAAGCCTGGCCATCGCGTTCGTAGAAACGCGTGCGCAAGGCCTCATGGCGCTGGATCAGTTGCTGGAAGCTCACGCGCACCGCGTCTGCGTCCAACTCGCCCCGCAGGCGCAAGCCACCGGGGATGGTGTAGGCGCTGCTCTGCGGGTCCAGTTGCCAGGTGATCCACAGGCGGTTCTGTGCCAGCGATTGCGGCAGTTCGTCCTCGCGCGACAAGGCAGCAATCGCGCCTTGGGCCAGGCCACCGTCCTGTTGCAGTTGCGCCACGCTCGCGGCGAACGCCGACAGCGTCGGCGCCTCGAACAGCAGGCGCAGGTTCAGTTCCAGGCCAAGGGTTTCACGCAGCCGCGCGACCACCTGGGTGGCGGTGATGGAGTTGCCGCCGAGCAGGAAGAAATGGTCATCGGCGGCCACGCTCGGCACCTGCAATTGCTCACACCAGATCGCTGCGATCCGGCTTTGCAGCTCGGATTCCAACGCCGCATCGCTTGCCTGCACGTGCAGGTCGGGGAACTGCGCATAGCTGTCGAGGCTGCCATCGGCGTGACGCAACGCACACGCGGCACGCTGCACTTTGCCGCTGGAGGTCTTGGGCAAGGCGCCGGGATTGAGCAACACCACCACGCTCGGCGCTTGCTGACAGGCCTCGGCCACCGCTTGGCGGATCGCCTTGATCAGCGCGTCGGGCGGCAGGATTTTCTGCACGCTGCGGCTGATTTCCACGGCGATGCCGATTCCTTCCAGGCCCTGGTCATTCACCGCGAACGCCGCAACGCGGCCCTTGCGCACCACCTCGACTTCGCGCTCGATGGTCTGCTCGATATCCTGGGGATACAGGTTGTGGCCACGCACGATCAGCAGGTCTTTGAGACGCCCGGTGATGTACACCTCGCCGTCTCGGATAAAGCCCAGGTCACCGGTGCGCAGCCACGTACGCCCGGCGTGTTGGACGAAAGTCCTCGCGGTGGCCTCGGGGTTGCGCCAATAGCCATGGGCGATGCTCGGCCCGGTGGCCCAGAGTTCGCCGACGCAGTTGTCGGCCAGTTCACTCAAGGTCTGTGGGTCGGCGATCAGCACCGCGTGTTCCGGCTGGCTGGTGCCGCAACTCATGATTGCACTGCCCTGCCCAGGCTCGGCGCGATTGGCGGCCAGGGCCTGCTCGTCGACACGCAGCGCCGGGATGCCCTGGCCACGGCGACCACCGGCGACAAACAGGGTGGCCTCGGCCAGCCCGTAGGAGGCGAAGAAATTGTTCGGGGTGAAACCGCAGCTCGCGAACTTCTCGGCGAAGCGTTCCAGTGTGTCGAGGCGAATCGGCTCGGAGCCGGAATAGGCCACGCGCCAGCGGCTCAAGTCCAGGCGTTCCAGCGCGGATTCACTGACCCGCTCGCTGCACAGGCGGTAGGCGAAGTCCGGTCCGCCGCTGATGGTGCCGCCGTATTCGCTGATCGCTTCCAGCCAGCGCAACGGCCGGCCGAGGAAGTATGCCGGCGCCATCAATACGCACGGTACGCCACTGAAGATCGGTTGCAACAGGCCACCGATCAGGCCCATGTCGTGGTACAGCGGCAGCCAGCTGACGATCACGTCGTCGGGGTTCAGGTCGATACCGAAGCCACGGCGGATCAGCACTTCGTTGGCCACCAGGTTGCCGTGGCTGACTTGCACGCCCTTGGGCAACGCCGTGGAGCCGGAAGTGTATTGCAGGAAGGCAATGTCGTCGGGCTGCAGCTCAGGGGCCAGCCAACGCTCGGCGATGCCGGCATCGAGGGTGTCGACACTCAGCACCGGCGGCGCGTTGTCGATCTGGGCCAGGCCATCGCCGAGGCTGGCGATGGTCAGCAGCAGGCGCGGTTCGGCATCGGCGATGATCGACAGCAGGCGCTCCTGATGGTGACGGCGCGTGGACTCCGGCGGATAAGCCGGCACCGCGATCACCCCGGCGTACAGGCACCCAAAGAACGCTGCGACGTAGTCCGGGCCGCTGGGGAACAGCAACACTGCGCGATCGCCCAGCGTCGCCTTGGCCTGCAAGGCGGCGGCGATGGTCCGGGCGCGCTGGTCCAGGTCACGGTAACTGAGCACCACGCTGTGCTCGGCCGACTCGGCGAGGAAGCGCAGAGCCACCTGGTCCGGGGTCTGCGCAGCACGACGTTGAAGGGACTCGACCAGGTTACGGGGAAGTTCGAAGGCGTCCATCATGGGGTTCCTGCCTGAAATCGGCTTACGGGAAATTCGGGAAGTGGGGAGCTGTCAGCCGGCGGCCAGTTGCCGCGCCGCGCCATTGCGCCAGCGGGCCAGGTGTTCATCGGCGTAACGGCGCACGCAGCGCAATACGGCGCTTTCGTGCTGCACAAGGAAGAAGTGGTGACCGTCGAACATGTCGAGGGAAAAGCCGCTGGCGGCATCGAGTTGCCAGTCGAGCAACTGGTCGGCGCGCACGCTGTCCTGCTTGCCGCCGAACACATGGATCGGCATGTCCAGCGGCGTGCGCTGGCCATAGATGAAGCTGCCGCACAGCAGGAAATCGGCGCGCAGGATCGGCAGCATCAACTGCATCAACTCGGGGTTGGCCAGGGCTTCTTCGGCGGTGCCTTGCAGCTCGCGCAGGCGGGCGATCAACTGCTCATCGGTTTTCTCGATGGCGTATTCGCTGACATCCCGGCGCGCCGGCCCGGCGGTGCCGGAGGCAAACAACGCGAGCGGCGCGGGCACACCGCGGGCCTTCAAGGCGTGCGCCAGTTCGAACGCCAGCAGGCCGCCGAGGCTGTGGCCGAACAAGGCGTAGGGGCCGCTCAAGTCGCGGCTGATTTCTTCCGCGAGCTGCGCCGCCAGGGCCTTGATATCGCGCTGCAGGGGCTCGTCCATGCGCATGCCACGCCCGGGCAATTCCAGCGGGCACACGTGCAGCCATTCCGGCAGGGCTCGGCGCCAACGCGCGTAGACCATGGCGCTGGCACCCGAATAGGGTAGGCAAAACAGGCGCAGTCGCGTCGGCGCAGTCATCGGCCGACGACTCCAAACTGAAACACGCTGTATGCACGATAGAAACCCATTTCGTCCTCCTGCGGGGGCTGATCCTTGGCCGTTTTACTAACGGACCTGTCACCCAGAAGAACGGACGGCACTGGCAAATAATTAGTCGCCGGGGGCGAGCGCGACGTGGTTCACATCTAACAAGAAAGCATAAGATTAGTTCGCCTTCTCATTTGACAATCATTATCATTAAGCATAATTTGTTGCCCGATGTGTAGGAGGCCTCAGCAAGGACGCCCTCCCCTAACCTCTTTTGCGACAAGGTGATTTCCATGACGGAACCAGTAACCACAGGCAGGTGCGACTCACCACTTCTCCAGGCTTTCGTCGACAATCGACTGATATTGGTGAAGATCGCGGCACGCATTACCGGCTGCCGCTCGCGGGCCGAAGACGTAGTGCAGGACGCCTACTTCCGGCTGCAATCCGCGCCGACGATCACCTCGTCGTTCAAGGCCCAGTTGAGCTATCTGTTCCAGATCGTGCGCAACCTGGCAATCGATCACTACCGCAAGCAGGCCCTGGAGCTCAAATACTCCGGGACGGAAGAGGAAGGCTTGAATGTGGTTATTCACGGCGCTTCACCGGAAACCTCGCACATCAACTTCAATACCCTGGAAAACATCGCCGACGCCCTGACGGAGCTGCCGCAGCGCACCCGCTACGCGTTCGAGATGTACCGCCTGCACGGCGTGCCGCAAAAGGACATCGCCAAGGAACTCGGCGTCTCGCCGACCCTGGTGAACTTCATGATCCGCGACGCGCTGGTGCATTGCCGCAAGGTCTCGGGCAACCACAGCGATACGTTTGCACGCCGGGTCTAAACGTTGATGCGCGAAGGGCCGGGCCGTTGCGCGCCAAGAATCAGCAGCGCCGCGCGTTTATGGGCGAAGTCGAATTCTCGCTGGCAATGGGGGCAACGATTCTGCGCGGGGCCTGCGGCCCCTTCTGCACACTGCGCATCCAGGTAGAAGTAATGCACCATCGCCGCCAACCGCGCATCGAAACGCCGCAGGACTTCACCGTGGGAAAGGTCGCAAAGATCAGTGGGATGTGACATGAAGGGCACTCGCAAACATCGTCAACCGTTGGTTGAGATGACGTGAGCAGCGCTAGGAAATTTAGCCGTCAGGGCGTCGGCATGACGTCAATGCGATAGGGTTCGAAAATCTTCAGCAGCTCGCCGCTGTCACGCAGGCGCTTGAGCAAGGCGGAAAAAGCCGCGCCGGTGATCGGCGCCTTGGGGCGCAGCAAGGCGTAGTGGTGGTAGACCTGGTCGATGCGCTCCGAAACCAGGAACTGCCCGGCCATGTCCGCATTGCGCACCAGGAAATCACTCAGGTAGGAACGCGTGACCAGCGCAATATCCGCACGCCCGCGCACCACCATCAGCAGGTTGCTGTCATGGGAATACGTCAACGTGGCGTTGAACTGCTCGGCCAGGTATTTGGGGTCAGGGTTGAAATGCGCGAAGGCGTAGTGATAGCCGCTGAACACCGCCAGGCGTTTGCCGGTGAGGTCGGTGAAATAGTCCTGGCCGCGATCAAGCTGCCGCTGGGCGACGAAGATTTCCGCGTCTTCCAGGCCCATGTCCACGCTGGTGTGAGGAATTTTCTGCCAGCCCCAGTCGGGGTTTTCGAAAATGGCCATGTCGATACGGCCCTGTTCGAAATCACGAAAACGTCGCGGGATGGAGGTGGGCACCAGTACGAACTGGTAGTCGGCCTGTGAAGCATTGAGCGCTTCGACCAACTGCGGCAGCAGCCCGGTGTCGGCGCCCTGCTCGGGGCGCACGGTGTAGGGTGGAAAGTGCGCGGCGCCGATCCGTACCAATTGCGCAGCCGAAGCCGGCATCCACCACGCGGTGCCCAGTGCCCAAAAAGTAAGTCCTGCAGCCAGCCGCCATGGCGAAAACATCAAGGCACACACCGTTCACTACGTTAATGGCGATAAGCTAGGCGTTTTTGTCTGGCGAGACAACTTTTTCACCGTCAAATGAATAGCTTGCGCCTCAGTCGGGCTTCAACACCATCAGCAGGGCTTCTTCAGCCAACTCTTCCAGCGTCAGGCTGCCCTCGGCGCGAAACCAGGTGGTGGTCCAGGACAGCGCACCGGTGAGGAAACGCCGGGTGATAAACACATCGCCCTTGATGTAGCCCGCCGCCTTGGCCTCACCCAGCACCTGCAGCCAGATCTGTTCATATACATCGCGCAGGGCCAGCACCTGGGCCTGGCCCTCGGCCGACAGCGAACGCCATTCATAGACCAACACCGCCATGGCTTCGCCACTGCCGCCCATGATCGACTGCAACTCGCAACGGATCAGCGCCAGCACGCGTTCGCGCACGGTGGTCGCTTCTTCGAGCGAGGCGCGCATCATCGCCGTGTTGTAATGAATGGTTTCCTCCATCACCGCCCGCAGGATCTCGTCCTTGCTCTTGAAGTGATGAAAGATGCTGCCGGACTGGATGCCCACGGCGCCGGCCAGGTCGCGCACCGTGGTGCGTTCAAATCCCTTGTTGCGAAACAGGTGAGCCGCGGTCTGCAGCAACTTGCCCCGGGCACTGTCGGGGTCAGTCAATTGGCCACCTTCGACCATGGTGCGCATCACCCGCAGGGCTTTTTGCTCATCCATGCTGCTCTCCTCTACTTCTACGGACGTCTTGGCCGGCAATTTAGGCCGTGGCCGCCACCCAAGCAAGCGCTTGGGCAAAACTTGTGTCTGGAGTTTACAAACCAAGCGCTTGCTTGGTAGTCTCGTTGCCAGCCATTCGAGGAAGGATTTCTCATGAGCAAGACGGTTCGTATCGGCTGCGCCAGTGCCTTCTGGGGCGACACGTGCACGGCCGCCGCCCAATTGGTGCACGGCGGCGCACTGGATTACCTGGTGTTCGACTACCTGGCGGAAGTCACCCTGTCGATCCTCGCCGGTGCGCGGATCAAAGATCCCCAGGCCGGCTACGCCACGGATTTTGTCGAAGTGTTGACGCCGCTGCTCGGCGAGATCCAGCGCCAGGGCATCCGCGTGATCAGCAACGCCGGCGGTATCCACCCGCAGGCCTGCGCCGCCGCCCTGCAAGCGGCCTGCGACAAGGCTCAGGTCCCGCTGAAAATCGCCGTGTTGCTGGGTGACGACCTGCACCCTCAACTCAAGCACCTGGACGGCATCACCGATATGTTCAACGGCGCGCCGCTGCCGCCACTGTGCGTGTCGGCCAATGCCTACCTCGGCGCACCCGGGATTGTCCAGGCACTGCAGTTGGGTGCGGATATCGTGATCACCGGTCGCGTGGTCGACAGCGCGGTGGTCAGCGCAGCGCTGGTGCATGCCTTCGACTGGTCCTGGCAGGACTATGACCGCCTGGCCCAGGCGGCACTGGCCGGGCACATCATCGAGTGCGGCGCGCAATGCACCGGCGGCAACTTTACCGATTGGCGCGACGTACCGGACTACGAGCACATCGGCTTCCCCGTCGTCGAAGTGAGTGCCGACGGCCAGTTCACCGTGAACAAGGTCGATGGCACGGGCGGCCTGATCAGCGAACTCAGCGTGGCCGAGCAACTGCTGTATGAGATCGGCGACCCACGCGCCTACTTCTTGCCCGATGTGATCTGCGATTTCAGCCAGGTCAAATTGCACCAGCAAGGCAAACACAGCGTACGCCTGCACGGTGCCAGGGGCTTGCCGCCGACCGACCAGTACAAGGTCAGTGCAACTTACCCGGACGGCTTTCGCTGCACCGCGAGTTGCCTGATTGCCGGCATCGACGCGGTGGCCAAGGCCGAGCGCGTCAGCCAGGCGATCATCAACAAGACCGCCGAACTCTTCAGCCAGCGCGGCTGGGCGCCCTACACCGACGTGAACATCGAGCTGCTCGGCAGCGAGGCCACCTACGGCGCCCACGCCCAGCGCCAGGATTGCCGCGAGGTGGTGGTGAAGATGGCGGTGCGGCACCCGAGCAAACAGGCCTTGGTGCTGTTCGCCCGCGAGATCGCCCAGGCGGCTACCGGCATGGCGCCGGGGCTGACCGGCATTGTCGGGGGACGCCCGACGGTGTACCCGCTGATTCGCCTGTTTTCATTCCTGATCGACAAGTCCGCCTGTGAGGTGGTGATCGACTTCCAGGGCGACAAACACCCCTGCGTGCTGCCGACGGCCGACGCCCCTCTCCTGCCGGCCGCTGCCGTGGATCCGCCCAAACCCCAAGGCCGCGCCGACGCCAGTGTGCCGTTGGTGAAGCTGGCCGTGGCGCGCTCCGGCGACAAGGGCAACCACAGCAATATCGGCGTGATCGCGCGCGCGCCGGAGTACCTGCCGTGGATCGCCGAGGCGCTGACCCCGGAAGTCATCGTCGACTGGATGGGCCACGTGCTCGACCCCGTGCACGGCCGCGTCGAGCGCTGGTACCTGCCCGGCAGCCACAGCCTCAACTTCCTGCTGGAGAACGCGCTGGGCGGTGGCGGCATCGCCAGCCTGCGCATCGACCCGCAAGGCAAGGCCTTCGCCCAGCAACTGCTGGAAATCCCCATCGCCGTGCCGCAACACATCGCTGATCAACTCACTTAAAGGAGCGTTGCCGTGGCCTTCGATTCGATCTTCAAAGCCGACCTGTTCCAGGGACACACCGTGATCGTCACCGGCGGTGGCAGCGGGATTGGCCGCTGCACCGCCCACGAGCTGGCGGCCCTTGGCGCCCGCGTGATCCTGGTCGGACGCAAGCCGGAAAAGCTGCAGAAGGTCGCGGCGGAAATTGCCGAGGATGGCGGCACTGCCCATTGGCAGGCCTGCGATATTCGTGATGAAGAGGCGGTGAAAGCGCTGGTCACGCAGATCATTCAAGCACATGGCCCAGTGCATGGCCTGGTGAATAACGCCGGCGGCCAGTACCCGTCGCCGCTCGCGTCGATCAACCAGAAGGGCTTTGAAACGGTGCTGCGCACCAACTTGGTGGGCGGTTTCCTGATGGCGCGGGAAGTGTTCAACCAGTCGATGAGCAAGCATGGCGGTGCCATCGTCAACATGCTTGCCGACATGTGGGGCGGCATGCCCGGCATGGGCCACTCCGGCGCGGCACGCTCGGGCATGGACAACTTCACCAAGACCGCCGCCTTCGAATGGGGGTATGCCGGGGTGCGGGTCAATGCCGTGGCGCCGGGATGGATCGCCTCCAGTGGCATGGACACTTACGAGGGCGCGTTCAAGGCGGTGATCCCGACCCTGCGTGAACACGTGCCGCTCAAGCGGATCGGCACCGAGTCGGAAGTCAGCGCGGCCATCGTGTTTCTGCTCAGCCCCGCCGCGGCCTTTGTCAGCGGCAGCACCCTGCGCATCGACGGCGCCGCCAGCCTGGGCAGCCGCGCCTGGCCGTTGCACAAGGCCGCGTCGCCAAGTGAACCTTTCAACGGTTTTCACCGCGCGTACCTGCCCGATGTCCTCAAGGCGGAGCGCTGAACCATGCCGGTGATTGAAAGCCTGATCGACGCCCACAGCCCGCAGTTTGCGCAGAACCGCGAAGCCATGCTGGAAGGCATCCAACACCTGCGCCAGCTGGAACACGCGCTGCTCGCCAAGGCGCAGGCGGCCAAACCGAAGTTCGACCAGCGCGGCCAACTGCTGCCACGCGAACGCCTCAATTTGCTGCTGGACCCCGGCGCACCGTTCCTCGAACTGGCGAGCCTGGCCGGCTACAAACTGCATGATGACAAGGACGGCAGCGCCGCCGGTGGCGGCTTGATCGCCGGCATCGGCTACGTCAGCGGCGTACGCATGCTGGTGGTGGCCAATAACAGCGCAATCAAGGGCGGCACCATTTCCCCCACGGGCCTGAAGAAATCCCTGCGCCTGCAACAGATCGCCATGGAGAACAAACTGCCGGTGGTGACCCTGGCCGAAAGCGGCGGGGCCAACCTCAACTATGCCGCCGAGATTTTCGTCGAAGGCGCGCGCAGCTTCGCCAACCAGGCGCGCATGTCGGCCATGGGCTTGCCGCAGATCACCGTGGTGCACGGCTCGGCCACTGCAGGTGGGGCGTATCAGCCGGGGTTGTCGGACTACGTGGTGGTGGTGCGCGGCAAGGCCAAGCTGTTCCTCGCCGGCCCGCCGCTGCTCAAGGCCGCCACCGGTGAAATCGCCACGGATGAAGAACTGGGCGGCGCCGAGATGCATGCGCAAACCGCCGGTACCGCCGAATACCTGGCGGAAAACGATGCCGACGGCGTGCGCATCGTGCGCGAGATTGTCAGCCTGTTGCCGTGGGATGAGCGCCTGCCGCCGGCGTCGAGACGGGCGTATGCCGAGCCGCTGTATCCCATCGACGAGCTGTTGGGGTTGATTCCCGATGACCCGAAGAAACCCTATGACGTGCGCGAGATCCTCGCGCGGCTGGCGGACGGCTCGCAGTTCCTCGAGTTCAAGGGCGAGTTCGATGCCCACACGGTCTGCGGCCACCTGCAGATCCAGGGGCGCGCCGTCGGCGTGATCGGCAACAACGGCCCGATCACGCCCAAGGGCGCGAGCAAGGCCGCCCAGTTCATCCAACTGTGCGACCAGAGCCGCACGCCTCTGTTGTTCCTGCACAACACCACCGGGTTCATGGTGGGCACCGAGTCGGAGCAACAAGGCGTGATCAAGCACGGTGCGAAGATGATCCAGGCGGTGGCCAACGCGCGGGTGCCTAAACTCACGGTGGTGGTCGGCGGTTCGTACGGCGCCGGCAACTATGCGATGTGCGGGCGTGGCCTGGACCCGCGGTTTATCTTCGCCTGGCCCAACAGCCGCACGGCGGTCATGGGCGGTGCACAGGCGGGCAAGGTGCTGCGGATTGTCACCGAGGCCAAGCAGTTGAAGGACGGCCTGGTGCCGGATCCCAAGGTGCTGGACATGCTCGAGCAGGTCACGGCGCAGAAGCTCGACAGCCAATCCACTGCGCTGTATGGCAGTGCGAATCTGTGGGATGACGGGCTGATTGATCCCCGCGATACCCGCACGCTGCTGGGGTTGCTGCTGGATATTTGTCATGAGGCTGATGTGCGGCAGTTGCAGCCCAACAGCTTTGGCGTGGCGCGTTTCTAACGCTCAGGAGAACAACAACAATGATCTTCACCCAGGAACACCAGGCACTGCGCCGCACCGTCCGCGCCTTCGTCGACCGCGAGATCAACCCCCATGTGGATGAATGGGAAAAAGCCGGGCGCTTCCCCATCCACGAGATTTTTCGCAAGGCCGGCGACCTCGGCCTGCTGGGCATCTCCAAGCCGGAACAGTTCGGCGGCATGGGCCTGGACTACAGCTATTCGATCGTCGCCGCCGAAGAGTTCGGCACCATCCGCTGCGGTGGCATCCCCATGTCCATCGGCGTGCAGACCGACATGTGCACCCCCGCCCTCGCCCGCTTCGGTTCCGATGAACTGCGCGATGAATTCCTGCGCCCGGCCATCAGCGGCGAACAGGTGGGCTGTATCGGCGTGTCGGAAACCGGCGCCGGTTCCGACGTGGCCGGGCTGAAAACCCACGCGCGCAAGGACGGCGACGACTACGTGATCAACGGCAGCAAAATGTGGATCACCAACTCGCCCAGCGCCGATTTTATCTGCCTGCTGGCCAACACTTCCGATGACAAGCCGCACATCAACAAGTCGCTGATCATGGTGCCGATGAACACCCCGGGGATCAGCGTCAGCCCGCCCCTGGAAAAGCTCGGCATGCACAGTTCGGAAACGGCCCAGGTGTTTTTCGATGACGTGCGCGTGCCACAGCGCAACCGCATCGGCCACGAAGGCGCAGGCTTCATGATGCAGATGCTGCAATTCCAGGAAGAACGGCTGTTTGGCGCGGCCAATATGATCAAGGGCCTGGAGTACTGCATCGACAGCACCATCGCCTATTGCCAGGAGCGCCAGACCTTCGGCAAGGCGCTGATCGACAACCAGGTCATCCACTTTCGCCTGGCCGAGCTGGCCACCGAAATCGAATGCCTGCGCGCACTGGTCTACCAGGCCACCGAGCAATACATCAAAGGCCAGGACGTGACGCGCCTGGCCTCCATGGCCAAGCTCAAGGCCGGGCGCCTGGGCCGTGAAGTCAGCGACAGTTGCCTGCAATACTGGGGCGGCATGGGCTTCATGTGGGACAACCCGGTGGCGCGGGCTTATCGCGATGTGCGCCTGGTCTCGATTGGCGGCGGCGCCGACGAAATCATGCTGGGCATCATCTGCAAACTGATGGGCACCTTGCCGGGGAAAAAAGCATGAACACGCTCTTGCTGGAGCCGCATAACGGCGTGCTGCACATCACCCTCAATCGCCCTGAAAATCGCAATGCGATGAGCCTGGAAATGGTCAATGAACTGCGCGCGGTGCTGGCGCAACTCGACGGCCAGGTACGCGCCTTGGTGATCAGCGGCGCCGGCGGGCATTTCTGCGCCGGGGCCGATGTGAAGGACCTGGTCACGGCGGGCACTCAACTCCAGGCGCTGAACCGGGCGTTTGGCACCTTGTTGCAAGAAGTCGAGGCGGTTCCCCAAGTCGTGATCGTGGTGCTGCAAGGCGCGGTGCTGGGCGGCGGCTTTGGCCTGGCGTGCGTGAGTGATATCGCGATTGCCGATCACCAGGCGCAGTTCGGTTTGCCGGAAACCAGCCTGGGCTTGCTGCCGGCGCAGATTGCGCCGTTCGTGGTCAAGCGTATCGGCCTGACCCAGGCCCGCCGACTGGCACTCACGGCGGCGCGCTTTGACGGCCTTGAAGCCGAGCGGCTGGGCGTCGTGCACTTCACCGAGCGCGACCCGCAGGCATTGGCGGAGCGCCTCGACGAGGTGCTAGGGCAGGTACTGCGCTGCGCGCCGGGAGCGAATGGACGGACCAAATCCCTGTTGCTGGCGAGTGTGGACGAGCCGCTTGAGGCGGTGCTGGATCGCGGCGCGCAGTGGTTTGCCGAGGCGGTGAGAAGTGAAGAAGGGATTGAGGGGACGCAGGCGTTTGTGCAGAAGCGCAAACCGCGGTGGTGCAAATGACGTCTTCGCAGGCAAGCCAACGCCCACAGGGAAATGCATTCCAACGGTGAGAGCGGCGCTGCGACAACCCGACCTGCCCGCAATGAGGCCCGAACCATCACCTCCATCAGTCAAGGGATAAGCCCATGCCCGACTTCACCAAGATCCTGATCGCCAACCGCGGCGAAATCGCCTGCCGTATCCAGCGCACCGCCCAGGCCCTGGGCTACCGCACGGTTGCGGTCTACAGCGACGCCGACGCGCAGGCGCTGCATGTGCAGATGGCCGACGAGGCGGTGAATATCGGGCCCGCGCCGGTGCAGCAGTCCTACCTGAATATCCCGGCGATTATCCAAGCGGCCAGGCTCACCGGCGCCGATGCGGTGCATCCCGGCTACGGTTTTCTATCGGAAAACCCCGCGTTCGCCCACGCCTGCCAGCAGGCCGGCCTGACGTTCATCGGCCCCAGCGCCGAGGCCATCGAGCTGATGGGCAGCAAGCGCCTGTCCAAACTCGCCATGCTCGAGGCCGGGGTGCCGTGTATCGCTGGCTACCAGGGCGCGGCCCAGGACGACAGCACACTGCAGCGAGAAGCCGAGCGCATCGGCTATCCCTTGATGATCAAGGCCAGCGCCGGCGGCGGCGGTCGAGGCATGCGCCTGGTGTATCAGCCCGAGGCGCTGTTGGACAACCTGCACACCGCCCGCTCCGAGGCGAAAAACGCCTTCGGCAGTGACGAACTGATCCTCGAACAGGCACTGATCGAGCCGCGCCACGTCGAAATCCAGGTGTTTGGCGACAGCCACGGCCACCTCATCTACCTGGGTGAGCGTGACTGCTCGATCCAGCGGCGCCATCAGAAAATCATCGAAGAAGCACCCTGCCCGGTGATGACGCCCGCGCTGCGCCAGGCCATGGGCGAAGCCGCACTCAGGGCGGGACGTGCGGTGAATTATGTCGGCGCAGGTACCGTGGAGTTTCTGCTCGATCGCAACGGCCAGTTCTACTTTCTGGAAATGAACACCCGCCTGCAGGTGGAGCATCCGGTCACCGAATTGATCACCGGCCTCGACCTGGTGGACTGGCAACTGCAGATCGCCGCCGGCCACACCCTGCCGTTGGACCAGGCAGGCGTGACCCTCAGCGGCCACGCCATGGAAGTGCGCCTGTACGCCGAAGACCCGGCCCAGGGCTTTCTGCCGCAAACCGGCAAGGTCCGGCATTGGCAACCGGCGGCGGGCGTGCGGGTTGACCATGGCGTGCTGGAGGGCCAGCGCATCAGCCCGTTCTACGACCCGATGCTGGGCAAAATCATCGCCCACGGCGCCACCCGCGAAGAGGCCCGGCGCAAGCTGCTGCGCGCGGTGGAAGACACAGTGCTGCTGGGGGTGGCGAGCAATCAACACCTGCTGGCCGACCTGCTCAAGCACCCGGGGTTTGTCAGCGCTGACTTCAGTACCGGGTTTATTGCCGAACACTTCAGCGAGGTGCCAGCCCTGGCGGCGACCGAGGAACAGCTCGCCGTGGCCGCCGCGCTGTTTTATCAACACAGCGCCGGCCAGCATCGCCAGGGGTTGGCGGGCTGGCGCAACAACGCCACGCTGGCGTGGACCTACCGCCTGGCCGTCCACGACGAGGTCCGCGAAGTCGCGGTCAGCGTGCTGGAGAACGAGCGCCTGCACGCCAACGGCCTCGACATCCACCCCCTTGCCACCGACGGGCGCTGGGCCAGCCTGATCATCAATGGCATCCGCCGGCGTATCGCCTATCACCTTGATGGCGACCAGCTGTGGCTGCCCGGCATCACCGTGACCAACCGCACCCAGCAGGTCGTCGAGCGCCAGGCGGACGCCGGCAGCGGCCGGGTCAAGGCCCCCATGGATGGTGCCATCGTCGATGTGCGGGTCAACGCCGGCGACACCGTGAGCAAAGGCCAGCTGTTGCTGGTGCTGGAGGCGATGAAAATGGAGCACCCGCTGAAGGCCGACCGGGACGGCGTGGTCAAGGGCGTGCAGGTGACTGCCGGCGATCAGGTGCGCAATCGCCAGGTTTTGCTCGAGATCGAATAAGCGCTGGGCGGGAACTACAGGGCCGGGCTACGCTCTATCCCCATCAGTAAGGGATGAGTACGGGAAGCTGCACAATGCCTCATTGGCTGATTATTGACCTTGAAGCCACGACGGATGACGGCGGCTGGCCCGTGACGGAGATGGAAGTCATCGAGATCGGCGCGAGCCTGGTGAACCGCCAGGGCCGCGAGCTGGACCACTTCCAGCGCTTCGTACGGCCCCTGCGTCGGCCCTTGTTGACGCCCTTTTGTCGCAAGCTGACCCACATCACCCAGGCGAATATCGACAGCGCGTTGCCGATGATCGAGGTGTGGTCGCTGTTCGAGCGCTGGCTGGGCCAGCACCAGGCACGCCTGGAGGGCTGGGCCAGCTGGGGTGACTACGACCGTGTGCAACTGGAACTGGAATGGCAGCGCCATGAGCTGGCCAGTGCACTCGCCCACACGCCCCATGTAAACCTCAAGCAGCGCTTCGCCAAGGCCCGGCGCCTGGACAAGCCGCTGGGGCTCAACGCCGCCCTGCAATTGGCGGGGATGCAGTTCCATGGGCAGCAACATCGGGCCCTGGAAGACGCGCGCAACACCGCCCGGCTGCTGCCGCTGATTTTGCCGGTCTAGGCAGCTCCCGAAGGCTTGGGCATACTGGCCAGCCTTTTTCCGTAATCTGCTCTTCCTGCAGGCGCCGGCTTGCCGCCGATCAGGCCCTCAAGCCTTGCATCGGGCGCCTGCAGGAAGCAGGAAGCCTTAACCCACTTTCCGAGGAATCGCCCATGTTTAAAGTCAACGAGTACTTCGACGGCACCGTCAAGTCGATCGCTTTCGGCACCGCTGAAGGGCCGGCGACCATCGGCGTCATGGCCCCGGGCGAATACGAATTCGGCACCGCCCAGCGTGAAATCATGCACGTGGTGTCCGGTGCCCTGACCGTCAAGCTGCCCGACGCCAGCGACTGGGAAACCTTCGCCGCCGGCAGCCAGTTCAACGTACCGGCCAACAGCAAGTTCCAGCTGAAGGTCGCCGTGGACACCGCTTACCTGTGCGAATACCGCGGCTAAGCCGTCGACCGGTCAAAAAAATGCCCGTCTCCTGCGAGACGGGCATTTTTTATGCGCGCGGCACCCTATTCAAGCAGCGTCACCGGCATGCCGACTTCAAGCCGGCCCACGCCGTCATTGACCAGGTTCTGGCCAAAAATCGCGCCGTTTTCGGTCTTTCGATATGCCTCGAGGGTCGCGAAAGGCTCGCGGTCGGCACTGCGTTCGCCGGTGTTCGGGTCGATGGTGGTGAGGATGCACCGTGAGCACGGCTTGACCGCGCGGAACTCGACATCGCCAATGCGCAGGCGCTTCCAGCCGTCTTCGGCAAAGGCGTCGCTGCCTTCGATCACAAGGTTGGGGCGAAAGCGCAGCATCTCCATGGGCCGGCCGATGCGTTGCGAGAGGTCGTCCAGGGAGGCCTGGCCGATCAGCAGCAACGGGTAACCATCGGCGAACGCAACCTGGTCGTCATCGCGCCCGTAGCCCGCTTCGGTGTTACGCGCACGTTCAAGGGGAATGTGCACCAGCCGGGTCGGCTTGCCGATAAAGTCACTGACCCACGCCGCCGCTTCGTCACCTGCGTCCGGCACGCGCAGGGTGTCGCGCCAGATGGTCACACCGCGCAACGCGGCCTCGCCGGCCGGCAACGCCACGTCCAGCGGCGCATACCCGGGCGAACTCAAGCTCAGGCCACCGCTGCTGCTCCACAGCGCCGACAACTGGCTCATCTTCGCCACGGCCCGCTGCGTGAGGAAACGCCCACTGGCCTCGTCCACCAGCATCCAGCGTCGGTCCCCGTCCAGCCCCAGCTTATCCAGGCCAATGTGTTGCAGGCTCTCGGCCTTGCCGGACTTCAAGGGGTAACGGTACAACGCGCTGAGACGAAGCATGGGCCTGCATTCCTGAGGGGCAAAGCCGTCACCCTAAGGTCAAGCCGGCACTTCGTCCAGCATCAGACGCTGACGCACCACATCGACGAGTTTGTCGGGCTGGAATTTGGACAGGAAGTTGTCGCAACCGACCTTCTTCACCATCGAATCGTTGAAGCTGCCCGACAGCGACGTGTGCAACACCACATACAGCCCACGCAGGCGCGGGTCGTTGCGGATCTCGGTGGTGAGGCGGTAACCGTCCATCTCGGGCATTTCGGCGTCGGTGAAGATCATCAGCAGTTTGTCGGTCATCACCTGGCCGCTGTCGGCCCAGGCCTTGAGCATGTTCAGCGCCTTGAGGCCGTCGCTGGCGATGTGCATCTTCACGCCCAACTGGCCGAGGGTGTCGCGCAGTTGCGACAAGGCCACATTGGAGTCGTCGACCAGCAGCACTTCGCGACCACGCGCACGTTCGAGCACCGGGTCGTCGAGTTTTTCGCGGGAGACCTTGGCGTTGTATGGCACGATTTCGGCGAGGACTTTTTCCACGTCGATGATCTCCACCAACTGGTCATCGACCTTGCTGATGGCGGTGAGGTAGTGCTGGCGCCCGGCGCTGGTCGGCGGCGGCAGGATAGCCTCCCAGTTCATGTTGACGATGCGGTCCACGCCGCCCACCAGGAACGCCTGCACCGAGCGGTTGTACTCGGTGACGATAATCGTGCTGTTCGGCCCAGGCACCAAGGGGCGCATGCCAATCGCCTGGGACAGGTCGATCACCGGCAGCGTCTGGCCACGCAGGTTGACCACGCCGCACACGAACGGGTGGCGCTGGGGCATCAAGGTCAACTTGGGCAGTTGCAGGACTTCCTGGACCTTGAACACGTTGATCGCGAACAGCTGGCGCCCGGCCAGGCGAAACATGAGGATTTCCAGGCGATTCTCACCCACCAGTTGCGTGCGTTGGTCTACCGTGTCGAGAATGCCGGCCATTAAAAGCTCCTGGTGTGCGCTGAAAGTGTGGCGCGAGGGTGAGTGCATTGCATGGAGAGGTTATCGGCGGCGAGCGCCAGACCTTGACCCTGGTAAAATGCCATGTAAATTCATTGATGTCACACTGACATCATGGTTTACTGCGAACGCCGCTCCAGAGGCGGTGCAGCCACGTTGCGCGACATTCAAATCGACGCAAGGTTCCGCTATCTAAGGGATTCCCTTAGACACAATCGGGCCCAACCTGATATTCGCAATATCTAATAGCCATTAATGTGACGCCATTCTCAATGCATGAATGGAGTCAGGCTTTTGTTTGCCATCCCAAGCCCTCGGCCCACGGGCCTTCCAGACCTCCACGCGAGGGTAACTGAAGGTGTGCAACGGACCCCGCTCATGAGGGCCACGCACCGCCGTCGCCATCATTCAAATAAGCGTCCTACTGAAATCTCAGAAGCGACCTACAGATTTCAGTCATATTTCAGCGCTAGTTTTAAGCCATTCACCCGGTGCGACATCTCATCACCCGACCTTAAGTTGTGGAGACTTGCATGATGAACGACGGTAACGAGTGGCAACTTGCACTTCCCGAGTTTCTGCATGAAGCCGAGAAGCTACTGGCCAAGTCCGAAGAGTGCCTCAGTCATCTGCATATGATCCGCAATGACAGCGACGCGATCGACTGCATGAAGATCAGCCTGATCAAGCTGGCTGAAAAGGCCGACGCCCTGGCGCTGCAGGCCATCAGCGAGTTCTCGCGGCACATCCAGTACCTGATCGCGAATGCCGAAAACCCTCTGCACCTGCATGACCAGGCCCTGGATGCGCTGCATGATTGCCTGACGTTACTGGCCTGGCAGTTGGAACTCATCGACGCCAAGACCGGCCAACTGACCCTGGATGAAACCGAGCAAACGACCTTGATTGCCACGGTCATCCTGCAGATCCCACAAAAAGACTTCAGCACCAAACCGCAACAACGAATGCATCACACGTCCTGAACCAATGACAGGTCGTATTCGCACCCTGAGTTATCTAAAAACGACCGGAATAAATATCAAATAGCCACTAACGGACATATCGATACAAACCAACTTCGATAATACAACTTCCCACTGTTCCAAACTCTGTGGTTACCGTCAGGGTATTTGCCCGGATATAGGCACGGCAAAAGCAAAGTGCCAGGCGACCAACGGTTACAGGGGTGATACTATGCCCCGCTCGAAGTAACTCAACTTCATCATGTATAAAAACGATTCGGCCACGCATTCCACACAAAGCCCTGTCAGCCGCCGTGACCGGTCTTCCCGCAGCGAACCCTCATTGGCTCCATCCGCTATGTACGCCAACTTCAAGTCACTCCTCGCCAGGTCCGTGTCCCGCAGCCATGCTCGACGCCTGGTCCTTGCCTTGTGCCTTGTCTCGCTGCTGCTCAGCCTGTGGACCTTCGCCCGCGCCGAGCCGATGCCGCTGGTGGTGGTGCTGTTGAACCTGGCGATCGTGGTGGTGGTTGGCCTGCAGCAGTGGCGCTCACGCAAGTCCATCAAGTTCCAGCCCCAGGAACTCGCCGACCGCCTGCTGCAGGTGCAGGAAAACGAGCGCCACCGCCTCAGCCGCGAACTGCATGACGATATCGGCCAGCTACTGACCGCCGCCAAGCTGCAAAGCGAGTGGCTCAAACGCCGCCTGCCGGAAGACCTGCAGAGCCAATGCACGGTGCTGTGCAACACCCTCAATGAAACCCTGGCCAAGGTGCGTGACGTCTCCGCCATCCTCAACCCGCGCCAGCTGGCCAGCCTGGGCCTGGAAGCGAGCCTGCGCGCGCACCTGCTCAAGACCCTGGAAAACACCCCGATTCACTGGAGCCTGGAATGCCAGCAACGGCTGACCGGCATCCCGGAAGAAATGGCCGTGGCGGCCTTTCGCATTACCCAGGAAGCGGTGACCAACATGCTACGCCACGCCCAGGCGCGCAACTTGCTGGTACGCCTGCAACGCCTGCCCGAAGGCCTGTCGCTGTTTATCAGCGATGACGGCCTGGGCTTTTCGCCTGCCATCAACCCCGGCCTGGAAGGTCAACGGGGCATGGCCGGCATGTCGGAGCGGATTGATCAGCTGGGGGGCACCTTGTCCGTCAGCAGCCAGCCAGGCAAAGGGACACGGATCGACGCGCTCTTCCCCTGGGCGCCACGCGCCCTCGAACGGGCCAGTTCCCCTAAGGTTCTCGAGTGACCTGCAAATTACTCCTGGTGGATGACCATGCACTGATCCGGGCCGGCGTACGCGCGCTGGTCCAGGACATACCCGGCTATACGGTGATCGGCGAAGTCAGCGATGGCGCACAACTGCTGGAGCAGTTCAGCGCGCTGTTGCCGGATATCGTGCTGCTGGACCTGTCGATGAAGCACACCGGCGGCCTGGATGCCTTGCAGCAACTCAAGCGCGGCTACCCCAAGAGCAAAGTGCTGATCCTGTCGATGCACACCGACCCGGAACTGATCATGTGCGCGCTGGAGTCCGGCGCCCATGGCTACCTGCTCAAGGACACCACCGCCAACGAGCTGGAACACGCGCTGCTGGCCTTGCGCAACAACGAGCGCTACCTGAGCCCGGCGATCGCCCACACCGTGATCAACCAGGCGCTGGTGCGCGGCCAGGGCGCCACCACGCCCGCCG
Source organism: Pseudomonas aylmerensis (assembly GCF_001702265.1). Classification (GTDB taxonomy): domain Bacteria; phylum Pseudomonadota; class Gammaproteobacteria; order Pseudomonadales; family Pseudomonadaceae; genus Aquipseudomonas; species Aquipseudomonas aylmerensis. The sequence goes on from NZ_MAUE01000014.1 coordinate 86,034, forward strand.
GCCACAGCCATAACCTCACTGCCCGGCAGTTGGAGATCCTGCGCTTGATCGTGCGCGGCAAGTCCACCCGTGAAATCGCCCACGGCCTGGGCCTGAGCATCAAGACCGTGGAAGCGCACCGTTCGCAAATCATGAAGCGCCTGCAGATTTTCGACGTGGCGGGCCTGGTGTTATTCGCGGTGCGCGAGCAGATCATCAGCCTGGACGACTAACGGCGAATTCACCGGCAGGTGCACGCGCAAGGCCTTGGGCACGGCCTCGAAGTGCAAGTCGTCGCCTTCCAGCGGCTCGCCGTCGAGGTTGATGTACAGGCCCTGTGCAACCTTGATATTGACCCACGGCAGGCGCGCGCGGACGAACATGGTGTCCAGGCCCCAGCCGTTGGTCATCAGCTCGCGCAGGGTGCCGACCACCTCCTGGGGCGCCGGCAGGATGCTGACGTCCAGCAAGCCATCATCGGCCAATGCCTCCGGGCATAGCACATGCCCTCCCCCAGCCTGGCGCCCGTTGCCGATCCCGAGCGCGAGCAGTTCGCCTTTCCAGTGAAAATCCGGGCCTTCCAGCTCGCCATAGGCGGCCTTCAACTCGCTGAAACGGGTCAAGCCGGTGAACAGGTACGCCGCACCGCCGAGCACCTTCTTCAGGTCCTCGGAGGTGTTGGCGGTGACCTGGCTGCCGAAGCCGCCGGTGGCCATATTGAGGAAGATTTGCCCGCCGACCCGGCCGAGGTCGATCGCCTTGGGCGGCACGTCCAGCAATGCCAGGGCCTGGGCAGGTTCCAGCGGGACCCCGGCGGCGCGGGCGAAGTCGTTGGCGGTGCCCAGGGGCATGAGCACCAGGCTGGCATCGGTGTTGGCCTGGGCCATGGCTTCGGCGACATCGCGCAAGGTGCCGTCGCCGCCGCCGGCGATGATATGCGGGTAGCCGCCGTCCAGCGCTTCATTGACCAGGCGCTGGGCGTCGCCGCCCTCCCATGTGACCCGCACCGCCAGTTCCCAGCCCAGGTCGCGCCGGGCCTGCACGGCCGCGCGCACGTCCTCGTTGAGGGCTTGCTTGCCGTGGAGGATCAACAGTGCCTTGTGGGTGGTCATGGGGGGGTCTCCTGGGTTCTAAGGTGCTTGAAGGATGTTGACCTTTGGTGGATGAGTTGACGCAGTCGTGTGGGTTGACCCAGGCTGAGGCGCAGTTGATGAGTAAGTTGCACAAGGGCTGACTTCCTGGGGGT
>NZ_MAUE01000015.1 GCF_001702265.1 Pseudomonas aylmerensis
TGAACTGGTCAAGTAATCTTGGACACCGATTAAGGTTTCACGCCACCAGCTTCTCCCTGGCGACTGGTGACCGATAGTCGTTGTAGCTATGCGGCCTGGTGATGTTGTAGCGCGATACATAGCGCTGCACATCCGCTCGGGCCTCATGTTCCGACCCGTAGCCTGCTTCTGGCACCCACTCTGATTTCAAACTTCCAAAGAAACGCTCCATCGGAGCGTTATCCCAGCATTCGCCTTTACGGCTCATGCTTTGTCGGAGTCCATGTTCCAGCAGTTCATTTCTGAATTTATGGCTGGTGTACTGGCAACCTTGGTCGGAGTGAAACAGTACGTCTTTTGGGCGACCGCGCAGTTCAATCGCCATGCGCAGGGCTTCGCAGGTCAGCGTGGCATCAGAGATCATCGAAAACGACCAGCCCACAATCCGGCGAGCGAACAAGTCCAGAACCGCCGCAAAATACAGCCAACGCTTGCCGACTTTGATGTACGTCACGTCCCCACACCACACCTGATTGACCGTCGCAACATCAAACTTGCGTTTGAGCACATGCGGTGCCACCAAAGCCTCCACGCCAGGTGACTTGTACTTATGGCGCCGGCGTTGACGGCTGACAATGCCTGCTTCTCGCATCAAGCTGCGAGCCATGAACCGCCCGACATCATGCCCGCCGGCTTGCAGCTGTTTAGCCAAGGTACGAGCGCCCGCAGACTCTCTCGACGCCCTGTGGTGCTTGACCAGCATAGCCTTGAGTTTCTCTCGCTTAGGGCTCACCTTGCCTTGGCGCTGACGCCATGCGTAAAAGCTACTGCGGTTTATTCCGAACACACGACAGCAATCGTTAACGCCGTACTGCTCGCCCAGCTCACAGATCAACGAGAGTGATCTTTGGCGTCCAAAAGCAGGAGAGCACTGGCCTTTTTTAGGATTTCGATATCCCGGTCTCTTTGCCTGAGCAAGGCTTTAAGTTCCTGGATCTCTCGCTGATCCGCGGTAATCGCCTTGGCTCCCACCGGAGTCGAGCCCAAGCGTTCCTTGCGAACTTGATCGACCCAGCGGCGCAAGGCCGTAGGGCCAATATCCAAGCTGGCACAGACCTCGGGAACCGACTGCCCCTCGTCCAGCACCATGCTGGCAGCCTTGAGTTTGAACTCACATGAATAAGATTTACGCATATCCAAACACCTCAGATTTGGACGCCATCATAGCGCCCGATTGAGGTGTCCAAAATCATTAGGCCAGTTCAAGCCGGCTCCTACAAAGAGCAAAAAGCGCATCCACGATGCGAAGCGAGCCGCTTTTGATCTTGATCTGAGGCGCCCCATTAAACACGCTGGCCGCACGCAGGTTTGAATCCGTGGGTAACCCGGCAGGACGCCGGGTTAGCCGCACTGGGCCAGGGATGGCCCATTGCGGTGGCCCACGGATTCAAGCCTGCGTGCGGGCACACCGAGCCTAGGCGAGGTGCCGAGTGTTGGGGCAAGAGCGTTTTGGTTACTTTTGCGCTGTTCAAAAGTGACCCGCCGTAAGGGCGGAACCCATTGCAGCCGTTACCCAACAACGGATCCCCACACAATCTAAGCCCCAATAACCCTCAAAACCTCATCCGTCACCCGCGCCGCCGTGTGGCGATTCACCGGCACCGGCAAGCCCAGGTGCCCACGCAAAGTGTCGTGGCTGTACTCATGGCGAAACAACCCACGCTCACGCAACAGCGGCAACACCTGGTCGGTAAACCGCGCAAAGTCATCCGGCGCGCCCACGTGGATGTTGAAACCATCCACCGCGCCCTCGACAAACCAGCGCTCGATCTCGTCCGCCACGGTCTTCGGCGAGCCGACGAAACTCGAAAACGGCTTGGCAAAACGCAGCGCCGCCTGACGCAGGGTCAGCTTCTGGTCGCGGGCCACTTGCTTGATGTTCTCGGCATGCCCGCGATAGCCGTTGCTGCCCAGGTCGCCCAGTTCCGGAAAGGGTTCGTCGAGCGGGTACTGGCTGAAGTCGTGGTAGTTGAACGGCCGCCCCAGTTGTACCAGCGCCTTGTCCAGGTCCAGCTCGCCATTGCGCGCGCGGTCGATGGCCTGGGCCTCTTCGTCGGTGTCGGCAATGATCGGCGAAATGCCCGGCAGGATGGTCACGTGGTCAGGGTTGCGCCCCGCCGCTGCGGTGCGTCGCTTGATGTCGCTGTAGTAGGCCTGGGCGTCCTCGAAGTTACCCACGCCGGCAAAAATCCCCTCGGCATAATTGGCCGCCAGGCTGCGCCCGGACTCGGAGATGCCCGCCTGGAAAATCACCGGCTGACCCTGCGCCGAACGCTGGATATTCAACGGCCCGGTCACCGAGAAAAACTCGCCATGGTGGTCGAGACGATGCTGGCGCTGCGGGTCCAGAAAGACCTTGCTGGCTTTGTCGCGCACGAAGGCGTCGTCCTCGTAGGAATCCCACAGGCCTTGCACCACCTCCAGGTGTTCGGCCGCGCGGCGGTAGCGCTCGGTATGGTCGATATGCTGTTCACGGCCAAAGTTGCCAGCCGCGCCTTCAAGGCCCGTGGTGACTACGTTCCAGCCGGCACGCCCGCCGCTGATCAGGTCCAGCGAGGCGAACTGCCGCGCGACGTTGAAAGGTTCGGTATAGGAGGTGGTCAACGTCGCCACCAGGCCGATCTTCGAGGTCGCCCCGGCGATGGCCGAGAGCAAAGTCAATGGCTCCAGGCGGTTGAGAAAATGCGGCGCCGAATCCGCAGTGATGTAGGGGCTGTCGACGATGAAGACCAGGTCGAACTTGGCCGCTTCCGCCTGCCGCGCCTGGGCACGGTACCAGTCGATATCGACACTGGCATCGCCCGGGATCTGCGGGTGCAGCCATTCGTTTTGCGCGGTGCCGACACCGGTGAGGATGGCGCCGAATTTGAGTTGCCGCGGTGCTGTGGACATGGGAGGTCTCCTGGTTGGCATCAAGCAGTGCGGGCAGCGATGGCTTCGACTTCCACCAGTGCACCGGGCAGTGGCAACGCCACCACTTGCAACGCCGTACGCGCGGGTTTGTTCGGCTGCTCGGGCGTGCCGAAGAACTGCGTATAGCCACGCTGCAAGCCGGCAAAATCGAGCTTGCCGGCCGTCTCTTCGGCGCCGACCAGGAACACGCGCAATTGCACGATATCGCCCAGGTCGAGGTCGTGTTGCTGAAGGATCCTGCGGATCTTGTTGAACACCGACACGGTCTGCACTTCGGTATCGCCATAGGCCGCCGGCGTGCCCGCCTGGGCATTGGCGTCGTGCAGGTCCGGCAAGGTGCCGCTGACGAAGATCAGGCTGGCGGAAGCCGGCACGGTGACGGTCTGCGAGATCGGGAAATCGCCGACGCTGGTACGTTGAATGCTGTCGCTCATGGTGTTGATCCTCAGGAGGCGGCCAGGGCCGCAAGGTGGGTTTGTTGGGTCACGCGCTCAGCCAATTGCGCGACCACATGCCGTGCCGAGTTGGCCGCCGATTCCTGCCAGATGCCCACGCCGCTTTGCACCAGGCCATCGCCGGCGAAGTACACGCGCCCATGCGCCTGTTCGAGCAAGGCACTGGCGTCGGCGGGGAAGTGTTCGCGTTGCAGCCACGGGCCTTCGCTGTAGGGAATCTGTTCCCAGGACACGGCCAGCGGGTTGCGCAGGTGTTTCGAGTAGCCCGGGTGCAACAGCTCCACAGCTTCCTTGGAGGTGGCGTACTGCTTGTCGAACGGCTGGGCGCCAAAGGCCGCGGCGCCCTCCCCGGTCACGTAGCCCGCCACCAGCAGGCCTTCGCGGGTGTTGAGATCGTTGCTCGGGTACCACAGCAGGCGCGCCGGGTGCTCGATCCAGGACAGGCCGCCGTAGGTGCGATAGTCGGTCTCCCAGAAGCGCGGCGATTGCCAGGCCACTTTGGTGGCCTGGTCGCTGCGGGTGCTGAGCAAGGCAGCCTTGATCGGGTCGCTGAAGTCCGTATCGAGCCTGGCCAGCAGCGGCAACGGCAGGGTCGAGACCAGGTAATCGGCGCGAACCACCTGCTCACGGCCACTCGGGGTGTCGTGGTAGGTGACAGCCACGCCGTCTTCCAACTGGCGGATCTGGCGCACCTGCGCGCCCAGTTGCACCTGTCCACGAACCCGCTCGTAAAACGCATCGGTGATGCGGTCCATGCCGCCGACCGGCTGGAACATGGTCGCCGAGAATTCCGGAAACTCGGTGTGCAACAAAGCGCCCCAGAGTTCCGGGTGCAGCAGTTGATCCAGCGCCAGCGGACCACGGCTGGCCGGCAAGGCACCAGGATGCGCGGGCGATTCCAGGTGCCCCGAACGAATCGTGCCCTCGAAGGCCAGCTCCTGGGACAGGTCGCCATACACCTGCAGGAACGCCAGCAACCGCGTGCGTTCTTCACTGCTCAACACATCATCGAGGGCATCGCGCTGCACCGCCTTGGCCAGCAACCCGGACAGGTGCCCGCGCGCATCGTTGATCGCCTGGCCGACGGTGAACGCCGGCTTGCTCACATCCGGCCGCACCTGAGCGCCATGGCTGCTGTTGACCAGCACTTCGAGGGGCACGCCCAGCTCGCTGCAGTAGTCGAGAATCGTGCGGTGCTGGCTGGGGATGCGCGCAGGGCCGGCGTTGAAATACAGGCCCTGATCGAATGCCACGGTCTGCGTGCGGCCGTCCTTGTAGTCGACGCGGTCGCCGTTGCGCAGGGTCCAGGTGCGTCCGCCGACCCGCTCACGCGCCTCCAGCACTTGCACACTGAAGCCGGCGCGGGTCAATTCCAGGGCGGTGACCAGCCCGGCAATCCCGGCACCGAGCACCAGCACGCGGGTGCCCTGCCCCAGGCCTTCCTTGAGTTTCAGCGGTTGCGGGCGGCGGTGGGATGAAGGCCCCAGGCCCAATACCGCGAGCGCATCCTTGACGGCTTTTTCGCCGCCGACCGCAGCAATGCTGGACAGCGCTTCACGTCGTGTCAGTCCCATGTCAAATCCTCCTTAATCCGGCAGGCCCGGTGGGTTGATCAGCGACTTGTCGACCCGCTCCACGTCCAGGCCCCAGCGTTGCAGCACCTGCTCGTATTGGCCGCCGGCAATCGCGCCTTCCAGCGCGGTGTGGATCGGCTTGACCAGACCATTGTCCTTGCGCGTGGTCACGGCGATATCCGCCTGCAACGGCCAGCCACCGTTGACGGTGCCGACGCGCTTGATGCCGCCGGTGATCGCGGCGGAATAGGCGTACACCGAGTTCGGCCCGAACAGCGCATCACTGCGCCCGGACTGCACCGCCAGTTGCGCAGCGGCCTGGTCGTCGAAGTACTGCAACAGCGCAGGCTTGCGGCCGGCCTTTTCATTGGCGTCGTTCCAGGCCAGCAGGACTTTTTCCTGGTTGGTGCCGGAACCGACGATGATCTTCAGCCCGGCAATGTCCTCGGCCTGTTTGATCTCAGTGATCTTGCTGGTGCTCTTCACGTAGAAGCCCAGCACGTCCTGGCGATAGGTGGCGAAGTCAAAGCGCTTCTTGCGCGCCTCGGTCACGGTGACGTTGCTGATCACCGCGTCGTATTTGCCCGAACTGACACCCAGGGGCCAGTCTTCCCAACTGGTCTGCACCACGTTGAGTTGCAGGCCGAGGCTGTCGGCCACCAGTTGCGCGGTATCGGCCTCGCTGCCGATGGTGGTCTTGTCGTCACTGGCGAGCAGCGCCAGGGGCGGCCCGGCGACACCGGACACGGCGACGGTGAACTTGCCCGGCTGGGCGAACTTGAAGCCTGGCGGGATCTGCGCGATCGCCGCTTCATTGCGCGGCACATGAATGCGCACGCGGTCAGGGCTGAGGTCAACCTGTTGCACGGCGAAGGCGCTTTGCGCGGTGCTGACGGCCAGCGCCAGCAGGGCCACGCGGGCTGTGGTGATAAACATGGGCAGTCACTCCTTGAACTAAAGCACCTTGCCGAGAAAGGCCACGGTGCGGGGATGTCGGGGTTGGCGGAAAATTTGTTCGGGCGGGCCTTCTTCAATCAACTGCCCGTCACAGAGGAACACCACGTGATCGGCCACTTCGCGGGCAAAGCCGATTTCGTGGGTGACGATCACCAGGGTCACGCCCAATTGGGTCAGGCCCTTGATCACGTCGAGCACCTCGCCCACCAGTTCCGGGTCGAGGGCCGAGGTCGGTTCATCGAACAGCAGCACCTTGGGGTCCAGCGCCAGGGCGCGGGCGATGGCGACGCGCTGTTGCTGGCCGCCGGAGAGCTGGCGCGGGTAGGCGTCGACCTTGTCGGCCAGGCCCACCTTGGCCAGCAGTTCACTGGCCTTGGCCTGCGCCTCGGCCTTGCTCCAGCGCTTGTGGGCCAAAGGCGCCTCGGCGATGTTTTCCCAGGCAGTGAGGTGCGGGAACAGGTTGAAGTTCTGGAACACGAAACCGACGTCGATACGCCGCTTGAGAATCTCGCGCTCCTTGAGTTCATAGAGCAGGTCGCCCTTGCGCCGGTAGCCGACGTATTCACCGTCGATGGTGATGTGCCCGCTGTCGATCTTCTCCAGGTGGTTGATGGTGCGCAGCAGGGTGGATTTGCCCGAGCCCGAAGGCCCGAGAATCACCGTGACCTTGCCCGGATCGATGGTCAGGTCGATGTCCTTGAGCACCTGCTGGTTGCCAAAGCGCTTGCCCACGCCCTGGATCTGGATACGCCCTGCGCGTGCTTCAGCCATGGGTTTTCTCCTTCAGCCAGCCACGTATGCGTTGCAGCGGCGTGGGCGGCAACACGCGCGCGGTGCCCCGTGCAAAGTGGCGCTCGACGTAGTACTGCGCGCTGGTGAGCACGGTGGTGATGATCAGGTACCAGACGGTCGCGACGATCAGCAGCGGGATCACCGCCTGGGTGCGGTTGTAGATGACCTGCACGGTGTAGAACAGCTCCGGCAGGGCCAGCACGTAGACAATCGAGGTGCCCTTGACCAGGCCGATGATTTCGTTGAAACCCGACGGCAGGATCGAGCGCAGCGCCTGGGGCAGGATGATCCGGAAGATCCGCCGCGAAGCCGGCAGCCCCAGGGCCGCCGCGGCCTCATGCTGGCCGGCGTCGACGCCGATCAGGCCGCCGCGAATGATCTCGGCCGCATAGGCCGCCTGCATCAGGCTCAGGCCGAGCACCGCCACGGTGAATTGGCTGAGCACGTCCACCGTCGACCACTCGGCGAAGACCACGCTGGTGAATGGCACGCCGAGCACGATGTGGTCGTACAGGTACGCGAAGTTGTAGAGGATGATCAGCACCAGCAGCGCCGGCATCGAGCGGAAAAACCAGATATAGCCCCAGGCCAGGGCCGCCAGCAGCGGCGACCCCGACAGCCGCGCCAGCGCCAGCGCGGTGCCGAGGATGATGCTGAACACGGTGCTCAGCAGGGTCAGCAACAGCGTCTGGCCGAGGCCGCGCAGCACCGACGGCGAGAAGAACCACTGCCCGAACACGCCCCACTCCCAGCGTGGGTTGGTGGCCAGGGAGTGCACGATGGCGAGCAGCACCAGCGCGGCAAAGATCGACCCTGCCCAACGCCAGGGGTGCCGGGCCGGCACCACCTGCAGGGCCTTGATCGGCGTGGAGACACGGCTCTGGCGAACCGGCTGGTCGGTGACCTCATCAATCAGGTCATAGGATTTGGCGACAATGGGCATGGTTTATTCCTCGGCCTTAGAAGGCATAGGTCAAGCGGGTGTAGTAGTAGCCACCGGTAAAACCGAAGGGCGAATAGGTGCCGTAGCTGCTGACCATGGTGCTGCTGGGTACGCCTTGTTTCTTGGGGTAGACGTCGAACAGGTTCTTGGCCCCGATGGCCACGTTGAGGTCTTTGGTGAGGTTGTAGCCAAGGTCGAGGTCGGTGATCCATTTGGCGCTGTAGACCCGGTCGAGGCTGCGGTCATCGGAGACGTTGACCTCCTTGTAGGAGCCGTAGCGGGTCAGGGCCAGGTTGAGGTTGAAGCGGTCGATGCTCCAGTCGCCGCCCAGGATCAGCTTGGTGCTGGGCTGCACACCGGTGATCAGGTTGCGCGCCTGGCGGTCCATCAGGTCATAGGCGGTGCCCAGGATCGTGGTCGACTCCTTGTAGTTGAGGATCTTGGTCTGGTTCCAGTTGAACGCCGCCGTCCACTTCAGCGCGCCGTATTGGCCCAGGTCCTGGCTGTAGTTGCCGACCAGGTCCAGGCCTTTGGTGCGGGTGTCGGCACCGTTGATGAAGTACTGCCCGCCGGAGGTGGAGGTGATGCCGTTGCCTTGCAGTACCTGGGTGATTTCGGGGCCGAGCAAGGTGCCGGTGAGGGTGATGCGGTCACGCAGGTTGATCACGTAGGCGTCGGCGGTGAAGTTCAGGCGATCGGTGGGCGTCAGGGTGAAACCGAGGCTGAAGTTGGTCGAGCGCTCGGGCTTGAGTTCCTCGGCACCGAGGGCCTTGGCCGCCGCCGAACCGACCGGCAGCACGCCGTAGTTGATCGACTGGTACACCCCGTTCACCACGCCGTACGTGGTCGAGCGCGCACTGAACAGGCTGTTGGCCAGGGACGGTGCACGGAAGCCATTGCTCACGGTGGCGCGTACGGCGAACTGCGGGGTGAAGTCATAGCGGGTGGTCAGCTTGCCGCTGCGGGTCGCGCCCACGCCCTGGTTGTAGTGTTCGTAGCGAAAGGCGGTGCCCACGTACCAGTCCGGCACGGGGTTGAAGCCGACGTCGACATAGCTGGCCAGGCTGTTGCGCGAGGCGCTGCTTTCTTCATCCGGCGAAATGCCGTTGGTGACCTGCGCCCCGGACGATGCACAGTTGCCCGGCGCCACGCAGTAGCCGCCGTTGGCATAGGACGCGTAATCACCGGCCTGGACCTCATAGGTGTCACGTCGATGCTCGAAGCCGTAACTCAGGTCCAGGGGCTTTTGCAGGCCGATGTCGAAACCGCGCTTGAAGTCGAGGTTGGTGGTGAGCTCGGTGGAAATCCAGGTGCCGGAGGTGAAGTGGTTCGGCGTGGCCTCGCCCAGCGACGGGTTCTGGTTATGCGTGGTGCCCTGCTCTGCGTCGTTGCGCCCGTAAGTGGTGGACAAGTCCCAGTCCCACTCGCCGACCGTGCCTTTGCCACCCAACGCGGCCTGGAAATCATCCTCGTCGATAAACCAGGTCGGCGTGTAGCCGCCAGGGTAACCGTTGGGTCCGGTGGTAATGGTGTTGGTGATGGTCGGCAGGCGGAAGTTCTGGCCCTGCTCGGCCTTGCGTCGCGAATAGGTGGTGAAGGAGTAGAGGCTGAAGCTGTCGTCGATCGGCAACTCGGCGTTGTAGCCCAGGGTCAGCAGGTTGGTCTTGGGGGTGCCGTAGCCGCCGTAGGTGGAGCGCCCGGCCTGCTCATAGGCCTGGGCGTACGTGTAGCCGTTGGCGCTGGCCTTGTTGTCATCGTTCTGGCTGCGTGCATCCAGCGCCAGCTGCACGATGCCGCCGTTGCCGATTTCAAAGCCCTTGTTGAGGCTTTGCTGCACGGTCTGTTTCTTGCCGTCATAACCCTGGCCGACATTGGTCACCGAGGTGCCGCTGGTGTCGGCCTTGAGGATCACGTTGATCACCCCGGCGATGGCATCCGAGCCGTACTGGGCAGCGGCGCCGTCGCGCAGCACTTCCACATGGTCGATGGCGCTGATGGGGATCAGGTCGAGGTCGGCCGGCGCCGCGCCGGTGTTGATGCCGTTGATATTCAAGGTCGCGGCCGTGTGGCGGCGCTTGCCATTGACCAGCACCAGCACTTCGGCGGCGCTCATGCCGCGCAGGTTGGGTGCGCGGGCAATGCCGCTGGCGTCCCAGCCGGTCTTTTCCGGCAGGGTCAGCGACGGGATCACCGCGCTCAGCGCTTCCATCAGACCGGGCTTGCCGGTGCTCTGCAATTGCTTGGCGCTGACCACATCGATCGGCACCGGGCTGCTGGTGACCGTGCGTTGTTCGGCGCCACGGTTACCGGTGACCACCACGGTAGACAGGGTGCTGTCGTCCTGGGCCTGGGCCGCAGCGGCCAGGATTGCCAGGGCCACTACGGCGGTCGGTTGTAAAACGTGCTTCATAGCCACTCCAGACTTTCCAAATCGCGAGGTCGGGCAATCACGCGGTCGTGTGCGGTGCTCGATGTTTTTTCAAGGGGTGTTGCGGCGATTGGAACTAGGTGTGGGGCAGGTGTGGGGATTGAATTGGCAACATACGTTGAACTCCCTTCCAACGATTCTGCCGCGGGGCGCGTGACCCGGTTGTGGCGGGCAGAATCTGAATTACGCTGGGTACCATCCGAGGTCAGGGGTAGGCTGTTGGATTCAACATAAAGGAATGGATATCAAAAATATAATGCTATTTGGGCATAAGCTAATATTCTCTAAATTCATTATTTGTGAATTGTTTTATTCTTGTTGGTAATGTCTTTTTGAGATTATGTTTGGTGCGGGGTGAGGGTGCATATCCGTTATCTGGGTAACGGCGGCTATGGGTTCCGCCCTTACGGCGGCTCACTTTTGAAAAGCGCAAAAGTAAGCAAAACGCTCTTGCCCCACCACTCGGCCCCTCGCCTAGGCTCGGTGTGCCCGAAAACAGGCAGCCCGAAGCGGGCCGCCGCGACGGGGCGTCCCTGCCCCGTCGCGGCTAAACCGGCGTCCTGCCGGTTTACCCGCTCCGTACTACCTGTTTTCGGCCAGCGTGGTTAATGGGGCGCCTGAGGATCAAGATCAAAAACCAGATCAAAAACCAGATCAAAAGCTGATTGGCTTTTCTGTGGGAGCTGGCTTGCCTGCGATGCGCACACCTCGGTAAATCAGGCATACCCAGGTGACACCATCGCAGGCAAGCCAGCGCCAACATGTTGACCACACCGGTCGGTTCAAGGCCGCAGCAGCTGCATCTGCTGCCGATAATCATCTGTCACCTGCCGCGCCTGGCCATTGCTGGTGATCACCTTGGGCGTGATCAACACTATCAACTCGGTGCGATCCTTGGACTTGCTGGTATTGCCGAACAACCACCGCAACCCGGGGATTTTCCCCAGGTACGGCACCGCGCTGACGCTCTCGGCGTTGTCCTGCTTGATCAACCCACCGAGCAATACCGTCTGCCCGCTCTGCACCGCGACCTGGGTCGACACCGAGCGCGTGGAGATGCGCGGGTTCACCGGCGTGTCGCTGTTGGAACCCGGGTTCTCGGCGTCGCTGACCTGCTGTTGAATATCCATATACACCAGGCCACCCGGATTGATGCGCGGCACCACATCCAGGATCACCCCGGTCTGTACATATTCGACGCTGCTCAAGGTGGTGTCCGCATCGCCGGTGTTCACCGTGGTCTGGCTGATGGGAATGTTGTCGCCGACCTGGATCTGCGCCGGCTGGTTGTTCATTACCACCAGCGACGGCGCCGAGAGCACCTGGGTGCGGCCGTTGGTTTCCAGGGCGTGCAGGGCCACTTGCAGGTTGGAACTGACGAAGGAGTAGAACAGCGAATCCGTCGCGCCCAGCCCTGCCCCGCCGCCGCCCAAGGCGCCTTGGCTGCCCGACGCATTCGCCACCGTGGTGCTGGCGGAATTGCCCGCCAGGCGCCCCAGGTACCACTGCACGCCGAGGTCCAGCTCGCCGGTGAGCTTGACCTCGAGGATGCGGGTCTCGATCTGCACTTGCAGCGGTGGGTTGTCGAGACGCTTGATCGCGGCTTCGATCTCTTTCCACTGTGCCGGGCGGGTGCGCACCAGCAGTTGGTTACTGCTTTGTTGTGCGGTGATGCGGGTGCCGGCCTCGAGGCTTTTATCCGGCACGGCGGGTGGTGTTTCCTCGGTGGCTTCGGGCTCATCGGCAGGCGGTGGCGGAGTGTTCTGCAAGCCGCCGCCGCTGCTGTTTAGCGATGAGAGGGTGGTGGTGCGCAGACCCGGTGCGACTCTGGCCGGGGTGTCGTCCTTGATCGCGCCATTGCCGTAGATCTGCCGCAGGTATTTGGCCAGGTCGGAGGCTTTCATGTTGCGCACATCGTAGACGTACATCTGCGGCTCGTTGCCGCCGCCTTCATCGATGGTGCGGATCCAGTCGCCCACTTCGCTGAGGTACTGCGGCTGTGAAGAGATCGCCACCACCGAATTGGTGCGCTCGATCGGCAAAAACCGCAGCATGCCGGCCAGGGGCATGCCGCTGTCCGGGCCGAACAGGCTCTGCAGCTCGGGCATCAGCTCGGCCACCGAGGCGCGCTGCAGGCCGAATACGCCCACCGACATGCCCTTGAGCCAGTCCACGTCGAAGGTGTCGATGGTGTCCTGGTAATTGGCCAGTTCATCCGGGGTGCCCGCCAGGCTCAGCACGTTGCGCGCCGGATCCACCAGCAAGAATGCGTTCTCCCGGGCGAACGGTTTGAGCAGTTTCTGCATCTCGGTCGCCGAGATATACCGCAACGCAAACAGCCGCGCCGACAAGCCGCTGGACGGCTTGGCCACCGGCATTTGCGGCACCAGCTTGCCCGCCACGGCCTGGTTGGCCGGCAGGATCACGTAGCGCTGGCCCTGGCGGATCATGGCGTTGTCGGTCCACGACAGCAGGGTTTCGAGGATCGACAGCGCCTGCTGTTTGTCCACCGGCTTGGAGGTGGAAAAGCTGACATTGCCCTTCACGCCCTGCGCGATGCTGTAATTCTCATGCAACAGGTCGCCCATCACGCTGTTGATCACCGCTTCGATGGGCTGGTCCTGGAAGTTGAACACGATATCGCCGCTGCCCTCCTCCTTCCCCTGCGCCGTGGCGGCGGGCTGGCGCACGAACTGCTGGTTGCCGCGAATCAGTTGGCGCTGCGGCGGCGCAGGGATGGTCGCCTGCGGGTTTTCGGCCACGGGCGGTGCGCTGGGCGGACGTTGCGAACCGGTGCCTTGCATGGCTTCGTGGAGCAGATCGTCGTCCGGCTCGAGACGATCGGGAAAGGCGCCACAGCCACCCAGGGCAATGGCGGTGGCCAGGCAAAACGTTGAGGTGCGCATATCGATCAAGGGAGGGGCTCGCGGGGAAGAGAAGTCGGTGGGCGGGAGGACGGCGGCGGCAAGCGCCTGGCGTAGAGGCTCAAGGTTTGCGTGCGGCCGTCCAGCACAAAACGCGCGTATTGCGGGGTCAGGTGTTCCAGGCGCCAGCCGTTGGGCAGGGTCTGCCCCAGGCGCACGGTCAACGCGCGGCCATCGGCCTGCTTGAGCATCGCCATTTGCAGGTTGCCGGTGATCATGATCCCGCTGAGGGTCAGGTTGGCCAGGCTCGACACCTGGGCCTTGCCGACCACGCGATCGGGGCTGCGATCGGGGCTGAACAGCGGAGCCTGCCAGGTGGCGGCGAGGCTTTCCAACGGCACGCTGGGCGCCACCTGCACCCTGGCCGAAGGATGGGCACGCGCGGCGGGCTCGGGCAGCCACTGCGGCTCATCGCCGATGCTGCTGAGGATCACCGCCATCAACACGCCCAAGGCGGCAGCCAGGACCAGCAGGCCCCATTCGAGGGGGCGCAAGGCACTGATCATCGCGCCCCCTGCGGTTGCAGGTAGCCGCGCACCAGCAGGTGCACCACCAGTTGGCCCGCGCCGCCACTGGCCGGGGCCTGCTGGGCACGGCGCACGCGCAGTGCATCGACGAACAGGAACGGCGGCTGGTATTCCAGCTCGTGCAGGATCGCCGTGAGCGGCTCGATAGCGCAGTTGAGGGTGAGGCTGACCTTGACCTGGCGATAGGGCTCGCCGTCGTCCTGCTCCGGGGTGATGGGCTGGCGCTGGGTCAGGCTGCAGCCGCCGCCGAGGTTGGCGTGGCTGTTGATCAGGTCGGCGAGGCGTTGCATCAGGTCGGCGGCGACCACGTCGGGGTCATCCCCCGGCAACAGGCTGGTGCTGCTGGCCGGGTCCTGCCTGGCCTGCTCCAGTTGCTGGCGCAGGGAATCGCCCTGGCGCAGCACGCCGGCGTAGCGTTGCTGCTGCTCGCGCAGTTGCTCGGCCTGTTCGCCCATGGCGCGCAGGGGGCCGGCGAACCAGCTGTCGATCAGCAGCCAATAGGCCGCGCCGACCACCATGGCCAATAACAGCAAGGCCGCGCCGCGACATTCACGGGGTGTGAGGGGTCGGCGCATCGGCGGCCTCCTGGCGTAGATGCGCGCGCAAGGCAAACTGGTCCTTACCGGTGCGGGCATCGGGTTGAATCACCCCTTCGAACTGGGCGTTTTCAAGGCTGTGGCAGCCCTTGATCCGGGTAATCAGGGCGCTGGCCTTGGCGCTTTGCCCGGCGAACGAAATCTCGCCGTCCTTCACATCCAGCTGGTCGAGCCAAGTGTCGGCGGGCAGGCAGGTGGTCAAGTCATTGAGCAGCGCAGCCAGGGGCGGTTGCGCCAGTTTGCGCCGGGTCAGGTACTGCGCCGCACCACGCGTGGCGAGCAGTTGCTGGCGCAGCGCATGCACATGCGCGACCTCGGCCTTTTGCTGCTGGACACTGGCGTGCATGGCGTCGAGCACGCGTTGGCGGTCGTTGAGCCACAGCAGCATCGCCGCGATCAGCAAGGCGCCGCACAGCCACGGCAGGCTGCGTTGCAAGCCCTTGCCCACCGGGCGTTGACGCGGTCGCAGCGGCGCTGGAAGCAGGTCGATGCCCAGGTTGGCCACATCCACCCGATGGGGATGCAGGCCGAACGCTGCGCAGTCGATGAGGATCTGGTCCAGGCGCTCGCGCAGGATGGCGACCAATGTCACCTCAAGGTGGCTGGACGTGCGCCGCTCCTGGCGGGCGACGAAGTACAGCTGTTCGGCTTCGAACGGCGTGTAGCGATCCAGTTCATAGCCGACCACCGCGTTGAGGTTGCGCGCGGCTGCCAGCGGCAGTTGCACGGTTTGCAGCAACACCGCCTCGGGCGCGAGCATCAGCACCTGGCGCGTGCTATCCACGGCAACCGGCGCCGTCAGCGGCCACGGGTGGATCTGCTCCGGCGGTTCGCGCAGCACCAGCCAACGCGGCAGGCAACCGCGCAGTTCCGCGAGCCACAGGCGCCAGCCTTGTTGCAGCAGGCTGCCACGCCAGTGCCGGGCGATGGGTTCGAGTCGATTCATTCTTGCCAACGCAGCACCCGGTAGGGTTGTGCGCTGTCCTCCGATGGGCTCAATAAAACCGTGACTTGCAGCCGGGCCTGATAGCCGCCGGGGCGCTGGGCGCGGCTATCGACCACCAGCACTTCGCCCGGGTCGGCGCCCTCGGCGTCCGCGTGTGGCAGGTTGAGTGCCTGGCGCATCAAGGGACTGGCGAAGGCCGGGTCGGGGCGATCGAGGTCGCTCCACAAGGTGATCTCGGGCAGCAGTTGGCTGTACAGCGCCTGGGTCATGCCGGGCAACTGGCGCACTTCTTCCAGCACCCGAAACGGCGCCAGGCCCTGGTTGCGTCGCGCCTCCAGCGCCTTGACCCACTGCCCGGCCTCGGCCGGACTGGCGCCGCAGGCCAGGGCCAGGTGCATGAGGTCCTGCGCCTCGGCGTTGATCAGGTAGAGCTTGCCGCGCTCGCTGCGCAGGTTCACCTGCACCTGCGCGTCATCAAAACTCAAGGTCCTGTCGCGGCCATCGGCGATCCAGTGTCGATCAGCCATGGCCATGGCGATGCCGGCTTCGGCGGCCAGTACGGTCTGGGTGTGCTGGCGCAGCCACAATGCCTGGCGGCTTTCCAGTTGCACCCAGCCGGCCAGGCCGCCGAGCAACACGGCGAGCAAGGCCAGCACCCACAGCACCAGCAGCAGCGCGGCACCGCGCTGGCGCCTCATTCCTCGACGCTCCCGCTGGACAGGTTCAGGCGCAGGGCAATCACCTGGGTCACCCAGGGCACCGGTCCGTCGACATGCGCGGCGATACGCACCGCCGCCGGCAGGCGCCGGGGCCACGGCCAGGTGTCGATCCAACCAGTCGGTTGGCCCAGCGGGGATAGCCCGCGATAGCTCAATTGCAGCCTTTGCAGGTGGTCGAGCAGCACCTGCGGCTCATCACGCGCGACGGTGCTGGCCGATTCCAAGCGCGAAAACGCCACCTGCAATTGCTGCCCGGTCCTTTGCACCGTGAAGCGTTGAATGCCGCCGCCGAGTACACCGGGCAAGGTCGCCACAAACTGCAGGCGCTCGGGCGTGCCGACAAAAAAGCCATCGGCCTGGCTGTCGTCCTCGGTCACATCCAGGGGCAGCGCTTCGCTGATTGCCGTGCGCAAAAACTGCTGGGCGGCGCGCCTTTCATCCAGGCTGACCGTGTAGCGCTGGGCCTTGGCCACCGCGCGATTGGCGCCCAGCAATGCGCCGCCCACCAGCACCAGCAACACGCTGAGCAAACTCAGGACCACAAGGATTTCCAGCAAGGTGAAGCCCTGCTCGCGGCGCGTCACAGGCGTGCCTTCAGGGTGCTGAAGTGCGCCTGGTGCTGGCCTTCGCGCACGCTCAGGTCGAGGCGAAACAGCTGCGGCTGCTGGCGGGTACGGGTCAGTTGCCAGTGGATGCCATCCAGTTCGCCCTGGCTGCGCCCTTCGACCAGGCGCCCGGCCGCTTCCTGGTCCAGCACGGTGAGCGCCACGTGGGTGAGCCGATCGCTGCGGGCGACCTGTGCCAACGAGCGCGCGCTCTGGCCGAACGCGACCAGCAGCACCGTGCTGCACACCGCCATCAGCGTCAACGCTGCGAGCATTTCGAGCAGGGTGAACCCCGCCTGGCGTTTCATGGCAGCACCCGGGACTGGACGCTGCCGGTCAGCCAGCCGACATCAATGCGCCAACGTCGACTGCCGTTGGCCAACACCAGATGGCCGCCGGTGGAACTGCCATCGGGGTAAAACTCGATGGCCGATCCCGCCTGTTCAGCCGTGTGCAACCCGACCTGCAACTCAGGCGGCCAGTGTTGCAGCGCACGGCCCGGCGCCTGGAAAGTCCTGCCCGGCAAATCAAACGTCGTGCGCGCTACCTGGCCGTCGACAATCGCCCCGGCCCGCGTTGTGCGCAGCGCATCGACCAGTTGCCCGACCACCCGCCGCTCCTGCGCCGCCTGCAGCCCCTGGCGCACCCCCAGCCCCAGCAGCCCGGCAGCGACGCCCAGCAGCAGGATCACCACCAGCATCTCCAGCAGGGTAAAGCCGCGCTGGGCCATCGCCGGGTTACTCCCAATTGCCCAGGTCGGCGCTGTAGCCGTCGCCGCCCGGTTGGCCGTCCTGGCCGTAGAAGATCAGGTCGAAAGCGCCGTGTTCACCGGGGAAGCGATAACCAAAGGCGTGGCCGAACGGGTCCTTGAGGTCCGACGGCTTGGCGTATGGCCCGGCCCAACTGGACGCGTTGCCGGGCTTGTCCACCAACTGCTGCAGGTTGTTGGGCGGCGAGCCGACATCCAGGGCGTAGCTGTCGATTTTCATGCTCAGGCTCGCCAGCTGCGCCTTGCCCGCGCCGTATTTGCCCTTGTCCACATTGCCGCCGACCTGGCGTACCACAATGGTTGCAACGATGCCCAGCAGCACGATCACCGCGAGCATTTCCAGCAGGGTGAAACCGCGTTGGCGGCGTGAAGATTTCATCGGTCTGGCTCCTTGAAGATTCATATATTGCTGGTCAGGCTCATCAGCGGCAGCATGATCGCCAGCATGATCACCGCCACCAGCACGGCCATGACCACAGTCAGCGACGGCACCAGCGCGGCGAGCAGGCGGTCGATGCCGCGCTTGGCCTCGACGTCGAAAATGTCGGCCACCTTGAGCAGCATGCTGTCCAGTTCACCGGCCTGTTCGCCGACGTCAATCATTTGCAGGGCCAGCTCCGGCAGCAGCGCTTGGCTGCCGAACGCGCTGGCCAGGGTGCCGCCGCCTTTCACCGACTCCGCCGCCTCCGCCACCTGGGCCTGCAGCGCGCGATTGCTGCAGACCTGGCGCGCGATCACCAGCGCTTGCAGCAGCGCCACGCCGTTGCTGAGCAAGGTGCCGAGGGTGCGCGCCAGACGCGCGGCTTCGACCCGCTGCAACAGCGGACCGATCACGCGCAGGCCGAGCAGGCGCCGGTCGTGGCGTTGCCGGCGCAGGGGATCGCGCAGGCGCGCGGCGAGTGTCCAGGCCATCACGATCAATGCCGCCAACACCGCCAGGCCATAGCGACCGAGAAACTGGCCGAGCGCGAGAATCACCTCGGTGATCCATGGAATCGGCACGCCCAGGTCCTCGAAGATCGGCACGAATTGCGGCACCACGTACGCCAGCAGCAGCGCCAGGGAACCGAGCACGCCGACCACCAGGAACGCGGGATAGATCAGCGCATTGATCACTTCGCCCCTTAATAACTGGCTGCGCTCCAGGTAATCGCTGAGCTGGCGCAAGGTGCTTTCCAGCGCGCCGCCAGCTTCACCGGCACGCACCATGCTCAGGTACAGCGGGGAAAAGTTGTCGCCCTCTTGCGCAAGCGCCGCGGATAACGTCTGGCCTGCCTTGACCTGCTCGCGGATGCGTTCGATCAACGCGCGCACCGCGGGCGGGCCGGGCTGTTTGAGCAACAGGCCGAGGGCACGTTCCAGGGGCTGGCCGGCGCCCAACAGCGTGGCCAGTTGCTGGGTGAAACTCACCAGCGCTGCGCCCTTCAACGGCCCGCGCGTGTTGCGCAGCAGCCGGCTGCCCGCCGCTTCGATGTGCAGCAGCAACAAGCCGCGCTTGTGCAAGGCGGCGACGGCGGCAGCCTGGTCGGCGGCATCCAACGTGCCGCTCTGCGTGGCACCCTGGCTGTCCAGGGCGCGGAATTTGAACAGGCTCACGCGCCCTCTCCACGGGTGACGCGCAGTACTTCTTCCAGCGAGGTAATGCCCGCCAAGGCCTGGCGCAGGCCTTCTTCATGCAAGGTGCGCAGGCCGGCACGACGGGCGGCCTGCTCCAGGGTGTCGGCGTCGGCGTGGCGCATCAGCAGGCTGCGCAGCTCATCGTTCATCACCAACAGTTCGGTGATGGCGCTGCGGCCGTGATAACTGCCGCGGTAGAGCAGGATCGGGCGCTGTTCGGTCAGGCGGTCGAGGCCATGTTCCTCGACCAGTTCCGGCGGTGCTTCGAACGCCACGCGCGTGGCCGGGTCCAGCCGTCGCACCAGGCGCTGCGCCAGGATGCCGCTGACGGTCGAGGCGATCAGGTAACTTTCCACGCCCATGTCCAGCAGCCGCGTGATACTCGCGGCGGCGCTGTTGGTGTGCAGGGTGGACAGCACGAGGTGGCCGGTGAGGGAAGACTGGATAGCGATGCGGCAGGTTTCGAGGTCGCGGATCTCGCCGATCATGATCACGTCCGGATCCTGGCGCACGATGGAGCGCAGCGCACCGGCGAAGTCCAGGCCGATGGCCGGCTTGACCTGGATCTGGTTGATGCCTTCGAGCTGGTACTCCACCGGGTCTTCCACGGTGATGATCTTGCGTTCGGTGGTGTTGAGCCGCGCCAACGCGGTGTACAGCGTGGTGGTCTTGCCCGAACCGGTGGGCCCGGTGACCAGCAGGATGCCGTGGGGCCGCTCCAGCAGATCGAGGAAGGCCGCCAGGCGCTGGCCGTCGAAGCCCAGGCTGGGGAAGTCGAACTGCACGGTTTGCCGGTCCAGCAGGCGCATCACCACCGACTCGCCGAAACTGGTCGGCACCGTGGAGACCCGCAAGTCCAGTTCCTTTCCCTGGATACGCAGCATGATCCGCCCGTCCTGGGGCAGGCGCCGCTCGGCGATGTCCAGGCGCGCCATGATTTTCACCCGCGAGATCACCGCCGCCGACGAACTGGCCGGCGGCGCCTCGGCGTCGTGCAGCACGCCGTCGATGCGGTAGCGCACCTTGAGCTGGTTTTCGAAGGGTTCGATGTGGATATCCGACGCGCGCTGTTCCACGGCGCGCTGCAGGATCAGGTTGACCAGCCGAATCACCGGCGCTTCGGAGGCCATGTCCTTGAGGTGCTCGATATCTTCCAGCGCGCCGCCCTGCTCATCGAGGTTCTCGATCAGCGTGCCCATGGCGGAACGCCCCTGGCCGTAATAGCGCTCGATCAGCGTGTCGACTTCAGTACGCGGGCCGATCGCCAGCCACACCGGCACCTGGCAGGCGTAGGCCAGGGCCTGGAACGGATAGGCCTGCGCCGGGTTGGCCGCGAGCACGCGCAGCCCGCCCTGGTTCCAGCCCATGGGCACCACCTGGTAGTGGCGCATGAAGCGCTCGGTGAGCGCCGGCAAAGGGTCGAGCAGCGGCGGCGCGGCATCCGCCAGCAACAGCGGCGCACCGAGCAGGCCGGCCCAGGCACGCGCCAGCTCGATTTCCGAGACCAGCCCCAGGCGCGTGAGCAGCCCCAGCAGGTCGCCGGCATCGGTGGACAAGCGCCGGGCACGCTCCAGGTCGACGGTTTTCAGCCCGGCGTGCTGCATCAGCCACGCGCACACTTGGTCGGTGTGCGGTATCTGCAGATGGCAGGCATCGATAGGCATGGACGACATAGTAGTGGGTGTCTGATTGCGAGAAAGTATGGCTATTTGGAACTACTGGGCATTAAAGGTAAAAGGCCATTAGTTCGCCACGCCGCAGTCGAAGTTAACCGGGGTTATCGACTGGAAGTTACAACGCTAGTTCCGGAACCTCGGAAACAAACTGAAAAGAATAGCCAAGGACTGTCCCGGTTTTCCGGTACAACCCTTGATTTAAAGCCTTCGTTACCTGCCGTCAGGATTTGGCTAATTGCAATTAGCCACTTACTTAGTTATTCAGGCACTTTCGCGCTCGATCAAGCGACATTGCAAAAGATTCAAGCGCTGAACTTCCTCTTCAACCGGCAATACGCCCAAACTTTGCAGAACCCGCGTCGCTGCTAATACACCGATATCCAGGGCCGGCGGTTTGATCGTACTGAGGCTCGGCAACAACATTTCGGCAAACGGATAATCGCCGAACCCCAGCACCGCGCAGTCCTGCGGGATCTTCACGCCGGCACGCTGCCCGGCCAACAGGCCGCCGGCGGCCAGGTTGTCATTGGCGAAGAAGATCGCGTCGGGCGGTGTCGCATGGCCCATCAGGGTTTCCATCGCCTGCTTGCCCGCTTCAAAGGGCGCGCGGTCAGCGTCGGGGGCGAATACCCAGGGGGTGACGCCCAACGCCGTCAGCGTCGCGGCGAACCCGTCTCGCCGTTCCAACGCGCTGAAGTCGCCCGGGGCGCTGTTCTGCACGAAGGCGATGCGCCGATAGCCTTTGCCATGCAGGTAGCGCGCGGCCGTGACGCCCACGTCGTAGTGGGAAAAGCCGATCTGCAACGGCTCGCGCTCGGGCACGTAGTCCCAGGTTTCCACCACCGGGATATCGACGTCGGCGATCATCTTTTCGGTGCCCGCGCTGTGGAAGCGACTGGTCAGCACCAGCGCCGCCGGCGACCAGCCGAGGAAGGCGCGCACCGCGCTTTCTTCCTGTTCGGCGCTGAAGTAACTGGACGCCAGCAACAGCTGGTAGCCGTGGCGGCTGAGCGTGTCGCTGAAACCCTGGATGGTATTGGCGAAGATCGGCCCCGAGATGTTCGGGATCACCATCGCCACGATCCGCCCTCGCGCCGAGGCCAGCCCGCCGGCCACCAGGTTGGGCACATAGCCGAGTTCGGCGACTACCGTGGCGATGCGCTCGCGACGCTCGGGCGAGACCTGGTCCGGCTGGTTGAAATAGCGCGACACGGTAATCGCCGATACCCCGGCCTGGCGCGCGACGGTGTTCAAGGTGACGCGCCCGGCGCCACGGCGTTTGCGCGGTTTGTCTTCGCTCACGGGATGATCCTGTTAAAAACCAAAAAGAATATAGGGCTAATTTTTTAGTATTTGACGCTCTAAACCAGACCTACCAATAATGCCGATGTTAGCGCTAACAAAGCGCGTTGTCTGCTACTCGCTCGAGCGAATGCCCAAGACAGTTTCACAGGCGCTGACGGTCGCAAGAACCGCAGCGGTTCAGGGCATTTCTTTCGAGCGGACACAGCATGCACAGACGCACTCACTTGTTTTTACTCGCCGGTTTGACGGCCCTCCCCGTACCCGGCGCCTTTGCCGCCGACGAGGCGGAACCGACGCTCAAGTCCGTCACGGTCACGGCCACTCGCCGCGAAGAGTCGCTGCAAAAGGTCCCGGTGGCGGTCTCCGTCCTGGACGGCGAGCAACTGGAGCGCGACAACCGCAACGGCGTGGCGAGCATCGCACAACAAGTGCCGTCACTGAACTTCCGCACCGGCGCATCGAACAAGGACACGTCGCTGTTCGTGCGCGGCGTCGGCACCATTTCCACCTCCCCTGGCGTCGAGCCGACCGTGGCCACGGTAGTCGACGGCGTGGTCTACGCGCGCCCCGGCCAGGCCACCCTCGACCTGCTCGACCTGGAGCGCATCGAAGTGCTGCGCGGCCCGCAAGGCACGCTGTTCGGCAAGAACGCCTCGGCCGGCGTGCTGAACATCACCAGCAAGGCGCCGACGGCCGAAACCCATGGCTATATCGACCAGTCCTACTACAGCGGCAATGAAAGCCGCACCCGCTTCGGCATCGGCGGCAGCCTGGTGCCGGACGTGCTCAAGGGCTCGATCAGCACGTTGTTCGGCAGCTACGATGGCAACGTCGACAACCAACATAATGGCCAGGAGGTCAACGGCTACAACCACAAGGGCATTCGCGGCAAACTGGAATTCACCCCGAATGACGACGTGAAACTGACCCTGATCGCCGACTACATGCAGTCCCACGACGATGCGCCGAATGGCGTGGTGAGCAAGTCCCTGACCCCGGCCTTCGCCAATGCGTTAAACCCGGTGCGCGCCTCCAGCGACAACCGTGATATCAACACCGACACCCGCAGCCATGTGGAAGACACCAACAAGGGTTTGTCTGCGCAACTGGACTGGAACCTGGGCGACTACACCCTGACCTCGATCACCGCCTGGCGCGGCTGGGACAACACCCAGTACCAGGATGGCGACCGCCTCGGCAGCGTCACCGCCGCGTTCCCCGGCACCGCCGACAAAGGCGAGCTGGCCTTCGATCAATACTCCCAGGAACTGCGCCTGGCCTCGCCCAAAGGTGAATTCCTGGAGTACGTCGGCGGCCTGTTCTACATGCACGGCAAAGACAAAGAGACCTACCAGCGCACGCTGACGACCACCACACGCACCGACCGCGGCATCGCCGACTACAGCACCACCAGCGACAGCTACGCGGTATTCGGCGAGACCACGCTGAATTTCACCTCGCGCTTTCGCGGCATCGCCGGCCTGCGCTATACCCACGACGACCTGAAATACGATCACCGTCGCACCTCCACCTCGGCCACCCTGGTCAGCGGGATTCAACCGGCCACCTCGAGTTCCGGCTCGGTGGATGAAGATGGCTGGTCCGGCCGCCTCGGCGTGCAGTACGACATCACCGACAACATCACCAGCTACCTCACCTACTCGCGCGGCTACAAAGGCCCGGCGTACAACGTGTTCTTCAACATGCTGGCGCGTGACACCGACGCGCTCAAGCCGGAAACCTCCAACACCTGGGAAGCCGGGATCAAGGCCACCGCCTGGAACAACCGCCTGACCACCAACCTGGCGGTGTTCCACAGCGATTACGACAACTACCAGGCCAACTTTTTCGACACGGTCGCCGGGCAGGTGGTCACGCGACTGATCAACGCCGGCAGCGTCAGCACCGAGGGCGTCGAACTGGATTACGCCTTGCAGGCTACCCAACAGCTGAAATTCTCGGGTGCCCTGGCCTACACCCGCGCACGCATCGATGAATTCGCCTGCCCGGCGGGCGCGGCGGCCACCTGTAATGTCAATGGCAAGCCGCTGCCGTACAGCCCGGACTGGAAAAGCTACGTGCGCGCCGACTACACAATCCCGCTGGATAACAGCCTGGACATCGAACTGGGCACCGATTACAGCTGGCAGAGCGAAGTGCAGTACGACATCAGCCAGAATGTCGACACCCAGCAAGGCGCCTACGGCATCTGGAACGCCAGCGTGGCGCTGGCCGACTACAGCAACGGCTGGCGCGTGGCGTTCCTGGCCAAGAACCTTGCCGACAAGTCCTACTCACCGCTGCTGGCCACCGGCGGCAACTACATCTACCGCGCCGTGCCCCGTGACGATGAACGTTACTTCGGCGTGCAACTGCGCAAGGATTTCTAAGCATGAGCCGTCAACTGAAACTCGGCGCCTTCCTGATGGCCACCGGGCACCATGTCGCCGCCTGGCGCCACCCGGACGTGCCGGCGAATGCCGGGCTGGATTTCGCCCAGTACAAACACCTGGCGCGCGTTGCCGAGGCGGCGAAGTTCGATGCGCTGTTCGTGGCAGACAGCATCGCTGCCGCCACCGGTGAGGTCGCCAGCCATATGGCGCGCTCGGACCATTTCGAACCGCTGACGTTGCTGTCGGCGTTGAGTGCAGTGACGGAGCATATCGGCCTGATCGCCACGGCGACCACCAGCTATAACGAGCCTTACCATGTGGCGCGTAAATTCGCCTCGCTGGATCACTTGTCCGGCGGGCGCGCCGGCTGGAACCTGGTGACCTCGGACAACGCCGCCGAAGCGCAGAACTTCGGGCGCGAGGAACACCTGGGCCATGCTGAGCGCTACAGCCGCGCGCGCGAGTTTCACCAAGTGGTCACCGGCCTGTGGGACAGCTGGGAAGACGATGCCTTTGTGCGCGACAAAGCCAGTGGCACCTATTACGACCCGAGCAAGCGGCATGTGCTGGAGCATGTCGGCGAACACTTCCGGGTCAAGGGCCCGTTGAATGTGGCGCGCTCGCCCCAGGGCCAGCCGGTGATCGTGCAGGCCGGCTCTTCCGAGGCGGGCCGCGAGCTGGCCGCGCAGACCGCCGAGGTGGTGTTTACCGCACAGACGTCGCTGGCCAATGCCCAGGCGTTCTATGCCGACCTCAAGGCGCGGTTGAGCCGGTATGGACGTGAGGCGGACGCGCTGAAAATCATGCCCGGCGTGTTTGTGGTGGTCGGGCAGACCGAGGCCGAGGCGCAGGCCAAATTCGCCGCGTTCCAGGCGCTGGTTGAACCTGAAGTGGGCGTCGCGTTGCTGGGGCGCATGCTGGGCAATTTCGACCTGTCCGGCTACCCGCTGGACGGGCCGTTGCCGGCGCTGCCGTTGACCGACAGCGGGCAGCGCAGCCGCCAGCAGCTGTTGAGCGAACTGGCCGAACGCGAGCATCTGACACTGGCACAACTGGGCCGGCGAATTGCCGGCGGTCGTGGGCATTACAGCCTGATCGGCACACCCACGCAGATCGCCGACGAGCTGCAGCGCTGGTTCGAACAGGGTGCAGCGGATGGTTTCAATATCCTCGTGCCGCATCTGCCCGGGGGGCTGGAAGACTATGCCCGCGAGGTAGTGCCCGAGCTGCAACGGCGCGGCCTGTTTCGCACCGAATACAGCGGCTCGACCTTGCGCGAAAACCTCGGTTTGGCGCGCCCGCAAAATCGCTTCAAGGAGGTTCAGGCATGAGGATTGCCGCGTTATTGCTCAGCCTGCTGGCGGTTACGCACACCGCGTTGGCGGCCGCACCCGACACTTTGCGCATCGGCTACCAGAAAGGCTCGATCGCCCTGGTGCTGGCCAAGGAACATGGTTTGCTCGAACAGCGCTTTCCGCAGACGACCGTGAAGTGGATCGAATTCCCCGCCGGCCCGCAGATGCTCGAAGCGCTCAACGTCGGTGCGCTGGACGTGGGCTCGACCGGTGACATTCCGCCGCTGTTCGCCCAGGCCGCCGGTGCCGACCTGGTCTACATCGGCGCCGAGCCCCCCAAGCCCAGTGCCGAAACCATTCTGGTGCGCAACGACAGCCCGCTGCATTCAGTGGCGGACCTGAAGGGCAAGAAAGTCGCGTTCCAGAAGGGCTCCAGCTCTCACAACCTGATCCTGCGTGCCCTGAATAAAGCCGGCCTGAGCTACAAGGATATCCAGCCGGTGTACCTGCCCCCCGCTGACGCGCGCGCGGCGTTCGAACAAGGCAGCGTGGATGCCTGGGCGATCTGGGAACCCTACTCGTCGCTCGCCTTGAGCCAGAGCCCCAGCCATGTGCTGGCGAACGGCGAAGGCCTGGGCCTGTCGGGGCCGGTGTATACCGCGCGGCGCGAATATGCGAACGCCAACGGCGGCTTTATCCATGATCTATTGGAGGAACTCAGCAGCGCCGAAGCCCTCACCCGCAGCCAGCGCGAAGACAGCCTGCGCGTGCTGACACAGTTCATGGGCCTGCCCCGCGAAGTGATCGCACGCTACATGGATAACCGCCCGCCTTCGCCGATCTTGCCGATTGATGAGGGGATCATTAACGCGCAGCAGGCGACGGCAGATTTGTTCTTTCAGAACCACCTGCTGCCCAAGGCGATTGAAGTGAAGAAGGCAGCGTGGAGTGTTGACGCTCGCTGATAGCAGTACCGTGGAGATGCCCATGAAGGCGGTGGGTCAGCCACTGCATGAGGTGACTGATACACAGCCTTCGCGAGCAAGCCCGCTCCCACAGTTTTGATCATCGTCCGGGTTCGGATTCGAGGTGTTTCGCCAACATTCGCGCCGACGATACGACCCGGTTCGAACTTGAAATACAACCCAAATGTGGGAGCTGGCTTGCCTGCGAAGGCGGTGGGTCAGCCACTGCATGAGATGGCTGACACACCGCCTTCGCGAGCAAGCCCGCTCCCACAGTTTTGATCCTCGTCCCGGCTTGGGATTCGGGATGTTTCGCCCACATTCGCGCCGACGATACGACCCGCTTCGAACTTGAAATACAACCCAAATGTGGGAGCTGGCTTGCCTGCGATAGCGGTCGGTCAGCCACTGCATGAGGTGACTGACACACCGCCTTCGCGAGCAAGCCCGCTCCCACATTTTCTAACCGAGCCGGGTGCTCTTCTCGACCAGGCACATGGGCGTGCCCGCCACCGGCTCCTGCATGATCTGCACTTGCACTTCAAACACCTGGCGCATCAATTCGGCACTGATCACTTGCTCCGGCGCGCCATCGGCCACCAGCTTGCCGCCGTGCATCACCGCCAGGTGATCGGCGTAGCGGCAGGCCTGGTTGATGTCGTGGAGCACGGTGATCACCGTCTTGCCTTCGGCGGCGAGTTCGCCCATCAGGTCGAGCAGTTCGACCTGGTGGCTGATGTCGAGGTAGGTGGTGGGTTCGTCGAGCAGCACCACGGGCGCGTTCTGCGCCAGCACCATGGCCAGCCAGGCACGTTGGCGCTGGCCGCCGGACAGGTCGGCCAGGGCACGGTCGGCCAGGTTATCCAGTTCCAGGCGCTGCATGGCCTGGGTCACATGGGACTGGTCGTTGCCGCTCAGGCGCCCCCACAGTGAGTTGTGCGGGCTGCGACCGTAGGCGATCAACTGGCGCACGCTGACGCCCTCAGGCACCGGCAACACCTGGGGCAGAAACGCGACCTGTCGCGCCAGTTGGCGGGCAGACAGGCTCGCATAGGCCTGGCCATCCAAGGTCAACTCACCCTGGGTCGGCTTGAGAATGCGCGCAAATGCCTTGAGCAAGGTGGACTTGCCGCAGCCGTTGGGGCCGATCAACGCGGTGACCTTGCCCACCGGCGGCGCGAACGACAGGCCCTGCACGATGCGCGTCGCGCCGTAACCGATATCGAGCTGTCGTGCGTGGAGAATACTCATGTGATCAGCCCTTGAACCGTGCCAGCAACCAAAGAAAATACGGCGCGCCAATCACCGCCGTGAGCACCCCCGCAGGGATTTCGCTGGGCGCAATCAAGCTGCGCCCGAGGGTGTCGGCGAGCACCAGCAGCAGCGCGCCGATCAGCATCGCTGCCGGCAGCAAATAGTGGTGATGTCCGCCGACCAGGCGCCGCGCCATGTGCGGTGCGACCAGGCCGATAAACCCGATCGGGCCGATCACGCCCACCCCCAGGCTGGTGAGCAGCACCGCGCAAGCCATTGCCAGCCAGCGCGTGCGGCCCAGCGCGGTGCCCAGGCTGTGGGCGGCTTCATCGCCCAGGGCGATCAGGTTGAGCGGCTTGGCCAGGCACAATCCCAGCGGGATCAGCACCAGGAACGGCAGCACCAGCGCCACATGGTGCCAGTTGCGGCTCCACAGGCTGCCGGTCAGCGCGAGCAAGGCGGTGTTGATATCCAGCGGATGAGACAGGATCAGAAACTCGGTGACGCTGGACAGGGTCACCGCAATCGCCACCCCGGACAGCGCAAAGCGCACCCCGGAAAAACTCACGCCGGTGTTGTACAGCGCCAGCAGCAACGCGCCGCCGGCACCGCCCAGGCACGCCACCAGCGGCAGCCAGGCGATCGGCAGGTGCGGCCAGCCGATGATCGCCACGGTCAGCGCCAATCCCGCGCCTTGGGTCACG
Source organism: Pseudomonas aylmerensis (assembly GCF_001702265.1). Classification (GTDB taxonomy): domain Bacteria; phylum Pseudomonadota; class Gammaproteobacteria; order Pseudomonadales; family Pseudomonadaceae; genus Aquipseudomonas; species Aquipseudomonas aylmerensis. The sequence goes on from NZ_MAUE01000015.1 coordinate 28,397, forward strand.
CCGAGGATTTCCGGCGAGGCCAGCGGGTTGCGAATCACCCCCTGCACAATCGCCCCGGCCAGGCCGAATGCGCAGCCTGCGAGGATCGCGATCAGGCTGCGTGGCAGGCGGTGGTTCCACACTTCAAAGTCGAGCGCGTCATGGACCAGCAGGCGGTCCAACACGGTCTCCGGCGTGAGCCACACGGTGCCCGCGCTGAGGCTGACAAAGACCGCCAGCAGCAACAGGCCGAGCAACAGCCAGAGGCGCAATCGTGGCTGGGTCATAGGGCACGCCTGGCGAGAAAGAGGAAGAACGGCGCACCAATCAACGCGGTGACCACCCCGGCCGGGGTTTCCACCGGGAAGGCCACGGCGCGGCTGAGCAGGTCGGCGCCCAGCACGATCACCGCACCCAATACCGCGCTCAGCGGGATCAGCCAGCGGTAATCATTGCCGAGAAACTGGCGCAGGATATTCGGCGCGATCAGCCCGACAAAACCAATCGGCCCTACCGCGCAAACGCTAGCGCCCACCAGCAACAGGCTGGCGACAAACACCTGCAGGCGCAGGCTGGCGAGGCCCACGCCCAACGAGCGCGCGGCGTCTTCGCCGAGGTTGATCAGGTTCAAGCGCGGCGCGCACCACAGCGCCCACAGGCCGCCGATCAAGGTGCACGGCCAAAGCAATTGCACCTGCGTCGCACCGACGTTGGCCAGGGAACCGGCCAGCCAGTTCAACACGCTTTGCGCCTGGGCCTCGACCAGGATCACGGTGAGGCGGGTCAAGGCAGCACACAAGGCTGCGACGGCAACGCCCGCCAATACCAGGCGCCCCTGGGCCGTGGTCGGCGACCAGGCGCCGCCCAGGCTGAACACCGTGATCCAGGCCAGTGCGCCGCCCAGGCAGGTCATCAGCAAGGCGCCACCGGCGAACGGCAACGCGACCAACCCGGTGGAAAACAACGCAAGCCCCAACGCCGCCCCCGCCGTCACGCCGAACAACGAAGGCGATGCCAGGCGGTTGCGGGTGATGCCTTGCATCAGCGCCCCGGCCAGGCCCAGGCAAGCCCCCACCAACGCCGCGCACAGCGCTCGCGGCACACGCAACTGAGCCACGATATAGGCCATGTTGCCGCCGACACGGCCCTGATGAACCAGGCCGTTCCAGGCATCCGCCGCCGTCAGGGTGAACGGTGACCAGCTGTACAACGACAGCCAGAACAACCCGGCGCCGAGCAGCAGAATGCCGGCTGCCGCCACACTGCGCGCCATGCTTATTGGCTCAGTACGGCTTTACCGCCCTTGAGAATCGCCAACGCGTCTTCGGCAATCTGCTCCGACGCCAGCACCCCACGGTTACGCGCCCAGCTGTCGCCATCCACTTCGGCCACCTGCTGGTGACGTACGGCGCCGAGCACTTGCCACAGCGGCTGCTTGCTCCAGCTGTCGACGATGCTCGGGCGGCGGTAATGGCCGACCAGCAACCAACCCGGGTCGAGGGCGAGGAGTTGCTCCAGGCTGACGAATTCGGTCGGCGCCGCATTCGCGCGTACCGCTGGCACCTTCAGGCCGATCGCCTGCAGTACGCTGCCCGCGTAGGAGTCCGGGCCGTGCACCGAGAAGCTGTCTTCCCGCGCGACACCAAACAATACGTTGGTGCCGGCGGGGATCTGCGCGGCGATTTTTTTCAGGTTGTCGCGGTTCTGCGCGATACGCGCTTGCATCTGCGGGCCTTTGCCGAGGGCCTTGCCGATCAGTTCGGCGGACTTGAGGCTGCCCTGGTAATCCTCGCCGCGCGAGGGCAGCAACAGGGTCGGCGCAATGCTTGCCAAGTCGCTGTACAGCGCCTGATGACGGTTAAGGTCGGCAACGATCAGGTCCGGCTTGAGCCGGGCGATTTCCTCGATGCTCGGCTGCGAACGCAGGCCCACGGATTGCCACTGGCCGATGGCTTGGCGCACCCTGGGCAGCACGCGGTTGGCGTCGCCATCGTCGGCGGCGCCAACGGGTGTGACGTCGACGGCGGCCAGGCTGTCGAGAAAGGAGAACTCCAGCACCACCACGCGCTTGGGCGCATCCGGCAGATGCACGGCGTGCTGGCCGTCATTGAGGTCGATGGGCGCAGCGCTTAATACGCTTGAAGAAAACGCCAGGAGGCAGGCGGCAAGGGTCGGGATGGAGCGCAGCATTCGCATGACAAGTACCTCGGCGTTAAAACACCCCGGCTAGACAGGCTGGGGAAAACGGCGGGTACTATTCCATATCGGCGCGGCGTGATCAAAAAACATTCTCATTTCCACCATGGGAACGGGCTTGCTGTGTTGAGCAAGCCTGTTGGGGTCAGCAAACTTGTTGGGGTGAGCAGGCTTGTTGGAGTCAGCAAATTTATTGTGGTGAGCAGGCTTGTTGGAGTCAGCAAATTTATTGTGGTGAGCAGGTTTGTTGGAGTCAGCAAACTTGTTGGGGTGAGCAGGCTTGTTGGAGTCAACAAACTTATTGGGGTGAGCGGGCTTGTTGGAGTCAGCAAATTTATTGTGGTGAGCACGCTCCTGTGGCGAGCGGGCTTGCCCCGCGTTGGGCTGCGCAGCAGCCCCAAAACAGATCAGCATGGAATGCCTGGCACACCGCATTTTGCTTGAAAGGGGCTGCTGCGCAGCCCAACGCGGGGCAAGCCCGCTCGCCACAAAAGATCCTGCGCACCCCGCCCTGCAGGCTCACCTTAGAAAGCCTGAGAAAGCCCCCCAGGCATACCCGTCACAGCGATCAGAAATCGACAGTAGCCGACAGCAAATACGTACGCGGTGTCGACAGGGTCAGTCCCGGCTCGCTGTCATCCGACGCTCCCGCCGAACTCCAGTAGCGTTTATCGGCGACGTTTTCCACGTTCGCGCGCAAGGTAATGTGCTTGTCATCCACCTTGAACGCATAGCGCGCGCCGACGTCGACACGGTTCCAAGCGTCGATCTCCTTGACGTTGGAGGTGTCCAGGTACTGCGAGCTGGAGTAGATGCCACGGCTGGTCAGGGTCAAACCTTCGAGGCCCGGCACATCCCATTCGGCGCCGAGGTTGACGTTGTACTTGGGCGTGGCCGGCGCGCGGTTGCCGTTGGTGGCGCCGTTGGTGGTGTCCTGCAGCTTGCTGTCGATGTACATCACCCCGCCGAGCAGGCGTACGCCCTTGAGCGGCTCGCCGAACATGCTCAGCTCCGCCCCGGTGTTCTGGCGCTTGCCGTTGGGACCGAACACCGTCGTGATGGCATTGGTTTCGTAGGCAGGCTGCTTGATACGGAACACCGCAGCGGTCACCGCAAAGGCGCCGGCGTCGTATTTGGCGCCGACTTCCACCTGGCGGCTGATGAACGGCGGGAAGATTTCATCGTCGTTGGCCGAGGTCGACGGCGCGACCTTGCCCTGGCTCAGGCCTTCCATGTAGTTGGCATACAGTGACAGCTTGTCGGTGGCCTTGAACAACAGGCCACCGGACGGCGAGATCTTTTCTTCGTCGTAGGCGGTGCGGCCTTTGACCCCGTTGTTCCAGTCATCCACCTTGACCCGCTGCCAGCGCGCGCCGAGGGTCAACAGCAGGCGGTCGTCGAAGAAGCCCAGGGTGTCGGACAACGCCACGCCGCTGAAGCGGTTCTCGGTGTAGACCTTCGGATCGGGGCGGGTTTGCACCGAGGGTGTCGGTATCTGCACCGGGTTGTAGAGGTTGCTGCGGCCCTGCGCATACCGTGCGCCGCCGTTTTCGAAATCCATATAGAAGTAGCTGGCGGCCAGGTTGACCTCATGGCTCACCGAGCCGGTCTGGAACCAGTTGCGCACGCCGGCGGTGTAGGTGCGCACATTTTCATCGCGGGTGAAATCGCGCGGCAGCACCAGGAAGTCGCCGGCGGCGTTGGTCACAGACACTGCATGGCGCAGGAAGTCGTGGTTACTTTTGCGCGCGCCCATACCGCCGTACAGCATCACGTTATCGCTGAGGTCGTACTCGGCGTTGACCGTCCCGAAGGTGTCGTTGGTGCTGGCCTTGCTCCAGGACTGCGCGTAATTGCGACGCACATCGTTGGCGCTCGGCACCGGCGCATTGGCTGCCACCTGCACCCGCTCCTGCGGGGCATCAGTGTCGCGCTCGGTGTGACCGATATCCGTGGAGAGGCGCAGGCGCTCGCCACGAAAATCCAGGCCAAGCACGGCCATTTCACGGTCGACACTCTGGTGTTCCCACTCGGTGTCGCCGGACTGCTTGACGCCGTTGAAGCGGATACCGAACTTGTTGTCCTCGCCAAAGCGCCGTCCTACATCCACGGCGCCGCCGGCCTGGCTGTCGGAGGCCCAGTTGCCGGTAAACGAGTTGATGTCCTTGTCGGTGGCGCGCTTGGGCACCACGTTGATCCCGCCGCCCACGCTGCCACGCGGCGAGATGCCGTTGATCAACTGGGTCGGGCCTTTGAAGATGTCGACGCGGTCGGCCATTTCCATGTCGATGGTGTAGGTCGGCAACACGCCGTAGAGGCCGTTGTAGGCCACATCGCTGTTGAACAGGCTGAAGCCGCGGATGGTGAACTGTTCATAGCGCCCACCGGCCGGGTTGGTGGCGCGTACCGACGGGTCGCTGGCAATCAGGTCACCGAGCGTGCGCGCCTGCTGGTTCTTCACCGCATCCTGGGTGTAGGTGGTCATGCTGAACGGGGTTTCCATGAAATCCCGCGTGCCCAGCAGGCCCTGCGAGCCGCGCCGCGCCACCTGGCCACCGGCGTAGGTGTCGCCGTCGTAGAGGCCGGTGGTGCCGAGAATCGAGGTCGGCGCCAGCTCCAGGCTGCTGCCATCCGGTATCGGCACCAGCATGTAATCGCGGTCGCCCATCGGTTGCAATTGCAGACCCGACCCTTGCAGCAAGCGGGCAAAGCCCTCCTCCACCCCATATTCACCGGACAAGCCACTGCTGCTGCGGCCGCTGACCAGCGCCGGGTCGACGGACAGGTTGACGCCCGACAACCCGGCAAACCGGGTCAGCGCCGCGCTCAGGCTGCCGGCCGGCACCTGGTAACTGCGCCGGGCGGCAGTGTCTTCGGCATAGCTTACGGGGACGAACAACGGGCTGGCGCTGAGGCTCAGCATCAGGCTCAGTTTCAGCAACGGGCGCAAGCGCAAAGGTAGAACTGCGGGCATTGGAGGAAGCTCTCGATTTTGTTCACTTGCCTGGAATGACAGGCGAGGCGAAAAAAGGGGACAGGCTTCGGCCAACTTTCTTCAACATCGCAGGGAAATGGCGACGCCACCTCCCTGAAAAATGGGGAAAAGAGCCACAAGAGTTTCGGATTTTTCGAAGCGTGCGTTTATGTAGTCTTTTTTATAAAGGAACTCCCACGAAGCTTCCGGGTCGGCTGATGTACCTATTTTCATTTCACTACACGGATGGGTCGGATGAAACAGATGTCCTTCGTCGAGACCGAGCATGCTGGCGCCGCCAAGGACGCTCTGTATGCCCGCCTCTCAGGCCCCAGGCACGCTAACGCAAGCCAGCAGGCTGTGCACGACTTTGATAGCTGTCGGAATATCGAATCAGGCGCCGTATTCATTATTGCCTCCGGCCTGTCAGCCAAGTCGTTCCCGTTCGAAACGTTTGCGCACGTGCCAATGATCACGATGAATGGCGCTGTCTCAATGTTTCTGAACACAGACATCCAACCGTTTTTTTACGCCTGCACCGACAGAAGCTTCTCCAAGCAACAGCCGGATTTATTCAAATACGCCATGGCAACCAGCAAACGCGTGGCGCTGTGGGAGGACCATGCGCGATCGTCCCGTGCGCGCCCGACCGGGCAGCTCTATCGGCTGACCAAGGCGAAAAGACCCTCCTGGCTCGATGCGGCCATGGGCAGACACGCTGCCCTGGTGGCTGACCACTCCCTGCTCGCAATGCGCAAAAGGCCGGTAGGCTTCAGCAAAGACATGAGCAAGGGCTTTTTCGACGCACGAACCGTGGCCTACCTGGCCATCCAGTTGGCCTACCACGCAGGCTTCACCAAGGTCTTTCTGGTCGGCGTCGACCTGCATGAAAATTCGGGACGAGACCCAAGACTCGGTCAAGTCGCCCTGCGGGCTCGATGAACACTATGAAACCCGCATCCTTCCCTCGCTCGAGCTGATGTCCAGGAAGGTCATGGGTGATGACTTCATGGTGTACAACTTCTCCGACTGCTCGCGGATCCCAGAGAGCGTCATACCCCGCGTGACGCTGGGGGAAGTCCAGGCGATGCTCCAGTAAGCCTACGCGCACTCAGGGCCCAGCCCTGGAGCGCGCCGATCACGCTCCCCCTTCAATCGCCGCGGCCGGGCAGCATGCCTGCGAGCACGTTGTCCTTGTCAATGAAGTGATGCTTCAGCGCCACCAGTGCATGCCCACCCACAAGTACCCCGCATAGCCAGGCAGTGTAGGTGTGGATGGCCTTCGCCAAGTCATAGAGACTTTGATCAGGCTCCACCAGCGGCGGCAACAGCAACAACCCGGCGAGCAGGATGGGTTTGTCTGCAACCGAACTCCAGTACCAGCCAGACATCGGCAACCCCACAAGCGCGACGCCGTACAACAGCAGATGACCGACGAACGCGCCCCGCTGCATCAGCGGGCTCATCGTCGCAGGCATCGCTGGGGCCGCATGTGTAAGACGCCAGCCAACACGCAGGACGATAAGCAAGAGCAGAACGCTGGCCATCGCCTTATGGACAAAGGTGAGCTGGTGCTGAGGGTTAAGCTCATCGCGCCAATGCACCGCCACAATCCCGACAAACCAAGCCGCCACCCAGATCAGCGCCATGCCCCAGTGCAACCACTTCGCGGTGGCCGTATAGCTTTCTGCCTTCGACATTCGGATAGCCCTCCCTTTCTTAGAAGCTTGGATTATCGTCAATAGGCGTTATCGAAAAACCGTAAAATGCCGATGATGATGATCGAGTTTTCTGATTTTTCAGGGGGGACGGCGGGTATTCAGATAGGCTGCAGCAGTAGCAAAGTGGGGACTTCACCGACCTTCGCGGTCAGCGTGCGAAGCGCGATTATTTTTTTGCGGGCATGAAAAAGCCCAATCGTTTCAGATTGGGCTAAGTCATTGAAAATATGGTCGGGACGGAGTGATTCGAACACTCGACCCCTAGCACCCCATGCTAGTGCGCTACCGGACTGCGCTACGCCCCGACTAGGCGTGTTACTGGGTTTGCTTCGCAACGAAGCGATCAGGAATATACCGCAAGCTTTTGAAATGTGGAAGTATTTTAAAAGCCGGATTTATTTCTTCAAAACCACCAGCACATCTTCGAGTTCGGAGATCATCTGGCGGATCAGTTGCTTGTATTGGGTGGTGTCGTCTTTGGCTTCATCACCGGACATGCGCTGGCGCGCACCACTGATGGTGAACCCCTGGTCGTACAGCAACGCACGGATCTGTCGGATCATCAGCACATCCTGGCGCTGATAATACCGACGGTTCCCGGTGCGTTTGACGGGGTTGAGTTGAGGAAACTCCTGCTCCCAATAGCGCAGCACGTGCGGCTTTACCGCGCATAGCTCGCTGACTTCACCAATGGTGAAGTAGCGTTTGCCTGGGATGACGGGTAGCTCGTCGTTATGACTTGGTTCCAGCATAAGCCTCAACTCGGGCCTTCAACTTCTGCCCTGGACGAAAGGTGACCACACGGCGAGCCGTGATCGGGATTTCTTCTCCCGTTTTTGGATTGCGGCCAGGCCGCTGGCGTTTGTCCCGCAGGTCAAAATTGCCGAAACCGGACAATTTGACCTGCTCATTGTCTTCCAGAGCGTGCCTGATCTCTTCAAAAAACAGCTCGACCAATTCCTTGGCCTCGCGTTTGTTCAGACCCAACTCTTCGTACAGACGTTCCGCCATCTCAGCTTTCGTCAAAGCCCCCATACGTCACTTCCTTAACGTGGCGTTCAACCTTTGTTCGAGCGAGGTGAGGATATTTTGTGTCGTGGTATTCACCTCATCGTCATTAAGAGTGCGCGATGGATGCTGCCAGGTCAAGCCAACTGCAAGGCTTTTTCTATGCGGATCAATGCCTTTACCCTGATAGACGTCAAATAGCCTGAGGTCTGTCAGCCATTCCCCTGCATTTTCACGGATTACATCCAGAACGGCAGTGGCGGCCACTTCACGGTCAGCGATCAGCGCCAGGTCGCGACGCACTTCAGGGAAGCGCGACAACTCGCTGAATTTAGGCATCTTGCCCGCGGCGACTTCAGCCAGGACCAGCTCGAAAACGAAGACTGGGCGGTCCAGCCCCAGGGTTTTCGACAGCTCAGGGTGAATAGCCCCCACGAAACCCACCAGGCGACCTTCGCGCTCAATGCGTGCAGTCTGGCCCGGATGCAGTGCCGGATGCTGACCCGGTACAAAAGTGAAGTCATCCAACGCACCGGCAAAGCCCAATACTGCTTCCACGTCGGCCTTGACGTCGAAGAAGTCCACGCCATCGCGGCCCTGCGCCCAGCCTTCCGGCAGACGGCTGCCACAGACCACACCCGCCAGCATTGGCTCTTGCTTGAGGCCGTCGAGTTGACCGACGAAACGCAGGCCGCTTTCGAACATGCGCACGCGGTCTTGCTGACGGTTCAGGTTGTGGGAAAGCGCCTTCACCAAGCCAGGCCACAGCGACGAACGCATGGCAGCCATGTCATTGGAGATCGGATTGGCCAACAGCAGCGGCTCGACGCCCGGGTTGAACAGTTCGAACTGCTTCGGGTCGATGAAGCTGTAGGTCACCGCTTCCTGGTAGCCACGGGCAACCAGCAGACGGCGCAACTCAGGCAAGTGCGCACGCGCCTCGGCCTTGGGTTGTGGTGCCAGGCGGGCTTGCGGGTAGCGAACCGGCAGACGGTTGTAACCGTATAGACGCGCCAGTTCTTCGATCAGGTCGACTTCCAGGCTGATATCGAAGCGATGGCTTGGCACTTCAACGTGCCACTGCCCTTCCCCACCGGCGGTAATACCCAGACCGAGAGCGGACAACAGTTGCTCGATTTCAGCCGGCGCGATCACCAGGCCGAGCATCTGCTCGACGCTTTTGGCACGCAGCGTAATCCGCGCAATGGACGGCAGGTACTGCTCACTGACGGTTTCAGTGATCGGACCCGCTTCACCACCGGTGATTTCCAGCAGCAGGCCCGTGGCGCGCTCCATGGCTTCACGGGCGAGCTTCCAGTCCACACCACGCTCGTAGCGGTGCGAGGCATCGGTGTGCAGGCCGTAGGAACGCGCCTTGCCAGCGATGGCGATCTGGTCGAAAAACGCGCTCTCCAGGAAGATATCGCGGGTAGTCGCGGATACACCGCTGTGCTCGCCACCCATCACACCGGCAATGGCCAGGGCGCGGAAATGGTCGGCGATTACCAGGGTATCGGCACGCAGGCTGACTTCCTGGCCATCGAGCAGCACCAGCTTCTCGCCTTCTTCGGCCATGCGTACGCGGATGCCACCGTTGATTTCGGCGAGATCGAACGCGTGCAGCGGTTGGCCCAATTCCAACATCACGTAGTTGGTGATGTCGACAGCCGCATCGATGCTGCGCACGTCAGCGCGACGCAGGCGCTCGACCATCCACAGCGGAGTAGGCTTGGACAGGTCGACGTTACGGATTACCCGACCCAGGTAACGTGGGCAGGCGTTGGGCGCCAGCACTTCGATCGAGCGCACTTCATCGTGCACTGCCGCTACAGGAGCGACCACGGGGCGGGTCACGGGGGCGTTGTACAGCGCACCCACTTCACGGGCCAGGCCGGCCAGGGACAGGCAGTCGCCACGGTTCGGGGTCAGGTCGACCTCGATGCTGGCGTCTTCCAGTTCCAGGTAGACACGAATGTCCTGGCCAACCGGTGCGTCGGCCGGCAGCTCCATCAAGCCGTCGTTGCCCTCGCCCACCTGCAGCTCGGCCTGGGAGCACAGCATGCCGTTGGACTCGACGCCACGCAGCTTGGCCTTCTTGATCTTGAAGTCGCCTGGCAGCTCGGCACCGATCATGGCGAACGGGATCTTCAGGCCCGGGCGCACGTTAGGCGCTCCGCACACGACCTGGAAGGTCTGCGCGCCATTACTGACCTGGCACACACGCAATTTGTCGGCGTCTGGATGTTGCTCGGTGCTCAGCACCTCGCCCACCACCACGCCACTGAAAACACCGGCGGCCGGCGTCACGCTATCGACCTCAAGGCCGGCCATCGACAGACGAGCAACCAGCTCGTCGCGACCTACCTGCGGGCTTACCCAGCCACGCAGCCATTGTTCACTGAATTTCATCCTGCTCTCCTAAAGATTCGTTACGACTAGCGAAATTGCGCGAGGAACCGCAAGTCGTTGTCGAAGAACAGACGCAAGTCATTCACGCCGTAACGCAGCATGGCCAGGCGCTCGACGCCCATGCCGAAGGCAAAGCCCGAGAACTCTTCCGGGTCGATCCCGGACATGCGCAGCACGTTGGGGTGAACCATGCCGCAGCCCATCACTTCCAGCCAGCCGGTCTGCTTGCAGACGCGGCAGCCTTTACCGCTGCACATCACGCATTCCATGTCGACTTCGGCGGACGGCTCGGTGAACGGGAAGAACGAAGGACGGAAGCGCACCGCCAGCTCTTTCTCGAAGAACACCCGCAGGAACTCTTCGATGGTGCCCTTGAGGTCGGCGAAGTTGATGTCGCGATCAACCAGCAGGCCTTCAACCTGGTGGAACATCGGCGAGTGGGTGATATCGGAGTCGCTACGGTACACACGGCCTGGGCAGACGATGCGGATCGGCGGCTTGTTCGCTTCCATGGTGCGGACCTGTACCGGCGAGGTATGGGTGCGCAACAGCATGTTCGCGTTGAAATAGAAGGTGTCGTGCATCGACCGGGCCGGATGATGGCCTGGGATGTTGAGCGCCTCGAAGTTGTGATAGTCGTCTTCGACCTCAGGGCCTTCGGCAATGCCGTAGCCGATGTGGGTGAAGAACTGCTCGATTCGTTCCAGAGTCCGGGTGATCGGATGCAGACCGCCCGAGGCCTGGCCACGGCCAGGCAAGGTCACGTCAATCGACTCGGCGGCGAGCTTGGCCGCTAGATCGGCCTCCTCGAGCGACGCCTTGCGCGCATTGAGCACCTCTGTGACACGCTCCTTGGCAACGTTGATCAGCGCACCGACTTGCGGACGCTCTTCAGCCGGCAAATTCCCCAGGGTCTTCATCACCTGAGTCAATTCGCCCTTTTTGCCAAGGTAGTGAACCCGGATTTGCTCCAGGGCATTGATATCTTCAGCGCTTTGCACAGCCTCAAGAGCTTGAGCGACGAGCGCGTCCAGGTTTTCCATGTACAGACTCCAGATACAAAATAGGGGAAGAGCTTGAAGGCTCTTCCCCTATTTATGACGTTTAACACCTTGGGCCACAGGAGTGACCCAGGGTGACTGTCGGGGGTACTTAAGCCAAGGTGGCTTTAGCTTTCTCGACAATCGCAGCAAACGCCGCTTTTTCGTTCACTGCCAGATCAGCCAGAACCTTACGGTCGATCTCGATGGACGCTTTTTTCAGGCCAGCGATGAAACGGCTGTAGGACAGACCGTTAACACGAGCACCAGCGTTGATACGAGCGATCCACAGAGCGCGGAACTGACGTTTTTTCTGACGACGGTCACGGTAGGCGTATTGGCCTGCCTTGATTACCGCTTGCTTGGCAACACGGAATACGCGTGAGCGTGCGCCGTAGTAGCCTTTAGCAAGTTTCAGAATTTTTTTGTGACGTTTACGGGCAATGACGCCACGCTTTACACGAGCCATGAGTTACTTCCTCTATTCTTGATCCAAAAATTAACGAAGGCGCAGCATGCGCTCGACTTTTGCCACGTCAGACGGATGCAGCAAGCTGCTACCGCGCAGTTGACGCTTACGCTTGGTCGACATTTTGGTCAGGATGTGGCTCTTGAAAGCGTGCTTGTGCTTGATACCGTTAGCAGTTTTCAGAAACCGCTTAGCAGCACCACTTTTAGTCTTCATCTTTGGCATGTTCGGATACTCCGCATTCAGTTGATAAACATAATCAGAAGGCCTGCCGTGCCCTGTTGATTACTTCTTCTTTTTCGGGGCGATGACCATGATCAGCTGGCGTCCTTCCATCTTAGGATGCTGTTCGACCGAACCGTACTCGAGCAGGTCAGCTTCAACCCGCTTGAGGAGTTCCATCCCCAGCTCCTGGTGGGCCATCTCACGGCCGCGGAATCGCAAGGATACCTTGGCCCTGTCCCCATCACTCAGGAAACGTACCAGGTTGCGCAGTTTTACCTGGTAATCCCCTTCCTCCGTCCCTGGACGAAACTTGATTTCTTTTACTTGAATCTGCTTCTGGTTTTTCTTCGCCGCAGCAATCTGCTTCTTCTTCTCGAAGATCGACTTGCCGTAGTCCATCACCCGGCAAACAGGCGGGACTGCGTCGGCGGAGATTTCCACCAGGTCCAATTTGGACTCTTCAGCGATACGAAGCGCTTCATCAATCGAGACGATGCCAATCTGCTCGCCGTCAGCGCCAATTAACCGAACCTCGCGTGCCGAGATATTCTCGTTGATCGGGGCTTTCGGTGCAGCTCGTTTATCTTGTCTCATTTCACGCTTAATAATAATTACTCCGAATCTGGGCGACCACGCCGGGAAACCGCTTGCGCGAGGAACTCAGCGAACTGGGCGACGGGCATCGAGCCCAGGTCAGCACCTTCACGAGTACGCACAGCGACAGTCTGCATCTCGACTTCCCGATCTCCGATAACCAAAAGATAGGGAACCTTGAGCAAAGTATGCTCGCGGATTTTAAAGCCGATCTTTTCATTTCTCAAGTCGGACTTGGCACGAAATCCGCTTTCGTTGAGAGTTTTTTCAACTTCAGCGGCAAAATCTGCCTGTTTATCAGTGATATTCATGATCACTGCCTGGGTCGGAGCCAGCCACGCAGGGAATGCACCCTCGTAGTGCTCGATCAGGATCCCGACGAACCGTTCGAACGAGCCGAGGATCGCCCGGTGCAGCATAACCGGGTGTTTACGGCTGTTGTCTTCGGAGACGTATTCGGCTCCCAGACGGATCGGCAGGTTAAAATCGAGCTGCAAGGTACCACATTGCCAGACACGGCCAAGGCAATCTTTCAGCGAGAACTCGATCTTCGGCCCGTAGAAGGCCCCCTCGCCCGGCTGCAGGTCGTACGCAAGGCCCGCACTGTCTAGCGCTGCGGCCAGCGCAGCTTCGGCGCGATCCCACAGCTCGTCGGAACCGACACGTTTTTCCGGACGAGTGGACAGCTTCATTTCGACTTCGGTAAAGCCGAAATCGCGATAGACATCCATGGTCAGCTTGATGAACGCGGCGGATTCGGCCTGCATCTGCTCTTCGGTGCAGAAGATGTGGGCGTCGTCCTGGGTGAAGCCGCGCACACGCATGATGCCGTGCAGCGCACCCGAGGGCTCGTTACGGTGGCAGGCACCGAACTCGGCCAGGCGCATCGGCAACTCGCGGTAGCTCTTCAGCCCCTGGTTGAACACCTGCACGTGGCACGGGCAGTTCATCGGCTTGATGGCGTAGTCGCGGTTTTCCGACTGGGTGGTGAACATGTTGTCGGCGTAGTTGGCCCAGTGCCCGGATTTCTCCCACAGGCTGCGGTCAACGACTTGTGGAGTCTTGATCTCCAGGTAGCCGTTTTCGCGCTGGACCTTGCGCATGTATTGCTCGAGCACCTGGTACAGGGTCCAGCCGTTCGGGTGCCAGAACACCATGCCCGGCGCTTCTTCCTGGAGGTGGAACAGATTCAGGCGCTTGCCGATCTTGCGGTGGTCGCGCTTTTCAGCTTCTTCGATGCGCTGGATGTAGGCCGCCAGCTGCTTCTTGTCAGCCCAGGCAGTGCCGTAGATCCGCTGCAGCTGCTCGTTCTTCGCGTCGCCACGCCAGTAGGCACCGGACAGCTTGGTCAGCTTGAACGACTTGAGGAAGCGTGTATTCGGCACGTGCGGGCCACGGCACATGTCGACATATTCTTCGTGGTAATACAGGCCCATGGCCTGCTCGTCCGGCATGTCTTCCACCAGACGCAGCTTGTAGTCTTCGCCACGGGCGGTGAACACGTCGATCACTTCGGCGCGCGGCGTGACCTTCTTGATCACGTCGTAATCTTTTTCGATCAGCGCGTGCATGCGCTGCTCGATAGCCGCCAGGTCGTCCGGGGTGAAAGGACGCTCGTAGGCGATATCGTAATAGAAGCCTTCTTCGATGACCGGGCCGATCACCATCTTCGCGGTCGGGTACAGCTGCTTGACCGCATGGCCAATCAAGTGCGCGCAAGAGTGGCGAATGATCTCCAGCCCCTCTTGATCCTTGGGCGTGATGATTTGCAGGCTGGCGTCACGGGTGATCAGGTCGCTGGCATCCACCAGCTTGCCGTCGACCTTGCCGGCCACGGTGGCCTTGGCCAGGCCTGCACCAATGGATGCGGCGACCTCGGCTACGGAAACCGAATGATCGAATGAACGTTGACTGCCGTCGGGAAGAGTAATAGTTGGCATGGCGCCTCCTCTCCTAGTGGTGACCCCTACCAAAGGTCACGTGGGTTGGGATGAGCCAGTACAAGATCCAACACCAGGCCGTTCAGTGATGAACGCCTGCCTTACAGCGGCAGGAGCCTTTCGGCCAACCGATAATCGAACCAGAGTGACTGGAGTGAGCTAAAAAGAAACATGGCAAGGCGGCAATTGGCACGCCCGGAATTCGCCAAGCGCAAGATGCTAGCACAGATGAACGGTCATCGCGCCGACGGCATCCTGCGTAAACGCAAATTCCGGCCTTTATAGCTGCAAAAGTGAACTTGAGCTGTACGCCATGCCTCAAACCCACTGAGAATCGCCGTTCGTCCTCGACCCAAAGGAGCATCCCATGATGCGTTTCACCTCTACCCTCGCTCTCGCCGCTACCCTGAGCCTCCTTTCCCTCGGCGCGCAGGCTGCAGCCCCATCCAACTGGCCAGCCGGCGCCCGTGACAGCTTCGTTAAAGACTGCAGTGCAGCCGCCCAACAGAACGTGGACGCCAAAACTGCCAAAGACCATTGCGAATGTGGCGCAGACAAGATCAACGCAGAATTGAGCACTGCCGAGATCAAGGAGCTGATGACCAATCAGAACGCGGATCCTGCGCTCAAGAACAAGGCAGTCGCGGCGATTACGTCGTGCAAAGTCGTGAAGAAAAAGTAACTCCGACCCGAAATCAGACGGTCGTTTTGCTGAAAAAAAGGCCTGAAAACTGCCATTTCGCACAAATTACGCAGCTTTTACGGCTTTTTTTAACAGCTGATATTTCGTGCTAAAGCCCCGTAGATCGGGGCTTTCAGCCAAGAACAGCACTAAACGCAACGCTATTGATTAGCAAACAATGCCTTGGGGGGGCTCCCAAGTCGAACATTTCGACTATGATAGCCCAGTGTGCCCAGTTGGCCTGAGCAGCACAGCACTACTGAAAATATATGTTTCTTGGAGATACACCATGTCTAATCGCCAAACCGGCACCGTTAAATGGTTCAACGATGAAAAAGGCTTCGGCTTCATCACTCCTCAAGGTGGCGGTGACGACCTGTTCGTACACTTCAAAGCTATCGAAAGCGACGGTTTCAAAAGCCTGAAAGAAGGCCAAACCGTTTCCTTCGTGGCTGAGAAAGGCCAAAAGGGTATGCAAGCTGCACAGGTTCGCGGCGAGTAATTCTCCGCTGAGCTAAAAAAAACCCCGTCCATGTGACGGGGTTTTTTATGCGCGCTGCAAAAGCCGGCAGGCTATCAGCCGCAGTTGACCCGCGTGATCACCAGGTTATCGTCGGTGTTGAGGTTCAAGCGGTCGGAGCGGTATTCCAGGGTGATCATATCGTTGGGCTTGAGGATGCGCGCGTTCTGCGCACCGGCACGGGTACGGGCCTGCTCCAGCAACTGGGGCGAAGCTTTCTGGCCGATCGTGAATTCGGCGGCCTTCGACTCACAGCGGCTATGACCGGCATCGGCCACGGCGGCGTCTTTGGCTGGCTCAGAGGCACCCTGGGTGCTGCAACCCGCCAAGGCGAGTGCTGCCAACAAAGTACCGAATGATGCGAGCTTCCAAGGCATGAAGCCTCCTATGATAAAAAATGGACAGAGATCGTGCGACAGCAGTCGCGCGGATTGGTTTCAAGACGTAAACCGCCGCCGGGCAAGTCTGCCTGACTCTGCACCGGCATTCGCCCGGTCAATCGTGACCAGATATGAAAACAATCAGTAGATATCGATGTAGTCAAACGGCGGCTTCGGCCAGTTCTGCTTCAACGCATTGAAAATCTGCGTGACCCATACCTCATCGCTTGCCGCCACATTGCCTACGTAACCAGAGCCTTTGGCCCAGGTTTCCAGGCGAAACAGCAGCCCATCGATGTCCACGCCGCCCACAGCCTTCCCGGAAGAGATGTAGGCAATACCGCCCTTGGTTACCCGCAACTGGGTATG
Source organism: Pseudomonas aylmerensis (assembly GCF_001702265.1). Lineage (GTDB taxonomy): Bacteria > Pseudomonadota > Gammaproteobacteria > Pseudomonadales > Pseudomonadaceae > Aquipseudomonas > Aquipseudomonas aylmerensis. The sequence continues at coordinate 44,903 of NZ_MAUE01000015.1, forward strand.
TTCGTCGTCGCTGGCGCTGGCGATCAGTTGACGCACCGCAGCCAGGGTCAGGTTCTCGGGGTTGTTCAAATCGATCTGCACGCGGTGTTCCCCGGCAATTGGACAGGCGCACAGTGTCGCACAGGGCTGGGCATCTGCCGAAGCGCTTGATGCCTAAGTAGCAGTGCCAAACGCCGCGCAAAATGGTTAACTGCGCCCGTGAGAACCGCGTTCCAGCGCATTGCCCAGTACTTTCAGCCCCGTGAGATTTCCATGACCACCGTAACCCTCCAAGCCGACATCAAAGCCAAGTGGCCCCAAGGACAGAGCTCCTACAGCCCCGGAAGCCCGGAGGAATTGGCGATCATCGGCATCGACCTGCTGGTCAAGGAACTCGGCACTCAGGCGGCGCAAGCCTTCATCGGCCAGATATTCGAGAAATACCCAGCCGACCACATGGGCGCACACGACCCCGAGCGCGAATAAGAACCGGTCGGCGAGCGCCGACCGGCAGCAGCATTACTTCAGACGCGCGAGGCGCTCGGTGAGCAGGTCGAAGAAGCCCTGGGCGTCGCCGTTTTCAACCCAGAACGCGTTCTTCGGTTGTTTCAGGCCGTCGTACCAATCGACGATGGTCTGGCCGAAGGTCGGGCCTTCACGGCTGTCCACCACCACATTGACCTCACGGCCGCTGAACAGCGAAGGCTTGAGCAGGTAGGCAACTACGGTAGCGTCATGCACCGGGCCGCCGGGAATGCCGTAGTGCTCCATGTCGCCCTTGACGTATTCATTCAGGATATCGCCGACGATCTTGCTCGCGTTGTTCTTGATATCGGCGATCTGTTTCAGGCGCGCTTCACTGGTCAGGACCTTGTGGGTCACGTCCAGCGGCAGGTAAGTCAGCTTCACCCCGCTCTTGAGCACGATCTCGGCCGCTATCGGGTCCGCGAACAGGTTGAACTCGGCCACAGGCGTGATATTGCCGCCATTGAAGTGCGCACCGCCCATCACCACCACTTCCTTGATGCCTTGGGTGATTCCAGGCGCCTGGGTCAGCGCCAGTGCGAGGTTGGTCTGCGGACCGAGCATGGCGATAGTGATGCTGTGGGGCTTGGCGGTGCTCAGGGTCTTGATCAGGTAGTCGACGGCATTGCCGTCAGCCAGGCCCTTTTTCGGTTCATGCACGGTGACCCCGGAAATCCCCTCCTTGCCATGGATGTTCTCGGCGTAGATCGGCGTGCGCAGCAGTGGCTGTGGCGCACCGGCGTACACCGGAATGTCCTCGCGCCCCGCCCACTCGCGCGCCAGGCGTGCGTTGCGAGAGGTCTTGTCCAGGCGCACGTTGCCGGCGACGGTGGTCAGCGCACGAATGTTCAACTCATCCGGCGAGGCCATGGCGAACAGCAACGCCACCACATCATCGGCGCCAGGATCGGTGTCGATGATCAGGTCGATTTTTTCCGCCGCTTGGGCGCTTGCAGCAGTGAGCGCGGACAAAAGCAGAACACTCCGAAACAGATTTTTCAGGGTTGGGAGACCACATTGCATAAAACACTCCTTGTCGTTGGGAACTCTAGAAGGTTACGCCGGACACCAGCGCGATATTGCAGTAAGGCTGGCATTCGCCGGTGCGCACCACGGCGCGCGCCTTGCGGCTGAGTTGTTTGAATTCGTCATGGTTGACCAGCCGCCGCTCACCCAGGGCCGCCTGTTCGGTGAGCGTATTGAGCTCGGCCAGCGCCGGCGGCTGCTTGAGCAGGATCTCTTCGGCCAGCACATGGCTTTCCACCTGCATCTCACTGAGCACGATGCGCAAGGTGCTGATGAAATCCGGGATGCCCTGGGTCAACGCCAGGTCGATCAACTCGACGCCGGGCGGTACCGGCAAGCCGGCATCGCCGATCACCAGGATGTCGCCGTGACCCAGGGAGGCGATCACGCGCGACAGGGCGATATTGAGCAGAGGGGTCTTTTTCATGAGGGCACAAAACCTTGTACGTCGTGCAGCGTGGGAATGGAGGGTTGCGCACCGGCACGAGTGACCGACAGCGCTGCCGCGACCTGGCCAAAACGAATCGCCTCGGCTTCGCGCTTGCCATTGGCCAGTGCTGCTGCGAAGCCACCGACAAACGTATCGCCGGCCGCAGTGGTGTCCACTGCCTTGACCTTGGGTGCCGGCAAATGCTCGAACACTTGGCCGTCAGTAAACAGCGCGCCCTCGGCCCCCAGGGTGATGATGACCTTACCGGCGCCCGCCTTGATCAACTGCGTCGCAGCGACCTTGGCGCTGTCGAGGGAATCAACCGTCACGCCGCTCAGCGCACTGGCTTCGCTTTCGTTGGGGATCAGGTAGTCGATCGAGGCGTACCATTCGGCCGGCAAGGGCGCGCTGGCCGGGGCCGGGTTGAGGATCACCGTCTTGCCCAGTTCGCGACCGCGCTTGAGGGCATAACCCACGGTCTCCATCGGCACTTCCAGCTGGCAGACGATCACGTCGGCCGCCTGCAGCACGGCATCAAACGCCTGCAACGAAGCAGGCGTCAGCTGACCATTGCTGCCGGCAACGATCACGATGGCGTTCTGGCTGTTGTCATCGACCACAATCAGCGCCACGCCGCTGGAGCCATCTACGGTGCTGACGGCCTGGCAATCGATGCCTTCCACCAGCAACGCGTCACGCAGCTGAGTGCCATACGCATCGCTGCCGACGCAGCCGACCATCGCCACCTCCGCCCCGAGCCGCGCCGACGCCACAGCCTGGTTCGCCCCCTTACCGCCGGGCACGGTGGAAAACGTCTGGCCAACCAAGGTTTCACCGGCACGCGGCAGCCGGCTGGCACGGGTGACCAGGTCCATGTTCAAGCTGCCTACTACCACTACTTTTGCTGGCATACATCAGTACTCATCAATTCGGTTCAGCGGTATTGCGCAAACGTACCGGCGATAGGCGCCGTCGACTCGCGCAACACGATGCTCGGCGTCACGATCCGTTGATCGATCGGCAGTTGGGGTGTTGCAATTCGTCGCAATAAAAGCTCGGCCGCGGTCTCGCCCAGTTGCACGATCGACTGCCCGACCGTGGTCAACGCCGGGTAGACATAGCGACCCATTTGAATGTCATCGAACCCGATCACCGACAGCTCGCCGGGTACACGGATATTACGCTCGGCAGCGGCGCGCAATACGCCGAAACCGATCATGTCGTTGCTGGCGAAAATCGCACTGGGCGGGTTTTCCGCCAGCAGCTTCACCGCCGCGGCATACCCGCCGGTGCTGGTAAAGTCACTTTCCTGCGCGCGATCAGCCGCCACCTCGACGCCCGCCTCGCGCAGCGCGCGGTGATATCCCGCCAGGCGCATCTGCGCGACACGGGTATGGCCCGGGCCGCCGATGCAGGCGATGTCCCGATGGCCCAGTTCGAGCAAATGCCGGGTGGCCAGGTACGCGCCCTGCTCATGGTCGATGCGCACCAGGTCGACATCAATGCCGTCCAGCGCCCGGTCGACGATCACCATCGGCGTGCGCACCGCGCTCAAGCCGGCGGCGAGGCCACTGTCATCGCCGCCCACCGAGGTCACGATCAACCCGTCGACGCGCTTCTCCAGCAACACGCGCAAATAGCTGCGCTGCTTTTCGGCGTTGTCATCGGAGTTGCAGAGGATCACGCAGTAGCCGTTACGCTCGCAATAATCTTCGATGCCGCGCGCCAGTTCGGCAAAGTATGGGTTGAGGCTGTTGGGCACCAACAAACCAATGGTTGCCGTGGTCTTGGCCTTGAGCGAACGCGCGACGGCGCTGGGCACGTAGTCGAGCTGCTTGATCGCCGCTTCGACTTTGATCCGTACCGGCTCGCTGACCGGGCGCGTCTTGTTCACCACGTGGGACACCGTGGTGTAGGAAATGCCTGCAAGCGCTGCCACATCCTTGATCGTTGCCATGGTTCAGCCTCGACGACTGGCGCGCTGGCTGCGGTAGGTATCGAGCACCACGGCAATCACGATCACGGCCCCGGTGATGATGCGTTTGGTCGGTTCCGTGGCACCGATCTGCGCAAGGCCGGCGGCCAATACCGAAATGATCAACACGCCGAAGAAGGTGCTGATCACCGAACCGCGTCCGCCCATCAGGCTGGTGCCGCCGATCACCACCGCTGCAATCACTTGCAGTTCCAGGCCGGAGCCGGCATTCGGATCCGCCGCTTCCAGGCGTGAAATCTGGAACAGGGCCGCCACACCGGCCAACAGGCCCATGAGGCTGAACACCAGGATTTTATACGGCTTGGGGTTGATCCCCGCCAGGCGCACGGCCTCTTCGTTGGTGCCGATGCCGATCAGGTAGCGCCCGAAGACAGTGCGGGTCAACACCAGTTGGGCCGCTATGATCACCAGCAAGGCGATGATGAACGACGGCGAAATCCCAAAGGCAATCGGGTTGGACAGCCAGGCAAACGAGTCACCGATGTAGGCGGTGCGCGAACCGGTCATCTGGTACGCCACGCCACGGGCCATTTCCAGCACGCCCAGGGACACGATAAACGAGGGGATCCGCCAGGCCACGGTGATCGAACCGGTGATAGTGCCGGCCAATGCGGCGCAGCCCATGCCGAGCACGGCCGCCGGCAAGACGCTCCAGCCCCAGCCGAGAATCGCCACGCTGACCGCCGACGCCGCCAGTGCCAGCACAGAGCCCACCGACAGATCGATGCCACCGATGATCAGGATGAAGGTCATGCCGACCGCCAGCACCATCAAATCTGGAATCTGGTTGGCCAGGGTGCTGAAGGTGTCATAGGACAGGAAGTGATCGCTGAGCACCGAGAACAGCGCAATCATCGCCAGCAACGCGCCCGCCAACCCCAGGTAGGTACCCAGGCCGTAGAAGTTGCCGCCAGTTTTACCGGGGGAAGTTGTTGTTTTCATGGGGTATCCCTAAGCACTGCGTCATTGAGCAGCGCATCACGTTTCTGATAGCCGGCAAAGGCGGCGGCGAGCAATTCGTCCTGGGTCCAGCTGTCGCGCTCGAAGGTCTCGATCAGGCGGCCGGCAGACAGCACGCCGATGCGGTCGCAGATCAGCATGAGTTCGCGCAGGTCACTGGACACCACCACCAGCGCTTTGCCCTGGCGGGTCAATTCGCCGAGCAAGGCATAAATGTCGAACTTGGCACCCACGTCGATGCCACGCGTGGGCTCGTCGAACAGCATCACCGAGCAGTCGCGTTCCAGCCAGCGGCCAATCACGACTTTCTGCTGGTTGCCGCCCGACAGCTCCGACACCAGCTGCGCCGGGCTGGAACTGCGGATACGCATGGCGTCGATCTGGCGCTTGGCCAAGGCGGTTTCGTCGCGGCTGTTGACCACGCCGCCGCCGGAGATTTCCGGCATGTTGCCCAAGGCGATATTGGCGCTGATGGACTGGGTCAACAGCAGGCCTTCGCCCTTGCGATCCTCGGTGATCAGCGCAATGCCATGGCCGACCGCGTCCACTGGCGAACGAATGCTCACCACTTGGGCCGGCGAACCCAGGGCCACCGTGCCGCTGTCGGCCAGGTCGGCGCCGAAAATCAGGCGCAGCAACTCGGTGCGACCGGCGCCGATCAGGCCGGAGATGCCATAGATCTCGCCGGCACGCACTTCAAAGGAGACGTCGCGGACCTTGTCCGCGCGGGTCAGGCCTTTAACCGTCAAGGCCGGGCCGCCGATGCTGCGCGGCCCCAGGTCAATGTGTTCGCCCAGCTCGCGACCGACCATCAAGGTGACCAGTTGCTCGCTGTTGTAGTTGGCCATCGGCTCGACGCACACCAGCTTGCCGTCACGCAGGACCGCAATGCGTTGGGCGACACGGGCGAGTTCTTCAAGCCGGTGTGAAATGTAGATGATCGCCACGCCCCGGGCCTGCAGGCGGGTGATTTGTTCAAACAGCATCTCGACTTCACGGGCAGTCAACATGGCCGTGGGTTCGTCGAGGATCAGTACATGGCAGTCGCCGATCAGGTTGCGGGCGATCTCGACCATTTGCTGGTGGCCGATACCGAGGCTGCCGACCAGGGTGTCCGGGTCGATGGCGTCCAGGCCGACCTGGGCCATGGCTTCGATGGCGGCTTTGCGCAACTGCTTGCGACTGATCCAGCCACAGTGGCTGGGCAGATTATCCAGGAACAGGTTTTCGGCCACGGTCAGCGTCGGCAGCAGGTTGAGCTCCTGCATGACCATGCGCACGCCCAGTTCTTCAGCCTGGGTGCGGCTGCCGGGGCGGTAATCCTGGCCGTTGAACTGCATATGCCCGGTCGTCGGCGTGACCAGCCCGCCGATGATTTTCGACAACGTGCTTTTACCGGCGCCGTTCTCACCGGTCAGCGCCAGCACTTCCCCACGATTGAGCGTCAGGGTGATGTCGGACAGAACCGGTTGGGCATAGGTCTTGCCGATACCGCTGACCGAGAGGACAGCGTTCGGGGCGGAAGATGACATAGGAAAATCTCCAGGCGCCCGCTCAGGACGAGCGGGCGCTGTTGGGTGCTGCCAGGATTACTTCTTGAGGACGAGTTCGACCGGGGTTTCGATCACGCCATCTTTGGCATCGACTTTCTCACCCTTGACCAGCTTGAGCGCGTTCTGGATACCGAACACAGCTTGCTGGGCAGCAGCCTGGTCAGCGGTCGCCAGGACGCGGCCGTCCTGCAGCATGGGCTTGATGGCTTCGATGTTGTCATAGCCAACTACCAGGACCTTGCCAGCCTTGCCGGCCGCACGCACGGCGGAAACCGCGCCCAGCGCCATGTTGTCGTTACCCGCCAACAAGGCCTTGAGGTCCGGGTATTCGCTCAGCATGGCCGAGGCCACTTTCTGGCCCTGGTCAATTTCCCAGTTGCCGGATTGAGTCGAGACGATCTTCATGCCGGCAGCGTCCATCGCATCCTTGTAGCCTGCGGTGCGCTGCTGGGCGTTGGTGGTAGTCGGTACGCCTTCGATGATGCCGACCTTGTCACCCGCGGCCAGTTGCTTGGCCAGGTAATCGCCGACCAGCTTGGAGCCTTTGCGGTTGTCCGGGCCTACGAACGGGATGTCGAGGTTTTTGCTTTTCAGCACGTCCGGGTCCAGGCGGTTGTCGATGTTGACCACCTTGATGCCGGCATCGGAGGCTTTCTTCAACACCGTCACGAGTGCCTTGGAATCGGCGGGCGCGATGACGATGGCGTTGACCTTGGCGAGGATCATCTGGTTGACGATATCGATCTGCGCGCTGGTATCGGTTTCGTTCTTGATACCGTTGGTGATCATGTCGAAATCGGCGGCGTGGTCTTTCTGATAGGCCTTGGCGCCGTCCTGCATGGTCACGAAGAATTCGTTGGCGAGGGATTTCATCACCAGCCCAACCTTGGGTTTGGCGGCGTCATCGGCGAATGCAGAGGAAAGAGGTAAAACGGCGGATGCGGCAGCAAGCACAGCGACAGCAAGAAGACGTCCAGCGAATGGCAGCTTCATGGGTTCACTCCGATCTTATGATTATTGTGAGCAACGCTTGCACCGAAGAGTGCTTCGGCAGCCCTCCCACCCGGGGTGGCTGATACGAGCTGTCACGTTACTCCAGGAGTGCGCCGTGAAACATCTCGCAAACGTTTGCGTTAATCAAACTATGAGAACCTTGTCGAGATTTGTCAACGGTAGAAACCCGTCTTTCATCCAAGCCCTCTAGCGCCTGGCCTCGCAGTGTGCAAGGCGCGAGATTAAACATTGCGACCTGCCCTTCGTTCTCTAAAACGACAGCCTTTGCCGGATCATTCGCCACCGCCCTCATGGAACCAGTGCGCCTTTTCGGACAACCGAACGCAATCGCAGCCAATGTTCGGAAAGCCGGACGAAGGGCGTTCGAACGCACTCAAAAACAACAAAATAAGTTGTTTCAAATCAACAGCTTAATTTATATCCGCGAATACAATCAGCCTGGTACAGATCCTGCTCTCATCCTGCACCTCGTGGCATTCAGAACCGCCCGGGTGTTCTAGATGAACCTGCTACAGCACTCATCAAAAACCAGAGAGAAAAATAATGAAATCTGCACTGAAGAACATTGTCCCGGGCGCATTAGCCCTCCTGCTGCTGTTCCCTGTTGCCGCCCAGGCAAAGGAAGCCGAAACCAAGACCAAGCTGTCCAACGTGGTGATTCTCGCCACCGGCGGCACCATTGCCGGCGCTGGCGCCAGCGCGGCCAACAGTGCCACCTACCAGGCGGCGAAAGTCGGTATCGAGCAATTGATCGCTGGTGTTCCTGAGCTTAGCCAGATCGCCAATGTACGCGGCGAACAAGTGATGCAAATTGCGTCCGAAAGCATCAATAACGAAAACCTGCTGCAACTGGGCCGTCGCGTCGCCGAACTGGCCGACAGCAAGGACGTGGATGGCATCGTGATCACCCACGGTACCGACACCCTGGAAGAGACCGCCTACTTCCTGAACCTGGTGGAAAAAACCGACAAGCCAATCGTCGTGGTCGGCTCCATGCGCCCAGGCACCGCCATGTCGGCGGACGGCATGCTCAACCTGTACAACGCCGTGGCCGTGGCCGGCAGCAAAGACGCGCGCGGTAAAGGCGTGCTGGTGACCATGAACGACGAGATCCAGTCGGGTCGTGACGTCAGCAAGATGATCAACATCAAGACCGAAGCGTTCAAGAGCCCATGGGGCCCGCTGGGCATGGTGGTTGAAGGCAAATCCTACTGGTTCCGCCTGCCTGCCAAGCGCCACACCATGGATTCGGAATTCGACATCAAGACCATCAAGAGCCTGCCGGACGTGGAAATCGCCTATGGCTATGGCAACGTGAGCGACACAGCGGTCAAGGCCCTGGCCCAGGCTGGCGCCAAAGCCATCATCCATGCCGGCACCGGCAATGGTTCGGTATCTTCCAAGGTGGTCCCTGCCCTGCAGGAACTGCGCAAGCAAGGCGTACAGATCATCCGCTCTTCCCACGTGAATGCCGGTGGCTTCGTTCTGCGTAATGCTGAACAACCTGACGACAAGTACGACTGGGTCGCCGCACATGACCTGAACCCGCAAAAAGCCCGCATCCTGGCCATGGTCGCCCTGACCAAGACCCAGGACAGCAAAGAGCTGCAACGGATGTTCTGGGAATATTGATTCCTGGCCATACCTTGTAGGAGCTCGCCTCTCCAGGCGCGCTCCTACACATTTCACTCCCCCGCCTTACGCAAAACTACCTGAACAGCTGTCAGACGAACTTCTTGAAATTTAAGCAGTTGCGAAATCGCCCACAGTTAAATACTGTATGTGCGTACAGCTTATTAAGGAATACTCCGTGGCAAAGTCCTCTTCCGCAGCGCCAACCCCGCCTGATGCCTACGAACGCCTGGCCATTCGTGTGCAAAAGATCATCAACTCGACCAACGCCCAAAAAGCCAAGGCAGCCTTGATCTTCCGCCTGCCGGACGAGCCGGAGGATGAGTGGGAGCGGTTGCTGGAAGAAATTGCGGAGAACGACAACGTCACCCTCGCCTATCGGGACGACGGTGGCGTGCAGATTTTCTGGGTTGTACCGAAGGAAGATTGATTCAATGAGTGTCCGTTTTATCGCTGTGTGCTGCCTGTTCTTTGCTGTCAGTGCCCAGGCCCAGGCACCCCGCACCTTCAGCGAAGCCAAGAAAGTCGCCTGGAAACTCTATGCCCCCCAATCCACCGAGTTCTACTGCGGCTGCAAATACACCGGCAATCGCGTAGACCTGAAAGCCTGCGGCTACATCCCGCGCAAAAACGCCAACCGCGCCGCCCGCATCGAGTGGGAGCACATTGTTCCGGCCTGGCAGATCGGGCACCAGCGCCAGTGCTGGCAGAACGGCGGGCGCAAGAACTGCACGCGCCACGATGACGTGTTCAAGCGCGCCGAGGCAGACCTGCACAACCTGGTGCCGAGTATCGGCGAGGTCAACGGTGACCGTAACAACTTCAGTTTTGGCTGGCTGCCGGTGCAAAGCGGGCAGTACGGTTCATGCCTGACCCAGGTCGACTTCAAGGCCAAGAAGGTCATGCCCCGCCCGTCTATCCGCGGAATGATCGCGCGCACCTATTTCTATATGAGCAAGCAGTACGGCTTGCGCCTGTCGAAACAGGATCGCCAGCTCTACGAAGCCTGGAACAAGACCTACCCGGTGCAGGCTTGGGAGCGCCAGCGCAACCAGACCGTGGCGTGTGTGATGGGACGTGGCAATGAGTTCGTCGGCCCGGTGAACCTGAAGGCCTGCGGTTGAAACTGGGCGGTACTCCCGCCCATCCAGCCGGTTATTGCGCAGCCGCGTGCTCGATGACTTGCGATTCGGTATCGGTTTTCTTGGCGCGTGCCAGCTTTTCAGTGAGTTGCACCTGCTTGGCCTCGGCTTCAGCCTTGGTGGCGAACGGCCCCAGCAGCACTTCGTCCTTGCCGTCGACCTTCACGATGTAAAAATTGAAACCATGTTCCAGCAACCAGGCCGTGAGGTCGGTGAGCGCCTGTAATTTGTGGTCGGGTGGCCCGACCCATACATCCCACTCCTGAGCGGCAATCGCGCCGGTTTGTGGCTGGCTTTCAGTCACGGCAGGCTTGGCCTTGGGCGCATCGACGCTTTTGCCTTCACCGCAACCGGCCAATGCCAACACCGCAATTGCCATCGCTACTTTACGCACTGCCCTGCTCCTTAAAGGATTAAAGAGGCGACTTTATCATTCACTGTCTATTCTGGCCGTCATAAACGTTGGCTTAAACAATGCGAATGATGTATCGCAGACCTGTATGATGCCGGCATGGGAATTAATGCCGCCTCTATGCGTCCTAAAAGAGGCAGCCACAGGGAAGCGCTTAGCAGTAAGCTACACACATCTGACATCTGCCCTGTCTGAAACACGTGTCCTTAAAAGTAATCAAGGAGAAGTCCATGCTTATACTCACCCGCAAAGTCGGTGAAAGCATAAACATCGGTGATGACATCACGATCACCATCCTGGGCGTCAGCGGCCAGCAAGTACGAATCGGCATCAACGCACCCAAGGATGTTGCCGTGCATCGCGAGGAGATCTACCAGCGCATCCAGGCCGGCCTGAGTGCCCCGGACAAAAACCAGACGCCTTGAAGAACCTTCAGTAGCCAGCCCTTTCGTTCACTGTAACGGCTGGCGAAAACCCCTTCGAACCGCTCTTGTGTCTATTGCGTGACTGACGCCTCCAATGCATTCATCTTCGCGCCAAGATGAAACTGTCTTCACGCTTTGAACTTGTCGTGTCATCCATAGCCGAATCATCTACTGATACCCTGCCATCCGTGTGCGCGAAGGAGCACGTCGATGAGGCCAACCCCTGCGCAACCATTCGCTCTACGAGCCTGGATCATCGCCCTCCTGATAGGGCTGGCATTCGTGGGGCTGGAATATGGCTTGAGGCTTGAAATCGCCGGCACCGACCCCGCCGATCCGCCGTCCTGGCTCGACCTCACACTGGTGCTGGGTGGCTACCTCTTCATGTTCTGCCTCAAGCCCATCCAGAGGGCCGTACAGCTTAAATTGTGTCAACAAACCGCTCAGAAAAATGCACGTTGATGCGCAGCGCTTCGCTATCAGATCGCCGGTATTTACAGCGGCGCAGCACGACCTATGCTTTGCTCTGCACGCTCACTGAAAGGTGCTGAAACCGATGGACACTTTGAGCAAGTCGCAAATCGAGTCTGCACTGGCTGCCCGTCTGCCGAGCTACAAGGTCACCTGCACATTGCACGCCGACGGCACCCTGTCGGCGGTGCTCAGCGGCCCGGAAACCGACCATTTCGCAATTACCGGAATCGTGCGCGCGCACTATCGTGGGGCGGAAGCCATTGCCCGGCTGGCGAATGAAATTCTCAGGGAAATGGTGCTGTCCCGCCAGGCGATGAGGAATGACCGTATGCAGCCTCCCTCTGCTTCACCTGGCTGCGAACAAGGCCGAGACCGGTAACGGGCTCGGCCTTTTTTGTATCAGCCCACTTCATTCTGCAAGGACAGCAAGCCATCAGCACCGCGCTGCACGCGCAGGTGGGCATAGCCGTCAATCCTGGCGTGCTCGGTCACCATGGGCTTGAGGTGCGTCGACGTTACGACCATCACGTCCGCCCCTGCCGCTTCTCCCGCACAAATCCCCACCGACGCATCTTCAAACACCAGGCAGTCCTGCACCGGCACGCCCAGGCGCTGCGCCCCCAACAGGTAACAGGCCGGGTCGGGCTTGCCAATGGCGACGTCTTCGGCCGTGACCAGCACCGCCGGCGGGGCAATCCCGGCCGCTCGCAGCCGACGCAACGCCAGCTCACGGGGCGCTGAGGTGACCAGCGCCCATTGATCGCCCGGCAGGCGGTTCAGAAACGCGACCGCGCCGGGGATCGCGACAATGCCATCGACATCATTGATTTCCGCTTCGGTAATCCACTGCGCCTCTACTTCAGGATCAACCCCCGGCAACGCCTGGCGGGTGATGGTATCGATCGCGCGGGCGCCATGAATGGTGGTCAGGAACGCCGCCACGTCCAGGCCGTGGCGTTCGGCCCAGGTACTCCACACCCGCTCGGCGGCGGCGATGGAGTTGAGCAGGGTGCCGTCCATATCGAACAGAAAGGCGCGGTAACGGCGGGCAAATACGGCTGAACCTCGGATGGACACTGCGTGGCTTCCTCGTGGGCGGTAACAAATAATCGGCCCGATGCAATCTACGGATCACCTCGGTGCTTGTAAACGCCGCCAACCCCTCGATCGCATTACAGCTTTGTAATGAAGCTGTAAGTCTTGTCAGCACCCTCACTTCATACAGTGGCGGCGTCAGTCACCCACACCGGTTGACGCCACCTTCCCACTGATGAAAAGGGTCACCCCATGAAACCTGCAAGCAAACTCTGCCTGATCGCCGCCAGCCTGCTGATGCTGGGTACCGGCACCGCCCTGGCCGGCACTGTCGCACCGGTCAAAGCCAACAACGTGGTGCTGGTGCACGGTTCCTGGGCAGATGGCTCGAGCTGGTCCGAAGTGATCACCCGCCTCCAGGCCGCCGGCCTGCACGTCACCGCCGTGCAAAACCCACTGACATCGGTGGCCGACGATGTCGCCGCCACCAACCGCGTACTGAATCAACAGGACGGTCCTACCGTGCTGGTCGGCCATTCCTACGCCGGCACCGTGGTAAGCGATGCCGGGGTGAACCCCAACGTCAGCGCCCTGGTGTACGTGGCGGCCCGCGCCCCGGATGCCAATGAAGACTTTGTCGCGCTTTCCGCCAAGTACCCGACCATGCCGGTGCGGGCCGGTGTGGAAGATCACGATGGCTACCTCACGCTGAGCCAGGACGCGTTTCTCAAGTACTTCGCCGCCGACGTGCCGCACGCCAAGGCCATGGAGCTGTACGCCGTGCAGCAACCCATCACCAAGAGCCTGTTCAGCGGCCGCACCGTGAACGCCGCCTGGCACACCAAGCCGTCCTGGTACGCGGTGTCGACCCAGGACCAGACCATCAACCCGGACCTGGAACGGTTCCTCGCCAAGCGCATGAACGCCAGCACGATCGAGCTGCCCTCGAGCCACTTGTCGCTGGTGTCCCACGCCAAGGAAATCACCGACCTGATCCTCGAAGCCTCCGGCCGCCAGCCTTGAGCCCTTGCATTACAAACTTGTCATGAACCTGTTGGTTGGCTGTTCGGAGCGCTTGGTTACCGTGAACCCACTGCCACGCTCTGGCAGCCAACCTATTAAGAGAGAGATCGCCATGAAACTGTTTATCCTCGGCTTTGCCGCTTTGCTTGCCACTGGCACCGTGTTCGCCGCCGAACCCGTCATCCACGACAAGACCGGCTTTTTCGTGCACCTGGATGTCGACAAAGTCTTGTCGAGTACCGATACCTACGGCCAATGCGGCATCGTTCCCGCGCGTCTCGACTACCTGGACCACCAGGGCCGCGAACACGTGCTGGACTACCAGGTACAGGCGATCGGTTGCCCGAGTGACAATTGATCGGACTACACTTGCGCAACGCACAGAAGCAGGGCAACTCCCATGAACATTCTTGTAGTCGAAGACGAACCCAAGGCCGGCAATTACCTGCTTAACGGCCTGCAGGAGCTGGGCTACTCCGTCAGCCTCGCCCGCGACGGCGTGGACGGTTTGCACCAGGCCCTGGAAACCTCGTTCGACGTGATCGTGCTGGATGTGATGATGCCGAAGATGGACGGCTGGGAAGTCCTGCGCCGCTTGCGCAAGGAAGCCGATACGCCGGTGCTTTTTCTGACGGCCCGCGACGATATCGCCGACCGCATCAAAGGCCTGGAACTCGGCGCCGATGATTACCTGATCAAGCCCTTCTCCTTCGCCGAACTGGTGGCGCGCCTGCGCACCCTGACCCGCCGTGGCCCGAGTCGGGAAGAAGAACAACTGCAGGTCGCCGACCTGCAGATCGATGTGCTGAAACGCCGCGTGACCCGCGCCGGCACACGCATCACCCTGACCAACAAAGAGTTTGCCCTGCTGCATTTGTTTGCCACTCACCAGGATCAGGTGTTGTCGCGCTCGCTGATTGCCTCGCGGGTGTGGGACATGAACTTCGACAGCGACACCAACGTGGTGGACGTGGCCGTGCGGCGCCTGCGCCTGAAAATCGACGACCCGTTCCAGCTCAAGTTGATCCACAGCGTGCGGGGCATCGGCTACCGCTTCGATACCCAACCATGACCCGCCGTCGCCATTATTCACTGACCCTGCGGCTGGCGGTGATTTTCGCCCTGCTGGCCTTCGCGCTGCTGGCCACGCTGGGCGTTGCGCTGTACCGCGAACTGGAGCGTGAGTTGATCAAGCGTGACGACGCTGCGCTGATCTATCGCACCGATCAGTTACGCAACCTGCTCAACGACAGCAATACGCTGGATCTGATCAAGACCAAGCCGGAGCTGTTCCAGAACATGCTGGGCAACAGCGAGTCAGTGCTGAGCATTGCGGCGCCGGGGCAGAAGCCCTTGCTGCTGGTCAACCCGGGCAATATCGAGATGCCGGTGGTGCCGGCCGTTGCCAAAGACCACGCGCTGGGCCTTGCCGATGTGCACCATCTGCCTGGGGTCAACGACGTCCCCTTCGCCGCCGTGGCGGCGTCGATCGATTCCGGGGACCTGGGCAGCCTGCAAGTCACCACCGGACGCTTGATGACCGAACGCACCGCCATGCTCGCCAGCTATCGCCTGAGCGTGTTTATCCTGGCAAGCATTGCCGCGATCATCCTTGCCCTGGTCGGGTACTTGCTGGTGCACCGTGGCCTGCTGCCGTTGCGACGCCTGGCCCGGCATGCCCAAGGCATCGGCGTCGGCAACCTGGCCGAGCGCCTCGACAGCCACGGCGCGCCAAAAGAGTTGCTGCCGATGATCGACGCGTTCAACACCATGCTCGAACGCCTGGCCAGAGGGTTTGTGCAACTGGGCCAGGTGTCCACAGACATGGCCCACGAACTGCGTACGCCGATCAACAACCTGCTGGGCGAAACCCAGGTCGCGCTGCAACAGAGCCGCAGCATCGAGAGTTATCAACAGTTGCTGGCGTCCAACGTCGAAGAGCTTGAACGCCTGGCGCGGATGCTCGACAACATGTTGTTCCTCGCCCGCACTGATCCGGCCAGCGCCCTGCGCCAACGCCAGGAACTCAGTGCAGCGGATGAAGTGGAACGTATCGCCGATTACTTCGAAGGCCTGGCCAGTGACGTGGAGGTCAGCATTCGTGCCGAAGGTGAAGGCGTGATCTGGGCTGAACCGATGCTACTGCGCCGGGCCCTGGCGAACCTGTGCGCCAACGCGATCAAATATGGCGCGCCGCGTTCCGAGCTGCTGATCCAGGCGGTGCCACAGGCCGAAGGCATCACCCTGAGGGTCAGCAACCAGGGTGAAACCATTGCTGCCGAGCACCTGCCACGGCTGTTCGAGCGCTTTTACCGGGTGGATGAATCGCGCGAGCGCTCGGCCCAGTCCAATGGCCTGGGCCTGTCGATTGTGGCGACCATCATGCAGTTGCATAACGGTCGATACAGCGTGAGCAGCGAGGCAGGACTGACGTGTTTTGAGTTGTTTTTTCCGAGGCGGGACGACTGAATCGCGCGCCCCAGGCGCCTGGTGTTATTTTGCAAAAATTTGGCTGTCACCCCTGGCCGGAGTTCCCACTATTCTTTTCCCCAAAGCGCGTGCTCAGTATTGGAAACAGGTGAAGTGCAGTGGAAAGGAAACACTATCGATTCGGCGGGACAAGCTCGCTGAACACCCCACCTCAAGGCAGAGGTGGCGGCGGTAACGACGGAGGTTCAGGCATGGAAAAACGATTGGGTCTACTGGAAAAGGGGCTGGCTGAAATGAAAGAAAGGCTGATCACCGTTTCGAGCAGGGCAGACTCCCTGGAAAAGCACTTCGCGACCAAGGCCGACCTTACGACCACCGAGGTGAATCTCATCAAATGGTACGTGGCCACCGCCTTCGCAATGACTGGCCTGGCGTGCGCCATCACCTTCGGGCTCACCCGCCTGTTTGCTACCTGACGATGACCCGCGCAGGTCAGCTGACCTGCCCGCCCGTTTCCGTCACATCCACTGATGTATGCCAAGCGGCCAGCAACGCCACCCGGAGTCCCTCGACCTGCGTCTCCAGTGCCATTGACGCGGTGCCCGAAGCCAGCACTTGTTCGGGCAGATATGGCACGTGGATAAACCCACTGCGCACGGCGCTAGCAGCCAGTGCATGCTGCAATAGGTAAAACACCTGGTTACACACGAAGGTACCGGCCGTGTGCGACACCGTCGCCGCAATCTCCGCTTCGCGCACCGCCTTGACCATCGCCTTGATCGGCAGCGTGGTGAAGTAGGCTGCGGGGCCGTCAGCCACCACGGCGGCATCAATCGGCTGCTCGCCGAGGTTATCGGGAATACGCGCGTCATTCAGGTTGATCGCCACCCGCTCCATGGAAATAGCACTGCGCCCCGGCCCCAGCCCCGTGGCGATCACCATCGCCGGCTGCAATTGGTCGATCAACTGGATCAGGCACTCACCCGCCGTGGCAAACGCACACGGCAGCCGACGCGCAACAACCTGCACATCGGCGCCCAGTTGCCAGCCATCCAGCAGGCGTACCACTTCCCAGGACGGGTTTATCGGGTCTTGATCAAAGGGCTCGAAACCCGTCAACAATAGGGTCTGCATCACGGCCTCACATCAACAGGTAAAGCAGGACAATATTGACCACCAGCATCATCAGCGCGGTCGGCAGCTGGGCCTTGATCACCGCGTTTTTGTCGGGCAACTCCAGCAGTGCTGCCGGCACGATATTGAAGTTGGCCGCCATCGGTGTCATCAACGTACCGCAGTAACCCGAGAACATGCCAATCGCGGCCATCACTGCGGGGTTGCCGCCGTAGATCCCCACCAGCACCGGCACGCCGACGCCGCCGGTCATCACCGGGAATGCCGCGAAGCCGTTCCCCATGATCACCGTGAACAGTGCCATGCCCAGCACATACACCATGACTGCCACCAGCTTGAAATCCAGGTTGATGTAGGTGGTGGTGACATGCGCGACGGCCGTACCGACTCCGGCTTCATTGAACAACAGCCCCAGCATCGCCAGCATTTGCGGTAGCACCATGGCCCAGCCCAGGGCCTCGGTCAGGCGCCGCGATTCGCGCAAGGCCTGCACCGGGGTGTCGCGGGTCAGCCAGCACGCCAGGCCGAGGGCGATCAGGCACCCGATGCCGAGGGAAACGAAGGTGGTGTTTTTCGGGTCCAGCAGCGGTACGCCGCCGATCTCGGTGTGCTTGAGTAATACCGAGCCGATCACCGTCGTCAGGGGAATCGCCAACGCCGGGATAAACAGTTTGTGCCCCAGGCGACCGGCGCTGGCGCGGGACGCCTTGTCATGCAGCTCGGCGTGCGTGCCACGGCCGACGCCACCCAGCCCGGCAATCAACGCCATGACCACCACGCCCACACCAATGACCACCGAGGGCAGGCGCTCGCCCACCAGGAACGGAACCGCGAACAGCAACCAGAACAAGGCGCTGGACCAGCGCTTGGGGTGGGTCCGATCCATCAGGATCATGCCCGCAGTGATCAGCAGCAGCACTCCGGCGAGCCAGTACAGGTATTGAATCGAGATGATCATTGCGCGGCCTCCACGGCAGTGGCCACCGGCGTCATCTCACGGGTCAGCCGCCGGTCGAACCGATGCAGGCGAATCGCGTGAATGATAAACGCGCAGATCGCCGTCGGGATGCCCCACACCGCGATGTGCAGCGGCTCGACATCAATCCCCGAGCCCAGCAGGAAGGTGTGCATCAGCGCAATCGCACCAAAGGCGACGAAGATGTCCTCACCGAAAAACAGGCCGACGTTGTCCGTCGCAGCGCACATGGCCAGCACCTTGTGGCGCAACTTGTCCGGCAACTTGCCGTAGCGTTTTTCCGCTGCGCCCTCTGCCATCGGCGCCAGCAGTGGGCGCACCATCTGCGGGTGTCCGCCGAGGCTGGTCAAGCCCATGGCGGCCGTGGATTCACGCACAAACAGGTAGATGATCAACAGGCGCCCTACCGTGGCGCGCTCGAACCGCGCGATCCAGTTCTGCGCGTGCAGGCGCAACCCATGGCGCTCCAGCAAGCCGATAACCGCCAGCGGCAATAACAGAATCAATTGCAGGGCACGGGTCTGAAGGAAACCGTCGCCCATGGTCGCGAGGATTTTTTCCAGCGGGAAGTGGGCGGCAAGCCCGGTGGCGATGGCGGCGGCGGTCACCACCAACAGCGGATTGAAGCGCAAGACAAAGCCAACCACGATCACAAGTACGCCGATCAACGGCCATAAGTTCACAACAGTTTGCATGGCGGTGAGGTCCTTTAATGCGCGCTGCGGCGCCGTTACAGCAGGATGTGAACAAAGGGTTCACAGCAGGAAGTGGCGTGCAGTCGGCTCGGTTTTTTATTGTTGACCCGGAAGGTCGAGCGTCAGTGGCGGCAACTTTGCTGCCTGGGGGCGGGAGGTGTCCAACAAGAAAAATTGTTGCTGCAAACCAATAAATTTTGTCGGGGTTTGCTGCGCACACGTAACAAGATGTGGACAGGTAACCCGCGAGTCACGCATCTTAGCGCCGCCCGTTGATCGGGTGCGGCACCGGGTACCGGCGCACGCCTCTCTCACTATTGTTGTGGATATGGAAATTCGATGAAAACCCAAAAGGTCCTGATCGCCCTCTCGTGCGCCGTTGCCCTGTCCCTGCTGGGCGGTTGTGCAGCGAAAGTTAAAAGTGGCGGCAGCGCAGCACTGGCCATCCCGGAAGCGGCCAAGCAGAACCTGGTGGTGAGCATCCAGGGCGAAAAACAGGTGGAGCAAAACCCTGACTGGAACCTGCTCAAGCGCGACTGGAATAACGCGCTCCAGGTCGAAGCACGCCAGGCCGGCTTCACGGTCACCGAAAGCCCTAAAGTCGCGGCCAATGGTGAAGACGGCGTGGGCATCAGCATCAACGTGAGCAAGTTTCGCTACATCGAACCGGGTTCGCGGTATGTCGCCGGTGCGCTGGTGGGTAATGCCTGGGTGTTCTCCCGCGCTGACTACTCCGACTTGAAATCCGGCGCGCCCATTGGCTCACGCACCTACGACACGTCATCCTCGGCCTGGGAAGGCGTGGCTTCGGCAATGACGCAGAAGCAGGTCCAGGCAATCGCCAAGCAGATGATCAGCGACATCAAGAGCGCCAAGGCCCAGTAAGCCACCGCGCCTGCAAAAAGGGCCAACCGCTGGGTTGGCCCTGACACTGCAATTCCGCCTGGCTTGCTTCAGAGTTGCTTGAGGGTCTCACGCGACACTTCTTGCAGACCCGCCTCGGTGATTTTCTTCCAATCACTCTCCGTCACCGCCTGCATGCTTTCATTCTTGCGCGTCACCACATTCAGCGCAGTGGCGCCCGGGGTTTCGATACGCAGGTGGGCTTTGTTACTCACGTCGACAGAGAAGAAGCCTGGGGTAAACCAGGACCAGAATTCGACAATATGCACGTTCACTGGCGCGGCATCCGGAGTGCCTGGCTCGGTGACGACCTGGTAACCGGCCTGCTTGTAAGCCGCGGCTACCGACTCATTCACCAGTTGGGAAACGGTGCGGCCAGAGGGCAGCAACACGTCGCCCAACCCTTTGCCGTAACCGTTGCGCTTACGGGCAATGGCGCGCTCGGTAATCGACTTGTCATTGACCTCGTCATTTTTCAGCGATGGCGTATCCGGGCTTCGTGGAGCTATCTGGAAAACGCGATCATCCACGGTGCTGATCAGGACTTTCTTGCCATTGCTGGTTGCTGCGGCCTGGCTTGTGCTGAGCGGCGCAACATTGACATCCACTTCCGACCGACTCGTGGCGCATCCCGCCAGAACCATCAGTGCCGCAATCCCCACCACTAACCGAACGCTCATGACTACCGCTCCTTATCGCCATCATTGGCATGGCCGGATATCGGCCGGCGACGATTGTACATGCGCGATATCATTTAGACATCACTCCGACTTTTTTGAAGTAACTGCATACCGGTGAGTGTGTACTCAAGCCCGACCCGGTATCGTCAACCCAGAACGACCGTCAATGAACAAGGGGCAGCACCGGTGACTTCTTCCGCCACACCCACCGCCGAGAATGGCCTCAGCATCCGGACCCGCCTGATCGCCCTGGTGGTCGCCGTGACTTTCTTCATGGAAAACCTCGATGCCACGGTGATCGCCACGGCATTGCCGACCATGGCCACAGCGTTCGGGGTCACGCCGGTCGACATGAACATCGGCATCACCGCCTACATCCTCGCCGTGGCGATCTTCATACCGTTGTCCAGCTGGATCGCCGACCGATTGGGTGCGCGCCGGGTCTTTGCCGGCGCGATCATCGTCTTCACCCTCGCCTCGCTGCTGTGCGGACTGAGCCAGAGCCTTGAAATGTTCGTCTTTGCGCGCGTCCTGCAGGGCATCGGTGGCGCACTGATGGTGCCCGTGGGGCGGCTGGCGGTGCTGCGCAATACGGATAAAAAAGACCTGGTCAAAATGATCGCGATCATCACCTGGCCCGGCCTGGTGGCGCCGATCCTGGGGCCAGTGGCCGGCGGACTGATCGTCACCCATGCCTCCTGGCCCTGGATCTTCTACGTGAACCTGCCGCTGGGCGTGTTGGCATTGGCCGCCGCACTGTGGCTGGTGCCGGAAGGTCGCGAAGCCAGCGTGCGCAAGTTTGATGCGAAGGGTTTCGTACTGCTCGCAGGCGCCTGTGTCGCCTTGCTGGGCGGGCTGGAATGGCTGGGCAGCGAGGCCGGCGAAATGCTCATCCCAGGCGTGGTGCTGGTCGCAGCGGGCATCGCGTTGGCGGTGTGGGCCGTGCACCACTGTCAGCACCATACTGACCCGTTGTTGCCGCTGCAGACCCTGGCGATCAATACCTTTCGCGTGAGTATCTATGGTGGGTCGCTGTTTCGCCTGGCCATCAGCGCGCTGCCGTTCCTGCTGCCGCTGTTGTTTCAGGTGGCCTTTGGCTTATCCCCGGTGGACGCGGGCCTGTTGGTGCTGGCGGTTTTTGCCGGCAACCTGGCGATGAAACCCTTGACCACGGCCATCATGCAGCGCTTCGGCTTTCGCCAGGTGCTGCTGGTGAATGGCGTGATCGGGGTGGCGTCGATTGCGGCGTGCGCCCTTTTCACCGCGCAGACCCCGCTCGCGGTCATCGCAGTGGTGCTGTTTGTGGGCGGGTTGTCACGCTCGATGCAGTTCACCTGCTACAACTCGATTGGCTTTGCAGATGTGCCCAAGCCACGCATGAGCGAGGCATCGGCGTTGTTCAGCATGTCGTTCCAACTGGCCATGGGGATGGGCGTGACGGCAGCGGCGCTGTTGTTGCGCGCGTCGATGAGCGTGCAGGGGCATGAGATTCACGCACAAGTGGGTGACTTCCGGGTGGCGTTCATTGGGGTGGCATTGCTGGGGGCGCTTGCGCTGGTAGACGTCTATCGACTGCCAGCGCACGCGGGAGAAAGTGTGTTGAAGCGCGGTTGAACGCCGCCTCGTCGAATTAGGCGGTGGTGCTGACGATTGATCCCGTCGCACTGCCGCCCTCAGCGGTGACAGCCTGCAACAGCGCGGCAGTCGCTGTCTGCAACGCAGCGGCAGTGGTTGCAATCTGCGCTTGCGCCGCCGCAACCGCAGCAGCCTTGGCCGCCTCGCTCTGGTTGCTGGACTGTGCCTGCTGCATGGCTTGTTGCTGCTCTTGAAGTTGCTTTTGCAACTGCTCGATCTGCTTCTTCAACTCCTTGACCGTGTCCGACTCCGTCGAGCTGGAAGACGCTTGGCCACCGCCGCCGGCACCCGCAGTCGCTTGCGTGCCCGCGTTCATATTGACGGCCAGGCCGCCGGTACGGTTGGTGCTCTCGGTTGCCTGGGGAACCGTCGAGGTTGCAACGCTTTGACTGCTGGCTACGGCAGGAGGATTGCTAATGTTGATGAGCATGCCAAATGTCCGATGATGAAGGCTTACCGACTGCATCGGCGTGTCGGTCGATTAATTGAGGGCGGCGTCAGGATTAAATTCGAGGCAACAAAAAAGGGCCCACCTTTCGGTGAGCCCTTCTAGACCGCCCAGCAGAGCGGATTTTGTTTGGTAGGCGCGATTGGACTCGAACCAACGACCCCCACCATGTCAAGGTGACCCCGAAGCACATGCAACCGCATGATTTATAAGGGAAAACACATATTTTCTGCGCCGTGCTAAAACACCATTTCTGCCTATAAGAATCAATAACTTAGCGTTGTATATTGCTACAGTGATTGCCCCTCCACGGCGTCCTGCCGACGAACACCACTCCCAAATCCGCCACACCTCGATTACTGTATGCTCATACAGTATTTGAGTTTGCCCACCATGACCATCGACGAAGACACCTCAGCGTGGCTCGGCTGCCCTACTCCCCTGGAAATGTACAAGCACCAGTGCGCGCTGCTCGAGGATGAGCTGACGACCACTCAGCAGCTTTTGAGCAAGGCGCGAGCAAACATCGCAGGCCTGGTGCAGATGAATGATCTGCTCGCAACCGGCAAGGCGTCGGCAGAGGACGCGCTCAGGGAAGCCCTGGAGCGCATATCCGCCGAACATAGCAACGTAAGCTTTCGACCCATCGATCTGGTTACTGGTCAGCGCGACCATCTTTTCAGGGAGAATCAGCGGCTGCTGATCGAGCTGACCGCTCTCAAAGAGCCTTCAGCCTAACTCGTCGGCGTAGGCCGCTGTGGCCTCCTCGACCAGCTCCCGCCACTCTCCGCTGTCTACAAGCTTTCGCTCCAGCAAATCATCCGCCAGTTTGAGCCGAGTCTCGTAGCGCTCCTCCGGCGTGGCGGATATAAACGTCGCGTCGTTGCGCAGCGCGAACCACGCTTCCATAGCGTTTATCTGTTCGATATCAATCGTCATGAAGGTCTGCTCAGTCCAGGGTCTGCACGGTAGAGCCTGGCGGCGCGCGAACTGCTCACCAGCACCGACGGGCGGCGCGATCAGCCCGCAAGCGACTTCAGCTTTTCTTCCGTTGCAGAGTCGAATATCACGTACAGACGGTCGATCGTCTCCTCGGTCAAAGCGCGAGCCGACTCCAGACCGAGCACGAAGCCCTCGGCCCGGGCGCCCGCCTTCGCCGCAACAATCATCGAGTCCGCCCTGGCGATCTGCGCCAGCAGCTTGTCAGCCTCGCGCTCGATCTTTGGGCTGAGCGTCATGCCATCCATGCTGATTCCCCTTTTCTAAAAGGGTCAGGATAGCCCATCCAGTCCCCAGGGTTGCACAGCTCGAGTTGAACGTACTCAGGGAGAAAGAGCCCTGACATAAGCCTGGCACGCCCGCAGCGCGATCATGGCGTTATCCCCGTCGTCGGTGATGGCGATAATTCGTTGAGCATGCGCTGGGTCAAGTTGGGCTCGACGGGCAGCATGAACCACGCCGACGGCGCCGGGGGCGGAAGGCACATTGAAACCACTGGCTGGATCCTCGGCAAGGAGGACTGACAGGCGCACATCAGCAGTGGCAAGGCGATCGCGCAAAAGAGCCTGGCTGCGTTGGGCATCGGATAATTCCCTGGTGTGTTGTTGGTCCTGGGCGGCGAGCTTCTGCTCTGTGGCCAGGCGCTTGTCCTGCTCGGCGCGAGCCCCAGCCGCTGCGGCATTGCCGATTGAGGTCAGGTCGGCCTCAAACTGGGCACCCTGCTCTGCCAGTAACTTCCCGAGGCGCCAGTCCTGCACCTGCCAGGTGCCCGCGGAGCTGATCGCCATCGCCAGCAGTATTGCGATCAGGATCTGCCCGGGCGTCATGCCAGCACCTTCAGCGCCTTCTCGTACAGCGCCTGGCGGTCGGCCAACCCATTCAGGCCGCCATTGATGCGACGGGTGATCTTCACGAACTCGCCTTGATCCGCCAACGTGTTCAGCCCGCGCGTCGACCAGAACCAGGCCGCCGACATCGCGGCGTACTGCGGTTGTTCCAACAGTGTGGGTTGATTGATCAGGTCCAGGCCCAGCGCCTCGCCGCAAGCCGCATTGTTCGCACGGCCCGTTATCTGGATCAGGCCCCGGCCACGGTATTTGGAGCCATCACCCGGCACGGTATTGCCGAGATCGACGCGGCCTTCGTAGCCGGCCTGCTGCGCCGTCGGCCCCCAGATCTCGCGCACGTAGCGCAACTGGCCTGACTCATGCCCGACCTGGGCGATGAATGCGGCGATACGCAGCTTGGTAACGATCCCGTACTTGCCCATAGCGGCGTTGAGCACAGGAACAAAAACGCCGGCTTGGCGGCCGGCGTTCGGTAGAATCTGAAGCAACTGCTGCTCAGTGATCGGCATGCTTTTCTCCAGGCAAAAAAATACCCGCTCATGGCGGGTGGCGGTGTTCGGTCGAAGATCAGCTGGGCTGAATCGGCCTTTTGTTGGCGTCGGGGAAGTCAGGGTTGCTAGCAATTAATTCTCCTAAGAAATAGGCTTGGCAAATACGATAGGAATGAAGAAATTGACCGAGTTATTTACACCAATAATGTAAGGCTCAAGTCTATTAGTGCCGTAATTCCACACAACATATAGCTTTGCTGCTCTCGTCGAATTGCCACCTACATCCATGCCGATATTATTTACAAGCATGTAATCTCCGGTATCCAATGGAGAATATGCTGTCCAGTTAGATCTAGTCGTACCCTGCCCCGTCTGGCTAGAACCCGTATATGTCCAACTGGTGATTGTCCGGGTGAACTGCGCACAAGGGGTTCCGCTATCGAATAGTAAATTGGAGGCGCCATCCCATAGCCGAAGACCATATTTTGCAAGCTCACGCGATTTGAAGGCAGCACAAAAGTAATTACCAGCACCAGCAGACGAGAAAGAAAACCCAGTCCAATTTCCCGGGCTGCCACTGATGGTGGTGTACTGGAAGGTAGTGCTACCGTCTGGACGGACAAATACCAAAGGAGGCTCAGTCGTTGTAATGGCGGGGGAGAACACGGCGCCGCCCGAGTATCTGCCAGACTGTACAATCACAAGCCTGGAGAACTCAGAGTCGAGCGTTACCACGTCGTTATTGTTGGTAAACGTCAAGCCGAATGTCATCTACCTGTCCTTCATAACTAACAACCGCTGAGGACCAAGTCCATTAATTGCATTAACTGCCCCGGTACGATTGCCGAACCAAACTGTCACCCCGCCAGAGTAAACCGCTGGCTCGTACTGAACTGCGTAGTTGTTCTGGGCGTTTGGGTCTTGAGGGTAAGCGCCAATCGGGATACAGACTGCGGAGTGTGTTGCTGGCGACACGCCAGGGATGGAAATATTGATGTACCTCTCACCTCCTGTGATGAATGCAACTACTGCAGAATAAACAATCCTCACAGTGAATGAGTTCTCATCCAGTTCCAACTTCCCTGTTGGCCCCCAAATTCTCATCCCGAAGTTCATGCCGTCAGATCTCCGAGCTGTACGCGCTTAACGTTGTTTTCGTCATAGACCTTGATCGCGCGATTGGTCATCGTCAGGCGCCCACCACCAGGTGCGGGTCCGTTGAACTCCAGGTTGCCCGCCTTATCAAGACGCCAGCCTTTTACCCCCGCAACGTAATCGTCGGACTGCAGCGCCTGTCCGATCTTCAGCATGGTGATGCTGCCGTCACGGATGAAGGCGGTGTCGATGTAGGCTGCGTTGTCCTGCACCACGAATGGGTAAAAGACGTTTGTGGTGTTCGGATCAACGATCGCGAACCGACTCGCGGCTATCAGCACCTGGCTGGTGATAATCCCCTCGTTGTTTTCGACACCGACGCCGATGCCAGCGAGATAGGGCTTCCCGTCGACGGTGAGCTGCGTCTTGATGCTGTACATCGCCGCCAGTTCTGACTTGAGGGCCTCAATTTCAATTTGGGCACCGCCACCCGAATCAATCTTCTCAAGCAGGTGCTGGCTGAGCTGGGTCTCGGTGATCTGATCGTTGAGGTAGTCCAGGATAGGGCCGGCATCCGAAGAGGACTGGCCGGTAACCGGGCCGTAGAAGGCACCCAAGTTTCCGATTCGATCCACCAGGCGCGCCCAGAAGAAGAACCGCTTGCCGGCGGCAAGGCCCATGATCGTCAGGTCCGTCTGCGGGTTGGCGTAGTCGCCAAACTTGGCCGCGCTGGCAATATCCGAGGTCTCGCTGTACCAGATCTCCGTGCGCTGCAAGTCAGCGGTGCTCAGGTCCTGAGGGATCGACCACTGCAGCTTGATGCCGAACACGATCGATTGGGCTGTGAACGAGGATACAGTCGGTGGTGGCGTGGTCTTCCCGTTCAGCACGGTCTCAGCCGAGGTCGCAAACACCGACCCGATATCGAGCGAATTGATCGCGCGAACCTTGGCCACGTAGCGCCCTGCGTAGATTCCGCTCACATCAATCGATGTGGTGCCGGTGCGGCCCGCAAAGATCCAATCGCCATCGTTCTTGCGCCAGTAAACCTCGTAGGCGATCGCTGATTCGGGCTTCTCCCAGGCGATCGTCATAACGCTGACCGCGGTGCCCTGGTCGACGAAGTGGTCATTGCTGACTGTCACGTTGCCAGGTGGCGGCTGCACGCTGGGCGGAATCACCGTCACGGGCGGCTGCTCGATCCGGCTCCCGTTGTCGATCGCGCTGTACTTGCTGGAGTTGTGGCGAACAGCGGTGATGTTGAACTTGATCTCCGTGTCGGAGAAATCCTCAACCACCGACATCACCCGAAACTGCTGCACCGCCAGAGTTGGCGAATCGATGGCCCACATCGAATGTGTGGGGGGAAGATCCTCCAACCGCTCTACCAGCACCACCTGCTGCACGTCGGACGGGAAGCCCGTGGTGTCCATGGTGATATTGCCGTTGTCCCAGGTGATGCCAGTGCTGTCCCAGGTCAGCGGGTATCCGACGGATTTGATCGCCCGGGAAATGGCCTTGCCGTTCGGCATGATCAGCGTGATGGTATCGCCCGGGTACGCGGTCACATCGGCATCCAGGACGAGCGTATCCAGTGTTGAAGAGCGCAGGCGCCCGCCAATGCGACGGCCTGCCCGGTCGTTGTCTGCGATGCGGATAATCTGCCCTGGGCGCGCAAGCGTGCCGTCCAGGCCCACCGAGAAACCAACGCTCTCTGTCTCCAGACGGTTGGTGAGCAGAGCCCACTTACCGATCCGCTGGGCCTGGGCCTGGGATGTGCAACCTGTGGCCGTGATTTCGGTCTGCTGAATGCCGTAGCGGCTGATCCCAGCCTGATCGTCAACATACTCGACCTTCTGCCGGTAGAAGTCTGTCGGGTCGTTCCAGCTGACCAAGGCTACGGTGTAGCGAGTCTTTTTCGACGATCCGAAGTAGCTGAACTTGCCGTCTATGACGTTGGCGTTTGAATATGTGTAAACCGGATCTTCCGGCATATCGCACAGGGCAGTAACAGAGCCGCCCGCCCAGTACGCCATCCCGCGAAAGGTCGTCGAAAGGTCCTGCAGCACGCGCAGGGCGTCAGCACGCACGGACAGGTAAAGGTTGCAGGTGAATCGCGGGTGGGTACCACCCTTGCCGTCCGGTACCATCTGATCGCAGTACTGGCCGATCCTGTAGAGCTCCCACTTGTCGACCTGTCCAGCGTTCAGAAGGTGGCCCAGGCCATAACGAAAGTGCAGCAGCAGGTCGTAGAAGATCCACGCCGGGTTATCGGTCCAGGCGCTTTTGAAGCTACCGTCCCAAACGCCGGAGTAAATCCGGGTCGCGGGGTCGTAATTGCTCGGCACGCGGATAATGCGCCCGTACAAATCGAACGAACGAGTCGGGATCGACTGGAATTGAGAAGCGTCGAACTGGACACCAATCACCGCCGACCCTGGGTAACGCAACTTCGCGTCGATTACTTCCGTGATTGCGTCGATGGTTGTGGTATCGGCGATTGCGGAGCTGGTCGCGTTTGGGGTGGCTCTCACCACGCGCACCTGCCAACCACTGTTGGCGGGTGGAAGGTCCACCCGATGTGACCGCTCGTATTTCGTCGATGTTTTACCGCTGAACGACGAAATGACCATAGGCACGTATGGGCCGCCGTCGGTAGAGAGCTCAATCCGGTACTGCACGGTATAGCCGCTGGTGTCGCCGTTCGAAGTGTTTGTCTGCGCGAGCCGAGGCACTGAAATTCGAACACGCTCGGCCGACAGCTGCAGGTTGGTGACAGCCCTCACCCACGGCTGGTCGTAACGAAGCTCTACGCCCACCCCTACCTCGCTCTCCACCGCCGGGAAGCCAGGGATATGCGTCTGATCCTGGCTGCCCGTCCGAACATCGAGCGTCACTCCGCTGAAGTTCAGTGAACCATCCGCGTTGGCCAGGGGGGTTTCACCGAGAAAGACAGAGCGCATGCCATCCACCAAACCGACAATCTCACCCTCGCTCACAAGGTCGAGAATTCGGGCGTACGCAACGCTTTGCAGGTTGTCAGGGGCCTCAACTGACGGGCGCGGCTTATCCTCGCCGCCCTTGCTGCCGGCGATAGCTAGATTGGTCATGGCTTTCCTTCGGGCAAAAAAAAGCCCGCTCGGTGACGGGCCTGGTGGTGGATGGGCGGTTACATCTGGTCTTCGGAGTAAATGCCGGCGCTGATCACCGCGCTGCCAACAATCATCCTGCCGTAAAGCAGTGGGACAGGGTTGCCCTGAACGCTGGTATTGACCGGTCCGTTGAAGCTGTAGCTGGGTCTGTTGTTTGGGCCATCCTGGGTGCCGAGGCCTTTAGCTTGAGGGCTGAGCATTTGAATAACGCCGCCTGCCGCCAACGCCAACCCGACGCCGAATAGCGGCTGAAACCCAGGGATGAATGAGACCGCAATTAGTACTGCCCCGATGATCGTCTGCAACAGTCCCGCTCGCTTTGACCCTGAAATTACTGGCGCAATACGAATCACATCCCTGCCAGTCGGCTTTTCAAGATCGGCCTCAGAGATGTTGCTACGCCCATTGAAGACTGCAAATCGCAAACCCTTGCCAGAGCTTTCAATCATGTATTTTTCGAAGCCTGGGAACTGAGACTTGAAATACCCCATCACGTCTTTGAACCCTGCGGAGGTAGTGACCTTGTGTTCTCGCCCAAAAAGGCGAGCGAGTGAACCAGAGAGCAAAACGATCTGCATTTTCGATTCTGAAGCAGAACTATTCATAAAAACTCCAGACAAAAAAAAGCCGCCCTTGGGCGGCCTTCTTAAATGATTTAGAGACATCGATTTAGAGCTGAAGATAGCCCTCCTCGACCTATTTGCGACCAAGATGCACGCTGGTAATGCTTGATAATGCTACCGTTTCGCTGATCAGAAAGAACAATGTCCAATACGTCATCGGTCTGTCCAGTATCCGAGCCTGCGACAATGCGGAATCCGGATGTAGTCTCGTTCATGACGGCATTTGAGCGATAGTCCTGCCAAGCAGGGTACACACACAGGGCAAGTGCTTTAGGCAGCTTTTGTGAAACCTGAGTGCTCACTGGCTTTTGAGCCATCAAGTCTGATGGCGTTGAGCATCCAGCCAGCAACAAGACCGTCGCCACCCCAAAAAAAATACGCATATCGTCAACTCCATGTGATTTGAGCCGACGATACCATTTTGATCAGGGCTTGGCGTCCCGGTGCCGCCAGTAGCCGACCGTCACCTCGGACCAGTAGCCGCCGTACACGTCGCGCTTGCTGTCTCGGTTGTACAGGTGGTGCAGAATCGACCCCGGCGCGGGGTAGTGCTCCGGCTCAGTCTTGAGCACGCCGTCGGCCAGGTAAATCGCTCCGTGGTTGGGAACCGGTGAGCGGATCTGCATCAACACCAGGTCGCCGTGCTGCAGCGTCGAGACCTTCTGGAAGCCGGCGGCCGGCAGATTCTCCAGGTACAAATTGCCGCCTTTATCCCACCAGCCATCCTCTCGATCGAAGTCGCCCAGTTCAATGCCCATCTCGCGGCGGTAGAAGTCGAGGATGATGCTCAGGCAGTCGCTGACGCCGTGCGAAAAGGCCCGGCCAATCAGCGGGGCCTCGTACCCGACCGGCGCAAAACTCACCAGCTCGCCGACGCGCACCACGTCGTCGTCTCCCTTCCGCACCTCCAGAATGTGCCAGGGCAGGCCTGATGCCTCGCAAGAGATGCGATCGGCTTCGCTGGGTGCTGCTGGGTAGTCCGGGTGGCTGTGCACAACTGCCAGGATCGCGCCACGGTCCTCGGCGCCGGCGTAGTCCTCCGGCGCCAGGCGGAAATGCTCGCTTGGCGTCGAGGCGGTGTTGCGACAAGGCACGTAGACCTCCTTGCGGCCCTCGCGCACCAACAGCCCGCAGCACTCGCGGGGGTACTCGGCGATCGCGTGGGCCTCGATCGCTGCCCTGCTTGCTTTGTTCATGGTTATGCCCTGATCAGGCCGGCGGCCGGAAACGATCCGTACGGCAGCGGGTTATTGGCGCCGAAGCGAAGCTTGCAGCTGGTGAGCCGCCCTCCGCACTTATCCTTCGCGGCATCGGTGATGATGATGTCGTTTTCGTCTGCTACTGGCGGGCCGTTGTACCCGCAGTACGGGCCGCGATATCCGCCGCAGGAAAGCCACCAGCAGACGTTGGCCACGATCTGGCGCCGGGGCAGTTGAACGCCCTGGAAATCGAGAGCTGACGCCAGTTCGAACTGCACTACCTCGTTGTCTTCCGAGGCCTTGCGCTCGACGTACCAGATGTCCGGCGGCAACTCCTCCTCAGGATCTGCCTCGGGCTGCCCGTCCAAGTACTTGCCCAGCGTGCGGTGCCGAATAAGCTTGGCGCCCACCAGGTCCTCGAAGTACAGCACCAGGGCGGTGATAAACCCACCGACGTTGCCGACGGAGAGCGTCGGCGTGGGCTGCGCGCCCTGACCAGTCATTTCGAAGCCGCCGGCCTTGATAGGCCACGGTGAGTACTCCAGGCCCTGCCAGAAGATCGACGATTCCTGCGGGTATCCGTGGAACCGGTAAAGCTCAGCACCCAGCAACGTGGCATCGAGCTCAAATAGCTCCACCCACGCGCCGGGCTCCAGGGTCTGGATGTCGGCCGTAATCGGCATACGGTTTCCTCGGGCAATAAAAAACCCGCTCATGGCGGGTATCGCTTTTCGGTAGCAGATCAGCTTGGCGCGACTGGGCGCTTGCTGCTGTCGGGGAAGTCGGGGTTGGCTTCGTTCCACTTGCGCAGGGCCAGCCAGTATTTTTGCCACTCCTGGGCGGTGCCGGGAATGCCTTCCTCACCGTACTCGATGGCAGTGACGTTTTGCTGGGCCGTTGGCATTTGCGAGTCGCGCCACTGGTTTTCAGTGAGAATGTTCTCGGCGTAAATGACATCCTTCGGCACTTCCCATTCGCCGGTCATTAGCGCCTGATGCCTATCACTAGGGCGATCGGAAACCATTTGCACAACTGTTCCGCCTATCAGTAGTGCGTATTCGTCAATATCAATCTCTTCAGCTAGATTGACCACAAATCCTTCATTGTTAAATAACATCCTCATCATCTTCCCCCAGTAATTGATACGCCGTAGAAAGGACGATCAATAAAAGCTCCGCTAACCCGATTTACCACGTCAACATAGGCAAGATTTAAACCGACGGGATAAGCCTGGTTTCCTTGGTCTGTGGCAGTCAGCACGTTAGATAAACACACCGGAACGTAGTTAATGTTCATCATGGGAGTGATGAAATTTATGCGGTAAGTTCCGACAGCACTGCGAGTTACACTGGCGACATTGTAACTCCCTTTTATTGCACCAGTTGTCCCGTCAAAGTTAACCCAAGCCGTGCATAGTTGCTGTGGCGACCCGGTCATCTTTGAATCCAAGGCCGTCTTGAGGTCCGCCTGATCCGAGAGCGTTCCAGTGATAGCACCCCACGATGCAGACGCATTTATTGATAGCCAAGTCCCAAGACTTGATAGGAAGCGAGTCGCGCCCGCAGGTGGAGCAGGAACAAGCCCTTTGGTGCCCGCTGCGCCTGCTGATGCACCGGCCATCTCCGGAACGCCAGATGCTGAACCTGTACCGCCCTGGCTAACCGACAGGGGAGTGGTAAGTCCTGTAATTTCGGTGATGTCCCCATTTGATCCTTTGGTCGCCTTGCTTGTCACGGCCGAAGAAAGATCAGTGATCTGCTTCTGAAGCTTGCCGAATGCCGCAATGACTGTGTCAGTCGCCACGATCACCGCTGGATTCGTTGTTACCAGACCGGTGAGTACGCTTCCGAGGGTGCGCGCAAGGGTCCAATACTTATTTACCGCCCCCTCAGGTACCGAGTCGGTAGACCCTGGCGAAGCAGTGAGCAGAACGTATTGTGTTCCGCTCCACCGGTACTGATTGTTGGTGTCGATGGTGATGTAGATCTTGCCGGTCTCACCAGTGACGGGGAGCGTGCCGAAGCTGTTGAACTCGAGCACATCGTCCACGTAGCTCGGCAGCTGGCTGGCGGGGACCGTGCCGTTTCCGTCGAGCGCTGCCACGCCATTCGGCTGTCCCTTCTGTGTCCCAGGAATAGCAGCATCTGCCGTGGCCTGCGCGCCCTGCGCGGCTGACTGCGCAGCTGAAGTGCGCTGATCTAGCTCGGAGAAGTTGGCGTTGATGACCTGGCCACCTGAACGCAGATCCTGGCCACTCCCATCGTTCGGCGCGGAGCCGATGTTGAGAGGAATAATACTCATGGGTGAAATGCCTGTTCGAAGGTTGCTGTCAGTGAAAAAATCTCGGCTCCCAGGGGGGAAGTCTGGTAGCTGTCGCAGCGAAAAAGCCCCTGGGTGCCCAAGGGTGGCGTCCAGTAGAAAGGATCGGCGCCGGCCCGGGCATCCAGAAAGTCTTTGATGAGCATGATCTTTGCCCTGGCACCAACAAAGGTTAACGGCCAGGACTCAGATCTATTGTTTATGCCGTCCTTGGCCCGCTGCTCGTAGCCATCCCCGAACTTCGCCGACTTGTTTCGAAAGCTTGTGGTGCCAACCGGCTCGACTTTCGGGCACCACGTAAAAACCTCAATGGCCATATTTCATCACTCGGCAAAAAAAGAACCCCGCCGGAGCGGGGTCTGATCAGCGACCGTTGATGGCCGCCCAAATTTGACCGCCCGGTTTCAGATCTCGGGCGATCTGCTCTTGGGCTCCCTGTTTTGCCGCTTTTGCATAGGCTTGTGCTACAGCCTGGCCCTGGGCGTCATCTGGCGATCCATTGCCGGAGTCCTGAACCATGATGGTCTGCTGTATGGTCACGCCAGATCTCGGTGAAGCACTCACGCCCGGACCGTTGGCGAGACCCACGTATCCGCCATCGGCATATCCGCGTTTGTTCAGGCTTACCAGGTAATCTTTCATGCCCGGTTTATCAACCACTTCCTTCCGGATCACCACCTCGCCACCGTGAACGATGCCGGCTGGCTCGAATTTTCCACCTGGGCCGGTGTAACCGCCACCATCGAACCCGTACTGCGAGGTGTAGCCCGCGGCAGTGCTACCGGCGGAAACCGGTGCACTGCCACCTCCGAATGCTCCATTTACGGCGGCGCCAAGTGCGCTGCCGGCAATACTGCTGAACACATTCGAAGCCGCTGACTGCAAGGCCATTTTGGCAATCATCTTGGCGAAGCTTTTTGCCACATCGCCAAAGCTCTGATCAGCGCCAAAGGCCCAATCTACGGCGGCATCGGTGAGGCCGTCATATAGCGAGGTAAAGGCCGACTTCGCCTGCCCCGCGACATCCCGGGCCTGATCCAGGTAGTTGTCGAACGCTGATGACGCACCCAACGTCCAATTGCCCCTGGCCTGATCCTCGTCCTCGTAGTACTTGGCCTGCATGGCCAGGCGCTTGTCCAGTGCGGACTGCAGGGCCTGGGTCTCCTTGTCGTACAGCTCCGTGCTGAACTGATCCTTGTTGCTCTTGTTGTAGTCCGAGGTCAGCTTGTCCATTTGCGACTGATAGGACTGCTGGATGCTCAGTTGCGCTTGCAGACGCTTGGTCTGCTCATCACCCATGCCAATGCCGGCAAGGTTGTTATCCAGACCCTGCTGAGCGCTGGCGAGCTGACTTTTCAGGTTTTCATCAAACGCGGCGAGCTTTTTGCGGGTTTCCAAACCCTTTTCGCGCAACGTGTTTTCAGTTTCGAGAGCGGCGTTGCGCTTCAACTGCGCCGTGATCAGCTCCTGGTTGGCCAGCAGCGATTTCTGGTCAGCAGTGAGGGTTTTCTTGCCCTTGATGTCGGCCAGCTGCTGCTCGAATTCCACCAGCTTTTTAGCGTTGGTGCCCAGGGTTTGGCTGGCCGCCGACTGGTCGCCGATCAGGGCGTTCTGCTGCTGGAGAACGGCGTACTGCTGTTTTGCCTGGTCGAGCGCCTTGATTCCAGCATCCTCGCGGTACTGGGCTGTCTTGGGAGCCTTTGGATCCTTGTACTTGTCGTTGATGTTCGCGATGTCTTTGGCCTGCTGACCCGGGGAGATCAGCAACGACTTATCGCCAGAGGCGCGCGCCTGGATGATTCGACGCTCCACCAGCATCCGATACTCGCCCAGTTCACGAGCGCGTTTATCAGCGTTGGTTTCCGTCTCTTTGCGCAGCTTGTCCAGGGACACCTGGTCAGCCAGAGCCTGCTGTTGTTGCTGTTGCTGATAGCCCCGGGTAGCGGCGCGGCGATCCTCTTCAGCCTTCATCACCAACTTTTGAGTCTTCTCAGCCTCCAGCGCATCGACGCGAAAGCTGTCGTCAGGCACCAGGTTATTGAAGCCGTCGGCCTTGTTCAGCTTTCGCGCATTGGCGATATCGTTAAGCTGCTTGTCCAGCGCGGCGATCTGCTGGTCAAGCGTGTCTGCCCGGCCAATGTTGAGGGCAGCGTCCCAAGCACCTTTGGCGGCGTTTTTTACGCCATTCCAGCTAATTTCCAGATAGCCAAGGTTCTTTTTGATCGACTCGGAAGTCCGGTTGAGCCCCTGCTCGTAAGTGTCGTTGGCAAGTGCTGCCGCTTCCTGTGTCTTGCCCTGCTCCTGCAGAGCCTTGATGTGTTCGTAGGTCGTGGCCGTCAGGAAGTTCATCGAC
Source organism: Pseudomonas aylmerensis (assembly GCF_001702265.1). Taxonomy (GTDB): domain Bacteria; phylum Pseudomonadota; class Gammaproteobacteria; order Pseudomonadales; family Pseudomonadaceae; genus Aquipseudomonas; species Aquipseudomonas aylmerensis. The sequence goes on from NZ_MAUE01000015.1 coordinate 80,509, forward strand.
TCGTTGAGTTCCAGAATCTCGGCCGCCGGGTCCTTGGCGATTTTCTCGAAGTTTTTGACGGTCTCGTCGGCTGCCTGCCCCGTCGCCGACTCAAACCTGACGGCCGCAGCAGCGATGCCCTCGAATGCCTCTACCGGAATACGCGTAGATCCCGCCAGTTGCGCCAACACAGAAGCGGCCTTGCCGACAGTGCCGTTGGATTGCGCGATCTGCTGGGCCAAGGTGGACAGCTGACCGGCGGTGGTGCCTGCGGTGTTTCCGGTCATCGCCAGAGAGGTGCTATAGGCCGTGGCCTCGTCACTTCCCTGCTTATAAGCTAGGGCCAGCACGGCAGCGGCGGCCGCCGCAACGGTGAACGGGTTTACCAGCCCGAGCACATAGCCGCCCAGGGCCTTGGCCGCGGGTACCACGCCACCGAACATATCCTTGAGTTGGCCACCCTGCTGCAAGAACACCGTCATGGGGTTCTGACCGGCCTGCAGCGATACAGCGATATCTGTGAACTGCGCAGGCACGCCGCGCAAGTTGGCAGCGTACTGCTTGGCCGTCTGGCCGTTTTTGGCCATGACCTTGTCAGTTTGCTCAATTGCAGCGCGCTGCTCATCCAGCTTTTTCTTGTAAACGTCGAAATCGGCGGTCGGCAGCCTACCGGCCTTGCGATGGGCTTGGAGCTGCTCCTCCATTTTATCCAGGCGCCCATAGGCCGCCACGACGGGGTCGATGCGGCCAACCAGCTTATCCAACTGATTGGCCTGATAGGCGGCTTCCTTGGTGGTGGACTTGAGCTTTCGCTCAGCACGGTCCATGCCCTTTTCGAAGCCACCGGTGTTTGCGACCAGGTCGACCGTCAGTTGGCCAAGTGAATCAACAGCCATAAATCACCTCTTGACCGACTGCAACAACCTGAACAGGTCCTGCGCGGACGTTTCAGCTTCATCAACTACTTCGCCACGTTTCGGCAGGAAGTCTTCGAAATTGGCCTTACCGCCGTGCACGTTGTTCAGAATGGTGGCGAGCAGGGCGAAGCCCCGCTCCATTCTCAGGCCCAGGTTCGCCGTTCCGCTCTGCTCGAGATATGCCATCCACGAAAGCGCCTCGTTGTACGTGAGGTTGGCTTTCGCCTCAGCAATGGTCCGCCCGCCGATGCCGTTGAGTACCAGCTCATGCCAGAACTCTTCGGCGGGCCCTATTTTTTTGGTTTGTCAGCCGGGCCAGCGCCGTTCGCCTCGGAAATCGCATTGAGCAGGACGATAGTGAGCTCAGCGGACAGGGGCCCGTGGCCAGAAGCTTCCGAACCGACTACGTCTTCAACGGTGAACACCGGCGTGCCGTCTTTTTTGAGGACATTGGCAGCGATTCTGGTTGCCAGGTAATCGTGGCCCTTGTCCTGCTCTTTCCAGCGCTCGGTGAGCTCGACAAACGACTCCTGCCGGATGTAGATAGTCGCTTTCTGTGGCTTGCCACCCGAGTGCCAAGCGATGTCTTTTTTAACCGGTGGCGGCGAGAAGGCGCCAGCGGCCTTCAATGCCTGAATGCTGAGATCCATGCTTTTTCCTTACGGCGCGATGACTTTAGGGACGAATACCGGATCACCCGATACCTGGATGCCGACGGTGGACTTCACAACGTCATTCAGCGCGAAGCTGAACGGGAAGCTGTTCATGTAGCCCTCGAAGGTGATCCAGGTGCGGGTGTTCGGCAGATCGAAATCGACTTCAGAGCCAACAACAGCAGTTGCGGCCGCGCCGGTACCGCCGCCACCGCCTGTGAGCGCGATGCTCGGTGCCGAGGTGTAACCGGAACCCGCATTCGTGATGGTGAAACCCGTCACCGATCCGGCCGACACGATGGCCGTAGCCGTAGCACCTGTGCCGCCGCCACCGGTCAAAGCAACAACCGGGGCCGAGGTGTAGCCAGTGCCGCCGCTGGTGAGGCTGATTGCCGAGAGAGAGCCTTCCTGAGTTACGGTCGGCGGGATGCCTTCGAGATCGCCCTGGGCGTTCACCACGCGGCCGTCAGACCAGCCGATCGCCCAGAGGAGTTTGGTACCGGCGGTTTTCAACTGGTGCAAGCGCACGTGCGCGGGCTCTTGCGGATCAATGTTCAAACCGAACGACGCTGAACCTGGCTCAGCCAGGCCTGCCTCGTATTCCCGCGCGCTGGAGTTCATGCAGGTGGTTTCGATCTGCGCAATGCTGGTATCGATCCCGTCCAGGGAGGTGAAGCAGCCCACAACCAAGATCGCTTTGGTGAGCGGGTCAATGGCGTAGAGGTCCGTGCCTTGGGTTTTAATGGTCAATTTGTACTCCCCGATTTTCCTGGAAAATCACTTTTGAGCGGGCATAAAAAAACCCGCCGAAGCGGGTCGTTGTTTTCTGGTTTACGGCTACAAACTCACAAGCCAGGCCACGTCGAAGCCTTTGCGATAGCTGTGGGTGTCTTTGTCCTTGGTGTCGATACCGAAACCAGTGACGTATGCATGTTGCGCGATCACCCGGCGCAGAGCCGTCACCACGTCCTCAGCTGAAGAGGCGGTTTCGGCGTACACGTCGACCTGAAGTCCATATCGGTCTGTGCTTGGCACGCAGTTAAGAAAGTTGATCGGCGAGCCGCTGACGACCTGCCAGACGGCATAGGGTCGCGCCACCCCCTCTGGCGCCTCGCCATGCGGATATAGTCGCGTGGGGCCGGTGCCGAGCAGTGCAGTGACTGCAAGGCTCGCGGCGCACACCTGAAAAATTGGCGCTGTCATTCATTCACCCCCAGCTTGATCAGCTGATACTTCGCCGAGCTGAGGAATTCCTGGAACAGCTGCTCGCGGTTGTTGGCCAGGGCCGGCCGGAGAAACGGTTTTGCCCGGTTCTTCTCGGTCCCAAGCTCAACCCACCACCAGTAGAACGTGTTGCCGCCCTTCTGTCCCTTCTTACGCATCCGCACGCCTACCGATATGATCACGGCGCCAAGCTCTTCGCCCAGAGCCTTGCGCTCCACCATCGCCAGGTTGGCCGGAATGAAGTTGGCGGTTTCCGGGTCATCGATGCGGGCCGCGCGGTCCTTGGCGTCGAGCAGCACGATATCCATGGCGTCCTTGGCCGCCGGCGTGACCACCTTGCGGCGCATCTCCTCCGTCAGACCTTTGAACTTGGCCGAAAGCGCATCGGCACCGGTGAGGTTGTACGAGACCCAATCAGCCATCGCTCACCCCCGAAGACACCAACAGCGTGAGATATTCCTTCCGCGAGTTCGGATCCATCAGGGGTGGCCCCACGATTGCGCAAACAGCACCGCTATCCAGCACAACCCGCATTGCAGCGGTGATTCCGTCGCGGTAGCGAATAACAACCCGGCTTTTGGCCTCAGATTGAATTGCCTGGGCCGCAATGAAGTCGCGGGCGCTTAGATCCTCGACAGAAGCCCAGACCTTCGCCAAATCAACCCACTGCTCAGTCAGCTGTTCGCCAGTTACCGGGTGCTGTGATGTCACCTTGTGCTGGATACGAACGCGATGCCTCAGTTTTCCGGCCTGCATCAGAAGCGCTTCCTGTACCAGAGCAGCCTGTCGACTGCGAGAGGGACGGCCGACGGCGCACCACCCATGACCACGGCCTCGCGATTTGAGTACCAGTGCCCGACGAGCAGCAAAATGGCCTGCTCAACGTCCCGGGTAAGCCCCATTTCATCGGGATCGACCGGGTCACCATCCACGAGCTTACGGTCGCAGTGCTGTTCGACGTGGGCCTTGGCCGCTTCGAGATAGCCACCGATCAGTGCGCCTTCTTCGTCACCATCGACTCGCAGATGCATCTTCACGGTGGTTATGTCGAGCATTTACTTGGCCTCTTTGACGGCTTTCTCAGCAGCCGCCTTTTCTTCAGCGGCCTTTTCTTCAGCGGCTTTTTCTGCGTCCGCCTTTTCAGCGGCCGCTTTTTCCTCCGATGCTTTGTTTGCCGCCGCCCTCTCAGCAGCCGCCTTGTTCTCATCAGGAGCGGCGGGCTTGGTGTTCTTAGGCTTCGCCACTTTAGGCTTGCCGTTGGCGTCAAGCTCTACCGCCAAGCCCTTGCCGAGCAGCACATGGGCATACTCTTCATCGACGTTTTGGAACTCCTGCCCACTTTTTACCTTCGGCGATTCGGCCCCCAGTAGTTCGGCGTTACCTACAAAACCCCACAGAGCTTTGATATTCATGATGCCTCCAAAAACAAAAAAGCCGACGCTATGCCGGCTTTGTGATGGTCACGTGCAATTCAGGCTTACTTGGGGAAGTTGCCCTTGACCAAAGCTTCCTTGCGGCGCACGCCGAGGCCCAGACGCTCTTCTGCCAGCAACGCCATCATGTTCTTGATGAACATGTCGTTGATCAGACCCATCTTGAACAGGTAGGTCATACGATCGAAGAGGATTGCAGCACGGGCGAAGTTGGCAATCAGGAATTCGCCGCCGTCGTCCGCATCGCCCTCGTCCATGCTGTCCGAGGTGATGACGGGACGGCCCCAGAGGATCGGGGTAACCAGGCCCTGCAAGTTGGCGAACAGATACCGGTTTTCACCGTCCTTCTGCAGCTCGATGTTCATCCAGTCGAGCTCGCTCATCACGACGCCATCTGCCGACAATTTGGACTGCTTGCGCACCTGATAGATGCCACGACGCACGATGTCGATCGAGGTGTCGCCGGCCTTGTTCAAGGCGGCGTCGTAGACAGTGGCCTGGGTCATGAGGCCGTTCAGGTTTTCGCCAGTACCATCACCTTTGAGGATCTGGTTTTCCTCTTCCAGTTTCAGGTCGTAGCGCAGCAACTCCTGAATGTACCCCTGCATCTGGGGCACGTCGGCCAACGCTTCTTCGGTTACCGGCATCCATACCGCAATCTTTTTGACGCGGTCAGTTACCGGTTCAAAAGTCACGTCACTGGTTGGCTTGGTGCCACCTTCTGCTACCGGAGCAGCGCCGCGAGTATGCAGCTTCTCGCGGAAGTAGGTGTAGCTCTGCCCGGTGACCGGGATGGCGGTTAGCAGGTCGCGAATACGCAGTTCCTGGCGAATGCCTGGCTGGATGATCTGGTCGTAAATCGGCGCAACGATGCCAGCGCTGGTGACCTTCACTTCCTTCATGGCGGCCAGATCAGACTTGGTGACCTCGATCTCGGCACGGTTCGCCGAGTTCGAAGACAGCGACTTGTAGCTGTCATCGCTCTTGATCATATCGATGAACGATTTACCCTCGCCCGGGCCGCCGCGCAACTTGACGCCCTTCTGCTCCAGGTCCTGGACCTGGTCGATAACCTTTTGCAGATCGCCCTTTTGGTCCTCGATCTGCTTCTTCAGGTCGCCGGTGACCTTGTTGCCTTTCTGGACTTCGTCCATGGCGGCATCGTATTTCTTTTGCAGGCCCTCGAAGCCGCTTTTCAGCTGCTGATCAAGGGATTCTTTCAGTTCTTTTACTTCGCTCATGGCGATACTCCGAAATGGTGGGTGAACAGGTTGGAAATGTCTTTCAGCTCATCCACGATCGCCGTGGCCTCGCTGCCGCCATCACGGCGTAGCGCGGTATAGCCGAGCGAAGCGACTGCTGCCGCTTCCTTCTGCGAGAGCCCCACGCGTTCGCGCAGGGCCTTCTCGAAAAGCCTGATGTCCGACTTGACGCTAAGGACTTGAGCCTCAGGGTTCATTCCGAACGGTACAAAGGAGGCCTCCCACAGCTCGGCCTCCTTGATGAGGCGAACACGCCGCCCGGCGCGGTCCTCGAAATCTGCCTTGATGGTATTGAAGCCGATCGACATGCTGTCTAGGATTTCCGCTTTCATCAGCTCGTAGGCATCGCGGGCGTAGCTGACGTTGAGGTTGACCTTCCCTTTAAGTAGAAGGCCGTGATCGTCCTGGGTGTAGTCAGCAGCGCCTACCAGTCGCGTAAGGTCGTGATAGAGAGCGAGTTTCAGCTTGCCGCCACGGGTTGCCTTCACGCGTGTGAAGGCGCCAGGCAAGATCACGTCATCGCCCAGATCCACGTTGTTAAATACCGCGGCGTAGCCCTCGAAGTTGCCGGCCTCGTCAACGGACTTGAGCTCAAACGGAACTTCAAGATTCGCCATTTTTATCCATCTCCCACCGGGTGACCCGGTTGTATTCGTCGCCTTCCAGGGGAGGCAGGTTTTCTTTCACTCGGACTTCGTTGATGGTCATCCATCCTGACCCACCAGAACCGCCAAGCGCACTGCCGTAGTAGGTGGACCGACCTGCGCTGTCGGCGCGCAGCAGACCTTCGACAGCAAACTCGACGAAGCGTGATTTGGCCCGGTAGATCTTGTCGTTGAGTTCGTCCTCCACCACGTCGATGTAGGGCTTGAGTCCGAAGGTGATGAACCCGGTGAGCTGCTGCTCAAGGTTCGAGCCCATGATCGAGGTCTTACCGGCGCGGTTGGCAAGCCATAGAGGCACGCCATAAATGCCGGCTAACGCCTCTTCCTGGAATTGCTGGGACTCAATGAACTGGGCATCTTTCTGTGTGATGCCGGCGGCCTCAATCTTCGGGCCGCCCTGCAGGATGGCCATTTTCCCAATGTCGTCGGCATCCGCCTTGCGCACGTCCGGGAACTTCTCCATAACCTGGGCTTGCTGGGCCTTGGTCAAGAATTGGTCGTAGATCACGTACCCGCCGGTGAAGCCGCCCTTGCGCATGAACCGCGCCGACCATTGCTGGCCAGCCTTGGCAAGGCCCATGGTTTCGGCTTGGTGCTCAATGGGCGAAAGGCCGACTACGCCGTCCAGGCTGAACAGCTTGAAGTGGAGCATGTGTTCAGGAGAAACCGGGTAAGGATCTCCCTCACTGGGTGTCACCCAGTAGATGAGGTCGGCCTCGGTGTCGATCTTGACGGTCCGCCAATCCAGCGGAACAAGCCCTATCGGGTCGCCGTGCCTGTTCCGTTCGATCAGGGCAAAGGCGTTGCCGCGCAGCGCCATGTTCACGACCACGAACTTGAGGAAGTTCAGCATAGTCATGTAGGGGTTTGGTTTTTGGAGCAACTTCAACGCCCCATCATTTTTTACGACCTGCTTTCGACCTTCGCTGCCATCTTCGTAAAGCTTCAGCGGAAGGCCGCTAAGCGATTCGGAAAGGATTTTCACGCACGACCAGACCATGCTGATTGAGAGCGCAGTTTTGGTGGTTACCTTGATCCCCGCTTTGGTGGTTTTTCCTCCAACCTCAAGATCGACCTCGACGTAGTTGCCCGTCGCCGGATCGGTGTAACCGAAAAATCCCCAGGTGCTTGGCCTGAACAAATTAAATGCCATGGTCAGCCTACTAGTCCGAAAAAGCCGTTATTGAGGTAGTCGTCCATGCCTCCGAGCGCCTCTGGATTCAGAGAAAGCAACGAAACTGCGTTGAACGTGGCCATGAGTGGGTCAATTTTCGCGGTGCCCGACGCTTGCTTGGTGATGAGGAATGCGTTTGCCGACGGCACGCCCTTGGCGTTACCGCACGCCCAGGCCATCAGCGGCTGTCCGCAGTGCAAAAACGCGCCCTCAGCAAGTTTTCGCTCGGTGGTTTTAATCGCACCGGTGAGCTTCCAGCCCTGGGATATGCCGATAATTTTGTCTTCCTCGACGCCGGCGTCAGCCAGAGCATCAAGCACGGCGCCGATGCCGGCGGGGTCAAGGCCAACTTTGTCCAGCAGTCCGGCCTGATTGATGCGCGCCACCGTCGCGGCGAGGTGCTCGACGTCATCACCGATCTTTTTCACCAGCGTCAGATCACCAACCGCCGCGAGATCCATAAGGCGAGGCGCTTCGGTCTTTCGGCGTGTAAGCACAGACGGGTGAGCGTATGCATGAGCCCAGTGCAGCCAGGTGCGCGAGTCACGAACTCGACCCATGACTGCCAGGCCCAGCAAGTCATCGAGGCCACCACCGTCGACACCGACGACGATCACCTCACAACGCTCGATGAGTGAGTCGAGCGTCAAGCCGGCTTCGGCCTGAGGCTCCCAGAAGTCAGCACCCACCCAACTGTCCGACATCAGCGCGAGGCCGATCTCGATGTTCAGGAATTTGGCGAGGAAGCCGCGCACCTCAGCTTCGCCATCCATCTCGGCCTGCATAAATAAGCGCTCGAGCGTTGGCCTGTCCACCGAGTACCCCATGTTGGGGTTTACCAGGTGGAAATTCTCAGGCCGCCGGGCCTCTCCGCTCTCGATCATCTCAGGCGGAAACTCATAGATCACCGGCAGGAAGCGCGGATCCTCGATCCGACCCTCACGCACACCGCGGGCATAGCTCAGTTTCGATCTGAAGATGCCGGCCGGTGGCTCGTTTGACTGAGTCGTCAGCCAAATAATGAAGCCCTCAGGCCTGGACAACAGGCCTCCGGTGGCCTCTCGGATCATATCCGGGGCCTTGACGTTCTTACCGAACAGCCAGGCCTCATCGATCAGTACGCCCACCGCCTTTTTACCACCGACCACATCACTGTCGGCTGCCACTACCTTCAACGTAGCCCCGGTCTCGCGGTGAGTTATGAGTTTCAGGTGCGGCTGCACATGGAGCAGCGCGCTCAACTCTTCATCGTGCTTGACCATTGCCGCACAAGGCTTGAAGGCGTTGTCGGCGATCTCTTTAGTCGGGGCCAGGATGATGAACTCGGCTTCGAGCCGCCAATTGCGGATCAGTGCCGTCAGCATGATCGCGGCGGCGATCGTGGACTTGGAATTCTTCTTGGGGATGCAGAGGAAATACTCGCTAATCAGGCGATGGCCTGTCTCGCTGTTGTAGCTTCCAAAAATTGCCCCGGCAAAGTCGATCACCCAGGGCGCGCACGCAGATTCGATTGTCGGGCAGCCTGGTGCGTCGACTATCTTCAGCGAGCGGAAGACCTCCAACCCCTCTTCGGCCTCGGCCGGAAAAAGGGGCGGTGGAATTATTGATTCGCCGGCAGAGAGCCGCCGCCACCAGTCTGGGCAGGCAGTTGTCCATTGCATGGCCTACCTCTTCACTACAGTGAGCGGCGGTTTGCCCGCGGAATACTTGCCTTTGCCAGCCTCTTTCGCGGCTTGCGCTCTTTCTTCCTTCTTGCCCGCGTCACCTTTTTTGCCGTGCACATAAGGCACGGCAGTCTGAGCTGCGTTTCGGCGGTCAAAGATTTTTGCCCTGGGCTCATTCATCAGAGCCAAGAGCCATGCGAGAGGGTCTTCTGTATTGGGCAGGCAGTCGAGGTACTCGCCGCCGGCCTCATCCTGTTCTGGTGCGTGGTCCGCAGCGCTCGTTTTCTGCTTGCGCTGCTTTTCGGGTTTAACACTCAGCTCGGATCGGCGCGCAAGGATTGCACTGCAAATCTTCGGGTCATTTGCCCAGCGGGAGCCGGCAGCAGATGCCGTGGAGGCTTTGCATCCTGCGGCTTCCGCTGCTTCTTTGTTTGACGCACCCCGAGCCTTAGCGTCAACAAACTGTCGTTGTTTGTCTGTTAACACCATTAACAAAATACCTTGGGGTCGGGAAAAAAAGTGCGAATGGGATCGGGCGCGGTCTGGAATCGATAAACCCCCTATATTTAGACCCCCCCCACCATTGAGGCTACCTATTGCACCATTTCGGTGCGCCATTAATAGTAATTCCTCTCATTTGAGTCGGAGCTACCAGGACCGCGCAGAACCAGCTTCCTCGGCCTGCTTAACCGAGTCGTGGCATGGCTTGCACAGGGTCTGCCAGTTGTTGCGATCCCAGAACACCGCCATATCGCCGCGGTGAGCCTCGATGTGGTCGACAACTGAGCCTCCTGTCACTCGTCCGAGTCGCTCGCAGTACACGCAGAGTGGATGGGCATGAAGCCAGCCTTCTCGCGCCTTCTGCCACTTGTATCCGTAACCACGCTGGGCGGCGGTTTCCTTGGTGGCTCGCCATGAGTTGGTATTCACCGCCACGAGGCGATCAGGCTGGGTCTTGACCCTGTTTGCCAGCGTCTTCAGCCTTCCCATCAGGTGATGCTCCATCATGTGGTTTGGCGGAAAGAACGGAGGCAGCGCGCTCTGCCGCGATCCTCATCCACTTGACTGCTCTTGCACGACGAGCGACGCATCCACTGCAGGCCATCGCTAAGGAGTCCTGGTTGGTAGCTTGAAGTCAGTCACACGATCAGCAATCGACCGGATCTTCTCCACACCCAGGAAGCCAACCCAACCACCAACGAAGGTGGCCATGCTCTGCGGCAGCCCAAAGAACTCCAGGCCGCTGATTATGGTCAGGGTCAGCCCACCACACAGCACTCCCTCCACCAGCATCTGGCGACGCGAGCCGCCACCATAGGTGATGCGCAACACGGCCATGGCGAAGGACAGCCCGGCCGGGTACAGGATCGGCGCATGCTGGCTCAGCCACGCAAGCATCAATGCCCAGGTGTCTGGCTTGTCTGGCATGTTCGGCATCTCAGGTTCCTCCCTTTCGGGGAGTGAATAGATCCGGCTCCAGCAGCACTCCCAGCTCGGAGCAATGGGTGTGGTGGAGCCGAAAACGAAAAAGCCCCGGCATATGCCGAGGCTCAAGGAAGTGTAGAAAGCAAAAAGCCCAACTCTAGGGTCGGGCTTTGCTCGCGGAAAAACCGCAAAGTAACTGAAATCTATATGCAGGGACCGGGGCTGTCAAGCAGCCTGGCGACGGATATCCAGTGCCCCATCGATCCAGGCAATACCCGCCTTCCAAAGCCCGCGCGTCTTCTCTTCACCGAAGCCCATTTTCTTGCCAACCTCCATCAATGAGCTGTCGCGGGTGGTGTAGTACTTCATCAGCACCTGGCCGCATTCGGGGTAGCGCTTGAGCAGTCGACCCATCAAGCCATCAATCATCAGCGCATCATCGTCGGTGATCATCGGCGACAGGATGGTGTTCTCGCGGGAGGCGCAGCAGGACACGCCAGAGCCCAGCACTACCCAGCGGCCCCAATGCTCCAGCAGATCCTCGGCGGTGCGTTCTTTAAAGCTCGGTGTGAAGGCCATGGCTCAATCCCCTGTGTAGTTGGTGCCGCCGGCGCCGCGACGGTTGTTCTCGTTGTATTGCGCTTCTGCACCGGCAGGCTTGAAGCAGTTGAACTGCGCGATCTGTTGCTCGGCAGCCTGGAGCCGAATGCTCAGCTGCGTCACCAGAACCTCCAGCGGCAGCGCCTCACCGGTTTCAGCGGTGACCCAGCCCGAGGCGCTGCACTGCACGCAGGCCAGCTCATGGAATACGCCATTGATCACTGCCCGGCCACGGCATGCCGGGCACTTGGCCAGGTCAAGCTGGGCGGCGCGGAATGCTGGGCCGTGAGACTTCTTCATATGGCCTCCGGCAACTGAGCGCGAAGCTCAGAGAGTTCTGCTTCAAGCTGGCCGCAGCGGGCTCGGGCTCGATGCGTTTCCTCCATATGCTCGCGGCTCATTGCCACCAAGGCCAGGAAGGCATGAGGGGTAGCAGCCTCACAGAATTCGATCAGATCGCCTTGAGCGGGATACATCTGGCTCCTATCACCAAGGATTTCCCAGAGTTCACATCCACTGGCTTTCGCGGCTTCTGCCAGCCGGATCAACTCGGGAAGCGGGGTAAAACGTACTTGATTAGCCATTTTTAAACCTCGCCCTTAACAAATTGTGGTTCTGGCTCGCAGGCCCCGCCGTTCAAGGCGTCGACGAGGTTTTGCGAATCTTCATATCTAACGCCTGTCTGCTCATGGATCGCCTTGAAGCCACGCGCATCTAACCAGTTGTGCCACTTCACCAAGGCCAGACGACGCTGCTCTTTGGCCTGGGTGTTGATGTAGGTCGAGGCGATCTTGCCCAGCGAGTGGTTGAGCAGCATCTCGCCAATGTGACCGTCGACGCCGAGATCAGTCCACGCGGTTCGGGCCACCTTTCGTAGGTCGTGACTGGTCCAGGCGCCCTGCCCTAACCGGGTGAATACGGCGCTCGCCTGGTTGTCGCTCAGCGGCTTGCCACGGCGTGACGGGAACAGGAAAGCGCCTCTGTAGCCCTGGGCAGTCTGGCGGTCACGGTAACGACGCAGCAGCGCGGTAACCTGGTCGGTCAACGGCACGCGCAGCTCGGTCTTGGTCTTGGTGTGTTCGGCCGGCAGGAACCACTCGCGCTCTGGCAGCGCAATATCAGCCCACCGGGCCTGACGGGTTTCGCCAATGCGGGTGCCGTGGCACAGCATCATCAAGGCCAGCACGGCGTCACCTGGTGCGCTGTCGAAACGGTCGGCCAACAACGTCACCAGATCGGCCAGTTGAACATCGCGCAGGCGCGCGGGCTTGGGCTGAATGCGCGCCGTGGTGAACTGACTGAATTTGAGTTCGGCCACCGGATTGACGGGGATCAGATCGAGCTTGCGCGCCTGGCGGAAGGCCATGGCGACAAGGCGGAACAGCTGCTGCACATACGACAGCGACAGTTCGGCCTGGGCCGGCCACATCAGCAGCTTGTCCAGGGTCTGCGCGTTGACGTCGTTGAGCAGCAGGTCATTCAGCCGCGGTTTGAGCTGACAGCTGATCGCAGACTTGATGGCAGCACGGCGCTTCTCGGACAGTGCCCGCGACTTGGCCATGCGCTCAGCGAACCAGTCGAGCAGCTCGCCGACGGTCAGCCAACCCGACACGCTTGCCGCACCGTCAGCCGCCACGCGAAGGCGCACTGCAGGCAACGCGGCGATCACCTGCTTGGTGTTCAGGTCTGGATAGGCTCCGATGCGATGCCACTGCCGCTTCTGCAGCAGGTACCAGGAGCCGCGCGCACGGTTCTTGGCAAAGCGAAAATGCAGCGCTGGGTGACTGGCGTCCCGTAGGTCGCGCACATGCTCAAGCTTGGCGTTGCGCGCGATCTCGGCATCCGACAGCTTGACCGTCAGGGTTTTGATTTGAGTGTTCAATGGGTGCCCTCCTGGGCGGAAAGGCGGTCAATGACCTGGTACGTCTGCGGCCACATCCAGGCCCCATAGCGACGGGCCATAGCCTCATCCGCGAACAGGGCCAAGGCATGGTCAGGCAAATCGCCCAAGTCCAGTTTGAAAGAGCAGCAAAATACGGCCCAACGGTAGGTATCGACCTTGGGAACAGCGAGGCGGCGGTCAGCCATGATGGGTAGCCCCCGATCGCATGGCACGCAACTCGGCTAGCGCTCTGTTTCCGATCTCTGGTGTACGGCAGCCATCAACTCGGGCGGGCAATGCCAGCGGCATTTTTTGGAGAGGCAATCCATCGATCAAACGGCGCACGGTGATCACGTAGTTACGTTCGAACAGCTTGCGCGCCAGCGAGGTTTCAAGGCGGTTCAAACTCTCAAAACCCGACTCCTTGGCTGTGTGCCAAATCGCATCGTGAGACCAGTTGGCTTGGCCGGCCATCGACGGATGGACATTACGGCACGCTTCGCGGAAAGCCGTTTCGAGCGGTGGCAGCCCAAGCATTTCTGGCGTGGGCTGGCACAGTTTTATGAACTTTCCGACGCTCGGCGCGAAGTCAGAGCCGAGCTTCCGGCACTGCTCGATGCCGAAGCGAATCTGCTCGACCTTCGTGATTTTCTCGGCCATGAACGCCTTGGTCCATGTGGCTTTCGCGGCTTTGACGGCCTCTTGATCAGGCCACGCCTGCCTCCATGCCGGGAAGATCGCCATCAACTCGCGGAACAGCGCGTTGATAACCTGGACAGTACCCGCATCCGCCTTCACTGGCGTGACATCAGCCGATGCCACGTTGGGCAAAATTTGCAGCACACTCGAAACAGACTTCATCACAGACCTCCCAGGTCATCGCCCCAACTTGTGTCGTTGAAATCAGGCTCCTGCCCTCGGCCTGCTGCCTGGACTCGCTCACGCTTCACCCACTGAACCAGGCGGTAGCACCATCCGGATCCGGAATCGAGAGTGTTCGGCTTGGCGCAGTGGAAGCCCTTGAACTTGCGAACCGCTTCGTCAGGGATGCAGCCCGCTGGAAGTCCAGCAATGGCGATCTGGTCGGACAGAGCTTTTTCGTTTGGCACCCAGGTGGCAAACATGGCGAAGCGCTGGCGATCATCCTGCGGCTCGAGAGCGGCGCTGTTCTGTCCAGCGATCACAGCATCAATCTCGCGCTGCTGCTGCTCTTCGGTTCCTTGATGGTTAGGTGATGGATTGGGTGCAGCTGCTGCACCCCGTTCTGTTCCAGCCTGCACCCCGTTCTGTTGTGGGTTGCACCCCGTTGCGTCATCTGCACCCCGCTTTGTACGGGGTGCAGTATTTGCACCCCGCAATATTTGAAGGTCATAAACGACTGGGCGGCGGTCATGGCGATCGATATGAACCGCGGCGATCGCCTGGTTGCCTTTCTTGATCAGCCCGGACTGTTCCAGGTCGTCGAGTTTGTAACGGACGGTGCGTTCGGAAAGCCCTGTGTCCTGGGCCAAGGTAGAGGCGGACGGAAAGGCCCCTGTGCCGTTCGATCCGGCGTAGTTGGCAAGGCACAGCAGCACGTGACGCGCGCTCGAGTCTTTCAGGGTTTCAGTGGGCAGAGAGAGCGCCCAGGACATTGCTTGAACACTCACAGCGAGGCTCCGATATTCTTTTCGGCCAGGTAGGCCAGGCCTTTCGGCGTAACAAGAGGTTGGAAGGCAGCACGGTCCCCACCGGTCTCCGGGTCGCTCTTCAGCGCGGTGACCTTGTGAACCAGATAGCCGGAAGTAATGCGCGGCTGGTAGGCGGTCCAGCGCTTGGAGCCGCCGCGGTGAAAGATCCACCGGTTTTTCTCCAGCCACTGGAAAAGCTTCGAGGGTCGAACCTGAAGTTGTTTGGCAGCATCACTGATACAGATCGCGCCGCCGGCGGCCGCCAAGCGTTTGATGGCGGAAACCTTCGGCTCTTGGTCCAGGATCACCAAGCGAAGGGTCTGGTTTTCCTTGGCCTGGTCAGCTGCCGCTTGCAGGGCTTCGGCATAGGTGGCTGGAATCTGGAACTGTTCCGCCCTCGCCTCCAAATCCTGCCACCGGTCTATGATCCGGGCGCGCAGTTCAACGCTGTAGCCGGAGACCACCACCAGGGTGTCGCGCTGGGAAAGCAGGAACTCCCGATAGACCTGACCGTTCTGCGGGTGGATATAGGGGGTGTCGTTTGAAGAAACGACACCCTTGGCAACCAAAGCCCGGACGGTTTTCAACACGTTGTCGTGCGTGCTTCCGGTCAGCTCGGCGATTTCGCGTGACGACATCGTGTGTCGCGACACGTTTTGCTCATGCCGAAAAAGTGTCGCGACATGGTGGGTATTGCCTGGAGCGGTATTGGTGTTCATAATGGCCCCACTGTGTTTTACAAGTTGTTGAAAGAGCCGGGTTGCAGCCCGGCTTTTTTGTGCCTGCGATTCAGGCGTTATGGGTGTCCGGTGCATCCGTGGTAGCTTTCTGATTCCACTCGAAAAGGTCACGGAGACCGGACATGAAGCGTTTGAAGGAAGCCTATACTCGCTGGAAGGCGAAGCACTGGGATGACGAATGGCGCGTAGTGGATGAGCCGCTTCCTTGGGTGCAAGTTGATCGGCCTCCCATGCGGGCATTCTGGGAGAAGCACAAGAAGTCATTCTTCAAGGTGATCCCCTGGCTCGCTGGATTGATCGGTGGCGCTGCAATTCTTAAGGTTCTTGGTTTGACTTAAGCGGCCGTCAAGAACAGCTGCTCGCGCCCGATCCAATAGCTTCAAGCGGTCTGCGTCGCTGGCAGAGGGATCAAAGCTGACGTGCGCCAGAGGAAAGGTTGCAGAGCCTTCTCGCTTTGAGACTCCAGCGACAAAGCCCGCCACGAAGCAGAAGGAAGAAACACCAAAGGCCCCACAGGCGACCAACAAACCATCTGCAACCATCTCTATTCCCTTCCTATGCACTGTATGAATTAACAGCTGATCCAGAATCTCTATTCACCCTTCCCAGCTCAGCGGAAAATGGCGACATCAAGCGATGAAGCTACTGACCGCTGCGATGGGAACGGGCGTTGTTCTTGAGCAGACAAAGTGCCGTCCTCCTCGAGCGTTACGAAAACATCTCGACCAACGCGAATGGCTTTACTCAGGGCGCCCTGGGTGCATCCGAGCATCTGGGCCGCCTTTGTGTGCCCGTGCTCTTTTGCAAATTCAGTAAGTGGGATACGGCGCATAGCGGCGTCCTCGACAAGTGTTCATCAGAAGTATGACCGCCGGTATTGTTAATAGTCAATACCGGCGATATTGGCTTACCCAATACCGCAGGTAATAACATCAGCAGATGAAGAAAGACTCCCGAAGGCTCCCGCTGTCCGATTGGCAGTTGCAAGACAGTGCTCGGCTGAAAGCGCTTTTCCACGCTAAACGTGGAGAGCTGAAGCTGACCCAAGAAAAGATTGCGGGCGAACTTGGCGACGGCGTTACGCAGGGCGCTGTGAGCCATTTCATGAATGGTCGAACAGCTCTTAGCATCAATGCTGCGGTAGTTTTTGCCAGGGCGCTCCAGGTACCGGTGTCAGAAATCAGCCCAACTCTTGCAGCCCAGATAGAAAAGATGACCTCGGGGATTCCGGGGCGCCAGAGTGGCGACTCGGCAGTCGACAGCCGAATTCCGCCGCGAAACTTTGATCTCGCTGACGACAAGAACTACACCGGCGTGTTGCAGCTGACCGCTCGCGGATCGACCGGCAACGGAGAAGACAACTCGCATGTCGAGATCCGCGGCGTCATGGCTTTCAAGTCGGAGTGGCTGCGCGCAAATAATCTCAACCAGCGCCACCTGGATGTCATCTACGCCAACGGCCACAGCATGGAACCGACCATCAATGATGGTGACGTGCTGCTGATCGATGAGTCGAAAATCGAACCGAAAGACGGCCAGGTCTTCGCGCTGCAGAGCGAATCGAAAGGTACGATCGTGAAGCGCCTGGTGAAGTCCGACTTCGATGGTTGGATTATCCGCAGTGATAACCCTGACAAGGCACGCTACGGGGATGAGACCTTGCGCGACGGACAGATAAATGAGGTTCGCATAATTGGCAGGGTTGTTTGGCGCGGCGGAATGCTATAAGCCGAGAAGAAATCGCTAAGTAATGGAATATTGAAGGAGCGGCATGAAGAAGAACTACTACGTCACCGGAAAAATTGACAACATAAAGCTTTCGGACGACGAGTCTTTGCCTCGCCTTCGGGTTTCTGACCTGATGGATTTTTTCGTTGCAGTAGGCCGTAGTGGTAAATGCCCGCACTGTCCTCATGATGGGGTTTGGGAAGTGAGCATGCATAAGGTGTCTGATGAGGCAGATCCTGAAAACCCGTTGCTATCTCTCTACCTAAGCCCGACCTCTGCTGGAGATACCCATACTTCAGCTGGAGTAACATGTCCAAATTGTGGTCACTTCGCGCTAATTAACACCTATAAGATTAGGCAGTTCCAGGAGCGTGAGGGCTCACATCATGGGTGATGTAATCCAGACCACCTGGAGCAAGAGACCTGGCGGCACAGGTGACAAAGGAGGAGGACCCGGTGATACTGGGGATGGTAATCCGCCTGGAGGCGATCAAATGGAAGCTCGCGTAGCAAAGCTCGAAAGCCATGTAGAGTACATGCGACGAGACATATCCGATCTTAGATCGGACGTGAAAGCTATGGCTGCTGATATCGTCTCTTTAAAGATCGCGTCGTCGAGTGCTGGAACCAAGCTTGACCACATTGATAAGAACATGGTCACTAAAGGACAGTTGTCTCTGTACGCTCTTCTAACGCTACTACCGATCATCGGAGGCGGCTGGTGGATTGTTCAGCAGTATCTAGCGCCACTTTTGAAGGCGCTTCCGCACTGATTCGCAGCGACCAATAATTGAGCCCGGCCACCGCCGGGCTTCTTGTTTCTGCCCTAGCCGATCTGAATCCATAGCCCGCCACTGAGCGGGCTTTTTGTTGCCCATCAAAAAATACATGACCGGCGGTATTGACCAATATAAATACCGGAGGTATTGTTTGCCTCATTGCCGGATTACAGCCGGCCAGATGGAAGGCAGCGATGAACCGGCCTTAACGGTTCAGAGGGTTGGCAACTGACCCAGGTGTGCAGCGTAAAACACCAAGACGAGTTATCCAGCGGGAGAACAAGCCGAAAGGCCCGCGGCTGGAGAGACATTTGATTAAAGCCAGTGACTGACGCCAGTAGCGGGTCATGGTGAGAGATTTCACTGGCAGGCCTTCACAAGAGGGCCTGACGGGAAATCAACCAGGAGGGAAATCAGTGAACTCAAAAATTGTGAGCGGTTTATGGAAAGGCCACCTTGGCAAGGGGCTGGCTCCGCGAGAACTGCAATACGTCATGAGCGCGGCACAGGGCATGACAGCAAAGGAAATCGCCCGCCAATTCAATGTCGCGGCCTGCACGGTTGCCAAGCGCCTTTCAAGTGCGATGTTCAAATTGGGCGTTACCCGCCAGACGGCGTTAGTGGCCGAGGCGATGCGGCGCGAAATCATCGTTGCCCTGCCTGAAAGCCCGAATCCCCAAGGCTCAGCAGGAGAATCGAACGATGGTGTCCTTATCGCTTAAACCACGGCAAAGCATCACTTCTGCACCTTGGCGACAGGGTGCAGCGGGATGCGGACGAAATCGCGGCCTATAACCGCCCACCTGCATGCAGAACGGTGGCCACTGCCAACCCAGTGAGCGAACAACGAGGGATACAGCCATGAAATAGCCTGAATGAGTTGATACCCCTGCGTGACATAGGGAGGTCTATGTAACGCAACGAAAAGCCCGGTCCCCACCGGGCTTTTTTCCGCCTCGCCTTTATCCGTCAGCACCCTCCCCTGCGCCCACCGGCACCCACCAGGCGGTCAGGATGCTGACGAATAAACGCAACCCACTGAGGTATCCACCATGCACGCATCAATTCAACAGCGCGTAGACGGGGCTGCGGCCCTGCATGTGCGTTCCCGCATCGCCACCGCTGAGTTCTACGCCCTGATCGGCAAGGAGCCCCCCGTGCAACAGATTCGCTTCCAGGTCGTCACCCGCGGCAACGCGTACCACATCGTTGAGCGCTCGACCGGCAAGGTGAAAGGCTTCCGATGGACTTGGAAAGAGGCCAGCAACTTCGCCCAGGCTCTGGAATCTCGTGCAGACGGCGTCAAGGTGGCGCTGTCAGGAGGTGCGCAGTGATCGGTGTGCCAATGCCCAACCCGCGCGACTCGATTATCGAGAACCTGAACCAGCAGCTGGAGGCCTACTTCGGCGCCGGGCGCACTGTGCAAGAGTTCGCTCAGGGCGTCAGCGGCGTCAAGGATGGCACCTACGGTGGCGGGCACAGCAGCAAGCTGCGCGCCGAGCGTGATCGTCTGGCACCTGGTCTCAAGCAACTGGCCGAGAGCGGCAGCTCAATCAACAAAGCCGCCGCGGCAATGGGCATCGATCACAAGCGCGCCAGGCTCATTGCCCGGGAGAACGGCTTCAAGTTCGCCGAGTACCCATGAAGCGCATCAGCAAAATCACCGCCGCGCGGCGCCGGCCTAGCTGGCTGGCAATCCCGGCAAGTGGATTCGAAGAGGTAGGCCATGGCCGAGGAAGAGCTGACGGCGGAAGCCAAGAAGCAGCGCCGCAAGCGCGAGAAGGCGGCGGCGAAGGATGCCGCATTGGGCGTCGAGAAATTTACGGTTGAGGTCGCCGGCGTGTTCAAGGCCGACCTCAAGCGCCTGATGAAGCAGCACGGCTTCAACAACCAGCAGGAGGTGTTTCAGAACCTGCTGCGCAACGTGATCTCCGCCGACTGCGAAACAGCGGCGCAGATGCTCAAGTGTGTCACGACACCTTTCGTCGTTACTGAAAAGGTGTCGCAGATCATTAGGGCCGCGGGCTTGAAGTCGCTCGACGACGACCCGCCAGAGCCGGGCGACGAAATCGAAACACCAGCATAACCCACGCAACTCGCTGCATCCGGTAACCGGAGGGCGGCGCCTTACTGGAGATAATCCAATGCAAATTCAACGCGAAGGTTGCGTGTCGTTCGGCGAGGCGCGCCTGGCCGTGTGGGAGGAAGGTATTCCTCGCGAGTGGGACGCCAAGGTGATCTGGGAGCGCAAGTTCAAGCGCGAAGTGTTCAAGCGGATCATTCAAACGCTCAATCGGATCGGCTGGACCGTCGGCGAGCAGACCCATATCTTCACTGACAATAATTCACGCCATTGCGTGAAAGGCGATCTTCAAGCCGATCTCAAGATCAGCGGGCGCAGCATTGAGTTGGAATTTTTCCAATCCGTGAACACCCCGGACCGCGGAGACCATGGCGGTCGTTACCAAAGCGACAAAGAAAAGCACATGCCTTACCTGGCGCGCCTGGAAATGCAGCGGACTCGCATGCGAATTCGTGACTACCTCTGCAACGTCTTCACCGGCTACACCTTCAAAACATCAGATCGAAAGTGCGGCATAGGCGGCTTGACCAACATCGAGTGGATCAATGCCGACTATGTAAGCAAGCGGCGCTTTGGCCCGCCAGACATTCCCGCTGCCGATTACAACTCGAGATCAGGCGAGAAGAAGATAATCGAGCATGGCGCCAAGGTTTGGACCACTGACCGAAAAGGCCGCTGGTACCAGGGCACTGCGTTCGTGAACATCAACAACATGTGGTGGGTGGCTTACGGCAAATACGGCTACACCAACAAGGCGTGCTTTGAGCTCTTTGTTGACCGGCCGGCAAACATCAGGACCAAGAAAAACGAGCGGGCCCGCCGCCAGCGCTTGGAAGACATGATCGCCAGAGCAGTGGCCGGCATGAACTATCAGCGGGCAGAGATTCTGCGCAAGGTACTTTTCCCTGAGCCTGAGCCATTGTTCATGATCCTAAACGTGAAGGACGGGGTCTATTTCCGGCCCAACTACAGCGGATACACCAGTGACACGATCAGGGCTGGCAAGTACACCCGCGCGGAACTGAAGCCCTACCTGGGTGATGCCGACGAGAAGGACGACCTGAAGGCTGTGCCGATTTCACAGGCCGCCTGATCACGATCCATACCGGTCACCCGTAATACCCCATATCAACGAATCACGCCAGCCGGCGAGGATCCCCTATGTCCGCACAACAGAAGAAACACCCCTTCGATTTCAAAACCCAATACGGACTCGGCTTCAACCCTCAGGACGATGAGATCGTTGTCGACTTCTTCTGTGGTGGTGGCGGCGCCGGCACCGGCCTGGAAATGGGACTGGGCCGCGCGGTGAACGTGGCCAAGAACCACAGCGCCGCGGCGATCAGCATGCACACCGTAAATCACCCAGGCGCCAAGCACTTCACCACCGACGTGTTCGACGGTGACCCGGACACCGAATGCGGCGGCAAGGCCGTGGGCTGGTTCCACATGTCACCGGACTGCACCCACCACAGCCAGGCTGCCGGCGGCCAGCCGCGCAAACGTGAGATACGCAACCTGTCGTGGATCGGCCTCAAGTGGGGAGGCAAGAAGCGCCCCCGGGTGATCAGCCTGGAAAACGTGAAGCAGATCCTGCAGTGGGGCCGATTGATCGCCAAGCGTGACAAGGCCAGCGGGCGGGTGGTGACCCTGGACCAGGTGCCGCACCCAACCAAGAAGGGAAAGACCACCAACCGAATCGCCGCACCGGGCGAGCAAGTGCCGGTATCGAACCAGTTCCTGGTCCCTGATCCGAAGCAGCGTGGCCGCACCTGGCGTCGGTTTGTGGCGCTGCTGGAAGGGATGGGTTATGTCGTGGAGTGGAAGGTGATCAGGGCATGCGACTTCGGCGCACCGACCAGCCGGGAGCGCCTGTTCATGATCGCCCGGTGCGATGGCCGGCCGATCGTCTGGCCGGAGCCTACTCACGCGAAGAACCCGGTCAAGGGCCAGCAAAAGTGGAAGACCGCCGCTGACTGCATCGACTTCACCGACCTGGGCAAAAGCATCTTCGGCCGCAAGAAGGACCTGGCCGACGCAACGTTGCGCCGGGTTGCCAAGGGCATGAAGAAGTTCGTCATCGACAACCCGGCGCCTTTCATTGTGCCGATTGCGAACTGGTCGGGTGAGTCGGTGCAGTCTGCCGATGAGCCGCTGCGCACAATCACCTCCTATCCAAAGGGTGGTGCCTT
>NZ_MAUE01000016.1 GCF_001702265.1 Pseudomonas aylmerensis
TGAACTGGTCAAGTAATCTTGGACACCGATTAAGGTTTCACGCCACCAGCTTCTCCCTGGCGACTGGTGACCGATAGTCGTTGTAGCTATGCGGCCTGGTGATGTTGTAGCGCGATACATAGCGCTGCACATCCGCTCGGGCCTCATGTTCCGACCCGTAGCCTGCTTCTGGCACCCACTCTGATTTCAAACTTCCAAAGAAACGCTCCATCGGAGCGTTATCCCAGCATTCGCCTTTACGGCTCATGCTTTGTCGGAGTCCATGTTCCAGCAGTTCATTTCTGAATTTATGGCTGGTGTACTGGCAACCTTGGTCGGAGTGAAACAGTACGTCTTTTGGGCGACCGCGCAGTTCAATCGCCATGCGCAGGGCTTCGCAGGTCAGCGTGGCATCAGAGATCATCGAAAACGACCAGCCCACAATCCGGCGAGCGAACAAGTCCAGAACCGCCGCAAAATACAGCCAACGCTTGCCGACTTTGATGTACGTCACGTCCCCACACCACACCTGATTGACCGTCGCAACATCAAACTTGCGTTTGAGCACATGCGGTGCCACCAAAGCCTCCACGCCAGGTGACTTGTACTTATGGCGCCGGCGTTGACGGCTGACAATGCCTGCTTCTCGCATCAAGCTGCGAGCCATGAACCGCCCGACATCATGCCCGCCGGCTTGCAGCTGTTTAGCCAAGGTACGAGCGCCCGCAGACTCTCTCGACGCCCTGTGGTGCTTGACCAGCATAGCCTTGAGTTTCTCTCGCTTAGGGCTCACCTTGCCTTGGCGCTGACGCCATGCGTAAAAGCTACTGCGGTTTATTCCGAACACACGACAGCAATCGTTAACGCCGTACTGCTCGCCCAGCTCACAGATCAACGAGAGTGATCTTTGGCGTCCAAAAGCAGGAGAGCACTGGCCTTTTTTAGGATTTCGATATCCCGGTCTCTTTGCCTGAGCAAGGCTTTAAGTTCCTGGATCTCTCGCTGATCCGCGGTAATCGCCTTGGCTCCCACCGGAGTCGAGCCCAAGCGTTCCTTGCGAACTTGATCGACCCAGCGGCGCAAGGCCGTAGGGCCAATATCCAAGCTGGCACAGACCTCGGGAACCGACTGCCCCTCGTCCAGCACCATGCTGGCAGCCTTGAGTTTGAACTCACATGAATAAGATTTACGCATATCCAAACACCTCAGATTTGGACGCCATCATAGCGCCCGATTGAGGTGTCCAAAATCATTAGGCCAGTTCAGCTTGCCCGCGAAAGCGCTGGTTCAGTCGATATTTCCGGTGACTGATACACCGCCTTCGCGAGCAAGCCCGCTCCCACATTTTTGATCGGTGTGGGGCTCGGGGTGTGGTTGCGCGGTTGAAATCGCCGGGTCTTGCGCCGTAAACATGGACGACCCATTCCCCCCTGTGGGAGCGGGCTTGCCCGCGAAAGCGGTGCTTCAGTCGCTATTTCCGGTGACTGACACACCGCCTTCGCGAGCAACCCCGATCCCACCCCGGCCAGTGTGTGTCTCGGCTCAATCACGTAGTCATCGTATAACTTCTGCTTGACACCCCTCGAAAACCTCGCAAATATTCGCTCCAATGTTGTACGACGACGTACGACAAATAATAAAAACAACAAAAAGGGAGCTTCACTGTGAGTCAATTCGCCCGCAATTCCTCCGCGCGTATCGGCCTGATCGGTCTTGGCAGCCTGGCATTGACCCTGCCCCTCGGTGCCCAGGCAGAAGGTTTTCTCGACGACGCCAAGGCCACGCTCAACCTGCGCAACGCCTACTTCAACCGCAACTTCACCAATCCGACCAACCCCCAGGCCAAGGCCGAAGAGTGGACGCAGAACTTCATTCTCGACGCCAAGTCCGGCTACACCCAGGGCGCTGTCGGCTTCGGGATTGACGTGCTGGGCCTGTACTCGCAGAAGCTCGATGGCGGTAAAGGCACCGCCGGCACCCAACTGTTGCCAACGCACGACGATGGCCGCCCCGCCGACAACTTCGGGCGCCTGGGCGTAGCGCTGAAAACCAAGCTGTCGAAGACCGAATTGAAAGTCGGCGAATGGATGCCGGTGCTGCCGATCCTGCGCTCCGACGACGGCCGCTCGCTGCCCCAGACCTTTCGTGGCGGCCAGGTCACCTCGAATGAAATCGCCGGCCTGACCCTCTACGGCGGGCAATTTCGCGGCAACAGCCCGCGCAACGACGCGAGCATGGAAGACATGTTCATGAACGGCAAAGCGGCGTTCACTTCGGACCGTTTCAACTTCGGCGGCGGCGAATACACCTTCAATGACAAACGCACCCAGGTCGGCGTGTGGTACGCCGAACTCAGCGATATCTACCAGCAGCAGTACATCAACCTGACCCATAGCCAGCCGGTCGGCGACTGGACCCTGGGCGCCAACCTCGGCTTCTTCAACGGCAAAGAAGACGGCAGCGCCCTCGCCGGCGACCTCGACAACAAGACCGCCTTCGCCCTGCTCTCGGCCAAGTACCTGGGCAACACCTTCTACGTGGGCCTGCAGAAGCTCACCGGCGACAGTGTGTGGATGAAGGTCAACGGCACCAGCGGCGGTACCCTGGCCAACGACAGCTACAACGCGAGCTACGACAACGTGAAGGAAAAATCCTGGCAGGTGCGCCATGATTTCAACTTCGTGGTCCTCGGCATTCCCGGGCTGACCATGATGAACCGCTACATCAGCGGCAGTAACGTACACACCGGGGCGATCACCGACGGCAAGGAATGGGGCCGCGAATCGGAACTGGCCTACACCGTGCAAAGCGGTGCGCTGAAGGACCTGAATCTGCGGTGGCGCAATGCGACCATGCGTCGGGACTTCAGCAACAACGAGTTCGATGAAAACCGGATCTTCATCAGCTACCCGATCTCCCTGTTGTAACCCGCGGATACACTTTAGGTAGGCGCGGGCTTGCCGGCGATGGCAGCTCAATAGTCACCACCGACCGTGGGGCTACCCTCGCTGGCAAGCCAGCACCGGCAAGGAAGGCGTGTGTTGACAAGCCAGGGAATCAATCACGATACTTCCACCTAGTCATACGACAACCTACAACAACAATGGAACCCCCATGACCACGACCACCTCCACACCCGTTCCATTCAACCGCCTGCTGCTCATCGGTGCCGCTGGCGGCCTGGGCAAAGTCTTGCGCGAACGCCTGCGTCCGTACGCCAAGGTGCTGCGCCTGTCGGACATCGCCGAGATGGCTCCGGCCGCGGATGCTAGCGAAGAAGTGCAACTTTGTGACCTCTCCGACAAACAAGCGGTGCACCACCTGGTGGAAGGCGTCGATGCCATCCTGCATTTTGGCGGGGTGTCGGTAGAGCGCTCGTTCGAGGAAGTGCTCGGGGCGAATATCAGCGGGATTTTCCATGTGTACGAAGCCGCGCGTCGCCACGGCGTGAAGCGCGTGATCTTCGCCAGTTCCAACCATGTAATCGGCTTCTACAAGCAGGGCGAAAAAATCGACGCGCATTCCCCGCGTCGCCCGGACAGCTACTACGGCTTGTCCAAGTCCTACGGCGAAGACATGGCCAGTTTCTACTTCGACCGCTACGGCATCGAGACCGTGAGCATCCGCATCGGCTCCTCGTTCCCGGAACCGCAGAACCGCCGGATGATGCACACCTGGCTGAGTTTCGATGACCTGACCCAACTACTCGAACGCGCGCTGTATACGCCGAATGTCGGCCACACCGTGGTCTACGGCATGTCGGATAACCTCGACACCTGGTGGGACAATCGCTACGCCGCGCACCTGGGTTTCGCCCCCAAGGACAACTCCGAAGTGTTTCGCGCCCAGGTCGAAGCCCAGCCACCGGTAGCCGCCGATGACCCGGCCAAGGTCTACCAGGGCGGCGCGTTCTGCGCGGCGGGGCCGTTCGGTGACTGACGCCAGACCAACCCAAGGGAATGAGTGGCCATGACTGCAGAATTGATTGTCGACGCCCGCAATACCGTGGGCGAATGCCCGGTGTGGGTGCCTGAAGAAAACGCCCTGTACTGGGTGGATATTCCCCACGGCGGCCTGCAGCGCTGGAGCGCCGCGACCGGGCATATCGCCGCGTGGAAAGCTCCGCAGGCACTTGCCTGCATCGCGCGCACCAGCGCCGGCAACTGGGTCGCCGGCCTGCAAAGCGGCTTCTTCCAGCTTACCCCGCACAACGACGGCAGCCTCGACACCACGCCCCTGGCCAGTGTCGAGCACCCGCGTGACGACATGCGCCTCAACGATGGCCGCTGTGATCGCCAGGGCCGCTTCTGGGCCGGCAGCATGGTGCTGGACATGAGCCTGAACGCAGCCGAGGGCATCCTCTACCGCTTCGCCACCGGCAGCGCACCGCAGGCGCTGCTGGATGGGTTCATCACCCTCAACGGCCTGGCCTTCAGCCCCGATGGCCGCACGATGTACGCCTCGGACTCGCACCCGCTGGTGCAGCAGATCTGGGCCTTCGACTACGACACCGAGACCGGCACACCGTCCAATCGCCGCCTGTTCGTCGACATGCACCAGCACCCCGGCCGCCCCGACGGCGCGGCAGTGGATGCCGAGGGCTGCTACTGGATCTGCGCCAACGACGCCGGGCTGGTTCACCGCTTTACCCCCGATGGTCGCCTGGACCGCTCCCTGAGCGTGCCGGTGAAAAAACCCACCATGTGCGCCTTCGGCGGCAGTCGCCTGGACACCCTGTTCGTCACCTCGATCCGTGACGACCAGAGTGAGCAGTCACTGTCAGGCGGCGTGTTCGCCCTCAACCCCGGCGTTACCGGATTGCCGGAGCCCACCTTCACCCTCTAGCTGCATTGCTGTGCCTTGAATACAACAATAACAAGACGGAGACACACCCCATGGACTTCAAACGCACTTTGCTCGTCGCTGCACTTCCCCTGACGTTCCTCTTCACCGGCGCGGCCCACGCGCTGGAAATCAAATTCGCCGACATCCACCCCGCCGGCTACCCCACCGTGGTTGCCGAAGAAAACATGGGCAAGGCCCTGACCAAGGAAAGCAACGGCGAACTGACCTTCAAGTACTTCCCGGGCGGCGTCCTGGGTTCCGAGAAGGAAGTGGTCGAACAGGCCCAGGTCGGGGCGATCCAGATGACCCGCGTCAGCCTCGGCATCGTCGGCCCGGTGGTGCCGGACGTGAACGTGTTCAACCTGCCGTTCGTGTTCCGCGACCAGGCGCACATGCGCAAGGTCATCGATGGCGAGATTGGCGACGAGATCCTTGCCAAGATCACCGACTCCGAGTTCGGCCTGGTCGCCCTGGCCTGGATGGACGGCGGCACGCGCAACCTCTACACCAAGAAACCGGTGCGCAAGATCGAAGACCTCAAGGGCATGAAGATTCGCGTGCAGGGCAACCCGCTGTTCATCGACGCCTTCAATGAAATGGGGGCCAACGGCATCGCCATGGACACCGGCGAGATTTTCAGTGCCCTGCAGACCGGGGTGATCGACGGCGCGGAAAACAACCCGCCGACCCTGCTGGAACACAACCACTTCCAGAACGCCAAGTACTACACCCTCACCGAGCACCTGATTTTGCCCGAGCCCATCGTGATGTCGAAAATCACCTGGAACAAGCTCACCCCCGCGCAGCAGGTCATGGTGAAAAACGCCGCCAAGGTCGCCCAGGCCGACGAGCGCGTGCTGTGGGACAAGAAGTCCGCCAGCAGTGAGGAAAAACTCAAGGCCGCCGGCGTCGAATTCATCACCGTCGACAAAAAACCGTTCTATGACGCGACCGCTCCCGTGCGCGCCAAGTACGGCCAGGCGTACGCCGACATCATCAAGCGCATCGACGCCGTCGAGTAATCACCCTCCTCCTCCAGCAAGGCCAGGCGCGGTCGGCATCGACGCGCCCGGTTACGGTGAACGCCATGAAGAATTTTCTGCTGCGCATCAACGATCGCCTCTACATGACCTGCATCTGGGTCGCCGGCCTCTCGGTATTGGGAGTGGCACTGATCATTCCCTGGGGCATCTTCGCCCGCTACATCCTCGGCACCGGCTCCAGCTGGCCGGAACCCACCGCCATCCTGTTGATGCTGGTGTTCACCTTCATCGGCGCCGCTGCCAGCTACCGCGCCGGCGCGCACATGTCGGTGGCGATGATTACCGACCGCCTGCCGCCGCGCCAACGCCAGGTAGTCGGCATCGTCTCGCAACTGTTGATGGCGACGATCTGCCTGTTCATGACGATCTGGGGCAGCAAGCTGTGCCTGTCCACCTGGAACCAGTTCATGAGCGCCATCCCGACCCTGCGCGTGGGCATCACCTATATGCCGATCCCGATTGGCGGGCTGCTGACCCTGGTGTTCGTGCTGGAAAAACTCCTGTTGGGCGACCAGAGCCAGCGGCGCGTGGTGCGCTTTGACCTGGTAGAAGAAAGCGAAGGGGCGGCTTGATATGGATGCGTTGATTCTGTTGGGCAGCTTTATCGCCTTGATCCTGATCGGCATGCCGGTGGCCTACGCCCTCGGGCTGTCGGCGCTGATTGGCGCGTGGTGGATCGACATTCCGTTCCAGGCCCTGATGATCCAGGTGGCGGGCGGAGTGAATAAATTCTCGCTGATGGCGATCCCGTTCTTCGTCCTGGCCGGGGCGATCATGGCCGAGGGCGGCATGTCGCGGCGGCTGGTGGCGTTTGCCGGCGTGCTGGTGGGGTTTGTGCGCGGTGGCCTGTCCCTGGTGAACATCATGGCCTCGACGTTCTTCGGCGCGATCTCCGGTTCGTCGGTGGCCGACACGGCGTCGGTCGGCTCGGTGCTGATCCCGGAAATGGAGCGCCGTGGCTATCCACGCGAATTCGCCACCGCGGTGACCATCAGCGGCTCGGTACAAGCGCTGCTGACCCCGCCCAGCCATAACTCGGTGCTCTACTCGCTGGCCGCCGGCGGCACCGTTTCCATCGCCTCGCTGTTCATGGCCGGGGTGGTCCCGGGCTTGCTGATGAGCGCGTGCCTGATGGTGCTGTGCCTGATCTTCGCGAAGAAACGCGATTACCCCAAGGGCGAAGTCATTCCCTTGAAGCAGGCACTGAAAATCTGTGCCGATGCGCTGTGGGGCCTGATGGCCATGGTGATCATCCTCGGCGGCATCCTCTCGGGTATATTCACTGCCACCGAGTCCGCCGCAATCGCGGTGCTGTGGGCGTTCTTCGTGACCATGTTCATCTACCGCGACTACAAATGGAGCGAGCTGCCCAAGCTGATGCACCGTACGGTGCGCACCATTTCCATCGTGATGATCCTGATCGCCTTCGCCGCCAGCTTCGGCTACATCATGACCCTGATGCAGATCCCGGCGAAGATCACCACGATGTTCCTGACCCTGTCGGACAACCGCTACGTGATCCTGATGTGCATCAACATGATGCTGCTGTTGCTCGGCACGGTGATGGACATGGCACCGCTGATCCTGATCCTTACGCCGATCCTGTTGCCGGTGATCCTCGGCATCGGTGTCGACCCGGTGCACTTTGGCATGATCATGCTGGTCAACCTCGGCATCGGCCTGATCACCCCGCCGGTGGGCGCGGTGCTGTTCGTGGGTGCGGCGGTGGGCAAGGTCAGCATCGAGAAAACCGTGAAGGCGCTGCTGCCGTTCTATGCCGTACTGTTCCTGGTGTTGATGGCGGTGACCTACATTCCGGCGTTGTCGCTGTGGCTGCCAAGCGTAGTGCTATAACGCATTGCGTACGAATACAGCCTGCCCCTCCCCTGTAGGAGGCGGCTTGCCGTCGATGCGGCCCTGAGGTCGCCATCGCCGGCAAGCCAGCGCCTGCAGGCAGCTTTCATTTCAAGGTGAACCTGTGATGCTGGAACTCAGAGATGACCTGACCGTGCTGACCCTGGCGCCCGCCGTAGGGGGCAGCATCGTCAACTGGAGCGTGCGCGCCAGCGGGCAGCCGCTGCTGCGGCATAGCGATGAGCAGGCGATCGCTACCGGGTTGCCGGGCAAGCTGGGGTGCTATCCGTTGGCGCCCTGGTCCAATCGGATTGCTGAAGGCGGTTTTGACACCCCGGATGGCTGGCTGGCGCTGACACCGAACAGCCCGCTCGACCCGCTGCCGATTCATGGTTCGGCCTGGCAGCAGGTGTGGCAGGTGGTCAGCCAGTCGGCGGATGAGGTGGTGCTGGCGGTGGAGTGCGACACACCGTTTGCCTATCGCGCCGAGCAGCGGTTTCGCCTGGGCGGCGGCGAATTGAGCATCGAACTGCGCGTCACGCATCTGGCCGACAAGGCCGCGTGGCATGGGTTGGGCTTGCACCCCTACTTACCGCGCCGGCCGGCCACGCGCTTGCAGGCCAACGCCGGGCAGGTGTGGATGAGTGATGCATCCAAGCTGCCGACGGGGCTCGCTCCGCTGCCGGCGGACTGGGATTTCCGCCAGCTCAAGGCGCTGCCGGAGCGCCTGGTGGACAATGGCTTTTGCCAATGGGATGGGCAGTGCCGGATCGAGCAGCCGGAGCTGGGCTATGCGCTGGAATGCCGAGCCACCGGCGCCGACTACTTCCTGCTGTTCTGCCCACCGGGGCTTGGATTTTTCTGCATCGAACCGGTAAGCCATCCGGTGAATGCGCATCACCTGCCGGGACGGCCCGGGTTGAAACTGTTGGAACAAGGCCAATCGACTCAACTCGATTTCACCCTGAAATACCTTCCCCTGTAGGCGCCCGGCTTGCCGGCTCCTACAGGGTGGCTGGGGTGGTCAGGGCGGGCTGTTTTTCAGGCGCCCTGCCGTGTCGATACTCACCACCACCGACAGCCCCGGCCGCAGCCGCTCGCTCTCGGCCTGATCCGGGTCCACGGTAATCCGCACCGGCACACGCTGGGCGATCTTCACGAAGTTGCCGGTGGCGTTGTCCGCCTGCAACAGGCTGAACTCCGAACCGGTCGCCGGGGAAATATGCTGCACCGTGCCGCGAAACTTGCGGTGGTTGAGCGCATCCACGGTGAAGGTCACCGGCTGGCCGACCTGCACATTGTCCATCTGGGTTTCTTTCATATTGGCGATCACCCACAACTGGTGGGGCACCAGCGCCATCAACTGCGCGCCGGAATTGACGAAGGCGCCTAGGCGCACGCCAATCTGCCCCAGCTGGCCGTCACGCGGCGCGGTGATGCGGGTGTTGGACAAATCAATCCGCGCCAGCTCCACGGCCGCCTCGGCACTGGCCACCGCCGCTTCCAGGGAGCCGCGATTGACGATCACCGTCTGCAGGTCCTGCCGCGCGATCTCCAGGCTGGCCTGGGCCTGGGCCACGGCGGCGATGGTCTGCGCATTCGCGGCACGGGTCACGTCCAGCTCGCGCTTGGACACCGAACCGTCGCTGATCAGTTCTTCATTGCGGCGCAGGTCGGCAGTGCTCTTGCGCGCCTGGGCCTGGCTGTCCACCAAGGCGGCCTGGCGCAGCTTGATGGTCGCTTCGGCACTGTTGCGTTGCTGCACCACATTGGCCAGCGAAGCCTTCTGCACCGCCAGTTGCGCCAGCGCCTGGTCGAGGCGCTGCTTGTAGATGCGGTCATCGAGGCGCACCAGCAGGTCGCCGGCCTTGACGTACTGGAAGTCCTGCACCGGCACTTCGAACACATACCCGCTGAGCTGCGGGCCGATGATCGTCACCTGGCCGCGCACCAGGGCGTTCTCGGTGGTTTCCACGGCGCTGCTGAACGGCGGCAATTGCCAGGCATACAACACGATCAGCACGCCGACGATGGCAATCGCGGCGAAGCCCAGCGACGAGATGATGCGCACCCGCAGCGAGCGCGGTTCAGTCACGCTCGCGCCGGGCGGCGCGGTGCCTTCCGGGGTGGAGGCAATGGCATTGGTGGTCGTGGTGGTGGTCGTTTCGGTCATGAAGTGGCGCCGCTGGGTTGAACGGGAGGGGCTGCTGCCTTGGTGGTGCTCATCAGCCACAGACTGCGGATAAAGATCCAGATCATGGTGAGGATAGCGATGATCGCGATCAGCATGAACACATCGTTGTAAGCCATCACATTCGCCTCACGCGTGGCCGCCGTGGCCAGGCTGCGAATGCCCATGAGGTTGCGCAATTCCGGGTCGGCGATCACCCCGCCGTAGGCCGAGCCACCGCTCTGCACCCGCGCGGCCACACGCGGGTCGAGCAGGGTCAGGTGCTCGACGATCATGCTCGAGTGGAACTTTTCGCGCACGATCTGGAAGGTGCCGAGCAACGCTGCGCCAATCAGGCCGCCGAGGTTCTGGCAGATCCCGAACATCACCGAGAAACTCACCAGGTTGCGCGGGTTGGTCAGCACGTTGCGGGTGCCCAGCACCATGGTCGGGCCCAGGAAGAACGTGCCGCCAAAGCCTAGCAGGAACTGGCTGATGTACATGTTCTGCGGCCGGGTCAGGTTGCTGGAGAAACTGTCCATCACCGACCCCACGGCCATCAGCGCCAGCGAGATGATCAGCGGCATCAGCAGGTGCGCCGGATTGATCGTCAGCGCACTGACCACCAGCCCGGCAATCGCCCCGGCCAGCATCACCACGTACAGGGTGTGCATCTGCTCGTAGCTCATGTTCAACATCTGCATGAACCCCACGGCGCCGGTGGACTGCTCCGACAGCACCATGCGAATCAACACCACGGCCAGCGCCAGGCGGATCATCACCCCACTGCCGAGCCAACGGGTCATCAGCAACGGGTTGGCGCGGTTATGTTCGATCGCCAGGCCGGCCATGATCAGCACCAGCGAACAGGCCGAGGCGACGCCGATCCACGGTGCTTCCAGCCACCAGTCGATGCGCCCCAGCGACAACACCGCGCAGAGCAAGGCGACCCCGGTGGCGAGGATGCCGAAGGTCAGGAAGTCGAGTTTTTCAAAGGTCTTGAAGCGGTCGCCAGGCGGCAACTTGAGCAGGAACACGCACCCCAGGCAGATCAGGGCCATGCCCAGTTCGAACAGGTACAGGCCACGCCACTCGGCGATTTGCAGCAAATCCTCGGAGAACAGCCGCGCCAACGGCAGCGCCAGTTGCGCGGTGCCCAGCCCCAGCACCAGGGCTTTCATCCGCCATTTGGCCGGGAACGCCTGGATCATGTAGTACAACCCCAGCGAACTGAGCGCCGCGCCGACCATCCCGTGGGCCGCCCGCACCGCGATGGCCGAGCTGAGGTCGTTGACGAACAAATGGCCGAAGGTCACCAGCGCATACAGCACCAGGAACACTTCGGTGAACGCGCGCAGGCCGAACTGCTGGCGAAACTTCACCAGCAGCAGGTTCATGCACACGTTGGTCATCACATAGGCGGCGGGCAGCCAGGCCATTTCCGCCGTTGTCGCGCCCAGGGCGCCTTGCAGGTATTGCAGGTTGGCGATGACCAGCGCATTGCCGAGCCCGCCGGTAATCGCCACCAGCACGCCGACCAGCGCAAACAGCCAGCGTTTGTGCGTGGGGTGCAGCGGCGTCGACGGCGAGCCAGGCAGGCTCGGTCGCTCGTGGGGCTGCCAGGTGTGGGGGGTGTATTTATCCATTCGGTGACCTAGATGACCCGGCGGGGGACGCCGGTAAAACCATTACTCAGGGAGTAGTAAACCTGAGCGGAGTTCATCTTGCCATCTCGAGGGTGCAATTGATCCCAGCAGCGCGCCCGCCAGACAAATGCCGGCGCAGATTCCAGCTCAGATCCAGCCGAGCCAACTCCAGTACGTGGCGGCGAAGATCAGCATGAGGCCGTAACCGAGCAGCGTGACCAGAATCCCCACCTTGGCAAACTGGCGCGCCGTGAACGTGCCGGTCCCCAGGCACACCATGTTCTGCGGCGCATTGATCGGCAGGATAAACCCGTAGCTCATCACAAACCCGAGCAGCAGGGTCATCCCCAGGCGGCTGAACTCGCCCGGCAAGGTCTGCAACACCGCGATCAGGATCGGCAACAACGCCGAGGTCAAGGCCGTGGCACTGGCAAAGCCCAGGTGGATCACAATCAGGAAGGCCCCGAGGATGGCGAATACGCCCAGCGGCCCGAGCTGATCCAACCCGGTGTGCGTCACCACCTGCGCGCCCAGCCACTGCCCGGCCTGGGTGGTCAGCAGCGCCGTACCGAGGCTGATGCCGACGCCAAACACAATCACCGTGCCCCACGGAATACGCGACTGCACGTCCTTCCAGGTCATCACGCCCAGCCCCGGCAACAGCAGGAACACCAGGCCTGCATAGGTGGTCGAGGTGGTGTCGAAACTGTGCAACCGGCCCTCGGTGGCCCACGCCAGCAACAGCAGCACCGAGACACTCAACAGGCGCTTCTGCGGCCCGGTCATCGGCCCGATGTCCACCAGCGACTGTGCCACGGCCTCCTGGCCGCCGGGGATGCTGTCGGTTTCCGGTGGCAGCAACTTGAGCACCAAAAACAGCAGCACCGCCGACATGATCACCGCCCACGGCGCGCCGGCGATCAGCCAGTCGAGCCACGACACGCGCTGGCCGAGCATCTTGTCCATGAAGCCGACCGTCAGCAGGTTCTGTGCCGCGGCGGTCTGGATGCCGACGTTCCAGATGCTGGTGCCCTGCGCAACCACGATCATGATCCCGGCGGCAATGTTCGAACGCTTGTCGACGCCGAAGGCGGCAATCACGCCCATCATGATCGGCACCACACAGGCACTGCGCGCGGTGGCGCTGGGCACCACCAGGCTGAGCAAAATGGTCACCGCAATCGCCCCCAACAGGATGCGCCGGGTACTGGTGCCGATGCGGCTGAGGGTGACCAGCGCGATACGCCGATCCAGGCCGGTGTGGGTCATCGCTGCGGCAATGAACAGCGCCCCCGCCACCAGCGCCAGCGCCGGGTTGGCGAAGCCGGTCAGCGCCATGCTGATCGCCGGGCTGGAGCCGATCAGGTGCGCTGGGTCCTGCAGCGACGGCGCGGTGCCGAGCAAAAACGCCATCAGCGAAGTGATCATGATCGCGCTGGCTTCATAGGACACTGCCTCGGTAATCCACACCACCACGGCAAAGGCGAGGATCGCCAGCATCCGGTGCCCGGCCACCGGCAAGTCCGCCGGCAACGGCAACAGCAGCACGCCGACCATCACCAGCACGGCGACCACCAGGCCCAGGGGCAACTTGAAGGATGCAGCGGTTGTTGCGGGGGCGTTCATGCGGTACTCCGTAGGCCTTCCATTCAGGCCGGGAGCATGGCGCATAAGGTCGCAGGGTGTGTTGACGGGTATCAACGCGCCGGGCGTCAGGCGAGTAATTGGCTCAATACCGCGCGCAACTTGCCGGGCTTGACCGGTTTGTTCAGCAGCGGCGCTTCCAGGCGGCGCAGCGCGCGGCGGCACTGGTCGGTGCGATCGGCGGTGATGATCACCGCCGGGATCTTCTGCTCGAAGTGCTCACGCAGATGCTTGACCACTGCACAGCCGACCACCCCATGGTCAAGGTGATAGTCGGCCAGGATCAACTCCGGCGCCCTGCCCTGCAGCGCCAGCAAGGCCCCCGCCTGATCAGTGGCGGTGACCACCTCGCAGCCCCACTGGCCGAGCAGCGCGCGCATGCTTTCGAGGATGCTCACTTCGTTGTCGATCACCAGCAAGCGCCGTCCCGGCAGCGGGTTACCGGTGGTAGGCGCGACGGGCAGTTGGCTGATCGCCAGTGGCATTTCGTCGCTCAGCGGCACCTCGATACTGAACATCGAACCGCGCCCCGGCCAGGACCGCACCGCCACCGGGTAGCCAAGAATATCGGCGATACGCTCGACAATCGCCAGGCCCAGCCCTACCCCCTTGCGGTCCGACGCGCGGCCGACGTCGAGCTGGTTGAATTCCAGAAAGATCGAACCCAACCGATCCGCCGCAATCCCGCGCCCGGTGTCCCACACCTCCAGGCGCAGGCGATCACCGCGCCGGCGCGCGCCAAGGAGGATGCAGCCCTCATCGGTATAGCGGCAGGCATTGCTGAGGAAGTTGCGCAGAATCCGCGTCAACAGCCGCAAGTCGGTACGGATCGCATACCCGCCGGTACGCGCGCGCAGGTTGAGGCCGGCTGCCTGGGCCACCGACTGGAACTCCGAGACCAGCGGCGCAAATAACTCATCCAGGCGATACAGCGCCACGTCCGGCTTGACCGCCGCCTGGTCGAGCCGCGAGATATCCAGCAGGTCGGTGAGCAAGTCCTCGGCGCCCTCCAGGGCCTGGTGGGTGCGTTCCACCAGTACCTGCTCGACGCTCGGCAAGTTGCGCTCGCGCAAGGTCGAGATCAGCAGCCGCGCGGCGTTCAGCGGTTGCAGCAGGTCATGGCTGGCGGCGGCGAGGTATTTGTCCTTGCTGCGATTGGCGGCCTGGGCGGCGTCACGGGCGTCGCGCAGGTCCTGTTCGATCTGCTCGCGCTGGGCAATCTGCTGTTGCAGGTTGAGGTTGGCCTCCAGCAGCTCGTCGGTGCGCGCGGCGACCCGCTGCTCCAGTTCGTCGTTGAGGCGGATGTAGCGATTGCGCTCGGCCTCCAGCTCGTCGAGCCGCGCGGTGAGTTCCGGGTAATGGCTCTTGCGCGCCGACTGGTCGCCCAGCCCCAGCAGCCCGGCCAGGGCGCGCTGTTGCGCGTCAGAGAGCTTCGCCATAGACGACCTCGACATCACGCTGGCTGGACTCGCGCGGGTTGGTGAGGATGCACGGGTCATGCATCGCATGCTGGGACAGAAACGGGATGTCGGCCATGCGCACGCCGTGCAGGCCGAGCGTCTCGTTGAAACCGATCGCGTGCTTGAGCGCAATCAGGTGCTCTACCAGCCGCGCGCAGATCTGCCGATGGTTGAGGCCACGGCAGTCGATGCCGAAGGTCTCGGCAATTACCTTGAACCGCTCCGGCGCCGAGCTGTAGTTGAATGCAACGACGTGCTCCACCAATACCGCGTTGCACAGGCCGTGGGGCAAGTCGAGGAAGCCGCCCAGGCTGTGGGACATGGCGTGCACCGCGCCGAGGATCGCATTCGAAAACGCCAGCCCGGCCTGCATGCTGCCGAGCATGATTTTCTCGCGCAGGGCAATGTCGCCGGGGTTGGCGATCATCTGCACCAGGTTGCCGTTGATCAGGCGCATGGCCTCGAGCGCGTGAGGGTCGGTAAGCGGGCCATGCCCGGTGGAGACGAACGCCTCGATGGCATGCACCAGCGCGTCGATGCCGGTACACGCGGACAGGAACGGGTCCATGCTCGCGGTGGTTTCCGGGTCGATCAGCGACACGTCCGGCACCACCGCCTTGCTGACGATGGAGAACTTCATGCGTTCCTGTTGGTTGGAGATGATCACGAATTGCGACACGTCCGCCGAGGTGCCGGCCGTGGTGGGAATGAGGATCAAGGGCGGGCTGGGCACGCGAATGGTGTCCACGCCTTCGAACTCGAGGATGCTGCGCCCATGGGCGACCACAATGCCGATGGCCTTGCCGCAGTCCATCGGGCTGCCGCCGCCGATGGCCACGATCACGTCGCAATGGTTTTCGCGGTACACCTCGGCGCCGAGCATCACTTCTTCGACGCGCGGGTTGGGCGATACGGCGGTGTACAGGCAGTAGTCGATACCGAGGGCTTGCAGGCTGGCTTCGACATCGGCGACCCAGCCGGCGGCAATCACGCCGGGGTCGCTGACCACCAGCACCTTGCGCGCGCCGAAGGTCTTGGCGTAATTGCCGACGTTATGCCGGCAGCCGGCGCCGAAGATGATTTCAGGCGAGACGAATTTACGCAGGAGGCTCAGGTTTGGGCTCATTGTTAAGCCTGTTTCTTATTATTTTGGAAGATGCGCTCCACACTAACCGATCCGGCCGCGAAAGCAATCAGACCAAAGAGGCATCTTCCCTGCAGCACGCCAGATCAGCGGCTGGCGAAGTACATCGTCACTTCGAAGCCGATACGCAGGTCAGTGAAAGCGGGTTTGATCCACATGGGGAGCGTCCTCTTGTTGTGCCGGAAGATTCCGGTGAATCCATTAATGCACGCAGGATCGGCGAGGCGAATGCTACTTTCGAA
The DNA here is from genome assembly GCF_001702265.1 of Pseudomonas aylmerensis. GTDB lineage: Bacteria > Pseudomonadota > Gammaproteobacteria > Pseudomonadales > Pseudomonadaceae > Aquipseudomonas > Aquipseudomonas aylmerensis. The sequence continues at coordinate 16,028 of NZ_MAUE01000016.1, forward strand.
GCAACCCTCACCCTGCATTAGTCGCGCAGGTACAACGATCGAATGGTAGGAGCCGGCAAGCCGGCTCCCACAGGTGCTTGCCCTTCAGGTCAGGGTCAGAAGAAACCCAGCGGGTTGATGTCGTAGCTCACCAGCAGGTTCTTGGTCTGCTGATAGTGGTCCAGCATCATCTTGTGGTTCTCACGCCCCACACCCGACTTCTTGTAGCCGCCGAAGGCCGCGTGCGCCGGGTACAGGTGATAGCAGTTGGTCCACACCCGACCCGCCTTGATCGCCCGGCCCATGCGGTAGGCCCGGTTGATGTCGCGGGTCCACAACCCGGCGCCCAGGCCGAACTCACTGTCGTTGGCAATCGCGAGTGCCTCGGCCTCGTCCTTGAAGGTGGTCACGCCCACCACCGGGCCGAAGATTTCTTCCTGGAACACGCGCATCTTGTTGTGGCCCTTGAGCAGTGTCGGCTGGATGTAATAGCCGCTGGACAAATCCCCCTCCAAGCGCTCGGCCGCGCCGCCGGTGAGCAGCACCGCGCCCTCCTCCTGGGCGATTTTCAGGTAGGAGAGGATCTTGTCGAATTGCTGCTCGGACGCCTGCGCGCCGACCATGGTCTCGGTGTCCAGCGGGTTGCCACGCTTGATCTTGACGATCTTCTTCATGACCTCGGCCATGAACGCTTCGTAGATCGACTCCTGCACCAGCGCCCGCGACGGGCAGGTGCACACTTCGCCCTGGTTGAAGAACGCCAGCACCAGCCCTTCGGCGGCTTTTTCGATGAATTGCGGCTCGGCCTGCATGATGTCTTCGAAGAAAATATTCGGCGACTTGCCGCCCAGCTCCACGGTGGACGGAATGATGTTCTCGGCGGCGGCATGCATGATGTGCGCGCCCACCGGAGTCGAGCCGGTAAAGGCGATCTTGGCGATGCGCTTGCTGGTGGCCAGTGCCTCGCCCGCCTCGCGGCCAAAGCCCTGGACGATGTTCAGCACGCCCGGCGGCAGCAGGTCGCCGACCAGTTCGGCAAACACCATGATCGACAGGGGCGTCTGCTCGGCCGGCTTGAGCACGATGCAGTTGCCGGCAGCCAGCGCCGGGGCGAGTTTCCACGCGGCCATCAGCAGCGGGAAGTTCCACGGAATGATCTGCCCGACCACGCCCAGCGGCTCGTGGAAGTGATAAGCGGCAGTCAGCTCGTTGATCTCGGCGGCACCGCCTTCCTGGGCGCGGATGCAGCCGGCGAAATAGCGAAAATGGTCAGCGGCCAGCGGCACATCGGCGTTGAGGGTTTCGCGCACGGCCTTGCCGTTGTCCCAGGTTTCGGTCACGGCCAGCACTTCGAGGTGCTGCTCGATGCGGTCGGCGATCTTCAGCAGCACCAGGGCACGGTCCTGGGCCGAGGTCTTGCCCCAGGCGTCGGCGGCGGCATGCGCAGCGTCGAGGGCCTTGTCGATATCGGCGGCGGTCGAGCGCGGGAAGTCGGCGATCGCCTCACCGGTGACCGGCGAAGTGTTGGTGAAGTACTCGCCATTGACCGGCGCGACGAACTCACCGCCGATGTAATTGCCATAGCGCGGCTTGAAGCTGACGACGGCGCCGGGGGTGCCAGGTTGTGCGTAGATCATGGTGAGGCCTCTGTCTGTTGTGGGTATTGTCAGGGGTTGATGCGTTGCATCTGCGTGCGTTCGTATTGCGGGTACAGATGGGTCACGCTGCGGATCAATTCGTAGCGGCTGAGGTTGATCGCCGCGAAACGTGCAGGGATCGGGCTGCGGATCAGCTCCGGCATATCACTGCCCTGTGCAGCGGCGTCGCGCAGCAATTGATCGAGCCAGGTGAGGTAGTCGCGCATCTGCTCCAGCGGTTTGGCGTCGGTCGCCACAGGGCCGTGGCCAGGCACGATCAGGGTCCAGGGCAAGCCTTGCAGGGTGGCGATATCGGCCAGCCACACGGCCAGGCCCGGTGAGTGCGGGGTGGTGAGCGCACGCTGGTAGAACACCAGGTCACCGGCGAACAACACCCCCGTCTTCCGGTCGAGGATCGCCAGGTCCGCGCCGGTATGGCCGCGTAGCTGCAGCAGTTGCAGATCGTGACTGCCGAAGGTCTTCACACCCGGCTGCAGGGTTTCACCGGGCAGCACCACTTCGGTGCCGCGCATCCAGTCACCGACCAGGCGGTAGAGGTTCTCGGCCAGGCTGTCGCCCTGTTCATGCAGTAACGTGGTGGTGCCGGCGAGTGCGCCAATCGGCACGTCCTTGAACGCCTGGTTGCCCAGGGCATGGTCGGGGTGGTGGTGAGTCAACAGCACCTGGATCACCGGTTTGTCGGTGACCCGGGCGATGGCCTGGCGCAACGCTTCGCCGTAGCGCCGGGACGGCCCGGTGTCGATCACCACCACGCCGGGCTCGGTGACGATGAACCCGACATTGACGATGTTGCCGCCATTGTCCTTGGCGAAATTGTCGGTGCTGCCTTCGAGCAACCAGGTGTTGTCGGCGATCAGCCGCGGCTTGAGGGCGTAATCCAGCTCGGCCAGCACCGGCAGGCTGAACAGGATCAGCCACAAGAGCGTCCAGCGCAGGGTCATGGGATGGCCGCCTCGAACTGGCTGCCGCTGGTGTCGCGCAGGGTCAGGCGCGTGGGGCCGGTCGCCTGGATATCAAAGGCCAGGCTGGGGTTTTCGCTGACCGCGGGAAACAGCTCCAGCGTCGCCAATAACTGACCGTCGGCGCCGCGGAGTTCGGCCGTGTTGATAAAGAATTCGGGAATGCCGCTGACCATGCCGTTATCCATCGGGTGCGCGACTTGCAACTTGACGCGGCTGAATTCGGCGCGCGGGTAGCGTCCGCCGAACACTTCGCCGAGGTGCTCTTCCCAACCCGCCTGGGTGCGCACCACGCTGGGTGCGGTGCAGCCGCCGCCGGCTGCATCGATCAGGGTCGAGCCGACATGCCAGAGGCCGTCCCTGGTCAGCACCGCCGCGCGCAACGGCGTGGCCTGTTCGATGCGAATCCGGATCGACAGCCACGGCAGCACACCCTCGCGGGGCTGGAAGTCGACGATTTTCGGCAACGGGTTCAACTCGGCCCAGGCGAGGATTTTCACCACCTCGCCCTTGAACGCGCGGGCGTCGATTTCCAGCGGCACCTGGCGCGCATCTTCGGCGAACGGCGGGGCCAGCAGCTTGACGCGCGCGTCGAACACGAAGGGCGCATTGTCGAGAAAACGCTGGTGGTAGTAATCCCACATCACCGACGGCACCGGGTCCACGGGCGCGCCCCAGGCCAGCATCGGCAACCAGCAGATCCACACCCCGCGCAGGCGCATGCCCTACTCCTCGACGTGCACGCTGTCGAGGTAAGTGCGCACTGCCCACAGGGCTTCCTGGCTCAGGTAGTCGGCCATTTTCGGCATGTAGACCCGGCCATCGCGCACCGCACCGTGGCGCACCCGTTCGACAAACCATTCATCGCCGGCGTCGCCCACATCGAGCATGCGCAGGTCGGGTGCGATCCCGCCGGACTTGGCTTCCAGGCCATGGCAGGCGGCGCAGTTCTGGTTATAGGCCGAGGCACCGACTTCCACCGCCTTGTCGTGCTCGGGCGAAGTGCGATAGGGGTTGGTCGCGGCCCAGCCATCGGCGTCCAGCGGCACGCCGGCGTCCTTGATCGGGGTCAGGCCCTTGGTTTCCACGGCGGTCGGTGTGACGTTGCCGTGGGCCATGACGGCACCGGCACCGAGTACCCCGGCAAACAGGCAGGCGGTCATCCAGGCGTTGCGTTTTGTTGTCATTATTTTTTCCCTCAGGAGTGCACGCAAAACCTCTTGGCAGAGGCTATGGCAACCATCTTAGGAAGCGCTCGGCGGCACCCGTATGCTGCTTTGGTGGTCGGGTTCTCATCCGTTGGTAGCAGGCCTTGTGGGGCACTGCTAAATCAGAGGCGGTTCGGGAAATTGTCCCGGCAACACCGGGACTTTTTCCGTATTCGCACGCCCATGGACGTCGCACCCTGTGCAGGCCAAAACCTCCACTGGGAACTGCAACCATGACAATAAGATCGCTACCCGCCCTCTCACCCTTGAGCCTTGCCCTGCAAGCCTTTCTGCTGGTGGGCAGCCTGTCCCTCAGTGCTGCCAGCCATGCCGCTGCCGAACCTGCGAAGCAGACGCGTAACGTCACCTGGGAAGACATCGCCAACGACCACCTGACCACAAAGGACGTGCTGCAATACGGCATGGGCACCAACGCCCAGCGCTGGAGCCCGCTGGCCCAGGTCAACGACAAGAACGTGTTCAAGCTCACGCCTGCCTGGTCCTACTCGTTCGGCGACGAGAAACAGCGCGGCCAGGAATCCCAGGCCATCGTCAGCGACGGCGTGGTCTACGTCACCGGTTCCTACTCCCGCGTGTTCGCCCTCGACGCGAAGACCGGCAAACGCCTGTGGACCTACAACCACCGCCTGCCCGACAACATTCGCCCGTGCTGTGACGTGGTCAACCGTGGCGCGGCGATCTTCGGCGACAAGATCTACTTCGGCACCCTCGATGCGCGCCTGATCGCCCTCGACAAGAACACCGGCAAAGTGGTGTGGAACAAGAAATTCGGCGACCACGCCGCCGGCTACACCATGACCGGCGCCCCGGTGCTGATCAAGGACAAGGTCAGCGGCAAGGTGCTGCTGATCCACGGCAGCTCCGGCGATGAGTTCGGCGTGGTCGGCCAGCTGTATGCGCGCGACCCGGACACCGGCGAAGAAGTGTGGATGCGCCCGTTCGTGGAAGGCCACATGGGCCGCCTGAACGGCAAGGACAGCACCCCGACCGGCGACGTCAAGGCGCCGTCGTGGCCGGATGACCCGACCACCGAAACCGGCAAGGTCGAGGCCTGGAGCCACGGCGGCGGCGCACCTTGGCAGAGCGCGAGCTTCGATGCCGAGACCAACACCATCATCGTCGGCGCCGGCAACCCGGGCCCGTGGAACACCTGGGCGCGCACCTCCAAGGACGGCAACCCACACGATTTCGACAGCCTCTACACCTCCGGCCAGGTCGGCGTCGACCCGAGCACCGGCGAAGTGAAGTGGTTCTACCAGCACACCCCGAACGATGCCTGGGACTTCTCCGGCAACAACGAACTGGTGCTGTTCGACTACAAGGACAAGGACGGCAAAGTCACCAAGGCTACCGGCCACGCCGACCGCAACGGCTTTTTCTATGTGGTCGACCGCACCAACGGCAAGCTGCAGAACGCTTTCCCGTTCGTCGACAACATCACCTGGGCCAGCCATATCGACCTGAAGACCGGGCGTCCGGTGGAAAACGAAGGCCAGCGTCCGGCCAAACCGCTGCCGGGTGAAACCAAGGGCAAGCCGGTGGAAGTCTCGCCGCCGTTCCTGGGCGGCAAGAACTGGAACCCCATGGCCTACAGCCAGGACACTGGCCTGTTCTACATCCCGGGCAACCAGTGGAAAGAGGAATACTGGACCGAAGAGGTCAACTACAAGAAAGGCTCGGCGTACCTGGGCATGGGTTTTCGCATCAAGCGCATGTATGACGACCACGTCGGCACTTTGCGCGCGATGAACCCGACCACCGGCAAAGTCGTGTGGGAACACAAGGAACACCTGCCACTGTGGGCCGGCGTACTGGCAACCAAGGGCAACCTGGTATTCACCGGCACCGGCGACGGCTTCTTCAAGGCCTTCGACGCGAAAACCGGCAAGGAGCTGTGGAAGTTCCAGACCGGCAGCGGCATCGTCTCGCCGCCGATCACCTGGGAACAGGATGGCGAGCAGTACATCGGCGTCACCGTCGGTTATGGCGGCGCGGTGCCGTTGTGGGGGGGCGACATGGCCGAGCTGACCAAGCCGGTGGCACAAGGGGGTTCGTTCTGGGTGTTCAAGATCCCGAGCTGGGACCTGAAAACTGCCCAGAAGTAACCTCTCCGAGAATGCGGGGTCGCCTTTTGTGGCGAGCGGGCATGCCCCGCGCTGGGCTGCGAAGCGGCCGCGGCATTCTTCCTGTCGCATCGGCTGCTGCGCAGTCGGTGCGACAGGTACCCCGCCACCTTCGAGGTCTCGTCATGAAATACCTGCCCTTGTTACTCCTGCTGTCCCTGCCCCTGGCCCACGCCGACGATGGCGACGACGCGCCCTTGGTGATCAACGGCTGCACCATCGCCGAACACAGCCAGTGCCCTGGCGCCAATCTCAAGGGCGCCAACCTGAGCAATCAGAACCTGAGCAAGATGAACCTGGCCGGCGCTGACTTGCGCGAGGCCGATCTGCGCCACGCCAACCTCGACCTGGCCAACCTGGAAAAAGCCCAGCTGCAAGGCGCCAACCTGACCCGCGCGAGCCTGCAGCAGAGCAACCTGCGCCTGGCCAATTTCACCGACGCGACGTTGATGGCGATCCAGGGCTGGGGCCTCTTCGCCCAGGGGGCGCAATTCGAGAATGCCAACCTCAGTGCGGCCTACCTGCAATTTGCGCGGCTGTCCGGGGCCAAGCTGCACAAGGCCAACCTGCGCGCGGCGGACCTGGAAATGACCTGGCTGAGCAAGGCCGACCTGCAAGGGGCGGACCTGCGCGATGCAAATCTGCAGGAAGCCAAGTTCGGTGAAAGCAATCTGGAAAACGCCACCCTGACCGGTGCGCGCCAGCATTACGGGAATTTCCAGGACGCGAACATGGAAGGCTGCAAGGACTGCCCCACCACCTGGGATCGCTAGCACGCCGTGGATCAACATGTGGGAGCGGGCTTGCTCGCGAAAGCGTCGGGTCAGTCAGTACACCTGAAACTGACACCGCGTATTCGCGAGCAAGCCCACTCCCACAGGGTCCGCGTGCATCAGGTAGAGATCAGCCCGCCACTCGCACTACGCCCATATCGATGCCCAGGTGGACCAGTTCGGCATGGGAACTCACCTGCAATTTACTCTTGAGCAAGGTCAGGTGGTTGGACACGGTCTTGCTGCTGATACTCAGCTGGGCCGCGATCGAGCGTGCCGGGGTGCCTTTGGCGAGCATGAGGAAAATCTCCAGCTCGCGCTGGGTCATGCCCTGCAGGCGACGGTCGGTGGGGTGATAGGCCAGTTGCGTGGCCAGGTCCTGTTCGATGTAGGTGTGGCCGTCGAGGATGCGCTGCACCGCCTCAAGCATCACCGCCGGCGAGGCGTTTTTGGTCAGGTAACCGGCGGCGCCGGCGTCCAGGGCCTGGCGCACCACCGGCAGTTCCGCATGCTGGCTGAAGAACAATACGCGCAACTGCGGCAGGCGTTGGCGCAGGCGGCGAGTGGTTTCCAGGCCGCTGATCCCCGGTAGGCCGAAGCCGATGATCACCAGCGCGGGCACTGCCTCGTGCACCCGCGCCAGGGCCTCCTCGCCGCTCGCCGCTTCACGGACCACCACGCCCGGCAGCCCGTGGCGCAGCAGGCCGGCATACCCCAGGCGGACCACGGCGTGATCATCGACCAGCAGGATGTTCATAGTGCCTCCAATGGCAGCGTATCTTCCCCATGCTAGAACCCCGGGGTCTGCCGCGACCTACTACTTTGGTACTGGTTTTGCTGTCTATCGTCGCATTCCCAAGGCAGCGCGACTCACGTGTAATGGGCGCATAACGATAAGGATTGCCTTGCCATGCTGCCCGCTCGACTGCCCCTCGTGGCACTGCTGTGCCTGTTCGTCGGCTACACCTGCGCCGACACCCCGCTGTTTTCCGCCGAAGGCTACCGTCTCAGCCTGTACCGCAGCCCTACGCCCGAGCAATTGCCAGGCGCGACGATTGTCGACACCCAGGCCCTGCAAACCCTGCTGCGCCAGACGCCCGCGCCGGTGCTGGTCGATGTGTACCGCCGCCAATGGCTGCAAGGCCGCTTCATCGAGGACCAGCCGCATGCCAACCTGCCCGGCAGCCACTGGCTGGCCAATACCGGCGACGGCGACCTCACGCCGGAATGGCAGGGTTATTTCGTGCGGCACCTGTACAAATACACCCACGGCGACCTGAGCCGGCCGCTGGTGTTCTATTGCCGCGCCGATTGCTGGCTGAGTTGGAACGCGGTAAAACGAGCCGCCAACCTGGGCTATACCGCTGTGTATTGGTACCGCGATGGCTTGGACGCATGGGAAGCGGCGAAACTGCCAGTGACGGCTGCAGCACCCGAACCCTTTGAATAAAAATCCACAACAAGAAGGTGAACGGCCATGTACAAAATTCTGATTGCCGACGATCACCCGCTGTTTCGCGAGGCGATCCATAACGTCATCAGCGACGGGTTCCCCGGCAGCGACGTGATGGAAACCGCCGACCTGGACAGTGCCCTCGCGCTGACCCAGGAACACGACGACCTCGACCTGATCCTGCTCGACCTGAACATGCCCGGCATGCACGGCCTCAATGGCCTGATCAACCTGCGCAACGAATCGCCGACCATCCCGGTGGTGATTGTCTCCGCCGAGCAGGACAAGCAGATCGTGCTGCAGGCCATCACCTATGGCGCCGTGGGGTTTATCACCAAGTCTTCGCCGCGCCTGCAAATGACCGAGGCGATCCAGCAGATTCTCAACGGCAATGTGTACCTGCCGCCGGACATCATCCGCACCCAGAAGCCCGGCACGCACCGGCGCCTCAACGAAAACCCCGGCTTCGCCCCCGAGCTGCTGCAAGCCCTGACCCGCAAGCAGCTGCTGGTGCTGGAGCGCATGACCAAGGGCGAGTCGAACAAGCAGATCGCCTACACCCTGGAGATTGCCGAGACCACGGTGAAGGCTCACGTGTCGGCGATCCTGCGCAAATTGAATGTGCATAACCGGGTGCAGGCGATCCTCAGTGCCGGGGACATTGATTTCGGCTCCTACCTGCGCCGTTGATCCTGCCCAACTCCCCGGCCTACAGGGCGACGTGTTGGCCGAGCAAGTGACTCATCGCCGTCTTGAGCTTCATCGGCCGCACCGGCTTGTGCATCAGCGTGTGCCCCAGCTCGCGGATCTGCAGCTTCAACTCATTGCTGTAGTTGGCGGTGATCATCATCGCCGGGATCGCACGACCGCGCCGGGCGTTGATGCGGGCGACGGCGTCCACGCCGTTCTGGTCGTGGTCGAGGTGGTAGTCGGCGATCAGCAGGTCCGCCTCGGCATGGTAGTTGTCCACTTGCCGCGCCAGGTCCTGCTCTGACAACGCCGTCACCACGCAACAGCCCCAGCCTTCGAGCAAGGTGCGCATTCCCGCGCAGATCGCCGCATCGTTATCCAGCACCCACACCCGCGCGCCCTGCAGGCGCTCCAGCAGCGGCTCGCTCATGCACGGCATCGGCAAGGACCTGGGCGCGGTGGTGCTCAACGGCACCTCCACCGAAAACATCGAGCCCTGGCCCGGCCAGGACCTGACGCTGATACGATGGCCAAGTATCCCGGCGATTTTCTCCACGATCGCCAGCCCCAGGCCCAAGCCGCGATCCTGGTCCGGGCGCTGCACATCACCGCGCTTGAACTCCTGGAAAATCTCCTCCAGCCGCTCCTCGGCAATGCCCATGCCGCTGTCCCACACCTGGATCAACACGCGCTGGTGCTGGCGCCGGCAGCCCAGCACCACGCGGCCCTTGTAGGTGTAGCGAATCGCGTTGCTGAGCAGGTTGCGCAGGATCCGCGCGAGCAGCTGGATGTCACTGTGCACCAGCACCGAGCAGCCGACAAAATGCAGCTGCAGGCCTTCGCTGCGGGCCAGCTCGGTGTACTCCGCCGCCAGGTTATCGAGCAATTCACTCAGGGCGAACGGGGCGATATCGGCCTTGATCACCCCGGCATCCAGCTTGGAAATATCCACCAGGGTGCCCAGCAGGTTTTCCACATCTTCCAGGGAATTGCTCACGTTGCGCACCAGGGTTTCGCTGGGGCGTTCCAGTAATGCACTGGTAAACAGCCGCGCCGCGTTCAGCGGTTGCAGGAGGTCGTGGCTGACGGCAGCGAGGAATTTGGTTTTCGACAGGTTGGCCTGCTCGGCCTCGCGCTTGGCCTCGCGCAGGCGTGCTTCCATGCGCCGGCGCTCCTCGATTTCCTTCAATAACTGGCCGTTGAGCGAGGTCAGTTCCGAGGTGCGCTGGGCCACGCGCTGCTCCAGGTGCTGATAGGCCTGGTGCAGGGCTTCGGCGGTGCGCCGGCGTTCGGTGATGTCGCGGATCAGCACGAAAATCCCCACCACTTCACCGTTGGCGAGCATGTTCGGCACATAGGAGCGCAGCATGTAGCGCTCCTGGTTATTGATGTTGGTCTCGGCGAACTCAAAGGTCACGCTTTCCCCGGCCAGGGCGCGGGCGACGTAGGCATCCAGGCGCTGGCAATGCTGCTCGCTGTGGACTTCGCGCAGGCTCTGGCCAAGCATCATCCCGCGCGGCCAGCAGTACCATTCTTCGTAGACTTTATTGGTGAACTCGTAGACAAGGTCGGCATTCAGGTAGCCGATCAGGGCCGGCACGTTGTCGGTGATCAGGCGAATCCAGCGCTCGCTGGCCTGGGCCTGCTGCGCCGCTATCTGTTCGCCGCGCAGGGCTTCGGCACGCAGCCGGGCGTTGATCAGCAGGTGGTTGCTGGCCTTGAGTTCGGCCATCGCCTGGTTCAGCGCGTCGGTGCGTTCGCGGACTTGCTCGGCCAGCACCACCGAATGCTGAAAGGTGGTGTAGGGGTTGTTGCCCTGGGTCATGCCGGACTCGATGCGCTCGATCAACGCCGCATTGATCCGTGCCAGCTTGTGGTTGTCCTGTTGCAGCCGGGCGACCTCGGCGAGCAGCTCAGCGCCGGCCACGGGCAATGGCGACCCCGGTGAAGGTCTGGTTGATGTGCATGCCATTGAACTGTTCTCCGTAGGTGTTGAACCCCATCACCCGCTGGTCACGCAGCAAGCCACCGATCTGTTCCAGGGTGCCGGTGTCTTCCAGCTCCAGGCGGCGCAGGAAGCAGTCGCAGCCGATGGTCAGCAGCAGGTCGCCGAGGCGCGCGTGCAGGCCATCGAACAGGCCTTGCAGGTTCGGCAGGATCGGCCCGGGCTTCATCACGGTGAGGACGATGCCGTTTTCCACCGCGCAGTAGAAACTCAGGCTCAGGTCGGCGTGCACTTGCTGGATCGCGCGCACGTAGTACTGGTCGTGGATGCGCACCGCGAGGGGGTGGGCGGCGAAGAGGCGGTGGTCGAGGTCGGCCACGGCCACGCCGATGTGCCGCGCATACTCCTCGGCGGCGGGTTCGGCGTTGAGCTCGAACACGCGACGTGACGGGCTGTCGGCGCCGGTCACCACCAGCTTCTCGGTGCGCGGCAGGATGTGGTGGGTGGTGAAGACCTCGAAGTCCAGCCAGGTGTTGACCAGCACCACCACCGCCGCGCCGCTGTGGAAAGCGCCGTTGAAGTACACGTGGGTGTCGGTGAGGAAGTTGTCATCGCCGGCCGAACCGCCGAAGTGCGGGATGTCGCCGAGCGCCGCGCTGAGGGCGGCGAGCACCATTTCTTCACGGCTGGACAGGCCATCGAGCAAGGTCAGGGCGAAGGTATTGCCTTTGATCGGCGCCAGGGTATTGCTGCGACAGCCGCCGACCAGCCGCTCGACCATGTCCTGGGCGTTGATCAGGCTGAAGTGTTCAACCTGGTCGATGAGTTCGGTGGCAATGGAGAAATGCGCGTGATTGAACCCCACCGCCGTGATGCAATTGCGGCCATAACCTTGGGGCGTGATCTCGCCGGCACTGGTGCAACCCACCACACGCACACTGCCAAAGCACTGTTGCAGGGCCTGGCCGAGTGCCTGGAGGTCGTAGGAAGCGGAACAGAAAAACAGCACGAACCCCAGGTACGGATGCAGCAGTTGCCGCGCCAACTCCTCGGCCGCCTGCCCGGCATCGGCGGCCTGGGACATGGCACTGACTACGCCTTCACTGTTGTGCATCGCTGGTTCCCCCTCTGAAGCATGAGTGTACGAAGGCCCGGGGGTGGGACCTATGCTACTTGGGTACTGGGTGGGGGGATGCGATGGGATGAATTGGCGTGGCGTCGCAGGCGTTTCACATCAGACCGCCGCCTTGACCAACATGCCGGCCGCCACCAGCACGCACAGGCTGGCAAACCCGACCTGCAGGGTCCGCGCGGGGATCACCGAGCACAGGCGCCGGCCGATCAACATGCCGACAATGCTCGTGGCGATGAACACCCAGCCCATCGGCTCGATACGCACACCGGCGTGGAACGCGCCGACCACGCCGATCAGCGAGATCAGGCTGATCACCATCAGCGAAGTGGCGACGATGCCGCGCATCTGCACATCGGTGAGTTGCTTGAACGCCGGCACGATCAGGAAGCCACCGCCGACCCCGAGCAGGCCGGACACGGCGCCCGTGACCGCACCAAGGGCGGCGAGTGTCGCGCTGCACTTGGCGGTCCAGGCCAGGCGCCCGGTCTGCTGGTCGAGCATGCAGTTCTTCTGGCCCCAGGACGCGGCGCCATGGTCACTCGGCCCGGCTTCGACCTTTTCGCGCTGCAACATGCGCCAGGCCACCAGCACCATCAGCGCGCTGAACAGGTCCATCAGCAGGGCTTCCGGCATCTGGTGGGCAAGGAACACCCCCAGCGGCGAGAACAGCGCGCCGAGCAAGGCGATCAACAGCGCGGCACGGTACCGCACCAGGCCATGGCGCAGGCCGTCAATCGCGCCCACCGCCGCCGCTGCGCCCACCGCCAGCAAGGACACGGGCGCGGCCTGGGTCATGCTCAGGCCCAACCCGAGCACCAACGCCGGCACGCCAAGGATGCCGCCGCCCGCGCCGGTCAAGCCCATGACCAGGCCCATCAAGATGCCTAAAACACTCGCCAGCAGCATTCAGTCCACCTTGCTCAAGCGGGTCAGCCACTCGCGCCCCTTGAGCATGCCGTTCCAGTAGAACCACGGCAGCAACGTCGCCTTGAGGAACCACATCGAACGCCGCGCGCGGGTCGGGTCGAGGGGAAAGGTCGGCAACAGCTTGCCGCCGTAACCGAACTCGGCCAGCACCACCTTGCCCCTCTCCACCGTCAGCGGGCAGGAGCCGTAGCCGTCGTATTTGAGCGGCAATGGCGCCTGTTTGCGCAGGGCCAGCAGGTTTTCGGCGACCACCACGATTTGCTTGCGCACCGCGGCAGCGGTCTTGGCGTTGGTGGTGCCGCACACATCGCCCAGCCCGAAGATGTGCGGGTAGCGCAGGTGTTGCAGGCTATGGGGATTCACTTCGCACCAACCGGCGGCGTCGGCCAGTGCGCTCTGGTGGATAAACTCCGGCGCGACCTGGGGTGGCACCACGTGCAGCAGGTCGAAGGTTTTCTCGACCACGGTGACGTTGCCCTCGGCATCCTTCACGTCGAACCAGGCCTTGCGGGCCGGGCCGTCGACTTTCACCAGGTTGGCATTGAATGCCAGGCGGGCGTTGTACTTCTCCACGTATTTCATCAGCGGCGGCACGAAGGTCGCGACCCCAAACAGCGCCGCGCCGGCGAGGTTGAATTCGACGTCGATATTGTTCAGATGGCCTTGCTTGAGCCAATGGTCGCAGGACAGGTACAGGGCCTTCTGCGGTGCGCCCGCGCATTTGATCGGCATGGCCGGCTGGGTAAAGATCGCCTTGCCGCCCTTCAATTGCTGCACCAACTGCCAGGTGTAGGCCGCGTACTGATAGCTGTAGTTGGAGGTCACGCCATTGCGGCCCAGCGTGTCCTGCAGCCCCTCGATCGTCTCCCAGGCCAGGCGCAGGCCGGGGCAGACGATGAGGTTTTGCCAAGTCACACGCTGGCCGTTGTCGAGTATCAGGGTCTGTTCGTCGGGCAACAGCTCGGTGACCGCAGCCTGCACCCAGGTCACGCCATTGGGCAGCACATCGGCCAGCGGGCGGCGGGTCTTTTCCAGGTCATAGGCACCACCGCCCACCAACGTCCAGGCCGGCTGGTAGCAATGGTGGTCGCTGGGTTCGATCAGGGTGATGTTCAGGTGGGGGTCGCGCTTGAGCAGGCTGGCCAGCAGGCCGATGCCTGCCGAACCGCCGCCGATGACTACGATATCGCCACTGATGGTAGGGCCCCAGTGTTGGTCATTCATGGTCGATCGCCTTTCTTATACATGCACACAAGGGTCGCTGCCGGATGGCGTCACGCCCAGCTTTTCATGACCGCGCCGCAGTACAGCCCGGACAAGGTCTTCATCACTTGGATCACTTCGTGGCTGGCCAGCCCGTAGAAGATGTATTTGCCTTCCCGACGGGTGGCGACCAACCCCTCATCGCGCAAGATGCCCAACTGTTGTGACAGCGTCGGTTGGCGCACGCCGGTCATGGTTTCCAGCTCGCCGACGTTGCGCTCGCCCTGGGTCAGCTGGCAGAGGATCAACAAACGGTCTTCGTTGGCCAGCGCCTTGAGCAAGGAACAGGCCTTGGACGCCGATGCGCGCAACTGGGCGACTTCGCCCTCACTCAGAGTAGATTCCATTTGCCTCGGGTCCTTTCTGTCACTTAAGCTCAAAACATTATGTGTAATTGTAAACTGATTGTAACCACTTTTTTCTTCACCAGGGACCGCCGCCATGCCAGCGTTGATTCAAGCCTTTCTGGACGAGGCATCGTCGACCTACACCTACGTCGTGCATGAAACCGACGGTGGCCCCTGCGCCATCGTTGACTCGGTGCTCAACTACGACCCGGCTTCGGGGCGCACCGACACGGCCCAGGCCGACAAGGTCATCGCCTTCGTCCGCGAGCACGACCTGCACGTGCAATGGCTGCTCGAAACCCACGCGCATGCCGATCACCTGTCCGCGGCGCCGTACCTGCGCCGCCTCCTGGGCGGCAAGATTGCCATCGGCGCGTCCATCAGCAAGGTGCAGGGCGTCTTCAAGCACCTGTTCAACCTGGAGCCGGAGTTTCGCGTGGACGGCTCGCAGTTCGACCACCTGTTTGCGCCGGACGAGGTGTTTCATATCGGTAACCTCAAGGCCCAGGCGCTGCACGTGCCGGGACATACGCCGGCGGACATGGCTTACCTGATCGACGACCGGTTGATCCTGGTGGGCGACACGTTGTTCATGCCGGACGTGGGCACGGCGCGCTGCGACTTCCCCGGCGGCGATGCGCGGCAGTTGTATGCGTCGATGCGCAAGCTCTTGGCGTTTCCCCCGCAGACCCAGCTGTATGTGTGCCATGACTATCCGCCCGAGGGCCGCGAGGCCAAGTGCCTGACGACCGTGGCCGAGCAGCGCGCGGGCAATATTCATGTGCATGACGGGGTCGATGAGAATGCGTTTGTCGAGATGCGCACCACGCGCGATGCCGGGCTGGGGATGCCGACATTGCTGCTGCCGGCGATCCAGGTGAACGTGCGCGCGGGCAATCTGCCGCCGGCTGAGGAGAATGGCGTGACGTACCTGAAGATCCCCCTCAACCAACTGTAAAAACATCGATCCCGAGTGGGAGCAAGCTGGCTTGCCTGCGATGGCGGTGTATCAGGTGCAGATAAGCTGGCTGGCCCAGCGCTTTCGCAGGCAAGCCAGCTCCCACATTCGATCTCCATGCACCCGGGGACCTAGGCCTCACCCCCAATCCCCTGTAGGAGCGGGCTTGCTCGCGAAGGCGGTGTATCAGGTGCAGATAAGCTGGCTGGCCCACCGCTTTCGCAGGCAAGCCAGCTCCCACATTTGTCCTCGGCTGTGTCAGGGGTGGGGATGTCGACGCTGTGGCCAGCTGAGGAGAATGGCGTGACGTACCTGAAGATCCCCCTCAACCAACTGTAAAAACATTGATCCCGTGTGGGAGCTGGTTTGCCTGCGATGGCGGTGTATCAGGTGCAGATAAGCTGGCTGGCCCAGCGCTTTCGCAGGCAAGCCAGCTCCCACATTCGATCTCCATGCACCCGGGGACCTAGGCCTCACCCCCAATCCCCTGTGGGAGCGGGCTTGCTCGCGAAGGCGGTGTATCAGGTGCAGATAAGCTGGCTGGCCCACCGCTTTCGCGGCAAGCCAGCTCCCACATTTGTCCTCGGTTGTGTCAGGGTTAGGGATGTCGAGGTTATTGCCGGCTGAGGAGAATGGCGTGACGTACCTGAAGATCGCCCTCAACCCACTGTAAAAACATCGATCCCGTGTGGGAGCTGGCTTGCCTGCGATGGCGGTGTATCAGATGCAGATAAGCTGGCTGGCCCACCGCTTTCGCAGGCAAGCCAGGTTCCACATGTTGGGCTGTGTTTGGATCTGTGAGAGCGGTGTCAATCAATTGCCCAGGCTGATGCCATTGGCCGGCAGCGGCAGCGCGGTTTTGTAGCGCACTTGCTTGAGCGCAAAGCTGGAGCGGATGTTGGCCACGCCCGGCACCTTGGTCAGGAAATCCATCATGAAGCGCTCCAGCGACTGGATCGTCGGCACCAGCACGCGGATCAGGTAGTCCGGGTCGCCGGCCATCAGGTAGCACTCCATCACCTCGGGACGGTCGGAAATCGCCCCCTCGAACTGCTGCAACGCCAGTTCGTTCTGCTTTTCCAGGCTCACATGGATGAACACGTTGACGTGCAGCCCCAGCAGGTCGGCATCGAGCAGCGTGACCTGATCACGAATCAGCCCAAGTTCCTCCATCGCCTTGACCCGGTTGAAACACGGCGTCGGTGACAGGTTGACCGAGCGGGCGAGGTCGGCGTTGGTGATCCGCGCATTCTCTTGCAGGGCGTTGAGAATGCCGATATCGGTACGGTCCAGTTTGCGCATGAGACAAAATCACCTGTTTATTATGTTTATGCAGTTTTTTTATCCGCAAATGATCCCGAGCGCAATGAAACACAGATAAAAATTCTTCTACGCCACGCCTATGATTGTTGTAGGACAAGATTTCTTCTACCCGAAGACTGACTGTCAGCTAGCGCGCCCACTACAAGAAATTCACAAGATAGAGCGTAGAAAGCCATGACCCAGCAGTACGAACCACTGCGCCTGCACGTGCCTGAACCCTCAGGCCGCCCCGGCTGCAAGACCGACTTTACCTACCTGCGCCTGACCGACGCCGGCCTGGTGCGCAAACCCGCCATCGACGTAGAACCCGCCGACACCGCCGACCTGGCCAAGGGCCTGATCCGCGTCCTCGACGACCAGGGCCAGGCCCTGGGCCCGTGGGCCGAAGGTGTGCCGGTGGAGATCCTGCGCAAAGGCATGCGCGCGATGCTCAAGACGCGCATCTTCGACAACCGCATGGTCGTCGCCCAGCGTCAGAAAAAAATGTCGTTCTACATGCAAAGCCTTGGCGAAGAAGCCATCGGCAGCGCCCAGGCCCTGGCCTTGAACATCGACGATATGTGCTTCCCCACCTACCGCCAGCAAAGCATCCTGATGGCCCGCGACGTGCCGCTGGTGGACCTGATCTGCCAACTGCTGTCCAACGAGCGCGACCCGCTCAAGGGCCGCCAGTTGCCGATCATGTACTCGGTCAAGGACGCGGGTTTCTTCACCATTTCCGGCAACCTCGCCACCCAATTCGTGCAAGGTGTGGGCTGGGGCATGGCCTCGGCGATCAAGGGCGATACCAAGATCGCCTCCGCCTGGATCGGCGACGGCGCCACGGCCGAATCGGACTTCCACACCGCCCTCACCTTCGCCCACGTCTACCGCGCGCCGGTGATCCTCAACGTGGTCAACAACCAATGGGCAATCTCCACCTTCCAGGCTATCGCCGGCGGTGAAGCCACCACCTTCGCCGGACGCGGCGTGGGCTGCGGCATCGCTTCCCTGCGGGTCGACGGCAACGATTTCATCGCGGTGTACGCCGCCTCCGCCTGGGCTGCCGAGCGTGCGCGCCGCAACCTCGGCCCGACCCTGATCGAATGGGTCACCTACCGCGCCGGTCCGCACTCAACCTCCGATGATCCGTCCAAATACCGGCCTGCCGACGACTGGAGTCACTTCCCGCTGGGCGACCCGATTGCCCGTCTCAAGCAGCACCTGATCAAGATTGGCCAGTGGTCCGAAGAGGAGCACGCGGCGGTCAGCGCTGAACTGGAAGCCGAAGTGATTGCGGCCCAGAAAGAAGCCGAACAGTACGGCACCCTGGCCGGTGGCCAGATTCCAAGCGCCGCGACCATGTTCGAAGACGTCTATAAAGAGATGCCGGAGCACTTGAAGCGCCAGCGTCAAGAGTTGGGGATCTGACATGAACGATCACAACAACAGCATCGAATTGGAAACCGCCATGACCACCACCACCATGACCATGATCCAGGCCCTGCGCTCGGCCATGGATGTGATGCTTGAGCGTGACGACAATGTGGTGGTATTCGGCCAGGACGTCGGTTACTTCGGCGGCGTATTCCGTTGCACCGAAGGCTTGCAGACCAAGTACGGCAGTTCGCGGGTGTTCGACGCGCCCATCTCCGAAAGCGGCATTATCGGCGTGGCCGTGGGCATGGGCGCCTATGGCCTGCGTCCGGTGGCAGAAATCCAGTTCGCCGACTACGTCTACCCGGCGACCGACCAGATCATCTCCGAAGCCGCGCGCCTGCGTTATCGCTCGGCCGGCCAGTTCACTGCGCCGCTGACCATGCGCATGCCTTGCGGCGGCGGCATCTACGGCGGCCAGACCCACAGCCAGAGTATCGAAGCGGTCTTCACCCAGGTCTGCGGCCTGCGCACCGTGATGCCGTCCAACCCGTATGACGCCAAGGGCCTGCTGATCGCCTCGATCGAAAACGATGATCCGGTGATCTTCCTCGAGCCCAAGCGCCTGTACAACGGCCCGTTCGACGGCCACCACGACCGCCCGGTGACGCCGTGGTCCAAGCACCCGCAAGCGCAAGTGCCGGACGGTTACTACACCGTGCCGCTGGACGTGGCCGCCATCGTGCGTCCGGGCTCGGCCGTCACGGTGCTGACCTACGGCACCACGGTGTATGTGTCGCAAGTCGCCGCCGAGGAAACCGGTATCGATGCCGAAGTCATCGACCTGCGCAGCCTGTGGCCACTGGACCTGGAAACCATCGTCAAGTCGGTGAAAAAGACCGGCCGTTGCGTGGTGGTGCATGAAGCCACCCGCACCTGCGGCTTTGGTGCCGAGTTGGTGTCGCTGGTGCAGGAGCATTGCTTCCATCACCTGGAAGCGCCGATCGAACGCGTCACCGGTTGGGACACCCCCTACCCGCACGCGCAGGAGTGGGCGTATTTCCCAGGGCCGTCCCGAGTGGGCGCGGCGTTGAAACGGGTCATGGAGGTCTGAATGGGCACGCACGTTATCAAGATGCCGGACATTGGCGAAGGCATCGCGGAAGTTGAACTGTCGGTATGGCACGTGAAGGTCGGCGACATGGTCGTCGAAGACCAGGTGCTGGCAGATGTAATGACCGACAAGGCGATGGTGGACATTCCCTCGCCGGTGCACGGCAAGGTGATTGCCCTCGGCGGCGAGCCGGGTGAAGTCATGGCCGTGGGCAGTATCTTGATCAGTATTGAAGTCGAAGGCGCCGGTAACGCCAAGGAAGCGCCTGCGGTAAGTGAACCGGTGCAAGCCGCTGCGGTGGTCGAAGCCAAACCGGCGCCGGTTGAAAGCAAGCCGGCACCGGCAGTCATCAAGGCCCAGGCGCCGGTGGCGCGTGAAGCCGACGAACGCCCGCTGGCCTCCCCCGCCGTGCGCAAGCATGCGCTGGATGCCGGGATCCAGCTGCGCCTGGTCCAGGGCTCCGGCCCGGCGGGGCGCATTCTGCACGAAGACCTGGAAGCTTACTTGCAGCAGCGCCCGGCGCACAATCACAGCGCTGCCAACCCCTACGCCGAACGCACCAGCGAAGAACAGATCCCGGTGATCGGCATGCGCCGCAAGATCGCCCAGCGCATGCAGGATGCTACCCGGCGCGCCGCGCATTTCAGCTACGTGGAAGAGATCGACGTCACCGCCCTCGACGAGCTGCGCGTGCACCTCAACGAGAAGCATGGCGCCACCCGCGGCAAGCTGACCCTGCTGCCGTTTATCGTGCGGGCGATGGTCGTGGCGTTGCGCGACTTCCCGCAGATCAACGCGCGCTATGACGACGAAGCCCAGGTCATCACCCGGCTCGGCGCGGTGCATGTGGGTGTCGCCACCCAGAGCGACGTCGGCCTGATGGTACCGGTGGTGCGACACGCCGAAGCCCGCAGCCTGTGGGGCAACGCCGAGGAAATCGCACGCCTGGCCACGGCCGCACGCACTGGCAAGGCCAGCCGCGATGAATTGTCGGGATCGACCATTACCCTGACCAGCCTGGGTGCGCTCGGCGGCATCGTCAGCACCCCGGTGCTGAACTTGCCCGAAGTGGCCATCGTCGGCGTCAACCGTATCGTTGAGCGACCGATGGTGATCAAGGGCCAGATCGTGGTGCGCAAGATGATGAACCTCTCCAGCTCCTTCGATCACCGCGTGGTCGATGGCATGGACGCGGCGCAATTCATCCAGGCCATCCGTGGCCTGCTCGAACAACCCGCCAGCCTGTTCCTGGAGTAAGGGCATGACTCAGACATTGAATACCACGCTGCTGATCATCGGCGGCGGACCTGGCGGTTATGTGGCAGCGATCCGGGCTGGCCAGCTGGGCATCCCGACCATCCTGGTGGAAGGCCAGGCGCTGGGCGGCACCTGCCTGAACATCGGCTGCATCCCGTCCAAGGCCCTGATCCATGTGGCCGAACAGTTCCAGCAAACCATCCACCACAGCCAGGGCTCGCAACTGGGCATCGAAGTGGACGTGCCAACCCTGGACATCCGCAAGAGCGTGGAATGGAAAGATGGCATCGTCGACCGCCTGACCACCGGCGTTGCCGCGCTGCTGAAGAAGCACAAGGTGCAGGTGATCCACGGCTGGGCCAAAGTGGTGGACGGCAAGACCGTCGACGTCGGCGACCAGCGCATCCAGTGTGAGCACCTGCTGCTGGCCACCGGTTCGAAAAGCGTCAACCTGCCGATGTTGCCGATTGGCGGGCCGATCATTTCCTCCACCGAAGCACTGGCGCCAACTCGCGTGCCCAAGCGCCTGATCGTGGTCGGTGGCGGTTATATCGGCCTGGAACTGGGGATTGCCTATCGCAAGCTTGGCGCGCAAGTCAGCGTCGTCGAAGCCCAGGACCGCATCCTGCCCGCCTACGACGCCGAACTGACCCAGCCGGTGGCTGAATCCCTCAAGCACCTGGGCGTGAAGCTGTACCTCAAGCACAGCGTCACCGGGTTCGACAACAATAGCCTGCAGGTCCGTGATCCGAATGGCGACACCGTGTCGCTGGACGCCGATCAGGTACTGGTTGCCGTGGGTCGCAGACCCAACACCCAGGGCTGGAACCTCGAGGCACTGAACCTGGAAATGAACGGCGCCGCGATCAAGATCGACAGCCGTTGCCAGACCAGCATGCGCAATGTGTGGGCGATCGGCGACCTCAGCGGCGAACCGATGCTCGCGCACCGCGCCATGGCCCAGGGTGAAATGGTCGCCGAACTGATCAGCGGCAAGTCCCGCGAATTCAACCCGGCCGCCATCCCGGCTGTGTGTTTCACCGACCCCGAGCTGGTGGTGGTCGGCAAGACCCCGGACGAGGCCAAGGCGGCCGGACTGGATTGCATCGTGTCGAGTTTCCCGTTCGCGGCGAATGGCCGGGCCATGACCCTGGAGTCGAAAACCGGCTTCGTGCGGGTGGTGGCGCGGCGTGACAATCACCTGATCGTCGGCTGGCAGGCCGTGGGCGTCGGCGTGTCCGAGCTGTCCACCGCCTTCGGCCTGAGCCTGGAAATGGGCGCGCGCCTGGAAGACGTGGCCGGCACCATCCACGCCCATCCGACGCTCGGCGAAGCCGTGCAGGAAGCCGCTTTAAGGGCCCTGGGCCACGCGCTGCACCTTTAACAACCGCGGTGAGGCCATCGCAGGCAAGCCTGCTCCCACAGGTAAAATGCATTGCAAATGGGGGCGCTGGCTTGCCTGCGATAGCGGTGAATCTGCCAATACAGCTGCTGAATGGCCCGCCCACCCGCTCCCACACCGGCCAAGAATGAAGTATTGTTGCGCCCATCCAGAAAAAAACCGACAAGCCTGCCTTCGACCAGGCGGTTGACCAGAGATAGAGGGTGTCATGGGTAACGAAAGCATCAATTGGGACAAGCTGGGTTTTGACTACATCAAGACCGACAAACGGTTTCTCCAGGTCTGGAAAGACGGTGAGTGGCAAAAAGGCACCCTGACCGACGACAACGTGCTGCACATCAGCGAGGGCTCCACCGCCCTGCACTATGGCCAGCAGTGCTTCGAAGGCCTCAAGGCCTACCGTTGCAAGGACGGCTCGATCAACCTGTTCCGCCCGGACCAGAACGCCGCCCGCATGCAACGCAGCTGCGCCCGCCTGCTGATGCCACATGTGTCGACCGAAGACTTCATTGAAGCCTGCAAACAAGTGGTCAAGGCCAACGAGCGCTTCATCCCGCCGTACGGCAGTGGCGGCGCGCTGTACCTGCGCCCGTTCGTGATCGGCACCGGTGACAACATCGGCGTGCGTACCGCGCCGGAGTTCATCTTCTCGGTGTTCGCGATCCCGGTCGGCGCCTACTTCAAGGGCGGCCTGGTGCCGCACAACTTCCAGATCTCCACCTTCGACCGCGCTGCGCCACAGGGCACAGGTGCCGCCAAGGTCGGTGGCAACTACGCCGCCAGCCTGATGCCGGGTTCCGAAGCGAAGAAATCCGGTTTCGCCGACGCGATCTACCTGGACCCGATGACCCACTCGAAGATCGAGGAAGTCGGCTCGGCGAACTTCTTCGGGATCACCCACGACAACAAGTTCATCACGCCGAAGTCGCCTTCGGTACTGCCAGGCATCACCCGCCTGTCGTTGATCGAACTGGCCAAGACCCGCCTGGGCCTGGAAGTGATCGAGGGCGAAGTGTTCATCGACAAACTGGCGGACTTCAAGGAAGCCGGCGCCTGCGGCACTGCCGCCGTGATCTCGCCAATCGGCGGCATCCAGTACAACGGCAAGCTGCACGTGTTCCACAGCGAAACCGAAGTTGGCCCGATCACCCAGCAGCTCTACAAAGAGCTGACCGGCGTGCAAACCGGCGACATCGAAGCCCCTGCGGGCTGGATCGTCAAGGTCTGACAGCCCACACCCGGCTAAGCCACACGACCCTGTAGGAGCCGGCTTGCCGGCGATGGCTACCCTGAATACTGCATTGGATTCAAGGGCCTCATCGCCGGCAAGCCGGCTCCTACCGGTTTATGCCCCGCTCTTGGGGATGTTCGCGGCAATCTTCTTGCCCATGCTGATCCTCGCCTCCACCCCATACCCCAACGCCTCGTAGAACCCCGCCACCGCCTCGTTGCCACTGGTGACCTGCAGATTGATCTTCATGCAGCCCAGGGCCGTCAATGCCTGCTCGGCATAGCGCACCAGCGAGGAACCCAGGCCATGACGCCGATAGTCAGCGTGCACGGCCACCGAATACAGCCAGCCGCGATGGCCGTCATAGCCGGCCAGAATCGTGCCGATCACCACCTTCTTGTCCGTTGCCACGAAAAACAGCCCATCGTTGACGGCCAGCTTCTTATCAATGGCCAGGGTTGGCAGGTTGTGCGCGGTGTCATACCCGAATGCCTCCTGCCACAACGCCACCACCTGCGCCCGGTGCTGGCGGTCGCGATAAAGCCCGATGGGATGGCGCGACAACAGCGTCTTCTCCATCACCAAGGTGCGCTCGTTGCCGTGGTAAACATCGCGGACCGTTTGAAACCCCAGCTTGGTATAGAACGGTTCGGCGGTCAGCGAAGACGGCACACTCAACACCGTCACCCCGGCCTCGCGGGCGCGCACTTCGATTTCAATCATCAACAGCCGGCCAATGCCCTGCCCTTGCAGCGCCGGATTGACGAACACCGAGCGCACCACATTGGCGTCCAGGGCGGCCGTGGCGACAATCACCTGTTCCTGCACCGCCACCAGCACCACCCGGCGCGTCAGCAATGCCAGCACTGCATCGGGGGTGAAGTTAGCCGCTACCCGGGCAATCACATCCGCGGGGTAATCCCGCGCATTGCTGCTGTGCAAGGCCGCCAGGATGACCTGGCTGATTCCCTCGGCATCGGCGGGTTGGGCAGTACGGACAGCGGTCGACATAATTGCTCCTTGCTGCGGCGGTTTGGCAGACGCCACCATACCAATGTGGGAGCGGGCTTGCTCGCGAATGCGCAGTGTCAGTCAGCCAATCCAGTGCTGACAGACCCGATTCGCGAGCAAGCTCGCTCCCACCTTTCGCCCCTGCTCCAACCCTTACAGCCGATTCGGCTGCCTTACCCACCTTTTCAGCTTTCCCGGCTGAGCCACCCCTGCGTTTCAGCCGGGATTCATCCCGCACAAGCGACAAAATAGCGCCACTGCTCAACCCCATGGATCCGTGCACCCATGCAAACCACCAACACCGTCCTGATGATTCGCCCGGCGCGCTTTGCCTTCAACCCGGACACCGCGATCAACAACCGTTTCCAGCGCCCGCCCCTTGACCCGCTCAGTGCACAGCACAAAGCGCTGGAAGAGTTCGACGGCTATGTCGACACCCTGCGCCAGCATGGCGTGGAAGTCCTGGTGGTGCAGGACACGCCGGCGCCCCACACTCCCGATTCGATTTTCCCCAACAACTGGTGGAGCAGCCACGCCGACGGCAGCCTGGTGCTGTACCCGATGGAAGGCCAGAACCGACGACTGGAGCGCAACAAAGGCGTGCTGCAAGTGCTGGAACAGCGCTTTGCGATCAAGCACACCATCGACCTGAGTCACCTCGAACAACAGAACATCTTCCTCGAAGGCACCGGCAGCATGGTGCTCGACCGCCAGCATCGCATCAGCTACGCCTGCCACTCCGGGCGCACCCATCACGACGCCCTGCGCCAGTTCGCCGAACGCCTCGACTACCAACTGTGCGTGTTCCACGCCGTCGACCGCCACCACGCGCCGATCTACCACAGCAACGTGATGATGAGCGTCGGCCGCGACCTCTCGGTGGTGTGCCTGCAAGCCCTGCCCCATGCCGACGAGCGCCAGGCCCTGGAACGCTCCCTGCGTGACACCGGCAAAGACATCCTCGCCCTCGACTTCGACCAGCTCGAAGCCTTCGCCGGCAACATGCTTGAAGTCCACGACCGCGACGGCCAGCCGCTGCTGGTGATGTCGGCCAGCGCCTGGGGTGCCCTGCAACCGGCCCAGCGTGCGCACGTGGAACGCCACACCCGGCCGGTGGTGGTGAACATCGACAACATCGAACGCATCGGCGGCGGCAGTGCCCGCTGCATGCTGGCCGAAGTGCATCTGCCGGCCCGTCCCTCATTTCAATAAGGAGTCTTGCCATGACCCGTTATATCGACGTCAACGATCTCAGCTACCTGGTCTCGCAAAAAGGCCTGCAAACCTGCATCACCGAGATGGCCGAGTACATCCGCGCCGACTACCTGCGCTGGCAGGATTTCGAGAAGTGCGCGCGCCTGGCCAACCACTCACCGGACGGTGTGATCGAGCTGATGCCGGTCTCGGACGCCTCGCTGTATGCCTTCAAGTACGTCAACGGCCACCCGAAGAACACCCTGGCCGGAATGCTCACCGTCATGGCCTTCGGCGCCCTGGGTGACGTCGACACCGGCAAGCCGGTGCTGCTGGCGGAGATGACCCTGACCACGGCAATCCGTACCGCCGCGACGTCGGCGCTGGTCGCCCGCTACCTGGCCCGCGACAACAGCCGCAGCATGGCGTTGATCGGCAATGGCTCGCAAAGTGAGTTCCAGGCCCTGGCCTTCCACGCCATGCTCGGCATCAACGAAATCCGCCTGTTCGATATCGACCCCAAGGCCACCGCCAAGCTGGCGGCCAACCTCAAGGCCTTCCCGGCAATCAAAGTGATCCTCGCCGGCAGCGTGGCGGAAGCGGTCAAGGGTGCGGACATCGTCACCACCGTCACTGCCGACAAGGCCTACGCCACCATCCTCACCGATGACATGATCGAACCCGGCATGCACCTCAACGCCGTGGGCGGCGACTGCCCGGGCAAGACCGAGCTGGACCGACGTATCGTCGAGCGCGCCCGCGTGATCGTCGAGTACGAACCGCAAAGTCGTATCGAAGGTGAAATCCAGCACATGCCGGAAGATTCGCCGGTGACCGAGCTGTGGCAGGTGATCAACGGCCAACAGCCCGGCCGCGAGAATGCGCGCCAGGTAACCCTGTTCGATTCGGTCGGTTTTGCCATCGAAGACTACTCGGCCCTGCGCTACGTCCTGGACGTGGCCAAGGCGCTGGACGTGGGCAGCGAACTGGAACTGGTACCGGACCTCGCCGACCCGAAAGACCTGTTTGCGCGCCTGGCCCAGCAACCCCGCGTACAGCAGAAAAAGCGCGCCTGAGACCGCTCTGGCCTGCCGCTTTGCGCCGGGGGCAGGCCAGAATTGAGGGGGTCAAAAGCCGATTCAGCGGGTGCGGCAGCCGATTCCGCTGCATTGGCAGTTTTAACAGCGCAATTTGCGCTTTAACCCCCAACCAAACGACACAAAAAACGCACCACTATGAAGCATTCTCTGTGCCGAGCGGGGTTGCCCGCGACGGGCTTTGAAGCTGCCCCGTACATGCAACACGAACGACTCAAAAGACGCGGTGACAGGATTCAGGACTGCTGCGCAGTCCAAGGGGGGCAAGCCCCCTCGCCAAAAAGAGCCCTGCACCCTGGAAAACATTGCTTGATCCGTTTACTGCCCTGACATCAATTACAAAATATAGGGAATACACATGACTCCACTGCGATCACTTTTCGCTGCATTGCTGTTGCCACTGTGTGCAACCGCTGCCCACGCCCAGGATTGGCAAGAAATCCGCTTCGGCGTATTCCCCGAGTATCCCCCCTTCGAATCCGTGGCCGCCGATGGCAGCCTGCAAGGCTTCGATATCGAATTGGGCAACGCCATCTGCGCCAAGCTCGAGGTCAAATGCACCTGGGTGCACAACGAATTCGACGGCATGATCCCGGCCCTGCGCGCGCGCAAATTCGACGCCATCATGTCGTCCATGGCCGTGACCCCGGCACGCGAGAAAGTCATCGACTTCAGCGACCGGCTGTTCCTCAGCCCAACGTCGGTGATCACCCGCAAAAACGCCGACTTTGGCGACACCCCGCAATCCCTCAAAGGCAAGCAGGTCGGTGTGCTGCAAGGCTCGCTGCAGGAAGCCTATGCCCGCGCGCACCTGGCCAAGCTGGGTGCGCAGATCAAGGCGTACCAGTCCCAGGAGCAAAACTACGCCGACCTGCAGAACGGCCGCCTCGATGCCACCCTGACCGACAAGCTCGAAGCCCAGCTCAACTTCCTGTCCAAGCCTGAAGGCGCCGACTTCAAG
Organism: Pseudomonas aylmerensis; assembly: GCF_001702265.1. GTDB lineage: Bacteria > Pseudomonadota > Gammaproteobacteria > Pseudomonadales > Pseudomonadaceae > Aquipseudomonas > Aquipseudomonas aylmerensis. The sequence goes on from NZ_MAUE01000016.1 coordinate 43,413, forward strand.
ACCGGCCCGGCCTTCAAGGACCCGACCCTGCCGCTGGACATCGCCATGGGCCTGCGCAAGAACGACCAGGCGTTGCGCGAGCTGATCAACAAAGGCATCGCCGCCGTCCAGGCCGATGGCACCTACGCCAAGATCCAGAAGAAGTACTTCGGCGACCAGGACATCTACAACGAGTGATGCCAACGCCTCACCCCTGTAGGACCTGGCTTGTGCGCAAGGGGGTTTACCGCCGATGACGGCGTGTCAGTCGACACTGGTATGGACTGACCCACTGCTATCGGGGGCAAGCCCCTCCCCCATCAGCCGGCTGCTACACGGGTCGTCTGCGCCCTTTAGAGACTCTCCCATGAACGAATTCCTCAACCTGCAAGGCTACGGCCCGATGCTGGCCCAGGGCGCCTGGATGACACTCAAGCTGGCGTTCCTCGCGCTGGCCCTGAGCCTCTCCCTCGGCCTGATCGCGGCTGGCGCCAAACTCTCCAGCGCCAAATGGCTAAGGGTGCCGGCCACGCTTTACACCACGCTGATCCGCAGCGTGCCGGACCTGGTGCTGATCCTGCTGATCTTCTACAGCCTGCAACTGTGGCTCAACGACCTCAGCGAAGTGTTCGGCTGGGATTACTTTGAAATCGACCCATTCACCGCCGGGGTGATCACCCTGGGCTTTATCTACGGCGCGTATTTCACCGAGAACTTTCGCGGTGCGATCCTCAGCGTGCCGGTCGGCCAACTCGAAGCGGCCACCGCCTACGGCCTGAGCCGCTGGCAGCGCTTTCACCTGGTGCTGTTCCCGCAACTGATGCGCTTTGCCCTGCCGGGCCTGGGCAATAACTGGCTGGTGCTGCTCAAGTCCACCGCGCTGGTGTCGATCATCGGCCTGTCAGACCTGGTCAAGGCCGCGCAAAACGCTGGCAAGACCACCAACGAGCCGCTGTATTTCCTGATCCTCGCCGGCCTCGTGTACCTGGTGATCACCACCCTGTCCAACCGCATCTTCAAGCGCCTTGAGCGGCGCTACAACCTCGGCATCAAGGGGATGGCGCGATGATCGAACTGTTCCAGCAATACGGCCTGGCCTATCTGTTCAGCGATGGCGCGGGGCTGTCCGGCGTCGCCATGACCCTGTGGCTGTTCATTATCTCAGTGGTGTTTGGCTTCGTCCTGTCGATCCCGCTGGCACTCGCGCGCGTCTCGGAGCACTTCTGGCTGCGCTGGCCGGTGGAGGTCTATACCTACCTGTTTCGCGGCACGCCGCTGTATATCCAACTGCTGATTTGCTACACCGGGCTGTACAGCCTGGAGGTGGTGCAGGACAACGCCCTGCTCAACCAGTTTTTCCGCAACGCACTCAACTGCACCTTGCTGGCGTTCGTGCTGAATACCTGCGCCTACACCGTGGAAATCTTCGCCGGCGCGATCCGCAACATTCCCCATGGCGAAATCGAAGCCGCACGCGCCTACGGCCTGCACGGCTGGCGTCTCAACCTGTTTGTGGTGGTCCCCGCCGCCTTGCGCCGTGCGTTGCCAGCCTACAGCAACGAAATGATCCTGATGCTGCACGCCACGTCGCTGGCGTTTACCGCCACCGTCGCCGACATCCTCAAGGTGGCCCGCGATGCCAACGCCGAGACGTTCCTGACGTTCCAGGCCTTCGGCATCGCCGCCCTGCTCTACATGCTGCTGTCCTTTGCACTGGTGGGCCTGTTCCGACTGGCCGAACGTCGCTGGATGCGTTTTCTTGTTCCTACCCGAGGCTAACCCATGAATCAGTCCGCGCAGGCCCTGGCCACTTATCCGGTCGACATACCCGTCAGCAAAACTGCAACGGCGGCCGTCAAGCTGCAAGTCGAAGGCATCCATAAACGCTACGGCGAACACGAAGTGCTCAAGGGCGTGTCCCTCAACGCACGCAACGGCGATGTGATCAGCCTGATCGGCGCCAGTGGCTCGGGCAAGAGCACGATGCTGCGCTGCATCAACTTTCTCGAACAACCCGATGCCGGGGTGATCACCCTGGACGGCATCAGCATCGAAATGCGCCAGGGCCGCGCCGGCACCCGCGCGCCGCACCAGGAGCAACTGCAGAATCTGCGCACGCGCCTGGCCATGGTGTTCCAGCACTTCAACCTGTGGAGCCACATGACCGTGCTGGAAAACATCACCATGGCGCCGCGCCGGGTACTTGGCGTGAGTGCCGCCGACGCGGAAAAACGTGCACGCATGTACCTCGACAAGGTCGGTCTGCCCGGCCGTGTGGCGGATCAATACCCGGCGTTCCTGTCCGGTGGCCAGCAGCAGCGCGTGGCTATCGCACGCGCATTGGCGATGGAGCCGGAAATCATTCTGTTCGATGAGCCGACGTCGGCACTCGACCCGGAACTTGTAGGAGAAGTCCTCAAAGTCATACAGACGTTGGCCGAGGAAGGTCGTACCATGCTGATGGTCACCCACGAGATGGGCTTTGCCCGCCAGGTGTCCAGCCAAGTGTTGTTTTTGCACCAGGGCCGGGTCGAGGAACAAGGCGGCGCCGAGATTCTCGACCACCCCAGCAGCGAGCGCTTGCAGCAATTTCTTTCCAACCGTTTGAAGTGAAACCCATGGATACCAAGGCCAACGGACCCCATTCTTCCCCTGCGCTGGACCGCATCGACGAGGCAATCATCGACGTACTGCGCCATCAGGGGCGTATCACCTACGAAAAGCTCTCGTCGCTGGTGCACCTCACGCCCAGGCCCTGCCTGGAACGGGTGCGCAAGCTGGAGCGACGCGGGGTGATCCGTGGGTATGGGGCGATCATCGATGTGCAGATGGTCTCACCGGGGCTGTCGCTGCTGGTGCTGGTGGCCTTGTCCAACCAGAGTGGCCGCTCGGCGCAAAAGGCCTTCGAAGCTTGCATCAAGGCCTGTCCGCAGGTGTTCGAATGCCAGTTGATCAGCGGGCCGTTCGACTACAGCCTGCGCATGCGCTGCCGCGACATGGAACACTACCGGGTGCTGACCGAGACCTGGTTGAACAATGATGAATTGCACATCGACAAGCTGGTCGCGCACCCGGAGTTGGCGGTGGTCAAGAACACCGCCACCGAACTGACCTGAGGCCCCACCTGCCAGGACCATGAAGATCCCGTATGTGTGTGTGTGGGATTGGGTGCCGACCAATATCCGAGCGGGCGATACAACTCGGTTCTGACCCTGGAATACAACCCAATGTGGGAGCGGGCTTGCTCGCGAAAGCGGTAGATCACCCACCCTCTTCAGCGACTGATACACCGCTTTCGCGAGCAAGCCCGCTCCCACAGTTTTGATCACTGTTTGGGCTGGGGATTGGGGGCATGCCAATATCCGAGCTGGCGACACAACCCGGTTTCAAACTTGGAATACAACCAAAGGTGGGAGCGGGCTTGCTCGCGAAGGCGGTAGATCAGCCACCTTCTTCAGCGACTGATACACCGCCTTCGCGGGCAAGCCCGCTCCCACAGTTTTGATCACTGTTCGGGCTGGGAATTGGGGGCATGCCAATATCCGAGCTGGTGATACAACCCGGTTCCAACCTTGGAATACAACCAAAGGTGGGAGCGGGCTTGCTCGCGAAGGCGGTAGATCAGCCACCTTCTTCAGCGACTGATACACCGCTTTCGCGGGCAAGCCCGCTCCCACAGTTTTGATCACTGTTCGGGCTGGGGATTGGGGCTACATCCGAGCTGGCGACACAACCCGGTTCTGACCTTGGAATACAACTAAAGGTGGGAGCGGGCTTGCTCGCGAAGGCGGTAGATCAGCCACCCTCTTCATCGACTGATACACCGCTTTCGCGGGCAAGCCCGCTCCCACAGTTTTGATCGCTGTTCGGGCTGGGGATTGGGGGCTTGCCAATATCCGAGCGTGCGATACAACTCGGTTCCAACCTTGGAACACAACTAAAGGTGGGAGCGGGCTTGCTCGCGAAGGCGGTAGATCAGCCACCATTTTCGGCGACTGACACACCGCTTTCGCGAGCAAGCCCGCTCCCACAGTTTTGATCACTGTTCGGGCTGGGGACTGGGGGCTTGCCAATATCCGAGCGGGCGATACAACTCGGTTCCAACCTTGGAATACAACCCAATGTGGGAGCTGGCTTGCCTGCGATAGCGGTGCACCCGTCAACGTTGATCCAACTGGCCCGCCGCCATCGCCGGCAAGCCAGCGCCGCCATTGATCGGATTGGCAATTCTCTTTCCGGGTCGGGCTCCAATCAGCTTTGCCTGCCCATCCTTCTGCTTGCCCGTGCGCGCTTCGCTGATCAATCCCGGGATCAACTTGCCCTCCGGCAGGTTCTTCCAGAACCGGCTGGGCAAGTGGCCTTCCATGACCTTGGGGTTCAAGCGCGCCGGGTTGAAGATGTGGCTGTAGTAGGTCAACCACATGGCACTGTGCGGGTCTTCGATATTCTGCGCCAGTTGCTGCCAGGCCTCGGGGCACTCGCGCTGATGAATCAACTGTTCGCCGTCGTAATACACCCCATCCAGCGGCGTGGCGATCATCCAGCGATGGCGTCCCATACGCCCGATAAAATGCTGGCTCGCGCTTTTCAGGATGTCATGGGCCGGCTCATGCCAGGCGACGTACTCCGGCAACTCCGGCCCCGCCTCTGCTGGCACGGCGATAAAGCGCACAAACGCGTGCAAGTGATGGGCCTCGCGACTCACCTGCTTGATTCGCCGCTGCAGCTCGCTACCGAGCTTGTCCCCCGCCAGCATCGCGGTGCGGTCGCCATGGCTGACGCGCCATAACACCTCATACAACAGGCTCCAGCGCTGATCGCCGTGGTAACAGGCAGCCGATTCGAGCAACTCCAGGAGTGCCTTGGGAATCCGCGCCTGGAACGGACCAAGCCCCGCCGGAATCGGCTCGTCGGTGGCAAACAGGTCCGCCACCTCGGCCTCGCCCCAGCTCACCTGGCTGGGGTCGACCTGATGGCTGAGCAACCAGCGCGCCTGCTCGCGCCAGGTGCTGAAGAGGTTGTCGCATTCGAGGCTGATCATCCCCACAGCCCCATCTGTTGCGGCTGCGGGCGGTCGCGCAATTGTTCGCGCAGCAGCACGCTGGTGCTGTCGGCCTGCTGCGGGTGGTAATCGCTGGTGATGAAAAACGGCTTGGCCTTGGCCAGCACGCAGCGCATGCGCGCCAGGTCTTCGAAGCGGATCTTGCGCTCACGCCGCAGGTCGACCAGGCGTTGGGTGGTGCGCAGGCCAATGCCAGGGATACGGGCGATGAGCGTCGGCTCGGCGCGGTTGAGGTCCAGCGGGAACACCTCGCGATGTTCCAGCGCCCAGGCCAACTTGGGGTCGATGTCCAGGGCCAGGTGACCGGGGCCCTGGAACAACTCACCGGCACTGAAGCCGTAGCTGCGCAGCAGGAAGTCCGCCTGGTACAAGCGGTGCTCGCGCATCAATGGCGGTGCGGCCAGCGGCACGCTTTTCGGGCTGTTGGGGATCGGGCTGAAAGCCGAGTAATACACGCGGCGCAGCTTGAAGTTGCCGTACAGCGCCTCGGCCCCGTGGAGGATGGTGCTGTCGTCGGTATCATCGGCGCCGACGATCATCTGCGTGCTCTGCCCGGCCGGGGCAAAACGCGGGGCGCGCGGTTCGTTGAGCACCGTCTGTTCGCCGGTGTAGATGGTCTGCATGGCCTGCTTGATCGAGCCGATCTGTTTCTCCGGCGCCAGCGTCTGCAGGCTGGCATCGGTGGGCAACTCGATATTCACACTCAGCCGATCGGCGTAGCGCCCGGCCTCGGCGATCAGCGCCGGATCTGCCTCGGGGATGGTCTTGAGGTGGATGTAGCCGCGAAAATCATGCTCTTCGCGCAGCAATTTGGCCACGCGGACGAGCTGCTCCATGGTGTAGTCGGCCGAACGGATGATGCCCGAGCTGAGAAACAGCCCGCTGACGCAATTGCGCCGGTAGAAATCCAGGGTCAGGGTCACCATCTCCTCCGGGCTGAAACGCGCGCGGGGCACATCGCTGGAACGGCGGTTGACGCAGTATTGGCAGTCGTAGAGACAGAAGTTGGTGAGCAGCACCTTGAGCAGCGACACACAGCGCCCGTCCGGGGTATAGCTGTGGCAGATGCCCATGCCGTCGGTGGAACCCAGCCCCGCCTTGCCCTCCGAGCTGCGCTTGGGCGCGCCGCTGCTCGCGCAGGAGGCGTCGTACTTGGCGGCGTCGGCGAGGATGCTGAGTTTTTCGATCAACTGCATGGAGGGCTACCGATACTGGTTTTTTGTACAGTATCAGCGAGCAATCCCGAATACCAGCCTGGAATGATGACTGGTAGGCGCGGGGCTCGTCGTATCGTCGCACCGCGGCGATTCGACAAGCCAGGCTTCTAAAGTGTCAGCTGGCGGTGGCGAGCAACAGGTCCTGCACCGAACGCGCGTTGCCGCGATGCCGGTCCAGCGCATGCAGCGACGCCGCGATCTCGTCCGCGCGGATCGGCAGCACCGACAGCAAGGTATCGCTCAAGCCGTGGCTGGCCTGGCTGAAGCCCTGGATGTAGATGCCGGCCTTGCAGCGCTCGTCGGTGACGATACGGTAATCGCGGCTGACTTCGAAGTCGCCCATATAGGCTTCCAGCGGTGCCAGCAGTTCGCGGTGCATCTGGCGCTCATAGCCGGTGGCCAGGATCACGGCGTCGTAATGGTGGACGCTGGTTTCGCCGTTGGCGTTGTTGCGCAAGGCCAGTTCGATGCCCAGCGGACCCGGCGTGGCCTTCTCGACCACGGTCATGGTGCGGAAGGCCTGGCGGGCGATGCCGGAGACTTTCTGGCGGTAGAAAATCCCGTAGATGCGCTCGATCAGGTCCAGGTCCACCACCGAATAGTTGGTGTTCTGGTACTCGGCGACCAGTCGCTCACGCTCCGCGCCGACTTGCTGGAACACCAGGTCGGTAAAGGCCGGCGAGAACACTTCGTTGACGAACGGGCTGTCGTCCGCTGGCTTCAGCGCCGAGCCGCGCAGGATCATGTCGACCTGCACCGACGGGAAGCTGTCGTTGAGGTCGATAAAGGCTTCGGCCGCGCTCTGGCCACCGCCGATGATCGCAATGCGCATGGCCTTGCCGTCGACGCAAGGCTGCGAGGCCATGCGCTCCAGGTACTGGGAGTGATGGAACACCCGGCTGTCGCCCTTGAGCGCCTTGAACGCGTCGGGAATACGCGGCGTGCCGCCGGCGCTGACCACCACCGAACGGGTGGTGCGCACATGCTGCTCGCCCAGCGCATCGCGGGAGATCACGCGCAGCGCCTCGACGTGCTGCTGGTGCAGGATCGGCTCGATCGCCAGCACTTCCTCACCGTAGCGCGCCTGGGCCTGGAACTGCCCCGCGACCCAGCGCAGGTAGTCGTTGTACTCCATGCGGCACGGGTAGAAGGTGCCCAGGTTGATGAAATCCACCAGACGGTCGTGGGCTTTCAGGTAATTGACGAAGGAGTACGGGCTGGTGGGGTTGCGCAGGGTTACCAGGTCCTTGAGGAAGGAAATCTGCAGCTCGCTCTGGGTCACGAGGGTATTGCCGTGCCAGCGGTAGTCAGCCTGTTTGTCGAGAAACAGCACGTCCAGTTTGCCCTGGGCCTTTTCGCGCTCCTGCAGGGCGATGGCCAGCGCCAGGTTCGAAGGGCCGAAACCGATACCGATCAGGTCGTGAACCGCGGGCGAAGCAATTGCCTGTGTCATTCCAGTGTCCTCTGGATAAGCCCCTTGGCGGTGGGGCGGGAATACCTTCAAGACCTGCACAACAGGTCATGTGTTGATAGGAAACGAGGACAGTGAAATAAAATTTAACTGATCGGTGATCAGTGCGCGTCCCACTCGCGCATCCGCACCCGGCAGTGCTTCATCGCGTTGACGATGTGTTTTTCCACCAGCGCGCGGGAAATGCACAGGCGCTCGGCGATCTGCACGTGGGTCAATCCGTCGAGCTTGCGCAGCATGAAACTGTCGCGGCACGCTGCCGGCAGCTCGGCGAGGGCGCGTTCGAGCAGTTCCAGGCGCTGGCCGTGGTCGTGGGTGGCGTGGGGCGAACAGGGGGCGAAGCGTTCTTCGCTGTCCAGCACATCCAGCGGCTCGACCTGGCGCAAGGCGTTGCGCCGGTGACCGTCGATCACCAGGTTCAGGGCGGTGCGGTATAAAAAGGCGCGGGGTTGTTCGATGGGGGTGTCGCTGGAACGTTCCAGCACCCGGACATAAGCGTCATGCACCACATCCTCGGCAACCTGGCGGTTGCCCAGCTTGGCGTTGAGGAAACACACCAGCTCGCGATAGTAGTTTTCCAACATGACTCCCGACCGCCGGGTGGCGGCATTAGGTCCTTGAGTGCGAAAAAGACAGCGTATGAGGTAATGGCAGTTTGGGTGCGTGCAATTTATAGTAATTCTCATCTACTTTTAAAGCAGACTTGCACCGATGGACGATTATTTTTCTTCAAAGGACCTGTAACCGCTTGTGTAACAGCCTAAATCCCCGGGCAATTCTCTCGTTTAACTGTCAGCTCTGCGCAACTGCGCTCCGAACTTTCCTGGCTGGAACCTAAGCATGAAACGCCCTCGCCCTGCCCGACGCGCCTTGCTTGTTATCGCGTGCCTGCTCCCCCTCATCGCCGTTGCCGCCTGGCAGGTGTTGCCGCCGGGGCGTGACACGCTCACCACCGTCACCGTCAGCCGCGGCAATATCGAAAACAGCGTCACGGCCCTCGGCACCCTGCAACCGCGTCGATATGTGGACGTGGGCGCCCAGGCCTCCGGGCAGATCCGCAAGATTCACGTCGAAGCCGGCGATCAGGTCCAGGAAGGCCAGTTGCTGGTGGAAATCGACCCGTCCACGCAAAAAGCCAAGCTCGACGCCAGCCGCTACGCCATCGAAAACCTCAAGGCCCAGTTGCAGGAGCAGAAAGCCCAGCACGAACTGGCGCGCCAGAAATACCAGCGCCAGCAGCGCCTGGCGGCCGGCAACGCGACCCGTGAAGAAGATGTGCAAACCGCCAAGGCCGAATTGAGCGCGACCCAGGCGCGGATGGACATGTTCCAGGCGCAGATCCTCCAGGCCCAGGCCAGCCTGCGCAGCGACGAAGCGGAACTGGGCTATACGCGCATTTATGCGCCGATGACCGGCACCGTGGTGGCGGTGGACGCGCGGGTCGGCCAGACTCTCAACGCCCAGCAGCAGACCCCGTTGATCCTGCGTATCGCCAAGTTGTCGCCGATGACCGTATGGGCGGAAGTCTCGGAAGCCGATATTGGCCACGTCAAACCCGGCATGACCGCCTATTTCACCACCCTGAGCGGCGGCAACCGGCGCTGGACCAGCACCGTGCGGCAAATCCTGCCGATCCCGCCCAAGCCGTTGAATGAAACCCAGGGCAGCGGCAGCCCCAACAGTTCCAACAAAAGCGGCAGCGGCCGCGTGGTGCTCTACACCGTGCTGCTGGATGTGGACAACAGCGACAATGCCTTGATGGCCGAAATGACCACCCAGGTGTTCTTTGTCGCGGGCGCCGTGAAGGACGCGCTCACCGTGCCGGTCGCTGCGTTGCAGGGCACCTCGAGCGCCGATAGGCAGATTGCCCGCGTAGTGGCGGCAAACGGGCGCATCGAGGAGCGCGAAGTGCGCCTGGGCATCAGTGATCGCCTGCGCGTCGAAGTGCTCGACGGCCTGCATGAAGGCGATCACCTGCTGATCGGCCCGGCTGACGGCAACGGGGGTTGAGGTGACCACGCCCCTGATCGAACTCAAGCACATCCGCAAATCCTACGGCGGCGGCGACAGCCCGCAGGTCGACGTATTGCGCGGCATCGACCTGTCGATCCACGCCGGGGAATTCGTCGCGATTGTCGGCGCGTCCGGCTCCGGCAAGTCCACCTTAATGAATATCCTCGGCTGCCTCGACCGGCCCACAACCGGCGACTACCTGTTCGCCGGCGAAAATGTCGCGCACCTGGACAGCGATGAGCTGGCCTGGCTGCGCCGTGAAGCGTTCGGCTTCGTGTTCCAGGGCTACCACCTGATCCCGTCGGGTTCGGCCCAGGAAAACGTCGAGATGCCGGCGATTTATGCCGGCATCAGCGCCGCCGAACGGCACGCCCGCGCCAAGGCCCTGCTCACCCGCCTGGGCCTGGCCGACCGCACCGGCAACCGTCCGCACCAGTTGTCCGGCGGCCAGCAGCAGCGCGTGTCGATTGCCCGCGCCTTGATGAATGGCGGGCACATCATCCTCGCAGATGAACCCACCGGCGCCCTCGACAGCCACAGCGGCGCCGAGGTGATGACCTTGCTCGATGAGCTGGCGAGCCAGGGCCACGTGGTGATCCTGATCACCCATGACCGCGAAGTCGCGGCGCGGGCCAATCGCATCATCGAGATTCGCGACGGCCTGATCATCAGCGATTCGGCCGAGGCCGACAGCTACGTCCCCGCCCCCGCCAGCAACGGCGCCTTGCAGGCCGTGGACCTGCGCCAGCGCCTGGCCGACGGCGCCGAACACAACGGCGCCTGGAAAGCCGAATTGATCGACGCGGTGCAGGCCGCCTGGCGGGTGATGTGGATCAACCGTTTCCGCACGGCGCTGACCCTGCTGGGCATCATCATCGGCGTGGCGTCGGTGGTGGTGATGCTGGCGGTCGGTGAAGGCAGCAAGCGCCAGGTCATGGCACAGATGGGCGCGTTCGGCTCCAACATTCTTTACCTCAGCGGTTCGTCGCCCAACCCGCGCACGCCGCTGGGTATCGTCACCCTCAATGACGTCGCGGCGCTGGCGGCACTGCCGCAGGTCAAGCGCATCATGCCGGTCAACGGCACCGAGGCCGGAGTGCGTTTTGGCAATGTCGACTACATGGCCTATGTGGGCGGCAATGACACCAACTTCCCGGACATTTTCAACTGGCCGGTGGTTGAGGGCAGTTATTTCACCGCCGCCGATGAGCGCGCCGGTGCCACGGTGGCGGTGATTGGCCACCGCATCCGCGAAAAGCTGTTCAAGGGCCAGGTCAACCCGATCGGCCAGTACATCCTGATCGAGAACGTGCCGTTCCAGGTGATCGGCGTGCTCGCGGAAAAAGGCGCCAGTTCCGGCAACAAGGACAGCGACGACCGCATCGCCATCCCCTACACCGCCGCCAGCGTGCGCCTGTTTGGCAGCTACAACCCCGAATACGTGGTGATTGCCGCCGCCGATGCGCGCAAGGTCCACGAGGCCGAGGTGGCCATCGACGCACTGATGCAAAAGCTGCACAACGGCAAGCGTGACTACGAGTTGACCAACAACGCCGCGATGATCCAGGCCGAGGCGCGCACCCAGAATACCCTCTCGCTGATGCTCGGCTCGATTGCGGCGATTTCGCTGTTGGTCGGCGGCATCGGCGTGATGAACATCATGCTCATGACAGTGCGCGAGCGGACCCGCGAAATCGGCATCCGCATGGCCACCGGCGCGCGCCAGCGCGACATCCTGCGCCAGTTCCTCACCGAGGCGGTGATGCTCTCGGTGGTCGGCGGCCTCTGCGGCATCGCCCTGGCCCTGCTGGTGGGCGGCGTGCTGGTGCTGGCCAAGGTGGCGGTCCAGTTTTCCCTGGTGGCGGTCCTTGGCGCATTTGGTTGCGCGCTGGTCACCGGCGTCGTATTCGGCTTTATGCCGGCCCGTAAAGCTGCCCGGCTCGATCCGGTTAAGGCATTGACCAGTGAATAAACCATCCCTGCCCACGCACCTGTCCCTGCTCAGCCTGTACCTCATGTTGAGCGCCTGCACCGGCAGTCCTGGCGCCATCGACAGCGGTATTGCGCCGCCGGCCGCCTGGCATTTTGCCGAGCGCGACGCGACCCAGGCCACCAACCAGCGCTGGTGGACGCACTTTGGCAGCCCGCAACTCAATCGCCTGGTCGACCAGGCGCGGCGTGACAGTTTCGACGTCGCCGCCGCCATGGCCAGGGTCCGCCAGGCCCAGGCCAGCGCAGTGATTGCCGGCGCGCCGCTGTTGCCCGAGGTCAAGCTGAATCTCGACACCAGCCGCCAGAAACTGCTGCGCGGCAAAGGCGGACCGAGCCTGGACGCATCGCAAAGCGATGAGGTTGTCGACAACTTCGGCGCCAACCTCACCGCCAGTTACGAAGTGGATTTCTGGGGTGGCCGCGCGGCTGCCCGCGACAGCGCCCTGCACAGCCTGCGGGCCAGCGAGTTTGACCAGGCGACGGTGGAACTGACCTTGCTCGCCAATGTGGCCGACCGCTACGCGCAAACCCTGGCAGCCGTTGAGCGCAAACAGATTGCCCAGCTCAACCTGGCGAACGCGCGCAACGTGCTCGACCTGGTGCAGACGCGCTACGACGCCGGCTCCGCCACGGCCCTGGAACTGGCCCAGCAGAAAAGCCTGGTGGCCAGCCAACAACGGCAATTGCCGCTGATCGAGCAATTGGCCGAAGAGTCGCGGATCACCCTCGCGGCGCTCCTCGGCCAACCGGTGCAGGCCCTCGACCTGGGCGCCGAACCATTCCAGGCGCTGAGCTGGCCGACCATCGGCGCTGGCCTGCCCAGCCAATTGCTCAGTCGGCGCCCCGACATCGCCAAGGCCGAGGCGCAGCTGGCGGCGGCACAAGCCGACGTCACCGTGGCGCGGGCGGCCATGCTGCCGGCCGTGACTCTCGGTGCGACCCTTGGCTCGGACGCCTACAAAGCCGCAGAAATGCTGCGCAGCCCGTACTACACGCTGACCGCCGGGCTGGTCGGACCGATCTTCAACAACGGCCGTTTAAGCGCCGAGCGCGACAAGGCCCGCGCCCGCCAGGATGAGCTGCTGCAAACCTACCGTGGCGCGATCATCAACGGCTTTGCCGATGTGGAAAAAGCCCTCAGCAGCATCACCCGCCTCGACCAGCAGCGCGAGTGGCAAAGCGAAGAACTGCAACAGGCGCAGACCGCCTTCCAGATCGCCGAGAGTCGCTACCAGGCAGGCGCCGAGGACTTGCTGACAGTGCTGGAGACCCAAAGCACGCTGTACGCGGCCCAGGACTTGAACGTGCAGCTGCGGCTGTCGCGCCTGCAGGCAAGCATCGCCTTGTACAAAGCGCTGGGGGGCGGCTGGGAGACTGATATCCGCTAAACAAAACTCCACTTTCGTACACGAGCTGTTTTCTCGACCTACATTCTTCAACCCAGGTCCTTGGTAAAAAAGCCGCCATCACACGGCTGCCCAGGACCTCCTGATGACTGTTGCAAAACACCTCGCTTGTGGCGGTATCTGGCTGATGGCAAGCACCGCCCTGGCCCAGCCACTGATCACCGAAAGCGCCATCGACTGGCTGCTCGACTGCCCCATCCCCCAGGTCGAACACCTGGACCCCGAAGTGCTGGCACGCACCCAATGCGGCGTCGTCAGTGTCCCGCGCAACTACGCCGCGCCGCGCCAAGGCAACCTGCGCCTGTATGTCACCCGTGTCGGCGCGCGCGATCCGCTGAGCCGTGAAGGCGTGGTGTTCGCCCAGGCTGGCGACACCACCCGGCGCAACCGCGCCGGCACCTTCGCCGTGCAACTGGCCAGCCGCTGGGGTGCCTATTCCAACCAGGCTTACCGCACGCTGCTCAATCGCTATGACGTGATCGAACTCAGCCCGCGCGACCTCAAGCACAAGAATGGCCTTGAGCAGGCCGTGCGCGACATGGAATTCGTGCGGGCCCAACTCGGTGACGCGCAGCTGCACTACCTCGGTAACGCCGGCGCCACGCGCTTGGGCAGCCGCTACGGCGCGCTGTTTCCCGACCGCGTCGCGCGCATGGTGCTGGTGAATGCCGAGCCCGGCGAAAAGGCCGCGCCCCGGGTTGCACAATTGCACCTCAAGGACACCGCCACGCCAGGCCCCAGCGGCTGCGTCAACCAATGGGTGGGCGACTTCCTTGCCTATGGCAAGCAGCCGCCGGCGTCGACGCGCTGCCTGGATTCAGGCGCTTGGGAGTAGCGCGCCGTTTGCGACCTGTTGCGGCCGAAAACGACACCCTGCGTTGACGCTGCGACCCAATCGTTATTAAGTGCTATTTATCCGCATTAATACGATAAATCGAACCCATGCTAAGCCGCCCGCTACGACGCAAACGCCAGAAGCTGTCCGATGTGATTGTCGAGTCGGTCAAACGCTCTATCGTCACCGATGCACTCAAGCCCGGCGATCGCCTGCCCACCGAGCGCGAGCTGATGGAAAGCTTCCAGTGCTCCAAGGGCTCGGCCCGCGAGGCACTCAAGGCGCTGGAAGTCGAGGGCCTGGTGAGCACGCGCACCGGCCCCAGCGGCGGCGCCTACCTCAACCAGGCGGGCACCGAGCCGGCCAGCCGCGCCTTGCGCAACTACCTGCACTTCCAGCACCTGGATGGCGAGCAGGTCTACCAGTTGCGCAAGGTCATCGAAGTGGAACTGGCCGTCTCGGTACTCGGGCGCCTGAGTGAGGACGACTACCAGGCCCTGCAGGACAATGTGGATTTCTGCAGCGCACCGGAAGACAGCGAGGCCGGCCAGCGTGAGCAGCGCCTGGCGGAACTGGAGTTCCACAACCTGCTGGCCAAGGCGTGCCCCAACCCGTTGCTGAGCTTCATGGCGCAGTTCCTCAATGACCTGCTGCGTGACCTGGTGGTGCTGAAAAAGGCCTACAAGCCCAAGCGCAAGCAGTTCGACGCGGCCAACCTCGACTATCACAAACAGTTGCTGAGCGCGTTTCGCGCCGGCGATGAAAAAGCCGTGCGCAGCCTGATGCACGAACACATGTGCGACGCCGAACACCACATGACCGCGCTGGAAGGCCAGGTCAGCCCGCATTTTCTACTGGAGTTCGATCACTCTTAAAAACACTACAGACCCAGTGTGGGAGCGGGCTTGCTCGCGAATGCGGTTGGTCAGCAAAGCATCCGGAGACTGATGCACTGCATTCGCGAGCAAGCCCGCCCGCACATTTTATGACCGCGTTTCGCCTCAATAAAAAGGCCTGCCCACAGGCCCTGCTCCACCGTATCGCCATTGCTACTCCTGCCAATAACTAAACCAGGGAGTCACCCCATGCAGCGTCGTACGTTGTTGAAAGCCAGTCTCACCGCCGCCGCCGCCCTCAGCCTTCCGCTGAGCGTGCGTTCGGCATTCGCCGCCGAGCCCTTTACCTTTTACGGCCTCAAGTCCATGTCCGGCGCCTTTGCCAGCTATGGCAAGTTTGCCGACATGGGTTCGCGGCTGGCGGTGGAGCAGCACCCCGAAGTGCTCGGTCGCCCGCTGAACTACAAGGTGATCGACACCGAAGGCAACGCCGGCAAGGCAGTGCGCAAGGTCCAGGAAGCCATCCAGCAGGACGGCGCGCGGTTCTTCCAGGGGTGCACGCTGTCGTCGTCGGCGCTGGCCGTGGCCAAGGAAGTGGACAAGGTCGGCGGCGTGTTCATGACCCCGGTGGGTGCCGACGAAGTCACCGGCAAGGACTGTAACAAGGCGACGTTCCGCTGGTCGGTGCCGACCTACGGCGCGATCCGCGAAACCATGGTGCCGCTGATCAAGCTGCTGCCGGACGCCAAGCGCTGGTACACCATCACCCCGCAATACGTGTTCGGTGAAGCCCTGCTCGAAGGCGCCAAAAATGTCCTCAAGGAACACGGCCTGGAGCACGTGGGCAACAGCTATCACTCGTTGCAGGAACAGGAATTCTCCGGCTACCTGACCAACGCCATCTCCACCAAGCCCGACGTGCTGGTGCTGCTGAATTTCGGCAGCCAGTCGTCCAACACCCTGCGCCAGGCGGTGAACTTCGGCATCAAGGAGCGCATGAAAGTGCTGCTGGTGTGGTCTGCCGGTCTCGATCAATTCCAGGAACTGGGCAGCGATGTGCTCGAAGGCGTGTACCTCGGCGCGCAGTACTGGCACCAGGTCGACACCCCGCTCAACCGCGAGCTGGTCAAGCTGACCCAGGCCAAGTACGGCATCAACCCCACCTACCCGCTGGCCGCTGACTACATCAGCACCAAGGTCATGCTCGAAACCATCATCGCCACCGGCAGCTTCGACGGGCCGACCGTGGCCAAGGCCATGCAGGGCCTGAGCTACGAAGGCCCGACCGGCAAGGAATCGATCCGCGCCGGCGACCACCAGGTGATCAAGGACTACTACCTGCTGATCGGCAAGGCCGCCGGCGACATGGCCGACAAGGACGACCTGGCCAAGGTGCTCAGCGCCGGCCAGTCCTTCCCGCCGGTGGACGCCACGGGCTGCACGCTCGCCTGACCCGCTGACTCGCTAAACACGACAGGGCCGCGTTCGCGGCCGCCTGTCCGAGGGTTTCTGCATGCTTAATCTTTATCTGTTCCAGATACTCAACGGCCTGGGATTGGGGATGATCTACTTCCTGATCGCGGTCGGGCTGACGATCATTTTCGGCCTGCTCAACTTCGTCAACTTCGCCCACGGTGCGTTCTTCCTGCTGGGCGCCTACATCTGCTACACCGCCGTGAGCCTCACCGGCAACTTCTGGCTGGCCCTGCTGATCGCGCCGCTGGTGGTGGCTGCGTTGGCGTGGGTGATCGAGCGCCTGTTAATCCAACGGATTTACCACCTGCCACACATGTTCCAGATCCTCGTCACCCTGGGGATCGCGCTGATCATCCAGGAAGCCAGCGTGATGATCTGGGGCCCGGTGGGCAAGAGCGTCGCCGTGCCGGAACTGCTGCGCGGGGTGCTGGTGGTCGGCGACTTCGTCTACCCCTACTACCGCCTGTTCCTCATCGTGTTTTCCGGGCTGGTCGGCCTGGGCCTGTGGCTGCTGCTGGAACGCACGCGCTTCGGCGCACTGGTGCGCGCCGGCAGTGAAAGCACCGAAACCGTGTCGCTGCTGGGCACGAATATCTTCCGCCTGTTTTCCATGACCTTCGCCCTCGGCGTGGCGCTGGCCGGTGTCGCCGGCGTGCTGTTTGCGCCGTTGCGCGGCGCGCAGCCCTTTGTCGGCCCGGAGATCCTCGGCGTGGCCTTCGTGGTCGTGGTGATCGGCGGCATGGGCTCGTTCAGCGGTGCGCTGGTCGGCGGTTTGCTGGTCGGCGTGGTGCAGAGCCTGATGACCACACTCTGGCCCCAAGGCGCGAGCCTGATGATCTACGGCGCAATGGCCGTGGTGATTCTGGTACGCCCTTACGGCCTGTTCGGGAGAGCCTGAGATGAGCGAGAAAAATCCGCTGCCGTTTGCCAAGACCCAATCCAAAGCCATGTTGCTGTGGGTACTCGCGGTGCTGATCGGCCTGCCCTTGGTGCTGCCCTCGGCGACCCTGGCCACCGAGATCCTGATCTTTGCCATGGCCGCCCTCGCCTGCAACCTGTTGCTCGGCTACACCGGGCTGCTGTCGTTCGGCCAAGGCATCTTCTTCGGCGCCGGCGCCTATTGCGCGGCGCTGCTGATGATTCATCTGCAACTGGGCCTGTTCACCGCGTTGCTCGGCGCTGCCGTGGCCGGTGGCTTCCTGGCCTTGCTGGTGGGCGCCCTGGCGATCCGGCGCACTGGCATCTACTTCGTGATGCTGACCTTGGCGTTCAGCCAGATGGCCTACTTCGTGGCCTACACCTTGAGTGACTGGACCGGTGGCGACAACGGCCTGCTCAGCGTGCCGCGCCCGGAAATCCGCCTCGGCGACACCGTGCTGCTGTCGCTGGCCGACGCCCGTGCGTTCTATGGGTTTGTCGCGGTGCTGTTCCTGCTGATCTTCATCGGCGCACGCCGGGTGATCGCTTCGCCATTCGGCAGCACGCTGATGGCGATCCGCGAAAATGAAACCCGCGCCTCGGCCATCGGCTACGACACCCGCCACTTCAAGATCCTGGTGTTCGTGCTGTCCGGCGCGGTCACCGGCATCGCCGGCGCGCTGTACGCGATGCTGCTGCACTTCGTGCCGCTGTCGAATATCGACCTGGCGATGTCCGAGAACATCCTGATCATGACCATCGTCGGCGGCACCGGCTCGCTGTTCGGCTCATTGCTGGGGGCCGGTTCCATCGTGCTGCTGGGGGATTTTCTCTCCGACCTGTGGCCGCGCTGGCTGATGTTGCTGGGGGTGATCCTGATCCTGGTGGTGATCTTCATGCGCGGCGGGTTGTGGGGAGGCCTGGCGTCGCTGTTCGAGAAGGTGCGAGGCCCGCGCAAGGCCGCTGTCATCACCAAGGAGGAAGTGCTATGAGCATCCTGCTGGAAACCAAAGACCTGGAACTGGCCTACGGCGCGTTCCATGCGGTGAATGGCGTGAACCTCAAGGTCGAAGCCGGCACCATCCACACCATCATCGGCCCCAATGGCGCGGGCAAGACCAGCCTGTTTCATTGCCTGACCGGTGAGCGCCAGGCCACTGCCGGGGCGATCCATTTCGACGGCAAGAACCTGATGCGCAAGCCCGCCCACGGCCGCGTCGGCCTGGGCATGGCGCGCTCGTTCCAGCTCACCAGCCTGTTCCAGAACCTCAGCGTGCGCGAGAACCTGCGCCTGGCCGCCCAAGGCCGCGACGGTGCCCGCGCGCTGAACTTCTGGCGCCGGGTCGACAGCAAGCGCGAACACCTGGAGATGGCCGACCAGGTGCTTGAACGCCTGCAGCTCAGCGCGCGTGCCGACACCTTGGCCGGCGAGCTTTCCCATGGCCAGCAACGCGTGCTGGAGGTGGGCATGTCGATCTGCTCGAAACCGAAACTGTTGATGCTCGACGAGCCCACCTCGGGCATGGGCATCGATGACATTCCGATCATGACCCAGCTGATCAGCGACCTCGGCCGCGACCACACGGTGCTGCTGATCGAACACAACATGAGCATCGTCATGTCGATCAGCCAACGCATCACGGTGATGAGCCATGGGCAGATCCTGGTGGAAGGCACACCGGAATTCGTGCGGGCCGATGAACGTGTGCGCACGGCTTATCTTGGGGAGGCTGCCTGATGCTGATCGTCGACAATATCCATTCCTACTACGACAAGAGCCACGTGCTCGAAGGCGTGTCGCTGACCGTCAACCCCGGCGAGCTGGTGACGCTGCTGGGGCGCAACGGCGCCGGCAAGACCACCACGCTGCGCAGCATTCTCGGGATCATCTGCCCGCGCCAGGGCCAGATTCACTTCAATGGCCAGGCACTGGTGGGCCAGAAAATCTTTGAAATCGCGCGCCAGGGCCTGGCGCTGGTGCCGGAGAACCGCGGGATTTTCCGCCTGCTCACCGTCGAGGAAAACCTGCGCATCGCCGCGCGCAAGACCAGCCGCTGGCAGCTGGAAGACGTCTACGGCATGTTCCCGCGCCTCAAGGAGCGGCGCAAAAACGCCGGCCGCGCGCTGTCCGGCGGCGAGCAGCAGATGCTCGCCATCGCCCGCGCCCTGCTCAACGATCCCAAGCTGCTGATCCTCGACGAACCCACCGAAGGCCTCGCCCCGGTGATCGTCGACGAGTTGGTGAAGATCCTGCGCAAGGTCAAGGACGACGGCCTCCCCGTGCTGCTGGTGGAACAGAACCTGATGGTCTGCGACAAGCTCGCTGACCGCCATTACGTGCTCGAACAGGGCCGCGTGGTCTACGAGGGCAGCGCCGCCGCCTTCCGCGCCGACCCGACCATCAAGAACCGCTACCTGGCCCTGAGCGCCTGACCGGAGAACACTGATGAATAGCTTTGCGCAACCGCTCCAGAGCAATGCCCCACTGATCAATCGCGACCGCCTGTGGCAATCGCTGATGGACCTCGCCCAGCTCGGCGCCACGGTCAAGGGCGGCGTGTGCCGCCTGGCCCTCACCGATCTCGATCGCCAGGCCCGAGATTTGTTTGTGCAGTGGTGCGAGGCCGCCGGGTGCAGCGTGAGTGTCGACGCCATCGGCAATATTTTTGCGCGTCGCCCTGGGCGCAACCCGGCCCTGGCGCCGGTGATGACTGGCAGCCATATCGACACCCAGCCTACCGGTGGCAAGTTCGACGGCTGCTACGGGGTGATGGCCGGGCTGGAAGTGATCCGCACCCTCAATGACCTCAACATCGAAACCCAGGCGCCGATCGAGGTGGTGGTCTGGACCAACGAGGAAGGCTCGCGCTTTCCGCCCTGCATGATGGGCTCCGGGGTGTTTGCCGGGAAATTCGACCTGCAGGACACGCTCGACAAGCTCGACGACCAGGGCCTGTCGGTGGGCGCCGAGCTGCAGCGCATCGGCTATGCCGGTTCCCGTGCGGTGCTCGGCCATCCCGTGGGGGCGTATTTCGAGGCGCATATCGAACAGGGTCCGGTGCTGGAAGACCAGGCCACCACGATTGGTGTGGTGATGGGTTGCCTGGGCCAGAAGTGGTTCGACCTGACCCTCACCGGCGTCGAAGCCCACGCCGGCCCGACGCCGATGCACCTGCGCAAGGACGCCCTGGTCGGCGCCGCCGAGGTGGTCAGCGCGGTCAACCGCATCGCTCACCAGCAGCAACCTCACGCCTGTGGCACCGTCGGCTGCCTGAGCCTGCACCCCGGCTCGCGCAATGTGATTCCCGGCCAGGTGCACATGACCCTCGACTTGCGCCACCTGCATGCGGACAAGCTGCAAGCGATGGTCGATGAAGTGCGCAGCGTGATCGAAGCCAGCGCGGCCCGGCATGGGTTGACGTTCGAGCTGACGCC
Source organism: Pseudomonas aylmerensis (assembly GCF_001702265.1). GTDB lineage: Bacteria > Pseudomonadota > Gammaproteobacteria > Pseudomonadales > Pseudomonadaceae > Aquipseudomonas > Aquipseudomonas aylmerensis. The sequence goes on from NZ_MAUE01000016.1 coordinate 64,053, forward strand.
GACCGCCGACTTCCCGCCCCTGGACTTCGCCCCGGCGTGCGTCAATGCCGTGCGCGACGCGGCAGGCGCGCTGGGTTTGAGCCATATGGACATCGTCAGCGGTGCCGGGCATGACGCGATTTTCGTCGCCGAACTCGGCCCGGCCGGGATGATTTTCGTGCCGTGCGAAGGCGGCATCAGCCACAACGAAATCGAAAACGCCGCGCCGGATGACCTCGCGGCAGGCTGCGCGGTGCTGTTGCGCGCCATAGTCAATGCGGCACAGGGGGACCGGGCATGAGTGAGATGGGCCAACTGACGGCGGTGCAACTGCTGCAGCATTTTCGCGACAAGACCTTGTCACCGGTGGACGTCACCGAGGACGCCCTGCTGCGTATCGAACGCTACAACCCGGTGGTGAACGCCTACTGCCACGTCGACCCCGAAGGCGCGCTGCAGGCTGCGCGAGTCTCGGAGCAGCGTTGGTTCAAGGGCCAGCCCTGCGGCGCGCTGGACGGTGTACCGGCGTCGATCAAGGACCTCACGCTGACAATCGGCATGCCCACCCGCAAGGGCTCGCGCACCTCATCCGCCGAAGGGCCGTGGGACGTCGACGCGCCGTTTTCCGCCTTGATGCGCAAGGCCGGCGCCGTGCTGCTGGGCAAGACCACCACCCCGGAGTTCGGCTGGAAAGGCGTGACCGACAACCCGCTGTACGGCATCACGCGCAACCCTTGGGACACACGCACCACGGCGGGCGGTTCGTCCGGCGGCGCCGGTGCAGCGGCGGCGTTGAACCTCGGCGTATTGCACCAGGGCAGCGATGCCGGCGGCTCGATCCGGATTCCGTGCGCGTTTACCGGCACTTTCGGGATCAAGCCGACGTTCGGTTATGTGCCGCAGTGGCCGGCCAGTTCCATGACGATTCTGTCGCACCTGGGGCCGATGACCCGCACCGTGGAAGACAGCGTGTTGATGCTGCAGACCATCGCCCAGCCGGACGCGCGGGACGGCCTGATCGGCGCGCCGCGGACCACGCCCTGGTTGACGGGCGCTGCGGACCTCAAAGGGTTGCGCGTGGCCTATAGCCCGACGTTCGGCTATGTGAAGGTCGATCCGCAGGTTGCCAAGGTCGTGGCCCAGGCAGTCGAGGGATTGGTGCAATTGGGCGCCCATGTCGAGCAAATCGATCCAGGCTTCAGCGATCCACTGGAAGTGTTCAATACCCTGTGGGCCGCCGGTGCCGCGCGCCTGACCGGCGCCATGAGTGATGCGCAAAAACAGCTGCTGGACCCCGGTCTGTTGCGCATCGCACAACGCGGTGAACAGCTCACCCTTGGCGACTTCAACGACGCCCTCGAAGCCCGCGCGGCGCTGGTGGCGAAGATGGCGGCGTTCCATGAGCATTACGACATATTGGTGTCGCCGATGCTGCCGATCACCGCGTTCGACGCCGGGCACAACGTGCCGCCGGGTTCCGGGATGCAGGCATGGATGGAGTGGACGCCGTTTACCTACCCGTTCAACCTGACCCAGCAACCGGCGGCATCGGTGCCATGCGGGCTGGCGGCGAATGGTCTGCCGGTAGGGTTGCATGTGGTGGGCGCGCGGTTTGCCGATGAACAGGTGCTGAAGGTCTGCCAGGTGTACGCCAAAGCGTTCCCCACACCGCACTTGCAAGCGCCGCAGACCTGAAGTGGACTCAACTGGGGGGGCTTTCGGGGGTGGCAGGTCAGCCACCCCCCCTATCGCCCATGCCGCCGCCTTCGTAGCCTCGCCAAGGCTCGACAACTCCCACACTTGGGCTTCGTCGCGTCTTACATGGCGATTACACAAGGGATTGAAATCAGGCCGACACCGCCAATCCCCTGTGGGAGTTGTCGAGCTTTAGCGAGGCTGCGAAAGCGGTGTCTCAGACGAAGAAAATGCCAGCAATACCGCCGCCTTCGCAGCCTCGCTGGGGCTCGACAACTCCCACACTTGAGCTGCGTCGCGCCAACTACTGCGATGCCACAGGCAATTGAAATAAGCGCGACTCCGCCAATCCCCTGTGGGAGTTGTCGAGCTTTAGCGAGGCTGCGAAAGCGGTGTCTCAGGCGCAGAAAACGCCAGCAATACCGCCGCCTTCGCAGCCTCGCCAGGGCTCGACAACTCCCACACTTGGGCTGCGCCGCGCCGACTACTGCGATGCCACAGGAGATTGAAATCAGGCCGACACCGCCAATCCCCTGTGGGAGTTGTCGAGCTTTAGCGAGGCTGCGAAAGCGGTGTCTCAGGCGCAGAAAATGCCAGCAATACCGCCGCCTTCGCAGCCTCGCCGGGGCTCGACAACTCCCACACTTGGGCTGTGTCGCGCCGGCTACTGCGATGCCACAGCGGATTGAAATAAGCGCGACTCCGCAAATCCCCTGTGGGAGTTGTCGAGCTTTAGCGAGGCTGCGAAAGCGGTGTCTCAGGCGCAGAAAATGCCAGCAATGCCGCCGCCTTCGCAGCCTCGCTCGGGCTCGACAACTCCCACACTTGGGCTGCGTCGCGCCGGCTACTGCGATGCCGCAGGGGATTGAAATAAGGGCCACACCGCCAATCCCCTGTGGAAGCTGTAGTGGGCAGCCGCCCCCGGTCTTGATCGCATTCCATTACACTGTGCCCCATTCATTCCCGGGGGTTTCATGGACATCGAACTGGCACGCACTTTCCTCGAAATCACCCGCTGCGGCAGTCTCGCCGCCGCGGCCGAGAAGCTGCACGTTACCCAGACCGCCATCACCGCGCGGGTCAAGAGCCTGGAAAGCCAGTTGGGCAGCACGCTGTTTATCCGCAACCGCGCCGGTGCGCGCCTGACCGCCGACGGCGAGGCCTTTGTGGTGTACGCCAACCAGTTGCTGCAAACCTGGGAAGCCGCGCGGCGTGACCTGCCGTTGCCCGATGGCTATCGCAACGTGCTGCATATCGGCGGTGAAGTGAGCCTGTGCAACCCACTGATGCTCGGTTGGGCCCAGGCCCTGCGCGAGCAGATCCCTGGGCATGCGCTGCGCACCGAAGTGCGTGAGGGAGAATACCTGCTGCGCCAACTCGAACTCGGTGTGCTCGATGCCGCGCTGGTGTTCCAACCCCAATATTGGCCTGGGCTGCAGGTCGAGCAGGTGCTGGAAGAAAAACTCATCCTGGTGCAGTTGGTGAGCAAGCCGGACCCGTACGTCTACATCGACTGGGGCCCGGGCTTTCGCCAGCAGCATGACGCCGCCCTGCCCGACCGGGCCCGTGCCGCGCTGAGTTTCAACCTCGGGCCGCTGGCGTTGCAGTACATCCTGGAGAATGGCGGCGCCGGCTACTTCCGCACGCGGGTGGTGCAAAGCTACCTGGACAGCGGCGTGATGCAGCGCGTGCCCAAGGCCCCGGAATTCAACTTCCCGACCTTCGTGGTGTATTCGCGGGCGCGCGACTCGGCAGTGCTGCAACAGGCCCTGGCGTTACTGCGCGACGTGGTCAAGGCCGAGAGTGACTGGTCGCAACGCTGGGACCCCTTGATTTAACCCGCGCACGGGGCAAAAACTCGCACAATTGCGCGCACCAACTAAGCTCAGTTTCCAATAAAAAAACCCTGAGCTGCCCCTCATGCCCCATCCCACCGAGACCTTCCGCGCACGTTACCGCGCGGCCGTCAGCCCTCTTTACAACCCCTGGCTGCACGCCAGCTTCGTCCTCGGTTATGGGGCGTTGTGCATCACCCTGGCCTGGTCCTCCACGGAAAACATCACCGCGCCCCAGTGGCTGACCGTTCCCCTGACCCTGGTGTTTTTCAACCTGTGCATCTACCTCGTGCACCGTCACCTCGGCCACCACAAACACGCCCTCGCCCGCTTGTTCTACGCCCGCCACACCGGCGATCACCACAGTTTCTTCACCCCCGGGCACATGACCTACGACAGCCCCAGGGACTGGCGCGTGATCCTGTTCCCGGCCTGGCTGATCGTGCTGCACAGTCTGGCAATCACGCTGCCCGCCTGGTGGCTACTCAAGCAACTGAGTCCCAACGTCGCCGGGCTGTTTGCCGGCTGCATGATTCTCGGCTACTTGCTGTACGAAGTGTTCCACGCCTGCGAGCACTTGCCTGTCGAGCACCCGCTCGCGCGCCTGCCGTGGATTCGCCAGATGCACCGCCTGCACGCGCTGCATCACCGCCGCGAGCTGATGCAGGGGCGCAACTTCAATATCGTCATGCCGCTGATGGATTACCTGTTCGGCACCCTGTACTGGGAGCCCGGCCCCCACGACAACCAGGAATCGTCATGAGTACCCGTCCCAGAAAACTGCGTCATCTGCTGTTTGTGTTGCTGCTGGTCGTGATCGCGTTTCTGCTGCTGATGCCCACCAAGGTGCAACCGGTGAACTGGACACCGCCCAAGGCGCCCTCCATGCAGGACGGCGCCTACGCGGAAAACCAACGCCTCAAGGGCGTACAGAAAGTCGGTGCCCAGGGCATCGACGGGCCCGAGGCGTTGCTGATGGATGCCCAGGGATTGCTGATCAGCGGGCTGCACGACGGGCGCATCATCCGTACCTCGCCCGACAGCCGCAGCCTGGAAGTGCTGGCCAATACCGGCGGGCGCCCGCTGGGCATGGCGCTGCACCCGGATGGGCGCTTGATCATTGCCGACGGGATCAAGGGCTTGCTCGCACTCGACGCCCATCGCCAACTGACGTCGCTGAGCACCGCCGCCAATGGCGTGCCCTTTGGCTTTACCGATGACGTCACGGTGGATGCCAGCGGGCGTTATGCCTACTTCAGCGATGCTTCAAGCCGCTGGGGTTATGGCCAGGACGGCGAGGCAGTGATCGAGCACGGCGGCGACGGCCGGCTGCTGCGCTATGACTTCAGCAACGGCAACACCGAGGTATTGCTCGACCAGTTGCAATTCGCCAACGGCGTGGCCCTGGGGCCGGAGGAAAACTATGTACTGGTGAATGAAACCGGCGCCTATCGCATCAGCCGCTATTGGCTCAAGGGCGAGCGCGCTGGGCAGCACGACCTGTTTATCGACAACCTGCCCGGTCTGCCGGACAACCTCAGCTTCAACGGCCAGGACCGCTTCTGGGTGGCACTTTACTCGCCGCGCAACCCACTGCTGGACAGTTTTGCCGGCTACCCACTGCTGCGCAAAGTCATGGTGCGGGCGCTGATGGTGGTGCCCAAGCCGATCGAGCGCAAAGCCTTCGTGCTGGGGCTGGACACCGATGGTAAGGTCATCGCCAACCTGCAGGATGGCAGCACCGGCAATTACTCGCCGATCACCACCGCCCGGGAGTATGGCGAGTGGCTGTACCTGGGTTCGCTGAAGAGCACGAGCATGGCGCGCCTGCCGTTGAAGCTGGCGTTGGCGCCATAACGCAAAAAGGGCATACAGGCGCCTGGCCTGTATGCCCTGGGTACTACGGGTCAATCATGTCAGCTCTTGGTGCTGCTCAGCAGGGTCTGCTTGCACAGGTGGCCAAAACTGACGAACTGGGTATTCTCGCCACCGACACCGATGCCCGGGTATTCCAGCACTTCCATGCGCCACACGCCGTAGTTGAAGTCGGTACGCCAGGTGTTGTTGTAGCCCTGGGAGTAATCGACAAAGGTGGTCTGGAAATCACCGCCGCTGCACGCGCCCACATTGATCGTGCCAGAGGCTTGCCCCGAGCTGTCGGTCGCTGCCGAATACGCCTTGTAGACGATGTCGCCGTTGGCCGGGTCGATCCGCTGGTCGAGATAGACGATCGGGTGCAGGCCCACCAGCGGTGCACCGGTGCTGTCCGACAGGCCCATGGTCCAGGTCAGGTCCCGATAGGCTTGGGTGGTCATGTAGCCATAGCCCACGTTGGAGGCCGAATACGGGATGCGCAACACGTTCGCCTCGCCCTTCACATCCGGGCTGTTGACCCGCGGGTTGGAACCAAACGACAGGTTGTACTTGCCCGTCGCGCTCCACGGCTCATTGGGGTGCTGGTTCGGCCGCACACGCACCTTGACTACGCCACCGACGCCCGGGCTGGGGATCGATGTCGACACGACGTTGGCACCCACGGTGACCCACTGGCCGCCATCGAAACGCTCGAGGATCCACTTGTTACGCGTGCTGCCACTGGCCGCATCGGCCGTCAGCGCAATACCGACACTCTGCCCACGGACGGCGGTGAAATCGAAGTAATCGACGTCATCCAGGCTGTCGGCATTGCCGTTGATGTAGTTCAGAGTGTCCGGCAGTTGGAAGGCCGTGTCCGGGGTGTCATTGGGCTCATAGGCGTCGAGGTTGGTATCGACCGCAACCCCGAACTGAAAGCTCGACCCCTGGACCGCCGCGTTGGCCTCCATGAACCAGTAGTAGTCACCGGCCGGAACCACGCCGCCAAGGCTTTCATCGCCGGTGCCGGGGTTATTGGAAGTGCCCAGGGGTAGCGGATTGCCCTGGCCATCGTCCTGGAACAGCGACAACGACATATCGGTGCCTGCGGTCTGGTTGACCAGCAGAACGTTGATCCGCGCTTTCTGCGGCAGGTTGAAGTGGTAGCACAGCAGGTCGCCGGTTTGTACGCCATTGATCGTGTAGAGAGAGTTGATATCCAGCGTCTGTTCACAACCCTGGACTAGCGCGGCCTGTACGGCGGGCGCAGACTGGGCCGTGGCTTTTTGTACCTTGGTCACCCTGGCCGGCGCGGTGTTGTCTTCGACCACCGAATCGGCTTTCGCCTTGGCGGCAAACAATGGTTTCTTCTGCTGGGCCCCCGCCAGCAGTTGCTGCTTGAGGGCAGCCGTCGCCTTGTTGGCGTTGATCTTCACAGCGCTTTTCAAGCCGTGCTTGACCGTGGGAGACGCCGCTTGCGCAGCCAGCTGAGGGTATTGTTCAGCGAGGGCAAAGGCCGAGACAAAGCAGGTAGCCGCCATGGCCGCGCCCAGCATGAGAGCTTTTTTCGATTTCATTTTTTATCCATCCATAGTTAAAAAGTGAAGCTCAGGTGACATCCGGTCACCTGGGATGGAATGTAGGATAAGACTGGATGGATGTACAGTATTTTTTCGAAAAAAACGACCCCGCCCCGGACACCAGCCCAGGGCGATCGAATTGCATTTAGGAAGCTGCCTACCTGAAGAAGAAACAGCCCCTACAGAAACACCCTAATAACCGGTCATTTCCAGGTAACCCACCCCACCGTCGAACCGCACGGGTCCTTCCCAGTACGGAATGCTCAGGTTCATCCAGGCGTTGGGGTTGACGGCCTCAGGGGTGATGTCGAGGTGCTTGCCGGGAATTTTCAGGGACCAGCGCGTAGGCAGCTTGCGCCCGTCGAGCGTCGTGGTGTCCAACGGGGTCAGTTGGATATCGGCGTTGTGCAGGGTTTGGGTGTGACCTTCGTGGTCGATCCAGGTGCCGGTCAGGTAGGACCCACCATCGGTTTGCCGCACCCGAAACAGCATCAACTGCTCGCCACGGTCCAGGTGCAGGGAGAACCAGTCCCAGCCGGTCTGGCTCGCGCTCAGGGGTTGACTGCTCCATTCGCGATCCAGCCACGCCGGGCCCGTGACTTGATACACCTGGCCGTCGATGCTCACGCTGCCGCTGGCACTGAAAAACGGCTGGCTGTAGTAGTACGAGGCCTGGCCCTGGTCGGATTTGCGGCTGTAGCCGTTATTACCCTGCAGCACCAGCGGGCGGCTGGAAGTCAGGTGCAGGTCATAGGCAAAGTGCGCACCGCTCGCCTTGAGTTGCATATCGGCCAAGGGGCTCACGGCACCGGGACGGCTGGCGAAGTTCCAGTCGTCGATCCAGGCGTTGAACGGCACGGCCTGGGCGCCAGCCTGGCCGACGCCGCCGCGCGCGTAGCGTTCGGCGGCGTAATGGCGGGTGGCTGAGGTGACGGCGGCGTGGCCGAGCCAGACTGTCGCGTCCTGCCAGCCGGTTTGCGTCGGCCCGGCCTTGAGGGCGTTGCGAAACAGCGTCCATTGCACGCCGAACACGTTGCCCTGCGCATCCTTGAGGTTGGCGGTGACGTACCACCATTCAATACGAAAGCCAGCATGCGGCCCATGGTCCTCGGGAAAACTGAAGACCTTGCCCGGCCCTACCTGGCTGAAGTCCGCCGCATCGCTGCCCAGGCCGGCGAAACTTTCCGGTGGTGCGGGCGCCTGGTCGCACGCGCTCACCAGTAACAGCGCCAGCCACAGCAAGGATTTAATCTTCATGCGCAAACGTCCTCAACAGGTCCGCCGGACGGCTGCGGTACAACTGCCACAACGGCCAGGCCGAGGCCAGCAACGTGGCGAGCAATGCCAGCCCGAGCAATTGCGCCAGTTGCCAAGGAAACACCTGCAGGGGCAGGCGCCAGCCAAACGCTTGCACGTTGATTACCGCATCCAGGCACCACGCCAGCAGCAAGCCCAGGGGCAATGCCAGGATCAGCGTGAGCACCGCCAGCAGCCAGGTCTGGCCCAGGTTCAGCAGCATCAATTGGCGGCGCGTCACCCCCAACGCCCACAGCGGCGCAAGTTGGCCCAGGCGGCTTTGACTCTGGGTCAGCAGGCTGATGAACAGTGCCACCCCGGCCACGCCGAGGGTGAGGCTGTTCAGCGCCGCGGTGGCGGCAAAGGTGCGCTCGAACACCTGGCTCGACCAGCCTTTGAGCTGCTGTTGATCGACGATGCGGCTGTCTTCCAGGGCAAAGGCCCGTTGCACCGCCTGGACCAACGGCGCCACATCCGCCGGCAACACCCGCAGGTTGAACCGCGCCGGTGATAGGGTCGGCCAGTGGGCCAGCAGGTGTGCAACATTGACCAGCATGTGGCCCTTGGGGTTGCCATAATCGGCGTAGATCCCCACCAGCGTCGGTGACCACACGCCCTGCGGCGTGGGAATGCTCAGCGTGTCGCCCAGCTTGATCGCCAGCCGCCGCGCCAATTGCTCGCTGAGCATCAACGTGTCGTGGTGCTGCAACTGATCCCAAGGTTCACTCACCGCCTCCAGCAATGGCCAGTGCTGGCGATAGGTCGGGTCATCGACCACGCCAAACAGATCCGCCGGCCAGCCCTGCAATTGCACGGCGACCTGCCAGGTCGGCAGCACGGTCTGCACGAGCGGTTGTTGCTTGAGCCAAGTGTTGAGTTGTTCGGCCTGGGCCGGGGTCTGGGGATTGAGGTACAGCTCGGCGGTGAGGCGCTGCTCCAGCCAGTTATTGAAGGTGTGACGAAAACCCGAGGTCATCGAGCCCGCGCCGATATTCGCTGCCAGCGCCAACAGCAGGGCCATCAGCGCCAGGCTCAAGGCCGGCAATTGCTGGCGACAGTCGGCGAGAAACCATTGGCCGAGCACCGAGCGGCTGCGTCCCAGTACCGCTTTGAGCAAGGCATTGAGCAGTACCGGCAAACCCAGGGCGGCGCCGAGCAGCAGCGCGGCCATCAGCACAAAACCGGCCGCCAGGCTATTGCCCAGCCACAGCGCCAGCACCGCGATCAGCAAGGCCGTGCCCGCGACCCAACCCTGGCGTCGCAACCAGCGCCCGTGGGCCTCGTGCCAGGCCTGGGCATTGGCCAGCGCCAGCAACGGCAGGCGCGCCGCCCGCCACAGGCTGCTGGCACCGGCGAGCAAGGCACCGAGCAGGCTCAAGCCGAGTCCGGCCAGCCACCACCCTGGGCTCAAGCTCAATTGCCCTGGCACCTCGGCGCCATACAGGCCGCGCAGGCTGGCCGCCACGTCCGGCAGCAGCAAGCTCGCGAGCAGGTAGCCACTGGCGACGCCGAGCACACCGCCAAGCAACGACAAGGCGCCCAGCTCGACGCCCAGGCCGAGGATCAACATGCGTGCGCTCACCCCACAGGCACGCAGGGTGCGCAGCAGCCCGCGCCGTTGCTCAAGGGCCAGGCCGATGGCCGCGTGCACGATAAACAGCCCGACCACGAAGGACAGGAAGCCCAGCGCGTCGAGGTTCAGGTGAAAGCTCTCGGTGAGGCGCGCGAGGTTGTTGTCCTCGCCCTGCTTGAGTTGCAGTTCGGCAGGCGGCGTGGGATGGCCGGCGGCAAACGCCTTGTCTACCAGCAGTCGTGACAGTCGGTCGGGCATCGCCAGGAGCGGCTGGGCGAAGCCGATATCGGTAAGCAACAACCCCGGCGCCATGTCCGGCTGGACTTGCAACGGTGGCAGGCGCTGCCCGTTCAGCGTGAGCGGCTGCTCACCGGCGCGCAGCCCTAGGGCCTGCAAGGTCTGCGGCGCGATCCAGGTACGCCCGGGCGGATCGAAGAACGCCAGCATTTGCGCCTGGCTCAGACGCTGCCCCGCCACTGCGCCACTGCCGGGCAGTGACACCGGGTCGATGCCCATCAGTTGCAGGCGCATGTCCTCGTGGCCCTGGAGCTGCACCCGCCCCTGTACCACCGGCGACACCGGCCACCCGGCGCGGCGCAATTGGGCAAACAGCACCTGCGGGAAACTCGCGCCGTCCGGCGTACTGAGGCTGGCCTGGGGCTCACCGCCGATCAACTGGCTGGCGCGCGCATAACTGTCGCGCGCCTGGCTGTTGAGGGCCTGCACGCCGGTCAACAGGGCGGTGGCCAGCCACAAGCCGGTGAGCACGCTGAAGAACTGCACCGGATGGCGCCGCCAATGGCTGAGCAAGGCGCGCACCGTCCAATAAAACACACTCACGTCGGCACCACCTGTCCGCGATGCAACACCACCTGGCGGTCCAGTCGCGCAGCGATCCGCGGGCTGTGGGTGACCATCAACAGGCTGGTGGGGCTGTCACGCAGCAGGTCCAGCAACAGTTGCAGGACTTCGTCGCTGGTGGCTTCGTCGAGGTTGCCGGTGGGCTCGTCGGCCAACAGCAACCCCGGGCGCGAAGCCAGGGCGCGTCCCACCGCCACCCGTTGCTGTTGGCCACCCGAGAGTTGTTCCGGATAACGCTTGAGCAAGTCACCCAGGCCCAGGCGCTCCACCAGTTGCGCCTGCCACCGGGCATCGAAGCGCCCCGCCAGGCGCGCCTGGAATGCCAGGTTGTCGTCGACGCGCAAACTGCCGATCAGGTTGAACTGCTGGAACACCAGGCCGATTTCAGTGCGTCGCCAATGCGCCAGTTGCGCTTCGCCGAGTTGGTCGAGCCGCTGCTCGCCCACCTGGATGCTGCCGCCGTCCACCCGGTCGAGCCCGGCCACCAGGTGCAGCAGCGTGCTCTTGCCGCTGCCGGATTCGCCCATCAGCGCCAGGCTGCTGCGCGCGGCCAGGTGCAGGTCGACACCGGCCAACACCGCCAACGGGCCTTGGGGCGTGGCATAGCTTTTGAAAACACCTTGCACCTGCAGCATGGGAACACTCGTGTGAGGGGTGGCCATCGAGAATAACGGCTGGTGATGGCGGCCACGCAAATTTTTCACATGGATTTCACCGGTTGCCCACCCACCGCACTTTAAATTACCGGCCAAGCGTCAGGTATCGGCAACTTGTTAGTTGCCACGCCTGACAACTTTTACCCGCCACGTGTTCAGCGAAAAGACAGCCGTCCTGTGCCAGCCTCAAGTCATACTGCAGGCATTCGCCAACACGTTGCGTCAGCTAACTAATACAACACTGCCAACAGTGCCCAAGGTGAATGAAGTGGTTGACCTGACCCTGACCAAACCACGCTCGCGCCGGGCCGTCATCAAGCGGCTGCAACCGCTGTGGCTGGGGATTGTAGTGATCAGCCTGTTGCTCACCGCCGGCCTGCTGTGGCCGGCGTCACCGCGTGACCTGGGGGTGGGCAACCGCCTGTTGACCTCCCAGGTACTGCCGCTTTGGCGCGACGGCGACCTGATCGTGCTGGTGCGTCATGAAGAGCGCTGCGACCGCTCGTCGAATGCTTGCCTGGGGCCGGTGGAAGGCCTGACGATCAAAGGCAGCCAACAAGCCGAAAACCTCGGCAAGGCCTTCAAGACACTGGGCATGGACGGCAGCGATGTGCTCGCCAGTCCGGCCATTCGGACCGCCCAGACGCTGCGGTTCATGTTCGGTAAAAACGAGCTGACCTCCGGCCAGCAAGCCGTCTGCGGTGCGGCCATGGGCGAAGAGTTGCTCAGCCACAAGACCCCGGGGCGCAACCTGGTGTTCGTCACCCACAGCGGCTGCATCGCCGACTTCGAAAGCACCCTGGGTTTCCCCCACGCCACCTTCCCCGAGTACGGCAGCGCGCTGTTCGTGCAGGTCTTGCCCAACGGCAAATTCAAGTCCCTGGGCCTGGTCAATAATCAGGACTGGCCAGCCGCGTTAAAACAACTGTAAGTACTTTCCTGCCCGCCGCCACCCTCTATGTTCAGCAAAAAGACAGCCATGTTCTGGCATGTTTAGTTGCGCCTTTTAATTAAGGACGTCATGAATATCTTCTGTCACTCAGTGAACGCTTTGATGTTTTTCGCTATTACTTTCTTACTGCAAATATTTGCCAGTACACGTCAAGGAGCGACGTTGTGACGATCCGATTCAAACCCCTGCCGTTGTTGTTATTGGCCTTCGCCGCCTTTTACCTATTGCCGCTGGGCCTGCACGGCCTGTGGACCCCGGACGAAACCCGCTACGCCCAGGTCAGCCAGGAAATGCTGCTGAGCGGCAACTGGGTCGCGCCGCATTACATGGGCATTCGCTATTTCGAAAAACCCGCCGGCGGCTATTGGCTGATCGCCCTGGGCCAGGCCGTGTTTGGCCAGAACCTGTTCGGTGTGCGCATCGCCTCGGCCCTGACCACCGGCTTGAGTGTGCTGCTGGCTTATGTGATCGCCCGCCGCCTGTGGAACACCCCGCGCAAGTCTTTCGCCTGCGCCCTGCTGTACCTGAGCTTTGGCCTGGTGGCCGGGCAAGCCGGGTATTCCAACCTCGATCCGCAATTTACCCTGTGGGTCAACCTCAGCCTGGTTGCCCTGTGGTTTGCCCTCGACGGCACCAGCACCCGTGGCCGCCTGCTAGCCTGGGCCGTGGTGGGCCTGGCCTGCGCGATGGGCTTCATGACCAAGGGGTTCCTCGCTTGGGCGTTGCCGGTGCTGATTGCCGTGCCCTACATGCTCTGGCAACGGCGCCTGGGCGAATTGCTGCGCTATGGCCCGTTGGCCGTGGGCGTGGCGGTACTGGTGTGCTTGCCTTGGGTGGTGGCGATCCATCTGCAGGAACCAGACTTCTGGCGCTTCTTTTTCTGGAATGAACACATTCGCCGCTTCAGCGCCGACAATGCGCAGCACGTACGCCCGTGGTGGTTTTTCCTGCCGATCATCGCCGTGTCCTGCCTGCCCTGGGCCGGCCTGCTGCCCTCGACCCTGCGCACCACCTGGCGCGAAAAACGCCAGCCGGCGATCGCCTTCCTGGCCCTGTGGCTGCTGTTGCCGCTGGGGTTCTTCAGCCTGAGCAACGGCAAGCTGCCGACCTATATCATGCCGTGCCTGCTGCCCCTGGCGCTGTTGATGGGGCACACGCTGGTCGACCTGCTCGACAACGGCCGCGCACGCACGATCAGCCTCAATGGCCTGCTCAACTTCGCAATCGGCATGGCCGCGATGATCGGCCTGATCTACCTGCAAATCGCCCGGCCGCTGTATGGCCACAGCCATGCCGAAATGTTCGGCCTGTCCCTGGCCTTTATCGTGCTGCTGGTGTGGATCCTCAGCAACCTGCTGCAAGCCTTCCGCCCGTTGACGCTGTGGGCGATGCCGACCCTGGGCATTGGCTTGCTGGTGATCCTGTTGCCGGCGAGCATGCCGGCACAGATCGCCGATAACGAAATGCCCGACCAGTTCGTGCTGGAGCATATGAACGAACTGCAGCAAACCCAGGCGTTGCTCGCCAACTCCCTGGAAAACGCCAGCGCCCTGGCCTGGCGCCTCAAGCGCACGCAAGTGTCGCTGTACGACACCGAAGGTGAACTGCGCTACGGCTTGCAGTACGCGGGCTCGATGCACCGCAAGGTGGAACTGGAACAGGTCCAGGCCTGGATCAGCGAGGCCCGCCAGCACGGTTCGGTCGGTGTGCTGATGCGCGTCAACAGCACCAGTGAAATGCGTGAGGCCGGGCAACTGCCGCCGGGCGGCAAGCGTTATCACAAAGGCTATCTGGAATTGATTGTGTATCCGCCGTTGCAGTGAGGTCAGCGCGGTTTGGACGTTGCAGGGCTGACCTCTTCGGTCGGCGCGACGCCGCTGCCCAGCACCTGCTCCTGCACCGCCCGCCCCTCCGCCCGATTGCGGATAAACCCGGCGCGGGTAAAGCGTTCCAGGAATGGCACCGGCAAGGCTTTGTCCGCGGTGATGGGCGGATGTTCGGCCGTGTCGCCAAACAGGGTGTAAGCCGCGCTCGGCAGATGCCGGGTATTGAGGTCGCCGGTGAGGCGCCCTTGCTGCAGCACAATCGCACGGTTGGTCACCCGTTGCAGGTCGGACAAGCGTTGCGAGATGCACAGGATCGCCACGCCACGCGCGCGCTGGCTGTCGATCAGCCCGAGCAGGCGTTCGGCGTCGGCGGCCGAGAGGGCAGCGGTGGGTTCGTCGAGAATCAGCAGCTTGGGGTGCAGGGCAAACGCGCGCGCCAGCACCAGCAGTTGGCGGTCTGCCTGGCCCAGGCGCTCTACCGGGAGTTGCAACGGCAGCTCCAGGCCCAGCCCGGCGGCGATGGCTTCGGCACGTTGCAACAGGCTTTTGCGGTTGAGCAGGAAGTCGGCGTCAGGCTGGCCCAGTTCGTCGAGCAACAGGTTTTCGGCCACGCTCAGCCCCGGCGCGATGGCATCATCGGGACATTGGTGCACCGCCACAATGCCAACGCGGCGCGCCGATAGCGGCGAGGTGAAACGTTGGCGCTGCCCCGCCACCCACACTTCGCCAGTGTCCGGCGCGAGGCTGCCGCTGAGGATTTTCACCAGGGTCGACTTGCCCGCGCCGCTGGCCCCCAAAACCGCCACCCCTTCCCCCGGATAAATATCCAGATTGACCTGATCCAGCGCCCGCTGGGCACCAAAGGACTTGCTCAGGTCCAGCAGGCGGACCAGGGGCACGGGGGCAACGAGGTTGCTCATGGCGAATCTCTAAGGCGTAACGATGGCTCATTGCAGCGCACGAGGGCGCTGATTTATTCCGCACAACAATGAGTTAGGCCTCGGATTAAATGCATTACCTTATGAACAATCCAATAGCTGAATCGCATAGCAAAAAGATTTTGAGTTATAAGCCCCTTGCCAACAGTTTGTTGAATGCTTTCAGCACCAAGGCAGGCTTCTCCAGCATCAATTGATGACCACAGGCATCCAGCAGCTGGAAGTCAGCGTTCGGTAACTGTTCAGCCAGCGCCTGGCCACCGCTGGCAGGGGTCAGGCCATCGCTGTCACCGGCCAGCACACTGACCGGCAATGTCAGGCCGGGGATCTGTTGCGCATCCGGCCATTGGGCCTTACTGGTCAGGGCCTTGAACATGTGCAGGCGGTTGCGCTCGGTGAGTTTCTCTTCGTAAGCCAGCAGCGCCGGGTCGACCGAGGCATGCCAGGCATGCTTGCGAAAGCCCTTGGCCAAGACCGGGCGCAGCCATTCCAGGAGCCACGCCGGCAAGGCCATCAACCCGCCGTTGACCACAGGGCGGTGAAGGCGCGCACCCAACAGCAATGCCGCGTCGATGCGCGCGGTGGGCTTGGCCAGCAACGCACTGAGGCTCAGGCCGGTGCCGAAGGAGTGCGCGACAAGCAGGTTACGCGTGCCGGCGTAGCGCTGCAGGATCGCCAGGTAGTCGGCCACCAGCTCGGACCAGGCGTAGGCCTGGGCATTGCGCGGCCGGCCACTGTCGCCATGGCCCAGCAGGTCCCAGGCCACCAGGCTGTAGCCTGCGGCCTTGAGCGCCGGCCATTGCAGGCGCCATTGGTCCTTGTTGCCGCCGGCGCCATGGCAGAAAAACACCACGGTGTCGGCCTGGGTGGTGCCCACGTGGTGGGCAATGCTCAAGGTGCGATGGGGGCGGATTTCCAGCAACTCGCCGCGCACCACGGGTAGATCGGCAAAAGAGAACGTCATACACAGCCTTGGGTAGGCGCCGGTGTGCCGGCGATGAAAGATTCGGACGTGGCAGCGCTCGACAGGGCGCTATCGCCAGCAAGCCGACCGCCACAGTGCAACAAGGTCCGGGTATAGGGATGGCGCGCATCGGCAAACAGCGTCGCCGTGTCGCCCTGCTCGACCACCCGGCCGTTCTGCATCACCGCAATGCGGTCGCACAGGCGCGCCGCGACACGCAGGTCATGGGTGATAAAAATGATGCTTAATTTCAGCCGCCGTTGCAGCGACTCCAGCAGTTCCAGGATCTGCACCTGGATCAACGCATCCAGGGCCGAAACGCACTCATCGGCGATCAGCACCTTGGGCTCCACCGCCAAGGCGCGGGCGATGCCGATACGCTGGCGCTGGCCGCCGGAGAACTCATGGGGGTAGCGTTCGAACGCCGTGGCGGGCAGGCCTACCAGTTCCAGCAAGGCCCGCGCCCGCTGTTCGGCGTCGGCGCGGGTGCGCCCCTGCACCAACGGTCCGGTCATGATGATGCGCCCGACGGTCTGGCGTGGGTTGAGCGAGGCAAACGGGTCCTGGAAGATCATCTGCACTTCGCTGCGCAACGGGCGCAGGCGGGCTTCGGACAACCCTGCAACGTCCTGGCCCAGCCATTCGATCTGGCCGCTGTCGGCGCGCAGCAAGCGCACCAGGCAGCGGCCCAGGGTGGATTTGCCCGAGCCCGACTCACCGACAATGCCGAGGGTCTCGCCTTCACGGACCTGCAACCCCACGGCGTCCAGCGCCCGCGTGGTGTGCTTGCTCCACCAGCCCGTGCGGCGACTGAACACCTTGCCCAGTCGCTCGGCCTTGAGCACCACCACACCGTCCACCGTGGTGCGCGGTGCCAAGGGTTGGGCCGACACTGCCGCAAGCAATTGCCGCGTGTAGGCGGCCTGCGGCTCGCGCAATACCTGCCGGGCGCCGCCCTGCTCCACCACCTGGCCCTTTTCCAGCACCAGCACGCGGTCGGCAATCGCCTCGACCACGGCAAAATCATGCGTGATAAACAGCAGTGCCATGCCCTTGTCCTGCTGGATGCGGCGCAACAGCTCGAGGATCTGCGCCTGGGTGGTCACGTCCAGGGCCGAGGTCGGTTCATCGGCAATCAACAGCGCCGGATCGAACGCCAGGGCCATGGCGATCACCACGCGCTGGCGCTGGCCGCCGGAAAGCTCGAACGGATAGGCCAGGCGCAGGCGCTCAGGGTCCGGCAGGCCGACATAACCGAGCAACTCCACCACCCGGGCGCGCCGTGCACTGGCGGATTTCACCCCGTGGGCGCGCAGGGTTTCATCGATCTGCTCGCCCACCCGCAACAGCGGGTTCAGCGCGCTCATCGGCTCCTGAAAGACCATGCTGATGTGGCGCCCGCGCAGTTCGCGCATGGCCGCTTCGCTGCGCGCCGCCAGGTCTTCGCCGCGAAACAGGAGTCGCCCGCTTTGCACGCTCAACGGGCGCGGCAACTGGCGCAACAGCGCCTTGGCCAACATCGACTTGCCCGACCCGGACTCGCCCACCACACACAGGCATTCGCCGCTGCGCACCTGCAGCGACAGGTCATACAGCGCATGGCTGCGGTCGGCTCCCGGCGGCAAGGCGATGCGCAGGTGCTCGACACTCAATAACGTCATAGCGACCTCTCTGGTTCAAATGCCACGCGCAGGCCTTCGCCGACCTGATTTACCGCCAGCACGCACAATGCAATTGCCAGCCCCGGCAGGAAGCTCATCCACCACGCATCGCGCAGCAGGCCACGGGAGGCGTTGATCATGTAGCCCCAGCTCATCGCCTCGGGGTCGCTGAGGCCGAGGAATGCCAGGGCGGATTCGGTGAGGATCGCCGTGGCCATCACAAAGGTCATGACCACCAGCAACGGCGCCAGCGCATTCGGCAGGATCTGTTGGCTGATGATCCCCCACGGCGACTGGCCCAACACCCGCGCCGCCTGCACGAATTCGCGCTGGCGCAGGGTGAGGAATTCACTGCGCACCAACCGCGCGACGGCCGGCCAAGCCACCAGTGCAATCGCCAGCACGATGGTGCCCAGGGACGGCTCCAGCACCGCCACCAGGATCACCGCCAGCACCAGTTGCGGGATGATCTGGAAGAACTCGGCGATGCGCATCAGCACGCCGTCGACCCAACCGCCGAAGTAGCCGGCGATGGCGCCCACGAGCAGGCCCATCAGCAAAGTCGCCAGGCTGGTCAGCACGCCCACTGCCAGTGACACTCGCGCGCCATACAGCAAGCCGATGCCGAGGTCGCGGCCAAGCAGGTCGCTGCCCAGCCAATGGGCCGGATCATGGAACGGCGCCAGCATCGGCTGGCTGTTCATTTCCCATGGCGAGCTGCTGGTCAGCCACGGTGCAGCAATCGCCAAGGCGGCGAGCACCAGCAAAAACACCGCGCCGATCAGCGCCGATGGTTGGCGCACAAAGCGCTTCAACAACCGCATCAGCCCTGCCCTCCAGCGCCAATACGCGGGTCGAGCACGCGGCAGAGCACGTCCGTCAACACGTTGAAACCGACCACCAGCATCGAGATCACCAGGAAGCCGCCCATCAACACGCCATAGTCGCGCTGGGCCAGCGAGTCATACATCAAGCGCCCGATGCCGGGCCAGGAATAGACCACCTCCACCAGCAAGGCGACGCTGGCCAGTTGGCCGAGTTGCAAGCCGGCAAAGGTCACCACCGGCAACAACGCGTTGCGCAGCACATGCACCCAGAGAATCCGCCGTGGGTGCAAGCCCTTGGCGTGCGCGGTGCGCACGTACTCCTGGGCAAGGGCATCGAGCACGGCGGCGCGGGTCAGGTGGATGTACAACGCGAGGAACATCACGCTCAGCGACAGACACGGCAACAGCAAGTGCTGCAGGCGATCAAGCAGCGAAAAGTCGCGGCCCACGGTCTCCATGCCAAACGCCGGCAACCAGTCCAGGCTCACCGAGAACAGCAGGATCAGCAGCATCGCCAGCCAGAACGACGGCATTGCATACAGCAGCAAGGCGCCGTGGGAGATCAGGCCATCGAGCCAATGGCGCTTCTGCCGCGCGCGCGCCGCGAGCACGCCAAGGGTCACCCCCAGCACCGACGACAGCACGAACGCCGAGCCCATCAACGCCAGGGTCGCCGGCAAGCGCTCGGCGATCAGCGACCACACCGGGGTCTGGTTGCGGTAGGAGTAACCGAGGTCGAGGTGCGCGATATTGCCCAGGTAAATCAGCAGTTGCTGGAGCAGCGGTTTGTCCAAACCCATGGTCTGGCGCAATTGCTCGATGAACTGCACATCATCCACCCCGGCCTCGCCGGCCAGCAGCAGCGCCGGGTCACCCGGCGCGAGGTGAATCAACAAAAAGCTCAACACCAGCACGGCCACCACCATCAGCAGCGCCTTGCCCAGGCGCCCACCGATATACAGCACGCCATTCATGGTGCCGGCGCCTCGAGGTAAACGCTTTCGTAGTCTTCGTTAAGGCTGGTGGCGGTCTGCAGCAGGTTTTTCACCTGGGTGTGGAACAGCGTCGGGTAGCGCATTTCGAAGATCGGCGCGATGGGCAGGTCGGTGTTCAGCACGTTCTCCAGTTGGCTGAAGAGCTGCTTGCGCTCGGGGCCTTCCGGGGTATCCGCGATTTTGCTCCACAGCGCATCCGCCTCGGGGCTGTTGTAGCCGCTGACGTTGGCGAACGGCGAGGTCTTGAGGATGTAGTCGGAGCGGAACAGGTAGGCGCTGGTCAGGTACGGGTCGCCGATCTGGAAGATAAAGTTGTAGGTCAGGTCAAAGTCCCAATCACTCACGCGCTGGAACCAGGTCGCCGCATCGGACGTCACCACCTGCACCTTGAAGCCCAACGGCTGCAGGGCCTGCTTGGTGTATTCGGCCAGGCGCTCCCAGGCACCGCCCTTCTCGCCATTGAGCAGGCGGATGCGCACCGCGCCGACGTCCACGCCGGATTCGGCAATCAGCGCCTTGGCCTTTTTCACGTCATAGGTGTACTGCGGCAACTGCGGGTCGTGGTACGGCGTGGTCGAGACAAACTCACCCTGGGCGACCTTGCCCGAACCGAAGAAGATATTGTCGACGATGAACTGGCGATTCAGCGCATACAGGATCGCCTGGCGCACCTTGGGGTTGTTCAGCGGTGGCTTGCGTGTGTTGATCTGCAGGAAGGCCAGGCCGGCATACAGCTCCCAGCCTTTCTCCGAGGACTGCACATTCGGCAAGGCGCTGAGCCGCTTGAGGTCGGCGTAATCCGCATCACCGCTGCGCAGCACTTGCACGTCATTGCGCTCGAACGCGGCGGCGCGCGAAGAGCCATCGGGGATCACGTGAAAGATGATGCTGTCGAGGTGCGGCAGGCCTTTTTTCCAGTAATTGGGGTTCTTGGCCAGCTTGATGTAGGCGCCGCGTTTCCACTCCACGAATACAAACGGCCCGGTGCCCACCGGCTTGAGGTTGTAGGGGTTGTTGCGAAAATCGGTGTGCTCATAGAGGTGCTTGGGCACCACCGGGCGCAGGCCGCTGCCCAGGGCCGAGAGCAATGGCGCGAAGGGTTTCTTCAGGTGGAAGACCACTTGCAGCGGGCCCTTGGCGGTGATGCTGTCGACGTACTCGGTGATGATCCCGCCGAGGCGCTTGTCGACCTCGGGGTAGAAGGTCTGGAAGCTGAACACCACGTCATCGGCGGTCAACGCCGGGCCGTCGTGCCAATGCACGCCGTCCTGCAGGTCGAAGGTGTAGGTGAGGCCGTCGGGGGAAATCGTCCAGGCCTTGGCCAGTACCGGCTTGGGGTTGAGGTCGGTGTCGAAGGTCAACAGGCCCTGCAGCACCTTGCCGCTCACGTATTGGGTGGACACGTGGCTGACCACGCCGTGCATCAGCGATGGCGGCTCCGGCTGGGCCACAAGGTTCAGCACCCCGCCGTCCTGGGGTTGCGCCAGTGCCTGGCCGGCCAGCAACGCGGTGCACAGTGCCACGGAGGTGAGGGCACGGCGGAAAGAAAATGGGCGCATGAAGGCTCCTCGACTGGAAAGACAGGCGAGGGATTTTGCAAGGGCTGTGCCATGGGGGTATTGGCGGGGGATTGCTGAGCCAAAGGCCCGGCAAGGTGATGAAAAAACCACAGCGGCCTGCGTGAGTGTGCAAAAAGCAACAGCCCCTGCAGGAGCCAGCTTGCCGGCGATGGTGGTGTCTCAGCCAACAAATCCATCGCCGACCCACCGCTCTCGCCGGCACGCCAGCGCCCACATGAGCGCCACGGTGTCAGCTGGCACAAGGTTTGCCCCTCCAAACCCATCTGAAACCAAGAGCCTCTTCACCATGCCACTGGATTACCTGGGCAACCCCATCGACACCACCGACCCCATCACCCGCCAAGGGTTGGACGATTTCATCGGCGGCTTCCTCGGCTACCAGCCACGCGCCGAAGGCATCCTTGCCGCCGCCGATGCCAACCCGGACTCGGCGCTGGCCAATGCGTTTGCCGGCTTGCTGCTGATGTTCATCGAGTCCCCGCAAGGCCCGGCGCTGGCGGAACAATACCGCCAGCGCGGCGTAGCCGTGAACACCGACCACCCGCGCGCCCAGTTGTACCTTGACGTGCTGCATGCCTGGATCAAGGACGACCTCGATCAGGTCCTGCAGTCGAGCGAAAACCTGCTCGACCGCTACCCTCGCGACCTGTTCGCCGCCAAGCTCAACCAGTACCTGGAGTTCAACCGCGGCAACTGGCCGGCGCTGTTGCACATCGGGCTCAAGGCCCGTGCCGGCGCGCCCGACATTGCCCACAGCCACGGCCTGCTCGCCTTCGCCTACGAGCAGTGCCACCTGCTCGAAGAAGCCGAAGCCAGCGCCCGCGAAGCCCTGCGCCTGCAACCGTCGGAGCCCTGGGCCCAACACGCCCTCGCCCACGTGCTGCTGACCCACGGGCGCATCGAGGAAGGCACCGCGTTCCTGGAAAGCGTCAAGCACCACTGGGACGGCCTGAACTCCTTCATGTACACCCACAACTGGTGGCACCTCGCGCTGTTTTACCTGGCCCGGGGCGAGGATCAACGCGTATTGGCGATTTACGACCAGCATGTATGGGGCATCCTCCCGGAGTACTCCCAGGACCAGGTCGGCGCCGTGTCCCTGCTGGCGCGCCTGGAATTGGCCGGCATCGACGTGGGCCAGCGCTGGCAGGCCTTGGCGCCCTACCTGCAACGCCGTACCGCAGACACCGTGCAGCCGTTTTTGAGCGTGCAGTACCTGTATGGCCTGGCTCGCGCGGGCCAGCCGGAGGCAGACACCCTGCTGGCGGCGCTGCAGCACCACAGCCTTCACGCACGGCCGGTGTGGGGCGAAGTGACGCTGCCGTTGGCGCGTGGCCTGCTCGCCCATGCACGCGGCGATGCCCACGTCGCGCTTGAACAACTGGGCATTGCCCTGCCGCGCCTGAACGAAATTGGCGGCAGCCACGCCCAGCGCGACTTGTTCGCCCAGGTCGAGCTGGATGCGCGCTTGCAAGCCGGGGATTGGTTCAGCGCCCAGCAGGCGCTGGAGTTGCGCCGCCGGTATGACGGCTGGGACGTGCCGACCAATCGCAGCCTGGTGCGGGTATATGAGGCGCTGGGATTGCCGGAGCAGGCAGCAAAAGCCCAGGAGCGGCTTGCACGCTTTGCCTGATGTTCACAGATCCAAACAGTAGGCGCTGGCTTGCCTGCGATAGCGGTCGGTCAGCGGCATGTGGCCCAACTGACAGATTGCCATCGCCGGCAAGCCAGCCCCTACAGGAATCCGTGCTGCTCATTGGCTTCGCGCGGCAAACACCCCCCGGGCAATCGCCCGCGCCACACAATCGGCCGCCGCCGAACCAATACAGCCAATCTCCACCTGCCGCCGTGGTCCGTCGGTCAACTCCACTGCCGCCGACGCCAGCGCAAAGACCGTGTCGCCATCGAACGGCAAATGCGCCGGGCGCACGGCGCGGGCGATGCCGTCCTGGGCCATGATCGCCACGCGCTTGCACTCGGCAACACTGAGGCGCGCAGTGCTGGCGACCACCACCAACGTGGTGTTCGCCCCGGCTTGCAGGCGGCCCATGGAATCCAGGCGCGACAGCTCGGGGATCGGGTCGCTGCAGTCCATCACGCCCTCGGGCCGCTGGCCACCGAACTCACCGGCGACTTCCCAGGGCCAGGCCCAGAAGGTCTTGCCGTCGGGCATGTACACCGAGCCGATCGGGTTAGCGACCACCAGGGCCGCGACGATCAGCCCGTCGCCCAGGTCCAGCGAGGCCGTGCCCAGCCCGCCTTTCAACACCCCGGCCATGGCGCCACGGCCGGCGCCGACCGAGCCCAGCTCGAAGTCCTCGGCGGCATTTGCCAGCGCTTCAAAGCCCAGGCGCCGATAAGGCGGTTCCAGGCCCCAGGCTTTGTCGCCGCCATTGGCCAGGTCATGCAACACCGCAGCGGGCACGATGGGGATCGCCGGGGCGCCCGGTTTCAGGTGCAACCCGACCTGGTCCTGGGACAGCTTCGCGGCCACGGCATCCGCGGCGCCGAGGCCAAACACCGAGCCGCCGGCGAAGACCAGCGCATGCAGCTGGCCGACCATGTTTTCCGGCTCCAGGGCGGCCGTCTCGCGCCCGCCGGGGCCGCCGCCGCGGATGTCGATACTGGCGGTCCAGAAACCATCGGGGCGGATCACCGTGACGCCGGTGTCGACGTGCAGGTCCGTGGCGTGGCCGACCGTAAGGCCTGGGATATCAGTGAGGGCGTTGCGCGGGCCGGGTCTAGGCATACAGAAAAAGCTTCCTTGGGTTTAGGTATGGCGTGGGGAGAGCAAGGGGTGTGCCAAGCATCGGCGCCCCGGTCTCGCGAGGCAAAACCGGATGGCCCGGAAAAACCCCTGCACAAAAACCAACACCCTGCTTTCGCGCCTGTTAGAAAAACACCAGCGCCCTGCTCAACAGATCATCAAATCATTGTTTTTAAATGACTTTTCCACATGGCACAGGCCTTGCTCTCAAGGCTCCCACCAGAGCTTGAACTCAACAAGCCACCCTACCCATTGGAGTGTTGCCCATCATGAATGCATCCCGCGCCGCCGGCCGCAGGCCCCGCAAGGCCTTCGCCCACACGCTGTTATTCCTCGCCCTGTGCGAGGCCGCCAGTTACAGCAGCCTGACCCTCGCCGCCGACGCCCCGGCCAGCGACAACCCCCTGGACACCGTGGTGGTGATCGGCAACCGTGGCCAGGCGCGCACCCTCGCCGAAAGCCCGGCGCCGGTGGATGTGATCTCCTCCAAGCAACTGCTCGCCACCGGCCAGGGCGACCTGACCCGCGCCTTGAGCAAGGTGCTGCCGTCGCTCAATCAGCCGGCGTCCTCCGGCTTCGGTTCCACCTCGGTGGTCCGCCCGATCAGCCTGCGCGGTCTCAACGGCGACCAGGTGCTGGTGCTGGTCAACGGCAAGCGCCGCCACAACAGCGCGCTGCTCAACAACGGCACTTACCTCAACTCCGGCTCGCAACCGGTGGACCTGGACATGATCCCCACCGCCCTGGTGGATCACGTGGAAGTGCTGCGCGATGGCGCCTCGGCCCAGTACGGCTCGGATGCGATCGGCGGCGTGGTCAACGTGGTACTCAAGCAGACCGACCACGGCGGCAGCCTGTCCACCAGCTACGGCCAGAATTATGAAAACGGCGACGGCGAAACCGCGCGCCAGACCGGCAATATCGGCCTGGCCCTGCCCAACGACGGGTTTATCAACCTGGCGCTGGACGTGAAAAAACAAAACATCTCCGACCGTTCCGACAACGCGCCGTACACCGACTCTGCCGGCAACACCAGTCTGCAGCACACCTACTACGGCACCGGCCTGCCCGAGGCGAAGAACTTCAGCCTGGGCTACAACGCCGAGCTGCCGGTGGACGATGCGCTGACCTTGTATTCGTTTTCCACCTACACCCACCGCAACTCGGAAAAGCCCCTGGCCTTCCACCAGCCGTCGAGCTTCAACGGCATCCAGACGCCCTATCCGGAAGGGATTGAAGACAACCTGCGCTTTATCGAAGAAGACTTCCAGGTCGCGTTCGGCGGCAAGGGCAAGGCCGCCGGCTGGGACTATGACCTGTCCAGCACGTTCGGC
Source organism: Pseudomonas aylmerensis (assembly GCF_001702265.1). Taxonomy (GTDB): domain Bacteria; phylum Pseudomonadota; class Gammaproteobacteria; order Pseudomonadales; family Pseudomonadaceae; genus Aquipseudomonas; species Aquipseudomonas aylmerensis. The sequence continues at coordinate 89,226 of NZ_MAUE01000016.1, forward strand.
CAGGATCACGCGCGCGCCACCCTCACCGACACCTACAACCTTAGCTACGGCCCGACGTCGCCGACCTCGGTGGACACCGGGGTAAAAACCTTCAGCCAGTGGACCAACAACCTCGACCTGACCCGCGCCTTCGACCTCGGCCTGTACAAGCCCACGCAGATTTCCTGGGGCCTGGAACATCGCTACGAGGATTACAAGATCGGCAAGGGTGACGTAGCCTCCTACGCCAGCGGGCCTTTCAGCACCGGTGCCAACGGCGCGCTGATCCCGCCTGGGACCATTTCCGGTGCCGGCACCACGCCCGCCGACGCCGCCGAGAAAAGCCGCGACAGCCTGGCCGCCTACGGCGAAATCGGCCAGGACTTCACCGATAAATGGCACGTCGACCTGGCCGGGCGCTACGAGCATTACGACGATGGCTCCGGCAACACCACCAACGGCAAGCTCTCCACGCGCTACCAGTTGACCCCGATCCTGGCCGTGCGCGGCACCGTCAGCACCGGCTTTCGCGCACCATCGCTGGCCCAGCAGATCTACAGCGCCACCTCGCAGACCAGCGTGAATGGCCAGCTGTTCGACTACCGCAACGTGGCGGTCGACTCTGACGTGGCCAAGGCACTGGGCGCGAGCAAGCTCAAGCCGGAAAAATCCACCAACTTCAGCCTTGGCATCACCCTGCAGCCCACGGACGCCACCAACATCACCCTCGATGCGTACCAGATCAAAATCAAGGACCGGATCGCCCAGACCGGCTACCTCGGCGGCACCCCGCAGATCAGCGCGATTCTCGCCGCCGCCGGGCTCAACCCGAACCAGGCCGTCACCTACTTCACCAACGCCCTGGACACCACCACCCGAGGTATCGACCTGGTCGGCGACTATCGCCAGGACATCGGCGCCTGGGGCAGCCTGAAATACTCTGCGGGCTTCAACTGGAACACCACGCAGATCGACGACATCCACGCGTCCGCCGTCGCTGCCCAGGCCCTTGGCCCGGACGGTGGCTACGACCGTCAGCGCCAGGGCAACCTCAAGTACGGCCTGCCGCAATCCAAGCTGCTGCTGGGCACCACCTGGACCTACGACAAGCTGGAAGTCGGCCTCAACCTGACCCGCTACGGCGAATACACCCAGTACGGTACGGCTGAAATCTACGACCGCACCTTCTCGCCGGCGTGGATCACCGACCTCAATATCGACTACCACCTGACCCCGGCAATCACCCTGAATGCCGGCGCCAACAACCTGTTCAACAAGTACCCGGAACGCACCGACCTGGCCAGCAGCTCGGGCGGCTTCCCCTACGGCAACTTCTCGCCCTACGGCACCACCGGCGGCTACTGGTACACCGGCGTGACCTACAACTTCTGACCCAGCCCACGGGGCCGGTTCGCCGGCTCCGTGCCTGACCTCGATGGGAGCCTGTTCATGACCCGCCGCACCGATCAACTCAAACTGGGGGCCTTCCTCGCCAACAGCGGCCACCACGTGGCTGCCTGGCGTCACCCCCTCGCACAGGCCGATGCGAGCCTGGATTTCGAGCACTTCAAGCACATCGCGCAGACCGCCGAGCGCGGCAAGTTCGACGCGCTGTTCATCGCCGATGTGGTCGCGCTGTGGGGCCATCACCACGACGCCCTCAGCCGCACCGCCCGCGCCGAACACTTCGAGCCGCTGACGCTGATGTCGGCCCTGGCCGCCGTGACCCGCAATATCGGCCTGATCGCCACCGCCACCACCACCTACAACGAGCCGTACCATATCGCGCGCAAGTTCGCCTCCCTCGACCACCTGTCCAAGGGCCGTGCCGCCTGGAACCTGGTGACCTCGGTGGTCTCCGACGAAGCCTGGAATTTCGGCCGGGAAAACCATGTGGACCATGGCGACCGCTACCAGCGCGCCGAAGAATTCCACGACGTGGTCAAGGACCTGTGGGACAGCTGGGACGACGACGCCTTCACCCGCGACAAGGCCAGCGGCGAATACTTCGACCCGGCCAAGTTGCACACCCTCAATCACCGAGGCGAACACTTTGCCGTCCGGGGGCCGCTCAACGTGGCACGTCCACCCCAGGGCCACCCGGTGCTGGTACAGGCCGGTGCTTCGGAGCCGGGCAAGCAACTGGCCGCGCGCGTCGCCGAACTGATCTTTGCCCACGCCCATAGCCTTGAAAGCGCCCAGGCGTTCTACCAGGACATCAAGCAACGCGCCGCCGCCCTCGGGCGCGACCCGGACCACGTCAAAATCCTGCCCGGTGTCACCCCGTTCATCGCCGACACCCGCGAGCAGGCCCAGGCGCTGTTCGAGGAATTCCAGGCGCTGATCGACCCGGTGCTGGGCCTGCGCCTGCTGGCCGACACCCTGGGCGATGACATCGACCTGTCCGGCCATGACCTCGACGGCCCGCTGCCAGACACCCCGGTGGGCCAGCGTGGCAGCCGTCGCGACAAAGTGCTGGAACTGGCGCGCAGTGAAAACCTCAGCATCCGCCAGTTGTACCTGCGCCTGGCTGGCGGCAACCCGGTGATCGGGACCGCCGAGGACGTCGCCGATTACTTCGAGCGATGGTTCCAGGCTCGAGCCTGCGATGGCTTCAATGTGTTCTTCCCGTACTTTCCCGGCGCCATCGACCTGTTCGTCGAGCAGGTGATCCCGCTGCTGCAGGCGCGCGGCCTGTTCCGTCTCGAATACGAAGGCACCACCCTGCGCGACAACCTCGGCCTGCCGCGCCCGCCCAACCGCTTTACCCAAGGAGCCACCGCATGAAACGCAGCGCATGGATGCTCGCCTTTGGCAGCCTGATCGCCTCCAAGGCGTTTGCCTTGAACATTTTGCTGAGCAACGACGACGGTTATCAACACCCCAATATTCGCGCCCTGTACACCGAGCTCAAGGCCCAGGGCCACAACGTCAAGATTGCCGCGCCGCAAAGTGACCAGAGTGCACGTGGCGGCGCGTTCTTTTTCGGCCGCGAAGTGACCGTTGGCCACGACAGCGACCCGGCCTATCCGGACAGCTATTACCTCAGCACCCTTGAAAAAGGCGTGTGCCAGAGCGCCGACTGCGCCGGCAAGGAAGTGCAGATCGAAATCAGCGGCACACCAGTGATGGCGCTGCTGATGGGCCTGAATAAAATCCTGCCGCACCCCGACCTGGTGATCGTCGGTCCCAACCCCGGCAACAACCTGGGCGCGATCAATATGGCCTCCGGCACCTTCAATGCTGCCAGCGTGGCGTTGCAGGCCGGGATCCCGGCGTTGGCGGTGAGTACCGACCTGAAGGAAAAAGACCCGCAGCGCGCCGCCCTGCTGGTGGCGAAACTGGTGAAGGCCCTCGATCAACATCGCCAGCCCAACGGCGCGCTGTTGCCGCCGGGCCTGGGCCTGAACATTAACTTGCCCAAGGACGCGCAGATCAAAGGCGTGAAACTCACCCGGGTCGGCAGCTATGTGGGTTTCGAGGCGCTCTACACCGACGACCTCAAGCAGTTCAACCTGCCGGGCAAGCCGGGTATCGGTTTCCAGTACAGCCCTGCCGCGACGGCTGCGCAACAGAACGACGAAGCCGTTTGGCTGAACAAGGGTTACCTGACCATCAGCCCCTTCAGTGGCCTGCCGGAATCGGTCAGCGCCGGCCCGGCGCTGCAAAAGCAATTGGCGCAGGAGGTGAACCCATGAGTGGCGGCTTTTCCCTGGGGTTCCTCAGCCGGGTCTACAGCCCCAGCGCTGACCCCAAGGTCTACCGCGACACCCTGGAACTGTTCAAGGTCGCCGAGGCGCTGGGCTTCGACAGCGGCTGGGTGGCGCAGCACCACTTCGCCAGTGAGCACGGACGCCTGCCTGCGCCGCTGGTATTGCTTGCCGCCGTGGCCCAGCGCACGCGGCACATCAGCCTCGGCACCGGGATTATCGTGCTGCCCCAGGAACCCCCGCTGCGCCTGGCGGAAGACGCGGCGGTGCTCGACCTGCTGAGCAATGGCCGCCTGGAGTTGGGCCTCGGCGCAGGTTTCGACCCCGAGACGTTCCTCGCCTTCGGCCGCGAACATGACGCGCGCCACCGTGACTACGAACAACACCTGCACCAGTTGCTCAACGCACTCGGCAACGCGCCCTTGACCGACAGCGGCTCGCGCCTGCTGCCACGCGCCAACGGCTTGAGCCATCGGTTATGGGAGGCGACCTCCCGCGTGGAGCTTGTCGCCGAACGCGGCCACGGCCTGATCATGGCGCCCAACCCGCACCAGCCCGCCGACGCCGGCACAGACCTGGTGAACCGCTACCGCAATGCCTGGACCGGCGACAACGGCACCCCGGCGCGGGTCGCGCGGGTGCAGGCGCTGTTCCCGGCACCGGACGACGCCACCCGCAACGACATCCGCGCCTATGTGCAGCGCCAGCAACGCATTGGCGTGTTCAAGGGCGCGATCAATGACGATTTCGACACGACCCTCAAGCGCCTCGGCGTCCTGCACGGCCCGGTACAGCAGATGGTCGAGCAGTTGCAGCAAGGCCCGGCGCTGACCGCCCACGACCAGCTGATCCTGCAGGTGCAGACCGTCAGCACGCCGTTGCGCGATGCCATTCGCGCGCTGGAAATCATCCGCGAACACATTGCCCCAGCCCTGGGCTGGCAGCCCACAGGAACCCCGTCATGACGTTCAAACTGGGCTTTCTCAGCCACGCTTTTGGCGATGATCCACAGCAGGTCTACCGCGACCTGATCGAACAATTCGAAGTGGCCGAAGCCCTCGGTTTCGACAGCGGCTGGATTGCCCAGCACCACCTCAGCAACGGCTTCGGGCGCCTGCCGTCACCCTTGGTGTTGCTGGCGGCGGTGGCCGAGCGCACGCAGCGTATCGAGCTGGGTACCGGCGTGATCGTATTGCCGTTCGAAGACCCGATCCGCCTGGCCGAGGACGCCAGCGTGCTCGACGCCTTGAGCGGCGGCCGTGTGCAACTGGGCCTGGGCAGCGGCGGCGCCAACCTGGACAATTTCAGCGCGTTCGAGCGCGACCCGAGTCGACGCCAGGCGGAGTTCGCCGAGCGCCAGCAAACGCTTCAACGGCTGCTGGAGGGCGAGCCACTGACGGGTGGGCTCACACTGCAGCCGCCCGCGCGCGGTTTGCGCCAGCGCCTGTGGCACTCCCACGCCAGCATCGACGGCGCCACCTACACCGCCGAACAGGGCAACGGCCTGTTGCTGGGCACCGCGACCCATGATCCGCTGACCGTGCAAAAGCCCTTGGCCGATGCGTACCTCAAGGCCTGGTCCCACCCAGGCCGCGCGCCGCGTATCGGCGTGGTCCGCGCGGTGTTCCCGGCGGCGGACCGCGCCAGCGCCCAGGCGGAGCTGGCGGTGGATATCGAGCGGCACATCCCGCGCCTGCAACGCGAAGGCCTGATCGACCAGGCCGTCGACCTGCAGGAACACCTGCGCCTGATGAATGTGCACCACGGCCATCCCGATGAAGTGATTGAAAGCATGCAGCACGATCCCTCGCTGCTGCCTTATGCTGATGACCTGATCGCTGTCGTCCAGGCCGAAAGTTCGACCCAGGCGCAGATTCTCAAGCGCCTGGAAATCCTCGCCAGGGACATTGCCCCGGCCTTGGGTTGGAAAAGACCATGAAGAGTGGAGCGTGTGCATGCCCTTAGCATTCAGCTGGCTGATGCCCTTGTGTACCCCTGACTGGGCGGCACGGCCGGGGCAGTGGATTCAGCTGGCCCAAGCCGTGGAATACGCCGGCCTCGACGGCCTGTGGATCCCCGGCGGGGCCTTGTGTGCCGACAGCCTGGGCGTGGCGGCGGCGTTGTGCGCACACACCCGGCGGGTGCAATTGTCGGTGAGCGTGCCGCCCGAGGTGATGCTGCCGGCGGCGTTGGCCACGACCTTGCAAAGCCTGCAATCGATCAGCAACCACCGTGTGCAGTTGCACCTGCCCAACAGTGAGCGCAGCGCGTTTGGCGAGTGGCTCAACCGCGACCAGCGCAGCGAACGCATCGGCGAATACCTGGACATCCTCCAGCAACTGCTCGCGCCCAATGACACCGGCCTCGACTACCAAGGCCGTTACTTCCAGCTGGAAAACGCCGGCGTCGCCCGCCGTGAGTTGCCCGCGCCCGCGCTGGTGCTGGACGACAGCCAGAGCCACACGCTGCTCGCCGCGCATGCCCAGACCTGCCTGCTTGCGCCCGGCCCTCCCAAGGCGCTGGCCAAGGAAATCCAGGGCTGGCGCGCGATTCAACCGTCGCTCAAATTTGCCTGCACCTTTGGCCTGATCCTCGGCGACAGCGAAGACCTCGCCTGGGAAACCGCCGCCACGCTGCTGCCGGTGCCGGCGTTGCCCGACGAGCTGCTGGCCACCCTGCCCCGCGCCCGTCACCCGCTGCGCCAATGGGAAGTGCACCCGAACCTGCTGCAGTTGGCGCCGGGCCAGCCGCTGATCCTGGTCGGCACGGCGCAACAGATCGCTACGCGCCTGCAGGAACTGCACGGGCTGGGTTTGAGCCAATTGATCCTGGAAGGCGGCCCGGCGGTCAGCGAAGTGCTGCGCTTTGGCGAACAGGTTGTCCCTCTCTTGCGCAAGGAGCGCTCATGAACACTGATGCACGCCCACCGATCCAGCTGGACTGGTTCCTGCCCACCAATGGCGACGGGCGCCACCTCACCAGCAGCGGCTTGCCCAAAGTCGGGCTGTTCCAGCAAGGCGAACGCGCGCCGACCCTGGATTACCTGCGCCAGATCGTGCGCGCCACCGAACAGGCCGGCTTCGACGGCATCATGGTGCCGACCGCCAGCGGCTTTGAAGACCCCTGGCTGATCACCGCCGTGCTGGCCCAGGAAGTGCGTCGCCTGAAATTCCTGCTGACCCTGCGTCCTGGCCTGGAGCTGCCCGCCTACACCGCGCACCGCGCGGCGACCTTGCAACTGCTCAGCGAAAACCGCCTGGCATTGCACGTGGTGACCGGTTCCAGCCGCTTCGAGCAGCGCTCCCTCGGCGACTTTCTCGAGCACGACGAACGCTACGCGCGCACCGCCGAGTTCCTGCAAGTGTTCCAGGCCGTCTGGGCCGGCCAGCCACCAACGCACCCCGGCCGTTATTACCGCAGCGGCATCCACACGCCCATGGCGCCGGGGGCGACTGCGCCGCCGATCTACTTCGGCGGCGCGTCCGAAGCCGCCGAACGCGTCGGCGCGGCCCATGGGCAAACCTACCTGATGTGGTGCGAGCCGCCTGCGATGATCGCCGAACGCATCCAGCGCATGCGCGACCTCGCTGCCGCCCAGGGCCGTACCCTGCGCTTCGGCCTGCGCCTGCACGTGTTCGCCGCGCCTACCGATGAGGCGGCATGGGCGCATGTGGAGCGCTTGCTGGAAGAAATCCCCAAGGACGCCATCGACCAGGCGCAACGGCAGATGGCGACGTATGAGTCCGTCGGCCAGAGCCGGCAGACCCAGTTGATGCAAGGCCGTGGCCGTGGGGCGCGGGAACTGGAAGTGTCAGCCAACCTGTGGGCCGGGGTCGGCCTGGTGCGGGGTGGCGCCGGCACCGCGCTGGTGGGCAGTTATGCACGGGTGGCGGAGCGGATCGAGGAGTATCACCAGTTGGGCGTGGACAGCTTTATCCTGTCCGGTTTTCCGCACCTGGAAGAGGCGATTCATGTGGGGGCGGAGGTGTTGCCGCTGCTGCGCAACACTGGCGGTCAGGGCGACCGCCAGTAGAACCGGGTTACTGTGACTGTTTCTGGGCCGGCACGGGTTCTTCGCTGTACTTGCGCAGTGCGTCTACCTCGGATTTCTGATCCAAAAAACCATCCCCGGGTGTGCTGCCCGAATGCCTGTAAAGACTTGAGTCTTTATCAATTTCATTGGCTTTATCGGCTAACTTCTGCAACGCATCGGCACGCTTGTTTGGATCTTTATTGGCGTCGGTGAAATCACCTACGTGGCTTTTTAGACCCTCAAACAACTTTTTCTTGTCAGGCCTGAAAGCATCGTCATTCGACAGGATTCCCCGGTTCAGAATAGGGTTGTCCTTGAGGACCTGCTGCAAGCGCGCTTCACCGTCGGGATTATCCTGATTATTTGTGATGCCGGGTTGCGTGTTTTGGGCGACTTGAGAAAACGGGGAAATTGCAGGGTTATCGTTAATATAAAAGCTCATGGCTACCTTGTTTTCAAGGTTCAATTGCACTGGAACGTCCCCCTGAATGCATCAGGGACGCTCACGTTATTGGTGACGGCGACGAAATAGTTCCCGGGAATGTGAGACAGCTGTCGTTCTTTAAGCGAATTTCTTTCAGCGCGCCGTAGGCAGTTATCCTCGTACGTATAGGACCTGTAGGCAGGCCGCGTGTATTGGTGCGTTCGACCGTGGCCAACCTGCCGGAGGTGGTGGGTTGGCGATGGCGGCGGGTCATCGACTTTACTCGCTGCTGATAGACCGCCATCGCCGGCAAGCCGGCGCCCACAGGTCGTTGGGTCAGAGTCGGCGGCGGCGGTTGAGGTGGGGGATGGCGGTGGGCGGCGCTTCCACGCGTTGCACCGGGATCACGGTGGCGGCGGCCAGCTGCGCCAGGGTTGGGTGGCTGAACAGCGTCCGCGCATCGACTGCCAACCCGGCCTTGCGCAGGCGCGCCACCAGGTTCACCGCCAGCAATGAATGCCCGCCCAGCTCGAAGAAATGATCGTGGCGCCCTACCCGCTCCAGCTTCAAGACCTCGGCCCAGATGCCCGACATTAAGGTTTCCACCTCGCCCAGTGGAGCCTCGTAAGCGCGACTGACCACCGCCTCCATCCCTGGCTCCGGCAGCGCCTTGCGGTCGAGTTTGCCGGCCGGGTTGAGTGGCAAGGTGTCGAGTTGCACAAACGCAGCCGGCACCATGACCTCCGGCAATTGCTCCAGCATATGCGCGCGCAATGCCTCCAGGCTCGGCGGCTCGGCGCGCACGGTGAAGTACGCCACCAAGCGTTCATCCCGGATCAACACCGCCACTTCGCGCAACGCCGGGTGCGCCAGCAGGCGCGATTCGATCTCCCCCAGCTCCAGGCGCACGCCGCGCAGCTTGACCTGGAAGTCATTGCGCCCGAGGAATTCAAGGTTGCCATCGGGCAAATAGCGCACCAGGTCGCCGGTGCGATACAAGCGGTCACCGGCCACGAACGGGCTGTCGATAAAACGCTCGGCGGTCATTTGCTCCAGGCCCAGGTAGCCGCGCGCAACACCGACGCCGCCAATATGCAACTGGCCACTGACGCCCAGCGGCACCGGCGCATCGTGCTCGTCCAGCACATACAGGCGGGTGTTGCTGATCGCGCGGCCGATCGGCAGTTGCCGCGCGGGCACAGGTGCGCCGGGGGCCAGGGTCCACGCGCTGCTGTCCACCGTGGCTTCGGTGGGGCCGTAGACGTTATGCAAGCGCACCTGGGGCAAACGCGCCTGCACGCCACGCGCCAGGGCTTCAGTGAGTTCGCCGCCGCCACACAGCACGTCGGTGAGGCTGGTGCACAGGGCCGACTCTTGCAGTTCGAGGAACTGCTGCAGCATCGCCGGCACGAACTTGATCACGGTGATCCGCTGCTCGCGAATCACCTGCGCCAGGTACGCCGGCTCGCGATGCCCATCGGGCCGCGCCAGCACCAGGCGCATGCCGTTGGCCAGCGGCCAGAACAGCTCCCACACCGAGCCATCGAAGCTGAAGGGCGCGCGCTGCAACACCGCGCCGCCCTCGGCATTCGGGCACAGCTGCGAGCCCCAGTGCAGCAGGTTGGCCAGGCCACGGTGTTCGATCATCACCCCCTTGGGCGTACCGGTGGAGCCCGAGGTGTACATCACATACGCGAGGTTGGCGACACTCAGGCCCGGTACCCGTGGATTGCCGTCCGGCGCCTGGCTCCAGGCGCAGCGGTCGAAGTCGATCACCGGGATTGTCACGTCACCCATCACCTCGCGTGTGGCGGCGTGCACCAGCAACGCCACTGGCTGGCTGTCGTGCAGCATGTAGGCCAGGCGCTCGCGCGGGTAGCCCGGATCCAGCGGCACGTAGGCGCCACCGGCCTTGAGGATCGCCAGCAAGCCGACCACCAGGTCCAGCCCGCGCTCGACGCACAGCGCCACCCGCGAGTCCGGCTGCACGCCGCGCTCGCGCAGAGCGTAGGCAAGCTGGTTGGCGCGTTCGTTGAGCTGTCGATAAGTCAGGTGCTGCTCGCCGGCCTGCACCGCAATGGCATGCGGGATTTGCCGCGCGTGGGCTTCAAACAATGCTTGCACGGTAAGGGTGTCGGGGTAGTCGCTGGCGGTGGCATTGAAGCCCACCAGCAATGTCTGCAACTCGTGGGCGGGCACCACTTGCACCTCGCGCAACGGCGTTTGCGGGGCGTGCTCCAACGCCGCTGCCAAGCCGTCCAATGCGCTGTCGAGGTAGCCCAGCAAGCGCTCGGCGCCGACCTGGCGCGGCGCCTTGGCCTTGAGTTGGAAGCCACTGGCGGTATCGTCCACGGTGAGCATCAACGGGTAGCTGAGGATGTCTTCGCTGCTGAGCAAGGCGATGCCGGGGACCAGTTTCGGCTGTGGGTCGGCGCCGGTGTGGCGGTAGTTGAGCAAGCTGTTGAACAACGGTGTCGTACCGCTGCAACGCTGGGCCAGGGCGAGCGAGGCATGTTCGTGGGCCAGCAAGGCACTGAGTTGCCGATGGGTGTCGTGCACGGCCTCGATGACTGTCTGCCCGGCCAGGCGCAGGCGCAGCGGCAGGGTATTGATGAACATGCCCAGGGCGCGGTCGGCGCCCTCGCCCGCTTGCAGGCGGCCGAGCAAGACGGTGCCGAACACCACATCCTCGCGGCCGGCCACGCGGCTGAGCACCTGGGCCCAGGCCAGGTGGAACAGACTGGCGGCGCTGACCCCAAGCGCACGCGCCTGGGCCCTGAGGCGCTGGTTAAGGGCATCGCCGACCGGCTGTTCGAAGGCGTCGATGTGCGTACGATCCGCCTGGCGCGCCTGGACACCGAAGGCCAGGGTCGGTTCATCCACAGCGGCCAGGCGCTCGCGAAAGAACGCCTCGTGGGCGGCCTGGCGCGCTGGCAAGCGGGCCTGCGCCACCACGTTGCGATACGGTACCGATGGCGGCAGTTGGGCCTGTTCACCGAGCAAGTGAGCGCGAATTTCATCCACCAGCACGGCGGTCGAGGTGGCGTCGTTGATCAGGTGATGAAACCGCAGGCGCGCGATCCAGCGCCGGTGCTGGGACTCTTCGGCGTAGTCCAGGGCCATCAGCGGGGCCTGGCGCAAGTCGAGCGGTTCAGCCGGTCCGCGCAGCGGTTCGACGCGCAATTGCGCATGGCGCCACACCACCTGCATCGGCTGCTCCAGGGCGTCCCACGCGAGGCTGGTGCGCAGGATATCGTGGCGGTTGATCACCTGTTGCAGCGCCTGCGCGAAGGCGTCCAACTGCTCGCGGCGCGCGAAGCTGAACAACGCGTGTTGCTGATAGGGATCGCGCTCGTCGGTGAGGTGGTGGTAGAGCAAGCCTTCCTGCAACGGCGCCAGCGGGTAGATCTCCTGCACATTGGCGGCGCCACCGGGGACGCCGGCGACAATACGCTCGATGCTCGGCGGATCCAGCTCGGCCAGGACCAGTAACTGCGGGGTGATCCGCAGGCAATCCGCCGGCACCCGATTGGCCGGTACCGGCTCATCGCGACCTTCACTCACGGCCGCCAGCGCGGCCAGGGTCGGCTGGCCGAACAGCACCTGTACATCGGCCTGCAGCCCCGCCTGGCGCATGCGTTGCACCAGTTGCACCGCCAGCAACGAGTGCCCGCCAAGTTCAAAAAAGTGGTCATGCCGACCCACCTGCTGCACCTGCAACAGCTCGGCCCAGAGCTGCGCCAGGGTGGTTTCCACGCCTGCACGCGGGGCCTCGAACAGGCGCGTGACAAAGGCGGCCTGGGTCGGTGTCGGCAGCGCCTTGCGATCCAGCTTGCCGTTGTTGGTCAGGGGCAGCGCGTCCAACTGCACATAGGCCACGGGCAACATGTAGTCCGGCAGCGAGGCGTGCAGATGGGTGCGCAGGGCTTCGGGCGCAATCGCATGCTGCGGGATAAACCACGCCAGCAGTTGCCCTTCACGGTACTGCACCACCGCGTCCTTGACCGCCGGATGGGTGACCAGCGCCGCTTCGATTTCCCCCAGTTCGATGCGCACGCCGCGAATTTTCACCTGGTCGTCATTGCGCCCCAGGTACTCAAGGTTGCCGTCGGGCAGCCAGCGCGCGAGGTCACCGGTGCGGTACATCCGGCCACCGTTGAAAGGATCATCGAGAAAGCGCTCGGCGTTCAGTTCGGGCCGATTCAGGTAACCACGCGCCACGCCCCGGCCGCCGACGTACAACTCCCCCACTGCGCCAATCGGCACCGGGCGCTGGCGGGCGTCCAGCAGGTAGACGCGGGCATTCGCGACAGGCGCACCGATATGCACGGGCTGGCCCGCCTCCACCCGGCCGGACGTCGCGACCACCGTGGCTTCCGTAGGGCCGTAATTGTTGATGACCTCGAAGGTCTGCGCCTGGTTGAAGCTGCGCAGGCGGTCGCCGCCGACCAGCAAGGTGCGCAGGGTCGGATGGCCCTGCTGCTGGCTGAAGGCGTATTCGGCCACCGGCGTCGGCAGAAACCCCACCTGCAACGGCTGGGCGCGCCACCAGTGCAGCAGCGCGTCGATGTCCTCCGCGCCATCGTGGGCCGGTGGCAGGTGCAGCGTCGCGCCGACGCACAAGGCCGGCCAGACTTCCCAGGCCATCGCATCAAACCCGAAACCGGCGACGCTGGCGGTGTGGCTGCCGGCGTGCAGGTCGAAGGCCCGGCAGTGCCAGTCGACCAGATTGGCCACGGTGCGGTGCTCGACCATCACGCCCTTGGGCAACCCGGTGGAACCGGAGGTGTAGATCACATAGGCGAGGTTCGCCGCGCTGATCGCTACGCGCGGATTGCCGGCCCGGTGAGAGGCCGGGCGATCCAGCAGGACTACCGGCACGTCCAGCGCCGGCAGGCGCGCCCGCAGCGCGTGCTGGGTCAGCACCACCACCGGCGCGCTGTCGTGCAGCAGGTAATGCAGGCGTTCCGCCGGATGCGCGGGGTCCACCGGCACGTAGCAGGCGCCGGACTTGAGGATCGCCAGGAGTGCCACCAGCGTGTCCGGGCTGCGCCGCGCCAGGATCGCCACGCGATCATCCGGCTGCACCCCATGTTCGAGCAACTGATGGGCCAGGGCGTTGGCCTGTTGATCGAGCTGGGCGTAGGTCAGTTGCCGGCCCTGCTGCACCACGGCGACGGCATTCGGTGCGCGCGCGGCCTGCGCTTCGATACGGGTGTGCAGGGTGTACGGTGCGGCACTGGGCTGCGCGGTGGCATTGAAGCGTTGCAACTGGGCGTGCTCGGCAGTCGTGAGCAGGGAAAACTCGCCGATCGGCTGCGCGGTGTCCGCCAGGCCTTGTTCCAGCAGCCAGCTAAACCGTCGTGCCAGCGCCTGCACTTCGTCGTGCTGGAAGTACGCCTGGTGGTACACGCAATGCAGGCTCGCGGTGGCCTGGCAGCGGTTGCTGCGCAAGTGGATGGCGAGGGGCAGCGCTTCATGGTGGTTGGAGACTTTGACGGCACGCGCCTGGACCTGGCCGAAGCGCAGATCGTGGTCGTCCTGTTCGAACGATACCGACAGATCAAACAGCTGGCCGCGATCGCTGCGGCGCAGGCCGAGTTCGCGGTTCATCTCGCTCAGGGGAAAACGCTGGTGGCGAAAATCCTGCTGGAGCTGATCCCGCACACCGCGCACCAGCGCGCCGAACGTCAGCTGTTCGCTGAAGCTGAAACGCACCGCGCTGACTTGGGTGAACAAGCCGACCGTGGCGCGAAAAGCCGCGTTGGAACGGTTGAGAATCGGCAGCCCCACCACCCACTCCTCGCGCTGGTAGGCGCGGGTGAAATACACATACAGCGTCGCCAGCAGCACATGGAACGCCGAGGCCTGGTAACGGCTGGCCACCGCCTCCATGCGGTCCAGCAACGCCACCGGGAACGGCTCGACCAGTGTGTGACTGGCTGTCGGCGTGGCGTGGCGTGGCACCAGCAATGGCTCGGGCAAGGTCGGGTAGCGGTCAAGCCAATAGGCACGGTCGCGGGGGTAGCGCGCGGACGCGTGGTAGCGCTGGTCGGCCTCGATAAAGTCGCCATAGGACGGTGCCAGGCACTCAGGCTGCCGGCCTTGCTCCAGCGCGCTGTACAGCTGCGCCAGCGATTGCAGCATCTGGCCGAACCCCCAGCCGTCGAGGATCAGGTGGTGGGCCTGGGTACCGAGGCGATAGTGATGGTCATCGAGCTTGACCAGGAAAAAATGCCACAGCGGCCCGCCGTCCAAGGCATAGGGCCGGGCCATGTGCGCCTGCATCAAGGCCTGGGCCGCCGCCTGCGGATCGGCATGGGCGCACAGGTCGTGCAAGGGCACGTGCACCGTCAAGCTGGCGGCGAAGGTCTGGCGCGGCAAGCCGTCGGCGTCGCTGTGCAGTTGGGTGCGCAAGGCATTGTGCAGCGCTACCAACTGCTCGATGGCGCGCTGCATCAGCGCGGGCTCCACCGCACCCGCGAAGTCGACATAGCCGCCGATGTTGTACAGCGGCGAATCGCCCGCCCGCAGTTGGTCGAGCCAGATGTCCTGCTGGGCGGCGGTGAGGGGGAAGCTGGGAGAATGCTTCATAAGATCCTTCTCATGGGTATCAGGCGCTGGCCACTCGGGGACGGCGAAATGGCCGGATTTGAGCATGGGGTCCGCAGGCCCTCTGACACCCGAAACCCGGACAGCCGGAAGGCGCGAAACGGGCTTGACTGATGGCTCACTGCTGAAACGATTAAAGGGCTGTAGGAAATTGGCTATATCCGGCCGATGTCATTTTTTCAGGAATGATTTTTAAGAATTATTTTTATCTTATTTATCAGCTAGTTAATTCACTCTAAAAACCATTTTCGATTTATCTCGGCCGGAATGGACCGTCAGAAACGTCGAATTAATGACGATGTTTTTATGGCACGTTGTGTCCCTCGTTTCTGCTACATACGTAGGACGAATCCCCAGGCTAACTACACGCTCGAGTGCCGACTCTGCTTCATGAAGAACGGATCGCCCCGTAGAGGCCCAGGGAGTTTGTGACGGTTTTCGACATCAAGGATGAGATGGCTATGAGTTTGACGAGCAGTTTTGCCAACACGCAAAGCACGCATTTTTATGCCGAAATGGGCGAGTTGATTGCCAACTGTGGGCACGCGGATTTTGCTGCCCACATGCTGCACCTGGTGGACAAGTGGGTACCGATCCACCTGGTGGACCTCAGTGAATGGACCCTGGACGAGTTGCGCGACCGCGTGCTCGATATCAAATTGCTCGGCAGTGCCGGCCAGAACCAGGACCTGCCGCCGCCCCTGACCCTGCACTCGATCAACGACCACCCGCTGCTGCGCGACATGCTCGGCATGCAGGACCCGTTGCTGATCCAGCTCAAGGCCAAGGCCGACAGCGCGCACCCACGGGGCACCTCCCACCAGTGCAACCTGGTGTCACGCCAGGGCAATCGACGCTGCGTGATTTCGTTCTACCGCCCACCGACCCAGCGCGGGTTTTCCCTGGCGCAGCTGTCGTTTCTCAAGTGCCTGTCGGACACGTTGCTGCCGCTGATCGAGTGCCACGCCCAGAGCCTGCGCCAGGCGCCGTCTCCCGCGCTGGAGCCGGCCCACACCCTGCTGGAGCAGTCGCAGTTGCAGCACGCGTTCTACAAACGCCTGTCCCTGGGCGACATCACCCTGTCGGCGCGCGAGCAAGAGGTGTGTCTCGGCCTGTTGACGGGCGGCACCGTGCCGCAGATGGCGGAAAAACTCAGCGTGAAAAACAGCTCCATCGAAACCTACCTCAAGCGCGCCGCCGCCAAGCTTGGTGTGAGCGGCCGACACGGCCTGGCCAAATGGATGGTCGGCGCCTGATGAACCGACCCGCGCTCATCCCCTTTGCGCTGGCCTGGATGCTGGGCGGTTGCTCGCTGATCCCCGAGTACCAGCGGCCCGAGTCCCCCGTGCCGGCGCAGTACCCCCAGGGTGGGGTCTACCGCGCCATGCCCACCTCGGACTGGCACGGCATGTTCCACGACCCGGCGCTGCAGCAACTGATCGGCGCGGCGCTGCTCAATAACCGCGACCTGCGAGTGGCCGCGCTGAACGTCGAAGCCTTCCAGGCGCAGTACCGTATCCAGCGTGCCGACCTGTTCCCCGCCGTGTCCGCCACCGGTGCCGGCAAGCGCCAGAAACTGCCGGGGGATGTGACCGGTACGGGCAAGTCCGCGATCACTTCGAACTACTCCGCCACCCTGGGCCTCAGCGCCTACGAGCTGGATCTGTTCGGCCGTGTGCGCAGCCTCAGCGAACAGGCGATGCTGACTTACCTGGGCACCGAAGAGGCGCGGCGCAGCACGCAGCTGAGCCTGGTGGCCAATGTCGCGAATGCCTACCTGACCTGGCGCGCCGACCAGGAACTGTTGGCCCTGGCCCAGCAAACCCTGGCCGCCGACGAGCACAGTTGGCAGTTGACCCGGCGCAGTAAAATCGCCGGCAAGGCCTCGGCGCTGGACGTGGTGCAGGCGCGTACCAGCGTCGACAGCACCCGCGCCAGCGTGGCCCGCTACGCGCGCCAGGTCGCCCAGGACCTGAATAACCTGACGCTGCTGGTGGGCAGCCCGGTGGATGAACACCTGCCGTCACGCCCACTCGCCGACGAACTGGTGGCGCGCCTGCCCGCCGGCTTGCCGTCCGACCTGCTGCAACGCCGTCCGGATATCCTCCAGGCCGAATACCAGCTGCAGGCGGCCAACGCCAATATCGGCGCAGCCCGCGCGGCGTTCTTTCCGTCGGTCACCCTCACGGCCAACGCCGGCAGCACCAGCACTGAACTGTCGGGGCTGTTCAAGGGCGGCTCGGGCACCTGGACGTTCCAGCCGCAGGTCAACCTGCCGATCTTCAACGCCGGCAGCCTGCGCGCCAGCCTCGACTACGCCAAGCTGCAAAAAGACATCAGCGTGGCGCAGTACGAAAAATCCATCCAGAGCGCCTTCCAGGAAGTCGCCGATGGCCTCGCCGCCCGCCAGACGTTCACCGACCAGCTCGCGGCCCAACGCGACTTCGTCGCGGCCAACCAGGCTTATTACGACCTGGCCCAACACCGTTACCGCAGTGGCGTGGACAGCAACCTGACGTTCCTCGATGCCCAGCGTTCGCTGTTCAGTTCGCAGCAGGCGCTGATCATCGATCGGCTCGCGCAGTTGGTGGCCGAAGTGAACCTGTACACGGCACTGGGCGGCGCTTGGGACGTCAGCGCAATTCCGACTGCCTTGTCGGGCGCGCCGGCAGCGAATGGGCACACAGGCGCAGCAGGCGAATCATGATCAAGCGCGTCAGGCTCTCCAGCGCGGCGGCGCGCCCCGGTTGCTCGCCGTTGATCTCACGGCTGAGCGCTTCGAACAGCGCGTCCACGCCTTCGGCGTCTGCGGTCAGCGCCACACACGCGGCACCGGTGGCCAGGCTGGGGTCGGCGTCGATCAAGGCCCACATTCGTTGCTGGCGCACTGTCAGCACATGCCCTTCTGCACCGGCGTCAGTCACAACATCCTGCTCGACCCCGCAGTACCGTTTGGCGGCAACCGTTCTGCGGGGATTGGTCGGGAGTTTGGCAGTGCGGTCATCGAGGACTACACCGAGCTCAAGTCGGTGATGATTCGGTACTGAGGCCTGGCGCTTGCTCCCCTGTGGCAAGAAAGCTTTTGTGTGGCAAGCGGGCTCACTACAGAACACAGCCGACGCTGCCATGGCTTTTTTGTTCACCTGCGCGCAATCACTGCCTCCGCCTCGATCTCGATCAACCATTGCGGCAACGACAACCCGCTGACGATGATCCACGACGAGGGCGGCGGGTTGTGCGGGAAACGCTCACGCAACGCTTGCGCTATCGGCTCCTGCTGCTCACGTGCGGACTCGACGATATATAACCGCAGCATGACCACGTGGGCCAGGCCGCCGCCGACCTCGGCCAGGATTTTTTCGATATTGTCCAAGGCGGTCGCAGTCTGCTCGGCAATGCCCAGGCCGATCGTGCATTCCTCGGCATCTACGCCCACTTGGCCGGAAAGCAGAATGCGCCGGCCGTCAGGGACTTCGAGAGCCTGGCTGAAACCATATTGCAAGGAGTTGAATACCGTCGTGGGATTGATGACCTTTCGTTGCATGACTAATCCTTGTTGTCAGTAGGAAAACAAGGCTAACCCAGCAATAGTCGTCAATCTGACAGTTCAACATCCCGCAACACTTGTGACGTTATTTGATGCCTCGCGAGATATCACTTTGATACTATCGACACCCACCAGGGAGGATGTTGGCGTGAAGATCGAGAACGATGCGGTTTTGAATACTCACTTGCAGGCGATTCTAGCGGGCCCGGCCATGTTGCCAGGCAACCTGGAATGGGCTTCAAACGTCGAGGCGTTTATCGCCAAGGCCGAAGCCGGCAAACCCGAGCAACTCACTGAACGCACGTTCCTGCGTCATCTGTGGAACGCCCAAGCTCTCAGCAAGACGGGTAACGGGCACGTCACTATTGAACCAGCACTTGAAGACCCGGACTTCGTGCAGTGGTTCGCCACCCAATTTTCCGCCCCGCTACCTGATGATCCTGTGTTGGTTCAACGCACGTTGATGTCGTTGTACAACGAGATGAGCGAACGTATGCACGCCCTGTGCAAACGAACGCCCAGACTCAAGATCAACCGAATCATGTGTGCGTTTTTTCCAAACCACTACACAACGATCGCTGACGTCGGAAGGTTGACTGAACTCCACCGGGAATTGGGCGGAGACGCGAAAGATCATCCGGTGCAAATGCACCAACATATTCGGGCTCGCATCGATAGCGCACTTGAATCGACCGACACACCCGTTTCATGGTCACTGCGTCTGTGCCTGCCATGGCTGTTGTACAAAAAACTCAACACAACCACCGACCCCGTGGAGGAAGGCAAGATTGAGCCCACGGAACTGGGTTTATCTCCCCTGCCGGCCACACTGCGCCGCAAAGGATTGACACCCTTCGGCGGAGGTTTACCCAGCGTATTGGGAATCCTTGCAGAGCTGAATGAGGGTGTCACCAGCAGTGAGCTTTCGGACATTCTCAGGGTGCTGAGCCCCGACGCCGGAGACCGAGCGATACTTTCAGCAAAAAACGTAATCGTACGCGAACTGGATATCTGCAAGCGCGAAGGTGATCTCTACATTCTGAACGCACGCGGGTTGAATTTGCTGGAAACGCAGGAACCGGATGAATTGGCGGACCATCTGCTGACACGCATACTCGGTATTGACCACGTTATTGATCATTTAAGTAGAGAACCCAGCAGCAAGCCTGAGCTGATCGCGCTATTGCAAACAGTGCATCCTGGCTGGACATCCCCAGCAGTTCCGTACTCGATTCTCAACTGGCTGGCGAGCATGGAGGTGGTGCAACAGGACAGCGACAAGCATTTACTGTTGAGCGAGCGCGGTAGACGCTGGGCAGAAATGATTACCTGGAAGCCGGAAAAACTGTCCGAGGGCTTGGTGATCCTGGCCGAACCATCGCAGGCCAACGAACATGAAAACCTGGTACTGCCTGCCTGGCCCGCCCTCCTTTCCCGACTACAAGCACGTACCGCCCAGCAGCAAATGGCTTTTGACCCACAGCTTGTCGCCCAACTTCATGCGGGTTTGTGGTCGCATCCGCTACGACACTTCGCCGTGTTGACCGGCATATCCGGCTCTGGCAAAACCCAGTTGGCTCTTCACTACGCCCATGCGCTGTGTGCCAGCGCGTCAGGGCAGTCCCTTAATATAAAAGTCATTCCGGTCCAGCCCGGATGGTACGACGCGGGTGCGCTTCTGGGTTACGTCAACCCTCTAAGTGATAGTGCCTACCGCAGTACGCCGTTCCTCGACGTCTTGATGCGAGCCTGCGAGGATCCGCAAACGCCTTATGTGGTCATTCTCGATGAGATGAACCTGTCACATCCCGAGCAATACCTCGCGCCTATCCTGTCGGCGATGGAAACAGGGGGAGATCTGGACCTGCACCAATTGGGCGACGATACCCTGCATATCCCGGAACTACTGCGTTATCCAGCCAACCTGGCCATTATCGGCACAGTGAATATGGATGAGACCACCCACGGCCTTTCGGACAAAGTGCTCGACCGCGCCTACACCCTCGAATTCTGGAAGATTGACGTCGACGCGTTTCCTGGCTGGAGTGCCTCGACACTCCCCCCAGAGCACCTGGCAAAACTCAAGCAAGTAACGGTGAGTCTGGTCAAAGCGCTTGAGCCGGTGCGCTTGCATTTTGGCTGGCGGACCATCAATGACGTCATCAACTATTTGACGTTCCAGCACCAGGGCGCTATGTCTCTGGAAACCGCTCTTGATGACGTTATCTACGCCAAAGTCTTGCCGAAGATTCGCGGTGAAGGGATTGCGCCATTTCAGAAAGCCCTGGCCGCAGTGTTGGACTGTCTCACCTCCCATGGTCTGGCACGATGTGCCGAAAAAGTCAGCAGTATGCAGGACGACTTGCAGGTGACGGGTTCTGCACGGTTTTGGCGGTAGGCGTCCGTGACTATGTTACGTATCCGCTTACACAGTACTGAAGCTTGGAACACGATTAGCGCGGATGAACTGTCGGAGGGCTATGAAGAATACCTTCGGTATCAAATCAGCATTGATCAAGGTTCAAGGTTGATTATCGATGATCTCGAATTGCTCTCCAAAGGCGGTATTTTCGAGTGGCAACCCGGTTTCTATGCCGGTCACGTTACGGTCGAAGTCATTGCCGTATGCGGCACTGTCAAAACTTGTCGACTGCAGGTTGACGCCAAAGCGCAAAAATCAACTGTCGAAGTTTTCAACGAGATGATTGGCGCCTTGCGCACCTTTGACCCGGCACTGCTATTAGGAGAGTGCGCCTCGACGCTGGGCTTCGGCAACGGGGCTCAAAAAACTCTGCTGGCCGACACTATTCTGTTGGCAAGATTGCGTCAGTATGCAAAGGCATTTCTAACAGCAGCGGAGCGTGCATTGTACGAGCCACATCAAAGACTCAGTGCTTCCCGCCAACCCGTTCCGCTTGCTCAAATCAGACGACTGCCCACTGACGCGTTGAGGGACCGTCGACTTGTCTCGTTGCTCAATGGCAGCGGCCCCACGCATGACACTGATCTGCTCATCCATGGCATCAGTTCGAGACACACCTGCGACACGCCTGCAAACCGTACCTTGCGAGCGCTGCTCAAGCGCTTCTCTGTCACCTGCGCAAATCTGGCAATCAAGGTTCGCAGCCACTCATTGGCAGGGTCCAAAGAAGACCAGGCAGCACGCAGCGAACGTCGCCTGGAGCTCCTCGACGGTTTTTTCTCTCTTAGCCAAAGTCTTCTTCAAGGCCCAACGCTCAGCCAAGTGTCGGATAGCGGTGCCAGTGCAAGTGGCCTCACACAAATAGCTGCCCACCCCCGATACCAAAAGGCCTACCGGCTTGGCTGCGCAGCGCTGATGACCGGAGTGGCTGGCGATAACCCGGCGGATCGACTACACAGTCAGCCCACGTGGGGAATTTTCGAAACGTGGTGCTACATCGAGGTGCTGGCAATTATTGCGCGGTTAACAGGCGCCGAGCCTACGCCAATCTCCAAGCCCGTACCCCACGCTCAACTCGCGTACCTGTTCCTACTGCCCGATGCGTCCACTCTGGAGGTGCTGTTCCAAGCACGATTCCGGTCGATCGCAAAACTCAATAAGCCGTTCGCACGCAGCCTTTCTCGCGAACGCTACCCCGATATCCTGCTCGTCCAAAAGCAGAGCCTGAAAACCCGTAGCATGATCCTCGATGCCAAATGGCGCAGTGGCCGCAGCAACGTACTGGAGGCCATGGAGTCTGCGCACATTTACCACGACAGCCTCAGGGTGGACGGCAATATTCCCAACCCCTGTCTTTTGCTGCTTCCGGGCCGTGCATGCATCACTGCGCTGGAGACCGAGGAGTACTTAAGAGAGAACGCGGTGGGTGCGATCAGCGAATTTTCAAAGGGCGGCATAGGTGTCGAACGGCTAACGACGCACATTCAGCACTGGCTTGATTCTTAAGCAGGGCAACTACCCCAGCCTCAAGGCTTGTCCCGCACCACCCGCCACACCGTATTCCCCACATCATCCGCCACCAGCAATGCGCCTTGCGCGTCCAGGGTCACGCCCACCGGACGGCCCTGGGCTTCGCCCTCGGCATTGAGGAAGCCGGTGAGGAAGTCCACCGGTGTGCCCGTTGGCTGGCCGTCCTTGAAGGCAATAAACACCACTTTGTAGCCCGCCTGCGGGTTGCGGTTCCACGAGCCGTGCTCGCCGACGAACACGCCATCGGCAAACGCCGCCGGCATGCTGCGGGCGTCGGAAAAGGTCAGGCCCAGCGGCGCGACGTGGGTGCCGAGGGCGTAGTCGGGGGCGATGGCCTGGGCGACTTTGTCCGGGCGTGGCGGCTGCACGCGGATGTCGACGTGGGCACCGTAGTAGCTCCACGGCCAGCCGTAGAAGGCGCCGTCCTGCACCGAGGTGAGGTAGTCGGGTACGAGGTCGCTGCCGATTTCGTCGCGTTCGTTGACCACCGTCCACAGCTGCGTGGAGCCGGGTTTCCACGCCAGGCCGTTGGGGTTGCGCAGGCCGCTGGCAAACAGGCGTTTCGCGCCGCTGGCGATGTCCAGTTCCCAGATGGCCGCGCGGCCTGCTTCGGCGTCGAGGCCGTTTTCGCCGACATTGCTGTTGGACCCCACGGTCACGTAGAGCCGCGTGCCTTCCGGGTTGGCCAGCAGGTTTTTGGTCCAGTGGTGGTTGATGCCGGCCGGCAGGTCAGTGACGTGCACCGGGGTGGCGTCGATGTGCGTCTGGCCGGGGGTATAGGGCACCTTGACCACCGCGTCGGCATTGGCGATGTACAACTCATCGCCCACCAGTGCCATGCCGAAGGGCGACGCGAGGCCGGTGAGGAACTCGCTGCGCACCTCGGCATGCCCATCGTGATCGGCATCGCGCAGCAGGGTGATGCGGTTGGCGCTCGGCGTATCCGCGCCGACGCGGCCCATGACGATGCCCATCGCGGTGCGGCGGGCCCAGGCGATCAAGCCGCTACCTCCATCGGTCGCGCCTTCTGGCATCGGCGGGTGATTGCTTTCGGCGACCAGCACATCGCCGTTGGGCAAGGTGTAGACCCAACGCGGGTGGTCGAGATGGTCGGCCAGGGCGGTGACGGTGAAGCCTTCGGGGGCACGCGGCTGCACCTGCTCGGGCCAGCCCACGGCCTTGGACACCTTGAGCGTGGGCATCAACGAAGTGCTGGGCTCCGGCAGTTGGGGCGTGGGGCCGACACCGGCCTGGAAGGGCAGCTTGGACGATTCGCCACAGGCAGTCAGAACCGCCGCAGCAGTGATCAGGAGCGCCAGTCGGCTCGGGTTGTTCATGCTTGAAACCTCGGGAAAAATCCCGACGGAGTATTGCCTGATGACCCGGGGGTAAACACCGGCGATGGCGCAATTGAGTTTTAACCGCAGGGCACGAATGCCTTGAGCCCACGAAGGGCCATCGCGCTTGCTGGCGATAGCGACCCTGATGCATTCGCCGGCAAGCCGGGCTCCTGCAAGGGATCAGCTATCATTAAGCCACCACTCAAGACATGGACAGTCCCTATGCGCCCGCTATCTGCTTCCGCTGTTGTGCTGACCGCCCTTTTCCTCTCGGGGTGCAGCATTACGCAGACCGTTACCCCGGTGGCCTTGTCACCTGCCCAATCCGCTGAAATCTGCATGATTCCCGCCGCAGGCCTGCGCAGCGGGTTCAACAGCACCTACACCGCGCAACTGCGCAGCAAGGGTTTCCAGACCCGCGAGTTGCCGCCGGGCAGTCCGCCCGCGAGCTGTGCACTGTCGACCACCTACATCGGCACCTGGAGCTGGGACTTTGCGCTGTACATGACCTTTGCCGACATCCAGGTGTTTGAAAACGGTCACCGCGTCGGCCAGGCGCTGTATGACGCGACCTGGGGTGGCGGGCGTCCGGACAAGTTCATCAGCGCACAGAACAAGATCATCGAGATGACCAACCAGTTGTTCCCTGCAGCCTCCTATGCCAATCCCCAGGCTACCCATTTCCCATAGCCAGGCTGTGCGGCGAGAACTCCACGAAGCGCCACCTCAACGCGAGGGCTGCCGGACGCCGCACCAGATGCTCCACGGTGACGGTCCACAAGCGTTGCGCGCCTTCGAAGCGGGCGACTTGCGGTCCGTCGAGGATCAGCGAGGTGCGCCCGGTGACCTGCAGGACGTCCCCCGATTCGAAATCGATGAACAACAACCCCGCCACCGGGTTCACGTGCAGGTTGCCCAGGGTATTGAAGAATAGGTTGCCGGCGAAGTCGGGGATGGTCAGCCGATTACCTTCCACGTGCACAAAGCCGCGGTAGCCGCCGCGATGGGACACGTCCACCGAGCGTTCGCCGGCGACGTCGACGTAGCTGGCGACGAAGAACGTGTCGGCGTTGCGGATCATTGCGTGGGCCGCGGCATCCAGGCCGTCGAGGCGCTCGACCCGCGTGTCGGGTCTACGTGCGACGCCAACCACCGGCCGTAGCTGGATGTATTTGGGGCAGTTGCCGTAGGTGTGGACCACCTCGATCGAAAAACCCTCGTGCCCCAGGCTGCCGATCCGGCCATTCAGGCGGTTGCGTCGGCGTGTGTTCAGGTCGATGCCAAGCACGCCCACGCTGGCGCCGCGATGCAACGCAGCACGGGCGGGGTCGCTCACGGACGGCACGCTGTCGATCTGCAAGGTCTGCGGGTCGGGTGAATGCGCGAACCCTGGCGCGGCTTCGATCATCGTCGCCCAGGGAAGCCCTTGTTCATCCACCACACCGAGCACCAGGTACGGCAACAGGGGATAGAAGTCCCGATGCTGCTCCGGCAAGTGATCGCGGATCACCTTGGGCCCGACCACGGCCATGCGTTCGGCGGCGCCGGCGTTGTGCTGGAGATACCGTTCGCCGGCATGCCAGGGGGAATGTTCGATGGGGTTCATGCTGCTCACCTCCGAGTGGATACGCCGATGGTGCGCGCTGGCACCCCACACGAGAATGCCCACGCCGGGCAATCGACTGTTACACCAACTGAAATGCCGGATGCCCCCGCAGCGCCGCCACGCAATGGTCGACAAAACTGCGCACGCGCATCGGCGCATGGCGGCCGTCGCGGTACACCACATGCACCGGCAACGGCGGCGGCTCATAGTCCGGCAGTACACGACACAGCTCGCCGCTGAGGAGGTGCTCATGCACGGGATAGCTCAGGCAGCGAATCAGCCCCGCCCCCTGCACGGCCGCATTGATCGCGCCTTGCACCGTGGTGCACCTCAAGCGCGCACGCGCCTTGAGCGGGCCGCCTTTGAAGGCCCAATCGACCGGGTCGGTGCTGGCGATCAGTCGATGCTGCTTCAGCGCGTCCGGGTGCCGCGGCTCGCCATGGGCAGCGAGGTAGCCGGGGCTGGCACACAGGATCGGCCGCACGTGCCCGACCGGTCGCGCAACCAGGGATGAACTGGGCAGCTCGCCCACCAAAATCGCCACGTCCAGCCCCTCTTCGTGCAGGTTGGGGTAATAGTCGTGGTAGTGCGCCACCAGGTGCACGTCGGGGTAGCGATCCATATAACCGGCCAACACGGGCGCCATCACATAACGGCTGAAGAGCAGCGGCAGGAACACGCGCAAATAACCCTGGGCCTGATCGTGCATGCCCTTGGCCGAAGCCTGTGCAGCGTCCACGGCGGCAAGCAGGCGCACGCAGTCGGCCAGGTAGGCCTGGCCTGCCTCGGTCAGGCTGACGCCGCGTGTACTGCGCTCCAGCAACGCCACGCGCAGGCGGGCTTCCAGGCGGGCGACCGCGCGCATCAGGGTCGGGCCGGACACCGCGACACTGCGCGCCGCCGAGGCCAGGCTCGGGTGCCCGGCCAGCGCGGCGAACAGCTGCATATCGCGGTATCGCTCCATCATCCGCGCCGTTTAATCGCCGGATTCAGGGCTGCGTCCTGGCCCAGGCGGTGGGTGAGGAAATCCACGAAAGTGTTGATCTTGGCCGGCACTCGCGGGCTTTTCTGGAACACCACCTGGATCGGCAGCGCCGCGGGCTCGAAAGCCTCGAGGACAATCTCCAGCTCACCGGCCGCCACCGCTGCGGCGACTTGATAGGACAGCACCCGCGTCATGCCCCAGCCCTGCCTCGCCAGGTTGATCGCCGCATTGTTCGCCGTCACCACCAGGCGCGGCTCAATCGGCACGGTCAGTGGCTGGCCATCCTCGACAAATCGCCATTCGCTGACCAGTTGACTGGAAGACGAGGTCGCAATCTTCGCATCGCGCAACTGCGAGGGGTGCCGGGGCCGGCCGTACTGCTCCAGGTAAGCCGGCGCCGCACACACCACGCGGCGCACCTCACCGACCTTGATCGCCTGCTGCCCCGGCTCCTGCAGATGGCCGATGCGCACGGCCACGTCGACACCTTCGTCGAGCATATTGACCACGCGATCGACCAGCAGCGCATTGATACTCACCTGCGCAAAACGGTCGAGATATTCCCCCAGCGCCGGTGCGACATACAGCTCGCCGAACAACACCGGCGCGGTCACCGTCAGGTGGCCGCAGGGAATCGTATAACTGCCCGCCGCCGCTTCCTCAGCCTCGTCGAGTTCAGCCAGGATGCGCCGACAGTCTTCCAGGTAACGCTGGCCCGCTTCCGTCAGGTGCAGGCTGCGGGTGGTGCGCGCAAGCAACTGCGTGCCGATCCGCGCTTCCATGGCGGCAATGGCGCGGGTCACGCTGGGTGGCGAGGTGTTGAGGCGGCGCGCGGCGGCGGCAAAGCCCTCCTCCTCGGCCACCGCCAGGAACACCTGCATTTCATGGAATCGGTCCATCGACAGGCCTCGTGAAAATCAGTGTGATTGCAGCCCCACCGCCGTGCGCGGCATGCCGACAAACCCCGGTAACGCTTCAATGCTGGCGAGCCAGGCGCGTACATGAGGGTAGTCGTCCAGCGACACATTGCCTTCCGGCGCGTGGGCCACGTAGGTGTAGAAGGCTACGTCGGCAATGCTCGGCTGTTCGCTGGCCAGGAAGCGGCTGTGGCGCAATTGCTGCTCCACCAACTGCAGCAAGGCGTGGGAACGGCTGATCGCGGTGTCGGTATCGACCTGGGCACCAAACACCAGGGCCAGGCGTGCCGCAGCGGGGCCGGCATGCAGTTGTCCGGCGGCGGCAGACAGCCAGCGCTGGACGCGCGCCTGGCCTACGGGATCGCTCGGCAGCCATTGGCCTTTGCCGTAGGTGCTCGCGAGGTACACCAGGATCGCGTTGGAGTCCGCCAGCACCGTGCCGTTGTCGTCAATCGCCGGCACCTGGCCGAAGCTATTGAGGGTCGCGACGAATTCAGGCGCTTTGTGCGCGCCCTGCTTGAGGTCGACCAGAATGAATTCACTGGGCAAGCCCAGCAGGGACAGCATCAGCTCGACCCGATGAGTGTGGCCGGACAATGGAAAACCGTAGAGTTTGATCGCAGGCTGGGACATGGAAGGCTCCGAAAGAGGGGTTCGACACACCGCATGTTCCATCGCTGTCCGGGTCGATGGAATCACCAGGTTTTACAATCCAGCATTTCACCCGGTGAAACAATCACTCACCAAACAAATCGACGATCAGATCGAACAGCGTGCGCTTGACCGCGCTGTCCAACGCGGTCCAGGCCAGCCCCGTGCTGGTCTCGAACCCACCCAGTTGCAGAGGCCGAGATACGCAATTGGCCGGTAGGGCCCGCGTCGCTTGCACCGGCAGCACGCCAACACCCAACCCGGCGCAGACCAGCGCGAGCATGGTGGTGAACTCGCCCAGCTCCGAGGCGATCTGCAGGGGAATCCCCAGCGCCTGGATAAACTCATCGTAGAAGCCCGGGGCATAGCGCCGCGCGAGGATATACACCGGCACATCGAGCAGGTCGGCGGGCTGGATGGACGCCTGCGCCGCCAGCGGGTGATCCACGGGCAACGCCACGCAGAAACTCTCGTGCAACACCGCGCGGGTCTGTATCCCCGGGTGCGCGGCCGGCAGGCGCATCAGGCCGAAATCCAGCAGGCCGTTCTTCAGTGCGATGGCCTGGTCGGGGCCGGGCATGTCCTTGAGTTCCAGCTCGAGGCGCGGGTAACGCTGGTGCACCGCGCGGATCAGCTCGGGCAACCACTGCGGGAGTACCGAGGACACAAACCCCAGGCGCACCCGGCCGATCTCGCCACGGCTGGAGGCGCGCGCCGCATCCGCCGCCCGCGTCGCCTGGTGCAAGGTGGCCTGGGCTTCCGGCAGGAACACGCGACCGGCTTCGGTCAACGCCACCGAGTGGCGATTGCGGTCGAGCAGGCGCACGCCGAGGCCGCTTTCGAGCAACTTGATCTGCATGCTCAGCGCCGGTTGCACAATCGACAGCTGCGCTGCCGCCCGACCGAAATGCAACTCCTGGGCGAGCACCACAAAGGCCCGCAAGTGTTTGAGCTCCATACCCTACCCTGGTGATCACCGATATTGATCAGAAGATCATAAATGAACATTGGACCTACCCCCTGGATTGCAGCGAAGTTAAGCCCATCAAGCCCTGTTTGGTTATCACCCGCGCGTTCGGAGAACGGTTCCATGCACAGTGTTTTAGACAACTTCCGCCTGGATGGCCGGCTCGCGCTGGTCACCGGTTCCAGCGCCGGTATCGGCCTGGCCATTGCGCGCGGGCTGGCCCAGGCCGGCGCACGGGTGGTGCTCAACGGACGCAATCGCGGCAACTTGTGCGATGCAGCCGCGATGCTCACGCTGGAAGGCCTGGAGGTGCACACCCAGGCATTCGATGTCACCGACAGCGCGGCGATCCAGGCCGCGGTGGCGGATATCGAGGAGCGCCTCGGCCCGCTGGAAATCCTCGTCAACAACGCCGGCATGCAGCGTCGAGGGCCGCTCGAAGACTACAGCGAGCAGCACTGGCGCGAATTGATAAGCACCAACCTCGACAGCGCGTTTCTGGTTGGCCAGGCCGTGGCGCGGGCGATGATCGCGCGCCAGCGTGGGCGCATCATCAATATCTGCTCGGTGCAAAGTGAACTGGGCCGCCCGGGCATCGCGCCGTATGCGGCGAGCAAGGGCGCGTTGAAGATGCTCACCAAGGGCATGGCCATCGACTGGGGCCCGCATGGGTTGACCGTGAATGGCATCGGCCCCGGTTACTTCAAGACCGAACTGAACGCCAACCTGGTGACCCACCCCGAATTCAGCGACTGGCTGGTGCAGCGCACCCCGAGCCGCCGCTGGGGCGACGTGGCCGAACTGGCCGGCGCCGCCGTGTTCCTCGCCAGCGACGCCGCGAGCTTCGTCAACGGGCATATTCTTTATGTGGACGGGGGAATTACTGCGTCGTTGTGAGGGTTGGAGCTGGGAATGGGATTGTGGCTGAAAGTGAGATTGTGGCAGGGAATGAGATTGTGGCTGAAAGTGAAACTGTGGTGAGCGGGCTTGCTTATTG
Organism: Pseudomonas aylmerensis; assembly: GCF_001702265.1. Taxonomy (GTDB): domain Bacteria; phylum Pseudomonadota; class Gammaproteobacteria; order Pseudomonadales; family Pseudomonadaceae; genus Aquipseudomonas; species Aquipseudomonas aylmerensis. The sequence goes on from NZ_MAUE01000016.1 coordinate 118,946, forward strand.
TGGCGAGCGGGCTTGCCCCGCGTTGGAGCGCGAAGCGGTCCCAATAAGACCGCCGCATTCCGTCAGACACAACGCGCTGGATGGTTTTAGGGCGGCTTCGCCACCCAACGCGGGGCAAGCCCGCTCACCACAACAGGCCCGCTCGCCACAACAAGCGTGCCCACGACAACCAGCCCGCACTCAGCGCTCTTGCAACCGATCACGCAAAAACCGGTGGCTGGTGGAGAACAGCCGTCGGTAGGTGAGCAGCACCGCCCCCACCGTGCCCAGCGCCGACGATGCGGCGATCAGGAACATGATCACGATCTGATACCGCACCGCATCCACCGGGCTTTCCCCCGCCAGCACCTGGCCGGTCATCATGCCAGGCAGGCTGACGATGCCGACCACGGTCATCTGGTTCAGCGTCGGGATCATGCCGGCGCGCACTGCCTGGCGGATCGCTTCCTGCGCGGCTTCCCAACGCGAGCCGCCGAGGGCGAGGATCATCTCGATGGTGTTGCGGCCCGAGGTCAGTTCCTGGGTCATGCGCTCGATGCCCAGGGACACGCCGGTCAGGGTGTTGCCGAGGATCATTCCCAGGATCGGAATCGCGTACTGCGGCTCGTACCAGGGATGGATGCGAATCACCGCGAACAGCCCCACCGCCGTCACCAGCCAGGAACTGCCCCACACCGACAGGATGCTGTCGACGCGCTGCCCGCAATACGTGCGGCGTCCACGGCCGGCGGCCGAGAGGCCGGCGATCAAGGTCATCGCGCACATCAACGGCAGCACCACGTACCAGTAGGCAAACTCGAACACCCACCCCAGCAGGTAACCGATCGCCAACAGTTGCACCACGGTGCGTACCGCCGCCCACAGCAACTGTCGGCCCAGGCCCAGGCGCAACAGCACTGACAGCGCGCCATTGATCAGGATCAGCGAGGCGGCGATGCCCATGTCCAGGGCCGTGAGGTTCTGATAATTCATGGCTGGGCCGCTCCATCCAGCACGCCTGCGCTCATCTGCAAGTGGATGTCACTCATGCGCCGGGCCTGGTCGAGATCGTGGGACACCCAGACGTAAGCGCGCGCGTTGTCCGCGGCGAACCAGGCGTCGATGAGCGCTTCGACGTCACGCGAAGATGCCGGGTCGAGGGCGGCGGTGGGCTCGTCCAGCAACAGCACTTCGGGGTCGAGTTGCAGGGTGCGGATCAGCGACACCACCTGGGATTCACCGCCGGACAAGTCCAGCGCGTGCTTGGCCAGGAAGTCCGGCGCCTTGCCCGCATGCTCCAGCAGCGTGATGACTGAGGCGCGGTCAAAGTGGCGCTTGCGCAGGGTCTTGAGGCTGAACGGGAAACGCAGGTTGTCTTCCACCGTGCCTTCGAGCAGCGCCGGGCGTTGCGACAGGTAGCTGATGTGGCTGCGGTAATGGGGAATCTGCGCATTGGCGATCGGCTGGCCGTTCCACAGGATCTGCCCCGAGGTCGGCGTATCCAGCAACGCCAGGGCGCGCAGGAACACACTTTTGCCGGAGCCGGACGAACCGGTGATCGACACGCGGTCGCCGGCGTGCAAGGTGAAATCCGTGGGTTGCAGCAAGGCCACCTGGCGGCGTTCATCCACGCGCGTGAGGGCGCGGGTTTGTATCAATGCGCTCATGGACGCGGGGTTCCTCGTAAATCCTGCCAGACGCAATGGTGCGGCACACGCGGGAAGATTTCATGAAAAAATTCAAACTATCGCCAGCCACGTCGTTCACACCTTCACGTGCAACGTAAACAGGAGGCGACATGCAGTACCGACAACTGGGCCATTCCGGCCTGCTGGTATCCGAAATCATCCTGGGCACCGTGCCGTTTGGCGGTCGTGCCGAGTTCGAAAAATGCGGCTCGGTGGACGTGCCCCAGGCCAAGCGCATGTTCGACATCGCGTTCGACGCCGGGGTGAATATGGTCGATACCGCCGACCTCTACTCCCACGGCCTGGCCGAAGAAGTGGTCGGCAAGGCCTTGGGCGACAAGCGCAACGACATCCTGCTGGCGACCAAAGGCCGCAGCCCGGTGGACAAGAACCCGAACAACTCCGGCTCGTCGCGCTATCACCTGATCCGCGCATGCGAAGCCAGCCTGAAGCGCCTGGGCACCGACCATATCGACCTCTATCAATTGCACAACTGGGACGGCATGACGCCCATCGAGGAAACCCTCGAAGCCCTGCGGCTGTTGGTGGGATCGGGCAAGATCCGCTACTTCGGCACCAGCAACTTCACCGCCTGGCAAATGATGAAAACCTTGGGCAAAGCCGAATTACACGGCATGCTCAAGCCCATCACCCAGCAGATCTATTACACCCCGGAATCGCGCGAGGCCGAGTATGAGTTGCTGCCAATGGCGCTGGACCAGTCCATCGGCACCCTGGTGTGGGGCCCGATGGGCGAAGGTTTGCTGACCGGCTCGACCCGGCGCGGACACCAGCCACCGGCCAATACCCGCCAGGGCAGCGGCTGGCCGGAACCCTACGTGCATGACCAGGAGCGCGCGCTGGATATCATCGAAACCCTTGCTGCCGTCGGCGACGAGCATGGGGTCTCGGTGGCCCGCACATGCCTGGCCTGGCTCAAGGATCGCCCAGGGATCACCTCGTTGATCGTCGGCGCAGGTACCGAAGAACACCTGCGCGACAACCTTGCGGCGACCGAATTGAAGCTCACTGAGGAGCAATCCTCGCGCATCGAGGCCGTGACCCGTCGCCAGCCGTTGTACCCGTACTGGCACCGGTTTACTGCGGGCATCGACCGTTTTGACCCGGCAGAACAGCCGTTCCTGGCCGAGCATCAAAAGACCATGGACGCGCGCAAGGACAAGTAAGCTGGCCTGAATGTGGGCGCGGGCATGCTCGCGCCCCCCTCTTGAGGGTTGCAGTGAACGGCAATGCTGCCTATATTTCCCGCCTGGCGCTCTCTACGCCACCTTCCGCGGAAAGGGCTGCGCCCAAGACACTGCAACCTCCTTTTTTCTACGACTCCCCAGCCTTAAAGCGGAAAAGGTCTGTGCAAGGAGATCGTATGTCCCAACACTTCAACACCGATGGCCGCCTCAACCTTGAGCAGCAGCGCAAGCGCGCCAAGGAACTGTTGCCGCGCCTGAAAACCCAAGACCCGCACGCGACTTTGTCCCAGGCCCAATGGACGATCGCCAAACAGCTGGGCTTCAGCAGTTGGCCCAGGCTCAAGGCGCATATCGATGCCATCGACTTCGCCGCGCAGCACCCCGACTTCACCGCCAGCGATGAAGCGCGCACCACCCATTGGCGCTGTGGCAATGACATCGCCCATAGCCTGCAACTGGCCGGGTTCAAGGGCCAGTTCCGGATGCTCACCGACCCGTTATGCATGGGCCCGGTGCGTGATGTGCCGGATGAAACATTCCGCGCGCTGCGCAGCGCCTTCATCAGCCAGGCCTTTGCCTTGGACCACGCCGAGACAGCGCGCCGCGTGGACGATGAATACCAACAGCTGAATGCCTTGGCCGGCGCCGATCACAGCGTGCTGTGGTGCGAGGCGGACGCCTATGACCAGCTGTTCCTGGTCCGCACACTGGCAAGTCTGGAACACGCGCCGCGCAAGCTGGAGCTGATCGAGGTGGGCCGCATTGCGGGCGTCGAGCGCTTCATCGGCATCGGCCAACTGGCGCCTGACGTCCTGGCGTGGCTATGGCCGCAGCGCCGGCTGATCGACGATGACGCGGTGCAATTGGCCAGACAGGTGTGGTCGGCGTACTGCGACAACTCGCCCGTCACCCTCGCCGAACTGGCGCACGGCAATCACCCTTCCCTGCCCTTTCTCGCGCCGGCGCTACTGCGTCAGTTGCAGGAGTTGCCCAGCCAGCACAACGGTCTGTCACTCACCGAACAGTTATCGCTGAGCTACATCGCCGAGGCTGGACCGGTGCCTTTCGGCCGGGTGTTCGCCGAGTTGATGGCCAAGCGTGAGCCGCTGCCGTTCCTGGGCGACATGATGTTCCACGCGCTGCTGCGCCCATTGATCGACGCCGAGCAGCCGTTGCTGATCGAGACCGGCACCGACCAGCCATGGCCTCGCCGCCCGTTGACACTCACCGCGTTGGGCCACGCGGTACTGCAGGGCGATGCCTATTGGCTGGACCATGCCAGCGACGTGCGCTGGGTTGGCGGCGTGTGTCTCTCACCCCGCCAGCCGCATTGGACGCTGGATGATCAACGACGGCCGTTATGGCGTGGCTGACGGCCGTGGCTCATGGATCGGGCAGCCGTTGTGCTCGGCCCGGAACCCGGACGACATCTCATAAGCGGGCTTGCGCACCCGCATCACCCCGCCCAGGGGCCGATGCGCCGCCAGCCCGTGCCACGGACTGAAGGCCATGCCATCGTCGATCTGCTGCACATTTTCCGGGCTCCAGGCCGCTTGCGGTGCAAGGTCGATGCGCGCCACGGTCACATACGGGCTGAGGTCTTCAGGCCACTGCACCGAGGCGTCCTCGATGGGCATTTTTTCCAGGTCGGTGGCCAGCTGGACGCGCACCTCCCAACTGCCGCCGCTTTGGGCAAAGTAGGCTTCGACCGCTGCACGCAGGCCGTCGGGGTTGCCACCGAAATCCACGTGCAAGTCGGTCAGCGCCGTCAGGTTCGACGACACCGGCACCACCGCGACCTTGGCGTAGTAAGGCCCGTAGAGCATCGGCACGACGCTGGAAAAACTCTCGCCGAGGATATGCGTCTGCGGGTGGCCGCCCAGGCTCTTCAGGGTACCGCTTTCGCCACCGAGCGACTCCAGCGTCGCCTCCACACCGCGCAGCACTGCCGACAAGGCTTTCTTCATGCCGGGGGCCTTGTCGGTAGTCTTGGCCAATAACTTCAGGGTCTTGAGGAAATCCTTCGGCGTCGCGGCGGTGAAGGCCTTGGCGTTTTGCATGACGAAATCCTGCGTCACCTCGCCATCGCTGCCCGGCAGGCGCGCACCCTCGACGCCGACGATCTTGACCGCCAGCCCGCGCGGGGTGGACACCTTGTCATCGAGGATGTCGCCAGGGTTGGTCGAAAAGCGCATGAACACCGGCAGTGTCACCGGCTTGGCGAAGGCGCCCTGGGCCAGTTCGGCCGGCAGGTTATCCAGCACCGTGATGTGCCCGCGCAACAAACCGTGGCCCTTGGCGTGGACACTACGGGTGGCGTGTCCACTGTCGCGAAACGTGGTCTGCATAATGCCGTGAAGGGCTTCGGCCAGCTCCGCGCCGGTCTGCGCTTCATCTTCCGGGATCTGTTCGAAGGACGCTTCAAAGGGCAACGGCGCACGCACTGAATTGACTACAGGTAGGTCGTTCATCAGGTATCTCTCCGCTCGGCATAGGGTTCACGGCAGGCTTTTTTCTAATAGTCAGGCACGCCGAAAAAAATCCAGGCGTGGTGATTCATAGGTCCGGGGCAATCAAATGGATGTTCAACAAATCGGCATGACGTCGGACGAGCGGTGGCCGCCTACCGTCCGGAGATCAGCTCGAACCTTTTGCAGCGCGCATTCGTCACAGCCTTATTCCTCCTGATAGCACCCGGGTGCCGCCATGCTGATCTATCCAAAAGCCCACTTTCACCCCTACACCCATGCGAGCGGCGGCTGGGGCTCGGCGCAGTCGGTAATGAAAATCCTGTGGCGCGAGCAGGCTTTCGCCAAGGGCCCGCGCGCGCTGATGAAACAGAACAAGCCGGACGGCTTTGCCTGTGTCAGCTGTGCCTGGGCCAAGCCGGGCAAGCCGCACGCACTGGAGTTTTGCGAGAACGGCGCGAAGGCCACGGCCTGGGAGTTGACCTCGCTGAAGACCTCGCCGGCGTTCTTCGCCGAGCACACCCTCAGCGAACTGCGCCAATGGTCGGATTACGACCTGGAGCAACACGGGCGGCTGACCCACCCGCTGCGCTACGATCCGGCCACCGACCGCTACCAGGAGACTACCTGGGAGCAGGCATACCGCGAGATCGGCGCGCAGTTGCAGACGATGCAACCCGACAGCGTGGTGTTCTACGCCTCCGGGCGCGCGTCGCTGGAAACCTCGTTCATGTACCAACTGTTCGCCCGGGCCTACGGCACCAACAACCTGCCCGACAGTTCGAACATGTGCCACGAGAGCACCTCGGTGGGGCTGCAGGAAAGCATCGGCGTACCGGTCGGCAGCGTGACCCTGGAAGATTTCGAACACACCGACTGCCTGTTTTTCTTTGGCCAGAACGTCGGCAGCAACGCCCCACGCATGCTTCATCAACTGCAGGATGCGCGCAAACGCGACGTGCCGATCATCACCTTCAACCCGCTGCGTGAGCGCGGGCTGGAGCGCTTCGTCAATCCGCAGTCGCCGATAGAAATGCTCACGCCGGAATCCACCGTGATCAGCACGCAATACCACCAGGTAGCGATTGGCGGCGATAGCGCCGCCCTGCTCGGCTTGGCCAAGGTGCTGCTGGAGATGGACGACCAGGCGCAGCGCGAGGGGCGCGCGGCGGTGCTCGATCACACCTTTATTGCCCAGCACACCCAGGGTTTTGAGGCCTTCGCGGCGCTGGTACGGGCTTGCCAATGGCAGACTGTCGAGTGCCAGTCCGGCCTGAGCCGCAGCGCCCTGGAGGCGGCCGCGCAGGTGTATGCGCGCAGCGAGCGGGTGATGATGATCTATGGCATGGGCCTCACCCAGCATCGCCACGGGGTGCAGAACGTGCAGATGCTGGTGAACCTGTTGCTGATGCGCGGCAACTTCGGCAAGCCGGGCGCCGGGATTTGCCCGGTGCGTGGCCACTCCAACGTGCAAGGCCAACGCACCGTCGGCATTACCGAAGACCCGAAGAAAGTCCCGGTCGAATTGATCGAACAGCACTTCGGCTTCAAGGTGCCCGAGCAGATGGGCCTGTGCACCGTTGACGCCTGCGAAGGCATCCTCGCCGGGCGCGTGCGCGGTTTTATCGGGCTGGGCGGCAACTTCCTGCGCGCGATCCCGGATACCTCGCGCATGGAACCGGCCTGGCAGACGCTGCAACTCAACGTGCAGATCGCGACCAAGCTCAACCGCACGCACTTGTTGCCTGCAGCCCACCAATGGCTGCTGCCGTGCCTGGGGCGCATCGAGATCGACCGGCAGAACGGCGTCGCCCAGACCTGGGCCACCGAGGACAGCACCGGTTGCATCCACGGCTGGCGCGGCAGCGCGGAACCGGTCGGCCCGCAGGTGCGAGCCGAGGCCAGCATCGTCGCCGGCCTGGCCCTGGCGACCTTGCCGGCCGGTAGCAAGATTGACTGGCAAGGCTGGAGCGCCGACTACTCGCAGGTGCGCACCGCCATTGGCGCAATCTACCCGCAGATCTTCCACGACATGGAAACCCGCATGGCCGAACCGGGTGGTTTCCACCGCCCCATCGCGGTCGCCCGGCGTGAGTGGCTGACCCACAGCGGCAAGGCACAATTCGTGCTGCCCAGCACCCTCAACGAAGATGACGACGTCAATCCCGAGGTGCTGCCACGCGATGTGCTGCAGTTGATGACGCTGCGCAGCAACGATCAATTCAACACCACCATTTATGGCTACGAGGATCGCTTTCGCGGTATCAGCGGCACGCGCGAGGTGATTTTCATGCACCGCAACGATATCGCGCGGCTGGGCTTCGAGAATGGCCAGGGCGTGATGCTGACTACCGCCATAGAGCCGGAGGTCAAGCGCCAGGTGGGGCCGCTGGAGATCGTCGCCTATGACATTCCCGAAGGCTGCGCCGCGGCGTATTACCCTGAATGCAACCCGCTGGTGCCGCTCTGGCACCATGCCGAACGCAGCAAGGTGCCGGCGGCCAAATCGGTGCCGATCCGCCTGAGCCTGGCGGGTTGATCAGCGCTTGGGCGACAGCCCGACCGCGCACGCCACCACCGCCGAATCCTGCGGATAGTGAGCGCGCGGGGTCATCGTGGGCGACAGCAGCCGACCGTCGACGGCGCGCAACATCGGCCGCTCGACGGCTGGCGCGCAATGCTGCGGGTCGATAATTTCCATGCAGCGGCGCAACGAGTTGAAGTCCGGCGACTGCGACAGCGACAAATGCAACGTCTGGCTCACCGACACCGACACCACCGACCCCTGCACGCATTGCCCGTCATAGATCAGCGCGTGGCGGATCAGCGGGTTGTCATGGCAGTACTTCAGCAGGTTGAATGGCCGCGCGCACACCAGCGCCGTGTTGATGATCAACAGGTCGAACGCCACCGTGCCCGAGCGCGTCAAGGCCTGCAGCTCGTCGAACGTGCTCAGCGGGGCGATGCGGTAATAGCCCAGCTGGTTGAGCATTTTCTCGATCTTGATCCGTTGCAGCAGGTCTGCATCGGCAATCAGAAGGCGTAACGCTTTATTGGACATAGGTAAACCTGACAGTTGGGCATCCGCGTCGATCATTCAACGCTGAATACGTTAACCGTCAGCCAGCAAACCTGACTTTAAGGCGATTCTGAAACGGTAGCCGCTCCACCCACGCACTTTTAAGAATCGCCTCAAAGCCCTCGCACTGCCCTGCCCCTACCATGGGCCGCGTCCCTCACGCTCCCCTGGATTCGCCCGTGCTCATGTTTCTACTCAGAATGGTGTTTTTAGCCTGCGCCTTGCTGGCCCTCGCATCACGTCCCGTCAATGCGGCGTTGAAGATCGAGGGCACGCGCCTGATCTATTTCGGCCAGGACAGGGAAGCCACCCTCGGCGTGGTCAACCAGGCGCCGCGTGAAGTAGTGGTGCAGACCTGGATCACCGGCGAGGACGATGCAAGCGGGCGCACCGTGCCGTTCGCCGCCACCGAGCCGCTGGTACAACTGGGCGCCGGCGAGCACCACCGGCTGCGCATCCTGTATGCCGGCGAGGGCTTGCCGACCGATCGCGAGTCGCTGCTCTGGCTCAACGTCATGGAAATTCCGCTCAAGCCGCAGGACTCCAACAGCGTGCAGTTCGCAATCCGCCAACGGCTCAAGCTGTTGTATCGCCCGCCCGCGCTCAAGGGGGGATCAAGCGAGGCGGTGCAGCAGTTGGTCTGGAGCCGCAACGACGGGGGCAGCGTGACGGTCAGCAATCCCAGCGCATTTCACCTGTCGCTGGTGGACGTGCAGACCGACAGCCAGGCGCTCAGCGACTACCTGTTGCTCAAGCCCCACGAGCGCAAAACCCTGGACACGCCGAGCCCGCTGGCCGCCGGCACCACCCTCCACTTCACCGAAATCAACGATATCGGCCTGCAGGCGCGCCGTAGCGCACTGCTCAAATGACCGATCGCGGGGTACTTGCACCTATGTCACCGACCAAACGTTTCCTGCCCCTGCTGCTGTGGGCCTGTGCCGTGTTGCCCGCCACCAGCCATGCGCTGGCCTGCCGCGAGGACGGCACCAACTCGATCATCACCGAGGAGGCGCTGGGCACCGCGCTGGCGGTGGCTGCCGATGCCCCCAACGGCAGCATCATCTGGGAATCCGGCCCGCGCTCGACCAATGTGATCTGCAAGGACGACTACAACCATGGCCGCGAGGAAGTGTATTTCTACGTCAACCCGGCCAACGTGAGCATCGGCACCGGTATCCGCGTGGGCATTCGTTACAACAACCAGCCGATTACCCAAAGCAGCGGCAAAGTCGGCACCGGGTTCTATTCCGACCGTGGCTGCAACCTGGGCAACTGCGTGGGCTGGGACAAGGCGCGCTTCACCCTCAACTTCAGCGTGTTCATCGAAAAATACGACCCTACCCCACCGAGTGGCCAGGCCAGTACCCTGACCTCTTACCGGGTGTTCCAGCTGGACGGCGTACGCGGTCTCAACTCGCGGCCCAACAGCAACTTCAACTATGTGGTCACCGGCATGAACGGCATCCGCTTCGTGCCCTGCACGCCCGAGCTGACCATCACCCCCAGCGTGGTCAACTTCCCGACACCGTCGCGCAAAGCCTCGATCGGCGAAGTCGCCAGCAGCGCCAACTTCAGCCTGAACCTGCGCAAGGGCTGCGACACGCCCTACACCGTCAGTGCGCGCTTCGCGACCACGGCGGGCGGCGGCAGCGTGAGCAACGGCTTGCTGGTGCCGGACAACAACAATTCGGTGGGCATTTCGTTGTCGCGCGCCGAGAGCCAGCAGCAACTGCCGTTCAACGCGTGGTTCACCCTGCAGGAACTGATGGGCCTGGGCCAGAGCCACGATGAATTTCGCGCCGACCTGAAATGGCGCACCCTGCCGCTCCCCGGCGCCTTCGACGCCGCCGTGGTGGTAGATATGTATTACAAGTAGGCGAATTTTAAGGATCGTCTTATGCCCTTGGCGCACGCGGGTCTCTACAGTGCGCCGATGCGATTGAAAAGTTACCTGCTGCAGATCAACCCCGTCCTCTCCCGACCCGAAGCAGCCAGAAGGCTGCTGCGTATTTTTGCGACCGTGCTGCTTATCGGCATCTTCAGCGGGGTGTATACCTTTCTGCTGTCGACTTTCAACAACGACATCTCCCAGCGCCGCGGCTACATGAGCAGCGCCATCGCCGAAGCCCACACTTTTTTCACCAACCGCGAGGCCTTGCTCGAAAGCCTCAGCCTCTCGGCAGTGCGCAAGCAGGCGCGGCTCTACCCCTCCTCCGAAGAAGAACAACACCTGCAACTGGGTGACACGCCGGGCAACCAGTGGAGCATCTGGCTGACCGCGCGGATGCGCGACTACCTCAAGGCCAAGCAGGTCAACCTGCTCTATGTGAACACCGGCCCCGAGCCGCAGGTGACGCGCCTGTACGACTCGACCGCGCAAGTGCTGCCGATTTCCAAGTGCCTGCTCAATCGCCTCAAGGCCTTGCAACGCAGCGACCCGTCGACGCTCAAAGAGCTGTGGCTCAGCGACAAGACCGAGCACCACTCGCACCTCTATCTGTTCATCCGCCTGGATGAACGCGACCCGCGCTCCGGCTGGCTGGGCCTGGAGATGGAAAGCCGCGAGGTGTCCCAGACCCTCAGCGACCAGAGTGCCGGCGAGTTCATGATGCTCAATTCCCAGGGCATGCTGGTGTTCACCAACAGCGACGATGCGCAGTGGAGCCAGCAACGCCTCAAGCCCCAGGAAGAGAGCTTTTTCGGCTTTGTCGGCAACGGCTGGCTGCCCGATCACCTGGTGATTCGCAAGCACCTGAAGTCTTCGGACTGGCAACTGATGTACTCCATCGACCTGCACGCCGTGGTCTCCGGGCTGTGGAAGCAGCTGCTCGGTTCGCTGCTGTTCTGCCTGCTCAGCGTGACGCTGATCTGGTTGGTGATGCGCCGTGTCGACCAGCGTTTCATCATCCCCTCGATCCACCGTATCCAGGCGCTGATCGAAAGCGAGGCGTTCGGCCGCGATGTGATCCAGACCGCGCCCGTCGCCCTCTGCGTGCTGCGCCGCACCGACGGCCAGGTGGTGCTGGAAAACACCCTGGCCCAGCAATGGCTGGGCCATGGCCCGGAGCGTGAGGCATTGCGCGCTGGCTGGATCGAGCAGGCGTTTGCCGATGACGCCCACGAACACTGCGATTACTTTGAAACCATCGACGGCCGCCACCTGTACCTGAGCAGCGCCCCCACCCGTTATCGCGGCGAAGACGTGTTGTTTTGTGCATTCAGCGATATCAGTGCGCGCAAGCAGGTCGAGGCGGCGCTGGAGGAAGCCCGCCAGTCAGCCGATGCCGCCAACGCTGCCAAGACCCTGTTCCTGGCGACCATGAGCCATGAAATCCGCACGCCACTGTATGGCGTGCTCGGCACCCTCGAACTGCTGGCGCGCACGCAACTGGACGCCCAGCAGAAGGACTACCTGCACGCCATCGAAGGGTCGTCCTCGACCTTGCTGCAGTTGATCTGCGACGTGCTCGATGTGTCGAAGATCGAGGCCGGGCAACTGGCCCTGGAGTTGAGTGAGTTTTCGCCGCTGGAGCTGGTGCACGAAATCATCCAGGGCTACGCCGCAGCCGCGCAGGGCAAGGGCCTGCAACTGTATGCCTGCTTCGACCCGAAGTTGCCGGAACGGCTGATCGGTGACGTGACGCGCATCCGCCAGATTCTCAACAACCTGCTCAACAACGCGGTGAAGTTCACCGACTACGGGCGCGTGGTGTTGCGGGTTAAAGTGCTGGGGCGCGACGGCGAGCGCTCGAGCCTGCTGTGGCAGGTGTCGGACACCGGCAAAGGCATCGCCCAGGAAGACCAGGCGATGATTTTCGAACCGTTCTACCAGAGCGAAGGCAACACCAACGTCGTCGCCGGCACGGGCCTGGGGCTGCCCATCTGCCAGCGCCTCACGGAGTTGATGAACGGCAATATCCGCATGGTCAGCGAAATGGGCCTGGGCAGCAGTTTCAGCCTGATCCTGCCGCTGGAAGAAGCGCCCACCCCGCCGATGACCCCGCTGCTGGCCGAGACCATCTACGTGGTCGCGCCGATCCCCGAGCTGGCGCACTCCATCAGCGGCTGGCTGCGGCGCTGGGGCGCCAGGGCGCAGACCGGCCTGCCGACGCTGGCGGACAGTCATCTGCTGCTGCAAGTGCATCCGGGCAGCATCGACCCGTCGCTGGCGCCCGAGTGGCCGGGCCCGGTGATCCACGTGAGCAGCAACGCCTGCACCGCCCTGGAAGCCGACGCCGGCGCGTGGCACGTCAACCTCAATCACCTGGCAGCGATTCACCAGGCCGTCAGTCAGGCGCAAGGGCTGTGGGTGGCCCGTAGCGACGAGCAAATACGCCAGCGTGACTTGAGCAAACTCAACCTGCATCTGCTGGTGGCCGAGGACAACATCATCAACCAGCTGATATTGCGCGACCAACTCGAAGAACTCGGCTGCACCGTGGAGCTGGCGGCCGATGGCCAGGAAGCGTTGCAGCTGTACACCGCCGGCAACTTCGATGTGGTGTTGACGGACGTGAACATGCCCCACATCAACGGTTATGAACTGGCGCGCGAATTACGTCGCCAGGGCTGCCCGTTGCCGATCATCGGGGCCACCGCCAACGCCATGCGCGGCGAGGCCGACCTGTGCCTGGCCGCCGGCATGAACCATTGCCTGGTCAAACCCTTTGCGTTGCGGGCTCTATTCAACTCCCTGGCGCCTTATGCACGGAACACCCATGAAGCCCCTTAGTATTCTGATAGTCGAGGACCACCCCCTGCAGCACATCTACCTGCAGCACCTGCTCAGTGAGTTGGGGGATTTCAGGCTCGAAACCGCCGAGGACGGCAAAGAAGCGCTGGAGCGGCTGCGCCAGCGCGATTTCGACCTGGTACTCACCGACCTGCTGATGCCCGGCATGGACGGCGTGCAGTTTATCCAGTGCCTGGCCAGCCTGCGCTGCAAGCCGGCGCTGGCGATCATGAGCGCGGCGTCGCGGCGCATGTTGATGGCGGCCAGCCTGGTGGCGAAAAACCTCGATGTGGAGGTGATCGGGCTGATCTCCAAACCGGTCGCCGCCGACGCCTTGCGCAGCCTGGTGGACCAGTTGCGCAACCGGGTACGCACGCCCTCCCCCGAACTGCCCGAGCACCTGGACATCGACCGTCACACGCTGGTGCAGGCCATGAGTGCGGGCCAGTTCCAGGCCTGGTTCCAACCGAAAAAATCCCTCGCCAACGGGCGTATCGTCGCCGCCGAGGCCTTGGTGCGCTGGATGCACCCCGAGCAAGGCGTGATGCTGCCCGCCGCGTTCCTGCCGGCGATCAAGGCCTTCGAGCTGGAGGAACGGCTGTTGTGGCTGGTGCTCAAGCAGGCAATCTACGCCCAGGAGCAGTGGCGCCAGCGCGGCTATGAAATCCCGGTGTCGATCAACCTGCCCACCCACCTGCTCAACAGCCACGACCTGGCCGACCGTTTGCTGGAATTCGTGCTGCACCACGACGGTATCCCGGGGATGATCTGCTTCGAGTTGATGGAATGCTCGGTGCCACAGGACATCAGCAACTTCTACGCTGGCGCCTGCCGCTTGCGGATCAAAGGCTTCGGCCTGTCCCAGGATGACTTCGGCAAGGGCTACAGCTCATACCTCAACCTGGTGTCCACGCCGTTTACCGAACTCAAGATCGACCAGGCGCTGGTCCAGGGCAGCCATGACAACGAAGGCATTGCCCAGGCCTTGGCGAGCATCATTGCGCTGGGCCGCAAACTCGGCCTGACCGTGGTCGCCGAAGGCGTGGAGACGCCCCAGCAACTGGCGTTGCTGCGCAAGATCGACTGCAACCAGGTGCAGGGTTTCCTGATCTCCCACGCGGTGTCTTCGGATCAATTTCAACAACTTCTGAACAATGATGGCCCTGCGACATCTCACTAGCAGCCGGCCCTGGATTATTTGCTCTTTAATAAGGAGTAAGCTCCCTCCAGTGCCGATTTATCCTGCGCCTGCGGAACCCCCTGATGAAGCACAACAACGCGATACTCGAAGCCTTCACCCGCAGCTCCCTGCGCCTGAACAAAGGCCTGATGGTGCTGATTGGCATTGCGTTGTTGCTGATACTGACCAACTACTGGTCGCTGCAACGCGGGGTCGAAACCCGCTACGGCGCGACGCGCTTTCATTTCGCGCGGCTGATGGAAAACCTGACGGAGCAGGAGTCGTACCTCAGGAGCCTGACGCACCCAGGCATCCAGGCCGAACTGTTGCGCGCGACCAACGTGCAGGTGAGCCTGAAAAGCCGCATGGTCGACAACCACCGCACGCTGTACGAAGGCCAGAAGTACTCGTTTTCGGTGCCCTTCAGCGTCAAGTTCGATGAGCAGCAAGTCGGCCCCGCCGCGCGGCCGCAGATTTTCGCCCTCGGCGCGCACCTGACCAGCTACTACAGCGCGTTCTGGTCTTCGTCACCGTACGAGGCGCCGCAAACCTTTCTATTCAATCGCCACACCCACTACACCATCACGGTGCCGTCGGTGGGCTACCAGCGTCGAGAGAACACCGAGGAAACCGGCAACCTCGTGGCGCTGGTCAACGCCGTGCAGCAAACCCTGGAAAACACCCCGCAGCCGCTCGAGCAGAACCGCGTGTATTGGCAGGCCGGCCCCGCGCCCGGGCACTTGCTGGCCTATATCGGACTGCCGCTGGACGGCCAGGAACAGGCGGTGGTCGGCACCTTGCTCGACCTCGCGCGGGTCGACGATGTACAGCGCGCGCTGGACCGCTCGGCCTTTGATCGCTTGACCCTGATCGCGCCCGACGGCACCCGGCTGGCAGGACCGGACGTCGGGCAGCTCAGCGATGGCGTGCACTTCAATGCCGATGGCTTTGAATTCAAGATGACCCAGCCAGGCGACCAGCCGTGGAGCGCGGTCTATGGCCTGAACTACTCGCACTTCTTCCACTCCGCGCTGTGGCCGCTGAGCAGCCTGGCGCTGTTCTTCGTCGGCCTGGTGACCCTGGGCTGGGGCGGCAGCCGCTGGTACCGGCGCCAGGTGATCAACCCGGCGCGCCTGGCCCACGAGCGCATTGCCGAAAGCGTGGCCTTCAGCCGGGTGATCATCGACACCGCGCCCACCGGCTTGTGCGTGGTGCGGCGCAGCGACGGCAAGGTCCTCATCGAGAACCAGCGCGCCCAGCAATGGCCCGGCACCGCGCGCCTGGTGGCCGCCATGGCCGGCACGCATGACAGCGCCGAGAGCGGCGAGACGCACCTGGAAATCGAAGGCCGGCACCTGCAGATCGGCTTTGTGTCGACCCGCTATCAGGCCGAAGACGTGCGCCTCTACGCCTTCAACGACATCACCCGCCACATCGACGACGCCCAGGCACTCGAAGATGCACGCCGCGCCGCGGATGCCGCCAACGAGGCCAAGACATTATTCCTGGCGACCATGAGCCATGAAATCCGCACGCCGCTGTATGGCGTGCTCGGCACCCTCGAACTGCTCGGGCTGACCGACCTCGACCCGCACCAGCAAACCTACCTGCACACCATCCAGCGTTCGTCCGGCACGCTGTTCCAGCTGATCAGCGATGTGCTGGACGTGTCGAAAATCGAGTCCGGGCAAATGGCGATAGAGGCCGTGGATTTCTGCCCGCTGGACATGCTCGAAGACACCCTGCACACCTACGCCGCGTCCGCCCAGCGCAAGGGCTTGCAGCTCTACAGTTGCATCGATGCGCAATTGCCCGATTGCGTGATGGGCGACCCGATGCGTATTCGCCAGATTCTCAACAACCTGGTGAGCAACGCCATCAAGTTCACCGACATCGGGCGCGTGGTGATTCGCGCCAGGGTCACGGCGCGCGACGCCGGCAACGTCGACCTGGAATGGCAGGTCACCGACTCCGGCGTCGGTATCCCCGAGGCCCAGCAGGCCAAGCTGTTCGATCTGTTCTACCAGGCACCGGACACCGCCAGCGAAGGCGGGGCCGGGCTGGGGCTGCCGATTTGCCGGTGGCTGGCGCAGATGATGGACGGTGAGATCCGCGTAGTCAGCGAGCCGGGCCTGGGCAGCAGCTTTACCCTGAAATTGCGCCTGCCACTGTGTGGCGGTGCGCTGACCCAGCTGCCGTTGATCGAGCCCAGCCCGACGCCGGTGTATGTGCAGGCGCCGGTGCGCGAGCTGGCGCAGTCGATGAGTGACTGGCTCAATCGCCTGGGCATCGCGGCGGCGCTGGCGGCGACCACCCAGGAGCAGGACAGCCGCCATGCAGTGCTGGTCGACCTGCTGCCCGGCGACCCCGCCCAACCCTGGGCCGGCCAACGCGTGCGCTGCCTGCCGGGCGCTCACAGCCCGCCTCTGCACACCGAGCAGGGCTGGGTCGTCGACTTGCACGACGTGCGCGCCATCGCTGCCACCGTGTCGCTGGCGCAGCACGGCAAGCACGAACAACCGCCGGCGGCCCGGCCGCACAGTGCCGGGCAACTGGGGCTGCGCATCCTGGTGGCCGAGGACAACCCGGTCAACCAGGCGATCATCAAGGAACAGCTGGAGGCGCTCGGTTGCTTGGTGACCCTGGCGGCCAACGGCGAGCAGGCGTTGCAGCTGTGGCTGCCGCAGGCCTTCGACCTGGTGCTCACCGACGTGAATATGCCGTTGATGAATGGCTATGAACTCGCCCGCGCCCTGCGCGAGCATGATCCGCAGTTGCCGATTATCGGCGTGACCGCCAACGCGATGCGCGAGGAAGGCGTGCGCTGCCTGGCGGTGGGCATGAACGCCTGGATCGTCAAGCCGTTGAGCCTGCAGACCCTGCGCGGCCAGTTGATCAGACTGTGCAAGGTCAAGCCGCCGGTCGAGCCCGACCTCGTGCCCTGCGACGACAGCGTGCAGTTGTCGGACACCATGCGCCCGTTGTTCATCAGCAGCGTAGAGCAGGACCTGCAACGCATCGGCGCGGCGCTCGAACGCCGCGATGCGCGTGCCCTCGGCCAACTGCTGCATTCGGCCGCCGGCGCATTGGGCGCCGTGCAGGCCCTCGACCTGGCCCAGGCCTGTATCGAACTGGAAGACCAACTTAACCGCGGCAGCCTCGACACTGCCCTTGCGCTCAAGGTGAAGGCGGTGATGCAGCGCCTGTCGGCCGTCCTGGACACGCTTCGGCCCGGGCACCCTTCACTCACCTGAACTGGCACTACGGACGGCCCTTTATGAAAAAATTCAACGTGGTAATCGCGGACGATCACCCGATCGTATTGCTGGGCGTTCGCGAGCTGGTGGAGCGCGACACCCGCTTCCAAGTGGTCGGCGAGGCCGTGTGTTCAGCCGGGCTGATCGCGCTGTTGCAGCGCCAGGGCGTCGACATTGTGATCACCGACTACAACATGCCGGGCGACTCGCCCTACGGCGATGGCCTGAAACTGGTGGAGTACCTCAAGCGGCATTTCCCGCAGGTGCAGATCCTGATCCTGACGATGATTTCCAACCAGCTGATTCTCACCCGCCTGCAGGAGTTGGGCGTGGTCGGCATCATCCAGAAAAGCCAGTTGCACACCGAGATCCAACTGGCGCTCAAGGCGATTGCCCAGAAGAGCGCCTATCGCAGCCTGGAACCGCCGAAGACATCAGTGATCGAGACCCTCACGGACTTCGACGAGCGCTTCACCAGCCTGTCGCCCAAGGAGTTCGAGATCCTGCGTTTGTTTATCTCGGGCATGAGCGTGAGTGATATCGCGCGCAGCCAGAATCGAAGTTCCAAGACCATCAGTGCGCAAAAGATATCGGCCATGCGCAAACTTGAAGTGAGCAGCGACCAGGACCTGCTCGCTTATTGCCTGGCGCGTAATATCTTCAACTGACCTGCCCCTCCAGCAAGCCATTCAAGGCAATGGCTTCGCCCCGCCCCCGCCCCTGACCGCTCTAGAACGCAGCTCTCCCGCCTGCTCCAGGGTTTATAAGAATCGTCTTATGTCGTCCAAACCTTGGACTTTTTATTCTTGCCCCGCAGTTCAACAACCGCACTTTCCAACTCACACTAACGGACATCATCATGAAGAAGTTTTCCCTGGCTGTTATCGCCTCGGCCCTGGTTGCGGCCTCCGGCAGCGCATTTGCCGATGAAACGGCACCGACGCCGACCCTGGGCGGCAGCGGCAAAATTACCTTCACTGGCGTGATCAACAATGACGCGTGCTCGGTGGACGGCGCCAACTCCGACCGCACCATCTCCGTGGACATGGGCAACGTCTCGATCAAGGACATGGGCACCGCCGAAAACCCAACCGCAGGTCGCGTGACCGCCAAAGACTTCAACCTGAACGTCAACTGCAACCAGGGCACCAAAGTCGCGATGATCTTTGACGCCAACAACGGCGGTTCGGGCCTGGTCACCGGCAAGAAAGTCCTGGCCCTGAACCCGGGTTCGGCCACCGCGCAAAACGTCGGCATCGCCCTGCTCGACAGCAAAGGCAGCCTGATCGACCTCAGCTCGCCGAGCACCGCACGCATTGAAAGCACCATGCACGGTCAGGGCACTGAAGGCGGCGACGCCACCATGAGCTTCGCAGCCGCCTACGTCACCACCGGTGCCGCCGGTGCCTCCACCGCCGGTCGCGGTGACGCGACCCTGCCGTTCATCCTGCAATACGAGTAACTCGGCGCGCCTGAGCACCGAACGCGCGAGGCCCTGCGGCCTCGCCATTTATTTTTGATGACACCGGACACCCTCATGCAGCCTCGTATTATCACCGCGAGCCTGGTGCTGCTGGGCATGCTTATGGCTACCCAGGCCACCGCCAGCATTTCACTCAACGCCACGCGTATCGTGTTCGATGGCAGCCACAAGGAAGCCAATATCACCGTGCGCAACGGCAACCAGGACGTGTTGATTCAGTCCTGGGTCGACATGAACGACGCCAGTGGCAGCCGTGCACCGTTTGCCGTCACCCCGCCCCTGGCACGGGTGTTTGCCAAGGAGCAGCAACTGCTGCGCATCCTCTATCAAGGCGCCGGCATGCCGACCGACCGCGAGTCGGTGGTGTGGCTCAATGTGCAGGAAATCCCCAAGGCCAGTGAGGCCGAGAACACGTTGCAGTTGGCCATCCGCCAACGCATCAAGATCTTCTACCGCCCTGCCGGCTTGCCCGGCAATGCGTTGCAAGCCCCGGCGCAGTTGGAGTGGCGCCTGGCCAAACAGGGCACGCAAACCCTGCTGCAGGTGAAGAACCCGACGCTGTACCACGTGTCGATGGCCGACATCAAAGTGCAGGCGCAACTGGCCAGCGACTCCACCATGATTGCGCCCGGCGAGGCAAAACAGTTCCCGCTCAACGCGACGCCCGCCAGCGGCCCGGTGCAGTTGTCGTTTTCCAGCATCAATGACTACGGCGCGCAAAACCATTACACCGCGCCCCTGTCCATCGGCGCTGCGGCAGCCGCGTACGCGACTGAATCGCGCCTCAAACCCTAAGCACTCCGTCTAACCCACAGGCTCACTTCGCGTGCGTGTTTGCGTGCCCGGCTGTTCGCCAACCAGGGATGTCACAGGTCTTCGCATGTCTTTTATTTCCAGCAACAGGCCCGTACGTGGCGCACTGAAGTTGAAGACGCTGTCGCTCGCGATTGCCGCCAGCCTGCCCGCCTGGGCACTGGCCGACGAGCCTGCGGAAACCTTCAACACCACCTTCCTGCAAGGCGCGCAGTCCGCCGTCGACCTGCAGCAATTGCTGTCGGCCAACAGCGTGTTGCCAGGCACTTACCGCGTCGACCTGTACAGCAACGAAGTGCTGGTGGGTCGCCGTGACATCGACTTCAAGCGCAACCCCGGGAACGGTCGCGTCGAAGCCTGCCTGACCCTCGACCTGCTCAAGCAACTGGGCATCGACATGGCCCGCTTGCAGGCCCAGGGCAAGCTGGATCCGCAGCACCCGCAGGACTGCTACGCCCTCGCCGACATGATTGAGGAGGCCAGCGTGCGCTACGACAGCAGCCGCCTGCGCCTGCTGGCGAGCATTCCGCAGGTGGCCATGCAGCGTGGTTTGCGCGGGTATGTCGACCCGCAGTTGTGGGACGACGGCGTGCCTGCCGCGTTCATCAACTACCAGCTCAACAGCAACCGCAGCGCTGGCGACGCCGACACCCGCATCAACAACAACCTCGGCCTGCGCAACGGCATCAACCTGGGTGCCTGGCGCCTGCGCAACGAGTCGAACATGAATGGCGGCACCGGGCGCTCGAACACGTTCACCAGCAATCGCACCTACCTGCAGCATGACGTCACGCCGATCAAGGGCCAGTTCAGCGCCGGTGAGATTTTCTCCGACGCCGACCTGTTTGACAGCGTGCGCTATCGCGGCTTGAAACTGGCCTCGGATGACGGCATGCGCGCCGACAGCGAGCGCGGTTATGCGCCGGTGATTCGGGGGGTGGCGCAGACCAACGCGACCGTCGAAATCCGCCAGAACGACTACATCCTCTACACCGCCAACGTCGCGCCTGGGCCGTTCGAAATCAACGACATCTACCCCAGCGGCTCCAACGGCGACCTGGAAATCACCGTGATTGAGTCCGACGGCAGCCGCCGCGTGACGATGCAGGCGTTCTCCAGCCTGCCGATCATGGTGCGTGAGGGGCAAGTCAAATACAGCCTCTCGGCGGGTACCTTCAAGAGCAATGCCGACGATTTGGCGACGCCGCGCTTTATCAGCAGCACCCTGGCGTACGGCTTGACCAGCAACCTCAGCGGCATCGTCGGTGTGCAAGCCAGCGAGGACTACAGCGCGCTGTCGATCGGCGCCGGCAAGAACACCGCGCTGGGCGCGTTTTCCCTGGATGCCACGCATTCATCCAGCAAGGCCCGTGGGCAAACCACCCAGGGCAGCAGCGTGCGCGCACTGTATGCCAAGACGTTTGCCGGCACCGACACCAACTTCACCCTGGCCGCCTACCGCTACTCCACCGAGGGCTACCGCACCCTCACCGACCACGTCGAGGACATGAGCGAAGACGTGCGCGTGCGCACCGGCCATTCGAAAACCCGCACCGACCTGACCATCAACCAGAGCCTGGGCCGCAACAATGCGTTCGGCAGCCTGTATGTGAACGCCAGTGACCAGCGCTACTGGAATCGCGGTGGGTCGCAGAGTTTTTCGGCCGGCTACACCAGCAACTGGGGTGACCTGAGCTACAACCTCGGCGTGACACGCACCAAGCAAATCGTAACCTGGGGCGCGCCGAGCAGCGACACTCAATTGAACCTGTCCATCTCGTTCCCGCTGGGCAGCCAGGCGCGCGCACCGCGGGCGTTTGTCACCACCAGCCGCCAGCACGGCGACACCACCACCCAGGCGGGTATCAATGGCTACGTCGCCGACACCAGCGACACCTTTTATTCGGTGCAAGCGGGCCACAGCGACACCAGCGGCAGTTCCGGTTCAGTGAACCTCAACAGCCGCACCTCCATGGCAGACGTGAGCCTCGGCTACAGCCAGGGCCAGGGCTACAACTCGCAGAACCTCAACATCGCCGGCTCAGTGGTGGCCCATGCAGGCGGCATCAACCTGGGTCAAACCGTCAGCGAAACCTTCGCGCTGGCTGAAGTACCGGGCATCTCCGGGGCGAAGATCAGCAGCTACAGCGGCGTGGAGACCGGCTACAACGGCTATGCGGTGATCCCGACGGCGCAACCTTACCGGGTCAACTGGATCAGCCTGGACACCCGCGACCTGGGCGGCAATGTGGAAGTCACCAACGCCACCCAACAGCTGGTGCCACGCCGAGGCGCCGTGGTCGTCGCGCATTACAGCGGCACCACCGGACGGCGGGTGCTGTTCGAGTTGTTTGATGCACAGCACACGCCGCTGTCGTTCGGCGCTTCGCTGGAAGACGGCAACGGCAAGCAACTGGCAATTGCCGACCCGAATGGGAATGCGCTGGCGTTGGTCGAGCAGGATCAAGGTACGTTAGTGATCAAGTGGGGCGACCAGCAATGCAATGCCCACTATGCGCTGGCACCACAGAACAAGGCGCTGAACTATGAGCGCCAGGCGTTGGTGTGTGCGCCTTGACGCTGGGGTAGAAGGCCAACAGGTGGGATTGAGGTAGGGCCCAGGCACCTGGGTGTATGGAGATCAAATGTGGGAGCTGGCTTGCCTGCGAAAGCGGTGGGTCAGTCGCCGAATGCATCAGCTGACAGGCCGCTTTCGCGGGCAAGCCCGCTCCCACAGGGGATTGGGGTCGGGCCTGAGACCCCGGGTGTACGCAGAGCAAATGTGTGTGGCTTGACTGCGAAGTCGGTGGATCAGCCACCAAATGCATCAGCTGACAGGCCGCCTTCGCGAGCAAGCCCGCTCCCACAGGGGATTGGGGTGGGGCCTGAGATCCCGGGTGTACGCAGATCAAATGTGGGAGCTGGCTTGCCTGCGAAAGCGGTGTGTCAGTCGCCAAATGCATCAACTGACAGGCCGCCTTCGCGAGCAAGCCCGCTCCCACAGAGGATTGGGGTCGGGCCTGAGATCCCGGGTGTATGAAGATCAAAGGTGGGAGCAGTTATTGGCTCATCTGCTCCAACGTGTAGCGCAATGAAGCCGGCAACATCGGCCCGTGCCCCAGGCCCGGGAATGCCTGGTAGCGCACGGTCAGCCCCTCGACACTTTGCAGCGAGGCCAACAGGCGCTTGACCGCGCCATCGTCCTGCGGCTTGGCGGCCCTGGTCGGGCTGGCCGGTTCTGCATCACCGCGCATCAGCAGCAAGGTCGGCCGCTTTGCGCGCAGGCGCTGCGCGAGTCCGTCGGTCTGAATCACGCCATTGTTCCACCAAAGCGACGGGCTCGCCGCGGCGTAGTCGTCAAACGCCTGCGGACGCGTCGTCAAGGCATGCAGCACCAACAACCCACCATACGAATGCCCCCACAGCAATTGCCGCCTGGGTTGTATCTCCAGGCGCTGGTTGACCAGCGGCCGGATCTGCTCCGTCAGCAAATCCAGGAACTGATCGGCGCCTCCGCTGGGCACATCCGTCAAGGGATCACGTTGCGCGCCCTCGCCCACTCTCGGGGTGTAGTCGAACGTCCGCGCATTGCGCTCGATACGCAGCGGGGTCGCATACCCCACCGCCACCAGTACCGGTGGCGCCGGGCGATGGGACAGGTGGTTGAGCAGCTCGGTATCCAGCGCCGCCATCGCCGCATTGCCATCGAGCAGATAGGCCACGGGGCTGGCCGCGCTGACCTTGAGCGGGCGCCCCAGCCACACCCGGTAGTGCCGCGCGCCGTCAGCCGAGTCCAGCTCCAGCGTGCTGAACTGGTAGTCGCTGGCCTCGCGCAATACCGGTGCATCCATCAGTTGGTCAGGTGCCGGCTGGGCACAGGCACATTGCACAAAAAACAACGCCAACCAGCATGCGCGCCCCATCAGAACGACGCCGTCAGGCTGGTGTACAAGGTGCGCCCGGACTGGTTGTAGGTCGCGGCGCCGGCGCCTTCGATGTTGTTCACACCCTGGGCATTGCCCTCGCGCCACAGGCGTTTGTCGAACACGTTGTCCACACCGGCGGTGAGGCTGAGGTTTTTTGTCAGGGCGTAGGTACCGCTCACCCCGGCAATCGCATACGGCGAGAGTTGGTTGTTGCTGGTGCCGGTCACGCGGTTGCCGTGGTAGTCGTATTTCTTCGGAGTCTGCTTGCCGTACCAGGCCACGCTCGCCTGCAGGGACAGGTCCTGGGTGGCCTGCCAATCGAGCATCGAATTGAGGGTGTACTTGGGCGTGACCGACAGCACATCACCGGTCTGTTTGTTTTTCGATTGGAGCATGTAGGTGAAGTTGTTGGTCCAGTTGACCTGCTCGCCCAGCGGCAGCGCAACGGTACCTTCCAGGCCTTCGACCAGCGCCTTGGGCACGTTCTCCCACTTGAAGATGCTCGCGCGGGCGGTGCTGCCAGTGCCGCCGGACGCCGTGCCGACCGGGGTCAGGCCGGACTCGATCTTGTTTTTGTAATCGTTACGAAAATACGTCAGGCCGGCGACCACGCCGTCATTGCGGTACTCCAGGCCCAGTTCCTTGTTGACGCTGGTTTCCGCCTCGAGGTCGGCATTGCCTTGCAGGTAACAACTGGTGGTCTGGCCATAGCAACCCTGGCCGTTGCTGTACAGCAGATAGTTGGGGTTGAGCTGGTAGAGGTTCGGCGCCTTGTACGAACGGGCGATGCCGGCCTTCAAGGTCAACGTGTCGGTGAGTACCTGGGACAGGTTGAGCGACGGGCTCCAGTTGTCGCCGACGATGTTGTGGTGGTCCAGGCGCAGGCCCGGGGTCAGGCGGGTGCCGGGGCGCAGCTCGATGTTGTCTTCGGCGAACAGCGAAAAAATGCGCGACGCCGACGAGTCGCTGCGAGAGGTGCTCGACAAGCCAGGCACGCTGCCGCCGGCCGTGGTGGTTTGCAGGTTGGCATTCGGGTCGCCGAGCTTCTGTTCGACCCACTCGCTGCCGAGCGTCAGCACCTGGTCGACACCTGCGTGCAGCGGCAGGTTGACTTCACCGTGGGCGGTCAGGTCGCGCAGTTCGTTGGTGCTGAAACTGTTGGCGGAAAAGATCCCTTCCAAGCCACCGGCCAGGCCTTCATTGAGACGGCGGTTGCGAGTCTTTTCATACTGCACGTAGGCCAGGGTGCTGCCGAAATCCCATTCGCCGCGATGGGTCACGGCGTAGGTTTCACGGTAGAGAATATTGGTTTCATGCCCCAGCATGTTCTTCACGGTGGCGTTGCTGTTGGTGTTCTGGGTATCGCCGGTATAGATATTGCCCTGGCGGCTGAAACCGGCCTCCAGGTCGAGGGTTTGCTCGGGAGTGATGTTCCAGCTGAGCAGGCCGTTGACGTCTTTGTTGCGCACCCCCTCGCGCCCCGCCGGCAGCGTGCCGACCTGGTTGCCGGTGCGCAGGGATTCATGCCCGCTGTTGATGTCGGCATCGTCGGCGTTGGTCTTGGCCACGTTGCCGTACACGCGGTAGCTGAGGGTGTCGGTGAGCGGGCCATTGAGGCCGAAGTTCATGCGCTCGGTCTCACCTTCGGCCGAGTGTTGGGCGAAGTTGTGGTAGATCGTTGCCGAGCCGTGCGTTTGCGTGCCCGGCTGCTTGGTGATGATATTCACCACGCCACCCGCCGCGCCGTTGCCATAACGCGCTGCCGCGGGGCCGCGAATGACTTCGATGCGCTCGACCTGATCGGCCGGTACCCAGTTGCTGTCGCCGCGGCTGTCACGCTCGCCACGCCAGCCATAGCGCACCGAATTGCGGCTGCCGACCGGCTTGCCGTCCACCAGGATCAGGGTGTTTTCCGGGCCCATGCCGCGAATGTCGATCTGGCGGTTGTTACCGCGCTGGCCGCTGCTGGAGTTGCCGGTGAGGTTGACGCCGGGCATGGTGCGGATGATGTCCGACAAGTCGTTGGCCGGTGGGCGTTTCTTGATGTCTTCAGCGGTGATGATCGACACACCGGGCATCTGCTTGATCTCTTCCTGCGCGGTACCCAATACGGTCTGGGTCGGCAGTTCCATCTGCGCAGGGGCTTCGGCCTCGGCGGCGAAACTGCTGACGGGCAACAGGCTGCAAATACTCACGGCAAGCAGGGACAAGCGGAACATGCGGGGATCTCCAAGCGCAGCCCGACCGATAGCGGTGGGCCATCAAAGATCGCAGATGATAATCAGATGCAATTGCGAGTAAAGAACATTAACTTTCTAAACATTTGCCGTGGGCAGGCGCAGATTCATGCGCAATCCCGAGGCCCCCTGGGTCGCCCACAGCTCGCCGCCCTGCAGTTCGATGGCACGCCGCGCGATGCTCAATCCCAGGCCAAAACCCGTGCCCACCGTGCCGTCCAGCCGCAGGTAGGCTTCAAAGATGCGCTGCAGATCGCCCTCGGCAACGCCTGGCCCCTGGTCTTCGATCACCAGCCACCAGCGGTCGCCATCCCGCTGGCCGCTCAGGCGAATCACGCCGTTGGGCGGTGAGTGGCGGATGGCGTTGCGCAGGATATTTTCCACGGCCTGGGCAAAGCTGTTGAGGTGTACGTGCACCTGGCACGTACTGTCCAGCTCGCACACCAGCGCTTCGAGCGGCCAGCCGGTTTCGAAATGCGCGTCCTGCACCAGCGCTTCCCAGACGGAGGCCACCACCACCGCTTCGGCTTCCAGGCGAGGTTTTTCGGTGTCGAGCCAGGCCAGGTTGAGGGAGTCGTCCACCAGCCGGCGCATCTCCTCCACTTCCCGTGACAGGCGTTGCTGCAACTGCTCGGGCGGCAGGCCGCTGTCACTGGCGATTTTCAAACGTGCCAGCGGCGTGCGGATTTCATGCGACAAGGTGCGCAGCAATTGCCGCTGCTGATTAATGCTCTGGCGCAGGCGCTCGGCCATGTGTTCATAGGCCCGGGCCAGTTCGCCGAGTTCATCCGGCCGGCGCGTCACGCTGCTGCTGGCCAGCGGTGCGAGGTCGCCGGCACTCAACGCGTTGGCGCGTTCGCGCAGTTCATTCAACGGCTGCACCAGATGGCGGTACAACACCAGCCCCAGTGCCAGCGCCAACAACGCCGGCACCAGGCCGTGGGTGAACACATGGGTCCACGGCGTGAGCCCTGGCGGCAACAGGCGTTCAGGCAATTGCATCACCAACCGCCCACGCTCGGGGTGCTCCGGGAAAGCCATGCTCACGTACGGCAATTCGTCTTCGAGGCGCTTGCTCATTGGCCAACTGAGCTTGCGCATGAACGTCAGGTGGCTGACCTGTTCGGCGCTCAACGGCGTGGTGCCCAGGCTTTGCAGGTAGTCATCCAGCACCGCCACCCAGGTGTGTTCGCGCTGCTGCAATGCCAGGCGCCAGCGCTCTACCGCCGCGGCGTCGCCAGTGGCTGCCACGCGCTCGGCCTCGGCCGCATAGGCAGCCAGGGCGATGCGGTCGGACGCCTCCAGGAAGTAGGTGTTGCGCTCCACCCGCAAGCCCCAATTCCACACCAGCCATACCAGCAGCAAACAGGCACACACTTGCAGCAGCGCCATTTTCCACAGCAAGGGATGACGACGTTGCATCAGGCGCCGTCGCACAACAGCACATAACCCTGATGGCGCACCGCGTCGATGCGGATGCCCTGTACCTCGACGGCAGCCAGCTTGCGCCGCAGGTTGCACACGTGCACATCAAGGCCACGATCCAGGCGGGTGTATGGCCGGTGCAGCACATGCTGGTAGAGGAAGGCCTTGGTCAGTGCCTCGCCTGCGTGCTCATGCAGCGTGCACAACAGGCGGAATTCCGAAGAGGTCAGGCCGGCGGCGCGGCCGTCGAAGCTGACGTCCCGCGCCTGCGCGTCGAACGCCAGGGCGGAATGCCGCGAAGGCATCGACGGCGCCCGCGTGCCGCAATCGATCGCCACGCGCCGCAGCAACGCGTCGATGCGCACATCCAGTTCGGCCAGGCTGAAGGGCTTGGGCAGGTAGTCATCGGCGCCTTGGCTGAAGCCGGTGATGCGATCCTGCTCGGCGCCCAGGGCCGACATCAGGATCACCGGCGTACCGCGCTCCTGGCGCAGCCGCGCCAGGATATTCAAGCCACTTTCACTCGGCAGCATGATGTCCAGCAGGATCAATTCCACCGGTGCCTGCAGCGCCAGGTCCAGGCCCTGGCCACCGCAATGGGCGCTGTTCAAGGCAAAGCCGCGCCGGCTGAGATGGTTGCTCAGGTGCGTGCACAGCTCGACGTCATCCTCGATGATCAGGATGCGCGGGCTGGGGGATAAAGACGGGGCCAGATGATAAGTATTCACAATTACGTCAGTTTCGCATTCGACGAAACATTTCGCAATGTTCATTCACCTCGGCACTGTCCCTCAGCCTGCAATTGACGCCCCTGCGCTTGCGCCCGGCCCACCAGGCGCAGCAAGTTACCGCTCCAGATGTTGCCGATATCCGCCTCGCTGTACCCGGCCTGCAGCAACGCTTCGGTGATCTTCGGCAACTGGCTGACATCCTCCAGACCCCGCACCCCGCCACCGCCGTCCCAGTCCGCGCCGATCCCTACGTGCAGCGGCCCGACCTGCTCCAGCGCGTGCAGCAGATGGCGCATGAAGTCGGCAAAAGTCGCCTGGGGGTTGGGATAACGCTGCTGCACGTCGAGGATCTGCGCCGACAGCGCCTGGAACTGCGCCGGCTGCAGCGCCGGCATCAGGCGCAAGCGCTCGAACAGCGGCTTGAGCGCCTTGTCACGCTGGGGATTGGGCGGCTGCGCGATCAGGTAGCTGCCATAGGTATTGACCTGAATCACCCCGCCACTCGCCGCCAGGCGACGCATGCGCGCGTCGTCGAGGTTGCGCGGGTGCGGGTTGATCGCGCGGCTGCTGGAATGCGAGACGATGATCGGCGCGCGCGACAAGGCGAGCATCTGGTCGAACGCCTGGTCGGACGCATGTGAGGCATCCAGCAGCACGCCCAGGCAATTGGCGCGCTGCACCAGGTCGCGCCCGACCGGGCTCAGGCCGTGCCATTGGGGAATGGCGGTGGCCGAATCCGCGACTCGATTGTTGGCGCTGTGCACCAGGCCAAGCATGCGCAGGCCGAGGCGCTGATAAGTCGCCAACAGCCGTGGGTCGGCAGCCAGGGGCTCGGCGTTTTCCATGCTGATAAACACCACACGCTTGCCCTCGTCAGCCAGGCGTGGCGCATCCTGCGGCTGCAACGCCAGGCCGAATTGCGCCGGGTAGCGCGCCACCATGTCGCGAATACGCGTCAGGGTCGCCAGGCCTTGGTCGGCGGCCCGTGCCACGCCGGCTTCATCGTCGCTGCCCTGGGGCGTGTACACCGCCCAGAAACCGCCGTCGAGACCGCCTTCGACCATGCGCGGCAGGTCGACCTGGGACAAGTCTTCACGGCCATGCCGCTGCAAAATACTCCAGCCCGGGCGCGACAATTGCCGAGGCGTATCCAGGTGGCTGTCGAGCACCAGCAAGCGCTCATGCAGCGCACGCGCCTGGGGGCTGACCTCGGCGTACGCCGGCACAATCGCCAGGCTCAGCAGCAGTGCGAGCAACCTCATGGGCCGATCCCGAACAAGCGCTCGGCCTGCAGCGGCGCCGTCACCAGCGCCTGCAGGGTCGCCAGCAACGGGCCGTCACACAGCGCGTGCAACTTGGCGTGCAACAAACCATCGCGGCCGGCCGCATCCAGCGCGGCATCCGGCCCGTCATAGGCCAACTCGACCGACTCGCCGGTCAACGCGTGCACACTCAAGGCCGCAGGAAATCCTCCGCTGCGCGCTTGGCGCTGGTCCATCTCGGCACTCGCTTCAATATGCACACGCGCCATGAACGCCAGCACCTGCGGATCGGCAAGCGCCTCGCCCTCGAAGTCTTCCAGCGCGGCGCGCCCGCGGACAAAGGCGCTGGCCACCACATACGGCAAGCTGAAACGCGCGGCCAGGTCATTGTCGATCGCCCGGGTCGACAGCGACCGCGCACTGCCGGCGTTGACCCGCACCACCACGCTCACCACCTGCCCCGCCGGCACCTGCTGACGCAGTTCCAGCGCCAGGCGAATCGCCGTCTGGCAACCAAAACAGGCGGGATACGGTTTGATCGCGAAGCTGTCGAGGTGCTTCTCCAGCGGATCGGCGGATAAAAACCCATCCTGTGCGGTATCGAATCCAAAGCTGGCCAGCCAGCCGTGCTCGCCGGTCAGGAACGCCGCCGGCCCGGTGGCGCCCGCCTGGGCGAGCAACACCGACTGCACTGCGTGCTGGGCGGAAAACCCCACGGCCAGGTCCTTGTCCTGGCTGTAACTGCCCACCGTCGGCGACAGCGCCGACAGCAACCCGGCACTCAGGGCGCTGGCGGCAATGGCGGTGCCGTGACAGGCGCGGTCAAGGTCGTCATCGAGCAACGCCGAACCACCCAGCGCCGCGGCCACCGGTGCGATCAGCGAGGTGGTACGAAACCCCGCCTGCGCCGTGCGGTGGCCACGTCCCAGGGCCTCGGCCAGGGAAATATTGGCCGCGAAGGCGATCCACAGCGCCCGCAGCAAGCGCTCGCCGACCACGCCATGCTGTTCGGCCAGCGCCAGAATCGCCGGGATGATCACCACGGCGGCGTGCCCGTTGTTACGCGGGTTGATCAACACCTCCTGGAAGTCCAGCGCCTCGGCGGCGGTGCCATTGAGCAGCGCGGCGCGCGCGGGGTCGGTGCGCAGCGTCGCGCCCCACACCGAGCAACCGGCGGCGACCGGCTGCGCCAGGGCACTGTCGATGCGGGTGCCGCCCACTTGATGGCGCCTCGCGTACGCGGCGATCGCCACGGTGTCGGCGAGCAGCCGCCCGAGCGCACGCGAGACCGCGTCGGGGATGGGAGCCTCAAGCAATAGCAGATGTCGTGCGACCCACTGCCGGTCTATCGTCGTTGCCACGGTTATTGAACCCCTTGCGCCATGATGCCGCCATCGATCACGAAGTCCGTGCCGTTGGCGTACTGAAAAGCCGGCCCGGTAAGGGCGACGATGGCCTGCGCCATTTCCCGGGGTTCGGCGAGCCGGCCCAGGGGAATGCTGGCCAGAAGATGTTGCTCATCCAGGCGCCCGGCCTCGATGGCGCTTGCGACCATGTGCGTGCGGGTGTAGCCGGGGCTCACGGAGATCGCGCGCACCGAGGCCGCGGCGAAATCCAGTGCCAGCACCTCGGTCATTGCCACCACGCCGGCCTTGGCGGCGGCGTAGCTGGCCCGGCCGGGGCCGGAACGGTGAGCGATGAATGAAGCGATGTTGACGATCAACCCGGCGCCCGACGCCGCCAATGCTGGAAACACCGCCTGGCAGCTGTAAAACGCGCCGCTGAGATTGGTCTGCAGCACCGCCTGCCAATCTTCGGCGCGCATATCGATGGCCGACGCGCGGCGCGCGATACCGGCGCAGGTCACCAACACGTCCAGGCGCTGCAAGCCTTCGGCGGCGCGCTGGAGGGCGGCCGGGTCACGCACATCCACGGCGGTGATGGGAAACCCGGCCTGCGGATTCGGCGCCAGGTCCCAGCCGATCACTTCGGCGCCCTGCTCCTGGAATACCTGGGCCACGGCCAGGCCGATGCCACTGCCGGCACCGGTGATCAACACACGTCTTGAAGGGCTCATAGCAAGGCGCCTTGTTCAATTAACACACGTTTCACCGCATCGAACCCGATGCGCTGCGCCAGCCGACTGGACAGCGCGGCCGACACGCCCGCTGCATGCCCGGTGGCAAAACTGGTGCCCATCACCCGCACGGAGCCGAAGGCGATGTCGTCGGCACCAATCGAGCTGCCGGCCAGCCACAGGTTGTCGCTGCCTTCGGGAATCAGTGCACCAAACGGCACATGGAACCAGCCGTGGTGCGGGATGGCGCGGTACTCTGTAACGCCGGACTGCGGGTGCAACTCACAAGGCCAGCCGGAACGGGCGATGCCATTCGAGCGTTGGCGTGCACTCAGCGCGTCGTCGGCCACCACGTCCTGCTGGGAGATCACGCAGCGGGTGGAGCGGATGCCCAGTTGCGGCCCGCTGGTTTCCAGGATCGCCTGGGCGAACCCCGGCACGGTGCGGCGCAACGATTCGAGGTAGTCATGGGCGATTGTGCGGGCTTCGATTTCGGCACGGGTCAGGTAGTGCGCGTCGGTGTTGACCAGGTCGACATCGATCATCATCGCCCAGTAGCTGCCCGACCACGGCAACGGCACGAAGTAACCGCCATTGTTGCGCGCCAGGTGCCGCCGTGTGCGCCGTTGGTAGTCGATGACGGCCGCTTGCAGGGCCTCGCGGTCCGGCGCATGCCCGGGCTCGACATTGCCGATGCGCACGGTCAGGGTCGCGGCCTGCAGGCGTGGGCGCAGGCTGTGCGGGGCGATCATCGCCGCCACATTCGCGTTGCCGGTGGCATCCACCACACTGCCGACCTCGAGGCGCAGGCTGCCTTCGGGATGGCTGCACAGCAAGGCGTCGATATGGCCGTTCTTGCCTTCGGTAGCGATGACACGGCAATGCAGCAGCGGCGTGATGCCGGCGTTCAGCACCAGGCGATCGAGCACGGTCTTCAGGCGTTCGGGGTCGAGCAGGATGATCCAGTTACCCGAGCTTTGCAGCACCGGTTCCACCGAATGCCCGAACGCCTGCAGGGCGTCCAGCACCCGCTGCCCCATGCCGGCCACGACCCGCTCCGGCGTCGGGCCGCTGGTGAGGAAGCCACAGTAAGACTGCACCCCGGAGATGGTCGCAGTGCCGCCGAAGAAACCATAGTCCTCGATCAACACCACGCGCCGCCCACACTCGGCCGCTGCGAGCGCTGCGGCAATCCCGGCCGCGCCACCGCCGACGACGGCCACGTCATAAAAGGCGCTCATAGCACGGTGTCGAGAAAGTCACGGGTACGCGGGTCCCGTGGGGTGTCAAAAAATGCCTCGGCCGTGGCGTGCTCCACCACCTCGCCCTGATCGATGAAATACACGTAGTCGGCGACCTCGCGGGCAAAGCGCATCTCATGGGTGACCAGCACACAGGTCATGCCCTGGGCGGCGATCGAACGGATAACCCCCAGCACTTCTTTCACGGTGTGCGGGTCGAGGGCGGCGGTCACCTCATCAAACAGCATCACCTGGGGCTGCATGCACAGGCCCCTGGCGATTGCCACCCGCTGCTGCTGGCCGCCGGACAACTCGCCGGGATATGCCTGTTCCTTGCCTTCCAGGCGCACCTGTTGCAACAGCGCGCGGGCTTCTTGCTCCACGGCGTGGCGGTCGCGCCCGAGGACCTGGATCGGGGCCATGCTGACGTTCTGCAACACCGTGCGATGGGGAAACAGGTTGTAGCTCTGGAACACGATGCCCACCCGCTGGCGCAACTGCTGCAGGGGCAATTGCGGGCTGCCGATCAGTGCGCCGTCGAGGGTGATTTCGCCCTGGTCGATCTCGGCCAGGGCGTTGATGCAGCGCAACACCGTGGACTTGCCCGACCCCGACGGGCCAATGATGCACACCACTTCGCCACGCCCCACGGCCAGGTCGATGCCTTTGAGCACCGGCGTGTCACCGTAGGCCTTGCTCACCGCGTGCAAGGCGATAAAGGGGTTTTCCAGGATACGTTTCATGGGTTACCTGTAGGCCAGGCGCCGTTCCAGGGAACGGGCCAGCAGTGAAAGCGGAAAGATGTAGAAAAAGAACAACGCCAGCACCAGCCCGTAGACCGGCAGCAGCAAATCGGTGCGCGCGGTGGCGGCGAGGATCTCGCGGCTGGCACTGAGCAACTCTCCCACCCCGAGCAGGCTGGCAAGCGCGCTGGACATGGTCACCACGCAGTACAGGCCCAACGCCGGCGGCACCATCAGCCGCAAGGCCTGGGGCAGGATCACATGACGCAGTTGGGCCACCGGGCCGTAGCCCAGGGCGGTGGCGGCTTCCCACTGGGTCCGTGGGATCGACTGCAAGGCGCCGCGCACGATTTCCGAAGCATTGCCCGCCGCCGGCAAGGCCAGGGCAAAGACCGCCTTGAGCCACGCCGGCAAGCTGATCACCGTGCCAGCCAGGTGCCATTCATAGGGCAGCAGGTGCATCACAAAAAACATCACCACCAGCCACGGTGCGTTACGCAGCAACTGCGTCAGCCCGCGTGCACCCAGCCGCAGCACGCGCGAACGGGCGCGCTGCAGGGTCCCCAGGCAGACACCGGCGAGGCACGCCAACAGCATCGCCAACGCACCGATCCACAGGTTCAGCGCAAAGCCCTTGAGCATCAGCGGCAGCCATGGCAACAGGGCCACAATCACTTCGTTCATGCGCCACCCCCGGGAATCTGCAGGCGCCGTTCCAGGCGGTGCAGTGCCCAGGCCAGCACTGCCATTGCGCAGAAATACGTGACCAGGACCAGCAGCATCATTTCCACCACGTTATACCGCTCACTCCAGATTTCCTGGGCGCTGTACAACACCTCAGGCACTGCCACGGCGTAGGCAATGGAGCTGCCCTTGATCAGCTGCACCATGTTGTTGCCCAGCGCCGGCAAACAGGCACGCAAGGCCAGGGGCAACTGGATATGCCACAGCCGACTCGCGCGCCCATACCCCAAGGCCAGGGCCGCGTCGCGGGTGCTGGGCGGCACCGCGAGCAGCCCGGCGCGCACGATTTCCACCGCAAACGCGCCGTAATGCAGGGTGATGCACAACGCCGCCAGCCCGAACGGGTTGGCGTACCAAGGGGCCGCGCCACCCTCCAGGCCGCCGCGCAACAACGCGCCGACGCCGAAATAAATGAAGTACAACTGCGCCAGGCTGGGCGTATTGCGCAGCAGCTCGACATAACCGCGCACCAGCCAGCGCAACGGCCGCGAAGCCCCCATCGCCAGCGCACCGAACAGGCCGATCAAGCACGAACCGAAAATGCCAATGGCCGAGAGTTGCAAGGTGGTGACGATGCCGGAGGCAAATTGGCGGGCGGTCCAGCCGTCGTAGAACACCGGAAAATTCCAGCCGGTGCGGGTATTGAGACGTTCAAATCCGTCGGTGAGGCGTTGCAGGAAATACGGCAGGCTCTGTTTGTCCTGCGCCGCACTCTCGACTTCGCTCGGGTCCAGCGGATGCTTGTGGGGCAAGCCGAAGCGGCTTTCCAGTTCATATAGGAAACCGCTCTGGCGCCAGTGCAACGCCAGTTGCTCCAGAAGCTCGCGCCACTGCGCGTCGCCCTTGGCCACGGCCATGCTCCAGGGGGCTTCGAGAATCACCGGCAACTGGATGCGATAGCCCTGCCATTGCTGGCTATCCTGCAGGCGCAGGCGCGCCACCGCCTCGTCCATCACCTGGCCGATGCAGCGTCGATCACGCAGGGCCTGGGCGCTTTCGGTGAGCCCGGCGAACGCGAGGATATTGACCCCGTAACGCTCGGCCACCGCCTGGTTGTAGGTCGAGCCCTGGCTGCTGCATAACGTCGCACCGCGCAGGCTTTCCCAACTTGCCACCGGCTGGTCGTCACGGGTCAGCAATACCGCGCCAGAGGCATAGAAGCCCGGGAAGATGAAGTCCACCAGGCGCTGGCGTTCTTCGGTCACGCTGAAGCCGGTGATGATCACGTCGCACTTGCCCTGCTGCACGAACGGCACGCGATTGGCGCCGCTGGTCGCGATGGTCTGTGCGCCGATCTCGCGGCCCAGGCGCTGGCTGAGGGATTGGCGCAGGCTTTCCAGCAGGTCGGCATTGAAACCCACCGCCTGCCCCGACGGCGTCAGGTAGGCGAACGGACGGTTCTCGACATTGGTGCAGGCGTTGACCACCCCACGCGCGTGGATGCGCTGCAACACCGACCCGTCCTCGGCCATCGCGCCCAGCGCAGCCGTCAGCACGCTGACCGCCAGCCAGGCCTTGAGCAACCGCATCACCACGAATACGTCGCCTTGAGGTAGTAGAACGCGCCGTTCATGCCGAATGGCGAGTAGGAGATGTAGTTGACGTTCTGATGGCCGGGGTTGTTCAGGCTATTGCGTTTGTCCGGGTAGGCGTCGGTGACGTTGTCGCCGCCCACGGTGAATAGCCAGTCGGTGTAGCGGTAGCTGGTGGACAGGTCCAGCACCCATTTGGCATCGAAACGCTGGTCGTAGGCTGCGCCGGTGTTACTCACCGCCAGGAAGCTGCCGTAGCGCACGAGGTTGGCGTGCAGGCCCCAGTTGTCTTTGCTGTAGTCGGTGGAAAACGACAGCTTGCTGCGCGGTGTGCTGTCGGTGAGTACACCGTAGCGGTCGCGGCGGTCGATGCGGTCCAGGTTCAGGCCGCTCTGCGCCAGCGCGGTGGGGTTGTCCTTGATGTCGGTGACGCGCGTCTTGCTGTAGCTGTAGCCCACGGTGCTGTTGAGGCGACCGCCATTGTCGAAACGGTAGCGATGCTGGCCGGTGAGGTCGACGCCACGGGTCTGGGTGTCCACCGCGTTGGTGAAGTAGCGCACCGACTGGTAGAGATCGGTGGCAATCCCGTTGGCCGCCAGGTAAGCCTGGCCGGCGGCGGTTTGCACGTTGAGGTTGCTCGACAGGGTCACCCGGTCATTGATGTTGATCTGGTACACATCGAGCGTGGCGCTGAAATCATCAGTCGGTTGCAGCACCAAACCCAGGCTGATGTTGCGCGACTTCTCGGCCTTCAAATCCTCTGCACCGAGCAAGCGTGCAATCGGCGAATCCACCGAGGCGGTGAGCTGGTCCTGGTAGGCGTTGATCGACGTGTTGAGGGCGCTGGTGGTCGCCGAGTAATGCTGTTGCGCCAGGGACGGCGCGCGGTAGCCGGTGGACACACTGCCGCGCACGGCGACCACCGGGTTGAAGTCATATCGGCTGGAGAACGAGCCGGTGGTGGCACCGCCGAAGTCGTTGTAGTCGTCATGGCGCAGGGCAACCGAGGCGCGCCATTTATCGGTCAGGTTGGTTTCCAGGTCGATGTACTGCGCCACCACATCGCGGCGGTAGCTGCCGCTGTCGCCGGGCTTGAGGCCGGAGAAACCTTCGGCGCCGGTGCCGTAGTAGGAGTTGGCTTCGCCGCTGCTTTCCTGGTAGGTCTGGTGCTGGTATTCCAGGCCGAACGCCACCGACAACGGGTTGCTCAACAGCGGCACCGCCAACTCGTTGCTGAAGTCC
Source organism: Pseudomonas aylmerensis (assembly GCF_001702265.1). Lineage (GTDB taxonomy): Bacteria > Pseudomonadota > Gammaproteobacteria > Pseudomonadales > Pseudomonadaceae > Aquipseudomonas > Aquipseudomonas aylmerensis. Next base: position 155,996 of record NZ_MAUE01000016.1, read on the forward strand.
AGCTGGTACACCGCCAGGCTGCTGGTGAGGCTGCCGTCATCGAAGTTCTGCTGGGCATTGCCGGTGTCGCGGTACAGGTAACGGTTGAGGGTGTCGCGGCTGCTGAGGTCGATTTCATTGCGACCGTAGTCGACGCTGGCGTCCCATTTCCAATCGGCCAACAGCCCACGCAGGCCCATTACCAGCGATTGGTCCTGGGTCTCGGCGTGCAGGCGCGGCAGGTAGCCTTCAGGGTGCGCAGCGCGGTCGAAGGTGGAAGCGCGACCGTTGCGAAAGGCGTCCCAGGTATCGCCAGTGGACTTGTTGTAGCCGGCAAACCCGTAGGCGGTCAGGTCGTCGCTCAAGGCGTATTCGGCGTTGAGCATGACCTTGCCGTTGGTGATGTCCGGGTCGCCAAGGCGATACGTGGTGCTGCCATAACCCGGTGCGCCAGGATTGCGATTGTCCGGGCCGGCGCGGTTGGTAAAGTCGTTGTTGTTGCCGTCGAAACTCAGGTGCGCACTGCCGCGCTCGCCGAGTTTGAAACCGGTGTCGGCGTCGACATGACGCTGGATGCCGTCGCCCTTGGAGTACTGGCCGTAGCTGGTGGTGACCTGCCCGCCCTCGTCATCTTTCTTGAGGATGACGTTGATCACCCCGGCAATCGCATCCGAGCCGTAACGCGCCGATGCGCCGTCGCCCAGCACTTCGATATGGTCGATCGCCGACAGCGGGATCGCCCCCAGATCCACCGGCGCCGAGCCACGGCCCTGAGTCACGTTGGTGTTGAGGAAGGCACTGGTATGCCGACGCTTGCCATTGACCAGCACCAGCACCTGGTCCGGCGACAGGCCGCGCATCTGCACCGGGCGGATGATCCCGGTGAACCCGGAGCTGGCCGGACGCGGGAAATTCAAGGACGGGATCAACCGCGACAGGGCTTCGGACAACTCGTTGCTGCCAGTGCTTTGCAGGGTTTTGCTGGACACCACCTGGATCGGTTGCATTGACTCCAGCACAGTCCGGTTTTCCGAGCGCGTGCCGGTCACCACCACCGCATTCAACTGCGGGGTGGTGTCGCTGTCTTCTGCCGCTTGTGCCTGCATGCCTGCCACGACTGCCACCACCGCGAGCGACAGCCTGCACTGTTTGAACCTGCCCTTGATCATTCCTTATTCCCCAGCCAACAGCCGTCACCGCGCCCTGACATAAACGCAGGGGCAGTGGCTGTCGAACATTTGTCTATTCAAAAGTTGATAAAAGAGTGGCCAGGGGGCAATTCGGTGGTGTGTTGATTGCTTGCCTGGTATGTCACACGGGGCCCAATTTACCTGCCCTGCGCGGCCATACCTATGGAAAAAACAGCGGCCAACACTAACTTTTACTCATGTGGCACTGCGGTTATATGGTTAAAAGAACACGGTCTATTTAAAGCCGGTTTATTGATTGAGCGCGATAAAAGATCAGGCTATAAGTGATCGGTTTTATCAACAGGCAATACCCGAGTGCTCTAACTTATGAATCTTCGCCAGATGGAAGTCTTCCGTTCCATCATGCTCACCGGCAGCATCGCGGGCGCCGCCGAGTTGTTGCATATCTCCCAGTCCGCCGTGAGCAAAATGCTCAGCCACACCCAGCAACGTGGTGGTCCCAAGTTGTTCGAACTGGTCAAGGGCCGCCTGGTCCCGACCAGCGAAGCGCGCGAGCTGTACGAAGAGGTCGAGCGGCTGTGGCGCAACGTGGAACGGGTGCGTGAGTTGTCCAGCGAACTGGCCAACCCGTCCAAGGGCAACCTGTACATCGCGGCCTCCCCCAGCCTGGGCATGTCGGTCGTGCCGCAGAGCCTGGCGCAGACGGTCAAGGAGCGGCCGGACCTGAGCGTGAAAGTGATCCTGCCGCTGCCCGGCGCCCTGACCGATGTGGTGGCGGAGAAAATCGTCGACATCGGCATCACCACCTTTGAAGTCGACCATCCCAGCATCACCGTGCACGCCCGCTATAGCTGCCCGTTGGTGTGCATCATGGCGCCGACACACCCGCTGGCCTCACGCGAGTCGATCAGCCCCGCCGACCTGATCGGGCATCGCCTGATCTCGGTGCCGTTGCAGGAGCTGTATGGCATCAACGAGGAAAAGGTCTACGGCGACGTGCTCGCGCAACTGAACATCGGCCTGCAAGTGCGCTCGGGGTTGATCGCCAGCCTGTTCAGCCTGGCCAGCGGCGAGATCGCCGTGGTCGACGCCCTTGCGGTTTCCGGCAACCTGCTGCCGCTGGTGATCAGGCCTTTCGACAGCCCGGCGGCGGTGAACATCTCGGTGATCCACAACAGCTTCAAGCCACTGTCACCCCAGGCGCTGCTGTTTCGCGACATGGTCATGCAGCACCTGCAAGGGGTGTCTGCCAGTTATCAGTGATGTCGGGGGACATATCCGTTGTTTGGGTAACGGCTGCTGATGGTTCCGCCCTTGCGGCGGGTCACTTTTGGAAGGACCGGAAGGCCGGCCCAGCCAAAAGTGACCAAAAGGCTCTTGCCCCACCACTCGGTGCCTAAGATCAGATCACAAGCCAAATCAAGAGCCAGGGCCAGGGCAGACCACTGTCTATCTGACAAATGGAGATCCAAATGTGGGAGCGGGCTTGCTCGCGAATGCAGTGTGTCAGTCAACAAATTCATTGGCTGATCCACCGCATTCGCGAGCAAGCCCGCTCCCACATTTTTGACCGTGTCCGGCTTCCTTCCCTAGGCGAGGTGCCGAGTGTTGGGGCGAGAGCCCTTTTGGTCAGGCCGGCATTCTGGGCTCTTTTCCAAAAGCGACCCGCCGTAAGGTCGGAACCATCAGCAGCCGTTACCCAAAAAACGGATATGCCCCCAAAAGCCCCACCCAGTTATATCCATAGCAATAAACGATATTGGTATATACCAGATTGCTCCCTTATAAATCGCCCCCATCACAGGACGTTGGGCTGGAGTAACACGCGATGGTGTCGGTAAAGGTAATGCTGGAGTACTTTCATCCCTGGCCGAATTCGGCGGGGTTGTACCTGGCACGGGAACGCGGCTGGTATGAAGAACTGGGCCTGGATGTAGAGCTGGTGGTGCACGACCCCTACCGTGGCGACACCCTGCAGCACCTGCTCACTGGTGCCGCGGATTTTGGCGTGTTCCCCAGCAACCGCCTGCTGGTGCGCCGTGGCCTCGGCCAGGCGCTGCAAGGCATCGCGGCGATCAACCATGCGGGGCTGGAGTCGATCCAGACCCTCACCGACTCCGGCATCCGTCGCCCCCGCGACCTGGTGGGCAAGCGCCTGGCCCTCAACCCGACCCCGCGCGGCCTGGCCATGGTGCGTCACCTGGTCAGTCGCGATGGCGGCGATCCCGATGGTGTGATCCTGGTGGACAGCGGCGTGCGCGAGCTGCGCCCCGAGCAGTTGGCCGAGGGCGTCGCCGATGCCAGTTTCGGTGGCTACTGGGCCTGGGAAGCGCTGATGCACAGCCCTATCGAAGACGCGCGCCGGGTGGTGCTGCCGGTCGACGAGATCGGCGCGCCGGCGTATCACAGCTACCTGCTCGGCGCCCACGAGCGCACCCTGGCAGACCGGCCCGAGGTGGTGCGCGATTTCCTCGCAGCCACTGCCCGCGGTTATCTGGCGGTGGCACAGGAGCCGTCGATTGCCCTCGCCGCCTACGAGCACACCACGCCGTATTTTCCGGCGGAATTGCTCAGCGCATCGCTGCATAAAATCGCCCCGACCTGGCTGCATCAAGGTCGCTGGGGCGAGCAACGCCAGGCGCTGCTCGCCCCCTACGCCGAATGGCTGCACGCGCATGCGGTGCTCGACAATCCGCAGGTGTGGGAAGGGGCAACCAGCAACGCCTACCTGCCCGAGGTGCACGCATGAATCCGCAACGCACCGCCCACGGCCTGGGGCTGGAGCCCGTCGCGGCCGACTGGCCGGCCCTGCACGAAACCGATATCGAACAGCTGCTGCACGACTACCCGCAACTGGGCCCGCTGCAGAGCCTGCACTGGCACAGCCCGCGACCGTTTTCCGCCGCCGGCCTGATCACCACTGGCGAGGCGACGGTGTTCGTCAAACGTCATCACCAGCACGTGCGCCAAGCCGCGTGGCTGGAGGAAGAACACCGCCTGATCGCCCACCTGCATCGCCACGGCGCGCCAGTGGCCGCGGTGCTGCCGAACCGACACGGGGCGACGGCAACCACGCAAGGCGTGTGGACCTATGAAGTGCACCACGTCGCCGAGGGCCTGGACCTGTACCGCGACGCGCTGTCGTGGTCGCCGTTTCAAAACACCCGGCACGCCCTCGCCGCTGGCCAGGCATTGGCCCGTCTGCACCTGGCCGCCGAAGCCTATGACGCCCCTCAACGCCAGACCCAGGTGCTGCTGGCCAACGCACGGTTGATAGAACAATCAAACCCGCTGGAAGGCATCAGCAGCCCCTACCTCGCCGACAAGGAGTGGCGCACTCAACTCGGCGAGTTGCTGTTGCCGTGGCACGCAGAGCTGCACCCGCTGTTGCGTGAGCAACCGCCACTGTGGACCCACAACGACTGGCACGCCTCCAACCTGCTGTGGAATGCCGACGGCAGCGTTTCCAGCGTGCTGGATTTCGGCCTGGCCGACCGCACGTTCGCCCTCTTCGACCTCGCCACTGCCATCGAACGCAACGCCGTGCCCTGGCTGGACCTTGATACGGGTGGAATAGCGCGCGCTGATCTCGACAGCGTGGATGCCCTGCTCGCCGGGTATCACCAAGTACGCCCATTGAGCACCCGCGACCTGCTCACCCTCAGCGCCCTGTTGCCGCTGGTGCACGTGGATTTCGCCCTGTCCGAGGTGGCGTATTACCAGGACGTGGTGGGCTCCACCGCCAGCGCCGATATCGCCTATTACGCCTACCTGCTCGGTCATCTGCGCTGGTTCGCCGGTGCCGAGGGGCAACGGTTGCTTGGCCATATCCGGCGTAAAAGCGTATGAGCATGCTGGTCGATACTCAGTGGCTGCACGCGCATCGGGCTGATCCCACGCTGGTGATACTGGATGCCACGGTGGTATTGCCGTCGCCGGCGTTCGATGGCGATTACCGCGTCCAAAGCGGCGAAGACGGCTGGTTGCAGGCGCATATTCCAGGCGCTCGACATGCAGATCTATTGACTGACTTGGCCGACACCCACGCCAGTTTCAGCTTCGCCCTGCCAACGCCTGAAGCGCTGGTAAACAGTTTGGCCAAGCTCGGCGCCGGCCAAGGGAAAACCCTGGTTATCTACGACCGTGCCGATGGTTTCTGGGCCGCTCGCCTGTGGTGGATGCTGCGCGGCGCAGGCATCGACGCCCAGGTACTCGATGGCGGGTTCAACGCCTGGCGTACCGCCGGTTTGCCTGAACACAACGGCCCAGCCGAGCCGGTCATGCCGGTGCAACCCTGGGCAATCAACCCGCGTGCCGGGCTGTGGATTGACCGCCGCGGCGTCGAAGCCATCGTCGCCGGGCAAGCACCCGGCGTGTTGATCTGTGCCCTTGGCGCGGCGCTGTTCGAAGGCACCGCGCCCACCCGCTACGCCCGACGCGGGCACATCCCCGGCAGCCAAAACCTGCCGGCCCGCGAGTTGTTCGACGCCCACGGCCGCTACCTGCCCAAGGATGCCCTGGCCCTGGCCATCGGCCCCACGCTGCTGCACAGCGAAGGCCCATTGGTGCTGTATTGCGGCGGCGGCATCTCGGCCGCCGCCAACGCCCTGGCCCTGACCCTGCTGGGTCGCCAGGACATCGCCCTCTACGACGGTTCCCTGCAGGAATGGGCCGCCGACGCACGTTTACCAATGACTACCGGAGCAGCTCCGGCCTGACGCCACTTTCGGCGAACTCGGCTTTTTCATTTCGTACTGGCAACCCGTTCGTTGCGCAGCGCTGGGCAGCCTTTTGCCCGATAAAAGCGTACGGCAGCGGCGGTCCGGCCCTTGGAGCGCTCCTTACATGGCTACACCTTATCGCCACACCCTGCTCGCCTTGAGCATCACTCTCGCCGCAACTGCGGCGCATGCCCAGGAGGCGACCCTGGACACCGTCACCGTGGTCGGCCAGGAGGCCAGCGATTACCAGGCCAAAAAAGCCGCCGTGGCCGGCTTTGACAACGCGCCGTTGCTGGACACCCCGGCCTCGGTCGCGGTGATCACCGAAGCCCGCCTGAAAGACCAGCAGGCACGCCTGCTCAGCGAGGTGTTGAAGAATGACGCGTCGGTAGGCGACAGCTACGCCCCGGTCGGCTACTACGAGAATTTCGTGGTGCGCGGCTTCGCCCTGAACCCGGCCAGCAGCTACAAGATCAACGGCCGCACCATCACCGGCGAGCAGAACGTGGCGCTGGAAAACAAGCAGCAAGTGGAAGTGCTCAAGGGCCTGGCCGGCCTGCAGAGCGGCGTGTCCGAACCCGGCGGGCTGGTCAACTACGTGAGCAAGCGCCCGGAGAATGTGCGCTCGGTGACGGTGTCCACCAACGAGCAGGGCGAGCGCTACCTGGCCACCGATATCGGCGGCTGGCTCGGCACCGAGCAACAGGTGGGCGTGCGCATCAACCTGGCCCACGAAGACATCCGCTCCTATGTCGAGCACGCCGACGGCAAGCGCGATTTCGCCTCCCTGGCGCTGGACTGGAACATCAGCCCCAACGCCTTGCTGCAACTCAACGCCGAGTACCAGAACCGCGAGCAGCGCTCGGTGCCGGGTTATCAATTGCTCGGCGGCACCGAGGTGCCGCACCATGTGTCGCCCAAGGACCTGCTGGCGTACCAGAGCTGGTCGAACCCGGTGGGCATCCAGTCGCTGAACCTCGACGGGCTGTTTGAATACCGCTTCAACGAAGCCTGGAAAGCCAGCTTCAGCGCGTCGCGCAGCCGCGTGGTGATCGACGACTACAGCACCTTCGCCTGGGGCTGCTACGGCGCCGCCAGTTGCGCGAACACCGCCGTGCCGAACCACTTCAGCGCCGAGGGCGACTACGACATCTCCGACTACCGCAGCCCCGACGACACCCGCAGCAACGAGGAAGCCCAGGCGGCCCTCAACGGCCAGTTCGACACCGGCTTTCTCAAGCACGACCTGACCTTCGGCACCACCGCCTTCCGCCGCCTGGTGGACCGGCGCAAGTCGGTCAACGAGTACATCGGCGAGGGCAATATCTACCAGCCGTCACCGGTACTGGAACCCTACGACGGCCCGTTGGGGCACACCTACCGACGCCTCGACAGCCGCCAGTACGGCCTGTTCGCCAGCGATCGCATCAGCTTCAACGAACAATGGCAAACCCTCCTCGGCGGGCGCCAGGTCCGCCTCGACGAAGAGACCTACAACCAGGCCGGCGCCACCACGCGTCATACCCAGCGCAGCGTGTTCCTGCCCCAAGTGGCGCTGATCTACAAACCGCGTCCAGACACCTCGCTGTACGCCAGCTACAGCAAAGGCCTGTCGCTGGGTGGCGAGGCCGCGTGGTTCAGCAGCAACGCCGACGAGGTATTGCCGCCGACCACCTCGCGCCAGCTGGAGGTCGGGATCAAGCGTGACTTCCAGCGCCTGAGCCTGACCGCTGCGCTGTTCCAGATTACCCAGGACCTGCAATACAACCGCCCCAACGACGACGGCAGCATCACCTTCGTGCAGCAAGGCAAGCAGAAGAACGTGGGGATCGAACTGTCGGCCAACGGCCGCGTGACTTCCGACCTGCAAGTGTCGGCCAGCATCGCGGCGATCCGCGCCGAAGTCGACGGCAGCGGCACCGAAGACTACGACGGCCACCAGGCGATCAACGTGCCCAAGCTGCGTGCCAGCCTGCACGGTGACTACAACATCCAGGCGGTACCGGGCCTGGCCCTGCTCGGCGGGGTGCAATACAGCGCGAGCAAATACGCCAACCGCGAGGCCACGGTGAAAGTCGACGACTATGCGGTGTTCGATGTGGGCGGTCGCTACACCACCAAAGTCGGCGATTACGCTACTGTGCTGCGCCTGACCGTCGACAACCTGTTCGACAAACGCTACTGGCGGGACGTGGGTGAATCCGCAGGCGACGGCTACCTGTTCCTGGGGGCGCCGCGTACCGCACGGCTGTCCGCCACCGTCAATTTCTGAGGCTGAGTGTTTATGCGTAATCTGATGTTTGCCAGTGTCTGCCTGCTCTCCACCGCCCTGGTCGGCTGCCAGCAGCAACCGCCCGCCAACGACCAACTGGACGCGGTGCTGTGGACCCAGACCTCCATCGAACACGAGCTGATTTATCGCCAGGTATTCGCCAGCGCCACGCGCCAGCTGGACGCCGCGCTGGCCGATCCGACCTGGGACGCCCTGCCCTTGCCGCCGCGCAACCTCGCCGGCCTGCCGCCAGCAGTGGTAGTGGATATCGATGAAACCGTGCTCGACAACGTGCCGCTCAATGCGCGGGACATCATCAACAACCAGGTGTATTCCTATGACCGCTGGAACACCTGGGTCGACCAGGCCAAGGCCCAGGCGCTGCCCGGCGCCGTAGCGTTCCTGCAAGCGGCCGATAAAAAAGGCATCACCGTCTACTACATCACCAACCGTGAACACAGCCAGGTCCAGGCCACGGTCGACAACCTGCGCCTGCGCGGTTTCCCGGTGCAGCGCAACGAACAGGTACTGGCCGCCAGCACCCCGACCGGCCACTGCGAACAGGCCGGCTATGGCAAGAACTGCCGCCGCCAGTGGGTGGCCGCGCATGCCCGTGTGCTGATGCTCGCCGGCGACGCGCTGGGCGACTTCGTGCAGGCCGAGCACAACACCCTGGCCGACCAGCGCAAGGCAGCCGAGCCGTACCTGGCCTGGCTCGGCCAACGCTGGTTCCTGCTGCCCAACCCTACGTATGGCAACTGGTACAGCGCGCCCTATGGCGACCAGGAAAAACTGCCCTTTGAACGCAAGCGCCAGCTCAAGCAACAGGCGCTGCCTCTAGAAAACTAGTCGTGTGAGAACCCTATGTCGCCACTGGAAATCGTCGCCGTGTTCTTCAACATCGCCGGGGTCTGGCTCACCGCACAGCGAGTGCGCTGGTGCTGGCCGGTCAGCGTGGTCGCGGTGTTGCTGTATGCCTGGATCTTCTTCGACGTGAAGCTGTATTCGGACATGCTCCTGCAGTTGGTCTTCGCCGTGCTGCAAGGTTATGGCTGGTGGCGCTGGAGCACCGGGCGCATCGAGGCGGGCAAGGTCCGCGTGGAACGCCTGCCACTCCGGGAGGCGTGGCGCCACCTGCTCGCGGGGCTGATCGGCGCCGTGGCCCTGGGCGCCGTGATGCACCACTTCACCGATGCCGCGCTGCCCTGGCTGGATTCGCTGCTCACCGCCTTCAGCCTGGTGGCGAGCCTGTGGGCGGCGCGCAAATACGTGGTCAGCTGGTGGCTGTGGATCCTGCTGGACGCGGCCTATGTGGGGTTGTTCCTGTACAAGGACCTGCAACTCACCGCCGCGCTCTACGCCGGCTTTGTAGGGCTGGCGGCCTATGGTCTGCGGGCATGGCAGCGTGACCTGCACCAACAGGAACATATAACCAAAGCTTCGGTTTACAGCGTTTAATATCATTAAACACAAGTGCATCTATCGCGTTTAAATATAAAAAACCTCGCTTGGATGCTTTTATGAACTTACGCACTGCCGCCGCGCTCAGCGTCACTCTCCTCCTGGCCAGCCCGGCGGTCTTCGCCGGGCAGACCCTGGACCGCATCACCCAATCCAAGCAATTGGTCGGCGTGCTGATGGAGAATTACCCGCCCTTCTCATTCCTCAACGAACAAAACCAGCTGGATGGTTTTGACGTCGACGTGACCAAGGCCGTCGCCGACAAACTCGGGGTGAAACTGAAACTCGAAACGCCGTCCTGGGAAGTCATCGCCGCTGGCCGCTGGAATGGCCGCTACGACGTGTGCATCTGCTCCATGACCCCCAGCGCCGCGCGCGGCCAGGTCTTCAACTTCCCATTCGAGTACTACGCCTCGCCGGCCGTGGTCGTGGTAAACAGCAACGACGACACGATCAAGTCGGCAGCCGATCTCAGCGGTAAAAAAGTCGGCGTGGGCAGTGCATCGACCTACGAGGCGTACCTGGCCAAGGACCTGGTGATCGAAGGCGCCAACACACCGATCGACTACCCGTTCAAGGCCGTGCAGGCGGTGCCCTACGACAACGAGACCATCGCTTTCCAGGACCTCGCGCTGGGCACCGGCAAGCGCCTGGATGCCATGGTCACCAACCTGGTCACCGCCAAGGAACGCATCGACCACGACCCACGCTTCAAGATCACCGGCGCGGTGCTGTACGCCGAGCCGAATGTGGTCGCCACCGAGAAGGGTGATCCACAATGGGATGCCAGATTGACGCAGATTCTCGCCGAGCTGAAAAGCGACGGCACGCTGGCGAAGATCTCGCAGAAATGGATCGGCTCAGACATCACCCAATGAGTGTTTTCCCTACCCCTCCGACCACGATCAAGCCACCCGTGGCCAAGCGCACACGGCTGTCGTTCCGTGTGCGGCTATGGCTGACCTGGGGCGTGATGCTGGGCCTGTTCACCGCGATGTTCATGAGCTTTGACCTGCAGTTCGCCATCGTCGCCGCGAAGTGGCAGAACCTGGTGGGGCTGCACCTCTCGCCCCAGGGCTTTCTGCAAGGCGCGGCGCTGACGCTGTTCTTGTGTTTCTGCTCGATCTGGCTGTCGGTGGCCCTGGGTTTCGCCACCGCCCTGGCGCGCCTGTCGAGCAGCGCCGTGGCGTTCGGGATCGCCAGTTTCTATGCCTCGTTCTTTCGCGGCACGCCCTTGCTGATCCAGATTCTGCTGATCTACCTCGGCCTGCCTCAACTGGGCGTGGTGCCCGGCGCGATCAGTGCCGGGATCATTGCGCTGTCGTTGAACTACGGGGCTTACCTCAGCGAGATCTTCCGCGCCGGCATTCTTGGCGTGTCCCAGGGCCAACGCAATGCCGCCGCTGCACTGGGCATGGGCCGGGCCGTGACGTTCTGGCAGATCGTGCTGCCCCAGGCCATGCGCACCATTATTCCGCCGACCACCAGCCAGTTCATCTCGATGCTCAAGGACTCGTCCCTGGTCTCGGTGATGGGCGTGTGGGAGGTGATGTTCCTCGCGCAATCCTATGGCCGCTCGTCTTACCGCTATATCGAAATGCTCACCACGGCCGCCGTCATCTACTGGCTGTTGTCGATCGGCCTGGAGCTGATCCAGGCCCGGCTGGAACGGCACTACGGCAAGGCTTATCTCCACGGGCGATAGTCTGTCGCCGCACTTTTTTTGCACGCAGGAAGCACCATGTCCGATCCTACCCCGCTGTTATTCGGTCTCTATGAACAAGCCAGTGTCGGCTGCGGCGGCGCGCCCAGCCTGTGGACCCACCCCAGCGATGAAAGGCTGGGCATCAATACCCTCAAATACTGGTCGAACCTGGCCCGCACGGCGGATGAAGCCAACCTCGACCTGATGTTTTTCGGCGACGTGCTGGGCTTTTACGATGTGTTCGGTGGCTCCGAAGCCATGGCGTTGAAATGGGCAGTGGAAGCTCCGGCCAACGATCCTTTAAGCATTATTCCGGCGCTGGTGGCACTCACCGAAAAGCTCGCCTTCGGCGTCACCGTGACCACCACCTACGAGCACCCGTTCACCCACGCGCGGCGCTTCAGCACCCTCGATCACCTGTCTGAAGGGCGGATCGGCTGGAACATCGTCACCTCGTACCTGTCCAGCGCAGCGCGCAATTTCGGCCTGGAGCAGATGATCAAGCACGACGACCGCTATGAGCGCGCCGAGGAGTTTCTCGACGTGGTGTACAAGCTCTGGGAAGGCAGCTGGGCCGATGACGCGGTGCGCGCCGACAAACAGGCGCACACCTACGCCGATGGCGCCCGCGTGCGGCCGATCGCGCATGCCGGCGAGCATTACCGCGTGGCCGGGCCGCATCTGACCTCGCCATCGCCGCAACGCACGCCGCTGCTGATCCAGGCCGGCTGGTCGGCGCGCGGTCGGCAGTTTGCGGCCAAGCACGCGGAGTTGGTGTTTATCGCCAAGTCCAATCCACTGGAAATCCGCCAGGGCCTCGAAGACATCTGGCGCCAGGCCGAAGCCCGTGGCCGCCGCGCCGCCGACGTGAAGTCACTGACCGTGCTGCGCATCGTCACGGCGCCCACCGCTATCGAGGCGCAGAAAAAATACGACACCTTGCAAAGCAACTATCACCTGCAAGCGCAGTTGGTGAGCTATGCCGGCGACACCGGCATCGACATCAGCCGCTACGCCGACAATGAAGCGCTGTCGACCCACACCGAAGGCATGACCTCCTACGTGATGAAACCCGATGGCAGCGGCAAGCCGCTGACTGCCGGCGAGGTGCGCCAGCGTTTTGCGAATGTCACCCGTGGCAGCGACCTGATCCTGGTCGGCACCCCGGAGCAGATCGCGCAAAAGATCGAAGAGCACGCCCGCATCTCGGGCACCAGCGGCTACATGCTCAACCCGCTGATCAGCCCCGGCTCGCTGAATGATTTTGTCGAACTGGTGATCCCGGCCCTGCAAAAGCGCGGCCTGTACCGCACCACTGCACAAACCGGCACGCTGCGCTCGCGGCTCAGCGTCGACGGCAGTGATCGCCTGCCCGCCTCGGCGCATGGCGCCTCGTTCCGCTTTGCATAAAGCCTGCGTGGGACCAGGTGACCTGCGCCGACAGGAACGGTAGAGTCTGCCCCACGTCATGCCTGCACACGGAACCCCAGGATGCCTTTCGACCCCATCTCGCCGCACTACCAGCGCATCCGCGAACAGATCGCCCACGACATCGCCGCCGGTGTACCCCAGGCCGACGAGAAATTTCCCTCCGAGCGGGAAATGATCGAACGCTTCGGCTGCACCCGCGTCACTTTGCGCCAGGCCTTGCAGCAACTCGAGGCCGAGGGCCTGGTGTACCGCGAAAACCGCCGGGGCTGGTTCGTCAGCCCGCAGCGCATCCGCTACGACCCGACGCGTATCAGCGGCTTCATGGATTACGTCAGCGCCCAGGGCCGCACACCCCGCACCGAATGCCTGCACGCCGAACTGCGCCCGGCCGGCGCCTGGCTGGCCAAGCGCATGGGCCTGGCCTCGACGCAGGAGCCGGTGTTTTTCCTGCAGCGACGCCGCTGGATCGACCGCCGCCCGGTGCTGCTGGAATTCAACGCACTGCTCGCCAGCTGGTGCCCCGGCCTGCTGGAAGCCGACCTCAATACCTCGCTGACCCAACTGCTGCGCGACCGTTTTGCGCGGGTGCAATCACGCTGTGAACTGCAGATGCACATCGGCACGGTGAATGAAGAACAGGCCGAGTTGCTGCAATTGTCGCCGGGCTCCACCAGTGTGTACCTGGAGCGCCTGAACTTCGGCGAGGACAACCAGGCGGTGGAATTCGACCAGGAATACTGGCGCCCGGATGCACTGTCGATCGTGATGGAGACGCGGTATCCGGGTACGCGCTGACCCTGTGGGAGCCGGCTTGCCGGCGAAAAACTTTCGGGCACCGCGTTGCGCCTGGGTTGCCGCGTCATTGTTGAAGATCTTCGCTGGCAAGTCGGCTCCTGCAAGGGTGTAACTGCCGCTGTTGCTTGCGTAACAACCTGCCGCCCGCGTGTTGCATAAGCAACGCGCCATCCGTGCCCGTTGAAAAATCCCCAATAAATTCATCGACTTAATTATGACAAAATGATGGCATATAGCTTGCTATCGATGTCAGCAGCTTACTCTTCAAAGAGCGGCCCCTGCGCGATGGGACGGCATTCCGCCTGCCCCGCGCTCAAGAATCGGATTTCTTAAGGGACCTTGCCATGCACTCGCTGCTTCGCAACCATCGCTACACCAAACCCGCCCGCCCATTTGTCCTTGCCAGTGCGCCCTTCATGGCGTTGCTGGCCGGCGATGCGCTGGGGGCCGACAACCAGACCACGACTGCCCTGCCCCAGGTCACGGTGACCGCCCAGCGGCATGAAGAATCCGCCCAGGACGTGGGTATCGCCCTGACCGCGCTTAGCGGCCAGGACCTGCAGAACAAGGGTGTGACCAACGTCAACGAGCTGCAGAACTACGTACCCAACCTCGACATCGCGCCGCAGTACGGCGGCGGCAACCCGCTGTTCCGCATTCGCGGCGTCGGGCTCAAGGATTACGGCAGCAACAACACCTCCACCGTCGGTGTGTACCTGGATCAGGTCGCCTTGCCCTACCCGATCCAGACCCAGGGCCAGCTCTTCGACCTGGAACGCGTCGAGGTGCTGCGTGGCCCGCAGGGCACGCTGTACGGGCGCAACAGCACAGCCGGCGCGATCAACTTCATCACCAACAAACCCACGCGTGAATTCCACGGTGGGCTGACCACCAGCTACGGCTCCTACAACGCCAGCAACGTCGAGGGGTTTCTCTCCGGGCCGCTCAGCGACACCCTGCGCGCACGCCTGGCGTTCATCACCGAACAAGGCGGCGCCTGGCAGGAGAACCGGGTGACCGGGCAAAGCCTGGGCGACAAGGACAACACCTCGGTGCGCGGCCAGTTCGATTGGGACGCCACGCCGGACATCAACTTCAACCTGACCGTGCATGCCGGCGAGGACAAGTCCGACAGCCGCGGCTCGTACCTGTACCAGGGGCTGAAACCCAACGCCAACGGCGCCGCCTACTCAAGCATCAGCCCGGAAAACGACGGCAAGAAAACCGGCTGGGGCCTCACCCCGGGCTTTGCCAAGCTCACCGGGCTGTCGGTGGGTGACAAGCCGCATCGCGACAACGACAACACCGGCTTCGCGCTCACGGGCACGTTCGACCTGAATGACCATTTGAGCGTGACCAGCATCACCGCATCCGACCGCTTCCGGCGCCGCGAATACATCGACTGGGACGCGTCGGTGATCCCGCAATCGGATGAGTACTTCGACTCCAAGATCGAAGTGTTCTCCCAGGAACTGCGCCTGGCCTCCCACGACAACGAGCGCTTCAACTGGCAGACCGGCCTGTATTTCGCCCAGGACCGCCTGGACGAAAACTTCTACTCGGACTTCAGCGCCAACCTCGGCTACGGCACCTACACCTCCTACACGCAGAAATCCAACACCTACAGCGCCTTCGCCCAGGGCGACTACCAGCTGACCGATAACTGGAAATTGATCGTAGGTGTGCGCCAGGAAAAAGAACACCGCGAACTCGAGGATTTCTCCACCCAGCGCATCCTCGTCAACAACGGCGTGTACCGTCTCGGGCAGTTGAGTTTCCCGGCCGCCGACAGCGACCTGGACAGCAACTCCACCTCCTGGAAGCTCGGCCTCGAGTACCAGCTCACCCCGTCGACCCTGCTGTATTCGACGGTCAGCCGTGGGATCAAGTCTGGTGGTTTTACCGCCTACAACTCCAGCTATGCCGAGCAGATCGCACCGGTCAAACCGGAAAAACTGCTGGCCTATGAAGTGGGCTTCAAGAGTGACTTGAGCGATACGCTGCGCTTCAACGGCTCGGCGTTCTACTACGACTATCGCGACCAGCAATACCAGTCGCAGGTGTGGATCAGCCAGGCGGTGGGCAATGTCGGCCGGCTGGTGAATATTCCCAAGTCGAAGATCTACGGCTATGAGCTGGAACTGCAATGGGAGCCGGTGTCGGGCCTGACCCTCGGCCAGTACTTCGGCACCAAGAAAGGCAAGTACGTCGACTACCAGGGCCTGAACAGCACCGCGACCCGCGCGGTGGGGTTTGCCTACCCGGTGTACACCGACTTCTCCGGCTCCAGCCTGACCAACTTCCCGAAAATCAGCTACGGCGGCCAGCTGCAATATGTGTGGGACGTCGGCGGTTTTACCTTCAGCGCCGAGAGCGACTACTCGTTCCACGACCGCATCACCGGCAGCAACGGCACCACCACCCAGGCCTACTGGCTGGCAAATGCGCGCCTGGGTGTGACGCCCAAGGGCAGCAACTGGTCGGGGGCGTTGTGGGCCCGCAACGTGTTCGACAAGAAATACGACCTGTACCACGGCTCGTTCCTGTCCAACGCCCAAATCGCCACGCCGGGCGACCCACGCACCGTGGGTGTCCAGGCCAGCTACAAATTCTAGGGACCTGTCATGACTTTTGATCTGAACCGCCGCCAGGCCCTGCGCCTGCTGGCCGGGGCGGCGGCTGCGCCCCTGGTGTTGCGTTACGGCAGCGCGCTGGCGAATGTCGCCACGCCATTCACGCTGGGGGTCGCCAGTGGCGATCCCTGGCCCGATGGCTTTGTGATCTGGACTCGATTGAGCACGCTGCCGCTGTTTCCCGGCAATGAATACGCGCTGCCGGCGAGCATCCCGGTGGACTGGGAAGTCGGCCTGGATGAACACTTCCAGCGTATTGCCCAGCGCGGACGGACCCAGGCCCTGGCGATCAACGGCCACGCCGTGCATGTGCAAGTGCATGGGCTGCAACCGGGCCGCGAGTACTGGTATCGCTTCATCGCCCTGGGCGAGCGCGGGCCGACCGGCCGCGCCCTGACCCTGCCGGCACTGAACGCCAAAGTCGATCACCTGCGCCTGGGCGTCGCTTCCTGCGCCCATTACGAGCGTGGCCTGTTCAGTGCGTATCGGCACATGGCCGACGAGCGTCCCGACCTGGTGCTGTTTCTCGGCGACTACATCTACGAATACACCAACGCCCCCGGCACACAAGGCCTGGCCCGCTCATACGGCGCCCCCGAAGCCACCGACCTGGCCGGCTACCGGTACCGCTACGCATTGCACAAGACCGACCCGGACCTGCAACAGCTGCACGCCGCTGCACCGTGGATCGCGACCTGGGACGACCATGAGGTGCAGGACGACTACTCCGGTGTGTCCTCCAAGGATCCGGGCGTGACCCTCGCGGCCTTCCAGCAACGCCGCGCGGCGGCGTACCAGGCCTTCCTGGAGAACATGCCGTTGCGGCGCCCGCCGCTGGGCAGCAATGGCAGCCCGCAGATTTACCGGCGTTTCACCTATGGCGATCTCGCCGCGATCCCGGTGCTCGATGGCCGCCAGTACCGCTCGCGCCAGCCGTGCTACCAGGCGCCGAATTTCGGCAAGGGCCACATGGAACTGAGCAGTTGCGTGGACCTCTCCGATCCCAAGCGCACGCTGCTGGGGTTTGAGCAGGAACGCTGGCTGTACGACGGTTTGCGCCGCAGCGACAGCCGCTGGAACCTGCTCGCCCAGGACCTGCTGGTGGCGCCGTTGCGGGCGGAACGGCCGGGCACCGATGGCGCGCGGTACTGGACCGACAGCTGGGACGGTTTCCAGGCGGCGCGCGGGCGGTTGATCGACAACCTGCGTGACAGCCGGGTGGCGAACCCGGTGGTATTGAGCGGGGACTATCACTCGTTCTGGGCCAACCATTTGTATGAGCGGCCGGAGGATCCGGATTCGAAACTGGTGGCGGCGGAGTTTGTCGGCACCTCGATCACCTCCAATGGGCCGAGCTACGAGGCGGTGCAGTCCATATTGCCGGCCAATCCGCAGATCCGCTTTTACGACAGTCGGCCCCGTGGGTATTTGTCGCTGGACCTGACACCGGAGCGCCTGGCGGTGAAGATGCAGGCGATCTCCGACCGCCTGGACCCCAACGCCACGGTGTCGACGCTCAAGCACTTTGTCGTGGAGAGTGGCAGCCCGCAGCTTATCGAGGCCTAAAGCTGCACCACCCTCCTGGCAGGAGCCGGCTTGCCGGCGATGGCGGTCGCCGAATTGACGCTCAAAGAAGGCGCCTCATCGCCGGCCAGCCGGCGCCTGCAGGGGGTGTGCTGGCCGGGAATATCGGCCAGCAGGCTACGGGTGTAGTCATGGGCAGGCGCGGTGAAGATCTGTTCACAAGCGCCCTGCTCCACCACCCTGCCCGCCTGCATCACCACCACATGATCGGAAATCTGCCGCACCACCGCCAGATCATGGGAGATAAACAGGTAGCTCAAGCCCAGCCGTTCTTGCAGGTCCGCGAGCAACGTCAGAATCTGTCCCTGAATCGACGCATCCAGCGCCGACAACGCCTCATCCAGCACCAGCAACTGCGGCTCCAATGCCAGCGCCCGTGCAATCGCCACCCGCTGCCGCTGCCCGCCCGACAACTCCATCGGCCGACTCCCCAGCAACCGCGCCGGCAACTCGACCTGTTCCAGCAAGGTCGCCGCGCGCTGTCGGCGCCAGGCGCTGTCGCCCAACGCAAAGGCCTGCAACGGCTCACTGATGATCTGCTCCAGGTTCAACCGTGGGTTCAGCGACGCATAGGGATTCTGGTAAACCACCTGGATCTGCCGCCGCAACGCCAGCCACTCGCGGCGCGACACGTGGCTGATGTCCTGCCCATCGAACACCACGCTGCCGCTGTCCGGCCGCTCCAACCCGAGAATCAGGCGCGCAGTGGTCGACTTGCCCGAGCCCGACTCACCCACCAGGCTGGTGGTGCCATGACGCGGCAGATGGAACGACACCCCGTCCACCGCCAGCGGTGTCGGGTGGCGCCAGCTCGAGAAATCCTTGCGCAGCCCCTGCACCGTCAACAGCGGCGTGGCCTCCACACGCTGCGCACTCACCTGCCGGCGTTGCTGCACCAACAAGCTTGGCGCCGCCTGCAGCAACTGCCGGGTGTAGGCATGCTGCGGCGCCTCGAAGACGCGACGGGCGTCGCCGGTTTCGACGATGCGCCCCTGGTGCATCACCAGCAGCCGGTCGGCGCGGTCGAGGGCCACGCCCAGATCATGGGTGATCAGCAACACCGCCGTGCCACGTTCACGGGCCAGGGTTTGCAGGCGGTCGAGAATCTGCCGCTGCACGCCCACATCCAGCGCGCTGGTCGGCTCATCGGCGATCACCAGCGGCGGGTCATTGGCCAGGGCGATGGCGATCAGCACGCGCTGGCGCATGCCGCCGGAGAGTTGATGCGGATAACCGCGTGCAACACGCTCGGCGTCCGCCAGCCCGACTTCGCGCAACAGTGCCAGGCTGCGCTGGCGCGCCAGCGGCTTGGGCACGCCGTGCAGGGTCAGGGCCTCGACCAGTTGGTGGCCGATGCGCTTGACCGGGTCGAGGGACAAGCCCGGATCCTGCGGCACAAAGCCCACGCTGCGCCCGCGAATGCTTTGCCACTGGCGTTCGCTGGCAGTGGTCAACTCCTCGCCTGCCAGCCGAATGCTGCCGGATTCGATCTGCGCGTTGCCCGCCAGCAAGCCCACCAAGGCTGCCGCTGTGGTCGATTTACCCGAGCCGGACTCGCCGACAATCGCCAGGATCTCGCCGGCCTTGAGCTGGAAATCAATGCCCGCCACGCCTTCGGTGCGCCCATCGCGGCCGTGATAGGCGATACGCAGGTCGCGTACGTCGAGCAAAAGGTGGTCTGTCATCGTGTGCCTCCTTGATCCTGTTGCAACGCCCGCGCCAGTTGGTTGGCCGACACCACGACCGCAGCCACGACCAGGCCCGGCAGGCTGGTGTACCACCAGGCGGCAATCATGAAGTTGCGCCCTTCGGCCACCAGCAGACCCCATTCGGGTTGCGGCGGTGGCGCGCCGAAGCCGAGAAAACTCAAGGCCGAGACCGACAGCACCGCACTGCCGAATTCCAGCGCGGCCAACGCGAGCACCGGCGCGCTGGCGTGGGGCAGGATGTGCCGCGCAATAATGGTCCACGGCCCGACACCACAGGCCGATGCGGCCTCGACAAAGGTACTCGCACGCCAACGCAACACTTCGCCGCGCACCAGGCGCGCGAAGGTCGCGACCGACGACAGGCCCACCGCCAGGGCGATGTTCAGCGTGCCAAACCCCAGCACCGTGATCACCGCCATGGCCAGCAGCAATGCCGGGATCGCCATCAAGACTTCCACCAGGCGCATCAGCACCGCGTCCACCCAGCCGCCGAAGAACCCCGCCAATACCCCGAGGAGGATGCCGCTGACCAGCGCAATCAGCACCGCCAGCAAGGTCGCGCGCAACGACAGCCCGGCGCCATACACCGTACGGCTATAGAGGTCGCGGCCGAGGTGGTCGGTGCCAAACCAGTGCACCAGGGACGGGCTCTGCAAGGCATTGGCCGGCATCCCGAGCAGCGGGTCGAAATGCGTGAACAGCTGCGGCCACAACGCCCAGCCCAACACCAGCAGCAGGACGATCACGCCCAGCGGCAGCAACGGGCGGCGGCGCAACGCGCGCAAGTGGCGCGGACGCGGCAAAACAGCGGTCAAGGCAAGGCTCATCGTGCGGCTCCGCGAATACGTGGGTCGAGCAACGGATACAACAGGTCGACCAGCAGGTTGACCGCGATAAAGATCAATGCCGCCAACACCACCACGCCCTGTACCACTGGAATGTCCTGGGTGCTGACCGCCCCCTGGGCCAGGCGTCCGACGCCCTCACGGGAGAACACGGTCTCGGTGACCACCGAGCCGGCCAGCAGCGAGCCGACAATCACCCCGCTCAAGCTGAGGATCGGGATCACCGCGTTGTGCAGCACATGGGTCAACAGCACCCGCAGCGGGCTCAATCCCTTGGCGCGCAGTGCATCCACGAATGGCAGGCGCGCGGTGGCGGCCAACGAGCGCGCCAGTACCTGGGCGATCACCGCGCTGGTCGGAATCGCGAGTGTCAGGGTCGGCAGGACCAGTGAGGCAAACCCCTGGTTGCCCATCGCCGGAAACCAGTGCCAGCCGAAGGAAAACCACTGCAACAGCAGCAGCCCCACCCAGAAGGTCGGCAACGACACGGCCACCGCCGGCAACCCGAGCAACAGGTCGCGCAGCCAGCGCCGGCGGGTCAGGCTGGCGACCAGCGCGAGGCTCACGCCCAGCACCAGCGCCACCGCCAGCGACACCAGCGCCAGGGCCGCCGTCTTCGGCAAGGCCTCTGCCAATGACGCCGATACCGGCTGGCCACTCTGGATCGAGTTGCCGAAATCCAGCTGCACGGCATGCCACAGGGCAATGCCGTACTGCACCGCCAGCGGCTCGTCGAGGTGGTACTGCGCGCGTAGCGCCGCGACTTGCTGCTGGTTGACGGTGCTCTGCTCGCCGCTCTGGTTGAGCATGATGCTCACCGGGTCGCTGGGCAGCGCGTACAGAACCACGAATGACAGGCTGAACGCCGCCCACAGCACCAGCAACGCCTGGCCACCACGGCCCAACAGGTACAGCGCGGTGCCCCTCATGGCTGCAACCAGGTGTCGAAGAACTGCAGCCGCGAGGACGCTTCGTAATGCAGGCCCTGGACCTTCTTGCCGTGGGCCAGCACCGTCGCCAGCTCCACCAGGGCAATCGCATGACCGTCACGCAGCAGCAACTCGCTGGCCTGGTCGATCAGCCCCTGGCGCTTGGCGCTGTCGAGGGTCTTGGACGACTCGCTCAACAGCCGGTCCACCTCGCCCGGTTCGCGTTTGTTGATGTTGTAGCCCCGGGCGTCATACACGGTGCGCAGCACGTCCGGGTCGGCGCGGGTCAGGTTGAGAAAGCGCACGCTGAAATCTCCACCGGCCTGGATCGCCGTGACCTGGCTGATGGTGGATTTATTCAGTTGGAAGTCGATGCCCACGCCCTTCAATTGCTGCTGTACCAGTTCCAGGATGGGCGTCTGCTGCCAGTAGTCCAGGCGAAACGCCAGGCGCTTGCCGTCCTTGACCCGCACGCCATCCGCGCCCACTTGCCAACCGGCCTCGTCCAGCAGCCGGCGCGCGCCGTCCGGGTCATAGGCCAACAGGCTGGAAAAGTCGCGGTACAGCGGCGTGCTGGTGGCGAGCAAGGCGGTGGCGGGTTTCTGGTAGCGGGAAATGATGCGCTGCAACTCAGCCCGGTCGATCGCCTTGTTCAGCGCCTGGCGCACCTTGATATCGGCAAACAGCGGCGTCGATTCATTCAGCGCCAGGTTGAACACCACGCCGGGATTGGCCCGGGTCAACAGCACCAGGCCCTGGCCTTCGATGCCCGGTTCATCCTGTGGCGCGACGCTGGTGTTCACCTCGATCTGCGCGGACGCCAGGCTGCCCAGGCGCACGCCGGATTCGGGAATGATCAGGAACTCGATGCCGTCGAGCCAGGCCTTGCCCGTGTGGGCCGCCAAGGAAGAACCCCAGGCGTAGTCCTCGCGCCGGCTCAGCGACACCTTCTGGTTATGTACGAATGACTTCAGTACAAATGGCCCCGAGCCGACCAACTGGCCCTGGCAGCGCTCACCTGACGACAAGGCCAGGTTGGCGGGCGACAACAGCCCCAGGGTCATGGTCGAGGTGGCTTGCAGGAATTGCGCGTTGGACTGCTCGAACTCGACCACCACCGTGTGGCTGTCCGGGGTGTCGATGCGCTTGAGCCCGGCCAGGTAGGTCGAGCCGAGGATCGAGCGCGCGCCCAGGGCCAGGATGCCTTCCAGGTTGGCCTTGACCGCCGCAGCGTCCACCGCCGCGCCGTCGCTGAAGGTCGCGCCCTGGCGCAGCACAAAGGTGAAGCGCCGCGAATCCGCATCCACCTCCCAGCGTTCGGCCAGCCACGGCACGATGGCGCCGGTGACCGGGTCCTGGTCGGTGAGGGAGTCCACCAATTGCCGCCCGACGTTCAGCGCGGTGTTATTACCCGCCTGCTGCGGGTCGACACATTGCGGGTCGCCGTCCAGGGCCACGCGCAGAGTGCCGCCGCTGTGGGGCTTGGACGGGTCGGCCTGGCTGACCTCGCCGGACGGGCCGCCACAGCCGGCCAGCAGCAGCGCCAACAGTGCGACTGAATACGGCTTCATGAACGCGCTCCCTGACGACGGTTGGC
The DNA here is from genome assembly GCF_001702265.1 of Pseudomonas aylmerensis. Classification (GTDB taxonomy): domain Bacteria; phylum Pseudomonadota; class Gammaproteobacteria; order Pseudomonadales; family Pseudomonadaceae; genus Aquipseudomonas; species Aquipseudomonas aylmerensis. Next base: position 178,808 of record NZ_MAUE01000016.1, read on the forward strand.
GATATACGGCAAGCCGAGGTTTTCGCGCAGGGTCTGGCCCTGGTATTCCTGGCGGAACAAACCGCGGCGCTGCAGCTGCGGCACCACGCCATCAGCAAAATCGGCGATGCCCTGGTGCAGCCCGGAGAACATCACGTTGAAGCCATCGGCGGCGCCACTTTCGAACCATTCCTGGAAGTCATCCGCCACACTTTCGGGCGTGCCGATCAGGATGCGATGCCCACCGGCGGTGAGCTTGTTGAACAGCTCACGCACGGTCGGGCGCTCGCGGCGGATCAGGTCAAACACCAGCTTCTGCCGGCTCTTGTGGGTGTTGGTGTCGAACTTCTCGGGCGGCAGCGGCACCAATGAATCGAACGGCAGCTCCGACAGGTCGAAACCCAAGCTGGTAAAGCGCGAGATCGAACTGAGGAACGCCTTCGGGTCCTGCAGCTCCTGCAGTTGATCGTATTTGGACTGGGCTTCGGCCTGGGTACGGCCGATCACGGTGGAGACGCCCGGCAGTACTTTCAGGTGCTCGGGGTTACGTCCCAACCCGGCAGCGGTGTGTTTGATTTCACGGTAGAACGCCTGGCCCTGCTCCACGGTGTGCTGGGCGGTAAAAATCAATTCCCCGGCCCGCGCCGCCAAGCGCCGGCCGGCATCGGAGGAGCCGGCCTGGGCAATCACCGGGTAGCCCTGCACCGGGCGTGCGGCGTTGAGCGGGCCCTGCACCTGGAAGTATTTGCCGTGGTGGTTGAGCACGTGCAGCTTGTCGGTATCCAGCCATTGCCCGGACGCCTTGTCCTGGATAAACGCATCGTCGGCCCAGCTGTCCCACAGGCCGGTGACCACGTCGTAGAACTCTTCGGCGCGCTCATAGCGGTCGGCGTGCTTGATGTGGTCGTCGCGGTTGAAGTTCTCTCCGCCGCCCAGTGAGGTCACCAGGTTCCAGCCGACCCGGCCACCGCTGAGGTGATCGATGTTGGCGAACTTGCGCGCAATGTTGTACGGCTCGTTGTAGGTGGTGCTGGCGGTGGCGATCAGGCCGATATGCCGCGTCGCCAGGGCCAGCGCCGGCAACAGCACCAGTGGGTCCCAGCGCACGCTGTTGGGGCCGCGCGCCAGGGCCAGGGGGTCGAGGTCGACGTTCACCGTGTCATTGAAAAACAACGCATGAAAACGCGCCGCTTCAAGCTTTTCGGCGATCCAGCGAAAGTGCTCGAAATCGCGGAACGAGTCGGCGGCGGCACTCGGGTGGCGCCAGGCCGACCCCATGATCCCGGCACTCGGAATGAAGGCGCCGAGCAGTATCTGTCGTTCTTGTTGGCTCATGTCGCAGTCCTCATCAGAAGGTGTAGGTCGCGCGGGTGTACCAGAACGCACCGTAGGGATCGAACGGCGAGATGCTGCCGAACTTGGGGAACCCGTTGATATCGCCTTGGGGGAACGCGTTGTTGTCGGCCTTGACGTTGAGCAGGTTGTTGGCGCCCACCGCCAGGTTCAGGTCCTTGGTGAGGTTGTAGGCCACCTCCAGGTCGGTGAGCCACTTGGCGCCGTAGGTCACGTCATAGGCCGGGTTGGTGTCACGGGCGATGACCTTGTCGTAGCGGGTCAGGCCGGCGTTGATGTCAAACTTGTCGACCTTCCAGTTGGCGCTGAGGATCAGCTTGGTCTTGGGGTTGGCCACGGTCAGGTATCCCTGGGCAACGCGGTCGAACAGCGCCAGGTTGCTGCCCACGGCGGTGAGTGCGGCGGGCGTCGACTTGATGCTGTCGATCGTGGTCTTGTTGTAGTTGGCCGCCACGCCATATTTGACGGTGCCGAAGGCGCCGTAATCGACGCGGTAGTCGGTGACCAGGTCGATGCCGCGCGTGGTGGTGTCGGCAGCGTTGGTGAAGTACTTGACCCGGTAGCCAGGGCGGAAGCCGTTGGCCTGCAGGATCTGGTCGACACCACTGCCGTAGAGGAAACCCGTCTGGGCGATGCGGTCGCTGATCTCGATCTGATAGGCGTCCACAGTGATATTCGCTTCGGGCACCGGCTTGTAGGCGAAGCCGAGGCTGATATTGCGCGACTTCTCCGGCTTCAGATCCTCTGCGCCAAGCGCCTGGGCCAGCGGCGAATCGACCCGCACCGACTTGGCCTCGACGAACTGCGCCACGCCATTGACGGTGGTGTATTGGTTGGCAGTCTGCGCATACACCGATTGCGACAGCGACGGCGCGCGAAAGCCGTTGCTGAGGGTGCCGCGCAAGGCGAATTCAGGGGTGAAGTCATAGCGCAACGAGAGCTTGCCGCTGCTGGTGTTGCCTGAGCTGTCGTCGTAATGCTCGAAGCGCCCGGCCACGCCCACATAGAGTTTCTCGGTGGGGTTGAGGCCCACATCCAGGTAGCTGGCGTAGCTGTTGCGACTGGCCTGGCCTTCGTCATCCGGGGTCAGGGTGATTGCGCCCTGGGCGCCCACCGCGCCGGGTTGCCCGGCCAGCGGACCGCTGGGGTAGACATAGCCGCCGTTGATGTAAGACAGCGGGTTGCCCGACTCGGTCTTGTAGCGCTCATGCCGATGCTCGAGGCCGGCCGAGACTTGCAGCGGCTTGCTCAGGCCGATGTCGAAGGCGCGGGTCAGGTCGAGGTTGTTGGTCCACTGGTCAAAATAGTTGGTGTAGGTGGTGAAGTGCGTGGGGCTCGAGGGGCCGAGCGAGGCGTTGAGGGTCTCGTCGGCGCCGGCCACGCCCTTGTCGCGGCCAAAGGTCGAACTCAAGTCCCAGTTCCACTCGGCGACCTTGCCCTTGCCGCCGGCCGCGACCTGGTAGTCGGTTTCGCGCAGGGTGTAGAAGGGCGCCGTACCGTCGGGGTAAATCGAGGGGATGATGTTGGTGGAGTTGGGCCGCCGGTAGTTCTGCCCGCCCCGCGCGTCGCGCTGGCTGAGGGTCGAGAACGAGTACAGGGTCACGTCGTCCAGGGGCAGTTCGGCGTTGTAGGCGACGTTGATCGCCTTGATTTTCGGCAGGCCGTTTTTCTGCACGTCCTTGTCGTTGGCCTCGCGCGGGTCCGGTGAGCCGTTGGCCTGCGGGTAGTAGAACGCGCCCGTCGCATCGCGGGCACGCACGGCGGTCTGCTGGGACTTGGCGTCCAGCGACAGGTTGAAAAAGCCGTCGTTGGGCAGCGCGAAACCGTTGTTCAGGGTCTGGCGAATCGTGCCGCCGTCGCCCTTGGTGTACTCGCCATAGGAGGTGCTGACCGAGCCACCGTTGTCGTTCTGCTTGAGGATGATGTTGATCACCCCGGCAATCGCGTCCGAGCCGTACTGCGCCGAGGCGCCGTCGCGCAGCACCTCGATATGGTCGATGGCGCTGACCGGGATCATGTCCAGGTCCACCGGGTTGGTGCCGTAGGCCGCCGTGGAGTCGAGGTTGATCACCGCGCTGTTGTGACGGCGCTTGCCGTTGACCAGCACCAGCACGTTGGAACCGTTGAGGCCGCGCAGGCTGTAGGGCCGCGCGATGCTGTCGTTGGACGTGCCCGAAGGCCGCTGGGAAAACGACGGCAGGGTTTTCTGCAACGCGGTCCGCAGGCTGCTGGAACCGGTTTTCTCCAGTTGCTGGGCGCTGATCACATCGATCGGCGACGGACTGCTGGTGACGGTGCGCGCCTCGCTGCCGCGCGAGCCGGTGACGATCACCGTGTCGAGCGTGTCATCGTTGGTGGCGGCGTAGGCTGGCAGCAAGGAAAAGCCGGCGAATATCAAGGGAGCGAGTTGCAGGGTGGAACGGTAGGCAATGGGTTTCATGGCAGGTCAACTGTTCAGAATAGGGTTGAAGTCGTCACGCCACAGCGGTCGTGCATCGACGCTCTGGCTGATCAAATGGTTGGCATAAAACAGGTCGGCCACCTGCTGCTGGGAGGCCATGGCGTCGGCATCGATGCCTTGCAGGCGGCCCGGCCGGCTGCGCTGCTGGAACTGGCGCAGGTACAGGGCACGATCGATGCCGGTCAGCGCTTCACTGCGCTCGGCCCAGCGTTCGGGATGGGCGTTGACCCAGGCCCAGGTGGCTTGCTCACGCCGCAAGAAATCGCCTACCTGGCTGCGGCGTTGAGGGTTGGCCAATACCTGTTGCGTGGTCGCAATCACGTAGTTGCCGGAGTAGTAGCGGCTGACGTCCGCCAGCAGTTCGCCGTCCATCTGGCTGGTGGCTTGCAGCGCGCTGATGCCGCCGGTGGCGATGGCATCCACATGGCCGTTGCGAAACGCGGTGAGCGCGTCCTGCATCGGCAGCGGTACCGCCGTCACATCGGCCAGGGACAGGCCGTTCTGCGCGAGCATGTTCAGCACAAAGTAGTGAGTGTTGGTGGCCCGTACGTAGCTGATGGTCTTGCCCTTGAGGTCCTGGACCGTGCGGATGCCAGCGCCTTTTTTCACCACCAGACTCGTGTCGTTGCGGTCGCCTGCGTACTGGGCCACCAGTGCAATCGGCACCTTGGCGATCGAGGCGAAGATCGGCGGGATCTCGCTCATGAACGCGTAGTCCAGGTGGCCGCTGCTCAGGGCTTCGAGTACCAGGTTGCCGCCGCTGACATCCACCCATTCCACCGGGTACGGCGTGTCGGCCTGGCCGGCGTCAGCCAGAAACGACGCGGCGGTGCCCTTGTAGCGCCACACGCGCAAGGGTTCGGCGGCCTGGGCGCCCAGCAGCGCGCCAGCCGCGAGGGTGCCGCCAGCCAACAGTAATTGCCGACGAGTCAGGGTGTGCATGGCAGCTGCCTCAGTCGAACAGGTCGGGTTCTTCGCTGCGGATCTGGTCCCACAGCGGCAGGAAGTTGAGCCAGGCGAAGAACTCGTGGCGGGCCTTGTCGATGCCGCCTTCCAAGGCGTCCGCCGGCGGCACCAGCGGCTGCCCGGCCGACCGCGCGGCGAGGTGCACGCGGGCGGTGTCTTCGGCGAGGATGAACCGCCAGGCGGCGCTTTCCACCGTCGCGCCGGTGACCCACAGGCCATGGTTCTGCCACACCAGCAGGTTGTTCTCGGCGAAGGTCTCGACGAACGCCTGGCTGACGATGTTGCGGTCCTGCTCCAGCGCGCCACTGGCGGTGCGCAGGGCGTGACGCGGGAAGATCACCTGGTCATTGAGGAAGGCGCCGGACTCGGCGGTGATCGGCTCGAACAGTTGGCCCAGCGACGACCAGACGCGGCCATGAAAACCATGAAAGTGCGCAATGCCGACCACGTCCGGGCGCGCCTGTTGCAGGTCGTGGTGCAGTTCCAGGGCGCTGGTATTCAGCAGGCCCTCGCCTTCCACCACTTGGCCATTGCCATCGACGCGCAACAAGTGCGACACGGTGATCTGCGAGAACGGCACGCCCAGCGGGTTGATCCAGTACTGCTCGGGATGGACCGGGTCGCGGGCGGTGAAATGTCCCGCCACGCCTACCTCGAAACCCAGGCGGCCGAACAGGCGGTAGGCGGCGGCCAGGCGCTGCTTGCGGTGCAGGCGCTCTTGCAGCGGGTCGTCATGGGTGGGTACGGCGCCCAGCGCCAGGCGATTATTGTCGTAGGGCAAGGTGTAGATGGTTTGCGGGAACAGCGTGGAATGACTCATACAGGCAACCCCTGATCAGGCAGTTTTTATAGGCGAGCGAATCCGTGGCTCGGCAGGGCCGGCAGTGAAAACGCAAGGACGGTGTGGCGGCGGGAAGTGTGGTCAGGTCGTCATGATCAGGGGGGCCCTCGCAGGTGGGTATAGTCGGTGCTCACCTCCACCATGCGAGGGGTCGGGTCGAGTGTGTTGTCGCTGGGTTGAAAGGTATTCGTCTAAGAAACGTCTGTAAAAGGCTTTGTAGTCATATGCTAATAATCAGCTTTTTTTAATATGCTTGCGGTGGATGATCAGTTAATTGCATTTTTTGGGGTTTGAGGGGATGGGGGTTGGGGGGCATATCCGTTATTTGGGTGATGGTTGACTATGGTTCCGCTCTTACAGCGGGTCACTTTTGGAAAAGAGCCCCAAAAGTAACCAAAAAGGCTCTTGCCCCAACACTCGGCACCTCGCCTAGGCTCGGTGTGCCCGTAATCCGACATTGATTTGGGGGGCCGCCGCCACGCGCCATCCATGGCGCGGGGCGGCTAAACCGGCATCCCTGTCGGTTTACCCCCCAAATCAATATCGAATTCCGGCCAGCGTGTTTGATGGGGCGCCTAGATCAAGATCAAGATCAAGATCAAAAGCAAAAGCACGGCGGCCTGGTAGCCGGCCTGAGTGGTTAGATCAAGAGCGGATATGTGTAGGAGCTGGCTGCCTGCTCCCACAGGGGCTCAAGGTATGGCTCAGGCACCCGGGTATATGGAGATCAAATGTGGGAGCTGGCTTGCCTGCGATGGTCGTTAACGATGACGCGGAAGAATCAGAATGCACGCGGCGCACTCACATTTTTTCGCCGGCAAGCTGAACTGGTCAAGTAATCTTGGACACCGATTAAGGTTTCACGCCACCAGCTTCTCCCTGGCGACTGGTGACCGATAGTCGTTGTAGCTATGCGGCCTGGTGATGTTGTAGCGCGATACATAGCGCTGCACATCCGCTCGGGCCTCATGTTCCGACCCGTAGCCTGCTTCTGGCACCCACTCTGATTTCAAACTTCCAAAGAAACGCTCCATCGGAGCGTTATCCCAGCATTCGCCTTTACGGCTCATGCTTTGTCGGAGTCCATGTTCCAGCAGTTCATTTCTGAATTTATGGCTGGTGTACTGGCAACCTTGGTCGGAGTGAAACAGTACGTCTTTTGGGCGACCGCGCAGTTCAATCGCCATGCGCAGGGCTTCGCAGGTCAGCGTGGCATCAGAGATCATCGAAAACGACCAGCCCACAATCCGGCGAGCGAACAAGTCCAGAACCGCCGCAAAATACAGCCAACGCTTGCCGACTTTGATGTACGTCACGTCCCCACACCACACCTGATTGACCGTCGCAACATCAAACTTGCGTTTGAGCACATGCGGTGCCACCAAAGCCTCCACGCCAGGTGACTTGTACTTATGGCGCCGGCGTTGACGGCTGACAATGCCTGCTTCTCGCATCAAGCTGCGAGCCATGAACCGCCCGACATCATGCCCGCCGGCTTGCAGCTGTTTAGCCAAGGTACGAGCGCCCGCAGACTCTCTCGACGCCCTGTGGTGCTTGACCAGCATAGCCTTGAGTTTCTCTCGCTTAGGGCTCACCTTGCCTTGGCGCTGACGCCATGCGTAAAAGCTACTGCGGTTTATTCCGAACACACGACAGCAATCGTTAACGCCGTACTGCTCGCCCAGCTCACAGATCAACGAGAGTGATCTTTGGCGTCCAAAAGCAGGAGAGCACTGGCCTTTTTTAGGATTTCGATATCCCGGTCTCTTTGCCTGAGCAAGGCTTTAAGTTCCTGGATCTCTCGCTGATCCGCGGTAATCGCCTTGGCTCCCACCGGAGTCGAGCCCAAGCGTTCCTTGCGAACTTGATCGACCCAGCGGCGCAAGGCCGTAGGGCCAATATCCAAGCTGGCACAGACCTCGGGAACCGACTGCCCCTCGTCCAGCACCATGCTGGCAGCCTTGAGTTTGAACTCACATGAATAAGATTTACGCATATCCAAACACCTCAGATTTGGACGCCATCATAGCGCCCGATTGAGGTGTCCAAAATCATTAGGCCAGTTCA
>NZ_MAUE01000017.1 GCF_001702265.1 Pseudomonas aylmerensis
TGAACTGGCCTAATGATTTTGGACACCTCAATCGGGCGCTATGATGGCGTCCAAATCTGAGGTGTTTGGATATGCGTAAATCTTATTCATGTGAGTTCAAACTCAAGGCTGCCAGCATGGTGCTGGACGAGGGGCAGTCGGTTCCCGAGGTCTGTGCCAGCTTGGATATTGGCCCTACGGCCTTGCGCCGCTGGGTCGATCAAGTTCGCAAGGAACGCTTGGGCTCGACTCCGGTGGGAGCCAAGGCGATTACCGCGGATCAGCGAGAGATCCAGGAACTTAAAGCCTTGCTCAGGCAAAGAGACCGGGATATCGAAATCCTAAAAAAGGCCAGTGCTCTCCTGCTTTTGGACGCCAAAGATCACTCTCGTTGATCTGTGAGCTGGGCGAGCAGTACGGCGTTAACGATTGCTGTCGTGTGTTCGGAATAAACCGCAGTAGCTTTTACGCATGGCGTCAGCGCCAAGGCAAGGTGAGCCCTAAGCGAGAGAAACTCAAGGCTATGCTGGTCAAGCACCACAGGGCGTCGAGAGAGTCTGCGGGCGCTCGTACCTTGGCTAAACAGCTGCAAGCCGGCGGGCATGATGTCGGGCGGTTCATGGCTCGCAGCTTGATGCGAGAAGCAGGCATTGTCAGCCGTCAACGCCGGCGCCATAAGTACAAGTCACCTGGCGTGGAGGCTTTGGTGGCACCGCATGTGCTCAAACGCAAGTTTGATGTTGCGACGGTCAATCAGGTGTGGTGTGGGGACGTGACGTACATCAAAGTCGGCAAGCGTTGGCTGTATTTTGCGGCGGTTCTGGACTTGTTCGCTCGCCGGATTGTGGGCTGGTCGTTTTCGATGATCTCTGATGCCACGCTGACCTGCGAAGCCCTGCGCATGGCGATTGAACTGCGCGGTCGCCCAAAAGACGTACTGTTTCACTCCGACCAAGGTTGCCAGTACACCAGCCATAAATTCAGAAATGAACTGCTGGAACATGGACTCCGACAAAGCATGAGCCGTAAAGGCGAATGCTGGGATAACGCTCCGATGGAGCGTTTCTTTGGAAGTTTGAAATCAGAGTGGGTGCCAGAAGCAGGCTACGGGTCGGAACATGAGGCCCGAGCGGATGTGCAGCGCTATGTATCGCGCTACAACATCACCAGGCCGCATAGCTACAACGACTATCGGTCACCAGTCGCCAGGGAGAAGCTGGTGGCGTGAAACCTTAATCGGTGTCCAAGATTACTTGACCAGTTCAAGCCCGCTCCCACATTTGGGGTGTATTTCAAGGTTGGAACCGAGCTGTACCGTCCGCTCAAATGCCGCAGCACCCCGAATCCCAAGCCCGAGCAGCGATCAAAACTGTGGGAGCGGGCTTGCCCGCGAAAGCGGTGGGTCAGTCGCTGGAGAGGGTGGCTGATCTGGCGCCTTCGCGAGCAAGCCCGCTCCCACATTTGGGGTGTATTTCAAGGTTGGAACCGAGCTGTACCGTCCGCTCAAATGCCGCAGCATCCCGAATCCCAAGCCCGAACAGCGATCAAAACTGTGGGAGCGGGCTTGCTTGCGAAAGCGGTGGGTCAGTCGCTGGAGAGGGCGACTGATCTGGCACGTTCGCGAGCAAGCCCGCTCCCACATTTGGGATGTATTTCAAGGTTGGAACCGAGCTGTACCGTCCGCTCAAATGCCGCAGCACCCCGAATCCTAAGCCCGAACAGCGATCAAAACTGTGGGAGCGGGCTTGCTCGCGAAAGCGGTGGGTCAGTCGCTGCAAAGGGCGACTGATCTGGCACGTTCGCGAGCAAGCCCGCTCCCACATTTAGGGTGTATTTCAAGGCTGGAACCGAGTTGTGCCGTCCGCTTAAATGCCGGTGCAGCACCCCGAATCCCAAGCCCGAGCAGCGATCAAAACTATGGGAGCGGGCTTGCTCGCGAAAGCGGTGGGTCAGTCGCTGAAGAGGGTGGCTGATGTGGCGCCTTCGCGAGCAAGCCCGCTCCCACATTTATGTTTCGAAATATTCTGCGCACACAATTTTCACATCCCATCCAAGACAATTCGCCCGCTCAAACCTCCCAGCCAAAGGCTCTATCTCAACTGCCATTAAAGGCGGGGCAGGGGTGCACGTTCAGTAATTAATAGCCTTGCCGGCTTCGATCGGGCACCATTTGCGCCACCGCGTTAACCGCCTACCCCAGCCAGCCTGGGCGAGGGACGGACGCCACTGCATTATTTCGCAACTTAAACTTCCAATGGGTCCTGAAACGACATGGCAAACCCGGACGCCCTGAGTCAGCAGCGAGCTTCTAATCGCCTGCTGCAACCGACCGTCAAATCCCATCTGGCTTACACGCTGCTCTGCGCACTGGTCATGATGGTGATGTTCTCGCTGCTGCGCCTGGCGCTGCTGGTGTACAACCGCGAGATGATCCTCGACACCCCGGCCTCGACCTTCCTCGAAGCCTTCGCCAACGGCCTGCGTCTGGACCTGCGCCTGGTGGTGTACCTGATCATCCCATTGCTGCTGGCGCTGTTCAGCGTACGGGCGATGGCGGCACGTGGGTTCTTCCGTTTCTGGCTGACCGTAGCGTCCAGCATCGCGCTGTTCCTGGGCCTGATGGAAATGGACTTCTACCGCGAGTTCCACCAGCGCCTCAACGGCCTGGTCTTCCAGTATGTGAAGGAAGACCCGAAAACCGTGATGAGCATGCTCTGGTACGGTTTCCCGGTGGTGCGCTACCTGCTGGCATGGGCCGTGGGCACGTTGATCCTGAGCATCGCGTTCAAGGGCGCCGACCGCGCCACTCGCCCGCGCGGCCCGTTCAGCGGTGGCAGCATCGGCACCCGCCAGGTCGCACCGTGGTACAGCCGCATCGCGGTGTTCGTGGTCTGCCTGCTGATCGCCGTGGTCGCCGCACGTGGCACCCTGCGCCAGGGCCCGCCGCTGCGTTGGGGTGATGTCTACACCACCGAATCGAACTTCGCCAACCAACTGGGCCTCAACGGCACCTTGTCGCTGATCGCGGCCGCGAAGTCGCGCTTCTCCGAAGACCGCTCGAACATCTGGAAGGCCACCCTGGATCAGCCACTGGCGACCCAGACCGTGCGTGACATGCTGGTGCTGCCGCAGGAAAAACTGGTGGATGCCGACATCGCCGCCGTGCGCCGTGACTACACGCCACCGGCCGAGAAGACCCTGCCGATCAAGAACGTGGTCGTGATCCTGATGGAAAGCTTCGCCGGTCACTCGGTCGGCGCGCTGGGGCGTCCGGGCAACATCACGCCGTACTTCGACAAACTGTCCAAGGAAGGCCTGCTGTTCGATCGCTTCTTCTCCAACGGCACCCACACCCACCAGGGCATGTTCGCCACCATGGCGTGCTTCCCGAACCTGCCGGGCTTCGAATACCTGATGCAGACCCCGGAAGGCAGCCACAAGCTGTCGGGCCTGCCGCAGTTGCTCAGTGCGCGCAAGTTTGACGACGTGTATGTCTACAACGGCGACTTCGCCTGGGACAACCAGTCGGGTTTCTTCAGCAACCAGGGCATGACCAACTTCATCGGCCGCAATGACTTCGTCAACCCGGTGTTCTCCGACCCGACCTGGGGCGTGTCCGACCAGGATATGTTCAACCGTGGCCTGGAAGAGTTGAAAGCCCGCGAAGGCGGCAAGCCGTTCTATGCGCTGCTGCAGACCCTGTCCAACCACACCCCGTACGCATTGCCGACGCCGTTGCCGGTCGAGAAAGTCACTGACCGTGGCAGCCTCAACGAGCATTTGACGGCCATGCGCTATTCCGACTGGGCCCTGGGCCAGTTCTTTGAAAAGGCCCGCAAGGAGCCGTACTTCAAGGAAACCCTGTTCGTGATCGTCGGCGACCATGGTTTCGGCAACGAACAGCAAATCACCGAAATGGACCTGGGCCGCTTCAACGTGCCGATGCTGATGATTGCACCCGGCATGCAAGAGAAGTTCGGCGAGCGTGACCACACTGTGGGCACTCAGATCGACATCGTGCCGACCATCATGGGTCGTCTCGGTGGCGACACCCTGCACCAGTGCTGGGGTCGTGACCTGCTCAACCTGCCGGAAGGCGACAAGGGCTTCGGCGTGATCAAGCCGTCTGGCAGCGACCAGACGGTAGCCTTGGTCACCGCCGACCGGATCCTGGTATTGCCCAAGGAAATGCCGCCGAAACTGTGGGAATACGAACTCGGCGCCAACCCTACCGGCAAAGTGATCCCTGAATCGCCGGACGAGGCTGCACTCAAGCAGCGACTCGAGTCGTTCCTGCAAACCGCCACCAAGAGCCTGCTGGATAACACTGCCGGCGTGGTGAATGGTAAGCCGGACTAACTAACCGGCAATAAAAAAGAGGCCTTTTTCAAGGCCTCTTTTTTTTGCATCTTTTTTAATACCGGGTGGCGGTTATATCCGACCCAGCAGCAACAGCACCAACAGCACCACCAGCACTACACCGAGGATGCCCGACGGGCCATAACCCCAGTTACGCGAGTGAGGGAACACTGGCAGACCACCGACCAGCAACAGGATCAGGATAATGATCAGAATGAGGCTCATAGTTTTTTTCCTTATAGGCCTTCTGCAAAGACCGGTTATTTAACGAGAGGCCCGTCATTTAAATTCGGACGCCTTAACAACTCCGACTGCACCACGACGGAGAAAATTCCGTGTTTTTTTAAAGCATTTCGCACACAGGCTTATTTCTTTTAATGCGTTCGCAACTGCAGCTCATTAGTTGAAAAAGATTGAACTTAGGCTATACGCCGGCATCCGACCCGGCCTGCGGTTTGCCTGGGGCATTCATCAATCTGATGGTGCGTGGGTGCGGGAAAAACCTTCGCTACACTGCCGGTCACTTCTTCTGTGAACCACAAGGCTACTTCCTATGCAAAATCGCATGATGATCACTGGCGCCGGGTCCGGCCTGGGTCGTGAAATCGCTCTGCGCTGGGCCCGTGAGGGTTGGCAGTTGGCCTTGTCGGACGTCAGTGAGCCGGGCTTGCAGGAAACCCTCAGGCTGGTGCGAGAGGCCGGTGGCGAGGGTTTTATCCAGCGCTGCGACGTGCGCGACTACAGCCAGCTCACCGCGTTTGCCCAGGCCTGCGAGGTGAAGCTGGGCGGCATTGATGTGATCGTCAACAATGCGGGCGTGGCCTCGGGTGGGTTCTTCGCCGAGCTGTCGCTGGAGGATTGGGATTGGCAGATCGCGATCAACCTGATGGGGGTGGTCAAGGGCTGCAAGGCGTTTCTGCCGCTGCTGGAAAAGAGCAAGGGCCGCATTATCAACATCGCGTCGATGGCGGCGTTGATGCAGGGCCCGGCCATGAGCAACTACAACGTGGCCAAGGCCGGTGTGGTGGCCTTGTCGGAGAGCCTGCTGGTGGAACTCAAGCAGCAAGAGGTCGGGGTGCACGTGGTGTGCCCGTCGTTCTTCCAGACCAACCTGTTGGATTCGTTTCGCGGACCGACCCCGGCAATGAAGGCGCAGGTGGGCAAGTTGCTCGAGAGTTCGCCGATCTCGGCGGCGGACATTGCCGACTACATCTACCAGCGGGTGGCGGCGGGCGAGTTCATGATCCTGCCCCATGAGCAGGGGCGGATGGCGTGGGCGTTGAAGCAGAAGAATCCGCAGTTGCTGTACGACGAGATGACAGTGATGGCCGACAAGATGCGCGCCAAGGCCCAGGGTCAAAGCGCCAAGGCTTGACCCAGGCTGGCCGGTGAGGGCGCTACCGAAGGCAATATTTCGTCAGGTCTGTCAGGCAAATTACCAACGTTTGTAGGTGCTGGCTGATTTGTTTGCAAGCCATTGATGGCGCCCATCCATGCGCGCATGGTCAAGGTCCTGAGACTCAAAAAGGACAACGACCATGCTGGTATTAAGCCGTACTGTCGACGAAATCATTTCCATCGGCGACACCATCGCCGTGCACATCCTCGAGGTGAACGGTACCCAGGTGAAATTCGGGGTAGAGGCACCGACCGGGGTGCATGTTCATCGTGCCGAGGTCTATCAGAAAATCCTCGAGCGCCAAGGCGCTGCCACCCATCCGGTGCTGGTGCCCAACCCCTGAATAACCTCGGTCAGTCGAACAGATGCTTGGGCACATCGTGCTTGAGCATCAACTGGCACTGCTCGCTTTCCGGGTCGAACACGATCAATGCCTGGCCCTTGGTCAGCGCCTGGCGCACACGCAATACACGGGTTTCCAGGGGCGTGTCGTCGCCATTGTCGGTGCCGTCACGGGTGACGAAATCTTCGATGAGGCGGGTCAGGGTGTCGACTTCAAGCGCGTCGTAGGGAATCAGCATACAAGCCTCACATAGAGAATCCCGGCGATGCTACTGCGCCGGGACTCCAGTTGCCAGTCTTCAGGACTTGTTGCCCACCAGGCTGTCCACCGACGGCACGCGGGTATCGCTCTCCATCTGTGTTTCATGCTCGATCTGGTGACTGAACCGATCCAGTGAACCCTGGGCCGGCTGGGCGTCGCTGGCGAACACGGGCGGGCTGAGGATGTAGGCGCTCAACAGCCGGCTCAGGGCGGCGAGGCTGTCGATATGCGTGCGCTCGTAGCCATGGGTAGCATCGCAACCAAACGCCAGCAGCGCGGTGCGGATGTCGTGGCCGGCGGTCACGGCCGAGTGAGCATCACTGAAGTAGTAGCGGAACAGGTCGCGACGCACCGGCAGTTCGTTGTCGGTTGCCAGTCGCAACAGGTGCCGCGACAGGTGATAGTCATACGGCCCGCCGGAATCCTGCATCGCCACGCTCACGGCATGCTCGCTGGAATGCTGGCCGGGGGCGACCGGGGCGATATCGATGCCGACAAACTCGCTCACGTCCCAGGGCAGGGCAGCCGCGGCGCCGCTGCCGGTTTCCTCGGTGATGGTGAAAAGCGGATGGCAGTCGATCAGCAACGGCTCGCCGCTGTCGACGATGGCCTTGAGAGCCGCGAGCAGGGCGGCGACGCCGGCCTTGTCGTCCAGGTGGCGCGCGCTGATATGCCCGCTCTCGGTAAACTCCGGCAGCGGGTCGAACGCCACATAGTCGCCAATGCTGATGCCCAGGGAATCGCAGTCGGCACGGGTCGCGCAGTAGGCGTCCAGGCGCAATTCAACGTGGTCCCAGCTCACTGGCATTTCATCCACGGCGGTGTTGAACGCATGCCCCGAGGCCATCAACGGCAGCACGCTGCCACGGATCACGCCGTTGTCGGTGAACAGGCTGACGCGGCTGCCTTCGGCAAAGCGGCTCGACCAGCAACCTACCGGCGCCAGGGTCAGGCGACCGTTGTCCTTGATCGCGCGCACGGCGGCGCCGATGGTGTCCAGGTGTGCGGAGACGGCGCGGTCAGGGCTGTTTTTCTGGCCCTTGAGGGTGGCGCGAATGGTGCCGCGCCGGGTCATTTCAAACGGAATGCCGAGCTCTTCCAGGCGCTCGGCGACGTAGCGCACGATGGTGTCGGTAAACCCGGTCGGGCTGGGAATGGCGAGCATTTCCAGCAAGACTTTTTGCAGGTAATTGAGGTCCGGTTCGGGGATGGTTCGAGTCATGAAAACTCCTCGTGAGGTGAGCGCGCTATTGGAGCGAGCGGGCTGGTTGTGGCGTGGCGAGCGGGCTAATTGTGGTGACTGGGTTAATTGTGGTGAGCGGGCTTGCCCCGCGTTGGGCTGCGAAGCGGCCCCAAAACCTGCCAATGAGTTCTGGCTGGCAAAACGCGGCGCCTGGATGGGGGCTGCTTCGCAGCCCAACGCGGGGCAAGCCCGGTCGCCACAACAGCCCTGCTTGCCACAACAGTTCTGCCTGTGATGACAGTCCTGCCTGCCACAACAGTTCTGCCTGTCATGACAGCCCTGCCTGCCACAACAGTTCTGCCTGTGATGACAGTCCTGCCTGCCACAACAGTTCTGCCTGTCATGACAGCCCTGCCTGCCACAACAGTTCTGCCTGTCATGACAGTCCTGCTTGCCAAAACAGTTCTGCCTGCCATGACAGCACTGCTTGCCACACCAGTTCTGCCTGTCACAACAGCCCTGCTTGCCAAAACAGCCCTGCCTGCCAGACACAGCCTGCTTGCCACCACGCACATGCTCACCACAACAGCCCGGCTCTCCACTGGGTTATTGGGCGGTCGGCTGGCTATGGGGAAACAACAAATCCACAAACTTCTCCGCCGTCGGCTGCGGCTCATGGTTGGCCAGGCCGGCCCGTTCGTTGGCTTCGATAAATACATAGTCCGGTTGGTCGGCGGCGGGCACCATCAGGTCCAGGCCCACCATGGGGATGTCCAGGGCGCGGGCGGCGCGTACGGCGGCGTCGACCAGCGTGGGGTGCAGGATGGCGGTGACGTCTTCCAGGCAGCCGCCGGTGTGCAGGTTGGCGGTGCGGCGCACGGCCAGGGTCTGGCCCCGGGGTAGAATGCTGCTGTAGTCGTAGCCGGCCGCCTGCAGGGTGCGTTCGGTCTCGGCGTCCACGGGGATTTTGCTTTCGCCGTCGGTGGCCGCCTGGCGCCGCCGACTCTGGGCTTCGATCAATGCCCCGATGGAATGCTGGCCGTCGCCGGTGACTTCGGCAGGGCGGCGGATCGCGGCGGCGACCACCTCGAAGCCGATCACTAGGATGCGCAGATCGAGGCCCTGGTGGAAACTTTCGAGCAACACGCGGCTGTCGAACTGGCGCGCCGCTTCGATGGCCTGCTGCACCTCTTCAATGGTCTGCAGATCCACCGCCACGCCTTGGCCTTGCTCACCATCCAGCGGCTTGACCACGATGCGCTGGTGTTCGTCGAGGAACTCCAGGTTGTCATCGGCGCTGCCCGCAAGTTGCTGCGATGGCAGTTTCAATCCGGCAGCTTTCAACACCTTGTGAGTCAGGCTTTTGTCCTGGCACAGGGTCATGCTGATCGCGCTGGTCAAGTCGCTCAGCGACTCGCGGCAACGCACGCGGCGTCCGCCATGGCTCAGGGTGAACAGGCCGGCATCGGCGTCATCCACCTGCACATCGATGCCGCGTCGGTGCGCCTCTTCGACGATGATCCGCGCGTAGGGGTTGAACCCCGCCTGCGGACCCGGGCCGAGGAACAACGGCTGGTTGATGCCGTTCTTGCGCTTGATCGCAAAGGTCGTCAGCGCGCGAAAGCCGAGCTTGGCGTAGAGGTTCTTGGCCTGGCGGTTATCGTGCAGCACCGACAGGTCGAGGTAACTCAAGCCACGGCTCATGAAGTGCTCGACCAAGTGGCGCACCAATACTTCGCCGACGCCAGGACGCGTACAGTGCGGGTCCACCGCCAGGCACCAGAGGCTGCAGCCATTTTCCGGGTCGTGGAAGGCTTTCTGGTGATTGAGGCCCATCACGCTGCCGATCACCGCGCCGCTGTCTTCATCCTCGGCCAACCAATACACCGGGCCACCTTGATGGCGCGGGGTCAGGCGCTCAGCGTCAACCGGCAACATGCCGCGGCCTTGATAGAGCTGATTGACCGCCGCCCAGTCTGCCTCGGTCTGCACCCGGCGAATGCGGAAACCGCGAAACACCCGGGTGGCCGGACGATAGTCGCTGAACCACAGCCGCAGGGTGTCGGAGGGGTCGAGAAACAACTGCTGCGGATCGATCCCGAGGATCTGCTGCGGCGCGGCCACGTACAGGGCGATGTCGCGTTCACCGGGCTGTTCGTTGAGCAGTTCCTCGGCCAGGCTCGCGGGGTCGGGAAAGGTATGGCCGATCAACAGCCGGCCCCAGCCGCAGTGCACGGCAATCGGCTCGGCGGCCAGCGGGCTGCCATCTTCGGCCAGTCGGGCTTGCAGGCGCTCGTAGGTTGGCGCCTGGCCCTTGAGCAAGCGTTGGCTGTAAGCCGCTGCATGGGGTTTCATCAATCAGATTCCTTGTTCGCTGAGCCACAGGTTCAGCGCCGCCAGTTGCCACAGCTTGGAGCCGCGCAGCGGGGTCAGTTGGCCTTGCGGATCGGTCAGCAGGCGGTCGAGCATGGCCGGATTGAACAGGCCACGGTCCTGGCTCGGGTCGAGCAGCAACTCGCGCACCCAGTTGAGGGTGTCGCCTTGCAAATGCTTGAGGCCGGGGACCGGGAAGTAACCTTTCTTGCGGTCGATGACTTCGCTCGGGATCACCCGGCGCGCCGCTTCCTTCAACACTTGCTTGCCGCCGTCGGGCAGCTTGAATTTGCCGGGCACGCGGGCCGACAGTTCCACCAGGCGGTAGTCCAGGAACGGCGTACGCGCTTCCAGGCCCCAGGCCATGGTCATGTTGTCGACGCGTTTGACCGGGTCGTCCACCAGCATCACGGTGCTGTCCAGGCGCAACGCCTTGTCCACGGCCGCATCGGCACCGGGCATGGCGAAATGTTCGCGCACGAAGTCACCGGCGGCGTCGTTGGCGGTCAGCCATTTCGGCGCGACGGTGGCGGCGTAGTCGTCATAGCTGCGGTCAAAGAATGCTTCGCGATAGGCCGCATACGGATCGCTGGCGCCGTCGACCTGCGGGTACCAGTGGTAACCCGCGAACAGCTCGTCGGCACCCTGGCCGCTCTGCACCACCTTGCAATGCTTGGCCACTTCCCGCGACAGCAGGTAGAAGGCGATGCAGTCGTGGCTGACCATCGGCTCGCTCATGGCGCGGAAGGCCGCCGGCAATTGTTCGATGATCTCGCTTTCGGCGATGCGCAACTGATGGTGGCGCGTGCCGTAGTGCTTGGCGATCAGGTCCGAGTACTGGAATTCGTCGCCACGCTCGCCGCCGGCGTCTTCAAACCCGATGGAGAAGGTCGACAGGTCCTGCACGCCCACTTCACGCAGCAGGCCGACGAGCATGCTCGAGTCGACGCCGCCGGACAGCAGTACACCGACATCCACGGCGGCGCGTTGACGAATTGCCACGGCTTCGCGGGTGCTGTCGAGCACGCGGTCGGTCCAGTCTTCGAGGGTGAGGTTGCGCTCATCCTCGTGCGGGCCGTAGGGGAGGGTCCACCAGGTTTTCTGCTCGGTGGTGCCGTCGGCGTCGATGCGCATCCAGCTGGCCGGCGGCAGTTTTTCGATACCTGCCAGCAAGGTGCGCGGTGCAGGCACCACGGCGTGGAAGTTCAGGTAATGGTTGAGCGCCACCGGATCGAGGATCGGGTTGATATCGCCGCCCTTGAGCAGCGCCGGCAAGGCCGAGGCAAAGCGCAAACGCTGGCCGGTACGCGACAGATACAACGGCTTGACGCCGAGACGGTCGCGGGCGATGAACAGGCGCTGGGCATCGCGCTCCCAGATGGCGAATGCAAACATGCCATTGAGCTTGGGCAGCAGGGCTTCGCCCCAGGCGTGATAGCCCTTGAGCAGCACTTCGGTGTCGCCACCGGAGTAGAAGGCGTAGCCGAGGGCTTCAAGCTCCTGGCGCAATTCCGGGAAGTTATAGATCGCGCCGTTGAACGCCAGGGACAGGCCCAGTTGGGCGTCGACCATCGGTTGGGCGGAGCCGTCCGACAGGTCCATGATTTTCAGGCGTCGATGGCCCAGGGCAATCGGCCCTTGGGCATGGAAGCCCCACGCGTCAGGTCCGCGTGGCGCCAAGTGATGGGTGATTCGTTCCACCGCTGCCAGGTCGGCAGGTTGGTGATCGAAACGTAATTCTCCAGCTAATCCGCACATAGAGTCCTTACCGGTTTTTCCGTTGGGGAGGGATAGAAATGCACGCGCCAATTCAGCGGGTACCTAGGGACTGACCCCACGCCCATGTGCGGAGTTTTAGATCAATAAGTTATATGGCAAACGGCCGCCCCTGCCTGCGAAGTGCCCCCCGGCCCGCGTGGCGTGGGCTAACGTGGCGGTAACCAGATCACGTTCAGGTACAAAAACCAGGGCGCTCCAGTGCTTGAACGCGCAACTATTTGAACCCTTTGACGAGGAGGTTGGGCTTATCGTGCTGCGTCATTGTTCAACGCAATGAAGGAACGTTGTTAATGACGCAAACAGTTGATTTGAGCCAGGCCGTCGCGCCTGTGACTCAGGATGAAACGATGGCCGCGCTGCTGGGAGTCACCGGCGACCTGGACAAGGCGCAAGTGCTGTATGAGCAACTGCCGGCCTGGTTGGTCAAGGCTGATGCCGATGTGCTGCACGGCATCGAGCGGGCGCATGCGCTGAGTGAACGGCCGCGGGAAAAACTGCAGCGGCTGCTGCGCCGCCTCAAGCCCCTGGATCAGTTTTGCCGCGAACGGCTCGGCGCCTTCCTGGCGAGCAAAGGCCTGGCTGGACTGGACATTGATAATGACACCCTGGATCTGCCCCGGCGTTCATTCAGCGGTGTGAGTGCAGACCTTGGCGGCATGCTGATCGAGACCATCAACCTGGAGCGGCACAGCCTGTTGCAGGCCGCCATGCAGAACTTTTCCGACGCCTCGGCCGCGGCTGGCGGGCTACCGATCAACGCGGTCGTGCGTGTCGGGCCAAAGCGCGCGATTGCGCAATACCCCACCGCGCATACCTTTGTCGGTTACTGTCGCGAGTTGAACCTGGGCGCGGCTTATCAGGCGCATATCCGTGAAGTGTTCAACCTGCCTGCTCCCGGTGAGGGCCAACTGGACACTGGCCGGGGCTATAACCCGGCGGTCAGCGAGGTTGGCCAGCCTCGCTGCCTGGACATGCAGATCGACCTGCATGTGGCCTATGGCAAGGGCGATATCGACGCCCCCACCCGTGCGTTGTTGCTCGACGTGGTCAGGCTCGACCTGCCAGCCGCTGAGGTTCCAAACGTGTGGTTCAACCGCCAACCGTTGACCTGGCAGGGCTTGAACATAGACGGGGCTTGCTTGTGGGGCGTGCTGGTGTTTTCCAGCACGGCGGCCGAGGGTCTTTCCCGCGGCCCGATCGTGGTGTACATGCCCAATGAGCCGGTGCGCCCGTGGTACCGCTATGAGTCCCTGGAGCAGTTCAAGGTCTACCTGACGCTCAAACTCCAGGTCGGTTCCTATCGAACGTTTTTCACCGGCTATCTGGATGAGTCCGAGCGCTTCGATTTTTTTCAGCGCTTTGACCAGAACAAAACGTTGATACGGGTGGAGCCGCTGGCGGTAACCAGCAATGTGTCGACGTTTTTTTTCAATGCCTGTGTCGGCAAGATACGCCTCGATGCCCTGGTACTGGCGGTGCCCAACGCCCAGGCCGATGACGATGCGCGCAAGGAGCGCGTCCAGAATTACCTGGATATCGGCCTGACCCTGCTGAATGTCGCGGGGTTGATGGTGCCGGTCATCGGGCAACTGATGATGGGCGTGGCGGTCGGGCAGATTCTTGGGGAGGTCTTCGATGGGGTGGACGATTGGGTCCACCAAGACAAGCACGAAGCGCTCAGGCACCTGACCAACGTCGCTGAAAACCTGGCCGCCATGGCCTTGTTCGCGGCGGGGACGAGCGTGGTGGGGCGGCTGTGGCGATCTACCCCTGCCACGTCGCGGCTGTACGAGAAAGTCGAAGGTGTGCGCATGCCGGACCAATCCACGCGGTTATGGCGTACCCGTCCCGAGCCCTATCAGCAGTCCCTGTCACTGCACGGCCGGGTTGCCGGTCCGCGAGGGGTGTATCAGGTCGACGGCCAGTCCTACGTGAATATCGACGGTGCGGTGTATTCGATCACCTTCGATGCCCGTACCGGCCGGTGGAGAGCCGTGCACCCGCGACGTGCGTCGGCGTATCAGCCGCCGGTGAGCCACAACTTCCAGGGCGGCTGGCAGTTCTCGTTCGAGCGTCCCTATGAGTGGGAAAGTGTCGAATACATCCTGGGGCGGCTCGACCCGAGCCTGAAGTCCTTTACCCCGGAACAGTTGCGCCAAATCGCCGCCATCACCGATATGAACTTGTCCCGCCTGCAGCAACTGGCCAGGGACAACCTGCCATTGCCGGAACGGTTGCGCGATTGTGCGCAGCGCATGCGGCAGAACCAGAGTATTCGCGACCTGATCTGGCAAATGGACCATCAAGCCCCCTTCGACGAGACGACCTCCCACGTGCAGATGCAGGCGCTGCCGTTGATGGACGGCTGGCCCAAAGGGCGGTTTTTCGAACTGCTGGACGACGAAGGCTATGTGCTTGAGCGTCACCCTGACACTGCGCCTTTCGACTACGAAGACCTGAGCATCCACCTGACCACGCAGCAACTGAAAAGCGGGCAGATCCTGCCGACATTGCTGGCCGCCCTGGACGATGAAGAAAAGGTGACACTGCTGGGCGGCGCCTTTCAGCCAGGCGAGGCGCAAGCGATCCTGGCGCGGCGCCTCGCAGCATCGCTCAAGCAGCAACATCGAGCGGTGTATGAACGGCTGCGAGCGCATGCCGACTTCACCGAGCAGGCGGATCATGGGTTGCTCAAGGACCGTCATCCGCAGTTGCCTATTCGGCTCGCCTGGGAAGTCATGAGTGAAGCCTCCACCGCCGAGCGCCTGCGCTTGCGTCATACCCGGCGCGTGCCGCTGCGCCTGCGCCAATCGGCGCGCGCGACCGAGGAGGCGTTGGACGAAGACGAGGCCCTGATGGGCCTGTACGTACCGGAGGTGGCCACCGATGCCACCCGCCGCATCGCCACCGGCCTGCTGCGCGTGGTGCCGGGCTGGCCCGAGGACCTGGTGCTGCAAGTGCGCCGTGAGCGCTTGCGAGGCGACGTTCTCGCCCAGGTGGGCGATACAGAGGCTGCCGCCACGCGTGTGCTGGTTCAGTCGGCCAAGGGCTTTCGCGCCCACGATGGGCAGGGGGTGTCGCTGGGTGCGCTGGCCGGTGGTCCGGAAGGGTTTTACTCGGCCCTGCTCGACTGTCTGTCCGCCGAGCACATCGAGGCAATGGGACTCGACGGAAACGAAATGGCCAGTCGCTTGCGCCACACCCTTATCGGTAAGGCCGAGGATGAGCGCAGCCGGATGGCCCGTTACCTGTGGCCGGAACGGGCGCTGGCTGAGGAACCGGCCCTGTCGTGCGAGCAGGCCACGCCGATGGGGTGGCAGCAATATCCCCATGGCCTGATGCGCAAGGTCAGAAAGCTCTACCCCTTGTTTGATGACTCGCGCATCGCGACTTTCCTGCAAGCCCTGGGCTCCGATCACCTGTCCCGCGCCAAAGCCGTGCGTGCCCTTGAAGAACAATATGAGGCGTTGCATCGGGCCCTGAAGCTGTGGACCAAGGACAAGGTCGCACAATCCGACCAGGCCCTGCTTGACCTGCGCCTGGCGCGCCATCAGGCCGCAGAAGCGATCAAGCGCAGTTGGCAATACGCGACGTTGAGTCGGGATGTGGCGGCTCGCCAGGTCCCGATCCTGAATCTTGACGGCATGGCCGTTGGCGCCTTGCCGACCCTGCCGCCAGGTGTCCATTTCGGGCATGTCCGGCAGTTGTCGTTGAAGCGGATGGGGCTCAACGACGACGTCGGGTATTTCCTCAAGCACTTCAAGGGCCTGAATTTCCTCGAACTGACGGGTAACCGCATCACGCGGCTGCCGGAAGTGCTCCAGCAAATGAAGCAGCTCAGTCACTTGTACCTGGACCACAACCAACTGCAACTGACCGAGTACACCCGCACCAAACTCGCCGACCTCAAGGTGCTGCAAGTGCTGAACCTGAACGACAACCCGCTGCTGGACTCACCGGTGGTCTACAAGATGCTCGATCTGCAGACCCTGGCCTTGCGCAATTGCCGGCTGACAAGCCTGCCGACCGGCATTATGCGCATTCCCCACCTGAACCGACTCGACCTGCGCGCCAACGATATCGTCAGCTTGCCGCCGTGGTTGTTCGACACCGAGCAGCGCAAGCCCGAGAACATCCACCTGGAGCAAAACCCGCTGGATGCCGGCACCCGCCAGCTACTGAACCATTACCGCGACGAGACGGGGGTGGGCATGGGGTTTTTTGAAGATGACATTGGCCGGTTACACGAACAGCGGGCCAAGGCCCTGTGGCTGGGGGATGAACGGCTGGCGGGGCACGCGCAGCAAGCCGAGATCTGGCTGGGGCTTCGCGATGAGCCGGCTTGCGACGGACTGTTCAAGCTGCTGGCAGGGCTGAGTGATACCGCAGACAGCGTGCACGTGCGAGAGGACCTGCACCGGCGCGTCTGGAACGTGTTGGAAGCGACGGCAGAGGATGTCGAGTTGCGCGGCCAAGTGTTCGAACTCGCCGCCACGCCGTTGAACTGTGATGACAGCGCCGCCGACAGTTTCAGTAATGTGGAGGTACTGGTTCTGGTCCGCAAAGCGGTGCGACAGGTCGAAACGGGTGAGGCGCAGACCCGGCCGCTGCTGCGCTTGGGCAGGGGCTTGTTTCGTCTCGATCGGCTGGCGTCCATCGCCCGTCGCCATAGTGTCGCGCATCCGACGGTCGACCCGCTGGAGGTCAGCCTGGCCTATCGGACTGGCCTGGTCGAGCGCCTGCACTTGCCGGGGCAGCCTCGCCACATGCGCTATGCCAGCCTCGGCGGGGTCACCCAGAACATGCTCAGAATGGCCGAAGCGCAGGTCAAGGAGGCTGAGCTTTCGCCGCTGCTTCTGAAGTACCTGGCGAGTCTGCCGTGGTGGCAAAACTACTTGAAAAAGACCCAGAGCGGTTCGTTTGAAACCTTGAACGAACCGTTCATCAGCCGCTCGGACACGCTGTTCGAGCAGCGTGAAGCCCTGGATGACGCCACCTACAAAAAGCGTATCGATCAGATCAGTGACGACCGGCAACGGGCGGAGTCCGCCGAGCTTGAACGCCTGACCCAGGAGGCGTTGAGGCTGGATGACCTGGGTGGCTGTGCATTGCCAACGGTGCACTGAGCCTGCGCTCAGCGCGGATTTTTCACGGCGTTGCTGCGAATCAAGGCCCGCACCGCGAAGCGGTTCGGGTGGCAGGCCTCGGCCACACTGCGCGGCAGGGGCAGCGGCTCGTTGTCCAGCCAGGCTGCCAGTAGCTCGCCGGACAGCGGCGCGGTGATCAGGCCCCGCGAGCCGTGGCCGCTGTTGACGTACAGACCGTCCAGCCACGGGCAGGCGGCTTGCGGGGCGTGGCGGGCGTCCTTGCGCAGCGCATCGTAGGCCAGGTCGAAGGCCTCGGGATCGGCGAGCGGGCCGACAATCGGCAGGTAATCCGGACTGGTGCAGCGAAATGCAGCGCGGCCTTCCAAGGCATCCGGGGCGAGGCTGGCCGCCTGCAGGCGCCGGGCCAGGTCCGGGGAGATTTCCTCCAGCAGCTCGAGATTGCCGGCATGCTCGGCAGCAGTGGGGGCGAGGTCATCGCTGTGGAAATTGAAGCTGGCCCCCAGTGTGTGTTCACCCAGGCGTGGCGGCGCCACATAACCTTCGGCGCACACCACCGTCGCCAAGGCCTGGCTGTCGGCGGTCTGGGGCAACCGGGTGATTTGCCCGCGAATACGCTTGAGGGGCAACGCGGCGCTGGCAGCAAAACGCTTGACCTCGGCGGCACCGGCCAGCACTACCACCGGGGCACTGGCGAGCAACTGCTCACCGTCCCAGGCCTGCCAATGGTCGTCGACTTTGCGCAGCTCCAGCACCTCGTGATGGGCCAGCACATTGATCCCGGAGTGGCGTGCCTGCCACTGGCAGAGAGCGGGCGGGTGCACCCAGCCACCTTCGGGGAAAAACAGCCCGCCATGCTCCAGGCCAACCCCGGCGCGCACCTGGGCCTGATCCCGGTCCAGCAGGTGCAGCAAGTCCGGAGCGAACGCCCCGGCCAGTTGCGCCTGGCGTTCAGCCTCCTTGGCATTGAAGGCCAGTTGCAGCACGCCGCAGCCATCCCAATCCACCCCCCGGTGCAGGTGTTCCAGCAGGCGCCGGGTATGCCCGAAGCCGCTGACAATCATCTGCGACAAGGCGGTGCCGTGGGCGGACAACTTGAGGTACAGCACCCCCTGCGGATTGCCGGAGGCCTCCTGGGCCAGGGCCTCATGCCGCTCCAGCAGGCTGACCCGCCAACCGCGCGCGGCCAGGCTGGCGGCGCTGGCGCAACCGGCCAGGCCACCGCCGATCACCAGGGCGTGGCGCTCGCCATGGAGCGCGGGAGGGCGCGCGAACCAGGGTTTGACCGCAGCCGGCGCGGGCGTCTCGGCGGGCCAGCCGAGAAACTCACCGCGCAGGATTTCCCATTTATGACCGATGCCCGGCGTGCGCTTCATCTTGAAACCGGCGGCGTTGATCAGGCGCCGTACCCAGCCGGTGCTGGTGAAGGTGCTGATGGTCGAGCCGGGGGCTGCCAGGCGTGCCAGTTCGGCGAACAGCTCGGCGGTCCACATCTCGGGGTTTTTCGCCGGGGCGAAGCCGTCGAGAAACCACGCGTCGACCTGGGCGTCCAGTTGCGGCAATTGCTCCATGACATCGCCGACCAGCAGGGTCAGGGTCACCCGGCCGTTATCCAGCACCAGTTGCTGGAAGCCTGGATGAATGGCGATGTACTGGGCCAGCAGTTGCTCGGCGAAGGGCTGCAGTGGCGGCCAGAGGGCGAGGGCGCGCTGCAGGTCGGCGTGGCTCAGCGGGTACTTTTCCACGCTGACAAAATGCAGACGCGCACCGGCCACGGCGTGCTGTTCGAACAACTGCCAGGCGCAGAGAAAATTCAAGCCGGTGCCGAAGCCGGTCTCGCCAATCACCAGCCGCCCGCCCACCGGCAGTGCCGCAAAGCGTTCCTGCAGGCGGTTCTGCTCGAGGAACACATAGCGGGTTTCTTCAAGGCCGGACTTATCGGAGAAGTACACGTCGTCAAACGCCCGCGAGTGCGGGCGACCTTGGTCATCCCAGTCGAGCTGGGCGTTGGGCAATACGGGGGTCATGGGCGGCTCATCATCAACGAAGCAGGCAACGGCAAGGCGGCCATTCTAGCCGATCAACTACCAACGCATTGATCCATGGCAAGCGGCAGTGGAATTTCCTCCCGCGTGTCGTTGCCCAATCCGCTAGTCTTGCTGAATTCTGGAACGGAGCCGCCCATGTTCGAATCTGCCGAAATTGGTCACGCCATCGACAAAGACACCTACGACGCCGAAGTCCCGGCCCTGCGCGAAGCGTTGCTGGAGGTGCAGTACGAGCTGCAGCAGCAAAAGCGTTTTCCGGTGATCATCCTGATCAACGGCATTGAAGGGGCCGGCAAGGGCGAGACGGTCAAACTGCTGAATGAATGGATGGACCCGCGCCTGATCGAGGTGCGCACCTTCGACCAGCAGACCGACGAAGAACTGGCCCGCCCACCGGCCTGGCGCTATTGGCGCCAATTGCCTGCCAAGGGCCGCATGGGCATCTTCTTCGGCAATTGGTACAGCCAGATGCTGCAGGGCCGGGTGCATGGCGAGATCAAGGACGCGCGGCTCGACCAGGCCATCGCCGGGGCCGAGCGCCTGGAGAAAATGCTCTGCGATGAAGGCGCGCTGATCTTCAAGTTCTGGTTCCACCTGTCCAAGAAGCAAATGAAAGCGCGCCTCAAGGCCCTGGCCGACGACCCGTTGCACAGCTGGCGCATCAGCCCGCTGGACTGGCAGCAGTCCGCGACTTACGACAAGTTCGTGCATTTTGGCGAGCGCATCCTGCGCCGCACCAGCCGCGACTACGCGCCGTGGCACGTGATCGAAGGCGTCGATGCGCACTACCGCAGCCTTACCGTGGGCAAGATCCTGCTCGAAAGCCTGCAAAATGCCCTGAAGCAGGCCAAGGGCAAGGCCAGCGGCATGAACCCGGCGCCGCTGCTGGCTTCGGTGGACCAGAAGAGTCTGCTCGACAGCCTCGACATGACGCTGAGCCTGGACAAGGACGATTACGAAGAACAGCTGATTACCGAGCAGGCCCGCTTCTCCGGCCTGATGCGCGACAAGCGCATGCGCAAGCACGCCCTGGTGACCGTATTTGAAGGCAATGACGCGGCGGGCAAGGGCGGCGCGATCCGGCGTGTCGCGGCGGCACTGGACCCGCGTCAGTACCACATCGTGCCGATTGCCGCGCCAAGCGAGGATGAACGCGCCCAGCCTTACCTGTGGCGGTTCTGGCAGAAGATCCCGGCGCGCGGCATGTTCACTGTGTTCGACCGTTCCTGGTACGGCCGCGTGCTGGTGGAGCGCATCGAAGGCTTCTGCACCCCGGCCGACTGGATGCGTGCCTACGGCGAGATCAATGACTTTGAAGAGCAACTGCGCGATGCGGGCGTGATCGTGGTCAAGTTCTGGCTGGCGATCGACAAGCAAACCCAATTGGAACGCTTCCAGGCCCGCGAAGAAATCCCGTTCAAACGCTTCAAGATCACCGAAGACGACTGGCGCAACCGCGAAAAGTGGGACGACTACCGCGCCGCCGTCGGCGACATGGTCGACCGCACCAGCACCGAGGTCTCGCCCTGGACATTGGTGGAAGCCAATGACAAGCGCTGGGCGCGGGTAAAAGTGCTGCGCACCATCAACCGCGCGCTGGAAGAAGCATTCGAGAAAAGCGACAAGCACGACAAGAAGAAAAAGAAATAAGCGCGAGGCAGTCGGCTTGGGGTGGAGAGCTGGCTTGTGGTGGACAGCTATGGTGGACAAAGCTGGTATTTAGTGGAGAGCCCGCTTTTTTGTGGCGAGCGGGCTTGCCCCGCGTTGGGCTGCGCAGCAGCCCCAAACCCTGCCCACCTCTTCTGACTGAAGCCCAGCAGTGCCTGGGGTCAGGGCCGCTTCGCGCCCCAACGCAGGACAAGCCTGCTCACCACAAGGGCTTGGCCGTACAAACTCTCTGCACTACAAACCCGCGTGGTGGAAGCCAGCTTTTAGTGGACAGTGGAGAGCCAGCTTTTTTGTGGCGAGCGGGCTTGCCCCGCGTTGGGCTGCGCAGCAGCCCCAAAACCTGCCCACCCCTTCTAACTGAAGCACCGCACTGCCTGGGGCCGGGGCCGCTTCGCGCCCCAACGCAGGGCAAGCCTGCTCACCACAAGGGCCTGGCCATCCAAACTCTCTGCACTACAAACCCGCTGCACAACAACCTCCCGCACAACTAGACTTCTGCACAACAACCCCACTGCCCAACAACCCCCCCATTACAAACCCGCGCACCACCCCATGCTTTTGTATATGCCAGGTGAATGATCGTCGCGGCCGGGCGGGCGCGGATCTATCCTCGATTGATCTCCCAACAACGACAAGATCGAGGTAGCCCATGCGTGAAGTAGTGATCGTCGACAGTGTGCGAACCGGCCTGGCCAAGTCCTTTCGCGG
Organism: Pseudomonas aylmerensis; assembly: GCF_001702265.1. Taxonomy (GTDB): domain Bacteria; phylum Pseudomonadota; class Gammaproteobacteria; order Pseudomonadales; family Pseudomonadaceae; genus Aquipseudomonas; species Aquipseudomonas aylmerensis. The sequence goes on from NZ_MAUE01000017.1 coordinate 21,206, forward strand.
CAAGTTCAACCAGACCCGCCCGGATGACATGGCGGCCCATTGCGTCAACGCACTGCTGTCCCGTAACGGCATCGACCCGGCCAGTGTCGAGGATTGCATCGTCGGCGCCGGCTCCAACGAAGGCGCCCAGGGCTACAACATCGGTCGCAATGTGGCGGTGCTCTCGCAGCTGGGCACCGGCACGGCGGGCATGACCCTCAACCGATTCTGCTCGTCGGGCCTGCAGGCGATTGCGATTGCGGCCAACCAGATTGCTTCGGGTTGCAGCGACATCATCGTCGCCGGCGGCGTCGAGTCCATCAGCCTGACCATGAAAAGCGTCAACACCGACAACCTGATCAACCCGCTGCTCAAAGAGCAGGTGCCGGGCATCTATTTCCCCATGGGCCAGACCGCCGAAATCGTCGCGCGCCGCTACCACGTCAGCCGCGAAGACCAGGACCTCTATGCGCTGCAAAGCCAGCAGCGCGCGGCCCAGGCGCAGGCCGACGGGTTGTTCGACGATGAAATCGTGTCGATGGCGGTCAAGTACAAGGTCGAGGACAAGAACACCGGCGCGGTGCAGGTCCTTGATGGCGTGGTCGATCGCGATGATTGCAACCGCCCGGACACCACCCTGGCCAGCCTCGCCGGATTGAAGCCGGTGTTTGCCGAAGACGGCTCGGTGACGGCAGGCAACTCCTCGCAGTTGTCCGACGGGGCCTCGATGACCCTGGTGATGAGCCTGGAAAAAGCCCTGGCGCTGGGGCTCAAGCCCAAGGCGTTTTTCCGCGGCTTCACCGTGGCCGGTTGCGAGCCGGACGAAATGGGCATCGGCCCGGTGTTCTCGGTGCCCAAGCTGCTCAAGGCGCGTGGCTTGCAGGTGGCGGACATTGACCTGTGGGAACTCAACGAAGCGTTCGCCTCCCAGTGCCTGTATGCGCGCAATCGCCTGGAAATCGATAACGCCAAGTACAACGTCAACGGCGGCTCGATTTCCATCGGCCATCCGTTCGGCATGACCGGTTCGCGGCAAGTCGGGCACCTGGTGCGGGAACTGCAGCGGCGCAACCTGCGCTACGGCATCGTCACCATGTGCGTGGGCGGCGGCATGGGCGCCACCGGTCTGTTCGAGGCCGTCCGCTAGATCACCCGCCAATGTAGGCGCCGGCTTGCCGGCTCCTACAATTGAATTGCGCCGTAGCCCAATCCTTCTGCTTGCCCCTAGAATGCCCGTTCCACTTCCTCTGGCATCTGGGGCACTCATGCACATCTCTTCCGGCCGCTGGGTCTACGGTTTCTGCCTGACCCTGTTGACCGCGCTGCTCTGGGGCATCCTCCCGGTCAAGCTCAAACAGGTCTTGCAAGTGATGGACCCGGTCACCGTCACCTGGTTTCGCCTCACCGTAGCCGGCAGTTGCCTGTTCCTGTACCTGGCGGCCACCAAGCGCCTGCCCAGCCGCAAAGTGCTCGGCCCCAAGGGCGGCTGGCTGGTGGCGATGGCGGTGTGCGGGCTGGTCGGCAACTACGTGTTGTACCTGGTGGGCCTGAACATGCTCAGCCCCGGCACCGCACAGTTGGTGGTGCAGATGGGGCCGATCTTTCTGATGATCGCCAGCGTGTTTGTGTTCAAGGAGCGTTTCAGCCGGGGGCAGGTGCTTGGGTTGGTGGTGTTGATCGTGGGGTTTGGGCTGTTTTTCAACCAGCGCCTGGAGGAGTTGCTCACGTCTGTCGGCACTTACACCGCCGGCGTGCTGACCATCCTGCTCGCCACCTCGATCTGGGTGTTCTACGCCCTTGGCCAGAAGCAGTTGCTGACGGTGTGGAATTCGCTGCAGGTGATGATGGTGATCTACCTGTCCTGCGCGGTGCTGCTCACCCCCTGGGCGCATCCGCTGGAAGCGCTGGACCTGAGCCCATTGCAAGGCTGGCTGTTACTGGCGTGCTGCATGAATACCTTGGTGGCCTACGGCGCATTTGCCGAAGCCCTGGCCCATTGGGAGGCCTCGCGGGTCAGTGCGACGCTGGCGTTGACGCCGCTGGTGACGTTTGTCGCGGTGGCGCTGGCAGCCTGGCTGTGGCCGGACTACGTGCAGGCAGAAGAAATCAACGCGCTGGGATATTTCGGCGCGCTGGTGGTGATGCTCGGTTCGGCGGCCGTGGCGCTGGCCCCCTCGCTGCTCGCCGGGCTCAAGGCCCGGCGGCTGCGCATGGCGTCTTAGGCGCCCAGCATGTTTTCCGGGCGAACCCACTGGTCGAACTCTGCGTCGGTGAGGTAGCCCAGTTCAAGGGCGGCCTCGCGCAGCGTCAGCCCTTCGGCGTAGGCCTTCTTGGCAATCTCCGCCGACTTGTCGTAGCCGATGTGCGGGTTGAGCGCGGTGACCAGCATCAATCCGCGCTCCAGGTGCTCGGCCATTTGCGTGGCGTCGGGCTCCAGGCCGGCAATGCAGTGCTCCTGGAAGTTGTTGCAGCCGTCGGCCAGCAGGCGGATCGACTCCAGCAGGTTGTGGATGATCACCGGCTTGTACACGTTCAACTGCAAGTGCCCTTGGCTGGCGGCAATGCCGATGGTCACGTCATTGCCCAACACCTGGCAGGCCAGCATCGACAGCGCCTCGCACTGGGTCGGGTTGACCTTGCCGGGCATGATCGAACTGCCGGGCTCGTTCGCCGGCAGCTTGACCTCGGCCAGCCCGGCGCGTGGGCCCGAGCCCAGCAGGCGCAGGTCGTTGGCGATTTTCATCAGGGCCACGGCCAGGGTTTTCAGCGCGCCGTGCAGGGTCACCAGTGGCTCGTGTCCGGAAAGCGCGGCGAATTTGTTGGGCGCCGTGACAAACGGCAGGCCGGACAGCGCGGCCAGCTCGGAGGCAATCGCCTCGCCGAAACCATGCGGCGCATTCAGCCCGGTGCCGACGGCGGTGCCGCCCTGGGCCAGCTCGCACACGGCGGGCAGGGCGCTGCGGATGGCGCGTTCGGCGTAGTCAAGCTGGGCGATAAAGGCTGACAGTTCCTGGCCAAATGTGATCGGCGTGGCGTCCATCATATGGGTGCGGCCGGTCTTCACCAGTTTCATGTGCCGCGCGGCGAGTTCCGCGAGGCCACCGGACAGATTGGCGATGCCCGGCAGCAACTGGGTGTGTACCGCCTGCACGGCCGCAATGCTCATGGCCGTGGGGAAGCAGTCGTTGGAGCTTTGCGAGCGATTGACGTGATCGTTGGGGTGCACCGGGCTCTTGCCGCCGCGGGTCTTGCCCGACAGCTCGTTGGCACGGCCGGCGATCACCTCGTTGGCATTCATGTTGCTCTGGGTGCCGCTGCCGGTCTGCCAGACGACCAGCGGGAATTGGTCATCATGCTGGCCGGCGAGCACTTCGTCGGCGGCCTGTTCGATCAGGCGGGCGATGTCGGCGGGCAAATCGCCATTGCGGTCGTTGACCCGCGCGGCGGCCTTTTTCACCAGGGCCAGGGCGTGCAGCACCGCCAGTGGCATGCGCTGCTCGCCGATGGCGAAATTCACCAGCGAACGTTGGGTCTGGGCGCCCCAGTAAGCGTCATCCGGGACGGCGACTTCTCCCAGGCTGTCGGTTTCGATACGGCTCATCGGGCACACTCCTTCAGGTTCGTTTGCGCAGTTTAGGCCTTGATGGGCCTATGGGGTTCCCTAAAAGACTTTTCATCGGATTCATCCCGTGCCAATCCAGGCCGTACAAGGCCCGGGGTTGAGCCGCAGCGTTTTTTAGGCGCAGAATGGGCGCCCTTGGGGTCTTACCTCGCCTGCTAGAAAAGGAAACTCGATGACTCGTCTTCGTGCCATCTGTACCGCGGTTGCTCTGGTTTGCGCCAGCGGCCAGGTTTTTGCCGATACCGCCAGCCACAACGCCAGTGCCGAAGCCTTCCTTACCCTGGCCCACGCCGACAAGCTGGGTACCCCGGTGTACATGCAAGTGCAGCAAATGTTCGCCCAGCGTTTCGAACAGACCAAGGCGCCTGCCGCCAAGCAGTCCGTACTGGACAGCTACCAGGCCAAGGCCAACGCCGCCCTCGACCAGGCCATCGGCTGGCCGAAGCTGAAACCCGACATGGTCAAGCTCTACACCAGCAACTTCAGCGAATCCGAGCTCAAGGACCTGGTCGCGTTCTACCAGTCGCCACTGGGCAAGAAAGTCCTCGAGAAAATGCCGCAGCTGACCCAGCAATCGGCCCAGATGACCCAGGAAAAACTGGAAAGCGCCGTACCGGTGGTGAACAAGCTGTTGGAAGACATGACCAACGAGCTGACGCCAAAAGCCGCCGCACCGGCCAAGAAGAAGTAAGCAGGAATGAGCATGCAACAGCGTATCGAAACGGCACTTGCCGCCCTGGGCCCGGACCACTTGAGCGTGCTGGATGAAAGCCACATGCACAGCCGTGGGCTGCAAACGCACTTCAAGGCCGTACTGGTCAGCCCGCAGTTCGAGGGGCTCAACCGCGTCAAGCGCCACCAGAAGGTCTACGCCACCCTGGGTGACCTGATGAGCGAGTTTCATGCGCTGGCGCTGCACACCTACACGCCTGAAGAATGGGCGAAAATCGACGCAGCCCCGGCCTCGCCGACCTGCGCCGGCGGGCACTGAGCCCGCAGCCCAAGGCCTGCGGGCGCGGCGCGTTCGCGCTCGCAGGTTGTCATATCCTGTGCCTGCAATTAGACACATAAAACATCCTCGCAGTACCCCCCACGCCCTAAAGGGGTTCCCTAGACTTTTTTGACCTTAGCTGATCAGGTCATGAGTTTATGTCCACTTCTTTGCATCGAAATACACCGACCTTGAAGGCCATGGATCCTCGCGGGCTGGCTGTGCGTGCTGTTCACTATCATCGCGAGAGCGTGACGCAGACTCCGCAGGCACGGGTCACCCGCCAGGTTTTTGGGGCCAATGGTCTTTTGCTCAGCCAGTGGGACCCGCGGCAATTTGCGCGCGGCGCTGCGGGTGTGGCGTCACAATCGACCATTTACAGCCTGTCGGGCGAGCCTGTGCGCACCGAGAGCGCCGATGCCGGCTGGCGCCTGCTGATACATGGTGAAGCAGGGCAGCTGTTGCATCGCTGGGATTCGCGTCTAGCTCATCACGAGCGGCGCTACGACCGCCTGTTACGCCCAGTGGCCGTGTTTGAACAGGCGGCGAATGAGCCACGGCCGCGTTGTGTCGAGCGCTTGACCTATGCGGCCGCCGAACCCGCCGAGGCGGCCGGCAATCGTTGTGGTCGGCTGATTCGCCACGCGGACCCGGCCGGTGTCTTGTTGATGGATGAATACGGGATCGATGGAAGCGTCACCCAGCAGACTCGACGGTTTCGCTTGGATGCGTCGGCAGTTGACTGGCCATCCAGTCATGACGAACAAGCCGAACAGCTGGAGCCCAAGGCCCACACTACGACCTGGCGCTACGATGCCACGGGGGCGCAGCTGGAGCAGGTCGACGCCCAGGGCAATCGCCGACACTGGCTCTATGGGCAGCAAGGCTGGCTGAAGGAGGTTGCGCTGACCCTCCGTGGCGGCTCACGCCAGGTTTTGACGCACCAGCGCGTGTACAACGCCAGCGGTCTGGTGATCTCCGAACGGATGGGCAATGGCGTTACCCAGCTGGCGAAATACGCCGCTGAGGACAATCGTCTGTTGCAACTGACGGTGCATCGCAAGGGCGAGGCCGCCAAGCCTTTACAGGACCTTGTGTACGAGTACGACCCGGTAGGCAACATCCTCAGCCTCAGCGACCAGGCGCAGCCGACGCAATGGCACACTAATGCGCGTATTGATGCGGTCAACCGCTACCAGTACGACAGTCTGTACCAGCTGACCCAGGCCACCGGTCGGGAAAATGCCGGCAACAGCGGTGGCCAGGCTGCGCCGGGACGGGTGACGTTCGGTGCAACTGACACCGGGCTCTGGCGCAATTACACCCAACATTACCGTTACGATGAACATGGCAACTTGACGAGCCTTCGCCATGTGCCGAGTAGCGGAGCCGGTCATACCCGGGAAATGCGTGTCGCTGCGGGCAGCAATCGCGCCTTGCCGGTGACTGACGGTGCACCGCGGCAATGGGCAATGATGTTTGATGCCAATGGCAACCAACACGTGCTCGGCAGCGGCCAACAGTTAGGCTGGGACGTGCGGAATCAGCTCACCCATGTGACTCAGGTGTGGCGTGAGCAGGGTGATCCGGATGTGGAAAGTTACCTCTACGACGGCCAGGGCCAACGGGCAGCCAAAATCAGAAGCCAGCAGGTCGCGGGGAAACCCCATACACAACTGACATGCTACTTGCCGGGTTTGCGCCTGCATGTACAAGCAGGCAAGCGCTTGAACGTGCTGGAGATCAATATCGGCGGCGGTCATGTCACGGTGTTGCAATGGGAGCAGGGTCGCCCCAGCGATATGAAAGACGAGCACGTGCAATTCAGCCTCCTCGATCACCTCAATAGCAGCTTGCTGGAACTGGACGAGCAGGCCCAGTTGCTGAGCCAGGAGCATTATTATCCTTATGGCGCGACGGCGTGGTGGGCTACCAACGATACGCAGCGAGCTCGCTATAAGGTTCGCCGCTATGCAGGTAAGGAGCGCGATGCGACAGGGTTGTATTACTACGGATCGCGGTATTACGCGCCGTGGCTGCAACGCTGGATCAGCCCGGACCCGCTGGGCGACGTGGACGGCCTGAACCTGTATGCGATGACCCTGGGCAACCCCTTGCTGTTCAGGGATGTTGATGGCGGGCAAGTGTCTTTTGGCGAGCAATTCCAACCCAGTCGAGGCGATATCCTTTTCGGCTTGGCCAACACCGTGCGGATCTATCGCAGCTTCTGGTCGAAGCTGACGGCCCGCGGGGACATAATGGCTGCCTATTTCGGCGTCGAGGAGATGGGGGCGGCAACTGCGGCGCTGGCCGTAAGTGTCGACGCGTATATTCGGCGCGGGCTCGACAGGATCGGCGAGTCCGAGTATGAGCAAACGATCGCAGAGCAAGGCGGGCAGGTCGCACGGCAATTCTATGGCGCTATTGTGTCCAAGTATTCGGGCTGCACATCGACCACCGCCAACCGGGAGTTCGCGAAGAAATTCGTCAGTGATTTTTCTTCCAGTGACTATTCCTTCGAACGCACCCTTGAAGGCTACATAGATGTGAACTTGAGTGCGTTTCAGCACAAGCTGGTCAGCCGCGCCAGCAAGTCGGCGTTGAAGACGCTGACGGACCCTCAGAGCCTGCGCCAGGCGCACTTTGCTCTGGATGATCTGGACATGGACGTTGTGATCAATAAGTCCGCGGTTTCTGCCACGGGTTCTGAGCTGCGCTGGCTGTATCGGCATCGACAGCAACTGGCAGGCCGCGTGACGTTCTATCGGCATCAACAACGGGTTGACGCCCCTTGGGAGTCCGACTCCTCCGCGTGGCGTCGCTATAAACCCGCCAGTTCCAGGGCTTCACGGACGGCGGCACGTTGAGTGAACAAAGCAGTTTGGCCGTCTCTCAAAGGTGAGACGGCCACGCTTCCCCAGGCTTCAGTGTTCAGCCGAGAGGTCTACCTGCGCTCCAGACGTATCATTTTCATCTTCGCTGACGGTGTACCAGGCCCAGTAGGTGATTTGCCGTAGTGTTTTCCTGGCGGTGAGGGTGCGGGTGGGGCGGCCGAGGGAGTCATGGAACTGCCTGTCGCCAGGCAGGAACTGCTGCAGGGACTGACCGTCGATGTACCGGTGGCGGTCGGCGTAATAGGTGCGATACACCCGCATGATCCGCCCCGTGGGGCTGTACTCGGTGTGTTCGCTGACACACCAGCGCGGATCAGCCTGAACCGTCTGGATGGCGCCGTCCTTGACCGTCAGGTCCGCGTTGTCGCCCACCGCACAGGCCGGCCCCGGCTCAGCTTGTTGTTTGCTTTGCAAGATGCGCCCGAAGCCGTCATGGGAGACCAGGCTCATGTGGATGAGCTGTTCCTGATCGTGGGTATAGCGATCAGCTGCCAACATCAGGCTTCGTGCCGGTTCGCGCCGGGCCTTCTGGATCAAGTCGGACAAGGCTTTCTCGCTCGCACTCAAGGCGCTGGCCTTTTTTTTCAGGCGCAACCGGGCGGTGGCGCGTATGTGCCCGTCTGGTGAGACATAGCGCTGGGTGACCCAGTGCGCCTGCCTGTCCGTTGAGGCGATCGAACCCATCCAACTGAACGGGTCGTAGAGCCAGGCACGGGCGGCCTCGCCGAGGATCGTTGCGGGTGCTTGAATGGCGGATTCGATGGATGCGTCTACCGGCCGTCGATACGCCGACAATGGCCCGAAGCCGACGGACGTTGCCGATGCTTGCCCGTTGATGCTGGTCGCGAGCAAGCGACCGAACGCATCGTAGAGCGCTTGCTCGGTCGTGCCATTTGGATCGGTGATGCTGATCGGCTGGAGCAGGCGGTAGTCATGCTGGACGCGGGTGATGCAGCCGTCGGGTTGTTTGACCTGGATGACCTGAAGCCCGTAAGGGTCATAGGTCAGCGTGGTTTCGCCCTCGGCCTGAGTCAGGCGCCAAGTGTGTAGACGAAAGAAGTGTTTGGCGTTGAAGTAGCGCGGAAACTGACGGCGAATCGACCAGAGGGGGGACGATTGGCGTTCCTGGTCATTGGCATGAAAAAACAGCGCCATGGGCCGGTAACCGATTCGGCCCAGGCGGCTCGGCAGGTCTTCGGCGGGTTGGCCGGGCATGTCGGGAATTTTCTCCAGCGCCTGGAGCGCGTTGGGGGCCAGTTCAGCGCTTTCTTGATAATCCGCCAGCCCCTGGAAGTTTGCTGTTCCAGGGGGCAAGGTTTGCCCTTTGCCGCCCGGTTCGCGGTAGTGCTGGATCGTCAAGCCGCTCAGCTCGCGCGGTGCTTGTGGCCCCAGTGGACCAGAAAGCCGGTCGATCAAACTCTCGTAGCGGATAGCCGACGCGTTCAGCCCCGCAGGTGGCTGCCCGTCAGGCAGGGTCCAGGCGTTGGTGCGTTGACGATAGGGCAATCCCAATCGCCATTGGTCGTCGTTGGGTTGATGAATCCACTGCGCCAAGGTTTCGCGCAGATAAAACACCTGCTGAGCCGGGTCGTGGGTGTCACGCCACCATTGTCGCTGATGCTCATCCTCGAGCAGTGCCGGTGGTGTATCACTGACCGTCTTTCGCCGCGCGCCATGCACCGTGACGCTGTGGACCAGGCTGGCGTAGGCATCCCAGCGCAAGTTGACCTGGTGTTCGCAGACCGGATCATCGGGCACCTGTTCGTACTGATAATGCACCGACTCCAGCGTCAGCGGCAGCATTCGCGGCCAGGGTTGCGAGCCGGATGCCGGGGGCAAGCGACGGACCAGATAGCGGTACTGCTGCACCGAATAGGGTGTGCTGTTGGCCGGGTCAAGGGCGAACACTTCCACCCGCAGCGGCAAGCCCCTGAGCGCGTAGGTTGCCGCCCGTGTCTCCGGTGGCGTGGGCGACGCGATCACGCGGTCGTGATGGTCGGTCGGTTGCGGCTGTTGGGGGGCATCGTGTGTCGCCAGCAAAGTGCGGCCGAGCGTGATGGCGTCAGGGTCGTGCTGGCTGTAGTCGTCCTTGGGCATATCCAGCGCCTGGCCGGTGTGAAACCAGCGTTTGGTTTGCGTCCCTGCTCCGGGCGCGTCATGGGTGCCGGTCTCGATGTCGGTTTGAAGCAGCAAGCCAAAACCCTGGAAGGCGCGTTCATGGGGGGCGTAAAACCCTTGGCGATAGCTGAAATGCTGGGTCAGTGTGTGATGATTGATCTCATCGCGCTGCCTCTGGCGTTTAACCAGGGTCAGTGCGAAGGGCAATCGGCAGACGGCCTGCCTGCCTTCGGCTTGGTGCTGCCTTTTCTCGTCCAGCCATTCCTGGGCACTGCTGCGGTAGCTCACCTCTACTTGGGCGCCCAGATTGTTGTTGGTAATGCTGAGTAGACAAGGCCTGCTATCAAAAAAATCGTAGCGCCAATGGCGAGGGTGTGGGTGCGTGACGCTGATGATCAGGCTGGCGTAACCGTTGCCTTGCAGGTCCGCCACGCTCACCTGGCATAAGGCGTCGTGCTGAACGCCTGATGGCCAGGGTAAGACCAACGGGGTTTTGGCAAAGCCATTGCCTCCCTTGTTGGTGAAAATGCGTACCTCATGGGTCGTCAGGTACAGCAAGTCGCTGGCACCGCAGCCATCCAGATCCGCCAGCAACACGTTGGAAGCATTGAACGTCGTTTCCCTGAAAGGCAAGGTGGCCAATACTCTCCCTTTACCGAATCGCCCATGGCCCAGGTTGGGCCAGCATTTGATTTCGTTGTGTCGTATACGCACCAGGTGCTGCTGGCCGCTGCCAAGTATGTCGCTGAAGCCAACCCAGTCGGCGGAAGAACCGAGGAAGGACGGTAAGTCGTCGCCGTCGATCGTGTGCGCCTGCTCGATGCCCTGCTGGAAACCGCTATGCCGGTTGGCATACAGGCGCACGCTACGCGGGCCCACCAGTGCGATATCAGCCAAGCCGCTGCTCATCAGGTCGGCAAATATCGCATGGGTGTGTAAGAACTCCACCGGGAACGCATCGAACCGTACGAACCCCGCGTCTTTGCGTTGGGGGGCCAGGCTGAAGAAACCGCTCATGCCCGGTCGGGCCAGGACCCATTCCAGCCGACCGTCGCCGTCGATATCGAGCAAGGCCTGATAGACCGGGCGTGAACCGTCCGCCACGGGAATAGCCGGCAGTTCTTGAGCGGGAGCGTACGTCACCCCATCGCCTGTAGACGCCTCATCTCGCTGGGGTGCCCGGTAGTACCAGGCTTGATCACCGCGGTACAAGATTCCCGGTAAGCCCTCGCCGAATAGATCCACCAGTTGATAGCGCTGGCCGTCATTGAGACCGGGCACGTCCACAAAACGCTGGTAGCGGCGGGCATCCAGTTTCAGGCCTGAGTATTGATACAGATATTCTTGCGGCGGCAGGCTGGTGAGCGTTCCCTGGGCGTCAACGGCCTGCTCGTGTACCGCTAGCAAGGTGTTGAGCCCGTTGGGAAAGGTTTTGTGTTCGAACCGCAGGCGTTTGACCAAGACGGGGGAGGGGCCCATGTCGGGGGCATCTGCAAAGGCGTGAAACATCAGGATTTGCCGACACAGTCGCAGCGTTCGTAGTTCAAAACCGTAGATGAAACTGGAAAACGGGTCTTCGCGTGGAAGCCACGGGGTGAGCGCGTCGTAGGAAGGCAACTTGTCGTTGGCGGTGGTGCGTTGACCGTAGTCGAACAGCAGGTAAAAGTGCCACGCCTGACGGGACAAATCGTCATTCTTGAGCAAATACAGCGTCTCTTTTTCCCTCGCCATGACGTTGCCGTAACACACTTTATGCAGATAACGCTGGGCCCGGCTGTCATGGGGTTCCGTGCGAGTATCGGTCTCGGCCAGGTATTGGTAACCGATATGCTCGCCATGGGCGTTCAGGCTTTCCTCAAGCAGCCATTGCGCCACATGGCTCAGGTTATCGGGATCAGCGATACGCGCCGCAGGCGTTTTGCCGTACACATGCCGGCTGCCGTCAGCCGCCTGGATCAGCCAGAACCCGGCCGCATCGCCCTCTGAACGCCAATGCTCGATGCGCTCGAAGCGCTGTTCGACCCTCGGAAAGTAGCGCGTGACGACGTAGTGGCGGCCTAGCGGCACCTGGTCAAAACTATCGCGTTGTGTCTGGACAAGCGTGCCCGCGGCGGTGCGTTCGGGCATCCATTGCTGTGCATCCGGACCCTGGAATGTATCGGCTGCGGTGTAATCGGGGACGCCCTGCTGGGTACGCCGTGTGACGGCACCCGGATTGACGTCCCAGCCGAAACCGAACGCACTGTTACCCGCCGTGCTGCGATAGATCAGCGACAACGTAGGTGCATAACCACGGCCAAGGGAAATCGGCAACCCAACCTCAAAAGTCGCCGTGCCATCAGCGCCCACGTTGCCCCAGCCTTTGGCGACGCCCTCGATGGCGGAGCTGGCTTTAGGCAGCGATGGCACCTTGAGGGGCGATTCATTCGCCTGAGTGCTCATGTTTCACTCCTGCCAGGCCTGGCCGTGTAGCGCACATGAATGATGATGTCGGTGATGGATTCAAGCAGGTTTTTTTGTTGCAGCGGATTGGGAAAGTTCAAGCGCCAGCACGATACCGCCCCCGTGTATTCAAACGGCAGGTAGCGTGGATCGTTGTCGAAGTTGAGCGTAAACAGGCCGTTGTCGTCCAGGCCGCGTGACAAGGCGATTTGCTGGTGTGCCCTGAAGTCGGTCCTGAGGGTGCCATCGGGCATCTGGAGTTCGTTTCGGGTCTGGGTCAGTGTTGCCTTGATGTCTTCATAAGGTCCCAGCAAGGCGGGTAGTGTGACGCTGACATGCTTGATCCTGCGCAGGGTCTGCCCAGGGTAGTCCTCATCCAGGAGCGCTTGAGTCAGGGCGAAGCTGATGGTGCCGCTGCTGACCAATTGCGCTTTATGTTCAGTCCAGGTTTTGGCAGGCGCGGTGATTTCGAAGGTCTGTTGGCCGGTCGCGACCTGACACTCGATCAGGCGATGGCGCAGTGACATGGTTTTGCTGATTTCCAGCTCGCGAGGTGTGTGTTGCAGGTACGCGGTGTTCATCTTCACCAGGTTCAGTTTCAAGCTTTCCGCGCTCAGCAGTCCTCGGCAGGTGTGATGCCAGGCCCCACCTTGAAAGAACTGCCGGCTGTCGGTGGTTTCGTACTGCCAGCAGGCTTCAGCGGCCAGGCACAGGGAGTGGACGTTGTCATACAGCGCGTAATAGAACGTGCTCAGTTGGGCCGTGAGCCATTGATAGAGCTGGGTCCCGGTAAAGCGCATGCCGAGTAATTGGTAGGCTGACTTGGCCTGGGCCAATGCGGTGTGGGCACTGCGTAGTTGCAGGCGAGTGGCTTTTTCCTGCTCGGCATGCACCAGCAGCAGGGTGTCGATCTGGGCCAGTTCCAGGCGAGCCTGTTGTTCGGCGTGGGCCCATTCTTGAGCGCGACGATTTAACTGTTCAGTGCGCTCCAATTCGTTACCGTTGGCGCGGGCGATGTTGGCTTCGCCCTGGGCGAAGGCCTGATAGGCATGAAACGCCCCCTCCCAACGCATCCCTCCGGACGACGTGCCGAAGATATTCGGCAACAGCATGGCGGCGCCGGCGCCTATACCGGCAATCGCGACTTTTCTCTCCCAGGCGGCGCTCTCCAGATAGTGTTGGCCGGCCGAAATTTCACCGGTGCTGATGCCTTCGCTGAGCTGACGTGTCAGGAAGTCCAGTCGCCCCTCGACGATTGCTCGGCTGCAACGCAGGGCATCTTTATTTTTTTCATCGATGGCAACGGCCTGGGTCTGTTGGGTCAACACCAGTTCGGCCAACTGCCAGGCGTTTTGCTGTTGCACCTCAAGGTAGTGCGCCTGTTCCTTGCGCTCGATCAAGGTGAGCAGCGTGGTGCCGAACTGCGCCAGGCTGTCGACCGCGCTCAAGGCGTGCCCCAGCATGACCTGGAACCGGTAGTGACCCACTTCAGGACGGACCGGTGGCAATGTACTGGCGTCACCCGCAGCGCCCTGTGCATTTCGCGTCAGCAGGGCGGCAGGGGACAAGGGGGGCGCAAAGAGTGTCTGGCGCAATGGCTTGCCGGAAATATCCAGATGATGGCGAAGCCCGTGCAGGCGACTTTCCAATATGTCCCAGCGTGCGACCAGTTGCGTGTTCAGCGGGCGGAACAAATAGGGGCTGTCCATGAGCCAAGTGTGTTGCCCAGTGGTCTTGCAGTGCCGGGACAGTACGGTGGTGTATTCGGGTTGATGTTCCAACTGGCGGATGGCCTGGGAGGACACCGTCGCCAGTGCGTCCAAGGTGCGGGAGGTCCAGGTATCGGCACGTGTGACCGTCGGGCGCATGCCGAGCAGGTTCTGCGCCTGGATGTACCAGAGTTTGGCTTCGGCCAGGCTGTCGGGGCTCACTTGGCGATAAGCTGCGTCGCCCCGGTTGATCAGGATATCCACATTGAAGTGGTACAACGCCTTACGCAGGTATGTCGGAAAGCTGAGAGCCAGGTAATGCGGGCTCTCGGGGTGTTGGCAGGCGAAGCTCAGTTCTACCGGGTTGCCTGGCAGGGCACTGAGGGCCCCGGTGTCTGGGTGGAGTGGGTCGAACAGGGCGTGCAACCAGGTCTGGGCGTGAGCGTATTGCTGCTGCTGGTTGAAGTAATGGGCGATGGTCCAGGGTAAGTAGATAAACAGTTCGCGCAAATTTTTACCGTGCGCGCCCTGGAAATCCAGGGGCGCGGGGGCGGCGTCCGCAGTCAGTGCCGGTTCCGTCCAGTCATCCGGGGAGCGTAAAAATACCGGGTCGAAGCCGAGTGTGGCGTGTTGGGTCAGTTGACTCGCCACCGTGGTGTTGAGTCGGATGGCCGGGACACTCGGGGCGAAGCTTGTGGAAAAATCAATCCACTCGTGGGTCGCTCCGGTGTTTTGCTGGTGGCGCGTAATTCGTGGGGAATGCGCGGGCTTGTCGACGGCAACGGAGGTGGCAAGGGCGCATTTGACGGCCTTGAGCGCATAGCCGAGGACAGTCACCTGGTTCTCTCTGCTCTCAAGCGTGATGACCCCATGGATCAGCGTGATGGCTGATGCGGGTTGCTCATTGGGTAACTTTACCCGCGTACTCGCCAGGTGCCCGGCTGCGAGTTCGGGGGAGGCGCCTACCAGACTCTCGTGATCGAGGTCCGAGTCGTTGAGGATTTGGGCAGTGTTGTTATTAATGGCTTGCGGAGTGGGCACGTCCTTCAGTTTGGATTGCATGATGACGTGCTTGTAGAAACGCAATGTCGGCGTGAAAGTGTTACCCAGCTCCAGCCTCACGTCATTCACGAAGTGCAGTTTTGGGTTGGCGACTTCATCACCTGGCAGGTGGTAGCCGCTGTAACGGTCGAGTATCACCAGGAAGGGATCCTGATGATGGGTATATAAGTGGAGGAATGCATTTTTGTTGAGAAACTTCCCTGCCAGGGAGTATTCGAAGATGGGAAGGTATTGGTCGGTATGCCCGGGTCTCGGGTCCGGCCTTGATTTCATCTCTTTCTCAAGCCTGAACAATATGGAGTCTTTGTCATAAATGGCATTGGAATAGCTTTTTCCGGTCTTGGGGTTTTTAAAGAACATCGAGTGATACGTGGCGTCTGCACTGGGATGTATCGCGCAGTCGATCCTGATGACCGAACCGCTGATGAGTTCAACTTCGGCCAAGGTCGAGTCATGCAACGCCGACTGGGTGCTCAGGGTAATGCTCATCTCGGAGTACCGGGATGCAAGGGTGATGCTGTACGTCTGCAGAAAGGGCTTGACGATTCTTGAGGTGAAGACGAATTCGTTGGTGGCGGGATCAAAGGCGGTGGTGGCTGTATCGGCGGCGACTATGGCTGTGCTTTTGGATTCAAAGTCCCACGTTCGCTGATCTTCGATCTGGGGTGTTTGAGCGTCCAGGACTACCGTTCTTTCGTCTTGTTCCTGCGCCAGGCGTGTCTTGAACTGTAAGTTGTCTTTGTTTATATCGAAAAACAGACGGAAGTATTGGTGAGCGAACGGCGGAAGTAACACGCTGGAAAACAGGTTGTCTTTGTCGACGCCGCCCAACAACGCTTTCTGTAGTGGCGTGTTTTGTGTGGATTCATAGGCTTCCAGCAATCGGAGGGCTTCCTGCGCTACGGCTGAACCTGGCACGATTTTGTAGCGGCCGGGGCTGCCTGCGCTGGCGACGATTTTTATGCTCAATGACTGATCGATACTGATGGCTTGGAAGAATTCGCCCATTTGATCGCTGCCATGATTCAGCGTGTTGGCGCGTATACCCAGGAACAGGGTGTGAGGAGAGCGGCTATCGACTACGGCAATGGTCTGCGTAATACCGATAAGTTGCGCTGGCGTGAGTGCGTTGATGCCCCGCGTGACGCAGTGCTCTTCTAGCCCCGTGTGCGCAAAGCTCCAGGTGCCATCCCGTTTTTTATAGGAAAAGCACAGGCGAAACTTCACGAACTGGCTGTTCAGCCATTCAGCCTGGCGTTGTTTTTCATCCCCGTCCTCTTCGTTGTCGCCATTGCCATTGCCCTGTGCCTTGAAGGAGTGGTGCGGGGCCGGCTTGATGATCTCGGCCCAAACCATAAATAGCCGCTGATTGAACAGGACGGGACGGATACTGTGGGCCGGTGTATCGGCGCCAAACGTCAGGTTGATGGGTTTCCAGTCTGTCCAGGCCAGAGGTGCAGGCGCGTCGGGGTTGGCGGTCGAGCGTTTGGACAGGTCCAGCGAACGCCAATAATAGATGCTGTCGGTGGCGGACTTGCCGACGAAATAATAAGTGCTGGTCTCCAACTGTCCGACATTGCCATCAATGTAGCCATTGAGCGTTTGAATGCTGGCGACCTCTTCGAACCGTGACAGGAAGCCTTGCACGGCCTTCAGTGCGGTGTCGGGTTGGAGTCGATGCTGTTGGAGTTCGTTTTCCAGTTGCGCAAAGCTGTCGCTCTTGTCTTCGCGCAGCGTGGGGTCGAGGAAATTTTGCGGGTGATAGCGCAGTTGCTGGCTGGCGCTCCAGAGGGGGTAAGTGTGCAGGGAGTTCTGCCAGGCCAGGGTCTCGTGTGGCGACATGCCCGGGGTCTCATAACCCGGTTCGAGGCCTGAGTGGATCCGGTTTATGTAGTGTTGCAGGCTGGTGATCGCACTGGCGACCGGGCTGGTCGGCACTGCTTCGCTGACTTGTACGTCCAGTAGCCAGTAGTCGTACAGGTCGTTGGGTGTCTGCAACGCGTCTTTAAGGTCGGCGCTGATGCAGTGAGCCAGATAGTAGCTCAGCATGGCATCACGCCTGGCTTCATTAAGCCGTTGGTCGAGGTTCTCAGACATAGTCATTCCTTGAGTCTGCTGATTGAGATGCAGCGTTATTGACGTGCGGCGACGACGGCTTCACCCACGGACTGCCAACTGCTGAAGTCGCTTTGGATATCCAGTTCGCTGGTGTCGAGCAGGGTCTGGCTGGAGAGTCGGGTGAGGGTGCAGGCTTGCCGGCAGCGCATGATCCAATCCAGTTGGTCCATGGACCTGACCATGCCTGAGGGCAAAGTCGCCGTGAGCACGCGCAGCTCGCGTTCGTCCCAGCCCAACCATTGACTCAGCTGGGCGTTGGGGTTTTGCGGACCGTTGTTGTTGGCACCCTGGAAAAACGCCAGGAGGCTGTCCTGTGCCAGGCCATACGTATCGCAGCAGTCTCTGAAACGCTGTAATAGGTAAAGCGTGCCCAGGTTCAGCTCGACCAGCGCCCCTTTCGTCATCTCGCTGTCCAGCCAATGAGGGTTGAGCAGCAATTGACGTAGCGACGTGCCGTTAACCGGCAAGGACAACAATGTGGTGATGTCTGGAACCAGCAGGATCAGGTGTATCGGTGCCGGCTCAGGCTCAGGCAAGGGCATAAAATGTTGGCCGTAGTAGAGTTTCAGCTCATTGCTGTAGACGGCCGGCTCCGGGCTTTCCAGGAACTGTTGGATGCATGAGTGCGGCCCCTGTCTCAACAGGTCGACCCCGCGTTGTAGTGCCGGGCTGTCAGTAATGGGTTCCAGCAGCAATTGCTGGCGCAGCTGCGTCACGCTGGTACCGCAGGCCTTGAGCCACGTGACGGCCCAGTCCATTTGCATCAGCACATCGAGAAAATCCATCGGAGCGGCTTTCTTGATGCGTAATGTGGGGGTGACCAGCGACGCCCAGGTCGACGGGCCGAGCACGTCAGCCAGTTGTTTGCAGTGCAGGACAGAAAGGCCGAAGACTTGAGCGATCCGCGCTTGCCGATAGATCGCGGAGTACGTGGCAAGGTTTCGGGCGACAGGGGCCGGCGTGGCCTCGATGAGCAATTGCAGTGAATCCGGCGTGTCCCTCAACGTCAGCGCGGCGCAGAGTTGCTGGCGGGTGTGTGAATCGAAGGCCTGGTCGTCCAGCGGCAGTGGTTGCGAGGACACCGCTGTGCGGTTGAACACTTGATCGAACAGCGGCTGCTCATTGGCGCTGGCCTGAACGGGCAAACGATGCAGCCACGCGGAAAACTCCAATGGCTTAAGGGCGTAGTGCCGACTCAGGTAGCGGTAGACGCCTTGTGCGCGCAGGGTATTGGGGCTGATGCGCAGGCTCGAGTTGGCTGTGCCCTCACACTCCATGGCGCTGACGATCAAAGTGTCCAGCTCGGCGAAAGGCAGATTGACCCACTGTTGCAGGCGGATCATCCGTTGCATGCGATCAAACCGGTCGTGCGAGGTATTCAGCAGTTGCGCGGTTTGCCTGCTGGTGGAGATGCCCTCCACAGTCATGGGCGGGTCACCAGTACCGTTGACGTAGCGCGCCCCAAAGGTCGGCAGTGTCTGGCCCTTGGTCGAGAGAGAGGCGTGGGGAGCGAAACTGTTTTGCGCCAACAGTGCCTGCAATTGGAGGCTGTTCAACGCCGTACTTTTCAAGAAGACGTCGAGGTTTTCCAGTGGGGTTGCCATCTGGGTCGGCGGTTTCCGAGGCCGGCCGTAGTAGATTTCATACAATGTGTCTTCCGGGACGAGTGATTGCGCCAAGAGCTTTTGCTGCTCCGGGCTCAGTTCACCCAGCAGCCGCTGGGTATTGGCATTGGGCTTTGTGACCGTGGCATAGCGTGCGCTGCTGGCGTCGTCAAACGGCACGCGTTTGCTGATTCGATAATTCAACTCACCCAGGGAATACCGGGTTCCCGAGAGTGCCAGCTGGCACTGGCGATGATGATGGTGGTAAGGCAACGCCATGGGGTAGCGCGCTCTGCTGAGTTGTTGATGCAGGTCCTTATCCGGATGGTGGAGCTGGATCTGCATGTGCAACATCTCATCAATGAGTGTCAGCAGGGGGCGTTGAGAAAAGGTTGTGTCGTGGTCGATCAATAAGCGTCCCAGGTCCGGACGCCGTTGGCTCAACAGGATTTTTTTTTTACTGGTTGCCGCGGTTTTTTTTTCCAGTTGAGTTGCAAAAAGAAACAGCGTGCGCAGGTAGGCAACCGGTGAGTCGATAGCGGCGATGGCCTCCGGGTGGCAGACATTCCCCCAGTCCTCGTTGAGCGGGCTGGGCGCCTTTGAACCCAGGTCGCGCTTGCTGTGAGAGGGGGCAGGGCGCGGGCTCAATGATTGTTGGTCGTGCAGCCATTGCAACTGGGTGGCGTAGGACAGCGCATTTTCGTAGGCCTGGGCGCCATCGTCATCAGTGTATTGAGCCAATTGACGGATGAATTCGGCCTTGGGCTGGTCGACAATGTCGAAGACGCTGGTGAGGTTGAGTCTATTCAAGGCGGTACTCAAATCGACCCTCCCTGCGCCAGGAGTGACGGGGTGTTCCACCAGTTGCGCCAATAGCGGACTGCTTGGATTTGAGGTGTCCATATCAATCGATCTTCCAATAAAACTGTCCAAAGGCGGGTCCCATGGGCGACGCAAGACGCTATCACGCAGGTGGTCTGGGCCGAGGTCAGCCAATGCCGTGAGGGCGTCAAGGAAATATCGGTGATTGAGTGTCGATGCAGTCGCATCGGGGTTTTGCTAGAATCCGCAACGCGCCGCCCAGTCGGCGCGTTTTTTTTGCGTTTACTGGCAGCTTGCGGCTCAAAGCCCGCAGCTGCCGACATCCGGTTCACCCCTTACGAGGGTAGCCACCTGGAGAGAACACCCATGACTCAACCGATTGTCGTGGCGGCACTGTATAAGTTCGTCACCCTGGAAGATTACGTCGCCCTGCGCGAGCCATTGCTGCAGGCAATGGTCGACAATGGCATCAAAGGCACCTTGCTGATCGCCGAAGAAGGCATCAACGGCACCGTTTCCGGCAGCCGCGAAGGCATTGACGGGCTGATGGCGTGGCTGAAGAAAGATCCACGCATGGTCGACATCGACCACAAGGAATCGTACTGCGACGACCAGCCGTTCTATCGCACCAAGGTCAAGCTCAAGAAAGAGATCGTGACCCTGGGTGTCGAAGGCGTCGACCCGAACAAAAAAGTCGGTACCTACGTTGATCCACAAGACTGGAACGCGCTGATCAGCGATCCGGAAGTGCTGTTGATCGACACGCGTAACGACTACGAAGTATCGATTGGCACCTTTGAAGGCGCAATCGATCCGAAAACCACCAGTTTTCGCGAATTTCCCGACTACATCAAAGCCAACTTCGACCCTGCCAAGCACAAGAAAGTCGCGATGTTCTGCACCGGCGGCATTCGTTGCGAGAAGGCCTCGAGCTATATGCTCAGCGAAGGGTTCGATGAGGTCTACCATCTCAAGGGCGGCATCCTGAAGTACCTCGAAGAGGTGCCCCAGGCAGAAACCAAATGGCAGGGCGACTGCTTTGTGTTCGACAATCGCGTGACTGTGCGCCACGACTTGAGCGAAGGCGACTACGATCAATGTCATGCCTGCCGCACACCGGTGAGCGTAGAAGACCGCGCGTCCGAGCACTATGTGGCCGGCATCAGTTGTCCACATTGCTGGGATAAGCTGCCGGAGAAGACCCGTCGCAGCGCGATCGACCGGCAAAAGCAGATCGAGCTGGCCAAGGCCCGCAACATGCCGCACCCGATTGGCTTCAACTATAAGCAAACCCCTTCCGAGGCCTGACCCATGTCCGCGCGCCTGCTCTATGTAATGGACCCGATGTGTTCCTGGTGCTGGGGCTTTGCCCCGGTGGCGCAGGCGTTGGTAGAGCAGGCCCAGGCGGCCGGGGTGGAACTGCACCTGGTGGTGGGCGGCTTGCGCACCGGCAGCGGCGCGGCGCTGGAACCGACCACCCGGCGCTACATCCTGGAGCACTGGCAGGCCGTCACCGATGCCACCGGCCAGCCGTTCAAGCGCGAAGGTGCGTTGCCCGACGGTTTTGTCTATGACACCGAGCCCGCCTGTCGCGCCATCGTCACCGCGCGCAGCCTGGCGCCGGATTGCGCGTGGACACTGCTGGGGCTGATCCAGCGCGCGTTTTATGTCGAGGGTCGCGATGTGACCCTCGCCAGCGTGCTGGTGGAGCTGGCCGAGCAGGCCGGCATCCCGCGCATCGAGTTTGCCGGTGCGTTCGACCGTGCCGAGCAGCACGCCGCGACCGCCGCCGATTTCACCTGGGTCCAGGATTTGGGCATCGCCGGTTTCCCGACGCTGCTGGCCGAACGCAATGGCCAGCTCGCGTTGCTGACCAACGGCTACCAGCCGCTGTCGGAACTGTCGCCCTTGCTCGCCCGTTGGCTGGAGCGAGCTGCCTGTGTATGACCGGCCCGATGAGCAACCCAAACGCGTCGACCGACTGACCTGGGCGGAAATTCGCCGCCTGGCCTTGCGGCACCGTAAATCCCTGTGGATCGCCAATGGCGTTGCCGTGCTGGCGACCCTGTGCAGCGTGCCCATTCCCTTGCTGTTGCCGTTGCTGGTGGACGAAGTGTTGCTGGGCCACGGCGATGCCGCGCTCAAGGTGATGAACCATGCGCTGCCCCTGGGCTGGCAGAAAGCAGCCGGTTATATCGGCCTGATGCTGCTGGTGACGCTGACGCTGCGGTGCGGCGCCCTGGTGTTCAACGTGGTGCAGGCGCGCTTGTTTGCGCGGCTGGCCAAGGACATCGTGTACCGCATCCGCGTGCGCCTGATCGAACGCCTCAAGCGCATCTCCCTGGGCGAGTACGAAAGCCTGGGCAGCGGCACGGTGACCACGCACCTGGTCACCGACCTGGACACCCTGGACAAGTTCGTCGGCGAAACCCTCAGCCGCTTCCTGGTGGCCATGCTCACGCTGGTCGGCACCTCGGCCATCCTGGTGTGGATGCATTGGCAACTGGCCTTGCTGATCCTGCTGTTCAACCCGCTGGTGATCTACGCCACGGTGCAATTGGGCAAGCGCGTCAAACACCTGAAGAAGCTCGAAAACGACAGCACCTCGCGCTTCACCCAGGCGCTGACCGAAACCCTGGACGCGATCCAGGAAGTACGCGCCGGCAACCGCCAGGGCTTCTTCCTCGGACGCCTTGGCCAGCGCGCCCAGGAAGTGCGTGACTACGCGATCAATTCGCAATGGAAAAGCGACGCGTCCAGCCGCGCCAGTGGCTTGCTGTTCCAGTTCGGTATCGACATCTTCCGGGCGGCGGCGATGCTGACGGTGCTGTTTTCCGACCTTTCCATCGGCCAGATGCTCGCGGTATTCAGCTACTTGTGGTTCATGATCGGCCCGGTGGAGCAACTGCTCAACCTGCAATACGCCTACTACGCTGCGGGTGGCGCGCTGACGCGGATCAACGAGCTGCTGGCGCGTGCCGACGAGCCGCAATATGCGGGCGGCGAAGACCCGTTCAGCGGCCGCGAAACCGTCGGCATCGAAGTCCGCGGCCTGGACTTCGGCTATGGCGATGACCTGGTGCTCAACCAGTTGAACCTTGCCATCGCTCCCGGTGAAAAGGTCGCGATTGTCGGTGCCAGCGGCGGCGGCAAAAGTACCCTGGTGCAGTTGCTGCTCGGGCTGTACACGCCGCAGGCCGGCAGTATCCGTTTCGGCGGAGCGACCCAGCAGGCCATCGGCCTGGAGACCATTCGCGAGAACGTCGCGGTGGTGCTGCAACACCCGGCGCTGTTCAACGACACCGTTCGGGCCAACCTGACGATGGGGCGTGAGCGCACTGACCAGGCCTGCTGGCAGGCGCTGGAAATTGCCCAGTTGGACGCCACCGTCAAAGCCCTGCCGCAGGGTCTGGACAGTGTGGTGGGGCGCTCTGGCGTGCGCTTTTCCGGCGGACAGCGCCAGCGCCTGGCGATCGCGCGCATGGTCCTCGCCGAGCCGAAAGTGGTGATCCTCGACGAAGCGACCTCCGCCCTCGATGCCGCCACCGAATACAACCTGCACCAGGCGCTGGCGCGGTTTCTCAGCGGCCGTACTACACTGATCATTGCTCACCGTTTGTCGGCGGTTAAGCAAGCGGATCGAGTATTAGTGTTCGACGGCGGTCATATTGCTGAGGACGGCGATCATCAGCAGTTGATTGCCGATGGCGGCCTGTACGCCAAGCTATATGGACACTTGCAGCAAGTGCGTTGATTTAGCCTAGGCTTAGCTATCGGAAGCGGATTTTCGCGTGCGTATTGGGCAGTGCATGTGTAAGGGACTTCATGAAGCAAAAGCGGACTCTCGGAACGCCTCGGCTGTTGGGCATTGTGTGGCCCTTCATCGCCGTCGTTCTGTTTCAGGCATTGTTGGGCTGCGTCAGTCTCTACGTGCTTTCGGCGGTACGCGGCTACGTGGCCGGTGAAAGCCTGTGGTCGAAGGGCCAGAAAGACGCGATCTACTACCTGACGCTCTACGCCGACAACCGTGACGAATCCACCTATCTCAAGTATCAGCAGGCGATTGCCGTGCCCCAGGGCGGGCATGAGCTGCGCATCGCCCTGGATCGGCCCACGCCCGATCTTGCTGCCGCCCGCCTGGGCATCCTCAAGGGCGGCAACCATCCCGATGACGTCTCCAGCCTGATCTGGCTGTACCTCAATTTCCGGCATTTCAGCTACCTGGAAAAAGCCATCGAGCTGTGGACGGTGGGCGATGGCTACCTGATGCAGCTCGATGACCTGGCCCGGGAGATGCATCAGGCGATCCGCCGTGACCAGGTCAACGCCAATGATGTGCGCCAATGGAAGGCGCACATCATTGCCATCAACGAAGGCGTGACACCCGCCGCCAAGGCGTTCAGCGACGCGTTGGGCGAAGGCTCGCGGATGATCCTGCGGCTGCTGCTGATCACCAACCTGACCACGGCCCTGGGCTTGATCGTGCTGGCGCTGTTGCGTACCCACAAGCTCCTGGCCCAGCGCCATGCCTTTGCCGATGCGCTGCAGGAAGAGAAGGAGCGGGCGCAGATCACCCTGGAGTCGATTGGCGATGGCGTGATCACCACCGACGTCGAAGGCAGCATCACCTACCTGAACCCGGCGGCCGAGGCGCTGACCCATTGGAACACGGCGCAGGCTCAGGGCCTGCCGCTGGCGGCGTTGTTCAACCTGCTGGATGACAATGCCCAGCCCGACGGTTTCACCTTGATCGAGCACATCGTCAAGGGCCAGCTCAGCAGCGGCAGCGAGCATTCGAAAACAATCCAGCGCCTGGACGGCAGCACCGTTTCGGTCAACCTGGTGGGCGCGCCGATCCGCAGCGCGAGCAAGGTCACGGGCGCGGTGCTGGTGCTGCACGACATGACCCAGGAGCGCCAGTACATCGCCAACCTGTCGTGGCAGGCAACCCATGACGCCCTGACCGGCCTGGCCAACCGCCGCGAGTTCGAGTTCCGCCTGGAGCAGGTGCTGCACCCTGCCGGGGGCGCGCAGAGCGGGCGGCATGCGTTGATGTTTCTCGACCTGGACCAGTTCAAACTGGTCAACGACACCTGCGGCCATGCGGCGGGTGACGAGCTGTTGCGGCATATCTGCGCACTGTTGCAGTCGGACCTGCGCGAAGGCGACACCCTGGCCCGCCTGGGCGGCGATGAGTTCGGCATCCTGCTGGAGAACTGCCCGGCACCGGTGGCGGAAAAAATCGCCGAGAGCCTGCGTCATACCGTGCAAAGCCTGCATTTCGTCTGGAAGGGCCGGCCGTTCATGACCACCGTCAGCATCGGCCTGGTGCACATCGGGCACACGCCGACCACCCTTGAAACGTCGCTGCGGGCGGCTGACATGGCGTGCTACATGGCCAAGGAAAAAGGCCGCAATCGCGTGCAGGTGTACCACGCCGATGACTCGGAACTGTCGGTGCGCTTTGGCGAAATGGCCTGGGTGCAGCGGCTGCACATGGCGTTGGAAGAAAACCGCTTCTGCCTGTACGCCCAGGAAATCATGCCGCTGGGGCAAACTGACGGCGGCAACGGGCATATAGAAATCCTGCTGCGCCTGCACGATGAGGGCGGGCGCATCATCCTGCCGGACAGCTTTATCCCGGCGGCCGAGCGCTACGGTCTGATGACTTCCCTGGACCGCTGGGTGGTCGAGAATGTCTTCAAGCTGATTGCCGCCTGCATGCATGAACGTCCGGGGCGTCCGATGGCCATGTGTGCGATCAATCTGTCAGGCATTACTATCGGTGATGATGACTTCCTCGGATTCTTGCGTGAGAAATTTCATACTTACAGTATTCCGCCCAGCATGATCTGTTTTGAAATTACTGAAACCAGTGCAATTGCAAACTTGGGCAGTGCGATCCGCTTTATTAATGAACTCAAGGCCTTAGGCTGTCATTTCTCGCTGGATGACTTCTGCGCCGGAATGTCCTCATTCGCTTATCTCAAACATTTACCTGTAGACTTCCTGAAGATCGATGGAAGTTTCGTAAAGGATATGCTGGACGACCCGATTAACCGCGCGATGGTTGAAGTGATCAATCACATTGGCCACGTCATGGGTAAGCGCACAATTGCAGAGTTTGTTGAAACACCGCACATCGAACAGGCGTTGCTCGAGATCGGGGTGGATTACGCTCAGGGTTACCTGATCGAACGACCGCAGTTGTTTACCTTTGATAGTCTGCAGTGTCGACCTTCGCGGCCGCAGCCCCTGTTATTCAAGGCGCCCGGCACATTCCGCTGAAACCTTTGCTGGTCTGTACATCACACTTAAAAAGGAGCCCGACAGTGATCGACACATTCAACAGAACCGGCCCGCTTATGGAAGCCTCGAGTTACCCCGCCTGGGCGCAACAACTGATCCAGGACTGTAGCGAGAGCAAGCGGCGCGTTGTCGAACACGAACTGTACCAGCGCATGCGCGATAACACGCTCAGCGCCAAGACCCTGCGTCACTACCTGATCGGTGGCTGGCCCGTGGTAGAACAGTTTGCCTTGTACATGGCACAGAACCTCACCAAGACCAAGTTTGCCCGCCATCCTGGGGAGGATATGGCGCGACGCTGGCTGATGCGCAACATTCGCGTGGAACTGAACCACGCCGATTATTGGGTGCATTGGGCCCGTGCGCATGGCGTCAGCCTCGAAGAACTGCAGGCGCAGAACGTGCCGCCGGAGCTGCACGCGCTCAGCCATTGGTGCTGGCACACCAGCTCGGCCGATTCGCTGATCGTGGCCATCGCCGCGACCAACTACGCGATCGAGGGGGCGACCGGGGAGTGGTCGGCGGTGGTGTGTTCCACCGGTGTCTACGCGGCGGCTTTCCCCGAGGAAGACCGCAAGCGCGCGATGAAGTGGCTGAAGATGCATGCCCAGTACGATGACGCCCACCCGTGGGAGGCGCTGGAAATCATCTGCACCCTGGCCGGCATGAACCCCAGCAAAGCCTTGCAGGTTGAGCTGCGCCAGGCCGTGTGCAAGAGCTACGACTACATGTACCTGTTCCTGGAAAGCTGCATGCGCCTGGAGAAGGAAAAGCCGGCGGTGCTGGTGCGTGAGCGCCCGGCGCGGGTGGCCAGCGAAGCCTGATGTAACGGCGGTGGTGGGGGTTACCCTGCCATCGCCAGGCGGTTGCGGCCTTCGCGCTTGGCCACGTACAAAGCGTTATCGGCCCGGCGCAGCAGGCTTTCGGCTGACTCTGCGGCCAGCAAGGTCGAGCAGCCGAGGCTCACCGTCAATTCGATCCGTTTACCCTCCGCCGAATAATCCTGGGCCTGTGCCGCCTGGCGCAGGCGTTCGCCGACCATTGCGGCTGCATCCCGGCCGGTGTTCGACAGCAGGATCAGAAACTCTTCCCCACCAAACCTGAAGACCATGTCGACATTGCGCAACTGGGCCTTGATCGCTCCGGCGACGGCGCGCAGGACGTTATCGCCGGCGGCGTGGCCGTAGGTGTCGTTGATGTTCTTGAAGTGGTCGATGTCCAGCATCAGCAGCGACAGCGGGTTCAGGTGACGACGTGCCATGTCGATTTCGCGTTGCAGGGTCTGGTCCATGGCAATCCGGTTGCCGGTCTCGGTCAGTGGGTCACGCAGCGCGCTGCGGGTGGCGGCGCGGTAGAGCAGGGCGTTGCGCATCGGGTAGAGCAAAGTGGCCAGTAGCGATTCCAGCTGGCCGAGTTCCTCTTCCAGCAGGCGCTGGTTGCGCCGGAAAATCAGCTCGCCCAGGTGCTCGCCTTCGTGGCTCAGGCTATAGCTCATCGAATGGTGGCCGCGATGACCGAACTCCAGGCGCAAATCGCTGGCAGCGTGGCGATATTGCAGGGCGTCCAGCGGCACCAGGCGCTGGATCTCGCGGAAAAACGTCGCGAGGATGCGCTCCGGTTCCAGGCTGGTCTGCAGTTGCATGCCCAGTTGCTGGCGAAGTTGCAGAAGGGTGATGGGACGGCGCGGCAGGAGGGACGGCTGACCAAAGCCCAGGCGTTGCAATTTGGCACTGTCGAAGTCAATTGCGTTGGTCTGGGTGGGTGTTTTCATAAACGATCGGCCTCTAAGCACTTGGCAGTCTTACAGGCTCGATGAGAGTGGCGAGTGCCAAGCGTCTTACTGTTCCTTCAGTTCCGTAAAACATGGGAATAGTTTAAACCGCTTTACAGTGGGTTATAACCCCTGGGCACTGCCGCACGTCTTGTCATCGCGTAACCTGCTTGAAAGAGGTTAGAGCCAGATCCATGCCAATTGGTTTTAACTAAATTAAAACCCTTATAAATCAATCGCCTTCTTTTGGGGTTAAACCGGCAAGCAAAGACTGACGCCAGTTATTTGGCAAACAAGGGCCGGCGCTGCCACCGGCCCGCTCGGCGTTACTGTTTTTGTGGATCGAACTGTTTATCGCGGATAAACAGTGCCGGGATCACCCCGCAGATAAAGTACGCGCCGCCCATCACCAGAAAGCCCACGCCGATGGAGCCGTGGGATGCCAGGAAACCAATGGCGGCTGGCGCCACGGCAGCACCGATGCGGCCGATGTTGTAGGCCCCACCCACTGCCGAACCGCGAAACTTGGCTTCGAAGCTTTCAGTCATGTAGGTGGCGTTGACGCCATAGGGAATCCCGTACAGGAAGCCGAACACCACCAACATCCACAAGATATTCTCGGGGCTTTGGAACAGTACGATCACCGGCAGGAAGATCGCGGTGCCCAACGCACCCACGGCAAACACCGTACGCCGACCCAGGCGGTCCGCCGCCAGGCCGGCGAGGATCTTGCCGAAGATCATCGCCGCGTAGGTGCCGACCATGTAGCTGGTCATCGACTTGAAGTTCATCCCCAGCTCGCTTTCCAGGTACGACGGCATCCAGTTGTTCACGCCGTAGTAGCCGAACTGCAGGAAGCCTGCGGTGAGGGCCCAGAGCAGGAACATGCGGCTGGCTTTTGGATCGCTGAAAATCAGTTTGAACATGCCGTCGGGCTTGCTCTTCTGCGCGAGTCGGGTGCCATCGGCTTTCTGCCGCGCGCGTTCGGCGCGGGCCGTCAGCCAGGCCTGGGGTTCCGGAACCAGGCGTTGCATCAGGACTGCGAGGACCACCGGGATGATCGCCACGTAGAACAGCCAGCGCCAGCCGTGTTCAGGCAAGATCCAGCCGGCCAGCAAGGTGGCGACGATATACCCCACCGACCAGCCCGCCTGCAGCGTGCCGAGGACGGTGGTGCGATAGCGCGTCGGCACGTATTCGGCCATCAGGGTGTTGCACGCCACGTACAGCGCGCCTAGGCCGAGGGAGGCGAAAAACCGCGTGCTCGCAAACTGCCAATAGCTGTGGGTCATGCCCAGGATGGCGGTGCCGACAGAGAACAGCACGATGCTCCACACCACGGTTTTCACCCGGCCAAAGCGATCGCAGGCCCAGCCGCCGTAGATCCCGCCGATGGCCATGCCGGCCAGGGTGAAACTGCCCAGGCTGCCGGCTTCGACGCTGCTCAGGCCGAACTCGGCTTTGAGGCTGCTGAGGCTGTAGGACAGCAGCATCAGGTCGGCACCATCGATCAGCAGGCCGAGGAAGCAAAAGATGAATACGATGATCCACAGGTGGTTTTTGGCAGGCGACAACGCGCCCGCCGATGCGGCGACTTCCATAGCGATACCTTGTTTGTAGTTGTTAGGGCATTGGGTATGGGTATTGCGGTGAGTCCTAGCGCTGCGCCGCGCGAATCATGTTGCGGGCGATCACCAGTTGCTGGATTTGCGTAGTGCCTTCATATAGGCGGAACAGGCGCACATCCCGGTAAAACCGTTCGATGGCGTACTCGCTGATATAGCCGGCACCCCCATGGATCTGCACACAACGGTCGGCTACCCGCCCGCACATTTCCGTGGCGAACATCTTCGAGCACGAGGCTTCTGTACCGATGTCCTGGCCTTCGTCGCGTCTGCGCGCGGCGTCGAGCACCATGCAACGGGCGGCGTAGATCTCGGCCTTGCTGTCGGCGAGCATGGCCTGGATCAGTTGGAATTCGGCAATCGGCTGGCCGAATTGCTTGCGTTCGATGGCGTAGTTCAGCGCGTCGTTGAGCATGCGCTCAGCCGCTCCCACGCTGACGGCCGCGATGTGCAGGCGCCCCTTGTCGAGGACCTTCATCGCGGTCTTGAAGCCCACGCCTTCGACGCCGCCGATCAATTGGCTGGCCGGAACGCGCACGTTGTCGAAGATCACATCGCTGGTGTGCGCACCTTGCTGGCCCATCTTGTGGTCGCGCTTGCCCAGCGACAGTCCCGGTGTTTCACGTTCGACGATAAACGCGCTGATACCGCCCGAGCCGCGAATCGCCGTGTCAGTGCGGGCCATCACCGTGAAAATCCCGGCGTGGGGCGCGTTGGTGATAAAGCGCTTGGTGCCGTTGATCACATAGTGATCGCCGTCGCGCACTGCGGTGGTTTTCAGCGAGGCGGCATCCGAGCCCGAGTCCGGTTCGGTGAGGCAGAACGAACTGAGCAGCTCGCCGCTGGCCAGCAACGGCAGGTAATGCGCCTTCTGCGCTTCGGTGCCATCGAGCAGTATGCCGATGGAGCCGATGCCGTTGTTGGTGCCGAAGTAGGAGCGGAAGGCGGGGGAGGTGCGCCCCAGCTCAAAGGCGATGGTCACCTCTTCTTCCATGGTCAGCCCCAGGCCGCCGTAGGCTTCGGGAATGGTCAGGCCGAACAGGCCCATTTCCTGGAATTGGCTGACGATGTCCGCCGGGATTTCATCGGTCTCGGCGACTTCGTTTTCCCGTGGGATCAGCGCTTCGTTGACGAACTGCGCAATGGCGTCCACCAGGATATGAAGTGTTTGCGGGTCTCGGATCATGTGCATTCCTCAGCGGCCCGTTCAGCGGGCCTGTTATCGTCAATCTGCCGAGGCCGCACACCGATCCAGCTAGCGGGTGGCGGCCACGATATTGTTCACCATGTGCTTGAGGCGCGGTCCGATGTCGTCTTCGAGTTTCTCCCGGGAAAGGTGAAAGCTCGGTCCGCCACAGTTGAACGCCAGCAAGCCATGTTGTGGGTGCAGCAGCGGTACGGCGATGGCGTTTACATCGCGGTGCCACTCTCCGATCGACATGCAATAGCCGAAGTCGGTGTAGTCCCTGAACGCGCGTTCCAGCCCCTTGCGCAGTGTCGGCCAGTCCTCCAGATGACGCTGGCGGATATGGTCGAGCATGAACTCGCGCTCGTTTTCCGGCATCGCCGCCAGGCAGGCGCGGCCTGCCGAACTCAAGTGCAATGGCAGGCGCGTACCGACCTGGCGGCGCATCGTCATGTTCGCTTCGCCCTGGACCACGTCCAGGTAGACCATGTCCAGGCGGTCCCGGGTGGCCATGGCAACGGCCGCCTGGGCGTACTTGGCCATCGTCTCCATCAACGGGTGGGCCACGGCCCGGATCGACAGGTTCGACAGCATCGCGTAACCGAAGGCCATCACGCCCACATCCAACTGGTACCGGCCTGACTGCGGCAGGTGCTTGAGGTAACCCAAGCGGGTCAACGTGTGGGTCATGCGGGTGATCGTCGGTTTCGGCAGCCCGGTCTTGCGCGCCAGTTCCTGGTTGCCCAGCACACTTTCGCTGGGCGTGAAGCAGCGCAGCAGTTCCAGGCCACGGGCCAGCGCAGTGACGAACTGGCGGTCCTTGTCTTCCTCCTCATCGTTGTTCATCGGATCAATCAACACATGCTCGAAAGCGTGGTTGCCAGCCGGGACTTCTGAGCTATCCGGGTCCGCGTTTTGACGGCGCATGTTAAGCCTCATTTTTTTATAAAATCAACAAAACAAAATTCTATTCCGCACAGCGAAACAAAGCAAGATATTGAGGTTTTCCGATGCTTGCTTATAAAAGCTGTGTAAACAGCGGGTTAGCGGCTATTTTCAAATGGATTGGGGTTTTTACGTTTACACCTGCAGGGTCGATACTTATGATCATGGCTAAATACGGAATGTTATTTCGCACAGCGAAACAAGTGACAGGCCGACTAACAAGAACGTTGCAGCAGGAGTGAATGTGACCAGCGCAGACCAACCCGTGGTAACCCTCGACGTCCACGACAACGGCGTGGCCGTGGTCCGTATTCATCGCCCCGAGGTCAAGAACGCCCTGAATGCCCAGGTGCGTGAGGCCCTTGCCGAGCATTTTCGGGCACTCGCCAAGCGCCGCGAGGTGCGTGCGATTGTGCTGACCGGTGGCGCGCAGTTTTTTGTCGCCGGAGCCGATATCAAAGAGTTCGCCAGCGCAGGCGCAATCGATATGTATCGACGCCACACCGAGTACCTGTGGGAAGCCATCAGCCGTTGCCCCAAACCGGTGATTGCCGCGGTCAACGGGTTTGCCCTGGGCGGCGGTTGCGAGTTGGCGATGCATTGCGACCTGATCGTCGCCGGCGAATCGGCGCGGTTTGCCCAGCCGGAGGTCAAGCTGGGCTTGATGCCGGGGGCGGGCGGCACCCAGCGGTTGATCCGCGCGGTGGGTAAGTTCCAGGCGATGCGCATCGCGCTCACCGGATGCATGGTCGGCGCACGAGAAGCCTTGGCGATGGGCATGCTCAGCGAAGTCGTCAGCGACGACCAGGCCCTGCCTCGGGCGCTGGAGCTGGCGGCGCAGATTGCCGCACTGCCGCCCCTGGCAGTCGAGCAGATCAAGGAAGTGATGCTGGCCGGTGCCGACCTGCCGCTGGAAAGTGCGCTGGTACTGGAGCGCAAGGCCTTCCAGTTGTTGTTCGATTCAAAGGACCAGAAGGAGGGCGCTGCGGCGTTCTTCGAGAAACGCACGCCTGAATACCGGGGGGAATAAGCATGACCGACACCCTTAATACGTTGGGCCTGGTGGGCACCGGTGTGATGGGCGCGGGCATTGCGCAGATCGCCGCTCAAGCCGGTGTGGCGGTGCGCCTGTTCGATGCCCGCGACGGCGCTGCGCAAGCGGCCCGCGACAACCTCGGCGCCACGTTTGCCAAGTTGGTGGGCAAGGGCAAGATCAGCCAGGCGGCGATGGATGCGGCGTGGGCCAACGTGCAGGTGGTTGAGCTTATCGATGACCTGCAGCATTGCGATCTGGTGGTCGAAGCCATCGTCGAAAATCTCGACGCCAAGCGCGGCCTGCTGCAACAGCTGGAAGGCATTGTCAGCCCGCATTGCATCCTCGCCACTAACACGTCCTCGCTGTCCGTGACCGCCATCGCCACCGGCTGTCGCTACCCGGAACGCGTGGCGGGCCTGCACTTTTTCAACCCGGTGCC
The DNA here is from genome assembly GCF_001702265.1 of Pseudomonas aylmerensis. GTDB lineage: Bacteria > Pseudomonadota > Gammaproteobacteria > Pseudomonadales > Pseudomonadaceae > Aquipseudomonas > Aquipseudomonas aylmerensis. Next base: position 53,878 of record NZ_MAUE01000017.1, read on the forward strand.
GTTGATGCGCGTCGTGGAAGTCATCGACGGGCTGGCCACGGCGCCGCACGTCGCCACCGCGCTGCTCGCATTGGTTGCACGCATGGGCCATCGCGGCGTGCGCGCCAAGGACACCCCGGGCTTCATCGTCAACCACGCCGGGCGCGCCTATGGCACTGAAGCCCTGAAGATGCTCGACGAAGGCATTGCCGCGCGGGGCGATATCGACCGCATCCTGCGTGACGGCGCCGGCTTCCGCATGGGGCCGCTGGAACTGCTCGACCTCACCGGCCTGGACGTGTCACACCCGGTGATGGAATCGATCTACACCCAGTTCTACCAGGAGCCGCGCTACCGGCCGTCACCGCTGACCCGGCAGATGCTGGTGGGCGGGCGCCTCGGGCGCAAGACCGGACAGGGTTTCTACCGCTATGAAAACGGTCAGGTGGTGGACGCCCCGCAGCCTCAGCCCGTACCGACGGTGCGGCAACAGCCACCGGTGTGGATCGCCACCGAAAACAGCGAAGACCATGCGCGCCTCAGTGCCTTGTTGATCGACCTCGGCGCCCAGCTGGAAAACACCCCACAACCGTCGGCAGAGGCGCTGTGCCTGCTGGCACCTTATGGGCGGGACGCGACCAGCGCGTCGGTGCACTTCGGCACCGACCCGGCGCGCACCGTGTGCATCGATGTGCTGACGGACCTGTCGCGCCAGCGCACCCTGATGCAAACCCCCCTGACCTCTGCCGCCATGCGTGATGCCGCGCATGCCTTGCTCGCGGCGGATGGCGTCGGGGTGACCGTGATCGGTGACAGTGTCGGTTTTGTCGCCCAGCGCACCCTGGCGATGGTGGTCAACCTCGGCTGCGACATCGCCCAGCAACGGATCGCCACCCCCGCCGATATCGACCAGGCGGTGCAATTGGGCCTGGGCTATCCCAACGGCCCGCTGGCCTGGGGCGATGCACTTGGCCCGCAGAGAATACTGACAATTTTGCAGCGCATGAGCGAGCTCACCCATGACCCGCGCTACCGCCCCAGTCCCTGGTTGCGGCGGCGGGCGTTGCTGGGGATTTCCCTGCGCCATGAAGAGCCGGCAGTCGGCTGATTTCCCAACCTCACAGGATAAGAACAATGGGTGCATTGACAGGTTTGCGGGTACTGGATTTAAGCCGTGTGTTGGCCGGCCCGTGGTGTGGGCAAGTGCTGGCGGACCTCGGCGCGGAAGTGATCAAGATCGAACGGCCGCAAAGCGGTGACGACACACGCGGCTGGGGCCCGCCGTGGATGAAGACCGACACCGGCGAGTCGTCCGGGCAGGCGTCTTATTACCAGTCCACCAATCGCGGCAAATTGTCGGTGGCTATCGATCTGGCCAGCACGGAGGGGCAAGAGTTGGTACGGGCGCTGGCGGCGAGTTCCGATGTGTTGATCGAGAATTATAAGGCCGGTTCCCTGGCCCGCTACGGCCTGGATTACGCGACCCTGGCAGAGATCAATCCACGCCTGGTGTATTGCTCCATCACCGGTTTTGGCCAGACCGGCCCGCGTGCCGAAGAACCGGGCTACGACTTCATCATCCAGGGCATCGGTGGCCTGATGAGCATCACCGGCGAGCGTGACGATCTGCCGGGCGGCGGCCCGCAAAAAGTCGGCGTGGCCTTTTCCGACCTGATGACCGGCCTGTATTCCACGGTGGCGATCCAGGCCGCGCTGCTCAGCCGCGAGCGCACAGGCGTCGGCCAGCATATCGACATGGCCTTGCTCGACGTGCAGGTCGCGACTTTGGCCAACCAGAGCATGAACTACCTGGCCTCGGGCAAGGTGCCGCAGCGCTATGGCAACGCCCACGCCAATATCGTGCCTTACCAGGTGTTCCGGGCAGCCGACCGCGACTTCATCATTGCCTGTGGCAACGACAGCCAGTTCGTCGCGTTGTGCCAGAGCATCGGCTTGCCGCACCTGCCGGATGACCCGCGCTTTCGCCGCAATGCCGACCGCGTGGCCCATCGCGCCGAGATCGTCGAGTTGCTCTCGGCGCACTTTCTCGAGCGTACGGCCGATGAGTGGGTGGCGTGCATTCACGCCTCGAAGGTGCCGGTGGGGGCGATCAACTCCATCGCGCAATCGCTGGAAGAGCCGCAAGTGATCGCGCGCAACTTGATGGTGAAAATCCCCCACCCGCAGAATCCCGATTTCGCCATGGTCGGCAGCCCGATCAAGATGTCCGGGACGCCGGTGGAATATGTGCGGCCGGCGCCGATGCTGGGGCAACACACCGATGATATTCTCGGGCAGCGGCTGGGCCTGTCGGCTGAGCAACTGGCACACCTCAAGGCGCGCGGTATCGTCGAGCAGCAGGGCTAGACCAGGGTGGTGCGGTCGATCTGGTCGATCGAAGTGACGCCGGTCAGGGTCATGGCCACGCGCATTTCCTTGGCGAAGATATCCAGCAGGTTCTCCACCCCGTGCTGGCCATCGGCGGCCAGTGCATAGGCAGTCGCGCGGCCCAGCAGGCACGCCTTGGCGCCCAGGGCGAGCATGCGCACCACGTCCAGTCCGGAACGGATGCCGGAGTCGACCAGCACCGTGAGGTCATCGCCGACCGCATCGGCAATCGGTGGCAGCGCCTTGGCGGTGGACAGCACGCCGTCGAGCTGGCGGCCACCATGGTTGGAGACCACGATGCCATCGGCGCCAAAACTCACAGCGTCCTTAGCGTCCTGCGGGTCGAGGATGCCCTTGATGATCATCGGGCCCTTCCAGAACTCGCGGATCCACTCCAGGTCTTTCCAACTGATCGACGGGTCGAAGTTGTTGGCCAGCCAGCCAATGTAGTCTTCCAGGTGCGTCGGTTTGCCGAGGTATCTGGAGATATTGCCGAGGTCGTGCGGACGTCCCATCAGGCCCACATCGAAGGCCCATTGTGGCTTGGTGACGGCCTGCAGCATGCGCCGCTGTGCCGCGAACGGACCCGACATGCCCGAATGCGCATCGCGATAGCGCGCGCCAGGTGTGGGCATGTCGACCGTGAATACCAGCGTGGTGACCCCGGCCGCCTGGGCGCGCTCCAGCGCATTGCGCATGAAGCCACGGTCCTTGAGCACATATAGCTGGAACCAGATCGACTGCGGGCTCTGCGACGCCACTTCTTCAATCGAACACACCGACACCGTCGACAGGCAGAAGGGAATGCCCTGCTTGGCCGCCGCCTTAGCCGCCTGCACTTCACCGCGTCGCGCGTACATGCCGGTCAGGCCGACGGGGCTGAGGATCACCGGCATCGCCAATTCCTGGCCGAACACGCTGGTTTTCAGGCTCAGGTTGTCGACATTGCGCAGGACGCGCTGGCGCAGGCTGATCTCGGCCAGGTCCGAACTGTTCGCGCGCATCGTGTGCTCGGCGTAGGCGCCGCCATCGATGTAGTCGAACAGAAAGCGCGGCAGCTTGCGTTTGGCGGCGGCGCGGTAATCGGAAGCGGACGAGATGATCATCAACAGTGTCTCCACAAGGCAAGGTGGCTTGAGGATAAGGAAATTTATGGTATGATAAAAACAACTTTTATCACTGGCATCCAGTCGCAAAGGGAATACCGATGAACCTCAGAACACTGCGCGCCTTTGTCGAAGTGGTCCGCCAGGGCGGTTTCTCCCAGGCGGCCGAGGTGGTCTCCCTGACCCAGTCCACCGTGAGCAAGGCGGTCAAGACCCTGGAGGACGAACTGGGCACGCCGCTGCTCAACCGCCTGGGCCACCGCAACGAACTCACCGCCGCCGGCGAAATCGCCTATCGCCGGGCCCTGGTGCTGCTCGCCGAACGCAACGACCTGGTGGCCGAGATCAACGACCTGCGCGGCCTCAAGCGCGGTGTATTGCGCATTGGCCTGCCACCGGTGGGCTGCGGCGTGCTGTTCGCGACCATGTTCGCCACCTACCGCAGCCGCTACCCGGACATCGACATCGAACTCACCGAATACGGCAGCAAACGCCTGCGCGAATGCCTGGAAGCGGGGGAGGTCGACCTCGCCGCCTTGCTGCTGCCGGTGGATGAAGCGTTCGACTACCAGCCCGTGCGCAATGAACCGCTGATGGCGGTGTTGCCCATCAGCCACCCGCTGGCGCGGCGCTCACGCATCGACTTTACCGACCTCGCCGATTCACCGTTCATCCTCTTCGAAGCCGGCTTCGCCCTCAACGCCAAGATCCTCGCCGCCTGCGAGCGCAAAGGCGTCACGCCGCGGGTCACCGCACGCAGCGGGCAGATCGACTTCATCGTCGACCTGGTCGCCGCCGGCCTCGGCGTCGCCTTCCTGCCGCGTATGCTGGCGCACAAACACCAACACCCCGGCATCGCCCTGATCCCCCTGGACGAACCCCACACCGACTGGCACATCGCCCTGGCCTGGCGCACCAACGCCCACCTGCCACCGGCAGCCCTGGCCTGGCTGGAACTGGCAAAGGAGCACCGGCTCGCAACCGGTCATCCGGTTTAATCACTTGAAATACCAGAGAAAGCTTGACTTCTCCTTTTCAATCAGTAACATACGGCGCATTCCGCGATAGCTCAGTTGGTAGAGCAAATGACTGTTAATCATTGGGTCCCTGGTTCGAGTCCAGGTCGTGGAGCCAGACATTGAGAAAAGCCTGCAGAGATGCAGGCTTTTTTTTGCCTTGGATTTTTCCGGGGTGATCAAAGCGCACAGCGTGGCCAGCATGAAGCCGTCTCAAATCTTACGATTCAGAGGGAAGCTCCATGAAAGTCGCTGCAGTCGTTTCAACCAAAGGCGGGCCGGGTAAGACCACGGTTGGCGCCAATTTAGGTGCGTCCTGCGCCGATGCAGGTCTTCGAACCCTACTTATTGATCTTGATAACCAGCCATCGCTGTCGTCGTTCTACGCGCTATCGCATGAAGCGCCAGGGGGCACCTATCAACTGATCGCGAATAATGAGACCCGGGCCGACCAGATCATCTCCCAAACCTGCATTCCCAATCTCTCGCTGATTCACTCCAATGATCCTTTCAACCGGTTGAGCAATCTGAATCGCCCTGGCAGTTCCAACATCTACCTTCAGTACGAGCGACAAAGCTGAACAGCTTCTCTGCCGGGATGGAGAAATTTGGCAGGGGTTTAACTGATCAGTGCCTCATATTCTCGCGTGGCCATTTCCTTTGAAAGTTCGCGCAAAAATTCCGCCTCGCTTTGCAGCAGCGTGACGATATTTAGGACATTACTGGCTTCAGCCGCGGTCAACTTGCGCAATAGACTCAGCAAGTCAACGGCGCAAGCTTCGTTAACGGAGGCGGACTCTATCAGCCTTAGTTGCCGTCTTTGAATCTCGTGCAAAGGATCCATCATTCAAGCCTTGGGAGTGGTTGAGTTGTCTTTAGCTGACAAGACCGATTTTCGGAGGGGAGGGCGGTGAATTAAATCAGACTGCTCTTAATTCACAGACCAGAATCTCAATCTGCCGGAGGGGAGGCGGGCGGGTCGAAAACGGGGTGACTGAAGCTGGTGGAGCGAAACCCAAGAAGCAGTTCCTGTAAGGTCGTGGCGTAGGTTGGGTCGCTCCACGGCGTGGCAGTCCTGAGAAGGGCCTCCAGCTGTCCCGCTTGGCGGGCCACATCTGGCCATTCGACACTGAGTGCTGCGCCGTGAAGACGGTGGGCTGCGTGGAGGGCCGGTTCCAGATTGCGCAGAACCATCCCTTCAAGCAGCGCCAGTAGATCCCGTTCCAATGCTTCAAGGATCTGCTGGTGGCCCACAGGTTGCCGTTGGGCGAAGGGGTGTGGCAGTAACGTCAGGGTCACGCCGCACCATAACTCGATTGCATCCTGCAACTTGCCAAGGCTGATCGGCTTGCTGAGGATGCCATCCATGCCGGCATCAAAGCACCGGGCGACATGCTGGTTGCCCGTAGAGGCGGAGATCGCAATGATGGGGCAGCGCGTTTGCGCGGCATCCTGTTCGATCATGCGGAACAGGCGCGTCAGCGAGTAGCCGTCCTGGTCCGGCAGGTCACAGTCCATCAAGATCAGGTCATAGGTGCCTTGTTCGAAGCAATCCACGGCCTGGGCGCCGTCCCTGGCGATCACCGGCGTGCAGCCGAAGCCCTCGATCTGTGCCTGCAATACCGCCTGGTTGGCGACGGTGTCCTCCACGACCAGAATGCGCAAGGCCTTTGGTGCGGATGCCTCTGACCGGATCGTGGCGGGGAGCACGGTTTCAGCCTCCGTCGCGTCGGGCGGCGCCAACTCTGCGGTCATCGACAGTTCAAAGCGCGTTCCCTTTCCTTGCGAACTGTCCAGTGTGAGGGTACCACCCATAAGTTTGAGCAGGTCGCGACAGATGACCAGCCCCAGGCCGGTGCCACCTGAGCGCTTATAGGATTGTGCTGCCTGGCTGTAAGGCTGGAACAGGCGCACCTGGCTTTCCGGGCTCAGGCCGATACCGGTATCGGTGACGGTCAATCGCAGCTGCTTGTCGCGCGACGAAGGCAGGTCACTGATCGCATAAGCAACTTCCACGCCGCCGATTTCGGTGAACTTGATGGCATTGGACAGCAGATTGTGCAGCACCTGGCCAAGGCGGGTACTGTCGAGCATCAAGAGTGGCAGGTGGGATTCGCCATTGACGCTGATCGATAAATGCTTCTCCCGGGCCCGCAAGCGATGCAGGTCAACGACGTTATGCACCAGGGTGCCGATGTTCATCGGCTCATATTCAAGCTTGACTTGCCCCGCATCAAGCTTGGAAATATCCAGTACGTCATTGAGCAACCTCAGTAACGACTGTGCGCCATGGTTGGCTAGGTCGGCAAAGTGCTGTTGTTGCTTGTCCAACGGCGTGTTGCACAACAGTTCGACGGCAGCCACCACCGCGTTCATAGGCGAGCGTATTTCATGGCTCATGACTGCCAGGAACATCGCCTTTTCCCGCTCATTTCGCTCGGCGCGCTGACGCATCCGCTGGGTTTGGTAAATTGTGATGAGCAATAGCAATACCACCAGGACAACTAACGCGATCTCATGAGGGTAGTGGGACATAACTTCCTTCAGCGGCAGGTCCTGCGTGGCATGTTCGAGCAGCCAATTGGCGTGCAAAGCGCGAACTTCGTCAGGGGTGACCGAGTCGAGCGTCTTCTGAATGATTGAGTGCAGTAAAGGCTCATCTTTTAGAGTGCTCATGCCAATTTGCGAGGCCATACCGGTGATCACTCCGGATATCTGCAACTGGCCCTGGAACTGTCGATACAGATATGGCAGCAGATAGGCTTCGGTGGCAACCGCAGCATCAGCAGTCCCTTCTGCAACTTGCTGCAGCATGGTCAGGGCGCTGCCGCCGATGATCAATTTCGCCCCAGGTGCCTTCGTCGCGAGGAAATCACTGTAGCGATCGAAGAACGGCAGAGTCACGGTCAGCCCGTCCAGCTGTTCGGCCTCGAAAAGAGGCCGGCTTCCGATGCGGGTGACGATAATCGTGGTGGTATTTAAATAGGCTGAAGTCAGCAGCAGCCGGGGGTCTTTACCACCTGGTCCATTAAGCCTGATGGTGGAGATAAGGTTCGCCTGACCGGTTATCAACAGCTCTATGCGCTCCTGGATTGAGTGGGCGGAAACATAGTCGATCTTCATGCCGGTCTTTTGGGAAATCAGCTGCAGGTATTCAGCCGACAACCCCTTGAGTCGGTCGTTCTCCACGTATTCGATTGGCGAAAGGTTGCCGACGACGGCAACTCGCAATACCGGGTGGCGTAGGATCCAGGCGCGCTCTTCATCGCTTAGATCCGGCCTGGGAGGCAGCACGCCGGCGCTTGCCGATGTTGCTGCCAGCAGCAGGCACAGGCTGGCGATCCAACGAACGCGGCTCCTGATCATCATGGCTAGTCCAGGGTTTTCATGATCTTGAACAAGCCGTTATTAGAGGTGACCCCAAGCTTGCGAAAAGCCATGGCCTTCTGCGTACTGATGGTCTTGATGCTGCGATTGAACTTCTCGGCGATCTCCGTCACCGTCATGCCTTCCAGATAGCAGCGGATCACTTCCTGCTCCCGAGCCGACAATGCCGCTCGCTGCAAAGCGTTGTCACTGATCGGCGTTTGCTCTGATTCACCGGACCTGGCTGCGTCTGCCACTTGGTAAGACATGTCGGCACTCAGATAGATGGCGCCCGAGGCAACGGTACGAATCGCCTTCACCAGGCTTCCCAGCCCTTCATCTTTACCTACAAAGCCTCGCGCGCCGACACGCAAGGCAAGCGACACGGTGGCCGACTCGTGATGGCTCGACAGCACCAGGATACGACAGTCAGGGAAGCGGCTTCGCAAGGCGCGAATTAGGGAGACGCCGTCCAGTTCATCCCGTCCCAGAGCAAAGTCCAGCAGCAAGACGTTGGCAGGTATTGTCGCCATGCCGCGTATCAATTCACGGCTGGTTTCATATACGCCAACAATCTCGATGGATGACTCTTCGACGAGGTGGCTGACAAGGCCGTGGCGTACCACTGCATGATCATCAAGGATCGCTATGCGTATGGTTTTCATGGTTGCCAATGGACACTCGAAAGTAGCCGGGTAACTAATCGATTAAAGACCATCTATCAACTCGTCTCCAGCAAAGGTATAAATATCGTTGAACCGTACCGTGATAGTGTCCGGCACGCGCGCGGTGACGTTTACAGGTTCAATGGACGCGAACGCATTCCTATGCGGTGATCATGCTCAGGAAGACATCGCTCTCCATGGGCCGGGCCAGGGCGAAGCCCTGCCCGGTGTTGCAGCCCAGCTTGCTCAGCAACTCGATAGTCTCGGTATCTTCAATACCCTCGGTGATCAGGTTGATATTGAATAACTGGGCCAGACCGACGATACCCGAGATGATTTCCGACGATTGCGCGAACTGGCCCACCGCACGCACCAAGGCACCGTCAATCTTCATCTCATCGAATGGCATTCGTGACAGCAGGGACAGCGTCGCGGCGCCGGCACCGAAGTCGTCCAGGGACACCGGAAAGCCTTTGGCGCGCAAAGCAGTGATCGAGGCTGAGAGGGCCAGCTCGCTATCGGGCGCCAGGTCTTCGGTCAGCTCGATTTTGAGACGTTTACAGGGCAACCCCGCCCGATGCATTTTTTGCGCAAGCCGTGTGGCCAGGCCATAGGCGCAGAGCGTTCGCGCTGAAGCGTTAATGGCGATGGGGATTTCAATGCCTGCACGGCTCAACTTACCCAGGGTGTCGATCACGGTCTTCTCGATAAAGCTGAACAACAATAGATCCAGCCCGAGCTGATTGATTATCGGGATCAGGACCGAGGGTGGCACATCCCCATGACGTGGGTGGTGCCAGCGGATCAGGGCTTCCGCGCCGACGATCGTTCGTGTCGCCAGGTCGTATTGGGGCTGGTAGACCACCCTTAATCCTTCGCCGGTAGCGAGGGCTGCTACCACCTCATCGTCATTCAGCAGTTGCTCCAGTTTTTCCTCGTGTGGACTGCGCGGCGACGGATGAGCGGTATGTGCCAGTTGACTGATTACCGCCAGGAATTGCTCGGGTTGTTGCTCCACAGCAATCTCTACCCGAATACCTGAAGCCCTGGCCAGGCGTGCATGGGAAGCCAGGGCTGCCTTCGAGACGCCATTAAGGGTGTGGGTCCAGCCCTGCTCAACACCAGCGGTCAGTAAACCGGGGGTGAGCGCAAGCTCGGATTGTTGCTGGGCGGTCCAGACGATATGCGGAATGCTGCAAAGCAGCCCGGAAGCATTCAGGTCGCTGACACAGCACGGCAGCATCAAGCTGTCGACATGGTCGGCGTGAACCTGCGCGACGATGATGTCGACAGGCTGCTTGCGCAAGCGTGTCATTAACTCGCTCAACGAATCGATGTGTTCGATATGAAAAAGGGGGCTCCCGTTGAGCTGCGTGGCTACGCGATGGGCGTACTGCTCGTCACTGGCCAGGATGACCAGGCTTTGCAGGGCGCGCTCGGAGGGAACGATGACTTGGGCTGCCATCTGTTGATGCTCGGTGGTTGTAGTGAGGCCACATTTGAGCAAAGGCGGTGTGAGAGAAATATAAGACTGGGACTAAATCGTGGCTGAACCCTGTCCGGGTTCCGGTCTGCGCTGATCCGAAATTTAAGAGCAGTCCGATATCGGTATTTGCGAGCGCTCTACAGAATTCACCCCGATTCATGGCGGCTCGCAGCATGTGCGGGCATTACAGAACGAGTGCATGCACGCTGTCGCCGACAGCTGTTGTTTCTGCGCTTCAATGTCACTTCGTGAGGCCTCATACCTGACGATGTGTGTGCTACAGGGTGAGTTATTGTGAAAGTCACGTCGCGTTCAGTCTTGCCGTTTGCGTTCCTGCTATCAGCTCCGTTAAATCCGATTCGCTACTGGGTTCGCATGCGTTATTGCCATGCACCTGGTGCTTGTCAGTCACCACGCCCTCAACTGGATTGGGCGATATGGGGGGTCATGACCCTGACCGGCATAACGGCATTGCTGAGTGCACCAGCCCATGCCGGGAATGGTGTGCACATCAACGCGAATGCGGACGGCCAGTGCGTAAGTTTGAATGATCCGCAGAACAACGATGGCAATGCCACGACGTATCTGGCGCAAAACCTGATCTTCAAGGATCAGGCCTCGGGCAAGTGTAATTCCGCGACTAAGGGTTCGCAGACCGATTCGGTACTGTTTTACCGTCCAGGGGGCGTTTCTGGCGTAGGGGCGACCTCTCTGACCCTGGGCGGCGAACTGTTCGTCAACAGCGGTCGGGTGATCCTCGGGCAGCCCGGCGGCAATATGGCGATTGGTAACGAGAGTACTCAAGCCAGCGCCGACGGGGCTGCCATTGGTCATGGGGCCCAAGGCCTCGGCCGCTGGGGCATGGCGGCGGGGTTCCAGGCCAAGTCCCTGGCTGACTATGCCCACGCATTCGGCTATAACGCCCAGGCCTCGAATCAGTACGCCACGGCTATCGGCGCAAATACGACGGCGGCGGGAGAGCGGGCCACGGCTGTGGGCGCCGGTGCATCGGCCAGTGGCGGCGGGGCTTTTGCCGCGAGTCGCGACGCCAAAGCGGACGGCACCCACAGCGTTGCGGTGGGCTCCGAGGCCAGCGTTACGGCCAGCAGTAATGAAGGGGTTGCCTTGGGCAACAAGGCCAGCGCGCAACATAATTACGGCGTTGCACTGGGCAGTGGCTCAACGACGCAAAACCTGAAGGCGGTTGCGCCGGTGACGATCAATGGCACTGCCTACAGTGTCGATAGTACGTCGGCCATGGGCGTGGTCAGCCTTGGTAATGCCAGCCAGACTCGCCAACTGATCAACATGGCCCCCGGGGCGGTAAGCAACACCAGCACCGATGGCGTCAATGGCGCCCAGTTATTCGTTGCATACGATGCGATCCAGAAGCTCGGGGATCGAGAGTTGGTGGCCACTCAGTCCGTGGCGGATGCCCTCGGTGAGGGTACTGCGGTCAAGGACGGCAAAGTGGTGCTGCCGGCCTTTTCCCTGACCAGCCTGGGTACTGGCGTGGCACAGCCCACATCGGTGGTGGGGGCGATCAAGGCCCTGGATCAGGCCCATAAAGGTACGCAGGAAGCCTTGAATGATGTCGATCAACTGGCCAACGAAACGGCAGAGCAAGTCCGCTTGGCGATGGCCGAGAAATACCTGCGTTGGAGCGAGGACCAGCAGGCTTACACGGCCAGCGAAGGCACCCGCCCTGAGAACCGGATTGCCAATGTGGCTGCAGGTGTGGTTGCAACTGACGCGGTAAATAAGGGCCAGTTGGACGCAGTGGAAAGTACCGCCAACAATGCGAACAGCCTTGCCGGTAGCGCGCTGGCTGGTGCCAGCGCGGCGCAGGCCACCGCCGACGAAGCCCGCAAAACGGCAAATACAGCGCAACAGGGGGCCGACGCGGCCCTGCAAACGGCGGCGGGAGCACGGGCAACTGCAGATAATGCGCAGAGCACCGCCAAGGATGCCGCCAGCTCGGCCGATGCAGCACAGAAAACCGCAGACACCGCGCAAGGCTCTGCTACTGCCGCGCTGGGAGCCGCATCAACCGCACAGGCGACAGCTGATGCCGCCCAAGGCACTGCCAGCTCGGCACTGGGGTCGGCAAGCGGCGCGCAGCAAATGGCTCAGGCCGCACAGGCGGCAGCGGACGTGGCGGCGAATTCCGCAACGACGGCGCAGCGAACTGCAGAGGCAGCAGAGGGCAAGGCGAGCTCGGCGTTGGCCGGTGCCGATGATGCCCGTAAGGCGGCAGACGGTGTGCGAGCAGCTGCCGATGCCGCTTTGGCCAAGGCCGACAGCGCCGAAAAGAGCGCAGGCGCGGCGCAAGGGACGGCCAGTACAGCGCTGGACTCCGCGGCTGACGCCCAGAAAACTGCAGACTCTGCCCGGAGAACCGCCGAACAGGCGCAAGAGGCCGTTGCGACTGCACAACAGACGGCCGAAACCGCACAGGGTGTCGCCAACACGGCCCTGGGCTCGGCAGTCACTGCCCAGACGACGGCCGAAGCCGCACAAGGGGCAGCCACCACGGCACTGAGTTCGGCGTCTGAAGCGCAAAAAAGCGCCGCGACGGCCCAAGGCACTGCCGATACCGCGCTGACCACGGCCTCCAGCGCCCAACAAGCCGCGAATGCTGCGCAGGGTTCTGCCGATACGGCGTTGGGCACGGCTGTTCGAGCCGGCGAAACCGCTACGGCCGCCCAGGGCTCCGCCGATGCCGCCTTGGCTGCAGCCGCCAGCTCTCACAAGGCTGCCGACGTGGCCCAAGGCACCGCTAAGACGGCGCTGGACAAGGCCGCCGTGGTGCAGAAAAGCGCCGATGCCGCGCAGCTTACAGCCAATCAGGCGCTCAGCGCCTCCGAGGGTGCCGGGCAATCCGCCAACGCGGCCCAAAGCGCGGCGGATTCGGCATTGGCAACGGCGACAGGGGCGCAGACTGCCGCTCAATCGGCTCAGGATCGCGCGGATACCGCCGTCAGTTCGGCGGCTGGTGCACAACAGGCCGCAAATGCCGCGCAAGGCACGGCGGACACCGCCCTTGGTGCTGCCTCCACGGCACAGCGCACGGCCGACGCCGCCAAATCCACCGCAGACCAGGCGCTGAGCACGGCCTCCACGGCGCATCAGGCGGTCGAGAAGGCCCAAGGCACGGCCGATGCAGCGCTGATCGCTGCAGCCAGCGCGCAAAGCGCGGCCGGTAACGCCCAGGGTACCGCTGACGGCGCATTGGCTTCGGCGGCCCGGGCACAGCACGCCGCAGATGCTGCCCAAGGCACGGCGGATACGGCATTAAGTTCGGCTTCCGGCGCGCAGAAAACCGCTGAAGCCGCCCAGGGTTCCGCCGATACCGCCCTGGCTTCGGCCTCGTCTGCGCGCAACGCGGCAGACAAGGCCCAGAGCACGGCGGACGCCGCCGGTCGCTCGGCAAACGATGCTCTGCAGGCCGCGACAACGTCACAGGCCAGCGCCGACAACGCTTTGGACGCCGCAAGCAATGCCCAGAACGGGGCGGTCGCCGCCCAACACACCGCTGATGCGGCCAAGGCCACCGCCGATATCACCACCGGCCAGCTCAAGGGCCTGGACGACGGCCAGACGGTCGTCCAGCGCATTGACGCGGCTATCCGAAGCGCCGCAGGTGTAGCCAGTGAGTTCGTTGCCAAGGCTCTGGGAGGAGGTTCCACCGTGGGTAGCGATGGCCAGCCGACGTCGCCGGCCTATGCCATCAGTCAGATCAATGCCGATGGCAGCATCCAGCCCGCTCCTCAACTCCATGACAACGTGGGCGCTGCCCTAACGGCTTTGGACCACAATGCCGGCACAGTCAACGCCGCCGTGAACCGCCAGGGCGCGGCACTCAGCGCCTTGGGTGAGGACGTCCGGGCCCTGCGTGACGATAGCGTTGTGTGGGACGAGGCCAGCGGCGCTTATACCGCGGGGCGTGGCGCGGACCGCAGTGAGCCGGCACGCATCGGTAACCTGGCGGCCGGTGTTGCACCAAGCGATGCCGTCAACAAGGGGCAGCTCGATACCGTCGCGACCACCGCATCGCAGGCCGGCAGCGCCGCTGACGCAGCCCGGGCGGCAGCGGTTCGGGCCCAGGGGACGGCGGATGGCGCGATGGTTGCTGCTGCCTTCGCCCAGACCGCCGCTGATGCCGCGCAATATGCTGCCGATACCGCTGGCGGCACTGCTGCTGACGCACGTGAGGCCGCAAACGCTGCTCACACATTCGCCAGTCAGGTTGGCCAGGTGGCGGAGCGCGCAGCAGCGCAATTGCAGGGGCTGGAGGAGGGTGAAACCGTGCTTGATCGCATACAGTCAGCGAACCACGCAGGCCGACAGGCATTGGCTGATGCGCTGGGCGGTGGCGCTGCTGTCAACGCGGATGGTTCCATGAAACCACCGGCCTACGCTGTGACCCGGATCGACTCTGAGGGTGGCCCGGTTGGTCAGGTCCAGGCCGGCAACGTCGGGCAGGCGATCGAAACACTCGACGCGTCGCTGAATGCAGTCAACGCCAAGGCCGACAAGGCCACAGCGAACATGGGCAGCTTGCGCGAGCAGGTGAACAACGGTCAGGTCGGCCTGGTTCGCCAGGACTCCCTCAACCGGGAAATTCAGGTGGCGCGCGACACTGACGGCGTTCGTGTCGATCTCACGGGTACGCAGGGACCTCGTGTTCTGACGGGTGTGAAGGAGGGTGCCTTGAGCGTCGACAGCACCGATGTCGTCAATGGCCGACAACTCCACGCCGTCGACCGGCAGGTCAAGCAGTTGATGCAACGAGCCTCCGGCATCGCCGTTGACACCCAAGGCAATGAAAAGGCAACGGTGTCGCCGGGTAGCAAGGCCGTGGCTATCGGGGCCAACGCCCAGGCCGGCAGTGAGCGCAGCGTTGCGGTGGGGGCAGGTGCTGTGGCCCAAGCGCCTCGCAGCACTGCACTGGGGGCTGGTGCCAAGGCCGATGCGCCGAGCAGCGTCGCGCTTGGCGCCGGCTCCCAGGCCCAGCGGGCGAATACCGTCTCAGTGGGTGCGGCGGGTGCGGAGCGGCAAATCACCAACGTAGCAGCCGCCAGCGAGGCGACCGATGTCGTCAATCTCGGCCAGGCCACGCAGATCTCCAACCAGGCCGCTGACCGTACCCTACGACAGGCCAATGCCTATACCGACAGCCAGATCAGTGCAGTGCGTCAGGATGCCTACGCCGGCATCGCGTCAGCGATGGCCATGGCAGCCTTACCTGTGGCGTCGACACCGGGCAGGAGCATGGTGGCCATGGGAACGTCGGTCTACGAGGGGCAATCAGCCTTGGCCGTCGGCCTCTCGGGGCGCACCGAGGATGGTCGTTGGGCGTACAAGGCCAATGGTTCGGGCAGTGCCCAAGGAAGTGTCGGGCTGGCGGTTGGCGTGGGTTACGAATGGTAGGTCCTGATATCGGCAGGTCGAGGGTCTGACCCTCCCTGCCGATTTAGGAGCAGTCCGATGTTCTCCACCAGCCTCACTGTCCACAATAACCCTCAGTAATCATTGCCCGCTGTCGTAGCGGCTACCATTCGTGGAACCCGTCTCAGCCATCGGATTGCCGTGGTGCCTTGTTTCGGTTCGACGCATCCGTCAATGTCTCAGGTAAGTCATCGTGAAAGTCACATTGCGTTTCGATTCGCAGGTCGCTTGTCCGCATGCTGTTCCTCTCAACTCACTTCGCTCCCTCATTCGCGGCTTCTACTGCCCCGAGTTTGCGGTCACATCACGCGGTTGGCCGACTCTCGGCCTGCTGACCCTTACCGGGGTTTCGGCGCTGCTGGGCGTGTCTGATGCCCGTGCAGGCAACGGTGTACACATCAATGCGAATGACAGCGGCGAATGCGTCAGTCTCAATGACCCCCAAAATACTTATACTGCAGGCACCGGGGCCGACAGAGCCTATTTGAACGAAAACTTGAATTTCAAGGATGGTCAGTCGGGGCAGTGCGACTCGAACGCCAAGGGTGGTCAAACCGAGAGCGTGATGTTCTATCGGCCGTCAGAAACGCCGGGTGTTGGTGCAACCTCGCTTTCCTTGGGCGGGGAGCTGTATATCAACAGTGGGCGGCTGATGTTGGGAGGTGTCAACGGCAGCATCGCGATTGGCCATTCCGGCATCGAAGTTGGCGCCCCGGTTGTCACTGATAACGGCTTTGCCTTCGGCCGCGGTGCCCAGAGTACGGCCGCCTGGACCATGGCCTTAGGTCTTACCGCCAGGGCCCGGAACCCCTATGCGCTGTCGTTCGGCAATACCGCTACGGCCTCCAATACGTTCAGTACTGCATTCGGTTCGGCATCCACTGCTTCAGGTGAGTATGCCACTACACTCGGCGCGAGCGCGCAGGCGGGCGGTGCGAGTTCGTTCGCCGGCGGGCGATTCGCAGTATCACGAGGGGACAACTCGGTAGCGATCGGCAGGAGCGCGAGCGCATCCAACTTGGAAAGCCTGGCACTTGGTTACAGCGCCCAGGCCCCCCAGAGGGCGAGTGTCGCGCTCGGCAGCTTCTCGGCCACTGACGATCTGCGCGAAGTTGCGGCCGTGACCCTCAATGGACGCGTCTACTCCTTCGATCGCAACAGCGCGGTCGGCACGGTCAGCGGCGGCAGTGCGGCGCGATTGCGCCAATGGATTTTTGTAGCTCCAGGGGCGGTGAACGCCACGAGTACAGATGCCATTAATGGTACCCAGTTGTTCTCGGGATATGAGGCGATCCGCCGTCTCGGCACACGTGAGACCACGGCCGCTGAGTCGGTGGCTCAGGCCTTGGGGGGCGGCCCGTTGGCCCAGGGCAACCGGATAGTGTCGGCACCGCTTGCGCTGACCAGCCTCGCCCAGGGAACACCGCCACCCACCACGCTGCTGGGGTCGCTGGCGGCCTTGGATAAGGCGCACAAAGTCACTGATGGGCGCATGGGGGAAGTGTTCGATTCCGTCATGGATATCTCGGAAAAAGCCCAAGTGTTGAGGGCGACCAAGAGGTTCTACTGGAACCCACAGACCGGTGCGTATGACGCCGACAGGGACGCCGGCGTGCCCACCTCGATTATCAATATGGCTGCCGGCGTAGCGGCAACCGACGCCGTCAACAAAGGTCAGTTGGACGCTGTTGAAAGCAGCGCGATGCGCGCACAACAAGCGGCCGACACCGCCTATGCTGCCGTGGACAACGCTCGTCAGGTGTCGTTGGCGGTAAAGGATGCCGCCGACTCATCGTTGGCGCGGGCCAACAATGCATCCCAGGAGGCAACTGGCGCACTCGCCGCCGCCAATCTGGCCCAGGTCAGCGCCGGTGCGGCGGCAAGCGCCGCCAGCAAGGCCGGTACGACCGCCGCCAACGCGCAGGCGGTAGCTGAGCGTGCCGACGTTGCTGCCGCAAGCGCTCAGCATTCGGCCCAGACCGCCCAAGGCGCCGCCACGCAGGCACACGCCAGCGCTACGACGGCGCAGGCTCTGGCCAGCGCGGCGCAAACCCGTGTCAAGGAAGTGGGAGATGTCGTGGACAAGGCTGCAGCTGCCGCGACAGCTGCCCTGCGCTCGGCTGATGCCGTCTCGGATGCGGTCACTTCGGCGCAGGCCGCTGCAGCGGATGCACAAGACCGGACGGACCAGGCTGCCACTGCGGCTTCAAGTGCACAGGAGAGGGCCGATGGTGCACAGCGCGCTGCGGATGCGGCCTTGCTCGTGGGCAGGGAGGCCGACGTGGCCGCTGAAACCGCGCAAGCCACTGCCGACCAGACACTGAGCGCCGCGAACGCGGTACAGGATGCAGCGGCTGCCGCTCGTGAAATCGCCGATCGGGCCGCGGGGGTCGCGTCGACCGCCCAGGGTGCCGGTGAGGTTGCTAAGGACATGGCTGACAGAGCCCAGGACACGGCTGCTGGCGTACTCAGCGCGGTCGACTCGGCGCAGGTTTCAGCCAACGCCGCACTGAACGCGGCGATCGCCGCCCAGACAACGGCAGCCACCGCCCGGCAGACAGCTGACACGGCAGGTGTAGCGGCCGTCACAGCGCAAACCGATGCGCAGAATGCCCAAGGGACCGCAAAAAACGCTCACGACACCGCCGTTTCTGCTCAAGACCTGGCCGACGTCGCACAGCGTGGTGCAGACAGCGCGTTGGGCGCGCTGGAAAACGCAAAGGCCACCACCGACGGGGCACAAGGCACTGCCGACCTCGCGTTGTCTTCAGCCTTGCAGGCGCAGCGGTCTGCGGATGCCGCGCAAAACACTGCAGGCGCTGCGCAGGGCTCGGCTGCCAGTGCGAATATCACTGCCATGGCCGCACGCAACAGCGCCGATACCGCATTGGGCGTCGCGTCGACAGCACAAGAAGCAGCCAGCGCTGCCGACACTACCGCCAGCCGGGCGCTAGGCGTCGCCACCGTCGCGCAGGCTTCTGCCCGGGCGGCCCAAAGCAGTGCCGACACCGCTTCCGCCGCGGCGTCCGGCACACAGCATGCCGCGCTGGAGACTCAAGCCAACGCTGAAGCTGCGTTGGGTGCGGCATCCACTGCTCAAACGGCTGCGCAGACCGCGCAGAGCGCCGCCGACCATGCGTTGCTGAGCGCCTCGCAGGTCAATCAGAAGGCCCTGGCTGCCCAGAGCCGCGCCAACGCGTCTCTGGATGCGGCAAACACGGCACAGCGTATGGCCGACACCGCCCACACCACAGCACAGCAAGCGAACAGCGCCAGCATCGATGCGATGAGTGTCGCCGTCGTAGCGCAGTCAGACGCCGACCAGGCGCAAGGCGTCGCGACGCAGGCAAGTCATCGTGCCGCTGCTGCACAAACGACAGCCGACACGGCGTTGGGCGTCGCTTCGGTCGCTCAGCGCACGGCCGATAATGCCCAGAGTACTGCCAACGCCGCTCGGTCCACCGCTGATGTGGCTGCGGTTCAGCTCGGCGGCCTGGACGGCGGGCAAACGGTGGTAGAGCGCCTGGACTCGGCGGTAAAAGCAGCTGCGGGCCTGAGTCGCGAGACCATCACTCGGCTGCTTGGAGGTGGCGCTACCGTGGACGCTGAAGGCCAGCCCACGGCACCTGGCTATAACATCCCCATGATCGCAGCCGCTGGCAGTGCTCAGCCTGCAACCAGCCACGACAATGCAGGTGAGGCGCTGCACGCGGTGGCGGGCAATCTCTCCACGCTCAACGATGCCGTGCGTACCCAGGCCACTGAGCTGGACGCGTTGGTGGATAACATCCAGGGCCTGCGCGATGACACCTTGCAGTGGAGTGGTATTGACGGGGTCTACAACGCAGGCCGCAGTTCAGCCAGCGAGCCGGCTCGCATCGCCCGGTTGGCTTCCGGTAGCGCACAGGCTGATGCGGTGAACAAGGGCCAGTTGGATGACGTTGATCGTACGGCGGTGGCAGCCCAGAGTGTTGCCCAGGCTGGGAAAACCATGGCTGACCAGGCGCAAAGCGTGGCCGTCGGTGCGACTGGCGTCGCTGCCATTGCACAGAGCCGCGCGGAGGCGGCCAAGGGCAGTGCCGAGGCCGCACAATCCGCCGCTGCAACTGCCCATGATGGCGCCGTCGCAGCACACGCCAGTGCGACTCTTGCCGGCCAGGTCGCGGACCAGTCAGCCGCCAGGCTGCAAGGTATCGCCCAAGGCGAAACGGTTCTCGGGCACATCCAGAGCGCCGCTAAAGTACATGACGAGTTCCTGGCTACTGCCATGGGCGGCGCCGCGAATGTGAACGCCGACGGTTCGACGAGTCCTTCCACCTACGCAGTGACGCAGTCTGGCGAGAACGGTGCCGAGGCTCAGTCGATCAAGGTCGACTCCATTGGGCAGGCATTCGGTCTACTCGATGACCGTATGGTGGCTACCGACAACCAATCGAATGCCGTCAGTGCGCAAGCTGAAACACTGCGCAAGCAAATGGACAGCGGTGAGGTGGGGCATGCCCGCCAGGATCCGGTCAGTCGTGACATACAGTTGGCCGGCATTGCTGATGGGACCCACGTCGACATCAGTGGCAGCCAAGGCTCGCGCATGGTTGGTGGCGTTGAGGACGGCGAGGTCAGTTCCACCAGCCTTGATGCCGTCAACGGGCGCCAACTGGAGGCAGTGAATCAGCAGACCAAGCAATTGGGCCAGCAGTCTTCCGGCATTGCCGTGGATGCGAGCGAAGCCGGCGACAATGTATCCACGCGTCCGGATAGCCAATCGGTTGCGCTCGGGGCACAGACTCAAGCCGAAGGCGAGCGCAGTGTCGCCACCGGTGCTGGCGCCACTGCTCAGGTGAAACACAGTACTGCGCTGGGTTCGCAAGCAGGCGCCAACGCGACAAATAGCGTGGCGCTGGGGGCGGGTTCCCAAGCCACACGTGCTAGTAGCGTGGCAGTCGGTGCGTATGGCGCCGAGCGTCAGATCAGTCATGCAGCCGAGGCTGCGCAAGGCACGGACGCTGTCAATTTCCGCCAGGCAACGCGGCTTTCGAACCAAGCTACCAATCGGTCGCTAACTGAGGCAAACGCCTATACCGACCGTAGCGTCAGCAGCCTGCGGCAGGACGTGTACGCCGGTATTGCGGCGGTGATGGCCACCGCCGGGTTACCGGTCGCGTCCTCGCCGGGCAAGTCGATGGTGGCAATGGCAACGGCTGTGTACGAGGGTGAGCCCGCTTTGGCCATCGGATTGACGGCGCGCTCCAGGGGTGGGAAGTGGACCTATCGTGCGACAGGTGCGGGCACCGCGCAGGGAGATTTCGGACTTACGTTGGGGCTTGGTTATCATTGGTAGTGCACTAGCTGCCGATAGGGCACAGCGGTAGCTTCCGGCCCGTAGTAGCTACCCGTCACGACGGGTGCTATCGACCCTGAGCTGCCCTTCGCGAAAGGCAGCTATCGGCCAGAAGCAGACACTCAAAAAGCGCTCTGAACGATCAGGCTCTCATGTCATGAAATCATTCAGCTGTCGTACCATAGACACATCGGTACGCGGGCCTGCAACCGTTGCCAATCAGTTCCTGGCAGGGGTGTAAGAGTTTGTTCGGCGCTCAGCGGCGTCTCTTTCAGCAGCCAGGCAATTGTCGGGGCTACGTCGGCAATCATTGAGTGTTGCGCGACCGGGCCGGTGCTGTTAAAGCTGCCGCCGTGGAGGTAATGATCGATTTCGAAGCCAGGCTGATCTTGTGCCGCTACTTCCAGGCACGTCGCTTGTTGGATGCGATGCAAGGCAAATTGGCGCACGTCGCTGTAACCCACGACCGTGCCCAGGAGATAGCTCACCGAATGTCGTGAAACCATCCCGGCGGGATGGATGCGCAAACATTTGTCATTGCCCTTGCTGCGGCTCTGGTACACGATTTCAAGTTGTCGTGCTTCGAGCAGCGCTGTGGCGACCTGGGACCACACGGCATCGTTCACTGTTGCCGGTTGCAGTGCTTTGCCATTGGGCAGGGCACGTACGCGCTTTGCCCAGTGCGCCAGGGTGTTGTGCTGCAAGCTCTGAAGTTGACGTTGTGCCAACTCGAAATGGGGGGCTAGCAATTTCAATACACAGGGTGGCAGTAGTTTGCCCAAGTGGCTTTCGGCCAGGGCAAACGCCAGTGCTGTTGGCGTATCGAGAGCTGGCAGATCGAATTGCGGCGTATCCTTGGGAAAACTCCAGCGATAGGGACGTTGGCTTTCGTCACAGAGCAAAGGAAAGTCCAGGCCTAGCCGCCCGGTCAGGTCACGTTGCAGGGTGCGCAGGTCGAGGTCGAATTGTTCGGCCTTGAGTTTTTGCAACAGCTGCGCGGTGGAGATACTGCGCGGTTCGCGTGGGATCAGGCGTAGCAGGGCCAAGTGCCTGAACAGCCGGTCTTTTGGATCTGACATAGGACGACAATGCTCGAATCAACCTTGATGGCTCGCAGGCGCTGGGCAACTTGCAAGCAATTCCATTGATGGCGTTTTAACACTAACCGCCTGTCTAGCCAAGGGCAGTCTGCCATCACTGTGTTTGCATCACGCGACGCCTGAGGGAGGGTTGCGATGCTTTTCGCGCTCAAGTTCTTTCTTCAATTCCTCAAACGCTTGGTTATTTTTCATCACGACCACACCGACAACTACGCCGATGGCAAAGCAGGCTAGAGCCTTCATAGATGACACCCCACGCTGGAAAATAGACGTTGAAGTTATCCTCTATAGGTGAAGCGACAGGCAGTGTCGTGTGCCTGTTCCGAGGGAGAAAATCTTTTGAATGGCGTCGGCTTGGCGTGTCGGCGTTAACGTTATGACCCCCCCCTGCAATCACGCTAAAAAAAGTATCGTTTCGCCGCTTGAAATTTTCCCCCCTGAACCTATTTAGGTTTTACGCGATGCCGAAGACGGGTCGCGGCTCAAATCACTTGGAGAAAACTCAGGAGATTTTGCAATGGCTACTACGCTTTCGTTGGCCCCACTGTTCCGCCACTCCGTTGGCTTTGATCGTTTCAACGACCTTTTTGAATCGGCGCTTCGCAGCGAGGCCGGTACGACCTACCCACCGCACAATGTCGAGAAGCACGGTGATGATCACTATCGCATTGTCATCGCGGCTGCCGGCCTGGTGGAGGACGACCTGGACATCCAGGTGGAAAAAGGTGTGTTGACCGTCGCCGGCGGCAAGCGCGAACACAATGAGGGCATCACTTACCTGCACCAGGGTATTGCCCAGCGGGCATTCCGTTTGTCGTTCCGCCTGGTCGACCACATCGAAGTGCAGGGCGCGCAGCTCGCCAATGGCCTGCTGAGCATCGACCTGCTCAGGGTGGTGCCGGAGGAAGCCAAGCCGAAACGCATCGCGATTGGCGGTGCTGCCAAGGCCGATGTGAAATCCATCGGCGAGCAGTAAGGTGAAATGAATGAAGGCGCTCCTTGGAGCGCCTTTATTCTGCCTGGCGATTGACCGTCATTAGCGGCGAATCGGCCGACCTCAACGCATGCCGAATTTTTCCAGCGTCGGTGCCAGCCCCAGCAGATCCACGGTGCTTTTGCCGGCTTCCAGCCCCGCACGAATGCCATCTTCCTTGTCCTCGCGATTGCGGCTCAGGCGAATCACTTCCTCGACCCGAGACTGCTCCACCACCACCAGGCCGTCGCGGTCGCCGACAATAATGTCGCCTGGATTGATGTGCACGCCGCCGATCACGATAGGTACGTTGACCTTGCCCGGTTGGCACTTGTTGGTGCCCTTGATGCTCAGGCCGCGCGAGAAGGTCGGGAAGCCCATTTCGATGATGGCGTTGGCGTCACGCACGGCGCCGTTCATCACCAGGCCGACGATGCCGAGTTTCTGCGAGGCCAGGGTCAACAGATCGCCCCAGGGCCCCGCTTCCATGAAGCCCTTCGCGTCCACCACCAGCACGTCGCCGGGCTTGGCCTTGGTCAGGGCGTAGTGGATGGCCAGGTTGTCGTCGGGGCGGCAATCCACCGTCAGGGCCGGGCCGGCCAGGCGCAGGCTCGGGTCGACCGGGCGCAGTCCGCTGTCCAGCGCGCCTGTCTGGCCCTGGGCTTCGTGGATGGTGGCGGTGCCCAATTGCTTGAGGGTGTCGAGTTGGTCTTGGGTGATAGGCATGATGCTTTCCGTTTTTATTGAAGGTCGGTTTTTCAGGCGGCAGGGGTGTGGCGGCCCAGCCAGGCGAGTGCCTGGTCGAGGCTGGGTTTTTCTTCGCTGATCGGCTCAACCGCCAGGCCCTGGCTGCTGTGGCTGAAGCGCTGGCGCACGCCACCGAGCACGCTGCTGGCGATGCCCAGCGAGGCGAGCTGGCGCTCGGCGTCTTCGACTTCGTGCAGGCGCCGCGTGGCATGCACCACATGGGTCGACACCAGCATTTCGAGGAAGGCGGGCAGGGGCGCCTGGTCGATATCGGCCAGCACTTCGTACAGCGCCCCCCGCAATTGCTGGCGCTCGGCGGCCAGCAGCACTTCCACGGCCAGGGCCTCCATGCCTTTGGTGAACACGCTGCGCAGGATCTTCAGGGTGATCGCATCCCCCGGCTGGCTGGCCGGCAGGGCGCGTGCACGGGCACCGGCCGCGTTCAACAATTCGACCAGCGCATCGGCCTTGGCGCCGGCACACAGCAGCGGGGTCTGTTCGCGCAGGTAGGCAATGGCGCCCATGATCGCCACGTCGACGTAATCGATCTGTTGCTGTGCGGCTTCCTCTGCAGCGATCCGTTTGCGTTCGGGCGCGGCGGTGGTGAGGTCGGCGAACAGGGCGCCGGGCTTGAGGTGCGCCAGGCATTCGCGGGTGACCTCCAGCGACTGGGTGCCCACCACGCAGGACAGGACGCAGTCCGAGTCAGCCAGCCACGCGCCGATGGATGAGTGGATCGGCACGCCGATGTTATCCGCCAGTGTCTGCGCTGCCGGGGCAATGCGTTGCTCACACAGCAGCAATTGCGCCGTGGTGGTATTGGCCAGGGCCTGGGCATAGCAACGGCCCACTTCGCCGAGCCCTACGATTGTTATTTTCATGTCGCCTCCGGATTCAGGTGGCAATACAATTAAAATACAATTTGTTCGATTGCAAACGATTTTTGTACAAAGTGCCAGGAGGGTGCCCAGGCGCAGGTGACGAAATCGACTGCTTGCATGGCAGGGGCGTCCACGGTAGAACCGCTGAAATTCAAATGATCAGAAGGGAAAAATGGCCAACGATCTCATCTACGAGACCTTGCGCAACCGCATCATTGCCGGCCAGTACGAGCCCGGCACGCAGCTCAAGGAAGAACCGCTGGGCAAGGAGTTCGGCCTGAGCCGCACGCCGGTGCGCGCGTCGCTGAAGAAGCTGGTGGACGACGGGCTGGCCGTGATCGAGGCCAATCGTGGTGTGTTCGTGGCCGGCTGGACCCAATGGGATCTGGAAGAGATGTTCAGCTTTCGCGAGCTGCTCGAGCCCCATGCGGCAATGCTCGCGGCCCAGCGTGCGACGCCACAGGACGTGGCCGAGTTGCAGCGTATCAACGAGCAGATGGCAGCTGCCATCGCCGGCAAAGGTGCGGATGTGACCCTGCGTGTGCAGGAAGCCAATCGGGCGTTTCATGGCCAGGTGCTGGAGATCGCGCGCTCGCAACGGCTCAAGTCGATGCTCGCCACGCTGATCGACATGCCGGTGATCACCCGCTCGTTTTTCCTCTACCGTCCGGCGGACCTGGAGCGCAGCCTGCAGCAGCACCTGGACATCACCTACGCCATCGAGCAGAACGACGGCGAACTGGCCCGGCACGCCATGCAGACCCATATTCGCATGGCCTACCTGCGCTTTATGGCACGCCGCAACGAGTCGCCCGTTCGTCGATAAAAAAATACAAAACTAAAACAATATGCGTTAGAGTCGGCGCCACGAGACCGGGCAATGACTCCTGCCTGAGATTCACCAGGACCCGAAGAAACACCTGACGTGAGGCTTTCAACACGCCTCAGCGGGAGCCTGCACCCCGGATTCGGCACACACGGCACATTCCAATAATAAAATCAGGTATTCCGTATGAGTATTCAGGACTCCACCACTGAAAAACCGTCGCGTTTTCGCTGGATCGTCGCTGGGCTGTTTTTCCTCGTGTACACCGTGGCGTCGGCCGACCGCGCCAACCTCGGCGTGGCCTTGCCGTTTATCCGCGAGGAATACCCCATGACCAACGCCGAGGCCGGGGCGCTGCTGAGTGTGTTTCTGCTGGCCTACGCCCTGGCGCAGATTCCCTCTGGCTTTGCCTCCAGCCGCTTCGGGGTGCGCAAGATTTTCTCGTTTTCGATGATTGCCACGTCGGTGTTCACTGCGCTGATGGGCACGGTCAATTCGGTGCTGGCGCTGAAGATCTATCGCTTTGCCCTCGGCGTTGCCGAAGGTCCGCTGCCGATTGGCATCGCCTCGACGATCAACCAGTGGTTCCCGGCGAAAGAGAAGGGCACGGCCACCGGTATCTTCCTTGCGGCGGTCAAGTTCGGCCCGGTGATCGTGCCGCCGTTGTGCGTGGCGATCGTGGCGATGTGGGGCTGGCGCGAAATTTTCTACATCTTCGCCATACCGGGGATTTTGCTGTCCATCGCCTGGTATTTCCTGGTGGCCAACCAGCCCGCGCAAAGCCGTTTCGTCAACGCCGGCGAGCTGGCGTATATCACCGATGAAAGCAACAACGTCATCACCCAGAAAACCGCAGGCGCCCAGCGCCACTTCAAGCGCCTGGATACGTTTATCCGGGTCCGGCCGGTGGCGCCGATCGCCACCAGTCGTGGCCTGTTTCGCTCCTGGAACGTGGTCGGTTGCGCGCTGAGCTACAGCTTCCAGGTGGGCATCACCATGGTGCTGTTGTCGTGGATTCCCACCTACCTGATGACGGTCAAGCAGTTCTCGATCATGCACATGGGCTTTGTCTCGGCCGCGCCGTGGGTGGGCGCCATTTGCGGCAACCTGCTCGGCGGGATCCTGTCCGACCGCGTGCTGGGCAAGCGGCGCAAGCCGGGGATGATGCTCTCGGCGCTGGCCACGGTCGGCACCATGTACGCCCTGATCAATTCACCGAATGACCCCACGCTGTATGCCGCGCTGTTGTTCCTCACCGGCACGCTGATCAGCATCGGCTACTCCTCCTACATGGTTTACCCGATGGGCCTGGCGACCAAGAAGACCTTCCCGATTGCCAGCTCCATCGTCAACATGGGCGGGCAGTTGGGCGGCGCGGCAGCACCGTTCCTGGTGGGTTTGCTGCTCGACAGTTATGGCTGGTCCCAAGTGTTCCTGTTCATGGCCATCGGCTCGTTCGCCAGCTTCCTGGTGCTGCTGACCATCGCCGAGCCGGTGCCGGTGAGCGAGTGACTGTCATATTTTTAAAGTATCCAAACCCCGTTATTTAGATATTTTTCATAGGTGGACGGCACTGATAGGCTCGTAAAAAAACAAGAGAAGTGCCCGGTCATGTTCATACGCCTGTCCACCTCCATGAAACCCTTCACCACCCTGCTGGGCACCCTGGCCCTGATGGGCACGCTGACCAGCTGCGCCAAGGTCGATGTGCACACCGAAAGCGTCGACAAGCCCGAGGCCGATGCGCGCCAGGTGCTGCGCCTGGGCCATGACGGCAATGCCTACCCGTTCCTGGTCTACGCCAACGCCGACCTGTACAACCCGCCCAGTTCCATCGAACGCGCGGTGGTGATCCTGCATGGCGTGCAGCGTGACGGCGACGAGTACTTCAAGACCGGCCGCAAGCTGCTCGGCAATGCGCGCCTGCAGAACACCAGCACGCTGCTGCTGGCGCCGAATTTCCTCACGCCGACCGACTCGGGCATCAGCGATGACATGCCGCTGTGGCCACGCGACAAGTGGATGCACGGCATCGAATCGCAATACGGCCACAAGGGCATCCCGGCGTTCCAGGTGCTGGACGATCTGGCCGCCTATTTGTCCGATCGCCAGCGTTATCCTGCGCTCAAGGAAATCGTGATGGTCAGCCACTCGGCGGGCGCGCAGTTGATGCAGCGCTACGCGGTGATGAATGACCTCGACGGCGGCCTCAAGGCCCGTGGCCTGAGCATTCGCTACGTGGTCGCCAGCCCGTCGAGCTACGTGTATTTCGAAGACAGTCGCTTGCAGGACGGCGCGTTCAAGCCGGTCGTGACCATCATGTGCCCCAGCTACAGCCGCTACCGCTATGGCCTCGACGGCGCGCCGGCGTACCTGCTCAAGCAGCAACTGACCAGCCGCCAGGTGTTTGCCCGCTATGCCGCGCGCGACATCACCTATCTGGTCGGCGCCCAGGACAACAACCCTACCAGCCGTGTGCTGGACAGCTCCTGCGGGGCCAGCTTCCAGGGCGCGACACGGCTGGATCGCCAGTTGAACTACGTGAGCTACGAGCAGTTCCTGGCCAGCCAATGGCAGATTCCCTTGCGCCACCCCCAGCACACGATCCCGGGGATCGGCCACAACGCGGCACGCCTGCTGGGTGACAAAGCCGTCGCGCGGATGCTGTTTCCCTGAGTTCAACGCTGCTGCCTGACGCCGCGTCTCGATAAAAACAATAAGAGCATTGTATGAGCCAACCTCTCCCGAATACCCGGGCGCCCCGCGCCTGGGGGCCTGGCGCGTTGTCGCTGCTGGCCGCTGCCCTGATCGCCGCCCATGCCCAGGCCGATACGCTGCCATCGTCCGGCACCCTGTTCGATAACAGCCGCTCGGTGCTGCGTCCCACGGACAACGCCCAGCCGGCAGCGCCCGGCAGTGTGCACATCGAAAGCCAGCGCGATGAGCCGGCGCCCACAGCCAGCGCCTCGACCTTGCAGCTGCAGGTCAAGCGCTTCGTGGTGAACGGCAATCGCGAACTCAGCGATGCCCAGTTGCAGGCCGTGCTGCAACCCTATGTGGGCAAGACCCTCGGCCTCGACGGCCTGCGCGAAGCCGCGGCGCAAGTCACCGCGCTGTACCGGGCGCGGGGTTACCTGGTGGCGCGGGCGTATCTGCCGGCCCAGGACATCCAGGACGGCCAGGTCATCGTGGGCGTTTCCGAAGGAGTGATCGGCCAGGTCAGCGCCTTGCCGGACGCGAATGTGCGCCTGCGCCCCGGTGTGCAGCAGCAGTTCGTCAACGCATTGCCGACCGGCACGATCATCCGCGAGCAGGACCTGGAGCGCGTGCTGCTGCGCCTGTCCGACATCACCGGAGTGTCGGTGCACGGCATCTTGCGTCCCTCGCAACAGCCGGGCGCGGCCGACATCGTGCTCAAGCTCAGCGAAATGACCGCCTGGACCGCCCGCGCCGCCATCGACAACTACGGCAACTACTACACCGGCACCAACCGCCTCACGTCGAGCGTCAGCCTCAATGATGCACTGGGGATTGGCGACAGTTTTACCGTCACCTCGCAGAACTCCTTCGAAGGCCTGGACATCAAGGGCGTCGGCTACCAGCAGCCGCTCGGTGCTACCGGGATCTCGGTGGGCGCCAACTACGCCGAGCTGGAATACAGCATCGGCAAGAACCTCAAGGGCCTGGACGCGGACGGCACCGCCGAGGTGTCCTCGGTGTTTATCAACAGCGCGCTGCTGCGCTCGCGCGACAGCAACATCAGCTTAAACCTGGCCGAGGATCACCGGCGTTTCGAAGACTCGGCCGGCGGGTTTACCGTGAACAAATCCGCGGTGTTTCGCAGCGCCACGCTGTACGGCAACTGGCGCGATGACTGGCAGGGCAACAATGCCTGGAGCCTGGCGTATGGCATTGGCGACCTGGATAAAAACACCCCAGCCGACGCCGCGCTGGATGCGCTCACCGCCAATGCCGCTGGGCGCTACAAGAAGGCCAATGCGAATTTCAGCCGCCTGCAGTACCTGGGCAACGGCTACTCCTTGTTCGGTTCGTTGACCGGCCAGTGGGCCGACAAGAACCTCGATTCTTCGGAAAAACTCAGCCTCGGTGGCCCCAACGGCGTGCGCGCGTACCCGGTCGGAGAAGTGGCGGGCGACGAAGGGCTGCTGGGCCGCCTGGAGCTACGCAAATACTTGGGGCGTGTGTCCGGGGCGATTGCCGAGGGCACGCTGTTTGCCGATGCGGGCAAGGTCACGGTCAACAAGAACCCGTGGGACAACAGCGAAAATACCCTCACGCGCTACGGCTATGGCGTGGGCCTGAACCTCTATCACCGCGACCTGGTGATGAACGCCAGCCTGGCGTTTTCGCCGGGTGAAGACCCCACCAGCGACGACCGCGCGGCCAAGCGCCTGTGGTTCTCGATCTCCGGTTCGCCGCAGGCGTTTGCCGGCTTGGCCAGCGACATCGGCTCCAAGGGCGAAGACTTCGAGGTGGCCGAGACCGACACGGTGTTCTACGGCAGCATCGGCATCGTCCCCGAATACGTCGACCGGCGTGGCGCGACCTCGGCCGGGCCGAACGACCAAAGCCGCCTGGCCACGCCCAACGGGCGCAACATGGCGAGCTTCTGGCGCGCCCGCGACAACGTGTCGGCCATCGGTGTGCACGGCGGCTACGGCCTGAGTGAAGACTGGAAGCTGCTGTGGCAGCTCGAATACGGCATCTCGATGAACTACACCGAGAGCAACGATGATTCGGTGGTGAAATCCGCGTCGCCCAGCACCAAGTTGCGCAACACCGGCGCGGCCTTCAATAACGGCGACTACGGCACCTTGCTCTACGGCGTGTGGGACATGCCGATGAAAGAAGCCACCACCAGCCTCGACCCGTTCAACGGCAAGACCAGCGCCGCGTACTTCAACATCATCGGCTCGCCGGGCTTCAGCGCCGGCTTGTCCACCAACGTCAACGGCCCGCAAAGCTACAACGACACCTCGGTGAATGGCGACGCTGCGTTCAACCGGCGCCAGGCCGGCGTGGTGCAGTACTGGACACCGGAGTGGAACGGCCTGCAGCTCAAGCTGGCCTACTCGAACAACGGCATGAGCGCCGCCAGCGACGTCGACAAGGGCTACATCTACGGCAGCAGCCTGGTCTGGAACTACCGGGGCTTCACCGCCGTGGTGGCGGCCGAACGGCACATCAACTACTTCGGCATCACCAACCTGAGCCGCAACGCGCGGGGCGTGGGCAGCAGCACGCATGTCACCGACGGTACCTCCTCGGATGACTTCAGCTTCCGCTACGGCCTGGCCTATACCTTCGGCAACACCACGGTGTCGGCGATTGCCGATGACCTGTCGTACTCCGAAGACGGCGTGATCAATAACAGCACCACCTCCAGCGATCTCTCCGAGTACCGGCGCCGTGCCTACCTGCTCGGCGTGTCACACAAGATCGGCGCCTGGCGCCTGAAGGCCAGCTACGGCAAGGCGCTGGCCGGCAAGTGCGAAATGATCCGCGCCACCGCCGTCGACTGCGACACCCATGGCATGGGCGCCACCCAGTACGCCATCGGCGCCAACTACAAGCTGACCAAGAACATCGATGTGTTCAGCCAGTACGTGCTGCTGAAAAACAACTCCCTGGCCAACTACAACTTCGCCCTGACCGGGGTCTACGCGGCCAGCGGTTACTCGCCGGGCGCGGGCACCACCATCAGCGCCATCGGCACTGGCATCAACTATTCGTTCTGAGGAGCAGGCCATGAGCAAACAACACCGTCACACCGCACTGCCTGTACTCAAGCCCCTGAGTTTTGCCGTGCTCTGCGCCTTGTACGGCCTGGTGCCGATGCCTGCGCTGGCCCTGGACAACAATGCCTTGCCCACCAACGGCCAGGTGGTCGCAGGCAGCGGCACCATCACCAGCAACGGCAATGTCCTCACGGTGAACCAGGGCAGCGACCGCCTGATCGCCACGTGGGACACGTTCAATATCGGCAAGAACGCCCAGGTCAATTTCCTCCAGCCTGGCGCGTCGTCAGTGGCGCTCAATCGGGTGACCGGCAGCGACGGCTCGCAGATCCTCGGCCACCTGAATGCCAACGGCCAGGTGTTCTTGATCAACCCCCAGGGCGTGCTGTTTGGCGCCGGCTCCATGGTGGATGTCGGTGGGCTGGTCGCCAGTTCGCTGAATATTTCCAACAGCGATTTCATGGCCGGCAAGCAGGTGTTTGCCGGCCAGGGCGGCGGTGCAGTGGTCAACCAGGGCACTATCCGCGCGCGGGACGGCGGCAGCGTGGCGCTGCTCGGCAGCCAGGTGCGCAACGAAGGCACGGTGGTTGCGCGGCTGGGCTCGGTGGTGCTCGGCGGCGGTGAAAAAATCACCCTGGATTTCACCGGCGACGGCTTGATCAATGTCGAGGTCAACGACCCGGCCATCGGCGCCAGCGTGATCAATCGCGGGCTGCTCAGCGCCAACGGCGGTGCGGTGACCATGACCGCCCGCGACTCCCAGGCCATGCTCAGCAATGTGGTGAACAACCAGGGCGTGATCGAGGCGCGCAGCCTGCAACAGCGCAACGGCAGGATCATCCTCGATGGCGGCGACAGTGGCGTGGTGGTCAACGGCGGCGTGCTCGATGTCTCGGGCAAGCAGCTGGGTGCGCGCGGCGGCAACGTGACCATGACCGGGCAGTATGTCGGCCTGTTCGACAGCGGCCGCATCGATGCCGACGGCGACCTCGGCGGCGGCACGGTGTTGATGGGCGGCGATTACCAGGGCAGCGGCAACCTGCACCAGGCCGACAGCACCTTCATGGGCAGTGACGCGCGCATCAGTGCGAATGCCTTGAGCAGCGGCGACGGTGGCAAAGTCATCTTGTGGTCCAAGGACAACACTCAATTTTACGGCGACATCAGCGTGCGCGGCGCCGGCCGCCAGGGCCGTGGCGGGCTGGTGGAAACCTCCGGGCACGCGCTGGACATCGCCGGCATCGTCGACCTGAGTGCGGTGTCGGGGCAGGGCGGTACGTGGCTGATCGACCCGTTCAACATCAACATCACCAGCGGCGCCAGCAGCGGCACGTCGACCAGCTCTCCGTTCACGCCGAATGCCGGCGCCAGTTCCAACCTGAGTTCGGCGACGCTCAATGCGTCGTTGTCCGAGGGTGCGAATATCCTGGTGACCACCTCATCGGGCGCCGGCACCTCGGGGGACATCAACGTGCTGTCCAACGTCAAGGGCGTGGGCAACGCGACGCTGACCCTGCAGGCCCACCGCAATATCGTGATGACCAACACCAGCATCAGCAATGGCACCGGCAAGACCCTGAATGTGTCGCTGGTGTCCAACTTCAACAACAGCGGCAACGGCTCGGTGGCCCTGAGCAACGCGAGCATCAGCACCAACGGCGGCAACCTCACCATCAGTGGGGCGGTCGACCCGGCGACGTCCTGGGCCAGCACCAACGTCAGCAATGGCGTGGGTATTTCCTTGACCAACGGTACGCGCATCAGCACCAGCGGCGGCGACATCACTTTGCGCGGCGCCACCTCGTCGAGCCTGGCCGCAGGCTCCACGGCGACCGCGATCAATATCAGCCGCAGCACCCTGGATGCGGGTGGCGGCAATATCAGTATCACCGCCGTGCAGGCCAGCACCACCGGCACTGGCGATGCCTTCGTGCTCACTGGCGGCAGCACACTCCAGACCTCGGGTGTCGGCAATATCAACATCGACAGCAGCAACCTCGGCAGCGGCAATGGCACGCGCATCTTCAGCACCAGCAACACCATCGCCACCACCGGCAGCGGCAACCTCACCTTGCGCGGCAGCGCCGTATCGGGCAGCGGCGTGCTGGTGTGCTCGACGGCGACAACGTCGACGCAAACCCTGAGCGTCGGCAGCGGCACCTTGACGGTGCAGGGCGCGGCGGATTCGGGCCGAGGTGTGTTCCTCGCGGCTTCGACCACCGGCGTAGTGACGCTGAACGCGGGCGCGGGCGGCGATATCTTCATCGAGGGCCGCAGTGCCGGTGACTCCGGCACGGTGGTCAACTCCACCGGCACCGGCTCGGTGATCAACCTGACCACCCAGGACGGCGACCTGACCTTGAGCGGCACCTCGGGACCGGCCTCCAGCGCACCGGGCCTGAGCATTCGCAGCGGCGCCTCGGGTGCGGGCAATGGGGTCAATGTGCTTTCCAGCAGCGGCGATATTCGCCTGCAAGGCACCGCACAAGGGGCGGGGCCGGGGCTGTCGTTCAACGCCACCAACGCGCGCGGCTTCAACAACGTGATGACCGGCGGCAGTGGCAACCTTACCGTCACCGCGCGCAGTGCCAGTGGCGCCGCCTTGAGCTTCGACAACGGCACCAACACCCTGCAAGTGGTGGACGGCACCCTGCGCCTGGACCTCGATACGCCGTCAGGCAACTACCTCAACCAAGGCAACGGCACCGCGTCGATCACCGCCACCGGCAACGGCGCGGTGCTGATCAGTCGCGGCGGCTTGATCCACAACAACCTGCTGGAGACCCGTACCGAACCGACGCGCCAATACCACCAGAGCCAGATGGTCGGCGGCACCTGGAGCCAGCCGCTCACCGCTCGCAGCCGGGACGCCGATGAGGTGCAGATCGACGTGGAGCGACCGCTATGACCGAGCCGCTGTTCTCCCTGGAGGGCTTCGAATACCTGTGCTACACCCGCGACCATGAAGGCGGCGCGCGTGAACTGGTGCGTTTGCTGCAACTGATCGACCGCAACTACGGCAAATTCTCCGAGCAGTTTTCCCTCAGTGTGTCGCCGGCAATCAGTCCTGGCGAGCTGGAAAGTCACGTGCTGACGCGCATTACCTGCGCGATCACCGCACTGTTTTCCGACCCCGGATTCAGCCTCAGCCCGGGGGGCTTTGGGCAGTTGATCAACCTGCAACGCTGGCTGTCCTCGCTGTTTGCCGCGAGTGCCTTTATCAATGCGGATCACATCCTGCGCGCGCTGAACCTGCTGGGGCCCGACGATGGTGACTACCGCCTGGCCGAGCAGGACCTGGTGAAGTTCTGCCTGTTGTATTCGCCGGAATCCCAGTTGCCGCTGGACGTGGACCTGCTGTGGGCGCAGAACCCGACGCTGGCGGCGGCGCTGTGCATGGCGCTGCTGTCGCCGCGCTTTCTCGGCACCCCGGCCGCGCACTCCAAGCGCGAGGCCTTGCTGGCCTGGCTGCCGGGGCGCCTGGAGCAACTGGACAGCCTGGACACGCTGCCGCTCAACGTACTGCACGACGTGTACATGCACTGCAGCTACGCCGACTTGCCCGAGCGCCATCGCATCAAGGCCTCGATCAATACGCTGATCGAACGCAAGCTCGCCAGCGTGGGCATCACTAGCGTGCCCCCGGCTGCCGCGCCGGTGCGTGACAAACCGCTGATGCTGGTGCTGCTCGAATGGTTCTCCGGCGGGCATTCGATCTACCGCACGCATTCGCTGACGTTGCAGGCAGCGCGGCGGGATTTCCACGTGGTGGCGCTGGGGTATGCGGCGAACGTGGATGAACTCGGACGGGCAGTGTTCGATGAGTTTATCGAGCTGTCGGAGCCGGATGACCTGTTTGCCTGCCTGCGGCAGATCTCGGCCATCGCCCGTGCACGCCGGCCCGAGGTGTTCTACATGCCCAGTGTCGGCATGTTCCAGATCACCCTGTTCGCCAGCAACCTGCGCTTCGCGCCGCTGCAGGTGGCTGCCCTCGGGCACCCGGCGACCACGGCGTCGCGGCATATCGACCTGATCAGCGTCGAAGCGGATTTTGTCGGCGACCCCACGTGCTTTACCGAACGCCTGCTGCAACTGCCGGCGAACGGGCAGCCGTATCGGCCCTCGGCGATCCCGGTGCAGTTGCCACGGCTGGCGCGCGAGGACGCGCCGTGGGTCAACGTCGCCATCGCCGCCACCACCATGAAACTCAACCCGACCTTCCTGCGCGCGTGCGAGGCGATTGCCGTGCGCACGTTGCACACCTGCGGCAAGCGCGTGCGTTTTCACTTTCTGGTGGGGCAGGCGCAAGGGCTGCTGTTCCCGCAACTGGTGCGGCTGATCGAGCGGTATGTCGGCGATGCCACGGTGTACCCGCATCAGCCCTATGCCGATTACATGGCCACGTTGAACCGCTGCGACCTGTTCCTCAGCCCGTTTCCGTTCGGTAACACCAACGGCATCATCGACGCGCTGACCGTCGGCCTGCCGGGCGTCTGCAAGACCGGTCCGCAAGTGTTCGAGCATATCGACGAAGGGCTGTTTCGCCGAGTCGGCCTGGCGCCGTGGTGCATTGCACAGACCCATGAAGAGTACATAGCGGCCGCTGTGCGACTGGCAGGCGACTTCGCCGAGCGCAGCGCGCAGTATCGGCACCTGGACACCAGCGCGCCGCTGGAGATTCTGTTCAAGGGCGAGCCTCATGCGTTGAGTGAGGCGTTGTTGGCAGAACTGGGCTGAATCGCGGTATGAGGCCGAGCCTATTGTGGCAAGCGGGCTTTTTTGTGGTGAGCGGGCTTGCCCCGCGTTGGGGGGCGAAGCCCCCCTAAAACCTGAGTACCGGATCTACCTGAACAACCGCAGCGGTCTTATTGGGGCTGCTGCGCAGCCCAACGCGGGGCAAGCCCGCTCACCACAAAAACAGGCCTGCTCACTCGTGGGTCTGCTCACCACAACAATTGCTGCTGCCATAAACAAGCACGCAGGCCGTGGGAGATTTTGTTCGAGGGCGAGCCTCATGGGTTGAGTGAGGCGCTGTTGGCAGAGCTGGGCTGAATCGCGGTATGAGGCCGAGCTTATTGTGATGAGCACACTTCCTTTGTGGTGAGCGGGCTTGCCCCGCGTTGGGGGGCGAAGCCCCCCTAAAACCTGAGTACCGGATCTACCTGAAAGACCGCAGCGGTCTTATTGGGGCTGCTGCGCAGCCCAACGCGGGGCAAGCCCGCTCACCACAAAAACAGGCCTGCTCACCACAAAAAACAGGTCTGCTCACCACAAAAAAGCAAACCTGCTCACCACAAAAACAGGCCTGTTCACCACAAAAAAAGACCTGCTCACTCGTGGGACTGCTCACCACAACCATTGCTGCTGCCATAAACAAGCACACAGGCCGTGGGAGATTTTGTTCGAGGGCGAGCCTCGGGGGTGAGTGAGGCGTTGTTGGTAGGGCTGGGCTGAATCGCGGTACGAGGCCGAGCCTATTGTGATGAGCACACTTCCTTTTGTGGTGAGCGGGCTTGCCCCGCGTTGGGGGGCGAAGCCCCCCTAAAACCTGAGTACCGGATCTACCTGAAAGACCGCAGCGGTCTTATTAGGGCCGCTGCGCAGCCAGCCGAACAGCCATCCATGGTGCTCGGCGTAGAGCGCATGGACCGCCTGTTTCAAGGGACGGTTGCTGGCCGACATGGAAAGATACGTGCGCGGTTAAGAATTGTTCGCAAAATTAGCGGTGTGCCATCAGCGAAAGCAAGCGTGGCCGGTGCCGAACGCTGTATTTATCCTGGCACTGCTGATAAACAGGGCGTGTCATCCATCAAACCGCTACTCGCTGCCGTTGAGTCAGAAGCCTCCCTCATGAAGCGTCATTTCGAAGATTTGCAGCTGGGCAGTATCGAGCTGTTTTGCCTGGCAGCCGAAGCCAGCAGTT
Organism: Pseudomonas aylmerensis; assembly: GCF_001702265.1. Taxonomy (GTDB): domain Bacteria; phylum Pseudomonadota; class Gammaproteobacteria; order Pseudomonadales; family Pseudomonadaceae; genus Aquipseudomonas; species Aquipseudomonas aylmerensis. Next base: position 90,882 of record NZ_MAUE01000017.1, read on the forward strand.
TCACCGCCGCCGCGCAGGTCGCCGGCGTCACCCCGGCTGCTGTGAGCCGCAGCGTCTCGCGCCTGGAAGAACGCCTGGGCTCGCGGCTGTTTGTGCGCACCACCCGCAGCATTCGCCTGACGGACAGCGGCCGAACGTTCTTCGAACAATGCCGCCAAGCCCTGACCCAACTGGTGGAAGCCCAACAGGAAGTGATGGGCGCGCAGTCCGTGCCTTCCGGCCTGCTGCGCATCAGCATTCCGACCACCTACGGCCATCATCGCCTGCTGCCGCTGCTGCCGAAGTTTCGCGCGCTGTACCCGCAGGTCACGGTGGATATCCACATCAGCAACCGCAATATCGACTTCGTCGCCGAGGGCTATGACCTGGCCGTGCGCGTACGCGCGCAACCCGATTCGTCGTTGATCGCACGCCTGCTGGAAGATGCCGAACTGGTGGTGGTGGCCGCGCCGTCCTACCTGCAACGCGCCGGTACCCCACAGACGCTGGAAGATTTGCCTACCCACGAATGCATCCAGTACGAACTGCCGAGCAATGGGCGCCGCATCCCGTGGTTGTTCCAGGTGGACGGCAAGGCGCACGAGTTCGCGGGGGAGGCGGGGTACAGCTGTTCCGACGATGTCCTCGGCGGCGTGACCCTGGCCAAGCATGGTGCGGGGTTGTTCCAGACCTACAAGTTCATCGTCGAGCAGGAATTGGCGGACGGCAGCCTGGTGCAAGTGCTGCAGGCGTATGGCGGCCGTTCGCGACCGTTTACCCTGCTGTATCCCCATGGTCGCTATGTGCCGCACCGGGTGCGCGCGTTTGTGGATTTTCTGATGCAGCACCGGGATGAAAGGGCGGCGCGATAGAGGCGGCGACATCCCAGCCCAGCATGAGCTGGCTGATCGCCGCGTCGAGGGTCGCATGGGGCACGTTGTCCCGGGCCAAGATCGACACCCCCTGCAGAAAACTGTCAAACACGCTCGCCATTACCGCCGGCTGAGTGTGCTGCGGCAACTGGCCGAGCCGCATCGCCCGCTCCACACACGCGACGATCCCCGCCCGCGTGCGCAGCCGTGACTGGGTCAACGCATTAGCCACGCGTGCATTCTCCGGGCTCGGCGCGCTCATCACGCCCAACGCGACCATGCAGCCCTTGGGGTGCCCGTCTTCACACTGCATGCGCACCGACTGGCGCAGCGCGCTTTCCACCGCCTTGCGCGGCAACAGGGTTTCGTCCCACAGGCATTCGGTGACCTGGGCGTAGGTCGCCAGGTAGCGCTGCACGCACTCATCGAACAATGCTTCCTTGGAGCCAAACGCCGCATAGAAACTCGGCGCGGAGATACCACCACCCAAGCCCGCCTTGAGCTGGGCCAAAGACGTGGCGTCGTAGCCGTGCTGCCAGAACAGGTGCAAGGCCTGTTCCACAGCCTGTTCACGGTCGAAAGTGCGGGGGCGGCCCATTTGTGCCATGTCGGGTCTCCGGTGGGGAATGAGATAAATACTAGTCGATACATAAGTCGTTGACAACGCGCAGCGACTGCCCGCAACATTTATATCGATCAGTATCTAAGTCTTGCCCAAGGAGTATCCCGTGACGCCCTCACTGACCCTATCGGCCTCGTCCGAACGTTTGCCCATCGGCGCCTTGCTCGCGCTGGCCATGACCGGCTTCATCTGCATCGTCACCGAAACCCTGCCTGCCGGACTGTTGCCGCTGATCAGCGAAGGCCTGGCGATTTCGCCGTCGATGGCCGGGCAAATGGTCACCGCCTACGCGCTGGGCTCGGTGCTGGCGGTGATCCCCATGACCATCGCCACCCGTGGCTGGCGCCGGCGCAATGTGTTGCTGCTGACCATCGTCGGCTTCCTGCTGTTCAACTCCATCACCGCGTGGTCGTCGCACTATGGCGTGACGCTGGTGGCGCGCTTCTTCGCCGGTGTCGCAGCGGGGCTGGCCTGGAGCCTGCTGGCCGGTTACGCCCGGCGCATGGTCGCGCCGCACCAACAAGGCAAGGCACTCGCACTGGCGATGGTCGGCACGCCGATTGCGCTGTCGCTGGGTGTGCCGCTGGGCACCTGGCTCGGCGGCCTGGTGGGCTGGCGCACCACGTTCGGCCTGATGTCCGGCGTGAGCCTGGTGCTGATTGCCTGGGTGCTGGTGAAAGTCCCGGACTTCGCGCCCCAGCCCGCGCATCAACGCGTGTCGCTGGGCAAGGTGCTGACCACGCCGGGCGTGCGGCCGGTGCTGGCGGTGGTGATCAGTTGGATGCTCGCTCACAACATCCTCTACACCTACATCGCCCCGTTCGTGGCGCCGGCCGGCCTGGCCGAGCGCGTGGACCTGGTGTTGCTGGTGTTCGGCATCGCCGCGTTGGCCGGCATCTGGATCACCGCCCGGCTGGTCGAGCCGCTGTTGCGCAACACGGTGCTGGCGAGCCTGCTGATGTTTGCGGGCGTGAGCGTGGTGTTCGGCCTGCTGGGCAATCTGCCGTCGGTGATCTACCTCGGCGTGGCAGTCTGGGGCCTGAGCTTCGGCGGCGCCGCGACCTTGCTGCAGACCGCCCTGGCCGATGCGGCGGGAGATGGCGCGGATGTGGCGCTGTCACTCAACGTGGTGGCCTGGAACAGCGCGATTGCCGGCAGCGGCGTGGTCGGGGGTGTGTTGCTGGAGAGCTGGGGCGTGGCGGCGTTTCCGTGGGCGATGCTGGGGTTGATCGGGGTGGCGCTGGTGCTGACTTGGGCGGCCCGTGCCCATTCCTTCAAACCGGGGGCGCGGGGAGCGGGTAAACCTGCGGCGGTCGGGCACTAATTTGACTTTAGCTAGTCCATAATCCTCGAAATATCATCCACTTGGCTCCGCGCGCCGGAGCCTGCCGCTTTATTCCCTTTCGAAGATTTACCCATGCACCTACGCAATATTGCAGTCGGACTGTCTGCCCTGTTTTTGTTCTCCACCACCGTTGATGCCCGCACCCCCGCAAACCCCTACACGCCTTCGGAACAACACGCCTCGTTTGATGGTTGCGCAGAACTTTTCCCGGCGAAAAATCCGATCAACACGGCGACTGTCCCGGCGGCGATGAAACCGCTGGCGCTGTGTTCGGACACCTTTGCGGTGCTGTACTCGCAAACCAGCAAGACCCCGCTGGTGGTGGTCGAGCGCCTCAACGCCGCGCAATTGCAGGAGGCCAAGGGCGAGGAACGCACTAACCAGTTCTACCCCGATCCGCGTATTCCCAAAGGTGGCCGTGCGGAGTTGAGCGACTACCGCAGCCAGCACCCGGCCGTCGACCGTGGCCACCAGGCGCCGGCCGCCGACGCGCCGAACGCGCATGCCATGGCGCAATCCTTCGCGCTGTCGAACATGGTCCCGCAGGACCCGACCAACAACCGCAAGATCTGGAGCAAGGTCGAAGCCGACGTGCGCAAATTCGCCAAGCGCGCCGGCGGCGATGTGTATGTGTTCACCGGTCCACTGTTTGACCCAGGCTACGGCACCATCGGCGACAACCGGGTGTGGGTGCCGACGCGCCTGTTCAAGCTGGTGTATGACGCTTCCAGCCAGCGTGCCTGGGCCTACGTACTGCCCAACACCGAAACCCGCATCCAGAAGCCGATGGACTACGACACGTTCGTGAAGAGCACCGGGCTCAAGTTGTTGGGGAATCTCCCGGTGTCGGGCTCGGTGGGGCGGACGTAATCGAGGCAGGCCGATCCAGCTGGCGCTTGATCGTGTAGACCGCCACCCCCACCGCCAGGATGCCTGACACCGCGCCGACCACCAGCGCCCAGCGCGGCCCCAGGTGGTCGGCGACCCAGCCGACAATGGGCGCGCCGATGGGCGTGCCGCCCAGGGCCACGCCGACGCGCAGGGCGATCACGCGGCCGCGCATCGCCGGTTCGGTGGTGAGTTGCATCAGGCTGTTGGTGGTGTTGCTGAAGGTCATCGCGCCGACGCCGATGATCACCAGCGCGACCGCGAATAACCAGTAGTTCGGCGCCAGGGCCGCCAGGGTGCAGCCCACGCCGAAGATCGCGGCGCCATTGAGCAGGGACTTGAACTGCGGCCGTTCGCGACCGGCGGCCAGCAGTGCGCCGGCGATGGTGCCGATGGCCAGGGTCGAGGTCAGCAGGCCGTAGCCGCGTGCATCGGTATGAAACGCGGTCACGGCCATGGTCGAGATGAAAATCGGGAAGTTCATGCCGAAGGTGCCGATCAGAAACAGCATCAGCAGGATCGCCTTCAAGTCCGGCCGCGCCCACACATAGCGCAGGCCTTCGGTGAGGCTGCCTTTGGTGCGCAAGGCTCGCACCTTGGCGTGCTGCCCCGACACCCGCAGGAAGAACAGCGAGGCCAGCACCGCAAAAAAACTGCTGCCATTGAGCAGGAACGCCCAGCCGGTGCCCACCGATGCGATGGTCAGGCCGGCCACCGCCGGGCCGATCATGCGTGCCATATTGAACGAGGTGGAATTGAGCGCGATGGCGTTGGACAAGTCCTTCTCGCCCACCAGCTCCGCGACGAAAATCTGCCGCACGGGCGCGTCGAACGCCGAGGCGCAGCCGGATAGGAACGCAAACACGTACACGTGCCACAGCTCGACAAACCCGGTGATGGTGAACATCCCCAGCGTCAGTGCCAGCAGGCCCATCACCGCCTGGGTGACGATCAGCAGCTTGCGCTGGTCGTAGTGGTCGGCGGCAAACCCGGTCCATGGCAGCAACAACAATTGCGGCCCGAATTGCAGCGACATGACGATGCCGACAGCGGCGGCGTTGTGCGGGGTGAGCTGGGTGAGCACCAGCCAGTCCTGGGCGGTGCGCTGCATCCAGGTGCCGATGTTGGAGACCAGCGCACCGGCGGCCCAGATGCGGTAGTTGGGGCTGCGCAGGGAGCGGAAGGTGCCGAGGAAACTCATGGCGTTATTCGTTCCCCCGCGTGTCGAGCAGATCAATGATGGCCTGCGTGGTGCCCGACTCGCCCAGGCGCGGGAACACGTGCTGGAGGCTGTAGGCGTGGGCCTCGGGGTTGGCATCGGTCATTGCATCGATGGCGAGCGTCACGTTGAAACCCAACTCATAGGCCTGGCGCGCGGTGGCTTCGACCCCGGTGCCGGTGGCCACGCCGGTGACCACCACCTGCGTGACGCCGAGGGCCTTGAGCCGGGCCTCGAGGTCAGTGTTGGCGAACGCGCCCCAGCTGCGTTTGGTCACTCGCAGGTCAGTGGGTTGTGGGTTGAGTTCGGGGATCAGCTCGGCCCAGTCGGGCGCCAAGGCTTCGCTGCGCCGTGGTCGCTCGGTGCGTCCCGGCGCAAAGCCTGTGACGTTGACCAGTACCACCGGCAAATCGCGCGCGCGGAAGGCATCGAGCAGTGTGCGCGAGCGCTGCACCACCTCGCCGATCGGGTGCATGAAGGGATAGCCGATGATGCCGTGTTGCAGGTCCACGATGATCAGTGCGGTTGTTGCATCCAGCGAGGTGACAGCCATGCTATTTCCTCAAGCGGGTAGGGGAGAGTCAAAAGTCGGCGAGGCGCTCCAGCAGTTTCACCGCGGCGGCGAGTTCGTCTTGTTCCTGGGGCGACAGTTGTTCCTGCAGCGCGCGCAGCAGCCAATCGTCTTTGGCCGCGCGGTTTTCGCTCAGGTGCTTGCGAAAGCTCGGCGTGAGACTGATCAGCGTCTGCCGGCCGTCGCTTGGGTCCTGCTTGCCGCTCACGGCCTGCATCACTTCCAGCCCGGCCACGGTGATGCGCATCGACTGCGGCTTGACGCTTTCGGCGCGGGCGAGGGCAGAAACAGTGCTCGGGCCATCGCGATCCAGGCGCAGCAGCACGGACTTTTGCGCGGTGGTGAAATCATCCGGATGGGTTTGCTCGCGCAGGCGGCGGATCAGCTTGCCCAGGGAGATACGCAGCTCGGCGGCCAGGGTGGCGGCGGAATGCGATGAGGGGGTGGAGGGTGGTTTAGTCATGCTGAAACCGTAGCATGGGTACAGGAAAACTGTACAGTTTAGCTGTATTAAATTTTTTTCATGTGGGGTGGGGGAGGGCGAGCAGTTTCTCTGTGGGGACTGGATTTGTTCTGGCGCGCAAGCTTCCTGTGGTGAGCGGGCTTGCCCCGCGTTGGGCTGCGTAGCGGCCCCAAAGCCATCCCCTGAGTCGTAACTGACACACCGCATTCTGCTGGATTGGGGCTGCTGCGCAGCCCAACGCGGGGCAAGCCCGCTCACCACAAGGGATGATCGTTCGTCACAAAAAAGTCGGCTGGGGACGGGAAGTCGGGCAGGCACGATACGGCCACCTTGATAATCCAACGCGTTCCGTGTGTACGCCTGGAGCGTGGGCCAGTAGCAGTGCCTTTGTGACGAATGGATTCGTTCTGGCGAGCAAGCTTCCTGTGGTGAGCGGGCTTGCCCCGCGTTGGGCTGCGTAGCGGCCCCAAAGCCATTCCCTGAGTAGTTCCTGACACACCGCATTCTGCTGGATTGGGGCTGCTGCGCAGCCCAACGCGGGGCGAGCCCGCTCACCACAAGGGATGATCGTTCGCCACAAAAAGTCGGCTGGGGAATGGAAGTCGGGCAGGCACAGCACGGACACCTTGATAATCCAATGTGTCCCGTGCGTGGGCCTGCTAAATTTTTTTGTGGGGCGTGGACCGGGTAGCAGTGTCTTTGTGGCGAATGGATTCGTTGTGGCGAGCAAGCTTCCTGTGGTGAGCGGGCTTGCCCCGCGTTGGGCTGCGTAGCGTCCCCAAAGCCATTCCCTGAGTAGTTCCTGACACACCGCATTCTGCTGGATTGGGGCTGCTGCGCAACCCAACGCGGGTGCAAGCCCGCTCACCACAAAGGATGACCGCTTGCCACAGAAGGTCGGCTGGGGACTCTTGGTTCCAGGGCATGATCAGTTACCTCCTGATCATGCGTATTAGCCTGTAAACCATGTCCCCGGTTAGAAATGTAAACGATGTCCCCGGTTTGTACCGGGGCAAGCCCGCTCGCCACAAAGGATGATCACTCACCACAAGGGATGACCACTCACCACAAAAGATGATCACTCACCACAACAAGCCCGCTCACCACAGAAGACGATCGCTCCTCACAAAAAAGTCTGTCAGGCACAACGCGCCCCCCGCGTGCCCTGGGTTTATACTCGTCCCCCTCGCATTCAACCCCTTCACACCGAGATACCCCATGAGCAGTTCTCTCCCTCTCGCCCCCGCGCGCACGCCTGTTGCGCCGTTGGTGGCTTTTATCATCCTGGTGCTTGGCGCCCTGTTCCTGCAAAACAGCGTGGGCTCGCGCCAGGTGTTGTTGCTGGTGGTCGGCGCGGCGCTGGGCCTGACCCTCTACCACGCCGCCTTTGGTTTCACCTCGGCCTGGCGGGTGTTCATCAATGATCGGCGCGGCGCCGGCCTGCGTGCGCAAATGGTGATGCTTGCGGTGGCGGTGCTGCTGTTCTTCCCGGCGCTGGGGGCGGGCACGTTGTTCGGGCAGCCGGTGGCCGGGCTGGTAGCACCGGCGGGCGTTTCCGTGGTGTTCGGTGCGTTTATTTTCGGCATCGGCATGCAGTTGGGCGGCGGGTGTGCGTCCGGCACGCTGTTGACCGTGGGCGGCGGGAATGCGCGCATGCTGGTGACGCTGTTCTTCTTTATTTGTGGCTCGTTGATCGCCACGCACCATGTCGACTGGTGGTTTGCACTGCCGGCGTTCCCGGCCGTGTCCATCGTCAAGAGCTTCGGCGTGGTGCCGGCCTTGATCCTCAGCCTGGCCGTGTTCGGCCTGATTGCAGCTGTCACCGTGCGCTTGGAAAAACGCCGTCATGGCCAACTCGAAGCCGGCGTGACCAGCGAGCACCAGGGCCTGCGCCGCTTCCTGCGCGGGCCGTGGCCATTGGTGTGGGGCGCGATTGGCCTGGCGCTGCTCAACTACGCGACCCTGGCACTGGCCGGGCGGCCGTGGGGGATTACCTCGGCGTTCGCACTGTGGGGCGCCAAGGTGGCAAGCGGATTGGGCGTGGATGTGGCCAGCTGGGCGTTCTGGCAGATGCCGGGCAACGCCAAGGCGCTGGCCGCGCCGGTGTGGGAAGACATCACCAGCGTCATGGACATCGGCATCGTCCTCGGTGCGCTGCTGGCTGCCGGCCTGGCCGGGCGTTTTGCCCCCAGCCTGAAAATCCCGGCGCGCTCGCTGGTCGCGGCAGTGATCGGCGGCCTGCTGCTCGGCTACGGTTCGCGCCTGGCCTACGGCTGCAACATCGGCGCGTACTTCAGCGGCATCGCCTCGGGCAGTCTGCATGGCTGGGTGTGGCTTGTAGCGGCGTTTATCGGCAATAGCGTGGGCGTGCGCCTGCGGCCGTTTTTCTTTGCCGGCGAGCGGCCGCAGGTGGCGTTGAGCGGTTGCTGAGTCACGCCTCGGGGGAAAGGCTGGGCTCCTGGGCCGCTTCGGCCGCCAGCTTTTCCCGATCCGCCTTGCTGATATAGCGGTCCTTGCTTTTCGGCGCCAATTTGGCGCTGGCCTTCTTGGCCTTGGCCTTGAACAGCTGCTGGAGTTTTTTCTGGCGATTCATCGGTTTTTACCTGGTGGATACAGGCCGCGATGATACCAGTTTAAAAATCGCCAGCCGCTGCCTGGGTCGCTTTTTAGCGCCGATCCGTGCATTGAATCACCGTGTCTTTCGCCAGTAATCGGGCCCTGAATCACCGACTATTGAACGCCACAGGGAAGACACGATAAGCCTCCACACCCGCACCAAACGCTTGGCCTGCCTCATCGCCGACCTACCATTTGGCAGCTATCAGCAAAGGCTCGGATCAAGCATGCAGCGCATTTGATGCAATTATTTTTTCAGAGGCTTTTTTGCGGCGCTGTACGTCCCAAAAACTCACTGATCAACGCCACCACCTGCTGCTGAATCTGCGCCCGAGGCCGTGCGCCCTCGCCGTCGCGGCAGATCATGCCATCCCCCGGGGAATCCTCTTCAATCAACGCCATGCCGCCCGGCTTGCAGATCGTCATGAAGCTGAAGTGCGTGGCGTCGCCGATTTCCACGTACTGCGTCGATGCTTTTGGCAGGCGCTTGACCATGGCGGCGGACTCCAGGTTGGGGTCCATATCCTCTGACGGCACGCCCCCCGCGATCACCAGCGCCGGCACCGGCAGCGCGGCCAGGCTGGCGTCGGTCAAGCCGCGTGACAGGCCCAGGTCCAAGGACACAATGGCGCTGACGCGAGTGTCGCTCAAGTCCGCCGCCAGTTGGGCTTTGCCGGCAGGCGTACCGGCGGGGTTCATCTGCTGGTAGCCAATGCAGCCGCCGAGCTTGGGGTGTGCGCTGCAGTCGCGGCTGAACAGGTCGGGGTCGAAGCGTGCGCCGGCGATTTCCAGCACGGTCCAGCCGCCGAGGGAATGGCCCACTGCGGCAATCCGCGTCTTTGCCACCGCGCCAAACTGCGTCGGTTGAGCCAGCACCGCATCGATAGCACGGCTCAGGTCGGCCGGGCGTTGCCACAACTGCGCGGCGGCCTGCGGGCTGCGGTCCTTGCTGGTGGTGCCAGGGTGGTTGACCGCCGCCACGATGAAGCCCCGATGCGCCAACGCACTCGCCAGCCATACCTGATTGAGCCAGTTGCCACCGTACCCGTGGGACAGCACCACCAGCGGATGCTCACCGGCAGCGGGCGGCGCGTCGGGGACGGCGAGCGCGCCGACGAACACCGCGTTGTCGGCGATCAGCTCAGGTGTGGCCGAGGTGCTGGCGGGGTACCAGACGACCAGCTCGAGTGGGCGAGTGTTTTTCGCATCCGCGAGGGTGGCAGTCCGCAAGCCCACAGGGCTTTCGGCGGCCACGGCGGGAGTGGCCAGGCACAGCAGGAACAGGGCGCGCAGGGCAGTTTTCATTGTTGTTATCGTCCTTGATTCGGGTGGCGCATCATTACCTGAAACCAGCCGCAATGCATCCCCAGCTGGCCACAAAAAAGCGGCCAACACCGCCGAAGTTGACCATTGACGATACCGTGCGGCAGCATGCGTCGACTCGTTACACCTAGCCTGGAACCCTATGCCTAGCCCTGTGGACCTTCATGAGTTGTTGACGCACGTCAGCGATGAACCGTCGTTCATCCGTTTTATCGAGGCGCTCGGTACCGATTTCGCCCATGAACGCGAGATCGAAAAGACCTCGCCTTCATCGCCCTATGGGCCCGGTGCGCTAGGTTGGGAAAACCGCTCTGTCGATGCGTTTTTCGAGGCGGCAACCGCGTGGGCAGAGGCCAGCGCCGGGCTTGCCCAAACGCAAGCAACGGCACCCAACGTGTGGCAACGCTGCGCGGCGATTTTATTCGCCGGCAAATTTTATGAGTGAGCCCCGTACACCCCCTCGCCGCCGCGGTGTATTACCGGAGACCGAACTCAACAGGCTCTTGGCACAAGCCGAAGCCAGCGGCTTGACCCTGGATGACCTGGCCGACCCATGCGAGAAATTCGGCGTGACACCGCAAGCGCTGCTGAACGCCCTGTCCATCAGCCTTGCCGAGTGCTATCTCCAGGGCACTTTGACCTATGCGTTCTGCGACGGCGTGCTCAACGGGCTCATCGACGCCATCGTTGACGTGGGCATGTCCCGTGACCTGCCGCAGCCGGCGTTTTCGCTGTATCAGGCGTTCGATCAGGGCGAGTGGCGGCGCAGCGACGACCCGCCCGAAACGGACCCCGGTGAGAAATATGTGAAACCGTTGGTCTTGCAGATAATGCGCAAGCTTCGGGATTAGTGGTTGTCTGTCAGTGCCAGGCGCGCGGGCTGATTCGGGCAATCCACCGTTCAACTTGCTATTGGCCAACCCAGCCCCATAACTATCCCTGTATCCATTGAGCGGAAGGACAGACCATGACCAACCCAACCGAAACCGCCATCCTTGCCGGCGGCTGCTTCTGGGGCATGCAAGACCTGTTGCGACGCTACCCCGGCGTGCTGCAGACACGCGTCGGCTACACCGGCGGCGACGTGCCGAACGCCACCTACCGCAACCACGGTAACCATGCCGAAGCGATTGAAATCGTGTTTGACCCGGCGGTGATCAGTTACCGGCAGATCCTGGAATTCTTTTTCCAGATCCACGACCCGAGCACGCCTAACCGGCAGGGCAATGACCTCGGCCCGAGCTATCGGTCGGCGATTTATTACCTGAGCGAGCAGCAGCGCGATATTGCGGAAGATACGGCGGCGGATGTAGACGCGTCGAAGCTGTGGCCGGGAAGGGTGGTGACAGAGATCGAGCCAGCAGGCCCGTTTTGGGAGGCGGAGCCCGAGCATCAGGATTACCTGGAGCGGATTCCCAATGGCTATACCTGCCATTTCATTCGACCGAATTGGAAGCTGCCGAAGCGGGGCTGAGAGGGCGTCGCGGCAGAGAAGCCCGAGCGGAGCCTGATTCAGGGTCCGCTAGGTGGCTTCTTTCTGGACCGCGAACACCCAGCGCCCCAGTGGCCGAAAATACACCCAATCAAAAACATCAAAGAATACCCAACTGCGGGTCTTTACCGAAAAAGCCTGAACCTGTGGGCTCGGGGAAATACTGATGCCCTGACTGACGGAGAAAACGCCCTCAGGAACATCCCCACTGCGAGACGGTTTCCTGTCGTCAAGGAGACCGACTTGCAACGTGCCGACCACATCCGCCAGTGTCAGCGCTAAGACTTCACCGGTTGCAACACGGCCGACAACCGCGCCGTTAAAGAGCACCAGCAGGGGGACGCGTCGTCCATGGGCGCTATCAAAAAAACCACGCTTGCGACAAATCGTAATGTCCATAGGCCGTTCTCGATTGAGTCATCACATCAAGTTTCTTTCGTTGCCACTGCCAACTATCCCGCTCACCGGGGAAGTGAATGTGGAAAAGCGTAGCCGAGAACGGGCCAGGCGCAGGTATGAAAAATCGGCGAAGGGATTCGGGGTCAGGCCCTGAAGCTCAGAGCCCCTCAGCTTATGGCCACTTAGGTGCAGCACTTGTTGCTGATGACTCTTCTGTGTGTGCCGCGATCGTTTCAGCGGTGGACGGCGTTTGGGCCCAACCCAGCACAAAGATGCCAACGGCAAACAGCAACGGAGCGCCATAGACTTTGTAGTAGACCCAAACCTCAAACGGAGCGAAGAGGGCAAACAAGGCATTCAAGAGTGCCAGGGCAATCAGTAGCAATGACAACTGAAGCACATAGGTCCGCCAGTGAGCCTGTGTACGCTTCAACCGCGCACCGAACACGGCCTGCAGCACATTGACGCGACCTCCGAGTTCCAGGACGGCGATCAACAGCGCAAACAAACCGAGCGTGAACGGCGGCCCGAACCGCAGAAAATCCCGGCTGGCAAGCAATCCAGCACCGATCGTGAACCCCAGCGCCATGCTGAATAGTACGGAGTAGATGAAATACGCCAGGTAGGTGCGCCATAGGAGGCTGAGGGCTAGGGAGAAGCGTTGTTTTATCATGCTGCCTACGTCCTTGTGGTTGGGGAGGGCCGCATTCTAATGTTTTGGGTGTCTGTTTGGTGTAGTCGATTGGGTTTAGGCTTAGATGAATCGTGCTTTACGGGCTTTCCGCTACCAGGGCGGCTAGGGGCGGTGTTGCTTGCTTGTGACTGGCTGCTTTCGGCCAATAGCCGACGCTCATCTGAGACTACTGCTGCTCAATAGCGGGCATTCGATATGTCTACCTTTGCCACCCCATATACGTCATAGAAAATTTTCGTCGCTGGCTCGATAGTCTCCACAATTTGTGCTAGGAATAGCAAATGGCCACGTAGCACTTAAGCCGTTGTGAATTAATTATGGGGAGAGTCAATGAAGTACAGGGAAAGTAATTTAGATAAGAAGTTACGAAATTGGTTTTGCAAGGATAACACCAAAGCCTTACTTCGGAGCATCCAAATCTCAACGGGCGGCATTCGTGGGCTAACGTCATTCAAGGTGAATCTCAACTATCCGATAACTGCGTTTGCTGGAGTTAATGGGTCCGGAAAGTCAACTATGCTAGCGCTCGCCGCTTGTGCCTATCATAACAAATTGAATGGATTCAAACTTCCAAAGCGTACTCGGAGTTATTACACCTTTTCTGATTTTTTTGTGCAGCACTCGGAGGAAATCGCTCCTCCAGGAGTAGAGATTTGGTATAGTTTTTCTCACAATAATTGGAAAAGTGCACCTGAAGGAATCGCGTCGCAAGTAAGGAAAAAAAAGGCAGGTGGGAAGTGGAATGACTATGACACCAGAATAAAGCGGACGGTGGTTTTTTTGGGGATTGAGCGTATTGTCCCTCACGCTGAACGCAGTCAATCAAGATCTTATTCACGAGCCTTCAAAGATTTGAGAGTTCACGGCTGGGAGCAGAAGGTTAAAGACGCTGTTGGTTATGTCCTTGGTAAACGTTACGATGATTATCGGCAACTGGAATACAGAAAGTACGGTCTTCCGATTGTTAAAGTTGGTGATGTAATTTACTCTGGTTTCAATATGGGGGCAGGTGAAAACGCGCTATTTGATATTTTCTCTACCATATATGCTTCTGGCGAGGGAGCTTTGTTGGTTCTCGATGAAATTGAGCTTGGTCTGCATGCAAGAGCTCAAAGGTTATTTATGGAGCGCCTTAAAGAAGTATGTATGAGTACGGGGACTCAGGTTGTATGCACGACACACTCAAAACAAATATTTCAATGTTTGCCTGACGATGCAAGGTTTTTTATCGAGAGAACCGGATCTAAGACAAAAATAACTCCAGGTGTGTCAGCAGAGTTTGCGTTCTCAAAAATGGGAGCTGTTGGCGAGAAGGAACTTGAGATATTCGTTGAGGATCCAGTCGCAAAAGTTATTATTGAAACTGTTCTAAATGGAAGTGTGCGCAGTCGGATAAATATCACTCGAATAGGCTCCGCCGCCGCAGTAGCTCGCCAGTTAGCAGCAAATTTTTTGAGAGATGAGCACGCGAATATATTAGCTGTGTACGATGCTGATCAGAGAAAACTGCAGGCGAAGAATATAGAGCACGCCAAAAACATGGCAGAGAGGAAAGATGTTGAAATTAATAATTGGTTACTTGCACGCTCAAGTTATCTTCCAGGCGACACATGGCCCGAAGCCTGGCTTTTACAAAAGTGCAGCGAAATTCCGCACGAACTAGGAGTTGAGCTGGGCGTTGAGCCTCAGCGCGCTACCGAAATCGTCGAATACGCATTACAGGCAGGCAAACATGAAGAGTTTGTCGAAGTGGGTGAGCAAGTAAACCTGGATCCTGAACGGTGTTTAATACTTGTGTGTAGTATCGTTTATAAAAACTTCCCTGAAGAATTCGACGACTTAAAAAATACGATATCAAGCATGTTGCCTTAACTTCGCGGAGCTCAAAAAAGTCGATTGGCAATACGTCCGCTTTTGGCCGATTGCTGCCCCTCGCGAAGGGCTGCAATCGGTCTAAATCGGCCCTGGTTCTTCCCTAGTCTAGAACGGAACACGTTGTTGATGAACGCAAAAATAGCGAAACCGATGATGGACTGGATTGCCTAACCCAGCAGCCCTTGCTTAATGGGCTATAACATACACATTCCGCACCGCTCGTACCACTTGATACCAACACATTTGTAGCTTTGGTATCCTATTCGAAAGCTGTGATATAAATGCTATCCTTCGACACTAGAATCGTCGGGTTCATCCAAAAAATGTTCTCGAACTGAGTGAAAAATTGCGTAGCTCTTTTCGCATTTACTGATGAAGCAGCTTACAACACGCTAGATTTTGCAAATTAAGAAATCGACCATAACTAAGTTTGGCGCCCTTTAAGAATTTTCAGGAAAACAGCTTTACCGCTTAAAAATTCTCTGGCTCCTCTCCATCGGGCCTCATTGCTACCGTTACGATTAGAAAATAGGGATATTAAAATGACTGGTACCTCGATAACCGTTGTCGCACTTTCTAGAGCGCTAACACCTTTAATTTCCGATATATATAAAGGTGCAAGAGATCAAGTTCGGAGTGCTCTTTCAAAATGGAAAACAGACTCAGGTATTAAAGGTATAGCTTCAACGCTAAATAGAATAGATAAAGTGAAAACAATTTGGTCTGCAGAAAAGGAAATTTCTTTAAGCAAGTTTTATTATCCGTCAAAAGTATGGCGTGATGGAGTAACGATTCATGTCGATAACATCGATTCGCTTCCGGGAGGCAATGTTGTAATTGAGGGTATTGTTGGGCAGGGTAAGTCTATCTTCATGAGATATCTTGCGGCTTCTATGATCTCCGCTCTATCCCCTACGACCATCCCTATCTTCATTGAACTACGGACTATTACAGATAAGCGGAGCCTGTCAGATGCAATATCAATGTTTCTACTATCAATCGGAATAAAGGATGATGGAGAAATATTCGATTACTTGGCACATTCCAAAAAAATCGTATTGCTCCTAGATGGTTTTGACGAAGTGCCTAGCGGATGCGTCAAGGAAACCATACTACAGCTAGACTACCTGCAAACAAAACATCCAAGCTTAAGAATAATAGTTTCTAGCCGTCCGCGCAGTCACATCCAAAATGCACCAGGCTTTGAAGTAATTAAACTTGAGCCTTTAAAGACGGCTGATTACGACTTGTTTGTATCAAGGTTGATAGCTTCTAAAACCAAGCGGGCAGATGTGATTTCTGCTTTGAACGACTGCGAGGAAAATATTAAGGGGGTAATTCACACGCCGTTAATGCTCACGCTTGTTGTAATGATCTACCAAACAGAAAAAGAAATCCCAACAACACTCGCGGATTTTTTCGATAAATTATTCGGCACTGTTTTTAGTAAGCATGACAAACTCAAGGCAGGTTTTAATCGACAGCATCACACCGAACTATCGGAAAGCAGTCTCAAAGAGCTATTTGAGACATTTTGCTTTATGACGATTCAGCAGGGCGTTGGTCGTTCTATGTCAAGTGCAAAATTCGACAAAATATTTAGGGAGGCTATAAGCTATGCTAGTGATCTAAAATGTAGGAATGAGGACTTCCGTGAAGACATTATAAAGGTAGCTTGCTTAATGCTGGAGGAGGGTCTTGATATGATTACCTTCTTACACAAAAGCATCCTTGATTATCATGCAGCTGCCTTCGTGCGTGATCTATCTGATGAGCAAATCATCGATTTCTATCTGGTTTCTTTCGAAAATTACGGCCAGTGGGAACACGTCTTACAATTTTTAAAAACAATAGACCCTGTGCGCTATGCTCGGGAGTACACATTGAAGAATCTTCCCGTTGCACTTGAAGAGCTCAATGCGATAATTAATAAGAAGAATACTAACGACTTAATTACTTACCTCGAAAAACTACTTCCTAATGCAGTTATCACTGTTAGTTCAGGAGGGAAGAAGGAGTTTTCTAGGACCACTATATCTTCATGTGAACTGCATTTGGAAATAATCAACTCCTTTTCCACTGCGATCTTCAAAATTCTAAATCGCTCATCAAAAGATGAATTAATTAGGGCTGCTACTCTCAGCAGGTCAGAGCCTCCTAGACGAGGCTACCCTTATGAGCTCTCATTAAGAAGCGTTGTAACTGAACTCGGCGATGATGAAATATGGGAGCTTTTAAATATCGCTGCTTTTTCATCCCAGCTGTTACTTGACTCAGCTAAAGAAAGTGTTGAAAAAGAGAACCAAAAGAGTAGGACTCTTAAAGGGATGTTACTTAAGAAGCCTCAAGTAAGACTGTCGGGTGCATGACGCTGGGGAATTATTAGGTGGAATATGCGCTGTCGCACAAAGGAGCTTAGGTATCGACGCACTCCACTTCTAAACCTATCATCAGGCGTACTGTAGTTTTCCATCGGGTTAAGTCTCTGGGCCCATAGCTCGCGGCAGCATGACTGAATCGCTTCTGAGTTCCTAAGCGCCTTAGACCGACTCCTTTTGGCCGATTGCTGCCTGTCGTGTAGAGCAGCAATCGGCCGAGCCCCGACCTCAACGAGGCTAAAATCGGTGCCCCCTTTAGCCTCAGGCCCGCAGCACTCAATGAGCAGACTCCCAACACTACTCACGCAAGCCCGATCAGCCCTTTCCATCCAACAGCAAATCCCACATGAAAAATGGGCAGCGATCGCGTCGCAATGCGGGCCGGCGGAAATTGCGGAGATCGAGAGGCACATCGGATCCCTCAGGGCCGAGTTGGAAACGGTCGAGGCGTGGGATGGTGATACGAGGGATGACATCCACCTCGCGATCTACCAGTTCTCTCAGTTACTGAGAATGGCGGGTGTTGCGCCCTGATCATTCACGGGCCGGGGGAGGGATCGGAAGCCATCGGGCATGACTGACTGCTCGGCCAATACAGACCTTGTCTGTTCATGCCTTCCACAAAGCCGCTCAGTCGCACAATCGCCGATTCGTCATGTAGAAATCACGACGACTCGGCGATTTTTTTTGGGGTAATAAAGCTGAACGCTTACCCGCCTGCTACAGCCGACTCCCGCTCCATCAGCCTGTCCATCAACAGCACCCCCAACTCACTCAGCTGGTGAATCGCCAGGACCACATCCCGCTGTTTGCCGGTCAAGTCCTCTGACAGGTCGAGCAGCAATGCGGTTACCGAGGAGAAGGTTTCGTAGCTGTTGGTGATCAGGGTTTCGTTGCTGGCGTTGGCGGCGACGGTGAATAGGCTGAGGGGCGCCACAGGTGGGGCAGTTTTTGGATTGAGGTAGTGATCGATTGCACGATGCGCAGCCTGGTTAAATTTCAGGTCCGGCTCGTTCGGAGGGTTGGGCGTGACTTTGAACATGTGTGTTGTACCTGATTAGGGCCAACACCTTTTCGCTACTAAACGAGAGGGTTGCGGCTGTACGCAGGTTAGTAGACCGGGGAAACACACAAAGCCGGCGCGCCCGAGGGCGCCCTGCGTACAGCCACCATCAAGCACAGACAAGAACATCTGATTGATGAGGCTCATGCACTTTATGTTGTCACGCGGGCTACTAAACCCGATCACTGAGTAAACCCGATCACTGAGTTTTCAGCGACCGAACTACCTTAGAGACGCCCACTCAAGCGCACAAGCCGGCGGATTCTGACGTAACTGTAGGCAATGGGGCAAGCTGCTGAAGCTTGCTGTAGGACATGTCCTCACTGCGTGTCGGGTGTATCAGTGAGGGGCATCGCCGACAGTGCTTTGAGTTTGTTGGCGGGGCCGGTGAAGTGCGTTTTACCGTTCAGGGTCGTCACTGTGATTCTTTCCGAATCGCAGCGATGCAACAGCGTGAACATGGGCTTTTTGGGGCCGTACACACCTGGCTGTCGCTCGGAATACTTCAAGCTGAGCATGGCGTTTTGCAGCGCGATGGGGCTGACGGGGGCGGCGAAGGTCCACTCCGACAGGGCGGCTTCGCGGTACATATTGAACGCCATGCCGATGGATGCGCCGAAGGTGCCGCTGTAGAGGAGGGCGCTCTTGAAGGTGTCGGTAATACCGACACGGTGTGCGACGAACAGCACCAGGGCCATCACGGCAAAAAACAGCAGGAGTGTTTCCAGCAGTGCCAAGGCCTTGTAGGGGTCAACCGTCAGTTGGTCTTTGAGCGTGAGTCGGGTGATGGGTGTGTCGGTGTTGAGCAGTTTCAAGCGTTACCCCTCCTGGGTGGTGTTGTCCTGATCGAGTAGGGGGCGCAGTTTACGCAAAGTGGGGGGCTGGAAGCGTGAGATTTTTATTGTCGGTGCGGGCCTCTTCGCAGCCTCGCTGGGGCTCGGCAGCTCCTACAGGGGGAGCGGCGGTGGTTGTGGGCGGTGTGGTTTTTCGGCGCGTCCCAGGGGCGCGCCGAGGTGTGTGAAAGTAGTCGGCCGCCTCACTCGGGTTTCTTGTAGGACTTGTAGTCGTTTTGCAGCACGATGTGGTCGGCGACGTATTTCGCGTCGTGCCACACGCCGTAGATGAACGATGACGCACGGTTGACCAGGTTGGGCAGGCCCAGGAAGTAGATGCCGCTTTCCGCCGAGATCCCACGTTTGTGGAAGGGCTCGCCTTTTTCGTCGAACGCATCGACCTTCAGCCAGCTGAAATCAAACCTGAAACCGGTGGCCCAGAGGATGGTGGTGATGCCGGCCTTCGCCAGATCCAGGCTGAGGATGGGGTTCACCAAGCACTCAGGGTCGGGCAGCAGTTCCCAGGCTTCAGGCTCCATGGGGAACGGCAACCCGTTCGCCTCGATGTAGGCATCCGCGTCGCGCAGTACATCGAAGTAGGCGCGGTCGCCTTCGGCGACGTTTTCGGCGAGCCCAGGTTGAAAGGTCATGACGCCGTCCTGCCAATCCTGGGTGACGCCGACCAACCGGATGCCTTGGTGCGCGAGGCGGCGGAAGTCGACGGTCTTGCCGCCTTCATAGCCACTGACGGCAAAGGCCACGTGCTTTTTCTTCGGCTGGATTTTGACTTCGTCCCACAAGCCCAACGCACCCAGCCACCAGCAATAGTCGCGGCTGCGGTAGGCGCGCGGCGGGCGGTAATGTTCGCCGACCGAGAGGTATACGGTTTTGCCGGCCTTTTGCAGTTCTTCGGCGATTTGCGAACCGGAGGCGCCAGCGCCGACCACCAGGACGCCACCTTCGGGCAGTTGGCCGGGGTTCTTGTAGGTGGAGGAGTGCAGTTGGTGAACCGGTGCGCTGGCAGGCACGATGTTGGGGATAGAGGGGCGCTGGAACGGGCCGGTGGCGGCGACCACGTTGGCGGCTTCAAACACGCCGGCCGAGGTGGTGACTTTGAAGCCGGGGCGGCCGATGTGGCGTTCCACTTGCTGGACTTCTACACCGGTGCGCACGGGGGCCTGCAGCTTATCCACGTAGGCTTCGAAGTAGTCGGCCATGCGCTCTTTGGGCGGGAAGGCTTCAGGGGAGAGGCCTTCGAAGGTGAGGCCAGGAAACCGGTCGTGCCAGGCGGGGCCGTTGGCGACGAGAGAATCCCAGCGCTCGGAGCGCCAGCGTTCGGCGACGCGGTGGCGTTCGAGGACAATGTGGGGGACGCCCATGAGGGACAGGTGTTCGCTCATGGCGACGCCGGCCTGGCCTGCGCCGACGACCAGGGTGTTGATGGTTTCTACTGACATGGTCGGTTCCTGGGAGGTAAGAGGTGTGTAGGCATCACCGAATTTCAGCTGTGGGCGCTGGTGGTGGTTTCTTGTAGCAATGCCGCCACGGCGGTGAGTGCCAGTTCGTAACCGAGTGCGCCAAGCCCTGCGACCACGCCGGTGGCGGCTTTGGAGACGTAGGAGTGGTGCCGGAAGCTCTCGCGCTTCCAGAGGTTGCTCATGTGCGCTTCGATGATCGGGCCGTCGAAGGCCAGCAGCGCGTCGAGGATCGGCACCGAGCTGTAGCTGAGCCCGGCGGCGTTGATTACCACGGCGTCGGCGTCAAGGCGTGCCGCTTGAATCCAGTCCACCAGCACGCCTTCGTGGTTGCTCTGGCGAAAGTCCAGGCTCAGTCCCAGCCCGGCGGCGTGGCGTTCGCAGCGCGCCTGGATGCTGGCGAAGCTCTCGCGGCCGTAGGTGCCGTTTTTATCCAGCCCGTAGAGGTTGGCGTTGGGCCCATTGAGGAAAAACACGCGGTGGGTCATGAAGGGCTCCAGGTTATTCAGCGACGGTCAGCACGACTTTGCCGACATTGGCGTTGGCTTCCAGCAGGCGGTGCGCCTCGGCGGCTTGAGCCAGCGGCACGCGCGCATGGATCTGCGGGCGCACCACGCCGGCCGCCAGCCACGGCAACAAGCGTGAGCGGATGCACGCCGCCAGGCGGGCTTTTTCGGCGTGGCTTTTCGGGCGCAGGGTGGAGGACGTCAGGCTGAGGTTCTTGCGCATCAGCACCTGCAAATCCAAGTCGATATGGGCGCCTTGCAGGAACGCCAAACTCACGTGCCGCCCGCCCATGGCCATGGCCGCCAGGTTGCGCGCCACATAGGGCCCGCCGACGTTATCCAGCACCACGTCGACCCCACGGCCGTCGGTGCAGTCGTGCACGGCCTCGACGAAGTCTTCAAGGTGTCGGTCAACCGCGCGCCACACGCCGAGCGTTTGCAGCATCGCGACCTTGTGCGGGCCGCCGGCCGTGGCGATCACCCGCGCACCGGCGGCATGCGCGCACTGCACGGCGAAGCTGCCGACACCGCTGGCGGCGCCGTGGATCAGCACGCTGTCGCCGCTGCGCAAGCGCCCCAGTTCAAACAGGTTGTGCCACACGACAAAGGCCGCTTCCGGCACCCCGGCGGCATCGAGCAGCGACAACCCCGCAGGCACCGGCAAGCAGTGCGCCGCGTGGGCCACGCAGTACTCGGCGTAGCCGCCGCCGTTGAGCAAGGCCATCACGCGATCGCCGCTCGCGAACTCATCCACGCCACTGCCTACCGCGACCACGATGCCTGCCGCCTCGAGGCCCAGCACATCGGTGACGCCTGCCGGAATTGGCGCGCCGCTGCGTTGCATCAGGTCGGGCCGATTGACCCCGGCAGCCGTGACGCGAATCAGCACTTCACCGGCTTGCACATCCGGCATCGGGCGCTCGACGGATTGCAGCACCTGCGGTCCGCCGGGCTCGCGGGCGATCACCGCTTTCATACGGTCCAGTCATCCGGCACGACGGCGATCACGTCGATTTCCATCAACCATTCCGGCTGGCCCAACCCGGAAATCACCAGCCCGGTGGAAATCGGGAACACGCCTTTGAGCCACTTGCCGACCTCCTGGTACACCGGCTCGCGATAGCGCGGGTCGATCAAATAGGTGGTGGTCTTGACGATGTGCGAGAGGTCGGAGCCTGCCTCTTCCAGCAGTTGCTTGACGTTTTTCATCGCCTGCTCGGCCTGGGCGCGCGGGTCGCCGAGGCCGACCAGGTTGCCGTCGAAGTCGGTGCCGATCTGGCCGCGCACATAAATGGTGTTGCCGGCGCGGACCGCCTGGCACAGGTCGTTGTCCAGGGCCTGGTTGGGGTAGGTCTGCCGGGTGTTGAACATGCGGATGCGGGTGTGGGTAGGCATAACGGCAACTCATGGGAAGCGGGATGAATCCAGCTTCACACCGCCCCGGTTCCGGCGAAACCAGCATTTGCGCGGGGTAGTGCTTAGGAAAAACCGAAGCCTGTGCCCCTCATCGGTTCGTGGCGGACCCGGCACGAACCCTGCAACGCTGCCCGTACAGTCATTGTTGAGGGGCAGGCGCAATGCTCAGTCGTATTACTCAGCGTCAACTGGAGTATTTCGTCGCGTCGGGAGAGGCGGGCAGCATCAGTGCTGCAGCTGAACGCATTCACGTGTCGTCGCCGTCGATCTCGGCGGCGATCACCCATATGGAGGCCGAGTTGGGCATCCAGCTGTTTGTCAGGCATCACGCCCAGGGCATTTCGCTGACGGCGGTGGGGCGCCTGGTGATGCAGGAGGCCAAGCTGATCCTGGAGCAGATGACCAACCTCTACACCATCGCCTCGGAGTCACTGAACACGGTGCGCGGGCCGTTGCGGGTGGGCTGCCTGGAGTCGCTGGCGCCGATGATCACGCCGGAACTGGTGTTTGGTTTTGGCCGTGCGTTTCCCGGCGTGCGCCTGACCCAGGCCGAAGGCAACCATGAAGAATTGCTGGAGAAACTGCGCAGCGGCGAGCTGGACATTGCCCTGACCTATGACCTGGTGACCAGCCCGGATATCGATTTCCAACCCCTGGCGCAGCTGCCGCCGTATGTGATGGTCGGCGAGTATCACCCGCTGGCGAGCTTGCCGGCCGTGAGCATGCAGGACCTTGAGGCGTACCCGGTGGTGCTGCTGGATACGCCGTGGAGCCGCGACTATTTCCTCAGCCTGTTTATCCAGGCGGGCACCACGCCGAACATCATCATGCGCTCCACCAACCTCGAAACGGTGCGCGCCATGGTCGGCAACGGGATCGGCTATTCCTTCGCGAATGCGCGGCCCAAATCCAATATGTCCCAGGACGGCAAGCGCGTGATCCGCCTGCGCCTGGCCGGTGCACATCGGCCGATGCGGCTGGGCTATGCCACGGCCAGCAACACCCAGCTGTCGCGCGTGGTGTCGGCGTTTGCCGAGCGCTGCCGCATGTTTGTCTCCGACCAATACATCCCCGGCATGGCCCCGCCGAGCTTTTTTGACCCACACGCGGTGCGGGTGCTGAGTGGCGTGAGCTGAGGTTGCACCAAAAGGTAGCGTGTGCCGCGCCCTGCATTCAGGCGTGCACCGTTTTGGCCAGTGCCTGGGCAGCGCGCACCTGCAGGCGCTGGCTTGCCCGGGAGGGCGGTGCGCAGCTGTCCAGTCATTGACTGACAGATCGCTATCGCCGGCAAGCCGCCTCCTGCAGCTGATCTTGGGGGCTTGCGGGGCTGCATAGGCTCTGCCTACCCAGTGCCCCGGCTTTTACGAATTGACCCTGACCACCTCCCGCCACGACTCTCATCCCATCGATGCAGATCAACTTCTTTTTTTTTGCAGGGCACAGCGACGATGACATTCGACTGGAATTACATGTTTGGTTTGCTGGGCGATGCCGAGTTCTGGCGCGCGACGTGGACGGTGATCAAGCTGAGTACCCTGACGTGGGTCTTGAGTATCGCACTGGGCTTTCTGCTGGCGCTGGCCAAGCAATCCCGGCACCCGTTGCTGAGTGTTCCCGCGCGTGGCTATATCTGGCTGTTCCGCAGCTTGCCGCTGCTGGTGCTGCTGATCTTCATCTACAACCTGCCCCAGGCGCTGCCGGGCACCTCGGCGATTCTGGCCGATCCGTTCTGGTCCGGCCTGCTGGCGCTGGTGATCTGCGAAACGGCGTATGTGGCCGAGATCCATCGCGGCGGTTTGCTCTCGATTCCCAAGGGCCAGGGCGAAGCGGCGCGGGCGCTGGGCTTGAGGTTTTTCGGCACGCAATGGCGCGTGGTCATCCCGCAGGCGCTGCGGGTGGCGTTGCCGTCGCTGGCCAACGAATACATCTCCATCGTCAAGCTCACTTCGCTGGTGTCGGTGATCTCGCTGACCGAAATCCTGATGGTCGGCCAGCGCCTGTATTCGCAGAACTTCCTGGTGATCGAGACCATGGCGGCGGTGGCATTCTTCTATGTGTTTATCGTCACGGTGTTCGACTTCCTGCTCAAACGCCTGGAGCGTTTTCTCGACGTCAACCAACGCAATGTCTCCCGCGTGCCGGATGCGGCGGTGCTGGCCCTGGCCACGCAACAACGCGTCGCCTTGCAGCGCCCGGCCAGCACCGGCGCCGCCGCGCTGCAAGCCACGCGGTTGCACAAGGCCTACAACGACATCGAGGTGCTGGGCTCGGTCAACCTGCAGATCCAGCCGGGTGAAGTGGTGTCGGTGATCGGGCCGTCCGGCTCCGGCAAGACCACGCTGATCCGCCTGCTCAACGGCCTGGAGCAACTGGACAACGGCGAGATCCAGATCAATGGCCAGCCGTTCATTCACTTGAACAAAGTCGGCGCGCAGAAACCCCAGTACATCGAGCACGCCGAGCATCGCCTGAACATCGGTATGGTGTTCCAGAGCTTCAACCTGTTCCCGCATTTGAGCGTGCTCGACAACCTGCTGATGGCGCCCAAATACCACCGCCTGGGCGCGACCTCCGAACTCAAGCAGCAGGCCTACGCGCTGCTGCACAAGGTCGGCATGCTCGATCACGCCTGGAAGTACCCGCACCAGTTGTCCGGTGGCCAGCAGCAGCGCGTGGCCATCGCCCGCGCCTTGATGATGCGCCCGCAGATCATGCTGTTCGACGAGCCCACCTCGGCGCTCGACCCGGAAAAAGTCAACGAAGTGCTGCAGGTCATCGAGGCCTTGGCCGAGGAGGGCATCACCATGATGATCGTCACCCACGAGATGAATTTCGCCTTCAAGGTCTCCGACCGCATCGTGTTCATGGAGAAGGGGCGCGTGGTCTGCGACGACACGCCCGATGCCTTGCGCAGCGGCCATAACCCACGCGTGGAGGCGTTCCTCAAGGACGTCTCGCTGGCGTGATCTCTTTAACGTTCAGGAAACACTAAAATGATCGAGCAAGCACACATCGAACAATTCCAGCGCGACGGCTTCCTGGTGGTAGAAGGCGTGCTGTCGGCGGACGAAGTGGCCGCGCTGCAGCATGACTTCGACCAGTGGGTAGAAGAGAGCCGCAGCCATGACCAGGGCTGGGGCGCCACCGTGGATGGCCGCGCGCGGTTCGACCTGGAGGGCGACCACCGCGCGGATCATCCCTCGCTGCGCCGGGTGAGTTCGCCTACCGAGATTTCCCCGGTGTACGAGCGCGTGGCGTTGCACTCGCGGATGGCAGCGATTTCCGCGCAGCTGGTCGGCGCCAGTGGTGCACGGTTTCACCACAGCAAGATCAACTCGAAACTGCCGCACACCGCGACCCAGGTGAAGTGGCACCAGGACTTTCTGTTCACGCCGCACAGCAATGACGACATCGTCACGGCCTTGCTGATGGTCAGCGAAGTGACCCCGCAGAACGGCCCGTTGAATGTGATCCCCGGCAGCCACAAAGGCCCGCTGTGGTCGCACTGGCAGAACCAGCGTTTCACCGGTTCGGTGGACGACGCGGTGGTTGAAGAGCACTGCCAGCAACCGGTCGCCTGCTACGGCCCGGCCGGTTCCGTGTGCTTTATGCACACGCGGCTGTTGCATGCGTCCAGCCCTAACGAGACCGAACTGCCGCGCACGCTGTTCATCAGTGTCTACGCCGCTGAAGACGCGCTGCCATTCGGCGAAAACCCGTTGCCCAGCGTTCATGCCGGCCTGCTCGTGGCCGGTGCCGAAAGTGGCCTGGTGCGCTCCACCAGCAACCACATGCGCTTGCCGCAGAAGCCTCGCGGCGCGTCGTTCTTCGTGCAACAGGCCGGACAAGATACCGCCACTGCCTAACCACCCCCCAAGACCTTGCAGGTAATGACCATGACAGCGTTTCGTAAAAGTGTTCGCCCCCTTGCCGTGTGCCTGTTGGGTGCTGCGGTTGCGATGACTTCGTTGGCGGCTTCGGCCTTCCAGAAAGACGGCACGATTGTCGCCGGCTCCGACGTCACGTTCTTTCCCTATGAATACATGGACAACAACAAGCCGGCGGGCTTCGATATCGAGTTCATGGACGGCCTGGGCAAGGTCATGGGCCGCAAGGTCGAGACCCTCGACACACGCTTTCCCAACTTGATCACCGGCCTGCAGGCCGGGCGTTTCGATGTGACCAACTCGTCGATGTACATCACGGCGGAGCGGGTCAAGGTCATCGACATGATCCCTTACCTGAAGAGCGGCGAGTCAATCCTGACCCTCAAGGACAGCGCCTTCCAGCCCAAGACCCCGGAAGAGTTCTGCGGCCACAAGATCGGCTCCATGGGCGCCACCTCGTGGCTGGCGCAGATGAACAAGTTGTCGACGGAGTACTGCGTGGCCAAGGGCTTGAAGCCGATCCAGATCAGCGAATACAGCACCGACCCGCAGACCACCCAGGCCCTGCTGGCGCACGCGGTTGAAGCGCAGATCACCGACGCCGCCGTGGCCCGTGGGGTGATCGACAAGTTGGGTAACCGCGTGGTGATTTCGTCCGACACGTTGATCTACCCGGTGCTCAACGGCTTTGGCGTGAAGAAGGGCAATGACACGGTCAAGCAGGCCTTGCTCGACGGCCTGGCAAAATACCGCGCCACACCTGAGTACGCGGCCTTGCTGAAGAAGTACAACTTCGAAGCACCGACCGATGCCGACCTCGCGGCGCTGATGCCCAAGTAACCCAATCACGCGGCCGCCGCTGTGCGGCCGCGTCCTGCGGAGACCGATTCATGGCGTTATCCCACGAAGAACAGACGCGCATCGACCTGGCGGCGACCTTTCGCATCATCGCCCACCTGGGCATGCACGAGGCGGTGGCCAACCATTTCAGCGCTGCCGTGTCGGCCGATGGCAAACAGTTTTTGCTCAACCCGAAGTGGAAGCACTTCTCGCGTATCCGTGCCAGTGACCTGTTGCTGCTGAACGCCGATGACAGCGCCTGCGCCGATCACCCGAACGTGGACGCCACCGCCTGGTCGATCCACGGGCAGATCCACCGGCTGTTGCCACAAACCCGCGCGGTGCTGCATTTGCACCCGGTGTACACCACGGCCGTGGCGTGCCTGGCCACGCCGCACATCCCGCCGATCGACCAGAACACCGCGCGTTATTTCAACCGCGTGGCGGTGGATGAGCTCTACGGCGGCATGGCCGACACCGAGGCCGAAGGCGCACGCCTGGCCGGGCTGCTCGACGGCAAGCGCCGCCTGCTGATGGGCAACCACGGCGTGATGGTGACGGCGACGTCCATCGGCGAGGCCTTCGATGATATCTGGACCCTGGAGCGTGCCTGCCAGATCCTCGTGACGGCCTGGTCCACCGGGCAGCCGCTGCGTGTGCTTTCCGATGACGTGGCGGAGAAAACCGCGCGCGGTTGGGAAGGGATTGTGGATTTCTCGGTCCGGCATTTTGAAGAAATGAAGCAGTTGATGATCGACACCGACCCTTCGGTACTCGATTGAGGAGCACGCCATGACTTTTTCCGTTGTCGCTCGGTGTGCCGAGACCGGCCAGCTGGGTATTGCGATCAGCTCTTCGAGCATTGCCGTGGGCGCCCGTTGCCCCTGGCTGCGTCCAGGCGTTGGCGCGGTGGCGTCGCAGAACATCACGCTGCCGAGCCTGGGGCCGCAACTGCTGGATTTGCTCGAGCAGGGCCTGGCGCCGAGTGAGGCGCTGGCGACCTTGGTGGAACAGGATCACAGCCACTATCGTCAGGTCACCGTGATTGATAGCCAGGGGCGCACCGCGCATTTCAGCGGGGCGCAGACCCTCGGGATTCATCACGCGTTGAGCGGCGAACAGTGCGTAGCGGCGGGCAATATGTTGGCCGACGCCGGGGTGATTGCGGCGATGGTGCGCGCGTTCGAGATGGCCACGGGGCCGCTCGCCGAGCGTTTGCTGGCGGCGATGCAGGCCGGCCAGGCCGAAGGCGGCGAAGCGGGGCCAGTGCATTCGGCGGCGTTGGTGGTGGTCGACGACTTGCTGTGGCCGATCGTCAACCTGCGCGTCGACTGGGCCGATGAGGACCCGATCGGCGCGCTCGATCAACTCTGGCAAGCCTATCGCCCGCAACTGCAGGCCTACATCGACCGTGCCCTCAACCCGCAGATCGCACCGGGCTATGCCGTGCCGGGAGATGAGCGTTGAACACAAGCCGCGACCTGCTGGCGCAACTGGTGCGCTTTGATACCACCAGCCGCGAATCCAACCTGGCGTTGATCGACTTTGTGCGCACCTATCTGCAGGACCACGGCGTGGCTTGCGAGCTGGTCTACAACGCGCACAAGAGCAAGGCCAACCTGCTGGCGACCATCGGTCCGGCCGAGGTGCCTGGCGTGGTGTTGTCCGGGCATACCGACGTGGTGCCGGTGGACGGGCAGCGCTGGACGGTGGCGCCGTTTGAACTGACGGAAAAACACGGCCGGTTGTACGGGCGCGGCACTGCCGATATGAAGGGCTATATCGCTTGCGTACTGGCCTGTGTGCCGGCGCTGGTGAAGGCGCCGTTGCGCATGCCGGTGCATATCGCACTGTCGTACGACGAAGAGGTGGGCTGCCTGGGTGTGCGCGCGTTGATCGAGCGGTTCCATGGGCAGGCGGTCAAGCCGTTGCTGTGCGTGATCGGCGAACCTACCGAGCTCAAGCCGGTGCTCGGCCACAAAGGCAAGCTGGCAGTGCGCTGCGAAGTGCACGGCGTGGCCTGCCATTCGGCGTATGCACCGTCGGGTGTGAATGCCATCGAATATGCCGCGCAACTGATCAGCGAGCTGGTGCGACTCGGTGAAACGCTCAAGGCGCCGACGTTGCTCGACGAGCGTTTTGATCCGCCGTTTTCCACGGTGCAGACCGGCGTGATCGGCGGCGGCAAGGCGCTGAATATCGTCCCGCAAAACTGCACGTTCGACTTTGAAGTGCGCTCGCTGCCGGTCCAGGATCCCCGGCAGGTGGCGCAGCAACTGCGTGATTACGCCGAGCACACCTTGCTGCCGGCGATGCAGGCAGTGAGCGCGCACTGCGCGATTGAGTTCAGTGAATTGTCCAGCTACCCAGGGTTGGCCACCTCGCCGCAAAGCCAGGCAGCGGAGTGGGTCGCGCAGTTTTGCGGCTCCCGGGATTACGGCACCGTGGCCTTCGGGACTGAAGGCGGGCTGTTTGACCAAGCCGGCATCCCGACAGTGGTATGCGGCCCCGGCAGCATGGAGCAGGGGCATAAGCCGGATGAATTCATCAGCCTGGAACAGCTGAATGCCTGCGACCGAATGCTGGAACGGGTGCTCGCGTTCGTGAGCCGATAAACCCCTCTCAAGCCATGTGCTCATCAAACTGTGGGAGCAGGCAAGCCCGCTCCCACAGAGGCCTCAGGGCATGGCTCAGGCCCCCAGGCATATGGAGCTCCCACAGAGGCCTCAAGGTATAGCTCAGGCCCCCGGGCATATGGAGATCAAATGTGGGAGCTGGCTTGCCTGCGAAGGCGGTGTGTCAGTCGACGAATTAGTTAACTGACCCACCGCCTTCGCGAGCAAGCCCGCTCCCACAGGGGGATCCTGGTATGACTCGGGATCCCGGGTGTATGGAGCTCAAATGTGGGAGCTGGCTTGCCTGCGAAAACGGTGGGTCAGTCGACGAATTGGTTAACTGACCCACCGCCTTCGCGAGCAAGCCCGCTCCCACAGGGGGATCCTGGTATGACTCGAGATCCCGGGTGTATGGAGATCAAATGTGGGAGCTGGCTTGCCTGCGAAGGCGGTGTGTCAGTCGACGGATTGGTTAACTGACCCACCGCCTTCGCGGGCAAGCCCGCTCCCACAGGGGGATCCTGGTATGACTCGGGATCCCGGGTGTATGGAGATCAAATGTGGGAGCTGGCTTGCCTGCGAAGGCGGTGTGTCAGTCGACGAATTGGTTAACTGACCCACCGCCTTCGCGAGCAAGCCCGCTCCCACAGAGGCCTCAAGGTATAGCTCAGGCCCCCGGGCATATGGAGATCAAATGTGGGAGCTGGCTGGTGATTTCATCCAGCCTTGGCCACGCCCACTCGCCACTGCGCCGGGGGCAGGGTTCCGTTTACCAGGTAATTTCCCACGATCCGTGATTTGTAGACGCGCGGGTTGTGGTTGGCCAATGTGCGCGCGTTGCGCCATAGCCGGTCCAGTGCCTTGTTGCTGGCGGTGGCGCTGGCGCCCAGGGCGTCGAATAGCGCGGTGGTCGCTGCGAGTGTGGCATCCACCACAGGGTTGACGGCCAGGCACACTTCCAGCTCGGCGAGTGCCACCTGTGGGTCGTCGTCATGCACGGGCTGGTCGTGGGCAATCACATACTGCGCGGTGTGCTCCAGGCGCTGCGCCGCCTGTTGGGCGATGGCCTGGGCGGCGTAGGCCTGGCTGGCGACTTCGCCGATCACTTGCAGCAATTGCACATCCTGGCCGGCGACATCGGCATTGCCCGTGGTGAAAGTGCGGGCGCGTTGGCTGAGTTCTTCGGCGCCACTCAAGGCCGCGCGGCGGGCGATGCCGGCGAGGGTGCTGAGGTGATAAAGCTGGAAAAACGACTGCCCATGGCCAAAGCGCTGTTGCGTGGGACGCGCCTCATTGTCCAGCACCGGCGCGCTGTCGAAGATGCAGGTGCCGCTGGCGGTGAGGCGTTGGCCGAAGCCGTTCCAGTCATCGACGACCTGCACGCCGGCAGCCTTGAGGTCGACAACCACGCTGTAGGTCGTGCCGTCTTCGCCGGTTGCAATCGTGTTGATCAAGTCACTGTAGAGCGCGCCCGTGGTGTAGAACTTGCGACCGCTGATGCGCAAGGTGCCGCTTGCGTCGCGGTGCAGACGGGTTTCGAAATCGCCACGGGTCTGGTTGCCGACTTCGGTGCTGCCGGGAGAGAGCAGCGCGCCCTCGCCGAGACGGTCGAGCCACTTGGCGCGCCAGGCGGGGTCTTTGGCGCTGAGTACATCTTCGCAAAAACCAAAATGCCCCCGCAGGGCCTGGGTGATGTTGGAGTCGGCGGCAGACAGTTCGGTGAGCACGGCGAGCAGCTCAACCAGGGTCGCGCCGTGACCGCCATGGCTTGGCGGCAGGCGCCAGCGCGGCAGGCCCAGGGCGGTGAGTTGCTGGATCACACCGGACAGGCTGGCACGCGTCTGATCGTGCTCGGCCGCCTGCGCGAGGATGTGGGCGAAGAGTGGGCGCAACGGTGCGGCCAATTGTTCGTAGCGGGCAGACGGCGGTGCGCCCCAGATAGGCAAGGCAGAATTGGACATGGGTTGACCTGGCGGTGCCTGCGCGTGGACGCGTCGGGCTGGAAAAAAAGAGTCAGAAGCACGGGGCCAGTGGTCTGGTGACGCCACCCTAACCCAGCGGTGACGAGGTTTTTAATACGAAAAATTGCTATCGAACTGCGGGCTGGTTCTATCGGCGCGACGGGAAACAAGCACTCACAGAATCGCCCGGCCCCATGTACCGGGCGTGAACTAGGATTTTTTCTTCGGGGAGCTCTGCGCAGCTTGAAAAATCACTAGCATCGGCAGGGAGTAGCCAGTAGGCTACATGTGAATCTGTGACCAACATAATCGGCAGGACGCCAGAGTTTGATACATGGCTGGATGGAATGAGGGACGTTTGTGGAAAAGTGGCGGTTCTGACTCGGTTGGATCGCGCCGAAGACAACAATTTTGGCGATTGCGAGCCTGCCGGTAACGGCCTCAGTGAAATGCGTATTTTTGTCGGGCCCGGCTACCGGATCTACTTTGTCCGCACGGGCATCACTGCCTACTTGATGCTGTGGGGCAGTGACAAACCCGACCAGCAAAGAGGCATCAAGCGCGCCAAAGAGATTCTGGATGCCCTGAGAGGTTAACCAAATGAGCAATTCGACATTCAAGCCAGAGGACATGCCGATCCTCGATCTGGATACCTCCGGTACCCAGGTCTATGAAGCTTCGCGCTTCCTCGACAGCCCTGAAATCATCAGTGCTTACCTTGCACAAAGCATGAAGTCGCAAGACCCGCAGATCCTCATGAAGGCGCTTGCCGAGGTCGCCAAGGCACAAGGTGTGAACAAGGTGGCCGCGGCGGCGGGAGTGAATCGCGAGAGTCTGTACAAGACGCTCAAGGGCGGGTCTAAAACGCGCTATGAGACCGTGCAGAAACTGATGCTGGCGTTAGGCGTGGAGCTGACGGTGCAGCCGATCAAGCGAACCCACTCGGCGAAGTGACCACGATCACCGGTGGGAGCTGGCTTGCCTGCGATGGCGATGGGGCAGGCCACCTCAGAGTTGCTATCGCAGGCAAGCCCGCTCCTGCATTGAGCGGGCGTGTGAGTGCCTAGCGCACCAGGCACGGTTGCTTGTTGTTGAAGCTCCAGCCCGGGATCAGGAACTGCATCGCCACGCTGTCATCGCGCGCGCCGAGGCCCATGCCTTTGTAGACTTCATGGGCCTTGGCCACGGCGTCCATGTCGATGTCCACGCCCAGGCCGGGCTTGGCGGGCACCTTCACGTAGCCCCCTTCGATTTTCAATGGCTCGTGGGTCAGGCGCTGGCCGTCCTGCCAGATCCAGTGGGTGTCGATGGCGGTGATGTCGCCCGGTGCGGCGGCGGCCACCTGGGTGAACATCGCCAGGGAAATATCGAAGTGGTTGTTGGAATGCGAGCCCCAGGTCAGGCCCCACTCGTTGCACATCTGCGCGACACGCACCGAGCCCTGCATGGTCCAGAAGTGCGGGTCGGCCAGCGGGATGTCCACCGATTGCAGCTGGATCGCGTGGCCCATTTCGCGCCAGTCGGTGGCGATCATGTTGGTGGCGGTCTTGAGGCCGGTGGCGCGGCGGAATTCGGCCATGACTTCGCGGCCCGAGTAACCGTTTTCGGCACCGCATGGGTCTTCGGCGTAGGCGAGCACGTGGTGCTGGTCGCGGCACAGGCGGATGGCTTCTTTCAATGACCACGCGCCATTCGGGTCGAGGGTGATGCGTGCGTCGGGGAAGCGCTCGGCCAGTGCGGTGACGGCTTCGATTTCTGCGTCACCGCTCAACACGCCGCCCTTGAGCTTGAAATCATTGAAGCCGTACTTGGCTTTGGCGGCTTCGGCCAGGCGGACTACGGCCTCCGCCGTCAGGGCTGTTTCGTGACGCAGGCGGAACCAGTCATCATCGGCCTCCGCCTCGTTGCGATATGCCAGGGTCGTTGCGTTGCGGTCGCCGATATAAAACAGGTAGCCGAGCATTTTCACCGCATCACGTTGCTGCCCTTCGCCGAGCAAGGCGGCCACCGGCACTTCCAGGAATTGACCCAGCAGGTCGAGCAGCGCCGCTTCCATCGCCGTGACCGCGTGGATGGTGATGCGCAGGTCGAACGTCTGCAGGCCGCGACCGCCCGCGTCGCGTGAGGCAAAGGTGCTGCGCATCTGGTTGAGGATGCGCTGGTACTGCCCGATCGGTTGGCCGATCACCAGGCTGCGCGCGTCCTCCAGGGTTTCGCGAATACGTTCGCCTCCGGGCACTTCGCCCACGCCGGTGCGGCCGCTGCTGTCCTTGAGGATGACGATATTGCGCGTGAAGTAAGGCCCGTGGGCGCCGCTCAGGTTGAGCAGCATGCTGTCGTGGCCGGCCACGGGGATGACTTGGAAGTGGGTGACTACTGGGGTATTCATGGCACGTTCCTGGATAAGGTCAGAGAGGTTTGCTGATGGCTGCGCCCACGTGCACAGCGCCGGGCGAGGCCAGTACGGCGGACGGTGAGGTCTTGGCAAAGAACACCAGGATTGCGGCGAGCACTGATGTGCCTGCCAGGCCATAGAGGCCGCCCTGGATCGAGCCTGTGGTCTGTTCGAGGAAGCCGAAGGTGGTCGGTGCGACGAAGCCCCCAAGGTTGCCGATGGAGTTGATCAGCGCGATCACGGCTGCAGCGATGCGCACATCCAGATAACCCTGGGGGATCGGCCAGAACAGCGAAGACGCCGACTTGAAACCGATGGCCGCAAAGCAGATCGCCACGAAGGCGAAGATCGGCCCGCCGGTGGTGGACATGAACATGCCGGCAGCGGCAATCAACAGCGCGGCCGCGACCCAGGCCTGCTGGAACTTGAACTTGCTCGACAGCGAAGCGAACGCGTACATGGCGATGATCGAGATCAGCCACGGGATCGAGTTGAAGAAGCCGACCTGCACATCGCTCAAGTCGCCCATCTTCTTGATGATGCTCGGCAGCCAGAACGTCGCGGCGTAGATGGTCAGCTGGATGCAGAAGTACAACGCGCAGAACAGCAGGATCTGGCGATCCTTGAGCAGCTTGCCGAGCGTCGGCTTGACCGTGGTCAGGGCTTCACGCTCGCGCTGTTCCTGATCGATGGCGCCGACCAGTGCGTCCTGTTCTTCGCGGGTCATCCATTTGGCGTCGTGGGGGTTGGAGTCGAGCCAGAACCACACGAAGAACCCCAGCGCCACGGAGGCCAGGCCTTCGATGGCGAACATCCATTGCCAGCCGTGGAAGCCGAACCCTTCGATCTGCAGCAGCGCGCCGGAGAGCGGGCCCGAGATCAGCGAGGCCACCGCCGAGCCGCTGAGGAAAATCGCGATGGCTTTACCGCGCTCCACACCCGGCAGCCAGCGCGTGAAGTAGTAGATCACCCCAGGAAAGAACCCGGCCTCGGCCACGCCCAGCAAAAAGCGCAGGATGTAGAACTGGGTTTCGTTCTGGATGAACGCCATCAGCGTGGCGACGATGCCCCAGGTGAACATGATGCGGGTCAGCCAGATGCGCGCGCCGACCTTCTGCAGCAGCATGTTGGAGGGCACTTCGAAGAGCGCGTAGCCGATGAAGAACAACCCGGCACCCAGGCCGTAGGCCGCAGCGCCGATGCCGAGGTCGTGCTCCATGTGCGTGCGCACGAAACCGATGTTGACCCGGTCGATGTAGTTGAGGATGAACATGATCACGAACAGTGGGAGCACGTGGCCCTTCACTTTGCTCACGGCGCGCGCGAGGACCGAATCACTTTCTGGAGCGGCAGATGCATGGCTTGAATTGTTCACAATTCAAAACTCCCCCTGATTTATTTTTATGCGGGTTTGGGTGTCTTGTTGATAGACATCATACAAGTGATTTTCCGAAGGCCGCAATGCGGTCGTGGGTGAATTTGTTCTTATAAGGCCGATGCTCGACCAGTTATTTTGGTTATGTGCCAGCATTTTCTAGGTTTTTAGAGGCCGCCGGTACCCAGGAATGATGTGGGTATCTGGTGCTGGTGGTAATGCGCAGATTAGCGGTTAAGGTTGGTTGTCATACAAGCTGGGCCAAAACAAATCAACTCCGCCGTGTCGCCGGGCGGGATGTTAAGCTCGCACCAGCCCAACCCCGTGGACCCGCAACGATGCCGATTGATAGTGGAATGCCCGTCCGTAGACGCTCCAACAACCTCGCCCAAGGCGTGGTCGACGCGCTGACCCAGCGCATCCTGCTCGGGCAGTTGAAGCCCGGTGAAAAGCTGCCGTCGGAATCCACCATCGTCCTTGAGCATGGCGTGAGCCGCACCGTGGTGCGTGAGGCCATTTCCAAGCTGCAGGCGTCGGGGCTCGTCGAGACCCGTCATGGCATCGGCACCTTTGTGCTGGCGCAACACGCCCGACAAGGCCTGCGCCTGCACGTGGACACGGTTGCCAGTGTGCGCAACATGCTCGAGTTGCGCCTGGGCCTGGAGGTGCAGGCGGTTGCGCTGGCCGCGTTACGCAGGACCGACGAACACCTGGCGCACATGCGCACTGCACTCGACGATTACCAGGCGTCGCTGGCCAACAACGACAGCTGCGTCGAAGAGGACAAGCGTTTTCACCAGTTGATCGCCGAGGCCACCGGCAATACCTTCTTCACCGAAATCATGCTGCACCTGGGCAATGCGATGATTCCGCGCACTCAGCTCAAGGGCGATGAGCGTGGCGGTGCGGACTTTGCCCAGCTGGGGCAGTTGGCGAACCTGGAGCATGAGGCGATCTTCAACGCGATCAAGCGCCAAGACCCGGACGCTGCCCGCGCCGCAATGGTGCTGCACCTGACCAACAGTCGGGATCGGTTTTCGGGTGAGTAATTTTGTGTTGATAAGGAACGGCTGTTGAACCCACATACATTGTCCATGCGCCTTGAGCGCGTGGCGGCGAACGTGCCCGCTGGCGCGCGCCTGGCCGATATCGGCTCGGACCACGCTTACCTGCCAGTCGCGTTGATGCGCCGCGAGTTGATCACCGCGGCGGTAGCGGGGGAGGTGGCGACCACGCCGTTCCATGCGGCTGTGCGCACTGTGCGTGAGAATGGCCTGGAGCAGCACATTACCGTGCGCCTGGCCGATGGACTGGCGGCGATAACGCCGGCGGACCAGATCACCGCGATCAGCCTCTGCGGCATGGGCGGCGAGACGATTCGCGACATCCTGGAAAGTGGCAAGGCACACCTGAGCGGCCGTGAGCGCCTGGTCCTGCAGCCCAATGGCGGCGAGCAGCCGTTGCGTCACTGGTTGATGGACAACGGTTACGCGATCCTCACTGAAGAGCTGCTGCGCGAAAACCGCTTCTACTACGAAATCATTGTGGCCGAGCGTGCCCCGCCGGTGAGTTATACCGCTGAGCAGCTGTATTTCGGCCCACTGCAGATGCAGGCGCGCAGCCCGGAGTTCCTGGCCAAGTGGCAGCGCATGCTGCGCCAGAAGCAGAAGACCCTGGCCAGTTTCGAGCAGGCGCGGCAGGCAGTGCCGCAGGAGAAGGTGCAGGAGGTTGCGCGGCAGGTGCGGTGGATCAGTTCGCTGCTGGCTTGATGCGTTTTGGTCGGCGCCGGGCCTGCTGTCGGTGGTGTTCTTGAGCAGGCTGGCGCCAGGCCGGGCTCCTACGCTGGCGGGGGGTATGGTTCAATGGCGGCCATCATTCACTTATCCTGGACATCCGCCATGGCAGACGCCACTGACCAAGCCTTCTATGACCGTGCAGACGCGCATATCGAATTGTCGAACGAGCAACTCAAGACCTGTGAAAACCTCGGCGAGGTCAGCGCCTCGATGATGTTCGGCACCACCCGTTTCAATGCCTGGGCGAGTGCGCGCAACTTCAAGTCCGGTGCGGAAATGGCCGAGGCGCGCGAGGCGATGTTGAAGTATTTCTGCGATCAGTACCGGATGATGCTTGAAGATAACCTCGACGATCACATCAATAATTTCAGCCAGTACATGCTGGTTAAATAGCTCACTGTTACAGGTGTGCCCAGACCTTGAGTGCTTTTGCCCCATTTTCGCGCACACCTCACCTGCCTTCGTGCGTCACACCGTCTATTTCGGGGCACGCTCCCTGCGGCCCGTATCTTGCTAGTGCCTTCCCAATCAATGACATGGCATTTTGCCGTTAGTCATTTCAAGGCTTCGCCCACCGCGGTACGCGTGGGTTGTTTTTGGGGAGTAGTCGGACATGCACAGCCTCTTGTCACCCGGTATCCGCCTGCTCGGGCGTTTCGGCTTTGCGCGCAAATTCCAGATCCTGTTTTTCCTGTTCATGCTGCCCCTGGCGGGCAGCCTGTGGATGATTGGGGCGGACTATCGCGACAAGTTAACCGTGATCTCCAGCGAGCAATCCGGCGTTCGGCAACTGCTGGCCCTCGATGCGCTGGATGCCCAACTGACCGCCCAGCGCAACCTGGCGGCCCGCTGGAAGGCTGCGGACATCCTGCACGCCCCCACCCCCGCGGCGAAGGCGGCGATGGACAAGGTCGATGCGAATTTCCCGCTGATCCTGCAAAGCCTGCAGGCCCTGGGCGAGTCGCTGAAAAGCCAGAACGCCAGCGCCGACACCCTCGCGCGCTTCGAGGCGCTGCAAGCCACAGTCAAGGGCATGGACTCGCAATCGCTGCGCACCGTGGGCTGGTGGCCGGACGGATATGACCGCTTTACGTCGGCCCTGACCGCGATGCAAACCCTGCGCGAGCAGATCACCCTGGACGCCGGCCTGATCCTCGACCCATGGCTGGAAACCTATTTGCTCATGCAGATTTCCACCCAGCACAGCCCCGACCTGATCGAGCGTATCGGCCGCATGGCCAGTGTCGGCCAGTCGTCCATCGCCTCGGGGCAGTTCACCCTGCAAAGCCGTTTGCAGATGCGCGATCTGCGCGGTCGTATCGGCGATGCGCGCGACCAGTTGGTCAAGGCCGCGGCGTCGCTCAAAGCCAAGCAATACGCCGGCCTTGAACCCTGGACAGCGCAATACGACAACAGCCTGCAACAGCTCGACAACGAGCTCAAAGTCCTCGACGACGGCGTGTTCGGCGGCACCATCAAACTCGACACCGCAGCCTTTGAGCGCAGTGTCGACGCGATGCTCGACGGCCTGGGCGCGCTGCGCAACCAGTCGCTGATGTCGCTGGACGCGCGCCTCGGTTACTACCGCGACCGCTCGCTGCAAAAATTCGTTCCGGTGGCCGCGACCTTCAGCCTGCTGGCATTGGCGGCGCTGTACCTGTTCATCTGCCTGCAGGCTTCGATCCGCCGCAGTGCCAGCGGCATCACCACGCTGGCCGAATCCCTGCGCGACGGCAACCTGTGCGTGGAAGTGGCGGTGGAAGGGCGCGACGAACTCGCCGCCATCAGCACCGCGCTCAACGTCGCGGTGGTGCAGTTGCGCACCAGCCTGCTGGGGGTCAACCATGAAACCCAGCAGCTCGGTTCGGCGGTGCTCACCCTCAATACGCAGTCGGGCAGCACCCTCACCGAGGTCGAGGACCAGCAACAGCAGATCAGCCAGATCGCCGCAGCGGCCACCCAGTTGGCCGCCACCTCGATGGGCGTCGCCAAGAGTTGCGAACAGGCCTCGGGCAGTGCCCAGCAGACGCGGCGTATCGCCGAAGACAGCAGCCGCGACAGCCAGCGCACCACGGCCAGTATCCAGCAGCTCAACCAGCGCCTCACCGACACCGCCGATGCGCTGGAGCAAGTCAGCCAGCAGGGCCAGCAGATTCAATCGGTGGTCGACACCATTCGAGGCATCGCCGAGCAGACCAACCTGCTGGCGCTCAATGCGGCGATCGAGGCCGCGCGCGCCGGCGAGCAGGGCCGCGGTTTTGCCGTGGTGGCTGATGAAGTGCGCAGCCTTTCGCAACGCACCCAGGCCTCGACCGCGCAGATCGCCGGCACGGTGGACAGTCTGCGCGCCACGGTCAGCCAGGCGGTCAACCTGATGGGCGCCGCGTGCGAACAGGCGCTGACCGATGCCGAGTCGGTCACCGGGCTGGGCACGCGCCTGGGCGAAATCGCTGGCGCAGTGCAGAACGTCACCGACACCCTGGCGCAGATCGCCACGGCGGTGGAGGAGCAAGCGGCGACGGCGGATGAAGTCAGCGGCAATATCCAGCAGGTCGACCAGGCGGCAGGCCGCTTGCTGGACGGTGCGCGCGCGGTCAATCGCGCGGCGGACACCCTGAGCAAGGGCAGCCAAGCCTTGAGCGACAACACCGCACGGTTTCGCCTGGCCTGAGCCG
Organism: Pseudomonas aylmerensis; assembly: GCF_001702265.1. Classification (GTDB taxonomy): domain Bacteria; phylum Pseudomonadota; class Gammaproteobacteria; order Pseudomonadales; family Pseudomonadaceae; genus Aquipseudomonas; species Aquipseudomonas aylmerensis. The sequence goes on from NZ_MAUE01000017.1 coordinate 130,455, forward strand.
GTGTGGGAGCGGGCTTGCCCGCGAATGCGCCGGGTCAGCCACCGCCTCCGTCACTGACCCGCCGCGTTCGCGAGTAACCCCGCCCGCACGGCACAGCAGCGGAGTTTTCCGGCCCCGGTTATGTTCGCCACCTGAACCTTCGGTGGATACAAGGCTCACTTGTTAGGTCGCCCTGTTCCCTTGCCGAAAGGAATCCGCATGCCTGCAACCTCGCCAACGCTGCCTCCGTGCGGCCCTGTCGAACGCGAACTCAGCCTGCGCGCCGTGATCACCGGGAGCGTGCTCGGTATCCTGCTGACGCCTTCCAATGTGTACGCCGGGTTGAAGATCGGTTGGTCGTTCAACATGTCGATCATTGCCCTGCTGGTCGGTTATGCCATCTGGCAGGGCCTGGCCCGGCGCACCGCCGAGCCACTGCCGTGGACGCTGCACGAGAGCAATATCAACCAGACCGTCGCCTCGGCGGCGGCGTCGATCATCTCCGGCGGGCTGGTCGCGCCGATCCCGGCCTACACGCTGCTGACCGGTAACCAGCTGGACGCGCTGCCGATGATCGCCTGGGTGTTCTCGGTGAGCTTCCTGGGGATCTGGATCGCCTGGTACCTGCGGCCCTCGTTGCTGAATGACAAGGCGCTGAAGTTCCCCGAAGGCATGGCCACCCTCGAAACCCTCTTGCACATCTACAACCACGGGCGCGAGGCCGCGACACGCTTGAAGGTGCTGCTCGGCGCCGCGCTGTTGTCGGGGCTGGTGAAGTGGGTGGACACGTTTTGGTGGGCGATCCCGCGCTGGGCGCCGAGCGCATCGCTGGAACGCCTGACCTTCACCGCCGACCCGTCGTTACTGCTGGTGGGGTTTGGCGGCATCATCGGTATTCGCGTGGGCCTGACCCTGTTGCTGGGGGCCTTGCTCGCGTGGGGCGGCCTCGGCCCTTGGCTTTTGGCGCAGCACCTGGTGACGTTGCCGGCCGACAGCAGTGGCCCGCAGTTCGCGGCGTTGGTGGAGTGGTTGCTGTGGCCGGGCGTGAGCCTGATGGTGTGTTCCACCTTGGCGTCATTGGCGATTCGCTTGTGGGCGTTGCGCGCCGCCACCCAGGCGGCGGGCGGGCGCACCTGGAGCGTGCCCCGGCCAGGGCCGGCTGCGGGGTTCGTGTTGTCGATCGTATTGGTCGTGTGCCTGCAGGCGGTGTTGTTCGGCATCAACCTGTGGATGGCGTTGTTGACGATTCCCTTGGCGATCTGCCTGGCCGCCGTGGCCGCGCGGGTGGTGGGCGCCACCGGTATTCCACCGATCGGCGCCATCGGGCAGCTGTCTCAATTGAGCTTTGGCATCGTCGCGCCCGGCCAGGTGCCGATCAACCTGATGAGCGCCAACACCGCCGGCGGCTCGGCCGGGCAATGCACGGATCTGATGAACGACTTCAAGGTGGGCAAGGCGATTGGCGCCACGCCGCACAAGCAGGTGATCGCGCAGATCCTGGGGATTTTCATCGGCAGCATCGTCGGGGTGTTCGCCTACCTGGCACTGATTCCGGACCCGCACGCCATGCTGCTGACCGAAGAATGGCCGGCGCCGGCGGTCGCCACCTGGAAAGCCGTGGCGCAAACCCTGACCCATGGCCTGGAGTCACTGTCCACCAGCATCCGCTGGGCGATTGCCATCGCGGGCCTGGTTGGCGTACTGCTGGGCATTCTCGACAGCACACTGTCTACCCAGCGGGCGCGCTACCTGCCCAGCGCTGCTGCCCTGGGCCTGGCCTTTGTGTTGCCGGCGTCGGTGTCACTGATGATGGCGCTCGGCGCCATCCTCACCTGGCTGGTGAGCCGCCGTTGGGCGAGCCTCAGCGAACGCTTCGCCATTACCGCCGCCGCCGGGTTGATTGCGGGGGAGAGCATCACCGGTGTCGGCGCGTCGTTGTGGGCCATGGTGAATGGCTGATCACGCCTGTCTAGCGCTGTTGCAGGGCGATTTTCAGCCCCAGGCCCATGAACAGCGTGCCGATGATTTTGCCTTCCCAGCGCCGCAGCCGGGCCAGGCCTTTGATCATGCGGCTCAAGGGGCGAATCGAGAGTGAAATCAGGCTGGTGTAGACCGCGCTGAGTCCCGAGAAAATCAGGCCGAGCACCACGAACTGGAGCAGGGACGAGCCAGATTGCGGGTGGACGAACTGCGGCAGGAAGGCCAGGAAGAAAATCGCGGTTTTCGGGTTCAGCACCTCGGCGCCCACCGCCTGGAAAAACGCCTGGGTCGGCGTCACCTGCGGCAGGTCTGCGCGTGCGTAGGTGCTGGTCTTGGCCATGAACGCGCGCACGCCCAGGTAGACCAGATAACAGGCACCCGCCCACTTCACCAGATTGAACGCGGTGGCGGAGGTCATTAGGATCGCCGATAAACCCAGGGCCGCGCCGAGCGTGTGGATCAAGTCGCCCGTGGCCACCCCCAGCCCGGTCGCGATACCGGCCTGGCGTCCACCCTGGACGGTACGGGTGATCACCAGCAACACGGCAGGACCGGGGATCAGGAACAGGCCGATGACCACGGCTATGTAGGTGATGAGCGCGGTGAGTTCAAACATGGCGAGCTGTCCAGTTGAAGGCAAGGCCCTCAGTTATCCTCAGGTTTGGCATGAATGCAATACTGTTTGATTCAGGGCACTCCACGGCGACGGCGTAGTCTTGTTCTAGACACCCCTCACTCTCGTCCTGCGGAGCTTGCCATGATCACGGTCCACCACCTCAACAACTCGCGTTCACAGCGCATCCTGTGGCTGCTCGAAGAACTGGGCCTGCCTTACGAGATCAAGCGCTACCAGCGCGACCCGAAAACCAACCTGGCGCCGCCGGAACTCAAGGCCATCAACCCGCTGGGCAAATCCCCGGTGATCGAGGACGGCGCGCTGGTCCTGATCGAATCCGCCGCGATCATCGACTACCTGATCCGCCGCCACGGCGCAGGCCGCCTGCAGCCCGATCCTGCCACGGCCACCTACGACAAGTACGTGCAATGGCTGCACTTCGCCGAAGGCTCGGCGATGCTGCCGTTGATGCTCAACCTCTACGTCGGCCGCCTGGGTGAGGCGGGGGCGCCGTTGCACCCACGGATCGAGTCGGAGCTGGCCAACTACCTGGGCTATTTGAACGATGTGCTGGCGGATTCGCCTTACCTTGTCGGCGACGAGTTGAGCGGCGCGGATATCCAGATGAGCTTCATCGGTGAAATCGCCAAGGCCCAGGGCAAGCTCCAGGCCTACCCGAACCTGGCGGCGTGGGTGCAGCGCTTCCAGGCCCGACCTGCGTACCGCAAGGCTGTGGAGCAGGGCGGCGAGTACGCGTTTGCCAAATAAACTAAGCGCAGGCGAGGCCTATCCGCCTCGCCCCCAGCGTTTTACTGCGGCGCTAATGCCTGGCCTGCAAACCGCTTCAGCGAAAACGCCGACAGGTCCAGGTCGCTCGAACCGCGGATACACCACTGCGCAAATGCCTCGCCCAGTGCAGCCGAGTGCTTGAAGCCGTGCCCCGAGCACGGCGACACCACCAGGGTGTGTTGCAGTGTGGGGTGCTGGTCGATGATGAAATGGTGATCCGGCGTCACCGTGTAGGCACACACCGCCGACTTGACGACTTTGGACGTGACCCCGGCAATACGGCCTCGTACCTGCTGCGCATACATTGCCTGCTCCTCAGCGGCCGAGACCGTGCGGTCGAGTGTTTCGGGGGTGGACGCGGTGTGGTACTGCGCCGTGGCAATCTTCAACGTGCCCTCGCCGGGCAATGCCGGGAAACCGTAGTTGGTATTGCCCTCGCCCTGGCCGTGCGTAAGGATGTAGGTCGGTGATTTCCCCACCAGGTCGGCCCCCGGCTCAAGCTCGAACCAGAACAGCTGCTGCCGATACACCTTGAGCAGTTGATCAAACGGCGCGCCAAGCAGGCCGCCGGCCCAGTTGCCCGCACTCACCACCAGCTTGTCGGCCTGCAGCGTGCGCTGGTCGGTGGTCACGGTGACGCCGTGCTCATCCGCGCGGATAGCGGTCACGGTCTCGCCCTTGTACAACGTAGCGCCGTGCTGTTCAGCCAGCCGGAGCTGCACCTCGATGCAACGCTCTGGCCGCACAAAGCCGCCGCCCGGTTCGTAATAGCCGATGGCGCTGTCCGCCACGTGGGCGAATTGCGCAAAGCGCTGGCGAATCTGCGCCGCGTCCAATACTTCATGTTCGATGCCGTAGGTGTTCGCCAGGCCAATGGTGCGCAAGGTGAAGTCCGATTCATCGCTGGGGTCGAAATCATCGCGGGAGGTCAGTACCAGCAACCCGGATTGTTCGAACAATGCCTCCCCCGACGCGGCCTCAAGCTCACGCCAGATACGGTGCGAGTTGCGCACGATGGGCACGTACTGCGCGCCTTCACCCACCGACAGCCGCGTGATGCGGGTGTCGCCATGGCTGGAGCCGAAGGTATGGGGCGGATGATGACGGTCGATGCCGGCGACCTTTACCCCGGCCTTGGCCAATTGGTACACGGTGGCGGCACCCATGGCGCCCAGGCCGATGACCAGCGATTCATAACGTTCCACTGTCGATACTCGCTAGAGAGGGAGGGCGCTTAGTTGAGGGCAACGGCGGCTAAAACACAATGGGGGCGGGGTGTTTCAGGCCGGTCAATGTGCGCTTGGGCGAAACCGCGGAATGTTTTTGCGAGGTGCCGAGCTTTGCGTTGCCGGTGAAGGGCTCACCGGCAACCGATAACGCTGCCGGTCAGCGCACCACGTCCAACGCGGTAATTTCATTCACATAGTGAAATTCACTCGACGTCGATTCCAGCGTCAATGCGACGCCCAGGTCCTCGATGAAGGCGCGCGAGGTTTTGTAGTCGCCCTGGTCGCACGCAAGCCGGATGGCGTCCCCTGTCAGCGTGGCAAACACCTGGTGCGCCGGGAAACGCTCGCCGACCTTGCAGGTCAACGTCGTGTCGTGCGGTTTGTCGGTGGGCTTGGCCGGCACATTGACCATGCTCAGGTGAGCGGTCAGCGTCTGGCCCGGCGTCCAGCTGGTCGGCAGCTTCAGCTCGGCTGTGCGGGTTTGCAGGACCCGCCCGTCACCCACGCCGTTCATCTTCGATTTCAGCTGGATCAGGTCGGCCTGCATCAGGCGTTCGACGTTGAAGACCGGCCCGTAGACCTCGTTCTTCACCAGCAGGCCGCCCTCGGCCTTGAGCGTCACCGACGTCGGCGAGTCCTCGCTGCCGTCGCCCTTCTTGGACAGGTAGGTGTAGCTCAGCGTCTTGAACTTGGGTTGCAGCAACGGCGAATCGAGGCGTTGCAGCACGGCAGCCGGCACCTCGACATCGCCGAGGCTGGTTTCAACCTGAGTACGCGGGTAGTCGACCGGCGCGATGTCCGGTCGCAACATCGCCAGCAGCGCCGCGTTGACGCCGCCCTGCACCGAACAGCTGATCCGCGACTGTGTGCCTTGCTTGCCTTCCGGTTCGATGATCAGCACGCGCTCGACATTGCGCGTGCCCGGCGCCTTGCCTGGCTGGGGCTTGATCGAGCGCCAGCTGTTGCCGACCTTGAGCTCGCTGCGCGTGTATTCGTGTTCGCCTTTGAACAGGAAATTCGGTTGGTCCAGCAACGGCGCCAGGCGCTGAGCCACCTCATCGATATTGCCCTGCGCAATGAAGCCCCAGTAATAGTAGAGCCCCAGCGGGCCGAGGTCGGCGACCTCGTCGTTATAGGCCAGCAGTTTCAACCCGGCGATCGGCGGCGCGCTGACCGGCACGGCGTTGGCGTTGCGGTTGGTGCGATCTTTCACCGCGATCCAGGTGTAGTTCTTTTCCTGCTTGAGCGGCGCATAGGCCTGCCAGGCATCGCGATGGGTGTTCAAGCTGCTGAAGAAACTCGCGTCGCAACGGGCGAAGGCCTTGAGCGTGTCGGTCAGGGCGGCGTCATCGGCGTGGGCGAAGGACGGTGCCAGCAGGGCGCAGGCGAGGACGAGGGCGGACGCAGGCAACTTCATCGGGCGGGATTTCCGTATCGAGGCGGGGAGGTGGGCATTATCCAGAAATTGAGCGCCAGCGCAGTCAAAATGTAGGCGTTGTCGAGCGTGTCGCCTTTCAGCCCAGGCGTACACGCCAATCACCGCCGTGCTGCAGGCGGCATTCTTCTTCGCTGTCAACGCGTACGCAGCGGTCCAGGCGCACCGCGCCAGCTTCGGCAGCGGCCAGCGCAATGCCGGTCAGCTCACGCAGGCGCTGGTCAGTGCCGGCGGCGAGGGCCTGGTCTTTGCTGGCGCGGGTGTCGAACACCCAGATCACCCGCAGGCTTTGGGGGAAGGCGGCGTAGTCGACGGTGTGGGTCAGCCACTCGAAGCCGGGGATTTCGGCTTTGGCGGTTTCGCAGGCGTCGGTGAGGGTGGCGACGAGGCGGCGTTCCAGGCGCGTGGCTTCGCGTGGGGTCAAGGGCATGCGGGGCTCCGGGATGTCATGTGTTTTTCACGAGGAGGTCCCAGACTAATGGGCTGGTTGCATTGTGCAAATCCATTTCAAGGAAAGTGCCCCTCATGGACGACGCTGTTACCTATCGACTTGCCACGCTCGATGACGCACTGAGCCTGTGTGAACTGGGGCAAGTGCTCTGCGACGTGCACCATGCTGCGCGGCCCGATATCTATGCGGCGCCCACCGAGGATTTTTCGCGCGATCTTGCCCATTGGTCTGGCCGGTTCGAAAAGGCGGGCCAGGTTGTCTTCATCGCGCATGCGGGCCTTGAGGCCGTGGCATTTATTACCGCCAGCCTCTCAGCCAGCAGTGGGCCGCTGATGCAGCCGCAGACTGTCGCGCGTGTAGGCTCGGTGTGCGTAGCCGAAGCGTATTGGGGCCAAGGTATTGGCCGCCACCTTATGGGCCTGGTTAAACACTGGGCGCTGGACAATGACGCGCAGGATTTGCGCCTATCGGTGTGGTCGTTCAATGAACGTGCCGTGCGCATGTACACCGAGTTGGGGTTTGAGAGGCGTGCGCTGGAGATGGGAATGCGTCTGTAGCGCGGGCCGTCGACTACACCGGCGCCCTTAATGCGCTGATGATGAACGCGTGCAGGCTATTCACCGCCTTGGACCCGCGCGAGGCGCGGCTGCGCAGGATCGAGACTTCCATCGGCGCGATAGTGCCCAGACCATGCTCAGCGCTCAACACCTGCAGCGATGGCTGCACGGTGCACTGGGTGATCGCGGCAATCGCGAGGCCGCCCTCGACGGCGGCCACCTGGCCGGCGAGGCTGGAACTGTTGTAGACCACCTTGTATTGGCGCCCCTGCTGGGCCAGTGAATTCACCGCGTAACGCCGCGCCAGGCTCTCACTTTCGTAGACCGCGATAGGCAGCGGGTCTCGGCGCCACAGTTCGAACTGCGGCGAGCCCACCCACACCATCGGCTCCTTGAACAGAAAGGTGCCACTGTGGGACGAGTCGCGGGACACCAGTGCAAGATCAAGATCGCCGCTGCGTAGACGCGGGATCAGCGTGGTCGACTGTTCACAGGTGAGTTCGATTTCGACCCCTGCGTAGCGCGGCGAAAAACGCTTGAGCACCGGTGTCAGGTAACTGGCAGCGTAGTCCTCTGCAACGCCGAGGCGGATGCGTCCGGTCAATGCCTCACCGTTGAAGGCCGCCTGGGTCTCGGCGTGCAGGGCAAGCATGCGGCGCGCGTAGCCCAGCAGCGTTTGGCCGTCATCGGTGAGTTGCAGGTGCCGCGGGCCACGGTTCAACAGCGGACGTCCCAGCGCGGCCTCGAGTTTCTTCATCTGCATGCTGACGGCGGACTGCGACCGGTTAACCTCCTGGGCAGCGCCAGAGAGCGACCCCGCGTCCACCACGGCGACGAAACATTTGAGCCAATCAATCTGCAGATCGCTGGACGGCATTGCACTTACCTGTATTCGTTAATCGAATGGCTGCGACGTGAATAATGCGCTTTTCAGGGTGATTGTTCACTCGCAAGATAGGCGCTTGCCCCTTATCTGCAGGATCTGATCATGCCATTCGACACGTGGCTGCTGTACCTGGTGACCTGCTGCGGCATTGCCGTGGTGCCAGGACCCAATGCGTTACTGGTGCTGACCCATGGCGCCCTTCACGGCAGCCGCAGGACGTTGTTCACCATCAGCGGCGGCGTGCTCGGCTTTGCCCTGGTGCTGACGCTGTGCGCGCTCGGCCTGGGCGCACTGATCAAGGCCTCGGCCACCTGGTTCACGGCCTTGAAGGTGGTCGGCGGGCTGTATCTGATCTGGCTGGGGTTTGGCCTGTGGCGGTCGCCGCCGGTGAGCCTCGAGACCACTGCGACACCAAGCCTGCGCCGCTGGCCGTTGTTTCGTCAGGGGCTGGTTTCGGCCCTCTCGAACCCCAAGGCATTGCTGCTGTTCACCGCGTTTATCCCGCCATTCCTCGACCCGCACCGCAGCATCATCGCGCAGACAGCCGCCATCGCGCTGACCTACGCCGTCGTGGAGTTCGCGGTGGAATACCTGGTCGCCAGCGCCGCGCACCGAGTGCGCCCTTGGCTGGCCCGAACCGGGCGCCGCTTCAATAAAGTCTGCGGCGGTTTTTTTGTGCTGTTCGGGCTGGCTTTGCCGGCGCATAGCTGAAGGTCGTTGGCCTTAGAAGTTGTCGCCCCATTTGCACAACTTGCTGTCGCCCAGCGGTTCGAAGCTGAACGAGCGTGTGCCCACCTGCATTCTCTTGAGGATCACCGCGCAGCTACCAAGCCCGGCCGCCTGCAGTTCGTAGTCCGCGCCAGCAACAGGCACAAAAGTGAACATGTTGTAGCAACGATTGCCGATGTAATGAAACGCGATGGGCTGCCCGGCGGGCACCAGCAGCTCACTCTCCACGGTGGAGGCTAACTGCACGGCGGTGGGTTGCATGCCAAGCTTTTCACCGTTGCGATCAGCATAGCCGTCGCGCTGCGCCACCATCACCCCCGCGCCAGGCAGGCGAAAGTTGATGCAGTCCGACTTGGGCACGGCGCGGACCATGCCGTCGCTGATCACTCGCACGCGGGCAGTGTCGCCACTGGTGGGCGACGAGTAGGGAGTGGAGAAGGAGCGGACATCCGTCAGCGCTCCACACCCGCTGAGCAATGCCAGCAGGCTGATTCCGACAAGCGAGTTAAGCGCGCGCGGCGATGTGTACATGAGGCGCTCCCTGCGGATTGACGGTCAAGAACGCCCTTTTTTCAGCGCAAAAGGGCCAGCGCGAAAGTGGCTGCACACACAGCAGCCATTGTGTACCAGGCCCGGTCGGCTTATTGCCCGGCCTGGCTGACAGGGGTCACGTTGCGGGTGTGATAATCGCCCGACGCGTCCTGGATGCAGTAATTGGGGGAAATCGGCTTTTCCTCGCCGGCTTTCAACTCAACCACCTCATTGCGGCACGTTGTCTTGAATGTTTGCGACTGGAATGCCTGCCGGATTTCATAGTCGGCGCCTGCGCGTGGCACAAAACTCACGGGCGCTGAAGAGCAACTGGACCCGGACGTGACGAACGCCACAAACGCGATCAGCGGCTGCCCGGCCGGGACCACATGTTCATCGAAGTACCTGCGCGTCTCATCGATCTTCGCGCTGACCGGGGAGGGAGGCATGCCGATGACATTGTTCTGGTAGTCGGAAGGCCACATGCCGAAGATATCGCTGCTCTGACCGCTGGGCACGATACGCGAAGGATTCCATCCTTGCGGCCGCTCGCGGGCGGCCAGCGCTTTTACGTAAGTGTCGTTGAAATACTGCTCGCAGCTTTGGCCGGAGACAAAACCTGCGTAGGCCCCTTGCCCGCTGATCAGGCGGATGCGCGCCGTACTGGCGGGGTCGTACTTGGCCATCTCGGCCGGGTCCTGGACATCGGTTTTCTTGAAGGTGCAGCCCCCGACAGCCAACGGCACGATGAGCAACAGCCCCAGGCGTGCGATGACAGTGCCCAAGCCGGTATGAATTGATGAGCGCTTGCTGGCGTCCTGCTTCATTATTTTCTCCCTGTTAGTGGCGCAACCTTGGTGATGACGGGGTTTGGGCAGGCGTTTGCCTTCAAAGTTCGCGGGCTCGTATTGGATTGGGCAAAGAAAGCGAGGCGGCTGCCTTTTCTCTGGGCCGATGTGTCGCGCGTACAGTCCGCCCTGTTATTCTGATTCAGCAATCCGGGGTGTAGATAAGATGCCATACGGCATTAAGCGACAGGAATGTCGGCTAATTGATAGTTAGGGAAAACTGAGTATGCGTCGCTTAATAGCCCATGGGTTTGTGTTTGTCAGCATTGCGATACTCTGTTCCGGCTGCACATCTTATTCGTCCCAGCCGACAATCAACGCACCCGCTGCACCCGAAACAAAAGAAATCATCCCCAGCTTCAGTTACGCAATAAACTCCCCCTGGAAAGCCAGTCGCTTCGGCAAGGACGCCTACGCAGCGACACTCAAGGTTATTCCTGATGCACAGGATACGAGCTCCAGCCTTGCCGCTCCGACCCTGCCGGCATTGGAAATAAAGATCTCGGAGTTTTCATCTGGCGGCGCGTGCGGACAAGAGTACTTGACGGGCCTGAGCCTGGGCTTGATCCCCAGTTGGTGTACGCGGACAAACCTTTTCAAGTTTGATTTTATATTGAATAAGGATCAGCGCTTTTGCAGGCAGAAAACCTACTCGATCAACTCCACGTCGTTTTCACATCTCACCATGATTCCGTTTGCACTCTTCAATACGGACAATCAGCCATTGACGCTCTATCAGGCGGCGCTTAAAGATTTCCTTCGGACAGGTCAATGTGCGACGCCTTGAGCGGCTGCGGCTGCGAGAGGGGCTCATACCAAGCGTTGGGGCGTTCGAAATCAGGTGATCGGCAGCTTCTGGCCGATGCGCCCGGCTAGCCACCAGGGGCATTGATGAAGTCAGGTCAGGCATATCCCGGCGGAAGGCGGGTTGCCACTTGCTCCCAGCATCTTCTGATTTCTTTGATAATGCTGCTGTCACCCTGTTTTTTCGTAGAGACCTCACACACCGACAAATGCTCTAACAGCCACTCATCTGTCCAGCCCGCCCATTCACCTGCAATGGATTTGAGGTTTGCTTCAAGTGCCGGGAAAACTTCACCCCATAGGATGCTGTGAATTTCCTGGGGCGAATAGCCTGTTTCCACGACTACGCGAGCGACGTAGTCAAACGTCGAGTCGGTGATCTCAGTATCGAGGAAAAATTCTGAAAGTGCCTGCCAGATCTTCAGGCGGTTTGTGTCGACAGTTTCCATGCAATATCCCGAAGCTGGATGGCGCCCGGAGGCCAGTGGGTAGGGTAGTCGAAAAAGCGGTCAGTCAGATATTGGGTGTCAGGACGGGCTGCTTTAGACACAAAGCGGCTTGTCGTGAAGGGTAGCAATCGGCCAGAAGCGGACCTTCATTTTAGACGCATTCATTAGCCTATAGCGGCCTGTAGTAGAATGCGGATTTGAACAAAAGAAGCTTCATCATGGATGTTCACGCACTTGAAGAAAGCAGTGTCTTATCGATCACAATGGACCAAGCCCATCGCTATTTCGAGATGGTTGTCAGACTGGATGACGGGTCCAGAAACAAGCTGATGGCGTGGAACGCGGACGGCACTCAGCTAGCTATCAGGCTTGGCGCTCTTAAACTTCAAAACATCAGCGAACTCGGAGAGCTTGAAGGGATAAATATCGTTGATAATGTTCTATCCCTTGAAGGCGATTTTGGAGATATAACGATCACAGCCACCTCGATTTTGATTGAAAAGCTGATGTAACTACCGTGCGGGAGGCTACTTCGAGCTGAATGCTAACCGTCACGGATGTCTGATTGTGGCCGATAACTGACTTTCTGATTGGAAAGGCCGAGCTGGAAGGGCTGATAGGCAGCTAGTACGCTTGAGTATCTCTAATGATAGGAACCTGACATGGGACATGATTCCTCGTTGCAGATCGAACGCGCCGCTTATGAGGAGTTCGTTCGGCTGTGGAGTCAAGGAAGCTTCGAGCATCAGCGACTGGGCCAAGCGTTTTACAACCACTTCAATCTACACAAACTCACCGATCAGGCCGGATTACACGGTCTATATGAGACCGACGGTGATAAAGCCTCACGCTTGATCTTGAGGCTTTTCCACCTTCACTGAGTGGCAGCTATCGACCCTAAGCTGCCCTTCGCGAAAGGCGGCAATCGGCCAGAAACAGACGTCCATAAACGACTGTTTCCGACCCATAGCAACCCTTCGGGGAGGGCAAAAACCGGCCCTGCAGGAGAGATCTATTAATTTCCGACGCGAACGTCCAAGCCTTTACGGTAATGCTTTGTTTTAATTATCCGTTTCTTGACCGCCATAATTACTATTGCGTGAGAACAATGTTGTCTGCGGCCATTGGATGCCGCAATGACGCAATGCGACCTCCAGCGGTTGCTCCACTATATATGCTCCAAATATTCTATGGAGACCTCTCCACCGATGTAAGGGCCGTCACCACTACAATCCATTACCGGCTCGTCAAAATTAACCCAGGCGCTGGTGATAACTCTTTCTTTGCCAGCAATAGTTCGCTGAGAACTAGTGAATGCCACCTCGCCATCCAAAGCTTCTTTTACAAATTCTGGTGGTAACGAAATCACTCCAACTCCACCATTCGGCCACCACGGGTGCGGCTTAATTTTTACTCTATCACCATCTTTAAACTTCATATATTTTTGACCATGTTGCCGACTTTGATTTTGCATTTACCATTCGGTTAATGGGCGGGCGTTAATCCGTCCCAGTGAGCATATCCAAAGATTTTAGCGCATTTTTATGTCTTGCTGTTTTTCGCTGATCTTGCTGGTCAAAAATAGTGCGCATGAATAGTTAAGTCGAATGCACATGAGCACGAGCCCGTGCAATTCCCGGCCGGTGATACGAAAATGGCGGAGAGAAAATCCTGAATCGCCCCTGATTTTGTAGAGTATTGAATGACTGCTTCTGGCCGACTGCTGCCCTCGCGTAAGGCGGCAATCGGCCAGGAGCACTCGTTCACGTTAGGCTGCTTTCGACTCTTTACGGCCATTCATCTCCCCTTTTGATGAGGTAGAGCCACAAAACCTGCCATTCCGAGATTTCAGGCGAAGTCGGCGAAGCGCTCGCTTTTCTTCGCCTGACGAGCCTTCAGATACTCTCACGACCTGCCATCAGTGCTTAGATCAGCAAGGGGACCGACGGCTTTGCGCTCCCCAATTGGTAACAGCGTGGATAGTCGATCGGGAAGCACTTCAGCCAAAGGAAAACGTGATCCACATCCGCAAACTGAGCGTCAAAGAGGAATTCCGCGTCGTGCCTTGTCCTTAATCCAGGCGGCAACCTTGTCGACATATGCCCAGACATCGCCGTCATCGGGATGAATATAGTTTGAAGCTTTCGGGTCACTGCCCAGCGCCTCGAAGATGTTGCGCAGCCACCTTTTGCTTCTGGGAACATCCGCTCCCGGCAGCCAGTGCTCAACTTCGCCATGCCTCAGGACGAACAGGCCATACTGATCAAGGCGGTCAAAAAGGTTCTCGGCCTTTTCCTTCGCAGCTCCATTGAGAAGGGAAATTCCGCCATCCGACTTGGGTTTCTTGCCGTCTGAGATAAGGTCTGACCAGACGCCTGCGCGCTCCAATTTTATAGAATCGTGAGGCTTCGGGTAATTTGTGGCTTCCAAGAGGACTGGGAAGTTGGTTTCGGGGTTGAGTGCGTCGATGTCGAGAATGACCGCGACGGGTATCCCGAGTCCCCTAAGGGGTCCGACGATCTTGTTCACTGAATCCTTTCCGTTGGCGTTGAGGAAAAGGGTGTTCGGCGCGCCTCGTCCTGATTCCGCCGCAAGAAGCCGCTCGTTGATCTCTTGGTAGAAGGCTCGGTCCGCGTCCGCTTCGGTGACCACGACGCCTTCGTAAAATACCCCCGACAGAGCGTTTGCGGACCGCAAAAGTGGCTCCTGCATCATGACGCGGATGTCTTCGTTCGAAAGCATTCGAGCAGTAGCACTGCCTTGCTGATAGGTCAGGCGGACGACATTGACCTTTACTCCAGACTGGATCGCGCCCATCAGGAACTGGCTGCTATGGGTCGATACAAAAATTTGCTTGTCGCCTTGGCCCGTTGTTTGGGCGATTTCGCGGCCAAGTTTGTAGGCTAGCGTGGGGTGTAGAAAGGCTTCGGGCTCGTCGATGATCATGATCTTCGGGTCGCCAGCGCGTAGTTCCAGCAGCATGCCCGTAAAGGCCTTCATTCCATCGCTCCACTGATCGATGGTGCGAGCATTCCTCATCCATTCCAGCGTAGCGTCCTCTACGCTGCGCTCATTTGGTGGCGGCGTATTGCCATATCGCAATTGGATTGATGCCCCCTCGGAAATGTCCATGCCTAGATAAAGGCCGAAGGCATCGAAAAGAACATCTCGTAGCGCCTTTCGGCGAGCATCGTCCGTTATAAGCCTAGCAAAGGTGTTTTTCGGGTCCTTCAGATCGCCTCTGTTCTGTCCCGTGGTCAGGCCAATCCTGCTTGGTCCATCGAGAGATAGCAAGTGTCGGGCCGCGTACGTTCGAGCAAATTCATTTATGTTCTCATCAGGATTCTGCAAAGCGCTGCGGAAATGTGGGACGTACATTTGCGTCCGCCAGGCTCCAAATTTGAGGAACACGTGATCAGCGTGATCTATTTCTCCCTGATTGCGCTTGTGGTCCGTCCAGGCCTGAAGGAGCGCGTCGATCTCTTCAGTAGTGTGTTTGCGGAATTTGAGCCCACTGAGAATTGCACGATGTGTATTTCCGCTGCTGCAGAATTCTGCAATTTCGCGCAGAACCATACTCTTCCCCGAGTTGTTTGGTCCGACGAAGATGGTAACGGCAGGCTCGTCCAACACCAGTGGGTCTGCCCCTTGGGCAGAGCCAAAGTAAAACCTTGCTTCCTCAATGAGCACCAATCTCTCCTTTAAAATCATGATTGTTAGACATAGGAAGCTGACCACCCGTACCGACACCCTTGCTTGTCTCGCATTTGGCCGCTAGGTGCTGTGTGTCTGCCGCGGTAGTTCGTCCAAATAGGAGACTGTTAGCTCCACAACCCTTCATGGATATCGCAATTGCGTAAGAAACCGGCAGCTTTCGAAAATTTCGCAGACCCACTTAAAGGCAAACATGAAAGCGTATACTAGCGCCAGTGCTTCAGACCGAATAGTCCGCCTCTGACCGATAGCTGCCAGCCATGTTTGCTGGCATTCGTGGAGAACCCGCAATTACCTTAACGACTTAAGAGGTTTAGGGCAAAATTAGGGCATAATGTAGGCCGCTTCAGGCCCCTTTGTGCTGGAGGCTAGCGGGGGATACGTTGTATTTTTGGGCCTAGAACGGCCTGATGGTGTACGCGAAGGGGTTCGAATCCCTATCCTGTATTTGGTTCCAATGACCGTATTCGACCCAATTCGGCCGGTCAATGTCAGCAGATGCCGATCAGGAGCGGTCGGTTACGTCAAACAGCTTTCGACTCCAAACTTCCCCTTGCCCAGGAGATGTTAGCTAGCGTCCGTAAATTTCCCTGTATCCATTCAGTTGGTTTAATGCTTCTTTGAAACTGCCGGGTGCTTGTGTTCCTCGCGCCAGAAACAATGTGGTTGGAAGTCCAAATATCACTATCTCTTTTTCCGGGTTGCCTTGGCGGGCCAAAGTTTCTTGCTTTTGGGCTTCTGACAACCAAGCCTCTTCGTGTCGCTGCGTTATAATTTTTGTCAATTCATTAATGTGCGCGTAAACAAGCTCGCAATATTCGATTACTACGCGCTCCGAAGGAATCAGTCCTTTGTGGATGACTGCATTCCTAAACTCTTTCCATGTTTTAGTGGCTCTCTGGGATGTGTCGGGCAGAGTTGGTTTAATATTGTCGATCACTTTTGGACATTCTTTCGACCATAAAAGCATGGATAAAACGAAGGCGCCGAACTGACGCTCCGACGCCGAATCTATCAGACGCCAGGCTGCGTGTAGTTGTTCTTCGGGGATTTGCATTCCAGAACTAATGACGCGTATGCATAGTTCGTAAAATCGTTCAAGCGCTGCGGCAATAGTGGCGATAGCTTCCCGAGGGTAGCCATCTACTAAAGCCATGGCGCCGATTTCGAAGAGGACCTCGTGCTTATGCTGAGTCAACGCTATGGATGTTTTGTGGCCGCGAGTGCAGATGATTTCGTGAATGTTGCTTTCACCAAGCTCTAGAAAAGAGAAGATCGGCTCCTTTATTCCATTCAGTGTGAAGCACTTAAAACAAGGTATCTTTATTTTCAACTTTTTGCTCCTATTGTTACTCGCGTGCGGTTTCTTGCTTAGTATAAGTAGGTGGCTCAAGCAGGATAATGTTTCAAGTATTGTGTTTGATAACGATCCCTGTCCATGGATAAATCCTCCTGCAGATCGCATGGCGCTGCGAAAATGCGACATCAGGTGGGGAGAAAAAGCGACATGGCCTACAGGAATATTATGGAGTCGTTAGCTAAGTGTCCACGGTCTACTTTTGGCCGAATGCTGCCTGTCAGAGGATTGGTTTGCCCATCGTTAGGATTATTGGCGGGACCGTGAATCCGGGAGGAGGAGCTGGCGAGTGTGGGGCAAAAATGGGACAAACCGTACGCCAATCCAAGCCATTCAATGCCAATCATGCGTTTGTGCATGCAGTAGTGATATGCGTTTAGCCTCAATAAACACGTGGGGTTGGGGCTTAACGACCGGAATACTGCAGCACAATCGGCGTATGCATCATCAAAAGTCTTGGGTTCGTAGCTTCGCTATGCCTTGCTTGATATGACCTGCGTTTTCGCCGATAGCGAACAACGCGCCATGTACATTTTCGCCGACCTCAGGTGATCCTCGCGTTTCGCTTTGAAGCGTGAGTTCCATTAGTGCTGCTTCAAGCGCAAGCTGGTTTTCGTACATTCTTTCAAGCACATTCGCGATGTGAATATTCACCTGCCATGGTCGCGGCCTCATTTAAAATCCTAAGCATAGCAGCGGCATGGAGGATTGCGCTTAGTCAAAAATGCTGCCGGTGTACAGCGAGCTTGTAATGCAGTTGATGCCGAAATTGACAGCCTGGGCCTTTCAGTAGCTCTTGCTGGAGCCATGGAGCTGGACCGCGTCGGAGACGGCATACGACTTTCGGCCTATGAAATGGCATATTGCTGGCATAAGTTCGTAGAACTGATAATGTTCACTTGGCGCTGCGTAAAAAATGTCTTTTGCCAAAAACTCAAGAATTAGAGGTTGTCGTGAATTCATATATGGAACCTGTTTATTTGAATGAAAAGATGGTATTGAATTGTGCTGCCTATCTTTTCAAAGGTGTCGCTATGGAGTCGGAGGCGCAGGAAGGGAAAAAGACCTCAGGCAAACTGAATATAAGTCTTGGGTTTAAATTTCTAAATGAGTTGATATCTCCTGTCTCCGGAGGTGGAGAACTCGCCAAGGAGTCCACTTCAACTACAAAGACAGCCCGGCGTTATACGATGGGGGGGTTGCATATGACTCTCATCGATGAGTTAAACGAGCGAGAACTGATAAATCATGATTTTAAGGTAAGTGAGTCTTCAAGTTCTTCCAGTTTTGTTCAGCTTGACGTTGTTCTTAAGCCTGTTGATTTTTATTCCATACTAGAGGCGTTGAAAATTTCCGCGCCATTAATTTGTCAGGTGCTCCAAAATTTTGGTGAGAAAATAAATCAAAAGGTTTTTGGGAATAAGAAGCTTAAGGATGATATTAAAAAATATGAGGAATTGATTGCAAATGTTCTCGCCGAACTCGAGGGGGATTATCTTAAATCTGGTCAGCTTGAGATGTTAATGTCTTGTCCTACTACGGGTAAGCAAATTGGTGTTTTGGATGTAGACCTGGCCGATGCAGATGCGCTGTCTATAAAGGCCAAATTAACAGATGGACGGTTCCGTGTTATCGGTAGAGTGTCAAGACAGATTGGAGAGGGAGAAGCTATAAGTTTGGTGCAGCGAACGGTACTGTCTTCAATATTGAGTATTGTTGAAAAAGTTGTTACGGCGACAGATGGTATTCACGATTATCAAGCGGGAATGAATGTAGCCAGGGGTTTAGCGCAGCAGGTATGCCAGCTAAATTTATCTGGTCCCGCTGTTCGCGTGATGGCCATGTCCGTATGTATATGATGGATATTTATTGTCTTGTCGATGTCCTTAATTATCTCGCTCGGCATCGGATGAGAGGCTACTAACAGCCCAGCGGTTTTACAAACTCTGGGCCGAAACCATTCACGATGTATTTGGTAAGCCTTAGGCATTCCTTTGGTTTGCGTTCATTCGGCAGGAAGCCGGGGGGAGTGCATAACAGTTCCCAAACTCAACAATCACCTCCTATAGAATGCGGCCTGTAGCTTGATCTGTTGCCATGAGTAACGGAACGCCAACGGTCCGCAAACCTGCGCACCGCGTACTTTTGAATAGCGGTCTTGAAAACCGGCGAATGCGGCCATGTTCGTAGGATGGCCACGTCTTTTTCAGGCGGACCGATCTGTCCTTGAGCATGCATCGTAGGGGTGGTGGGGAATCAACGAGGTGCATAAAAGTAGTTCCGCAACCCAACGCGGCCAGCTCGGCCTGTATGCGTTACAGCCACTGAAAAATAGTGCTGCTGCGGAATTTATTTCGATTCAATCTATTGATTTGTAACGAAAATATTGTGGATTGCAAATCCGCCTACGCCGGTTCGATTCCGACCTTGGCCTCCACTCTTAGAAACCCTGTAGATTAACGTCTACGGGGTTTTTTATTGCCTCCGTTTTGGTCATCGCTTCCGCAATTTTTGGGATCGCTGCCGCATCCCTAGCTTTTTTCGGGAGATTTAAGACGCCGCTATTGGTATGCCTCTTCCTGATTGGACGTGGAGTTGTACTCTAAGACTAAGGAGTTTGAGCGTCCACTAACGGCCAGAAGCGGACATCCGCAAGCGACCTCTGTCGGCCAAAAGCGGTCGATGTATGCCCTGCTAGCGAGTTGCCCTGATGGCTAACCTCTATCCCAAAAGAGCTTTATATTTCTCTAGAACTGAACTATAGGAAAGAACAGCGTCGTCTACATCATACAAAATACACGGCCAATCTTTGGCAAAGCTCAAAAAAACCTTTAAGTACATTAATTTCGCATGTTCAGTATGATCAAGATTAACCTCAATCATCACCTGCGGCACGGCCCCCAAGACATCCTCCCATTCTTGAAGGTCTTCAGCATCGTAAAACTCGTCAATAACATCCTTTGAAAGCAAAGCTAACCAAATATCTGAATCACCCTCACTGATGCTACCCCGAAAAGGCTTGCCGGAACTTACATGCCCACCATCGGCCAATATGACTTCTTTAAAGTCTCCGACGGCCAATTGCTCTGATGAAAATATTATTGCCGATAAGGACATGATTCCTCTCCCCAAAAAAATAAATCAATCCCACTTTCTCTTCTTCTTGCTAACAATGCCCGATTCATCTCAACCCCTGACTGGTTTATCCGACTGTCTGCTTCTGGCCGACAACGGTCTGTCATGAATGGTTGCTCCCGGCCAAGAGCTGCCTTTCAGGAAGGCCAGCTAACGAGCTGTTACTCGGAAAATAACCCCGTCTCCTTTCCTACAGCGATGGCTCCATCATTCCCCGTCACATTGGATCTTTCTTTATCAAAGTGCCGCTCTAGACTGGCTCCTACCCCTTGGCCAATCGGAAACAAACCCATGTCCGCCCCCGACTTCGACTGCCAACCCGATCTGTGCGGAAGTACCCTGAGGCTTAGACCTCTGGCGGGCAGTGATTTTGAAGGCATGTTTCAGGCCGCGGCTGATCCAGATATCTGGGGCGGTCATCCCGCCAGGGATCGCTATAAACGCGAGGTGTTCGAGGCGTACTTCGCCTCTCTACTCGCCACGAAGAAGGCGCTCGCCGTCATTGATATTGCCTCGGGGGATATCGTTGGCACATCAAGCTACTACACGCCGCCGGATCTACCCAACAGCATTGCCATCGGTTTTACATTTCTGGTGCGTGCGAAGTGGGGTGGCAATTCCAACCGCGAGCTTAAGCAGTTGATGCTGGAGCATGCATTCATGGCTTACGACATTGTTTATTTCCACATAGCGACTACGAACATTCGTTCGCAAACGGCCACGATGAAGTTGGGTGCGGTGCACTTGTATGATGCCGAACTGAAAATATCCGCCGCGCCTGCCTTGGCGAAGTGTTACGGACTAACGCGCGCTCAATGGAGGACGTCGCGGGGGTGAGAAGGGGCGGTCACTCATCTATGGGTGTTCCAACCCAAAACCTGCGACTCGATGCCTCCGGCGACTGTCCTCGCCCCCTAGCCCCCCACGGCCGATGCCGACGTGTGGGAGAAACCCGGCGCCAGTCACCAGGATGCGGTTGCTTCCATGTTGGCGTGTGGTGAAAACAATGGCTCCGGCGTGGATCCCAAGGCAAGCTTCCAAGAAATGGCCCAGCGACTTGTATGCGTGAAGCGTGCGGGCTATACCCGGCGTGACGGTTTCGACATCTGTGCATTGCACCCCAAGGAGCCGTTGAAGGCCTGTGAGTCGGTGCAATGAAGCCTATTGAAAACCCCGTAGGCTGAATCGCCCCCTGTATCTAGAGGTGCATCCAGCTGACTGCTTTCACCCAGGGTGTGTGAACACATTGCCGATGAATCAAATAGCGTAGACAAACAACCTCAGGTCTTTCACATTCCATCTAAAGCGGCTCAGGAAAAAGACATGCCTTCACGTTTGGCCTCCAGCTACCCAGATCTTCAACATGCACTGGACGCGATCATTCCAAGCAAAAAAATGGACGTGGCTACTCGTATTGTCCTCTGGGCGGCGAGTGACGCCGGGCTAGATCCAGCCGAAATCATGGTCACGCTATCAAAGCTGGATCCAGTGCTGTTCGACAACCTTTGTTCTGAGATGGAGTTGCAGTATTTCAAGCTCTTCGAGCTCGGAGATGAGATGCATCGAGTGTTTTTCTGTAAGGCTCGAGCCTACAGCGCGAGCGCTTGGTTGGCTCGTGAGGCACCCGGCGAAGCCATTTACGAGTCGATCTATGCCACCGATAGCCCCGTTGTTATTGCTGAATTTTTGTAAAAAAAGAACCTCTCAATCCTGCCCAATGGCGTCGTCTACATCGATTTAACCGATACCACATCCACGTACTTGTACTTCTTCCTGGCAGCCTTCACCGCCTCCTGCTCAGCAAGCAATGAGCTCAACGTATCGGCCTCGTGAATCAACTCGATCATTTTTCCCTCAAACTCGTTTCCAACACGCAACGTGACCCTCAGCCTGGGCGTAAATGCTTTCGCCACCTTCTTTTTGGCAGCTGGAGCGACCACGGGTTTCGCGGGCACAACGTCTTCCACAGGCGCCTTTACTAGAGGAGCAGACACCTGCTCTTCGGGCTGAGGCGTACCGAATAGAGCACGACGCATTTCTTCTTCAGTTAATTCAGTGTTCATAGAACATCTCAAAGGGGGCGGTAATCAGCTCGATGTATTCTACTAGGATGGCTGCTCCAGCGTGTGCTCTGGAAGCCTGTGTGACTACCGTGAGTTCGGGCTACGTGCTCGCAACATTCCAGCGTGGTAACGGGTGTGCAGCCTATATTGCACCCGCACGGACGGGTAGCTTTTAAGCTTGTCACAGCGCTGAGGGGGAGTTGTGCGCATCTTTTCCCGTCGGAGGTTCCCTGACAAGCTGCTCCTCCACCTATAGTCAGGTACGATCCTGACGACTCATCAACAACTGAGATCGTGTCATGCAAGATGGCTGCTGGCCCTTTCATCTCTTCGGTGCCAATTTCGCCACTGAGGCCGAGGCGCAGAAGTTTGTGTTTGAACATTGGGAGCCAGAGCCGCCTGAAGGCGCGAGCGAAGCCGAGTACGATGTGTGGGAAGAACGCAATCCAACCTGGCGACTGGCGGAGGATCTTGGGTTCTACATGGATTCAGACTTCGTTGAGCTTGCCGGCACTCCGGAAGACGTTATAGCGCAAATCCGCAGTCAGTCCGAAAGAGCGCTGATCGTCTCCAAGGCAGGAGAATTCACGCATTTTATCATTGTGGGTTCGAATGCCATCTGGGGCGACCGTCGTTCGACCTCTTCCCAAGTAGAACCGCTGGTGCGCTCGCCGCAGAGCACTGGAACCATTTCATATCTCGGTATGTTCAACTCGATTTGACTGCCAGGAAGGTCGCGTCCGTGGTCGGACAGTTACTGCGGTATACGACAGAGTGTTTTCGGCCCGAAGCCGGTTCACAAAGGGCAGAAATTGGCCGAAATCAGCCCCTTTCTCCCCCATCCGGTCTACCATGCCACCCCGGCAGTGGTTTCACGCGCTACCGCTCTCTTTCCTTAAAGGTACCGCTCATGACCATCGACCAGATCTCCCTGCCTAAAGGCGTAGGCCCCCACGCCACCAAGCTCCTCGACGCCATCACTGGCGCGGCCACCCACGAAGAACTCAACCGCGCCGGCGGCAAGGCCGAGGGTTTTGTGTTGGGGTTGGAGTCCGCCAAGGCCATCAAGAGCCAGATCGCCGAGTCGTTGTATGTGGCTTACGATGACGCTGCCAGTCACCGCGCCAGCGAGTTGAAGGGCTGACTTTCAGGGACACTGCGCGCGCACGTCCGCTAGACTGGGCGCCTTATATTTCAGGATGAAATGCTCATGCTTAAAGTTGTCGTCGCATCCCTGCTGTTGAGCGCGTCCGTCTGTGTTTCGGCGGGGACGAGCGTTGATGTCTCGAAGATTTACGGCAATATCCAATTTGTCGATAGTTATCCCGACTATAAGGTCAAGGTGGTGAACAGCTACCCCGACCTCAAGGTGCAACAGGTCGATCACTATCCTGACTCCGCCGGCAAATGGAAAACGGTCGATCACTACCCCGACTACAAGATCCAGATCGTCGATCACTACCCCGATTTCACTATTCAGTACGTGGATCACTACCCTGGCGTTAACTGAAGGCGGCGCTGCCGGCCGCTCAGTTACGAAAAGCCAACGGTGAAGGGTTGTTGATCACCTAGGAGTCTCCATGACATTGACCGTCGAAACCCTGCTCGAACTGGCCATGGCCAACCCCATCAATGCCGAAATCATCGCGCGTCTGCCGGCCCTGGGCCTGGATCAGTGTTTTCTGACGGCGGGTTGTCTGTTTCAGGCGGTGTGGAATCATCAGTCGAACCTGCCTGCAGATCAGGGCGTTAAGGACTACGACGTTTTCTATTTCGACACCGACCTGTCCTACGAGGCTGAGGACAAGGTCATTCGTGCGGCCGAGCAGTTGTTCCAGGACCTTGGCGTTCATGTCGAGTTGAAGAACCAGGCGCGGGTGCACCTGTGGTATGTGCAGCGCTTTGGCCGGCCCTATCCGCAATTGCACACGGCCAAGCAGGGGATTGATCGCTACCTCGTGGCGGGCACCTGCATCGGCGTGGAGATTGCGACGGGTGAGGTGTATGCGCCTTACGGGCTGGAGGATGTGGCGCAGGGCGTGCTGCGGATCAATCCGCTGCATGCGGAGCCTGAGTTGTTTGCGCAGAAGGCCAAGAGTTATCAGGCACGCTGGCCATGGCTGAAGATTGTGGCGCCTGGCTAGCGTGAGTGTGGCGGTGATGCTTGTAGGGTGTGGGTCGGTAGGGCGTGGCGATCCCTTCGCAGCCTCGCTGGGGCTCGACAGCTCTCACAGTTGATCGTGGTCACGGCTGAAATCCCATCTTTAGACATACTGGAATGCAGCAGCACAGCAGCCCCCCTGTAGGAGCTGTCGAGCCCCAGCGAGGCTGCGAAAGCGGTATGTCAGGCGATAAAGGTACCCCGCATTGCCAGTGCCCACCTGTAGATCGGCAGTGAACTTTTACCCGTGTGCGACACGTCCAAGCTTGAAATGCTCAGCCAAGGACCGACCATGACTTTCTTCATCTTCCTGCTCGCCTGCGCCGCCGCCGCCAGCACCGGCATTATTTTCAAGCCCGGGGCCTGGTACGACTCCCTGGTCAAACCCGGTTTCACCCCACCCAATTGGTTGTTTCCGGTGGCGTGGACGATCATCTACCTGCTGCTGGCCTGGGCCGGCTATCGCCTGAGCCTGATCCCCGGCAGCCAGGAAGTGCTGGCGTTGTGGGCGGCGCAGATCGCCTTGAATACGCTGTGGACGCCGGTGTTTTTCGGCGCACATCGCATCCTCGCCGGGATGGTGGTGATCGTGTTGCTGTGGATCACCGTGGCGACGATGGTGGTGCTGGCAGTGCGCCTGGACTTGATCACCGGGTTGATCCTGTTCCCTTACCTGGCGTGGCTGTGTGTGGCGGCGGCGCTGAACTTCTCGATCCTGCGGAATAACCGTTGATGGCCTGCAAACCTTGGCCTGCCAGTGAGGCTGAACTGGCCCAGATGCGCCGCTTCAATCAGAAGCTCGCTTGGTTGCCGCGCTTCAAGATCCGTAATCGCGTCACGCCGCGCTTGATCCAGGCACTGCTGCGCGTCAGCCAGACGCTGAAGAAGGCGCCAGATGCAGAGCGCAAGCTTGTAGGATCGGTGCCCGTGCGCATCCTGCGGCCGAGCGGCAAACCCAAGGGCGTGGTGCTGGATATCCACGGCGGCGGTTGGGTCATCGGCAATGCGCAGATGGACGACGACCTCAACCTGGGCATGGTCAACGCGTGCGATGTGGCGGTGGTGTCGGTGGATTATCGGCTGGCGGTCGACACGCCGGTCGAAGGGCTGATGGATGACTGCCTGACGGCCGCTCGTTGGTTGCTTACCGACGATGAGTTTGCCGACCTGCCGGTGATCGTCGTCGGCGAATCGGCCGGGGGGCACTTGGCCGCGGCGACATTGCTGGCGTTGAAAGAATGGCCGCAATTGCTCCAGCGGGTGAGCGGGGCGGTCTTGTATTACGGTGTCTACGACCTGACCGGTACCCCGAGCGTACGCGCGGCGGGGCCGGATACGTTGCTGCTGGACGGGCCGGGCATGGTCGAGGCATTGCGCATGTTGACGCCGGGCTTGAGCGATGACGAGCGTCGGCGGCCACCGCTGTCACCGCTGTATGGCGACTTCGAGGGCTTGCCGCCGGCGTTGATGTTTGTCGGGGAGCTGGACCCGTTGAAGGATGACACGCTGATGCTCGCTGAGCAGTGGCCGGGCGCTGAGGCGCATCTGTTGGCGGAGTCGGCGCATGGGTTTATTCATTTTCCGGTGGCAATGGGCGCGGGCGTGCTTGCCTACAGCCGAGGGTGGATTACCCGGACCATCGAGGTTTCGTCTTAGGCAGGCGGAAAGTCTTCGTAGGATTTTGGAAGGTAGCCCCAAATCCTTAGCACATCAGCTTGCACTTCAAACTCGAAGCCAATTCGCGCGACGACTGTCGATATTTCTTCGGTATGGTCAATGTATGTTTGTGGCAGTAGCACGCCCAAGGAGGGTGCCTGTTCCCACAAGCCGATGTCGAACCATTCGACATACGCAAATGGAAATGGAAGGTGGTAAAACCATTCCACATCCCAATCCGAGCGTGGGCCTTTGATGGATTTGGAGCGATAGGACGGGCGCCAACCAGGGCGTTGGCGGAAGTGACTGATCAGTTCGTTCCACTTGGTATTGTTTGCTGCGCCTGCCAGGTTTCTCGCCGCGACCGTGGCGTGGATAATCTTGCGGCTTTTATCGTTCTGGCGCGCGTCGGCCATTGGCAGTTCAGTCATCTTCAGTCCTTTTTGTTGGTATTCACGACTGTGACCTTACTGGCGCCGAGTTCGGTCAGCCTTCCGTCGAGTGCCTTGAGCAGTCTGATCGAGCCGGCATCGTATTCCTTGAGCTGACGGCTCGCGGTATCCCTGTCGCTGTTTACGGCAAGAATCATCTCCATCAACCCATCAGGTTTTCCGGCTTTGATGTCTTCGTCGATGATGTCCTGGGTCACTGTCATGCTTCGTACGGTGTACTCGGTATCGGCCGCGAGCTTCTGGAGGTTATAGCGCCCGACTGCCGGGTCTTCCTTAGCATTGCCTGTGTGGGTCGGGCCCATGGGGACGTCGTCCAAGTCAATCAGCGTATCGGCCATGTCTTTGCCGAAGTACCGCTCCAGCTTGAAGTGCTGAACAATCATTCTCTGATGCCAGCGGCGCTCGAATGCCCTGTACTCGCGCCAAGGGCCTTGGGAGAACTCTTTCCACCCGGTTTCATGTGTTGCGCTGATCAACTTGTCCAGCGCGTTGTAACCATCATCCAGGATAGCCACGGTTTCTTGCACCGTGTTTTGTGCAGCGTCCAGAAATTGGCTCGCCTGCGCCCGCGCCTCTTGGCGTGATTGCAGGGCGTAGGTACCGGCCAGCGTGAGTAGTGAAGTCAGGACAGCGGTAACAACCGCGGTCACAAGAGAGTTTTCGGCCATCAGGATGCTCCATTTCAGCCTGGTGTTCAGGCGCTAATCGTCTGCTCGTACGAGGCGCTCATCAGTGTGCCGCGCTCACCCCACGCCTCTTGCGCAAGATCCTGGATAATCTCCTCCAGTGTCTCAATGTTTGTCGCAGGGGCGCTGAGGCATGCCAGGCGTCCGGGCGACCAATCGATGACGTCACATTGAGGGTACTTGGCCAACAGCGTCGGCAGGGCTGCCTTCGGCGACTGCGTACCGGTGTACATAAAGTCAAAATACGCCTCGGTGGTGTCTTGCAGCGGGTACACCAACACCCAGGCATTCGGAGGGTTTTGGAACCACAGGGTGACATAGCGGTGGGCCCATTCCGGCCCGTCTTCGGTCATGTGGCGCAGCACGTCGATGATCGACCGGCAGCCGAGGAGGGGGACGGAGGAGGACATGGGCCGTTCCTGTTGTAGAGGTGGCGCGCAGATATACCACGCCACGCCGTCCGGCTAAAACGATCCCCTTTTTCCGACAAGCCGGGTAACCTCTCGCCTCCCACAATCAAGCCAAGGAAAGCACGTGAAGGTTCTTCAAGGATTCATCGGTTTGTCGGCGCTGTACCTGCTGGCCGGTTGCGAGCAAGTCACTGAGAAAGCCGTGCGCTTCGACGTGCCCTACGGCTACTACGAGACCGCCTGGCGCCAGGACGTGACCGAGAAGGGCCAGTTGACCTGCAAGGTGACCACCGACACCCAGGACCGTGGCGAGAAGTGGGTGCCATCGGTGATCCTCGCGGCCGCTGAGGATGCTGCCGAAGACGATACGTTGTTTCTTTCCAGCTACACGCCCGCCGACACTGACCTGCGCTTGTTCCAGGTGCGCACCTTCAACAAGGCGGAGCCGGTGATCGACACGTTTTTCCATCGGGCTCCCGATCAAAACGGGGTGTATACGCTGCGCCTGACCTGGCAAGCCGATGGCGCCATCGGCTACCAGGTCGAAAACGGCAGCACCTGGGAAGAGAAAAAGTTCGTCCAGAAGCCGGGTTTTCGCGTGCGCCATGTGAGCGTGCATGCGTCGGGAATGAAGGGCAATGCAGTGTGTGAGTTGCGCCAGTAAGTGCTGCCGGAGCTGTTGCCAATGCTGATCCATTGAACTTAAAACTTGATCGATGAGTCAGGTTAATCAGCAGCTCTTCTTCCATGACAAGGACTCCTCCCATGCGCGAATACACCCTCAACTACTTGTTCAACGACGAACCCCGCACCCATGTGTTCGAGCTCAAACAGCCCGACCTGCCGGTGCATGAGGCGGCGTTGCACTTGCTGCAGTTGCATTTCGGTGATGCGGAAAACGGCTTGATCCTGCCGACCGCAGATGCAGCGCCGGAGGAAATTCTCGAGCAGGCGCAGGTGGTGGGGATTACGCAGATCGAGGTTGCATGAGCCCAAGGCCGATCATTCGGGCGGTCACGGCGGCGGATATCCCTGAGGTACTGGCGTTCGTGCTGGAGGCCCGTGCCGAGCTTTTCCCCAAGCTCGACGCGACAGGGATGCCAGCGGACCTGGCGCATTTCGAGGCGATCTATGTGCAGGGTGATGGGCAATTTCTGGTTGCCTGCGATCAAGGCCAGATCGTCGCTGCCATTGGTTATCTGCCTTACGACGGTCGTTTCCCGCAGTTGAATTACCAGGGCCAAAAGACCGTGGAGGTGGTGCGCCTGTTTGTGCTGCCGGCGTTTCGCCGCTTTGGTCTGGCGCGCGCGTTGTACCTTGCGTTGGAGGCGCAGGCTAAGGCGGATCGGGTCGCGGTGATGTACCTGCACACCCATCCGTTTTTGCCTGGGGCGATTGATTTTTGGCTTCGGCAGGGGTTCGAAGTGGTGGATGTGGACGTGGACCCGGTGTGGCGCACCACGCATATGCAGCGCACCCTCTAACACCACCACCCAGTGTAGACGCCGGCAAACCGGCTCCGACCGTTGAGTGCTCTGATCAGTTTGGGCGTAGCCGCAGTATCTGCGCGCCATCGAACGGGTCTGTCAGGTAATGCGCTTGCACCCCGAACGTCGCCTGCAGCCGCTGCGGCGTCAGCACGTCCAGCGGCTTGCCCAGCGCCACCAACCGCCCATGATCCAGCACCGCCAAGCGGTCGCAGGTCAGCGCCTGGTTGAGGTCATGCAGGGCAATCAAAGTGGTCACCGGCAAGCCTTGCACCCCCTTTAGAATCCCCAATTGATGCTGGATATCCAGGTGATTGGTCGGCTCATCTAACAACAGGATCTGCGGCCGTTGCGCCAACGCACGGGCGATGTGCACCCGCTGGCGTTCACCGCCAGAGAGGCTGCGCCACGCACGTTGGCCCAGGTGGGTGGCGTCTACATCCTGCAGCGCCTGGTGCACGATAGCGTCGTCTTCGCGGGACCAGGGGCTGAGTGCCGACAGCCACGGCGTGCGGCCCAGGGCCACGGCGTCGAACACGCGAATGGCGTCGTCGGTGTCGGCCTGTTGTTCGACCACTGCGAGTTGCTGCGCAATGGCACGACGGGACAGGTCGCCCAAGCGCACCTCACCCAGTCGTACCTCGCCAGTGGCCGGGGTGCGCAGGCCGGCCAGCAGTTTCAGCAGGGTGGATTTGCCGGAGCCGTTCGGGCCGACGATGCCCAGGGTTTCACCCCGCTGGACCTGCAGGTGAATGTCGCGCAGCAACGTAGCTTCACGCACTTTAAAACCCAGGCCGGTGCAGCTCAGTACGGTCATCGCGCATTCCTCCGGCCGATCAGGATCAGCGCAAACACCGGTGCGCCCACCAGAGCCGTGACCACGCCCACCGGGATGACCTGGCCCTTGATCAAAGTGCGTGACAACACATCGGCTGCAATCAAGAACAACGCGCCGCCCAAGGCGCTGGCGGGCAGCAGGCGCGAGTGCCCGGTGCCGAGCAGCAGGCGCACGGCGTGGGGAATCACCAGGCCGACAAATCCGATGGAGCCGACAATCGACACCATCACCGCCGTGACCAGTGCGGCGCAGGCGACCAGCACAAATTGCACGCGGCGCACCGGGATGCCCAGGGAGGCCGCCGAGTCGCTACCGAAGGTAAACGCATCCAGCGCGCGCCGGTGCCACAGGCACACAGCAAGGCCTGCAACCGCCACCGGCACCGCCAGCCATACCGACGGCCAGCGTACCCCGCTGAGATTGCCGAGCAGCCAGAACATGATGCCGCGCGCCTGTTCGGAGCTGGCCGACTTGGTGATCAGGAACGCCGTCAGCGCGTTGAACAGCTGCGAACCGGCGATGCCCGCGAGGATGATCTGCCCGGTGCCGCTGGCTGAACCACTGGCTCGCGCGAGCAGGATCACCAGCGCAAATGCGGCCATCGCACCGACAAAGGCGCCGGCCGACAGCGAGATCAAACCGCCGCCCACCCCGATCAACGCCACCAGCACCGCGCCCGTCGAGGCGCCGGCGCTGATGCCCAGCAGGTACGGATCGGCCAGCGGGTTGCGCAACAGCGATTGCAGAATTACCCCGCAGGTCGCCAGCCCGGCGCCGCATGCGGCAGCGACCAGCGCGCGCGTGAGGCGGTAGTTCCACACCACGCCTTCGTCGATCGGGTCCAGCACGTAGCCGGCGGCCCAGAGCTTGTTGGCCAGCACCTGCAGCACCACCTTTGGTGCAATGGCGGTTTCGCCGATGGCCACGCCGGCGAGCACGGCGATCAGCAGCAGCGACAGGGCGAGTAGGGTGCGTATCATTTGGGCAAGTCGTAGCCATCGATGGCTGTCGCCAGTTGTTCCAGGCCATCGAACATACGGATGCTGGCCTGCAGCGCCAGGGCGTCGAGGATGATGATGCGGTTGTTTTTCACCGCGTCCATGTTGCGGGTGACCGGGTCACTGCGCAGGAAGGCGAGTTTCTTTTCGTGGTCATCGGCGGGGTAGCGGCGGCGGTCCATGCGCGCGATCACCAAAAAGGTCGGGTTGGCCTTGGCAATGGTTTCCCAGCCAACGGCCGGCCATTCTTCATCGGACTGCACCACATTGTGCAGCCCCAGCGTTTGCAGCATGAACTCGGGAATGCCCTTGTGGCCGGCCACGTAGGGGTCGCTGGCCATCTCCGAGCTGGAGAACCACACCAGCGCGCTGGCCTGCTTGAGGCCTTTTCCCTGCACGGTCGCGACGGATTTGGCCAAGCGCGCCTTGAGTTCGTCGTTCAGTTGTTGGCCGCGATCCTGTACGTCGAAAATCTGCGCCAGTTGGCTGATGCTTTTATAGATTGTCTCGATGCGAAACGGCTCCAGCCGCGTGCCGTCGGCGCCGACCAGGTTGTCCTTGCCTTCGCAGTCGGAGGGCAGCAGGTAGGTGGGGATCTTCAATTCGTGGAATTGCTCGCGGGTCCCGACCACGCCCTGCGGGCCGACCACCCATTCCAGCTCGGCAGCCACCAGTTGCGGGCGCTTGGCGATCACCGACTCGAAACTGGGCTCGTTGTCAGCCAGGCGTTCGATTGTGTCGTTCTGTGCCTTGTACTGCGCCAGGACGCTGTTGAACCACAGCGAGGTGCCGACCACTTTATCGCCCACGCCGAGGGCGTAGAGCATTTCGGTGGCGGCCTGGCCGATGGTCACGCTGCGCGCGGGTGCCTGCTGGAAGGTGAGTGTGCTGCCGCAGTTCTGCACGGTCAGCGGGTACTGGGTGGGCGCGGCGTGGGCCAGGGCACAGAAGCCCAGGCCAGTGATCAGGGCGGTAACGCGTGGCAGCATGGGGCGATCTCCTTGAAACCGTACGTGGAACTGGGGAGGTACGGTCTGGAATTACGCCCTCGAACGCTGCGGGTCAGGCAGGCAAGGATGTCCTTCCCGGACACCCCGCCGGTTAGTGTTGGTGCTTGGGCCGGCAGGTCTCCTGACTGATGCGTCGTCGCCACGCTCCGGCCTTCCCGGACGAGGTCCAGTGGCATCAAGGAGCAGGCTCGGCACCTACAGTTGCGGGGGCAGTTCCGATTTGCGCGGCATACCGCGCTTCGGATTCCCTATTAGTCCCATTTGGGAACCGGCGCGGTATGGTAGTCGATCACGCGGTTGAGCGGGAGTTCTGACGGCGCGCGGTGAGAAGACTGCGGTAGCTCTTGTGGGATGTGTCTCCTATGATGCGCGGCCATGGACAGCCTTCACACAAGGAATACACAGTGAGATCATTCGTCGCCCTCGCCCTCATCGCCATGCTCGCCGGTTGCGCCACCCCGGGTAAAAGCGAAAAGCAGATTTTTGACGAAGCCGCCACCGCGCATGTCATGTCGCTGCCTTCCGGGGAAAACAGGGTGCGCTTGCACAGTGTAAAAATCCCCAGCCACGGCTTGATCGCCGACAACCTGGCCCTTGCCATGGCCGGTGGCGCCAATGCGATGTATCTGAAAGAAGAATTGCTGAAGGCCAAAAGCCTGGGCGACACCGGCTTTCTGATTATCGGCGCCAGCACTGTCGTTGACGTGGCCGTGATCGGCAACGCCTGTGAAGGGCTGGATTTGAAAGGTATGCAGATTTACTACTCGGGCACCGATGCGCAGAAGGATAAAGTGCGAACCGCGGTTGAAAAGACCCAGGCGCAGTTTTATTACATTAATGCGCAGTGAGAGTCTGGCAGTAGAGGCAGCCTTTTGGCAGTGAGTGGGCCAGTGCTCGCAAACGCTCTTGTACGGGTATGCGGACGTATCTTGCTCAGCAGGTTAAGCAGGCCAAACAGTCTAAGCAGCCAAGCAGCCAAGCAGCCCAAGCAGGCCAAGCAGGTTGAGCAGGGTGAGCAGGTTATTGTGGTGAGCAGGCTTGCCCTGCGTTGGGCTGCGAAGCAGCCCTAAAACCTCACACCACGGTGTGCCTGAAACGATGCGGTGGGAATACTGGGGGGCGCTTCGCACCCCAACGCAGGGCAAGCCTGCTCACCACAACAACCCATTGAGATGGCCGTGATCGGCAACGCCTGTGAAGGTGTGTATCTGAAAGGCATGCAGCTTCACTACTCAGGTACCAATGCGTAGGCCCAGCATGCTAATTGTGGTGAGCAGGCTCACCACAACAACCCACTGACGTGGCCGTGATCGGCAACGCTTGTGAAGGGTTGGATTTGAAAGCTATGCAGATTCACTACTCAGGCACCAATGCGCAGGCCCAGCAGGCTAATTGTGGTGAGCAGGCTTGCCCTGCGTTGGGCTGCGAAGCAGCCCTAAAACCTCACACCACGGTGTGCCTGAAACGATGCGGTGGGATTACTTGGGGGCGCTTCGCACCCCAACGCAGGGCAAGCCTGCTCACCACAACAACCCACTGACGTGGCCGTGATCAGCGACGCTTGTGAAGGGTTGGATTTGAAAGACATGCAGATTTACTACTCAGGCACCGATGCGCAGGCCCAGCAGGCTAATTGTGGTGAGCAGGCTCACCACAACAACCCATTAAGATGGCCGTGATCGGCAACGCCTGTGAGGGGTTGGACTTGAAAGGTATGCAGATTCACTACTCAGGCACCAATGCGTAGGCCCAGTAGGCTAATTGTGGTGAGCAGGCTTGCCCTGCGTTGGGCTGCGAAGCAGCCCTAAAACCTCACACCACGGATTTCCTGAAACGATGCGGTGGGATTCATGGGGGCGCTTCGCACCCCAACGCAGGGCAAGCCTGCTCACCACAACAACCCGTTGAGATGGCCGTGATCGGCAACGCCTGTGAAAGGTTGGACTTGAAAGGCATACAGATTTATTACTTAGGCACCGATGCGTAGGCCCAGCAGGCTAATTGTGGTGAGCAGGCTTGCCCTGCGTTGGGCTGCGAAGCAGCCCTAAAACCTCACACCGCGGTTTGTCTGAAACGATGCGGTGGGATTTATGGGGGCGCTTCGCACCCCAACGCAGGGCAAGCCTGCTCACCACGACCAGGCGGCTCACCACGACCAGGCGGCTCGCCACGAAAGCCGGCAGTCGTGCTGATCCGGCTTACTTGCGATCCAGCCAAACCGTCTGCGCATTGCAGAATTCCCGCACGCCGAAGTGCGACAACTCGCGCCCGAAGCCGCTCTTTTTCACGCCACCAAACGCCACCCGAGGGTCGGACACGCTGAACGCGTTGACGAAGATCCCGCCGGTTTCCAGCTGGTTGGCGATCTCCCGCGCCTTGGCTGCGTCAGTGGTAAAGATGCTCGCGGTCAGGCCGAACTCGCTGTCGTTGGCCAGTGCCACGGCGTGGTCGGCGTCGCGGGCGGTGATGATCGAGGCCACCGGGCCGAACAGTTCCTGCTTGAACGAAGTCATCTGGTCGGTCACACCCGCCAGCACGGTCGGCGCGTAGTAGTTGCCGGCACCCGGTACTTTGTCACCGCCCAGCAGCAAGGTTGCGCCTTCTTCCAGGGTGGCCTGGACCTGGCCGTGCAACTCGTCACGCAGGTCGAAGCGTGCCATCGGGCCGACATAGGTGTGGGGCGAGGTCGGATCGCCCATCACCAACGCACGGCTGGCTTCGAGGAATTTCGCCGTGAACGCTTCCACCACGCCTGCTTCGATGATCAGGCGCTTGGCGGCGGCGCAGACTTGGCCGCTGTTCTGGAAGCGACCGATCACGGCAGCCTGCACGGCGGCATCGAGGTCGGCGTCGTTGAGCACGATGAACGGGTCGGAGCCGCCCAGTTCCAACACGCATTTTTTCAATGCAGCACCCGCCTGGGAACCGATGGCGATGCCGGCACGCACGCTGCCGGTGAGGGTCACGGCGGCGATGCGGGGGTCGGCGATGGCCTTGGACACGCCATCCTGGGTCACGTTGAGCACTTCGAAAAGGCCTTCAGCGAAGCCGGCTTTGTCGAACGCAGCTTTCATCAGGTAAGCGCTGCCCATCACGTTCGGCGCGTGTTTAAGTACATAGGTGTTGCCAGCGAGCATGGTTGGCACGGCACCGCGCAGCACTTGCCAGACCGGGAAGTTCCACGGCATCACGGCGAGGATCGGGCCCAGCGGGCGGTATTCGATCTGGGCGCTGCCGTTGTCGACCAGGGTCGGCTCCGGGGCCAGCATGGCCGGGCCGTTGGCGGCGTACCATTCGGCGAGTTGCGCGCATTTTTCGATTTCGGCCCGCGCCTGGGCGATGGGTTTGCCCATTTCCAGGGTGATCATCTGCGCCATGTCTTCGGCTTGCTCGCGCAGGGCGCCAGCCAGGGCCAGCAGCAGCTCGGCACGCTGGCTCACCGGCTGGCGGCGCCAGGTGCGGAAGGCACCGGTGGCGCGGTCGAGAGCGGCGTCCAGTTGCGCTGCAGTTTCGTAAGGGTAGCTGCCGACAGTCTCGCCATTGGCGGGGTTGATCGACAGGGCGTGGGTCTGGTGAGAAATAGCGTTCATGGCACCGTCCGGCTGAATGAGGGGAATGAGTCCAGCCTACGGGGCTGCATCTTTTCTGGAAACTGAATAATATTAAGCAATACGTTCACGATTGGAGAATGGTTTGGACCTGGTGCAGCTGGAAATCTTCAAGGCCGTTGCCGAGCAGGGCAGCATCAGTGCCGCCGCGCAGGTGATTCATCGGGTGCCGTCGAACCTGACCACGCGCATCAAGCAACTGGAGCAGGACCTGGGCGTGGAATTGTTTATCCGCGAGAAGAGCCGCCTGCGCCTGTCACCGGCCGGCTGGAATTTCCTCGGCTACGCGCGGCGTATTCTCGATCTGGTCCAGGAGGCGCGCGCCACGGTGGCGGGGGAGGAGCCCCAGGGCGCGTTTGCCCTGGGCTCGCTGGAAAGTACTGCGGCAGTGCGCATTCCGGCATTGCTGGCGGCGTATAACCAGAAGCACGCCAAGGTCGAGCTGGACCTGAGCACTGGGCCGTCGGGCACGATGATCGAGGGCGTACTCTCGGGGCGCCTGGCGGCGGCGTTTGTCGATGGGCCGGTGCTGCACGCGACCCTGGAAGGCGTGGCGGTGTTCGAGGAGGAGATGGTGGTGATCGCGCCATTGCACCACGCGCCGATCACGCGCGGCCAGGATGTGAACGGGGAGAGCATCTACACCTTTCGCTCGAATTGTTCGTACCGGCACCACTTCGAGCGCTGGTTTTCACAGGATGGCGCGGTGCCGGGGCGGATCTTCGAGATGGAGTCGTACCACGGCATGCTTGCCTGCGTCAGCGCCGGTGCCGGGCTGGCGCTGATGCCGCGCAGCATGCTGGAGAGCATGCCGGGGTTTGCGGCGGTGAGTGTGTGGCCGCTTGCAGACTCGTTCCGCATCCTGAATACCTGGCTGATCTGGCGCCGAGGCACGGTGTCGCAGAGCCTGAACAGCTTCGTGAAGCTGCTGGAAGAGCGCGTAACCCCTTTGTAGGAGCTGGCAAGCCAGCCCCTACAAGGCGTATCAGCCGCCAAATTGCAGGGTGCCCATGGCCAGCTTGGCCATGATGGCTGTCGCGCCGAGCTGCACCAGCCACAGCGCCAACCCGCCGAGGAATACCCCCAGGGCCACTTGCAGCACCAGGCTTTTCTGGCGCTTGGCTTGCGGGGCGCGCGGGGTGTAGTCATGCAGTTCGTCGCGGTCGGCGCGCAGGTCCAGGTCGTCGTTTCTCATAAGGCTCTCACAGCAAAGGGGCAGTCAGGGTTCAGTCTAGGGGCTGAGTGTTGCGGCCAGTGAATTTTTTGCAAGCTCGCTCGCCACAGCCAATAAAAAAGGGGAAGCCCGTGAATGGCTTCCCCCTCGTCACAGCCGTTTCAGTTTTACAGCACCTGAACAATCGCCTTCGTCACGGCACCAATGTTCGACTGGTTCAACGCTGCCACGCAGATACGCCCGGTATCCAGCGCGTAGATGCCAAACTCGGTGCGCAAGCGGGTGACTTGCTCAACGGTCAGGCCGGAGTAGGAGAACATCCCGCGCTGGCGACCGACGAAGCTGAAGTCGTGGCCCGGAGCTGCCTTGGCCAGTTCGGCGACCATCTGCTCACGCATGCCACGGATGCGCAGGCGCATTTCAGCCAGTTCGGCCTCCCACTGGGCGCGCAACTCAGGGTTGTTCAGCACCGCAGCCACAATTGCCGCGCCGTGGGTCGGCGGGTTGGAGTAGTTGGTGCGGATCACACGCTTGACCTGGGACAGGATGCGCGCGCTTTCTTCCTTGGATTCGCTGACGATCGACAGCGCGCCCACACGTTCGCCGTACAGCGAGAACGACTTGGAGAACGAGCTGGACACAAAGAAGGTCAGGCCCGATTCAGCGAACAGGCGCACCGCAGCGGCGTCTTCGTGGATGCCGTCGCCAAAGCCCTGGTAGGCCATGTCGAGGAACGGCACGAGGTTCTTGGCCTTGACCACGTCCAGCACGTTTTGCCAGTCGGCCGGGCTCAGGTCGACGCCGGTCGGGTTGTGGCAGCACGCGTGCAGCACCACGATGGACTGTGGCGGCAGGGCGTTGAGGTCTTCGAGCAGGCCGGCACGGTTCACGTCGTGGGTGGCGGCGTCGTAGTAGCGGTAGGTCTGTACCGGGAAGCCGGCTTTTTCGAACAGCGCCTGGTGGTTTTCCCAGCTTGGGTCGCTGATGGCAACGACAGCGTTGGGCAGCAGTTGCTTGAGGAAGTCCGCGCCGATCTTCAGGGCGCCGGTGCCGCCAACCGCTTGGGCGGTGATGACGCGGCCGGCGCTCAGCAGCGGCGACTCAGCGCCGAACAGCAGTTTCTGCACGGCCTGGTCGTAGGCCACGATGCCGTCGATCGGCAAGTAGCCACGGGCGGCATGTTGCGCCACGCGAATGGCTTCCGCTTCGGCAACGGCACGCAAGAGTGGAATTTTCCCCTCCTCGTTGCAGTAAACGCCCACGCCAAGGTTGACCTTGGTGGTTCGTGTATCGGCGTTGAATGCTTCGTTGAGGCCCAGGATTGGATCGCGTGGTGCCATTTCGACAGCGGAGAACAGGCTCATTTTTGCGGCAGCTCTTTGGGGGAAAGGAGGGACGTGTCGCGCTCCAGCCGAATGCACTAGAGCGGTGCACAAACGGGGAGCTAGTATAGAGGCCATCACCGCCAAGGGCGACAGCCGAAACGGCTTTTCGGCCAAGTTTTTCGGTTTATTTGCCCACCGTTAGTCGTATTGCAACATTGCTCCCGGACGGCAGGTCAGATGATTGCCTTGAAACCCGCCACATTCGCCACCACTTCTACGGCTATCATGGTTTTTTCCTACGGCCCGCTCTGAATCTTCGCGGGTTGTGGTCTTATTCGTCCCCGACGGGTTTACAGTCTGGGGTGACTCCAAGAGGTACGTTATGTCGGATTTCCAACTAGTCACCCGCTTTGAACCTGCTGGCGACCAGCCCGAGGCCATTCGCCAGATGGTCGAAGGCATCGAGGCCGGCCTGGCGCACCAGACCTTGCTCGGGGTGACCGGTTCAGGCAAGACCTTCAGCATTGCCAACGTGATCGCGCAGATCAACCGTCCCACCTTGGTGCTGGCGCCGAACAAGACCCTGGCCGCGCAGTTGTACGGCGAGTTCAAGGCGTTCTTCCCGAACAACGCGGTGGAGTACTTCGTTTCCTACTACGACTACTACCAGCCCGAAGCCTATGTGCCGTCCTCCGATACCTTTATCGAGAAGGACGCCTCGATCAACGACCACATCGAGCAGATGCGGCTGTCGGCAACCAAGGCGCTGCTGGAGCGCAAGGACGCGATCATCGTCACCACGGTGTCGTGCATCTATGGCCTGGGCAGCCCGGAAACCTATCTGAAGATGGTGCTGCACGTCGATCGCGGCGACAAACTCGACCAGCGCGCCTTGCTGCGCCGCCTGGCGGACCTTCAATACACCCGCAACGACATGGACTTTGCCCGCGCCACCTTCCGCGTGCGCGGCGATGTGATTGACATCTACCCGGCCGAATCCGACCTGGAAGCGATCCGCATCGAGCTGTTCGATGATGAAGTCGAGAGCCTGTCGGCCTTTGACCCGTTGACCGGCGAAGTCATCCGCAAGCTGCCGCGGTTTACCTTCTATCCGAAAAGCCACTACGTGACGCCACGCGAAACCCTGCTGGGCGCCATCGAAGGCATCAAGACCGAGCTGGCCGAGCGCCTCGAATACCTGCGCTCCAACAACAAGCTGGTGGAAGCCCAGCGCCTGGAGCAGCGCACCCGGTTCGACCTGGAGATGATCCTGGAGCTGGGCTACTGCAACGGCATCGAAAACTACTCGCGCTACCTCTCGGGCCGCGAATCCGGTGCGCCGCCGCCGACGCTGTACGACTACCTGCCGGCCGACGCGCTGCTGGTGATCGACGAATCCCACGTGAGCGTGCCGCAGGTCGGCGCCATGTATAAGGGTGACCGTTCGCGTAAAGAGACCTTGGTGGAATACGGTTTCCGCCTGCCGTCGGCGCTGGACAACCGGCCGATGCGTTTTGACGAATGGGAAAGCATCAGCCCGCAGACCATCTTCGTGTCGGCGACGCCGGGCAACTACGAGGCCGAGCATGCGGGCCGCGTGATCGAGCAACTGGTGCGCCCGACCGGCCTGGTCGACCCGGAAATCGAAATCCGCCCGGCGCTGACCCAGGTCGACGACCTGCTTTCGGAAATCACCAAGCGCGTGGCCCTCGAAGAGCGCGTATTGGTCACTACGCTGACCAAGCGCATGTCCGAAGACTTGACCGACTACCTGGCCGACCACGGCGTGCGCGTGCGTTACCTGCACTCGGACATCGACACCGTGGAGCGCGTGGAAATCATCCGCGACCTGCGCCTGGGCACCTTTGATGTGCTGGTGGGCATCAACCTGCTGCGTGAAGGCCTGGACATGCCGGAAGTGTCGCTGGTGGCGATCCTCGATGCCGACAAGGAGGGCTTCCTGCGTTCCGAGCGTTCGCTGATCCAGACCATCGGCCGAGCGGCGCGTAACCTCAACGGCCGGGCGATTCTCTACGCGGACCGCATCACCGGGTCCATGGAGCGCGCGATTGGCGAGACCCAGCGGCGTCGCGACAAGCAGATTGCGTTCAACCTGGAAAATGGCATTACCCCCAAGGGCGTGTTCAAGGACGTCGCCGACATCATGGAAGGCGCCACGGTGCCCGGCTCGCGCAGCAAGAAGCGCAAGGGCATGGCCAAGGCTGCCGAAGAAAGCGCCAAGTACGAAAACGAACTGCGCTCGCCGAGTGAGATCACCAAGCGGATCCGGCAGCTGGAAGAGAAGATGTACCAGCTCGCGCGGGACCTGGAGTTCGAGGCTGCGGCTCAGACGCGTGATGAGATCGGCAAGTTGCGTGAGCGTCTGCTGGCTGTTTGAGGTGTAGCGTCTGGAAGGGCCTCATTGCAGGCAAGCCAGTTCCCACAGTTGAGCGCGTTCGCCTGGGCGACGCGCTTAACTGTGGGAGCTGTACCCGCTCGCGCGGGACCTGGAGTTCGAGGCTGCGGCGCAGACGCGTGATGAGATTGGCAAGCTGCGTGAGCGACTACTGGCTGTTTGAGGTGTGGCGTCTGGAAGGGCCTCATCGCAGGCAAGCCAGCTCCCACAGTTGACCGCATTCGCCTGGACGACGCGCTTAACTGTGGGAGATGTACCCGCTCGCGCGGGACCTGGAGTTCGAGGCTGCGGCGCAGACGCGTGATGAGATCGGCAAGTTGCGTGAGCGTCTGCTGGCTGTTTGAGGTGTAGCGTCTGGAAGGGCCTCATCGCAGGCAAGCCAGCTCCCACAGTTGACCGCGTTCGCCTGGATGATGCGCTCAACTGTGGGAGATGTAGCCGCTTGCGCGGGACCTGGAGTTCGAGGCTGCCGCGCAGACGCGTGATGAGATTGGCAAGTTGCGTGAGCGTCTGCTGGCTGTTTGAGGTGTAGCGTCTGGAAGGGCCTCATCGCAGGCAAGCCAGCTCCCACAGTTGAGCGCGTTCGCCTGGACGACGCGCTTAACTGTGGGAGCTGGCTTGAACTGGCCTAATGATTTTGGACACCTCAATCGGGCGCTATGATGGCGTCCAAATCTGAGGTGTTTGGATATGCGTAAATCTTATTCATGTGAGTTCAAACTCAAGGCTGCCAGCATGGTGCTGGACGAGGGGCAGTCGGTTCCCGAGGTCTGTGCCAGCTTGGATATTGGCCCTACGGCCTTGCGCCGCTGGGTCGATCAAGTTCGCAAGGAACGCTTGGGCTCGACTCCGGTGGGAGCCAAGGCGATTACCGCGGATCAGCGAGAGATCCAGGAACTTAAAGCCTTGCTCAGGCAAAGAGACCGGGATATCGAAATCCTAAAAAAGGCCAGTGCTCTCCTGCTTTTGGACGCCAAAGATCACTCTCGTTGATCTGTGAGCTGGGCGAGCAGTACGGCGTTAACGATTGCTGTCGTGTGTTCGGAATAAACCGCAGTAGCTTTTACGCATGGCGTCAGCGCCAAGGCAAGGTGAGCCCTAAGCGAGAGAAACTCAAGGCTATGCTGGTCAAGCACCACAGGGCGTCGAGAGAGTCTGCGGGCGCTCGTACCTTGGCTAAACAGCTGCAAGCCGGCGGGCATGATGTCGGGCGGTTCATGGCTCGCAGCTTGATGCGAGAAGCAGGCATTGTCAGCCGTCAACGCCGGCGCCATAAGTACAAGTCACCTGGCGTGGAGGCTTTGGTGGCACCGCATGTGCTCAAACGCAAGTTTGATGTTGCGACGGTCAATCAGGTGTGGTGTGGGGACGTGACGTACATCAAAGTCGGCAAGCGTTGGCTGTATTTTGCGGCGGTTCTGGACTTGTTCGCTCGCCGGATTGTGGGCTGGTCGTTTTCGATGATCTCTGATGCCACGCTGACCTGCGAAGCCCTGCGCATGGCGATTGAACTGCGCGGTCGCCCAAAAGACGTACTGTTTCACTCCGACCAAGGTTGCCAGTACACCAGCCATAAATTCAGAAATGAACTGCTGGAACATGGACTCCGACAAAGCATGAGCCGTAAAGGCGAATGCTGGGATAACGCTCCGATGGAGCGTTTCTTTGGAAGTTTGAAATCAGAGTGGGTGCCAGAAGCAGGCTACGGGTCGGAACATGAGGCCCGAGCGGATGTGCAGCGCTATGTATCGCGCTACAACATCACCAGGCCGCATAGCTACAACGACTATCGGTCACCAGTCGCCAGGGAGAAGCTGGTGGCGTGAAACCTTAATCGGTGTCCAAGATTACTTGACCAGTTCA
>NZ_MAUE01000018.1 GCF_001702265.1 Pseudomonas aylmerensis
TGAACTGGCCTAATGATTTTGGACACCTCAATCGGGCGCTATGATGGCGTCCAAATCTGAGGTGTTTGGATATGCGTAAATCTTATTCATGTGAGTTCAAACTCAAGGCTGCCAGCATGGTGCTGGACGAGGGGCAGTCGGTTCCCGAGGTCTGTGCCAGCTTGGATATTGGCCCTACGGCCTTGCGCCGCTGGGTCGATCAAGTTCGCAAGGAACGCTTGGGCTCGACTCCGGTGGGAGCCAAGGCGATTACCGCGGATCAGCGAGAGATCCAGGAACTTAAAGCCTTGCTCAGGCAAAGAGACCGGGATATCGAAATCCTAAAAAAGGCCAGTGCTCTCCTGCTTTTGGACGCCAAAGATCACTCTCGTTGATCTGTGAGCTGGGCGAGCAGTACGGCGTTAACGATTGCTGTCGTGTGTTCGGAATAAACCGCAGTAGCTTTTACGCATGGCGTCAGCGCCAAGGCAAGGTGAGCCCTAAGCGAGAGAAACTCAAGGCTATGCTGGTCAAGCACCACAGGGCGTCGAGAGAGTCTGCGGGCGCTCGTACCTTGGCTAAACAGCTGCAAGCCGGCGGGCATGATGTCGGGCGGTTCATGGCTCGCAGCTTGATGCGAGAAGCAGGCATTGTCAGCCGTCAACGCCGGCGCCATAAGTACAAGTCACCTGGCGTGGAGGCTTTGGTGGCACCGCATGTGCTCAAACGCAAGTTTGATGTTGCGACGGTCAATCAGGTGTGGTGTGGGGACGTGACGTACATCAAAGTCGGCAAGCGTTGGCTGTATTTTGCGGCGGTTCTGGACTTGTTCGCTCGCCGGATTGTGGGCTGGTCGTTTTCGATGATCTCTGATGCCACGCTGACCTGCGAAGCCCTGCGCATGGCGATTGAACTGCGCGGTCGCCCAAAAGACGTACTGTTTCACTCCGACCAAGGTTGCCAGTACACCAGCCATAAATTCAGAAATGAACTGCTGGAACATGGACTCCGACAAAGCATGAGCCGTAAAGGCGAATGCTGGGATAACGCTCCGATGGAGCGTTTCTTTGGAAGTTTGAAATCAGAGTGGGTGCCAGAAGCAGGCTACGGGTCGGAACATGAGGCCCGAGCGGATGTGCAGCGCTATGTATCGCGCTACAACATCACCAGGCCGCATAGCTACAACGACTATCGGTCACCAGTCGCCAGGGAGAAGCTGGTGGCGTGAAACCTTAATCGGTGTCCAAGATTACTTGACCAGTTCAGCTTGCCTGCGATGGCGGCGACTCGGTCTAATGCGCTTCCCCCGCCTTGAGCCCCGCCGGCAACGCCTTGGTCAACAATATCGCCAGCATGCTGATCCCCAGCGCCAGCCCGACAAAATGAAACGCATCGTTATAGGCCATGATCTGCGCCTGCTGGTGCGCAATCTCACTCAACTTGCCCAATGCCGCCGTCTCGTTGCCGAACTTCTCGGTCAGCGTCGCCATCC
Source organism: Pseudomonas aylmerensis (assembly GCF_001702265.1). Taxonomy (GTDB): domain Bacteria; phylum Pseudomonadota; class Gammaproteobacteria; order Pseudomonadales; family Pseudomonadaceae; genus Aquipseudomonas; species Aquipseudomonas aylmerensis. The sequence goes on from NZ_MAUE01000018.1 coordinate 1,472, forward strand.
GCTCCTCCACCTGCGGATTGGTCGGCACGATCGCCTCGCGTAGATAATCGAAGTAGGTCTTGGTGCGCGCATCCAGCAAGGTTGCCAGCAGCGCAATGCCGATAGCGCCGCCGAGGTTGCGCAGGATGTTGAACAGGCTCGACGCCGAACCCGCGTCCTGGGGCAGGATGTAGGCGGTGGCGATCAGCGAGATGGTCACCATGATCAGCGGCTGCCCGAGGGCGCGGATGATCTGGATCTGGTTGAACTGGCTGCCGGCGAAGTCCGGGTTGAGCACCCCCGAGGAAAAACTCGCCAGGCCGAACAGGCCAAAGCCTAGCGTGCACAGCCACTTGGGCGAGACGTACTTCATCAGCTTGGGCACCAGCGGAATCAGGAACAACTGGGGCACGCCCATCCACATGATCACTTCGCCGATCTGCAGCGCGTTGTAGTTCTGGATCTGCGCCAGGTACAGCGGCAGCAGGTAGATCGAGCCATACAGCCCCACACCCATGCCCAGGCTGGAAATGCTCGACAGGCCGAAATTACGGTTGGCCAGGATGCCCAGGTTGATCAGTGGGTTGGGCTTGGACAGTTGCACGATGACAAAGGTGATCAGGCTGAGCAGCGCGACGCTGCCAAGGCTGACGATCAGGCTCGATTCAAGCCAGTCCTTGCGATGACCCTCTTCCAGAAATACCTGCAAACAGCCCAGGCCAATGGCCAGGGTGACGATGCCGAGGTAGTCGGTGCTTTTCAGCAAATCCCAATTCGACGGCTTTTTCTCCAGGCCATAGAGCAGCCCGGCGATCATCACCAGGCCCGGTGGCACGTTGATGTAGAAAATGTACTCCCAGCCCCAGTTTTCGGTGAGCCAGCCGCCGATGGTCGGACCGATGGACGGGGCGAAAGTGGCCGTCATCGCGAACATCGCCATGCCTTTGGCGCGGTGGTGCTCGGGCAGCTTGATCAAGGTGAGGGTGAACGCCAGCGGGATCAGCGCACCGCCCGTGAAGCCCTGCAAGGCGCGGAACACGATCATGCTTTCCAGGCTCCAGGCCATGGAGCACATCAATGAGGCGATCAGGAAACCCACCGACACCCACACGGCCAGGCGCCGTGCCGAGAGCAGCTGCACCAGCCAGGCGGTGAGGGGGATCATGATGATTTCGGCGACGAGGTAGGAGGTGGAAATCCACGAGCCTTCCTCCAGCGTGGCTGACAGCGCACCCTGGATATCCTTGAGCGACGAGTTGGTGATCTGGATGTCGAGCACGGCCATGAAGGCGCCGAGCATCACGCTCATGACCGCGATCCAGTCGCGCCGGGTCGGTTCGCCGACCGGGCGCAGCAGTTGATCACCGGCCATCGGGCTGGTCTTTGATGTTCACTTTGACGGTGACAGACATGCCAGGGCGAATCTTGCCCTGCAGCGGGTTATCCGGCGCAAACGTCAGCTTTACCGGAATGCGTTGGACGACTTTGGTGAAGTTGCCGGTGGCATTGTCCGGCGGCAACAGGCTGAACTGGGCCCCGGAGGCGGCGAACAGGCTGTCGACCCGCGCCGCGATGGGGGTGTCGCCATAGGCATCGAAGGTCAGCTCGGCGTGTTGCCCCGGTTGCATATGACCGATCTGGGTTTCCTTGAAGTTGGCCTGGATCCAGATGTCCTGGTCGGGGACGATTGATAGCAGGTAGGCGCCGGCCTGCACGTATTGGCCATTGCGTGCGGCGCGCTGGCCGACCAGGCCGCTGATCGGCGCGTGGATTTCGCTGCGGGTCAGGTTGAGTTCGGCCTGGGCAAGGTCGGTCTTCGCGTTGACGATCATGGCGTCGAGGCGCTTGATCTCGGCGTTCAGGGCATTCACCTGCTGGCGCTGGCCCTGCAGATCGGCCTCGGCCATGCTCACCTGGGAGCGGGCGATGTGGTTGTCGGCGGAGAGGGTGGTCACGCGTTCTTCCGAGACGTAGCCGGGCCCGCGCAGGGTTTGCGCGCGCGACAAGTCAATCTGCGAGCGCCCCAGGCTGGCCTGGCTGGACGCGACCTTGGCCGCGCCGGCGGCAATCAGGCTGGCTTGCTGGGTGAGCTTGCTCTGCGCCTGGACGCGCTCGGCTTCACGCATGGCCAGGGCGGCGTTGGCGCGGTCAACGGCCAGGTGGAAGTCATCGCCTTCGAGCTTCACCAGCAACTGGCCTTTTTGCACGTGCTCGTTGTCGCCGACCAGCACCTCGACAATCCGCGCGCCCAGTTGGCTCGACACACGGGTGATTTCGCCCTGCACGTAGGCGTTGTCGGTGCTTTCATAGAAGCGGCCCCTGAAGAACCACTGGGCGAAGAAACCCAGGGCAATCAGGGTCACGATAAACACAAAGATAAACAGGCGGCGTTTGAGTGGGGCAGGCATGGGCAGGATGTCTGTAACAAGAGGTAATGGAATATAGCCAGCCGCGCATCTGGCAAATAGCCATGGCACACCTTCAGACCGAAGCTTGGCCACTATGCCCTTGTGCTGGAGCCGGGGTGCCTGGGGCTGTTACCATTCGCCCCTTGTTTCAATTTCAGTTATATCGCCCATTCGAGACCTGCCATGACCACCGTCCGCACGCGCATCGCGCCATCGCCTACTGGGGATCCCCACGTCGGCACTGCCTACATCGCCTTGTTCAACTACTGCTTTGCCAAGCAGCACGGCGGTGAATTCATCCTGCGGATCGAAGACACCGACCAACTGCGTTCGACCCTCGAGTCGGAACAGCAGATTTTCGATGCCTTGCGCTGGTTGGGCATCACCTGGGCAGAAGGCCCGGACGTTGGCGGCCCGCACGGCCCGTATCGCCAGAGCGAGCGCAGCGACATCTACAAGCAATACACCCAGCAACTGGTCGACATGGGCCACGCGTTCCCGTGCTTCTGCACCGCCGAAGAACTCGACCAGATGCGTGCCGAGCAACAGGCCCGTGGCGAAACCCCGCGCTACGACGGCCGCGCACTGCTGCTCTCGAAGGAAGAAGTGGCCCGCCGCCTGGCCGCTGGCGAGCCGCATGTGATCCGCATGAAAGTGCCGAGCGAAGGCGTGTGCGTGGTGCCGGACATGCTGCGCGGTGACGTCGAGATCCCGTGGGACCGCATGGACATGCAGGTGCTGATGAAGACCGACGGCCTGCCGACGTACTTCCTCGCCAACGTGGTCGACGACCACCTGATGGGCATCACCCACGTGCTGCGTGGCGAAGAGTGGTTGCCGTCGGCGCCCAAATTGATCCTGCTCTACGAGTACTTCGGCTGGGAGCAGCCGCAGTTGTGCTACATGCCGCTGCTGCGTAACCCGGACAAGAGCAAGCTGTCCAAGCGCAAGAACCCGACCTCGGTGACCTTCTACGAGCGCATGGGCTTCATGCCGGAAGCGATGCTCAACTACCTGGGCCGCATGGGCTGGTCGATGCCGGACGAGCGCGAGAAGTTCTCGCTGCAGGAAATGGTCGACAACTTTGACCTGTCCCGCGTGTCGCTGGGCGGGCCGATCTTCGATATCGAGAAGCTGTCCTGGCTCAATGGCCAATGGCTGCGTGACTTGCCGGTGGAAGAGTTCGCCAGCCGTGTGCAGCAGTGGGCGTTGAACCCTGAGTACATGATGAAGATCGCGCCGCTGGTGCAGGGCAGGGTGGAGACGTTCAGCCAGGTCGCGCCCCTGGCCAGTTTCTTCTTTGCCGGCGGCGTGAACCCGGATCCCAAGCTGTTTGAATCCAAGAAGCTTTCGGGCGACCAGGTTCGCCAGCTGATGCAGTTGATCCTGTGGAAGCTGGAAAGCCTGCGCCAGTGGGAGAAGGATGCAATTACCGCGACAATCCAGGCGGTGGTCGAGTCCCTCGAGCTGAAATTGCGCGATGCGATGCCGCTGATGTTTGCCGCGATCACCGGGCAGGCCAGCTCGGTGTCGGTGCTCGATGCGATGGAAATTCTCGGCCCGGACCTGACGCGTTTCCGTCTGCGCCAAGCCCTTGATTTGCTTGGTGGTGTGTCGAAGAAAGAAAACAAGGAATGGGAAAAGCTGCTGGGCGCTATCGCTTAAGCAACGAGCAGTAACGTTAAAATCCCGGTTTTCCGGGGTTTTAACGGTAAGTGATTGTTATCCCGGCAAAAAATTTTGAAAATTGTTGAAAATAAATTTGACAGCCTTTCAAACCGCCATTAAGATTCGCCCCGTCCTCACCGATGAGGGGCTATAGCTCAGCTGGGAGAGCGCTTGCATGGCATGCAAGAGGTCAACGGTTCGATCCCGTTTAGCTCCACCAATTTACAGGTTCAAGGTCTGGCCACACCGTCCTTGAATCGATCAGGTCTCAGCCCTGATCTGTTGTACAGAAGGTTTTGTCCCCTTCGTCTAGTGGCCTAGGACACCGCCCTTTCACGGCGGTAACAGGGGTTCGAGTCCCCTAGGGGACGCCAGTTTCAACAAGCAGTTCGCAAGGCCTGCTGCGTCGCGAGACGAAAAATCCGGGGCTATAGCTCAGCTGGGAGAGCGCTTGCATGGCATGCAAGAGGTCAACGGTTCGATCCCGTTTAGCTCCACCAATTTACAGGTTCAAGGTCTGGCCACACCGTCCTTGAATCGATCAGTACTCAGCACTGATCAGTTGTATCGAAGGTTTGTGTCCCCTTCGTCTAGTGGCCTAGGACACCGCCCTTTCACGGCGGTAACAGGGGTTCGAGTCCCCTAGGGGACGCCACGATTACCCGCTCTGCGGGATTTTTAAGGGTCATTCAATTATTGAATGGCCCTTTTGTTTGTCTGGCGTTTGGCCAATCCTCTTCTCATTCCCCTTCCTGTGTTCTGACCAGCGGTCATGCCTGTCGCTTGCGAAATATTATTATGGTAATAATATCCAACCCATGAAAGACGGAGGCAACGATGAACGATAAAAAAGCGCAAACCCGCGAACGTATTCTGCAAGCCGCCAGCGCCGCGTTGATCCAGCGTGGCCCGGCCGAGCCGAGCGTGGGTGAAGTCATGGGCGCGGCGGGGCTGACCGTCGGTGGTTTCTACGCGCACTTTGAAAGCAAGGACGCGCTGATGCTGGAGGCCTTCACTCAGTTGCTGGCCCGGCGTCGTGCGTCGATCGACGATATGGATGCACAGCTGACCGGCGAAGAGCGCAGGGGGCTGGTGGCGGCGTTTTACCTGTCACGCAAGCACCGTGACTCAACTGCCCAGGCGTGTCCGATCCCGGCCACCGTGGGCGAGATGGCTCGTTTGCCCGACGCTTTTCGCGATGCGCTGAATGAACACGTGGAGCTGATGGCCGCTCAACTCGCTGCCAGCCCCGAAGACACCGATAAAGCCCTGGCGGACATGGCGCTGATGATCGGTGGCCTGGCCTTGGCGCGCGCGCTGGGGCCGGGTGAGTTGTCGGATCGAGTGTTACGCGCGGCCAAGTCGGCGGTGCGTTAAGGAGAGGGCTTGCAGGATGGGCACATTGACCTGGATTCGTCGCATCAATGGCACGCTGGGGCACCTGGCACCGCACACGGTGGCCAACAAGATGCGTCGCGCCTTCATGACTCCGCGCGACCTGCCGCCGCGTGACTGGGAGCTGCCGCTGCTGGCGCAATCGGAGCGCATCACTTTGCGTTTCGGCTTGTCGGCCTTGCGTTGGGGCCAGGGCCCGGCGGTGCTGTTGATGCACGGTTGGGAAGGGCGCCCCACACAGTTCGCCAGCTTGATCACCGCGTTGGTAGACAACGGCTACTCCGTGATTGCCCTGGACGGTCCCGCCCACGGGCGTTCCCCGGGGCGAGAAGCGCATGTGCTGCTCTTTGCGCGTGCCATGCTGGAGGCAGCGGCGGAACTGCCACCGTTGCACGCGGTGATCGGCCATTCAATGGGCGGCGCCAGTGCGATGCTGGCGGTGCAGTTGGGGCTGCGTACCGAGGCGTTGGTGAGCATTGCCGCGCCGTCGCGCTTTCTGGATGTGCTGCGCGGCTTCACCCAGATGGTCGGGTTGCCGGCGCGGGCGCGTTCGGCGTTTATCCAGGAAGTGGAGCTGACCTTCGGCATGCCGCTCAAGCATCTGGATGTGGCCCACTACCAGATGAATATCCCCGGCCTGATCGTGCACGCCGAAGACGATACCTTCGTGCCGGTCAAGGCATCGCAAGCCATCCATGAAGCCTGGTTCGACAGCCGCCTGCTGCGCCTGGAGCAGGGCGGTCACCAGAAAGTACTGGCCGATCCCCGCGTGATCGACGGGGTGCTGGCGCTGTTGGCCGGCCGTCGTCTACAGGAGCGGCAAACCGCCTGATACACTGCTCCCCGCCGACATTAATCGACTGGGAGCAAGGCATGGGCTGGGATTTGGCAACGCCGTTTATCATCGATCTGCAGGTCGCCCCTGAAGACATCGACGGCCTCGGGCACGCCAATAACGCGGTGTACGTGTCCTGGCTGGAGCGCTGCGCCTGGCGCCACTCACAGCGCCTGGGGCTGGATCTCACCGAATACCGCCGCCTGGATCGCGCCATGGCCGTGGTGCGGCATGAAATCGATTACCTGGCCGCCGGCTACGAGGGCGACGAGCTGCAACTGGCGACCTGGATCGTCGACTGGGACCAGCGCCTGAAAATGACCCGCCGCTTCCAGCTGCTGCGCCCACGCGATGGCGCCACGCTGTTGCGGGCGCAGACCACCTTTGTGTGCATCGAACTGTCCACCGGCAAGCCCAAGCGCATGCCGCCCGAGTTTCTCGACGGTTATGGCCCCGCCCTGACAGGGGGTTAACGGTTGCCGTGGGAAACCCAGTAAACTGCGCCACGATTTTTGTTGAGTGTTTTCCATGCAAATTGCTTTGGCGCCCATGGAGGGGTTGGTCGACAACATCCTGCGGGACGTGCTGACCCGAGTCGGCGGTATCGACTGGTGCGTGACCGAGTTCATCCGCGTCAACGACCGCTTGCTCACCCCGGCGTATTTTCACAAGCTCGCTCCGGAACTGCTGCACGGTGCCCACACCGCTGCCGGCGTGCCTCTGCGCGTGCAGTTGCTCGGCTCGGACCCGGTGTGCCTGGCGGAAAACGCCGCGCTCGCCTGCGAGTTGGGCTCGCAGGTCATCGACCTGAACTTCGGCTGCCCGGCCAAGACCGTCAACAAGTCGCGTGGCGGGGCGGTGCTGCTCAAGGAGCCTGAGTTGCTCAACCAGATCGTCGAACACGTACGCCGCGCTGTTCCCGCGCATATTCCGGTCACTGCCAAGATGCGCCTGGGTTTCGACAGCCCGGACGGCGCACTGGTCTGCGCAACCGCCCTGGCCGAGGGCGGCGCGGCGCACATTGTGGTGCATGCGCGGACCAAGACTGATGGTTACAAGCCGCCTGCGCACTGGGAGTGGATCCCGCGCGTGCAGGACGTGGTCAAGGTGCCGGTGTTCGCCAACGGTGATATCTGGAGTGTCGAAGACTGGCGGCGTTGCCGGGAAATCAGCGGCGTCGAAGACATCATGCTCGGTCGCGGCCTGGTTGCGCGTCCTGACCTGGCACGCCAGATCGCTGCGGCACGCGCAGGTGAGGAAGTGGTAGAAATGACCTGGGCGCAACTGCAGCCCCTGCTTCAGGACTTCTGGACCCAATCGGTAGCGCAACTGACCGAGCGGCAGGCACCGGGGCGACTGAAACAGTGGCTGGCGATGTTGACGCGCAATTACCCGGAAGCGGTGGAACTGTTTACCGCCCTGCGCCGCGAAACTGAACTTGACCAGGTCAGCCGTTTATTGGGGATGAGTCCTGCGGTTGCCGCCTGACCCCGGAAATTGTCTGCCTGCATTTCAAACGAATGCTCCTTATCGAAAGATAAGGAGCATTTTTGCGTTTTAATACGTTTAAACGTTACCGCTGAAATATTCTGACAGTCACTGTCGTTGTTCGAGTTGATAAACCAACCCGTGCTGTGGGGGTATGCCTGTGCGCGTGAACTATCACAGGCATTCGTTTGAAAGTACGGTTAATTATGTCGCTGAGTGACAGGTCTCTCGGTTTATAAGTGCATATGTCTGTCGCGAGAAGGTGCGGGCACGATAAATCACGGCTGGCTCCAGGTGGCGATGAGGCAAAGTCTGAAAGTTTGCTTTTCTTTCCTTATGTGAGGCGCGATTTCTGGAACTCGATAGCGTCAGTTTCCACGAATTAGGGGACTGAGATGCAACGCGGTTGTATTCAGCTTCTATAAATCCTATCGCTGTCCCAGGTGTTCACCGCCTGGCTGCGCTGACTAAGGAATTTGATATGTCTTTCTCGATTAATAATTCGCCCTATGTAAAGTTCGATACAACTCCCCAAGACCCACAAACGCCCACACTCCCAAAAAGCGCTGCAACACTCTCTACACCGGCGACTGATTCAAAAGTTATCCCGCCTGCTACCCAGCAAGATATTAGCCGAGGGCCGCAGGGCGAAATGATGATTAACGCCCGCGCGCTTTCAAAGTTATTTGACATGCTTGAACAAGTCTTCAAAGCCATGCGCGAAATGCTGTCGGGGAAAGATGTAACTCCCGACCTCAAGGCTGCTTCCGATACGGCGGCCAAAGCCAAGGTCAAGCCGGATGCCGCGCCTCACGACAAAACGAGTACGGATTCAAGCGCGTTGCCGAAAGTTGCGCCGAATGCAGCAGACCAGCCAAAAGTGAAGCCAGAGGCGAACCCGTTGCCGAAAGTTGCGCCGAATGCAGCAGACCAGCCAAAAGTGAAACCAGAGGCGACCCCGCAGCCGAAGGTGGCGCCCGACGCGGCTGACCAGCCCAAAGTGAAACCAGAGGCGAACCCGTTGCCGAAGGTGGCGCCCGACGCGGCAGAGCAGCCAAAAGTGAAGGCAGAGGCGAACCCGCAGCCGAAGGTGGCGCCCGACGCGGCAGAGCAGCCCAAAGTGAAGGCAGAGGCGAACCCGTTGCCGAAGGTGGCTCCCGACGCGGCAGACCCGCTGAAAGTGAAGCCTGGGGCGAACCCGTTACCCAAGGTCTCGCCAGATGCTGCAGAGCAGCCAAAGGTCAAAATAGATAATGGCGGGCTGAGTGTGATTACGCCTAAAGCCATTCCGGGCGTTCTACCTCCGTTTCCCCAACCCGATGTCAAAGTTACCAACAATGCCAATGCGCAGGTGAAAGTGGAGGTCAATGTCAACCATTGTCACTGCCCTGACACCCGCTCCGAGCATGACAAAGGCGTGCGGCCGCCGCTCACGCCCCAACCCAAGCCAGACGCTGCGCCACAGCCACCGCTGACGCCCCAACCCAAGCCAGACGCTGCGCCACAGCCACCGCTCACGCCCCAACCCAAGCCAGACGCTGCGCCACAGCCACCGCTGACGCCCCAACCCAAGCCAGACGCTGCGCCGCAGCCACCGCTGACGCCCCAACCCAAGCCAGACGCTGCACTGCAGCCGCCGCTCAATCCACAGCCCAAGCCAGACGCTGCACCGCAGCCGCCGCTCAATCCACAGCCCAAGCCAGACGCTGCACCGCAGCCGCCGCTCAATCCACAGCCCAAGCCAGACGTTGCACCGCAGCCACCGCTCACGCCACAGCCCAAGCCCGACGTTGCACCGCAGCCGCCGGTCAACCCTGTCGTGCCAACGCCTGTGCCTGATGTGACCAGCCCGGGCCCCGCTGAAAACCAAACCGATCTGCAGGGCTGGAGCTTTATCAACCGTCGACGGGTAAGGACTTGATGCCTGGCGTCGTGTTTCGACTTCTTCGATAAAAAACAGCGCTCTCCGGACCAGGCGTTCGGAGAGTCGCTAAAAAAGTGGAGAGACAGTCATGTCATGCTGCTCAATTAATAATATTGCTCGCGTAGTGGACGTACGCCAGGCGTTGAACAGGGAGTTACCGGACGCAACTAATGAAACCACGGGGCCTGGTGAACCGAAACAGTCAGGCTTTGGCCCAGGCCCTGTATCGACGCCCGTGAGCGTGCCGCAGAACAATGTCGCGATAGGAGATAACTTAGCCCCGATTGCCGGCCTGATTACATTGTTCAATTCATTGATCACGCGGTTGATCGACTTGATATCGGCTAGACCGGACAAGAGCACTCCCGCTATTACGCCGAGACCAGAAGTCACTCCCCCGTTAGTGCCGGCACCCATGCCAGCGCCAATACCGGCCCCCTTGCCAGCGCCGACACCCGCACCGCAACCGATGCCCACTGTACCGACCCAGATCCCGAACTTGTCCGATAAACGCAACGGCACCAAGCCGGACAATATCTGGAGTGGCTTCCGCCAAGGCCCGGATGGCAACTGTGTCACGGTATCCGCCATCAAGGCTGCGATGTATCGGTTTGGCCAAAGCCCTACGGATATCTATAAGGAGGTGTTAAAGACGAACGACGGTTATCGAGTAACGATGCGTGATGATGTTGTGGTCAGGCTGACCGACCAGGAGTTGCAAATAGGCGCGGCAGGCTCGCTATTTAAGGGCACGGATAAAGGCATGCTCAAGGACGCGCAGTTTCTTTTCGCGGTCAGTGCCAAGCGGGCGCAAATGGAGAACAACGACGGCACGGCAGCGCGCAGCTTTAGAGCGGCTGTAAAGAGTCTGAACGATGGCGAAGATGACAACGGCCCCGGTGAAGGCTTCCTGCGCTTGGGGCTGAGGCACCATATGAAGCGGGTCAGCGTGCGCGATCTGGCCAAGGGCCAATTGGGCATGTGCAACCGAGCCCGCCATTCGGTGGCCGTGATCAATGGACGCGAAGAACTATATGGGCGACAGGGCTCGGCGCCGACGCGGGGGGACGCCGTCGCACTGATCTGATCCACGGCTATTCGTTTCCTGTTAAAGGATGCAGCCGGGATCTCTGGCTGCACTTTTTTCCTGCCCTGTCTTGAGTGAACAATTCCATGAACGCTTCAATTGATGGTCGTGGCTCGGTGGTGCCAAATCGGTTGCCTGAGCCTGTTGCGAGTGGTTTCAATGTGCAGGCCGGTGCGAAACGGGGTGACCTCGTGAATGCACTTCAAGGCGCCGAGCGTCGATTCGGCGAGCGCTTTGACTGCAGTACTCACGTGGCCGTTATCAATATGATGATGATGACCCTCGGCCCGCGTGCCTCCGATGTTTTCAGCGAAGTCACCCCGGCGGGTGATGGTTATGCCGTCACCATGAAGGATCAATACCGGGTGCAGGTGTCCCAGGCCGAGCTTGAGCGGGCCGCGCAGGCTTCGCGGTTCAGCGGGCAGGACCCTGACGTGGTGAAGCACGCCAACTTCATGTTGGCTGCGTTTGTAAAGCGCAAGCAGCAGTTGGGTGGCTATCCGACGTTTGAGGCGGCCCTGGCAAAAAGCCTTGAGGGCGAGACAAGCAAGCGTTGCCTGGAAGGGATGGGCGTCTATGGGCTGTCGCGTTGGGTTGCCGCTCGTGACATGGTCGGCAGGGAGTCGCCCTGGGTCCGCCAGACCCATGACTTTGGCGCCGCGCTCGTGGTGGGGGGCGCCAGTCACCCACACGGTAATGGTTACGGGTATGTGTTGTTCGATGACCGTGAGACGCCGCCGCAAAGGGACGGGGTGGAGTCTCAAGTGGCGGAGGGCATCAGGCATGCCGACATCTGGAGCGGCTTTTACCAGGGCGTCGAGGGCAATTGCGTCACCGTGTCGGCAATCAAGGCCGCCATCACTCGTTTCCCGGAAGGTATCTACACGTCCATCGTCAGGACGCCGGGCGGCTGTGAAGTGACGATGCGCGATGGCTTCCGGCTGCGCTTGAGCCATGCCGAGCTGAGGCAGGCCACTGCCGCCTCGAACTTTGCCGGCAGCAACCCGGTGTTGCTGGACTACGCGAACTTCCTGTACGCCTGCAGCGCCAAGCGGGCGCAAATGGAAAACAACGACTTCCGCGCCGAACAAGGGTTTGCGGTGGCCCTGGAAACCCTCAACGATGGCGAGTACCCCGGCGAGGCGCTGCAAAGGCTGGGACTGTTCGGCTATATCCGTAACAGCACGGCTGAAGAATTGGCCGACGGCGCCATCGGCACGCTTGCGGACGGCTGGCACTCCGTGGCGGTAGTGGGCGGGGCGCTGGACCTGTATGGGCAAAAGTATGATCTGGGCACCTCGCACTGGAAGCGCAAGACGCTGACCGCCTTGAAGCTGGTGTGAGGGCTAACCCAGCAACTGCCTGAACCCCTCGATCGGCAAGGGCCGGCTGTGTAAGAAACCCTGGAACAAATGGCAGCCCAGCTTTTGCAGGAACGCCAGTTGCTCCGAGGTTTCCACGCCTTCGGCAATCACTTCCAGGTTCAAGCTGCGGGCCATGGCCACGATTGCGCGGATGATTTCGGCGTCGTTCGGGTCGTGGGTCGCGTCGCGTACAAACGACTGGTCGATTTTCAGCGCATCCACCGGCAGGCGCTTGAGGTAGGTCAGCGATGAATAGCCGGTGCCGAAGTCATCCATCGCAAAGCTCACGCCGAGTTTTTTCAGCCGGCGCATCTTGCTGATGGTGTCTTCCAGGTTCTGGATCACGATGCCTTCGGTGATTTCCAGCTTCAGCAGGCTGTAAGGCAGTCGATGTTGCTTGAGGCTGCGCTCCACCCGTTCGACAAAGTCGTTCTGGCGAAACTGTCGGGGGCTGATATTCACGCACAGGCTGAAATTCAGCGGGTCCACCAGGCCGTCGGCAATCAATTGCTCGAACGCGGCGCAGGCTTCATCGAGGATCCAGGTGCCCACTTCGAGGATCAGGCCGCTGTCTTCCAGCACCTTGATAAATTCGGTGGGGGACTGTGCGCCCAGCTGCGGGTGCTGCCAGCGCACCAGTGCTTCGGCACCGACGATCTTGTTGCCGCGCGCATCCACCTGCGGCTGGTAATGCACGCTGAACTCCCCGCGCGACAGTGCCAGGCGCAGGTCAGTCTCCATGCGCAGCCGCTCGCTGGCGGTTTTCTGCATGCTGTTGTGGAACATCTGCGTGGTGTTGCGCCCCGAATCCTTGGCGCGGTACAGGGCGATGTCGGCGCGCTTGAGCAAGTCGGCCGGGGTCGAGCCATGATCGGGAATCAGTGCCACGCCAATGCTTGGCGTGACCTGCAAGCGGTGGCCATCGAGGAACATCGGTTCCGAAAGCAATTCGCGCAGGGTGTCGGCCAGTTCCTGCACCTGGCCGCTGACTTCGCTGCGCGTACCCTCCAGCCCGCTGAGCAGCACCACAAATTCATCGCCGCCCAGGCGCGCCACCGTGTCCTCCATGCGCACGCTGGCTTCGAGGCGTGCGGTGACGATTTTCAGCACCGTGTCGCCCACCGGGTGGCCGAGTGAATCGTTGATGTGCTTGAAGTGGTCGAGGTCGAGGAACAGCAGGGCACCGCGCAGGTTGTGGCGCTTGAGCAGGGCGATCTGCTGGCTCAGGCGGTCCATCAGCAGCGCGCGGTTGGGCAGGTTGGTCAGTGGGTCGTGATAGGCCAGGTGGCGAATCTGTGCCTGGGCGTTCTTCAACAGGCTTACGTCGCGCGCGGTCAGCAGCAGGCACGGGGTTTCATTGAGGGTGATCGGCTCGACCGACACCTCCACCGCCAGCACTTCGCCACGCTTGTTGTGCCAGAGCATTTCCAGGTGATGGATGCGCCCCTTGATCTGCAGCTCGGCGAGCAATGCCGCGCGCTGGTTTTCGTCGGCCCAGATGCCGATCTGGTACAGCGTCAGGCCGATGGCATCCTCGGCGCGGTAGCCGGTCAGGCGGCAGAAGCCGTCGTTGACCTCGACATAACGGCCGGTGTCGCGCTCGGTGATGGAAATCGCATCGGGGCTGGAATGAAACGCCTTGGCGAACTTCTCTTCGCTGGCCTTCAGCGCGGCCTCCGAGCGTTGCTGCTGGGTAATGTCACGCAACGTGGTGACGATGCACGGCTGGTTGCCGACCTTGATCAGGCGGCTGGAAATCACGCAGGTCAGGGCCTGGCCGTTCTTGTGGTGCACCACGATGGCCACGTTGTTCAGCCCCTGCTCGCGGATCACCCGTTCGATACGCTGCAGGCGCTTGCTCGATTCGTCCCACAGGCCGATCTGCTCGGCGCTCTTGTCGATGACCTCGGCGGCGGTCCAGCCGAAGGTCTGGGTAAAGGCCGGGTTGATCTCGATGAATGCACCGCTGTCCAGGTAGGTGACGCAGATCGGATCGGGGCTGGCCTGGAACAGGCTGGCAAATTTTTCCTCGGAGGCGGTCAGGCGTTGTTCGCGCTCGACCTGGTCGGTGATATCCAGCAGAGTGCCGGCCATGCGCTGCGGCGCGCCCAGTTCGTCGCGGTAGAGGCGGGCGCGGCTTTCCAGGTAACGCGAGCTGCCATCCTCCAGCTGCACGCGGTAGGTCAACTGATAGTTGCCGGCCGGCCCTTCGCGCAACGTGCGGTAGGCGTCGCGCATATTGTCGCGTTCTTCATCGGGCATGCCTTCAAAGAACGCCTCGAAGGATTCATGGAACGGCTCGGGCGGCAAGCCATGCAACTGGGCGGCGCGGGCCGAGCCGTAGAGCATGCCGCTGGGAATGTGCCAGTCCCAGGTGCCCAATTGCGCCGAGTCCAGCGCCAGGTCGAGGCGCTCCTGGCTGTCCTTGAGCGCCTGCTCGGCATTTTTGCGATCGGTGGTGTCGACAAAGGTGCTGATCAGGTAGGCCTCGCCCTCCAGTTCGACTTTCTGCGCGCTGAGCGTGCCATCGTGAATCTGCCCGTTGCTGGCGCAGAACTGTACTTCCATGCTGATCGGTTCGCCCTTGCGCTGAGTGGCCTTGACCAGTTGCGCACGTTGTTCGGGGTGGCGCCACAGGCCCAGGTCCAGGGTGGTGCGGCCAATGACGTCGGCCACCGGCCAGCCGAAGTGCATTTCGAAATACTGGTTGGCTTCGCTGATCAGCCCGTCGGATTGGCGGGTCAGCAGGACCATGTTCGGGCACAGGTGAAACAGCGTGGCGAAGCGCTTTTCGGAGTGGCTGAGGGCGTGCTCGCGCTCGCGCTGGCGGGTGGTCTCGCGGATCACCCCGATCATGCGGCGTCGGCCCGCCTTGTCGGGGGCCAGGCTGCCGTTGATTTCCAGCCAGTGATGGCTGCCGTCCGGCCACTGGATGTGGTGATGCATGGCCTGCTCGAACGGCTCGCCGGCCAGCACCGCATGAAAGGCGCGCACCACGCGGGTGCGGTCCTGCGGTGCGAGCAGGTCCAGGTAGTCGAGGTCCTTGGGCAGCGGTTGGCGCGGATCGAAGCCGAACAGCGCCTGGGTGCCCCGCGACCAACTGATGCGCCCGGTGTCGATTTCCCAGCACCATGCGCCCAGCCGCGCCGCATTCAGGGCGGCCAGCAGTTGCGGGGCACTGTCCCAGCTTTGCTCCGCCTCTTGAGGGTCAAGGGCGTAGATGCGCGGCAGGGGAGGCAAGGAATCGACGGGGTTGCGCATTATCAAGGGGCCTTGGCTCTGTGGGCGTTCGGCGCGGTAGGTTCAGACCTTGAGGGCGCACAAGTTCATGCCGGTGTCCCTGGCAGATCGACCTGTGCATCCAATAGGCTCATGAAAGCCCGCGCAGCGTTCGACAGCGTCCTTTCGGTGTGCACGATATAGCCTAGCTGGCGACTGAGCTGTATGCCCGGCAAAGCGATACTTGCCACCTGATCGTCGAGCATGGTGCGTGGCAAAACGCTCCAGGCCAGGCCGATCGACACCATCATCTTGATAGTTTCCAAGTAGTTAGTGCTCATCGCGATATTCGGCGTCAGGCCCTGGGCCTCGAACAGCCGGCTGACAATATGGTGCGTAAAGGTGTTGCCACCGGGGAAAACCGCCGGGTGGCCGGCAATATCGGCCAGGCTGACGGAGCCGTTGCTGATCAGGCTGTGTTCCGGCGCCACCACGAAATCCAGCGGGTCGTCCCACACCGGGGTGGCGCGGACGAGGTGGTGAGGATCGGGCGCCAAGGTGATCACGGCCACTTCGGCGCGGCCGTGGAGGATTTCTTCGTAGGCCACTTCCGAATCGAGAAACTGGATATCCAGCGCCACATTCGGGTACTCGCGGGTAAACGTGCGCAGGATCGGCGGCAGGCGGTGCAGGCCGATATGGTGGCTGGTGGCCAAGGTCAGGCGACCGCTGACTTCACCGGTCAGGTTGGTGAGGGCGCGGCGGGTGTCGTCCAACACATTCAGGATCTGATAGGCACGCGGCAGCAGGGCGCGGCCGGCCTCGGTCAGGCCCACTTCACGGCCCAGGCGGTCGAACAGACGCACCTTCAATTGTTGCTCCAGGCCAGCAATGCGCTTGCTGATGGCCGGCTGGGTCAGGTGCAGGCGTTCACCGGCGCCAGAGAAGCTGCCGGTCTCGGCGATGGCAATAAAGGCATTGAGGTTGGCCAGGTCCATTGTGCTATTCCAGTTGGTAATCCAAAGCATAAAAAATATGAATTTGAGTTATTTAATGTAGCGCCATACCATCAGCCTCACAAGCCAAAGGGTTATTGAATGTCTCAAGACCCGGGGCATAGAAAGACCGCTGATGAGGACCGACTGATGGCCGGCAAAACGCTTTACGACAAGCTTTGGGATTCCCATGAAGTGAAACGGCGCGACGATGGCTCGTCGCTGATCTATATCGACCGTCACATCATCCATGAAGTGACCTCGCCCCAAGCGTTCGAAGGCCTGCGCCTGGCCGGGCGCAAGCCTTGGCGCGTCGACTCGATCATCGCCACCCCGGATCACAACGTACCGACGACTCCCGAGCGCAAGGGCGGCATCGAAGCGATTGCCGACCAGGTCTCGCGTTTGCAGGTGCAAACCCTCGACGATTACTGCGACGAATATGGCATCACCGAATTCAAGATGAATGACGTGCGTCAAGGGATCGTGCACGTGATCGGCCCGGAGCAGGGCGCCACCTTGCCGGGCATGACCGTGGTCTGCGGCGACTCCCACACCTCCACCCACGGTGCCTTTGGCGCCCTGGCCCACGGCATCGGCACGTCCGAGGTGGAACATGTGTTCGCCACCCAGTGCCTGGTCGCCAAGAAAATGAAGAACATGCTGGTGCGCGTTGAAGGCAAGCTGCCCTTCGGTGTGACCGCCAAGGACATCGTCCTCGCGGTGATCGGCAAGATCGGCACCGCCGGCGGTAACGGGCATGCCATCGAGTTCGCCGGTAGCGCGATCCGCGACCTGTCCATCGAAGGCCGCATGACCATCTGCAACATGTCCATCGAGGCCGGTGCCCGCGTGGGCATGGTGGCGGCGGATGAAAAAACCGTGGAATACGTCAAAGGCCGTCCGTTCGCCCCGCAAGGTGCGGAGTGGGATGCCGCCGTCGAAGCCTGGAAAGACCTGGTGTCCGACGCCGATGCGGTGTTCGACACCGTGGTCGAGCTGGACGCTGCCCAGATCAAGCCGCAGGTCAGCTGGGGCACTTCGCCGGAAATGGTCTTGGCCGTCGACCAGAACGTGCCGGACCCGGCGCAGGAAGCCGACCTGGTCAAGCGCGGCTCCATCGAGCGCGCCTTGAAGTACATGGGCCTCAAAGCCAACCAGGCGATCACCGACATCCAGTTGGATCGCGTGTTTATCGGCTCCTGCACCAACTCGCGGATCGAAGACCTGCGCGCCGCGGCGGTGATCGCCAAGGGTCGCAAGGTGGCCTCGACCATCAAGCAAGCGATCGTGGTGCCAGGTTCGGGCCTGGTCAAGGCGCAAGCCGAAGCCGAAGGCCTGGACAAGATCTTCCTCGAAGCCGGTTTTGAATGGCGTGAGCCGGGCTGCTCGATGTGCCTGGCGATGAACCCGGACCGCCTGGAGTCGGGCGAGCATTGCGCGTCGACCTCCAACCGTAACTTCGAAGGGCGTCAGGGCGCCGGTGGGCGTACCCACCTGGTCAGTCCGGCCATGGCCGCCGCTGCTGCCGTCAACGGTCGTTTCATCGACGTTCGCGAATTGATCTGAGGAAAACCCGATGAGAGCTTTTACCCAACACACAGGATTGGTCGCGCCGTTGGACCGTGCCAACGTCGACACCGACCAGATCATCCCCAAGCAGTTCTTGAAGTCGATCAAGCGCACCGGTTTCGGCCCCAACCTGTTCGACGAGTGGCGCTACCTGGACGTGGGCTATGCCTACCAGGACAACTCCAAGCGCCCGTTGAACAAGGACTTCGTGCTCAACGCCGAGCGCTACCAGGGCGCCAGCGTGTTGCTGGCCCGGGAAAACTTCGGTTGCGGCTCCAGCCGTGAACACGCGCCGTGGGCCCTGGAAGAATATGGCTTTCGCAGCATCATCGCGCCGAGCTACGCCGACATCTTCTTCAACAACAGCTTCAAGAACGGCCTTTTGCCGATCATCCTGAGCGACGCAGAAGTGGACGAGCTGTTCAAGCAGGTTGAAGCCGATGTCGGCTACCAGCTGACCGTCGACCTGGCCGCGCAGACCGTGACCCGTCCGGACGGCAAGGTGTATCACTTTGAGGTGGACGCGTTCCGCAAGCACTGCCTGCTCAACGGCCTGGACGACATCGGCCTGACCTTGCAGGACGGCGATGCGATTGCGGCGTTTGAAGCCAAGCACCGGGCCAGCCAGCCTTGGTTGTTTCGTGATGCGTAATTCTATGTAGGCTGCACTGGCCCCTTCGCGAGCAAGCCCGCTCCCACATTCGACCGAGTTCCTCGAGTTGAAATGCGATCAAATGTGGGAGCGGGCTTGCTCGCGAAAGGGCCTGTACGAACAACACAAAAGCCAGGAACATCACCATGACCAACACCGCCCACACCCAAGTCGTGCAAAAACAATTCGGCGAGCAAGCCTCGGCCTACCTGAGCAGTGCCGTGCACGCCCAGGGCACCGAGTTCGCACTGCTCCAGGCCGAGCTGGCCGGGCAGGGCAGTGCACGACTGCTGGACCTGGGCTGCGGCGCCGGGCATGTGAGTTTCCAGGTGGCGCCACTGGTCAAGGAAGTCGTGGCCTACGACCTGTCCCAGCAGATGCTCGACGTGGTGGCCGGCGCCGCCAAGGACCGTGGCCTGGGCAATATCCGCACTGTCCACGGTGCCGCCGAACGCCTGCCGTTTGCCGACGGCGAGTTTGACTTTGTGTTCAGCCGCTACTCGGCCCATCACTGGAGCGACCTCGGCCTGGCCCTGCGGGAAGTGCGCCGGGTGCTCAAGCCGGGTGGCGTGGCGGCGTTCGTCGATGTGTTGTCACCGGGCAGCCCACTGTTGGACACTTACCTGCAAACCGTCGAGGTGCTGCGCGACACCAGCCACGTGCGTGATTACTCCGCCGCCGAATGGCTGCGCCAGCTCAGCGAAGCCGGCCTGCATGTGCGCACCAGCCGCCGCCAGCGCCTGCGCCTGGAATACACCTCGTGGGTCGAACGCATGCGTACGCCGCAGGCGCTGCGCGCCGCGATCCTTGAGCTGCAGCAGGCGATGGGCCAGGAAGTGCGCGATTATTACGAGATTCAAGCCGACGGCACCTTCAGCACCGACGTGCTGGTGGTCTTCGCCGAGCGCTGATTAACTTTTTCCGACCTGCCCACGGGCAGGTCGCTTGATGAAATGAGGAACGCATGAGCAAGCAGATTCTGATTCTCCCTGGCGACGGTATTGGTCCGGAAATCATGGCCGAAGCGGTCAAAGTCCTGGAACTCGCCAACAGCAAGTACAGCCTGGGCTTCGAATTGAGCCACGACGTGATCGGCGGCGCCGCCATCGACAAGCATGGCGTGCCGCTGGCTGACGAAACCCTGGACCGCGCCCGCGCGGCCGACGCCGTGCTGCTCGGCGCCGTGGGTGGCCCGAAGTGGGACAAGATCGAGCGTGACATCCGTCCTGAGCGCGGCCTGCTGAAAATCCGTGCGCAACTGGGCCTGTTCGGCAACCTGCGCCCGGCGATCCTCTACCCGCAACTGGCCGATGCCTCGAGCCTCAAGCCGGAAGTGGTCGCGGGCCTGGATATCCTGATCGTGCGCGAACTGACCGGCGGTATCTATTTCGGCTCGCCACGCGGCGTGCGCGAGTTGGAAAATGGTGAGCGCCAGGCCTACGACACCCTGCCGTACAGCGAGAGCGAAATCCGCCGGATCGCCCGTGTCGGCTTCGACATGGCCCGCGTGCGTGGCAAGAAAGTCTGCTCGGTGGACAAGGCCAACGTGCTGGCGTCCAGCCAGCTGTGGCGTGAAATCGTCGAAGAAGTCGCCAAGGACTACCCGGACGTCGAGCTGAGCCACATGTACGTCGATAACGCCGCCATGCAACTGGTGCGTGCGCCGAAGCAGTTCGACGTGATCGTCACCGACAACCTGTTCGGCGACATCCTGTCCGACCAGGCGTCGATGCTCACCGGCTCCATCGGCATGCTGCCGTCGGCGTCCCTGGACACCAACAACAAGGGCATGTACGAGCCTTGCCATGGTTCGGCGCCGGACATCGCGGGCCAGGGCATTGCCAACCCGCTGGCGACCATCCTGTCGGTGTCGATGATGCTGCGCTACAGCTTCAACCTGGGCGAAGCGGCGGATGCAATCGAGAAGGCCGTGAGCCTGGTTCTGGATCAAGGTTTGCGTACCGGCGACATCTGGTCGCAGGGTTGCACCAAGGTCGGCACACAAGAAATGGGCGACGCAGTAGTCGCCGCGCTGCGGAATCTGTAATCTCTCGGGCCCGCTTGCAGTTGTTGCTGCAAGGCGGCCCACTTTTTAACAAGGTGTAGTTGCGATGAAACGTGTAGGTCTGATCGGTTGGCGCGGTATGGTCGGTTCCGTGCTCATGCAGCGGATGCTGGAAGAGCAGGATTTCGATCTTATTGAGCCGGTGTTTTTCACCACTTCGAATGTCGGTGGCCAAGGGCCGTCCGTGGGCAAGGATATTGCCCCGCTCAAGGACGCCTACAGCATTGAAGAGCTGAAAACCCTCGACGTGATTCTGACCTGCCAGGGTGGCGACTACACCAGCGAAGTCTTCCCCAAGCTGCGTGAAGCCGGCTGGCAGGGCTACTGGATCGACGCCGCCTCGAGCCTGCGTATGCAGGACGACGCGGTGATCATCCTCGACCCGGTCAACCGCAAGGTCATCGACCAGCAGCTGGATGCCGGCACCAAGAACTACGTCGGCGGCAACTGCACCGTCAGCCTGATGCTGATGGGCCTGGGCGGCTTGTTCGAAGCCGGCCTGGTCGAGTGGATGAGCGCGATGACGTATCAGGCGGCCTCCGGTGCCGGCGCGCAGAACATGCGTGAGCTGATCAAGCAGATGGGCGCGACCCACGCGGCCGTCGCCGATCAACTGGCCGACCCGGCCAGCGCGATCCTCGACATCGACCGCCGTGTGGCCGAAGCCATGCGCAGCGATGCCTACCCGACCGAGAACTTCGGCGTACCGCTGGCCGGCAGCCTGATCCCGTGGATCGACAAGGAACTGCCGAACGGCCAGAGCCGTGAAGAGTGGAAGGCCCAGGCCGAAACCAACAAGATCCTCGGGCGCTTCAAGAACCCGATCCCGGTGGACGGCATCTGCGTGCGCATCGGCGCCATGCGCTGCCACAGCCAGGCGCTGACCATCAAGCTGAACAAAGACGTGCCGATCGCCGATATCGAAGGGTTGATCAGCCAGCACAACCCGTGGGTCAAGCTGGTACCGAACAACCGCGACATCAGCATGCAGGAGCTGAGCCCGACCAAGGTCACCGGCACCCTGAATGTACCGGTGGGCCGTCTGCGCAAGTTGAACATGGGCAGCCAGTTCCTCGGCGCATTCACCGTGGGCGACCAGCTGCTGTGGGGCGCGGCGGAGCCGCTGCGTCGCATGCTGCGGATCTTGCTGGAGCGTTGATCGCTTCCTTGCATTGAAAAACCCCGTGACCTGGTGACAGGTGCGGGGTTTTTTATTGCCCTGGAGGGCCTCATCGCGGGCAAGCCAGCTCCCACATTTGATCGCATTTCAACTGAAGAAACTCGGTCGAATGTGGGAGCGGGCTTGCCTGCGATGAGGCCATCAGCCACACCACAAGCCCCAGGCTAATTGCCTCACCCCCAGCCACCCGGTAAAGTGCCGCTCCCCCCGCAATGCCCGAGGCAGCCCCATGACCCAGACCTTTGAAATCGCCGTGATCGGCGCCACCGGCACCGTTGGTGAAACCCTGGTGCAGATCCTCGAAGAACTGGATTTTCCGGTGGGCACCCTGTATCTGCTGGCGGGCAGCAACTCCGCCGGGGCATCGGTGCCGTTTCGCGGCAAGAATGTGCGGGTCAAGGAAGTCGACGAGTTCGATTTCAGCAAGGCGCAATTGGCGTTCTTCGCGGCGGGGCCGGCAGTGACCCTGAGCTTTGCGCCGCGGGCCACGGCCGCCGGATGCTCGGTGATCGACCTGTCGGGCGCCTTGCCCGCAGAGCAGGCGCCCCACGTGGTGCCGGAGGCCAATGCTGAGGTGCTGAAGGGGCTGAAAAAGCCATTCCAGCTCGCCAGTCCCAGCCCCTCTGCCACCAACCTGGCCGTGGTCCTGGCGCCATTGCGCGGCCTGCTGGATATCCAGCGGGTGAATGTCACCGCCTGCCTGGCAGTCTCCGCCCAGGGCCGTGAGGCCGTCAGCGAGCTGGCCCGGCAAACCGCCGAGCTGCTGAACGTGCGTCCGCTGGAGCCGCAGTTCTTTGATCGGCAGATGGCGTTCAACCTGCTGGCGCAAGTCGGCACGCCAGATGCCCAGGGCCACACCGCGCTGGAAAAACGCCTCGTCCACGAACTGCGCGCGGTGCTGGGCTTGCCGTCCCTGAAGATTTCCGCCACTTGCGTTCAAGCCCCGGTGTTTTTTGGCGATAGCCTGACAGTGTCGTTGCAATTGGGGGCGGCGGTGGATCTGGCTGTCGTCAATCGCGCGCTGGACGCAGCGCCCGGCATCGAGCTGGTCGAGGAGGGGGATTACCCTACCGCCGTGGGCGACGCGGTGGGCCAGGATGTGGTCTATGTGGGCCGAGTGCGCGCCGGTGTGGATGACCCGGCGGAACTAAATTTGTGGCTGGCGTCAGATAACGTACGCAAAGGCGCAGCGCTTAACGCCGTACAGCTGGCGCAGTTGTTGATAAAAGGCCTTGCGTAAAAGATACTTGGCGGCAATTTGTAGATTGATTCTAGCCAGGCGCTATGCTTGGCCCGAAGCGGAACAGAAGCGTGTCGGTGACCTATCGGCTCGCCATGCCTTATGGCAGCGGTTACCAACCTTCTCGCAGGCCGGGGAGTGTTCAAACAAAGGATGAGGCTATGGTTCAAGTTCGCAAACTGGTGTTAGCAATAGCGGCCGCCTCGGCGCTGTCCTCCGGTATGGCGCAGGCGCTGCAGCTGGGGGAGATGACCCTCAAGTCGAAGTTGAACCAGCCGTTGTCGGTGGAAATCGAATTGCTCGATGTCGGTGGCCTCACGGCGTCCGAGATCACCCCGAGCCTGGCTTCCGACCAGGCGTTTGTGGATGCCGGGGTTGACCGCCAGGCCTTTCTCAATGACCTGACCTTCACGCCGGTGGTCAATCCCAACGGCCGCAGCGTGGTGCGTGTCACCTCCAGCAAGCCGTTGCCCGATTCCTACGTACGCTTCCTGCTGCAGGTGCAATGGCCCAACGGCCGCCTGATGCGCGACTACAGCGTGTTGCTTGACCCGGCAAAATTCGACCAGCCAGCGCCGACGGCAGCAGCCCCCGCACCGCGTGCGGGGACTGCAGCCAGCACCGCGCCTGCCGCGACCAAGCCTGCGCAACACACAACCACCTCCCGCGATACCTTGTGGGAAATTGCCGCGAAGAACCGCAACGGCGGTTCGGTACAGCAGACCATGCTGGCTATCCAGGCGCTCAACCCCGATGCGTTTATCGACGGCAATATCAACCGCCTGAAAACCGGCCAGGTCCTGCGCCTGCCCGACACGGTGCAAAGCACCGCACTTGCGCAACCACAGGCGATTGCCGAAGTCAGCGCACAGAACGCCGCCTGGCGTGAGGGGCGCCGTTCGGGCACGAATCAAGCAGCAGGCAAGCAACAGCTGGACGCCACCCGGCGTACCCAGGCCGGCAATGCACCGGCAAGCACCAACGCCAAGGACAACCTGAGCCTGGTCTCGGCCGAAGCAGCGCGCAAAGGCGGCAAGGGCAAGGCCGGCGACGGCCAGGCGCTGAGCGACAAGCTGGCGATGACCCAGGAACAACTCGACACCACTCGCCGCGACAACGAAGAGCTGAAAAGCCGTGCGGCCGACTTGCAGAGCCAGTTGGACAAGCTGCAAAAGCTGATTCAGCTGAAGAACGATCAACTCGCGCGCTTGCAGGCGGAGAAGGGTGATCCGAGCGCGCAGGCCACGGCGGCGATGCCCGCGCAGTTGGCCAGCGACCCGGCGGCCGCTTCAACGGCCCCTGCAGCCCCGGCCGCTGCCGCTACGCCAGCAGCGCCCGCACCCGAGCCGATCAAGCCGGAGGCTGCGCCCGCCACCACCGAAGGCAAATTCAATGACCTGCTGACCAACCCGATCGTCCTGGGGGTGATCGGCGGTGCGGCGGGCTTGCTGGTGCTGCTGCTCCTGCTGTTGTGGGCGCGTCATCGCAATGCGCGCCTGGAAGAGGAAAAGCACCTGCGCATGGCGCGGGCCCTGGCTGAAGAGCCGGCCTTCACCTCCAATATCGACCATGACCTGCCGCCCGACAGCTTCGAAGGCCTGGAAGTACCGCCGCCGAACGTCAAGCTGGCGGCCGCTCCCGCGCCGGCCCCCGTGGTTGAACCGGCGGTGGTGGCGCCGACGGTTGCTTCGGTGCTCGCCCCGCTGGCCGTTGCCGTGGCCCCGGAAAACACCAACGACGCATTGGTACAGGCGCAGTCGCATATAGACCGTGGCCATCTGAACCAGGCCGCTGACGTGTTGGAGCAAGCTATCAAGCACGAGCCCAAGCGCAGCGACCTGCGCTTGAAGCTGATGGAAGTCTACGGCCTGCAAAACGACAAGGACGGTTTTGTCACCCAGGAGCGCCAACTGGTCGCCAACGGTGAAAACCATGCCCAGGTCGAACAGCTCAAGAGCCGCTTCCCGGCCATGGCGGTGCTGGCGGCAGGCGTCAGTGCCGCCGTCGCCGCGGCCGCGCTGGATGCCCAGTACGTCAAGGATTTGCTTGAAGACAAACCCGCGGCCCCTGAGCCAGAGGCGTTCGACACCGATTTCGACCTGAGCCTGGACGATCTCGAAGCGGCTTCGCCGGCCGAGGTCAAGGGTGATCAGCAGACGTTTGAATCGCTGTTGCAGCAGCAGACCGAAGCCAAGGCGAGCCCGGATGATCTCTCGGACTTCGACCTCGACCTGCAGTTGGATGCCCCGGTTTCGGCGCAGTCCGACGACGACTTCCTCTCCGGCCTTGAAGACCAGATGAAGGATGTGCCGGCGGTCGAGCCGCCGACCCTGACGCCTGCGGCGCTGGATGACTTCGACCTGCCGGAAGATTTCGACCTGTCCCTGGCCGACGAGCCGGAGGCCAACGCCAAGCCGGATGCCTTCGCCTCGGAGCTGGATGACGTCAACGCCGAGCTGGATCGCCTGTCGCAGAGCCTGGAACACCCCTCCATCGAGCCGTCCTTCACCGCTGA
Organism: Pseudomonas aylmerensis; assembly: GCF_001702265.1. GTDB lineage: Bacteria > Pseudomonadota > Gammaproteobacteria > Pseudomonadales > Pseudomonadaceae > Aquipseudomonas > Aquipseudomonas aylmerensis. The sequence continues at coordinate 27,058 of NZ_MAUE01000018.1, forward strand.
AGACGCGGCGCTGGGCGGAGATGAGCCGGAGTTCGACTTCCTCTCCGGCACTGACGAAGTCGCCACCAAGCTCGACCTGGCCCAAGCCTATATCGACATGGGCGACGCCGACGGTGCGCGGGATATCCTTTCCGAAGTGCTCACCGAAGGTGATGAAGTGCAGCGCGGCGAGGCCAAGGAAATGCTCGGCCGACTGGCGTAACAGTCAATAGTTGATGCAGCGGCGACCTTCGGGTCGCCGTTTTGCTTTTGTCGGCGCTGGTTTGCCGGCGATACCCTTCGCTCGGTTTTACCGAAAGACCGGGTCGCTTGCATCGCAGGCAAGCCAGCTCCGGCACAAATCGGCATAATGGCGGCCTTTGCGCAACTCATCAGGCTCTCAGTTCTTGGCAAATATAGATAATCCGGTCGCCGAAATGGCGGCTGACGGCTTTTACCGCATCGCCCTGGGCGTGGAATACAAAGGTTCGCGCTATCGCGGCTGGCAGCGTCAGGCCTCGGGTGTGTTGACGGTGCAGGAAACCCTCGAGAATGCCCTGGCGAAAGTCGCCGACTCCCCCATATCGCTGATGTGCGCCGGACGCACCGATGCCGGCGTGCATGCGTGCGGCCAGGTGGTGCACTTTGACACCCAGGCCGAGCGTTCGATGAAAGCGTGGGTGATGGGCGCCAATATCAATTTGCCGCATGACGTCAGCGTCAGCTGGGCCAAGGTCATGCCGGCGCACTTTCATGCGCGTTTCAAGGCGATTGCCCGGCGTTATCGCTACGTGATCTACAACGACCAGATCCGCCCGGCGCACCTCAACCAGGAAATTACCTGGAACCACCGCCCGCTGGACGCCGAGCGCATGGCCGAGGCCGCGCAGCACTTGGTCGGCGTGCATGATTTCAGCGCCTTTCGCGCGGGGCAGTGCCAGGCCAAGTCGCCGATCAAGGAAGTCCACCACCTGCGCGTGACCCGTCACGGCAAGATGATCGTGCTGGATATCCGTGCCGGGGCGTTCCTGCACCATATGGTACGAAATATTGCCGGTGTACTGATGACCATCGGTACCGGCGAGCGTCCGGTTGAATGGGCCAAGGAAGTGCTGGAAAGCCGTATACGCCGCACCGGCGGGGTGACGGCGCATCCGTTCGGCCTGTACCTGGTGCAAGTGGAGTACCGTGACGAGTTCGAACTGCCGGAGCGTTTCATCGGGCCACACTTCCTCACAGGTTTCAGTGAACTTGGCGGCTGACGCCCGGAAAAGCTTTTGTTACCATCCGGGACTTTCTCGGTTCAACCCCTGAGGTTTCTACGATATGTCTGCCGTTCGCAGCAAGATTTGCGGGATTACCCGCATAGAAGACGCGCTGGCGGCAGTCGAGGCGGGGGCGGATGCCATCGGTTTCGTGTTTTATGCACGCAGTCCGAGGGCGGTGAATGTGTTGCAGGCGCGGGCGATCATCAATGCCTTGCCGCCGTTTGTGACCACCGTGGGCCTGTTCGTCAATGCCAGCCGCTGCGAACTCAACGAAACCCTGGATGCCGTGCCGCTGGATATGCTGCAGTTTCACGGCGACGAAACCCCTGATGAGTGCGAAAGCTACCAGCGCCCGTATATCAAGGCGTTGCGGGTCAAGGCCGGTGACGATATCGCCCGTGCCTGCGCCGCCTATACCGGTGCACGCGGGATCCTCCTGGATACGTATGTCGAAGGTGTGCCCGGTGGCACCGGTGAGGCGTTCGACTGGTCGCTGATTCCTCCGGGGCTGAGCAAGCCGATCATCCTCGCCGGGGGGCTCAACCCCGACAACGTCGGCGCGGCGATCGCGCAGGTGCGCCCGTATGCGGTGGACGTCAGCGGTGGGGTAGAGCAGGGCAAGGGCATCAAGGATCACAGCAAGATTCGCGCATTCATGCAGGCTGTGCGCAACAGCAGTGGCGGGATGTGACGGCTGGCAGTCTGCCGCCGTCCATAACTACCACTGTGTAAAACAGCCCGGCGCCGCCTGTGGGTGGCCCGGCAATGAAGTGGCAAGCCTGCGCTGGCAGGTTGTCTGGAAGGCTGAGGATGCAGGCGGGAAATGGCTGGTCGAACACCTGACCCCGTCCCACCTGTGTCATCGCCACATATGAATTTAGCTCAAGGGCATACGCGGGGCTGTGTTCAAGCCACCGGTACTGGAGAAAGAAAGCATGAGCAACTGGTTAGTAGACAAACTGATCCCTTCGATCATGCGTTCCGAGGTGAAGAAAAGCTCGGTTCCTGAAGGTCTGTGGCACAAGTGCCCATCCTGCGACGCGGTGTTGTACCGCCCCGAGCTGGAAAAGACCCTGGACGTTTGCCCCAAGTGCAATCACCACATGCGTATCGGCGCCCGCGCCCGCATCGATATCTTCCTCGACGCCGAAGGCCGTAACGAGCTGGGTGCGGACCTGGAGCCGGTTGACCGCCTGAAGTTTCGCGACGGCAAGAAGTACAAGGACCGCCTGACCGCTGCGCAAAAGCAGACCGGTGAGAAGGACGCACTGATTTCTGTCAGCGGCAAGCTGCTGGGCATGCCGGTGGTGGTGTCGGCGTTCGAGTTTTCCTTCATGGGCGGTTCCATGGGGGCCATCGTCGGCGAGCGCTTTGTTCGCGCTGCCAACTACGCCCTGGAAAACCGTTGCCCGATGATCTGCTTCGCCGCCTCTGGTGGTGCGCGTATGCAGGAAGCCCTGATCTCCCTGATGCAAATGGCCAAGACTTCTGCGGTACTGGCGCGTCTGCGCGAGGAAGGCATTCCATTCATCTCCGTACTGACCGACCCGGTCTACGGCGGCGTTTCCGCCAGCCTGGCGATGCTTGGTGACGTGATCGTCGGTGAGCCAAAAGCCCTGATCGGCTTCGCCGGCCCGCGCGTAATCGAGCAGACCGTGCGCGAAAAACTGCCGGAAGGCTTCCAGCGCAGCGAGTTCCTGTTGGAGCATGGCGCCATCGACCTGATCATCCCGCGCGGCGAACTGCGTCCACGCCTGGGTAACCTGCTGGCACAAATGATGGGCCTGCCGACCCCTGTGTACGTCGCGCCTAAAGTCGAGCCAATCGTCGTCCCACCGGTGCCTGCAAACCTATGACCCAACGTACCCTCGGCGAATGGCTCGCCTACCTTGAGCAGTTGCATCCGTCCGCCATCGACATGGGCCTGGAGCGCTCGCAACAGGTAGCGGCCCGCCTTGGGTTGGGTCGGCCGGCGCCGCGAGTGATCACGGTGACCGGCACCAACGGCAAAGGCTCTACGTGTGCCTTTGTCGCGGCGCTGCTGCAGGCCCAAGGGCTGAAAGTCGGCGTCTACAACTCTCCGCACCTGCTGCGCTACAACGAGCGGGTGCAGCTCAATGGCGTCGAAGCCACGGATGAGCAACTCTGCGAAGCCTTTGCGGCACTTGATGCCGGCCGGGGCGAGATCTCCCTGACTTACTTCGAAATGGGCACCCTGGCGGCGTTCTGGTTGTTCGAGCGCGCGCAACTCGATGTGGTGGTGCTGGAAGTTGGCCTGGGCGGGCGCCTGGACACGGTCAACGTGGTGGATGCCGACATGGCCCTGGTCACCAGCATTGGTGTGGACCATGCCGACTACCTGGGCAATACCCGTGAGTCGGTGGCTTATGAAAAGGCCGGGATCTTTCGCCAGGGCAAGCCTGCGCTGTGTGGGGACGTGGATCCGCCGTCTACCTTGCTCGACAAGGTGCGTGAGCTGGATTGCCCGTTCTTCCTGCGCGGTCGTGAATTCAATCTCGAGATCGGTGACCTGCACTGGCAGTGGCGCGGGCGTGATGCGCGTGGCCAGTTGGTGGAGCTGCATGACCTGCCGCTGTTGAACCTGCCGATGGAAAATGCCGCGCTCGCGCTGCAAGCCTATCTGCTGCTGGATCTGCCGTGGGATGCCGCGCAGATTGCGGCGACGTTGCTGGCGACCCGCGTAGTGGGGCGCCTGGATCGTCGTGAATTCGAATGGCAAGGCAAGCGCCTGAACCTGCTGCTGGATGTGGGGCATAACCCGCATGCGGCCGAGTACCTGGCGCAGCGCCTGTCACGCACGCCACCGGTCGGGCGTCGCCTGGCGGTCTTCGGGTTGTTGGCGGACAAGGACCTGGATGGCGTGGTTGCGCCGCTGCTGGCGAGCGTCCAGGCTTGGGCGGTCGCGCCGCTGGATACGCCGCGAAGCCGTCCTGCGGTTGAGTTGGAAAAGGCGTTGCAGAACCTTGGTGCGCCGGTGGCGTCGTATGCAAGCCTGACCGCAGCCCTTGAGGCGCAGTGTGCGGTGGCGACGGCCGAGGACGAAATTCTGTTGTTCGGATCATTTTATTGTGTTGCCGAGGCGCTTGAGTGGTTGGCCCGGCGCTCCACGGAGGAAGCTGCACATGGCATTACTGGATAGCGCATACAAGCAGCGAATGGTCGGAGCCCTGGTTCTGGTGGCATTGGCGGTGATCTTCCTGCCGATGCTGTTTTCCCGCCAGGACGAACAGCGCCAGGTGGTGGTGGAGGCGCCAGCCGCGCCGCAGGCACCGGCGGTGCCGCAGGTGCAGGTTGAGCCAGTGGTGGTGCCCGAGCCGCAGGTCCTGCCGGAAGAAGAACCGGTGCCGACCGATGATGAAGTGGCCGCGCAACAGGCGCCGTCGATGCCCGTGCAGCCAAGCGTGCCGGTGGTCAAGCCGGCTCCGGCCGCGCCTGTCGCCGCTGCCAAGCCCGCAGCGCCGGCACCGGCGCCCAAGCCGGTCGCGCCGCAGCCTGCCGCACCGGGTAAGCCGGACGTGGGGCAGAGCCGTATCGACCCGAATGGCCTGCCGATCAGTTGGTCGATTCAAGTCGCCAGCCTGGGCAATCGCGACGGCGCCGATGCGCTGCAGAAAAAGCTGCGTAGCCAGGGGTATAACGCCTATATCCGCAGTGCCGACGGCAAGAACCGGGTGTTTATCGGGCCGCTGATCGAGCGTGCCGAGGCCGACCGTCTGCGCGACTTGCTGGATCGCCAGCAGAACTTGAAGGGGTTCGTCACCCGTTTCCAGCCTGAGCGCGGTTGATCACTGTCACTCTCTGGTTGGAATGCTGGCCAAATGTGGGAGCTGGCTTGCCGCGATGGCGGTGGTTGCAGTCGACAGCGATGTTGAATGCGCCGCCCTCATTGCAGGCAAGCCTGTTCCCACATTGGTTTTGGGGCTGGGTTGAAGTTGGACGGGGTCTCCAAACCATTGATTTGCAAAGCACCCGCAATCACAGCTTACCGACAGCCCGACGCTCTGCTAAAATGCGCCGCCTTATCCGTCCGTAGGCTCAAACGTGCCATTTACCTGGGTTGACTGGGCGATCGTTGCAATCGTCGCCATCTCCGCTTTGATCAGTCTAAGCCGCGGCTTCGTAAAAGAAGCACTGTCGTTGCTGACCTGGATCATCGCAGGAGTCGTAGCCTGGATGTTCGGCGGTTCATTGTCGGTTTACCTGGCCGGATACATCGAGACACCTTCGGCTCGCGTCATCGCGGGCTGCGCCATCATGTTCATCGCCACGCTGCTGGTGGGGGCAATGGTCAATTATCTTATTGGCGAGTTGATACGTGTCACCGGCCTCTCCGGGACCGATCGATTTCTCGGCATGGCCTTCGGCGCCGCGCGTGGCGCGTTGCTGGTGGTCGTGGCGGTCGGGCTGTTGAGCCTGGGGCCGGTACAGCAGGATTCGTGGTGGCAGGAGTCGGTACTCGTGCCAAAATTTCTATTGGTTGCAGATTGGTCCAAGAACCTCATATTGGGGTGGAGCAGTCAGTGGCTGGCCAGCGGAATCAGCGTACCCGCTGATCTTCCGTTCAAGGAACACCTCTTGCCGGCCAAAACGCCTCAGTAAGCTGTGTTCAGTCAAGATTCATTAAGTAGGGGTTGCGTCGCATGTGTGGCATCGTCGGTATCGTCGGTAAGTCGAACGTCAATCAGGCGCTGTATGACGCGCTAACCGTCCTCCAGCACCGCGGCCAGGACGCTGCCGGTATTGTGACCAGCCACGACGGCCGGTTATTCCTGCGCAAGGACAATGGCCTGGTGCGTGACGTGTTCCATCAGCGTCACATGCAGCGCCTCGTCGGGCACATGGGCATTGGCCATGTGCGTTACCCGACTGCCGGTAGCTCCACATCGGCCGAAGCTCAACCGTTTTACGTCAACTCGCCTTACGGCATCACCCTGGCGCACAACGGTAACCTGACCAACGTTGAACAGCTGGCCAAGGAGATTTACGAATCTGACCTGCGCCACGTCAACACCAGCTCCGACTCAGAAGTGCTGCTCAACGTGTTCGCCCACGAGCTGGCCCAGCGCGGCAAGCTGCAGCCGACCGAAGAAGACGTGTTCGCCGCCGTGACCGACGTGCATAACCGTTGCGTCGGTGGCTACGCGGTGGTGGCGATGGTTACCGGCTACGGCATCGTCGGCTTCCGTGACCCGCACGGCATCCGTCCGATCGTGTTCGGCCAGCGTCACACCGACGAGGGCGTCGAGTACATGATCGCCTCCGAAAGCGTGTCCCTGGACGTGCTGGGCTTCACCCTGATCCGCGACCTGGCGCCGGGCGAAGCGGTGTACATCACCGAAGATGGCAAGCTGCACACCCGTCAGTGCGCCGTGGCGCCGAAACTCACCCCGTGCATCTTCGAACACGTCTACCTGGCGCGTCCGGATTCGATCATCGACGGTGTTTCGGTGTACAAGGCGCGCCTGCGCATGGGCGAGAAGCTGGCCGAGAAGATCCTGCGCGAGCGTCCTGAGCACGACATCGACGTGGTCATCCCGATCCCGGACACCAGCCGCACGGCTGCGCTGGAATTGGCCAACCACCTGGGCGTCAAATTCCGCGAAGGCTTCGTGAAGAACCGCTACATCGGCCGTACCTTCATCATGCCGGGCCAGGCGGCGCGCAAGAAGTCGGTACGCCAGAAGCTCAACGCCATCGAGCTGGAATTCCGCGGCAAGAACGTGATGCTGGTGGACGACTCCATCGTGCGTGGCACCACGTGCAAGCAGATCATCCAGATGGCCCGTGAAGCCGGCGCCAAGAACGTGTACTTCTGTTCCGCAGCGCCTGCCGTGCGCTACCCGAACGTCTACGGTATCGACATGCCGAGCGCCCACGAACTGATCGCTCACAACCGTACGACCCAGGACGTGGCCGACCTCATCGGCGCCGATTGGCTGATCTACCAGGATCTGCCGGACCTGATCGAAGCGGTCGGCGGTGGCAAGATCAAGATCGACCAGTTCGACTGCGCCGTGTTCGACGGCAAGTACGTGACCGGTGATGTCGACGAGGCCTACCTGAACAAGATCGAGCAGGCGCGCAACGACTCCTCGAAGATCAAGACCCAGGCGGTCAGCGCGATCATCGATCTGTACAACAACTGAGTAGACACCGGCCCTGAGGGGCCGGTTTTGTATCTTAAATGAAGAATTGAGTAAGGAGTCACAGCATGAGTCAGGAATGGGATGCCGGTCGGTTGGACAGCGACCTCGATGGCGTAGCTTTCGATACCCTGGCTGTGCGCGCTGGCCAGCACCGCACGCCGGAAGGCGAACACGGTGACCCGATGTTCTTCACTTCCAGCTACGTGTTTCGCACTGCCGCCGACGCCGCTGCGCGCTTCGCCGGTGAAGTGCCGGGCAACGTGTATTCGCGCTACACCAACCCGACCGTGCGTGCGTTCGAAGAACGTATCGCGGCCCTGGAAGGCGCGGAGCAGGCCGTGGCTACCGCCACTGGCATGGCGGCGATCCTGGCGGTGGTGATGAGCCTGTGCAGCGCCGGCGACCATGTGCTGGTTTCGCGCAGCGTGTTCGGTTCGACCATCAGCCTGTTCGAGAAGTACTTCAAGCGCTTCGGCATCGAGGTGGACTACGTGCCCCTGGCGGATCTTTCCGGCTGGGACGCGGCAATCAAGGCCAACACCAAGTTGCTGTTCGTCGAATCGCCGTCCAACCCGCTGGCAGAGCTGGTGGACATCGCCGCGTTGTCCGAAGTGGCTCACGCCAAGGGCGCGATGCTGGTGGTCGACAACTGCTTCTGCACCCCGGCGTTGCAGCAGCCGCTGAAGTTGGGCGCGGACGTCGTGGTGCACTCGGCGACCAAGTTCATCGACGGCCAGGGCCGTTGCATGGGCGGTGTGGTGGCCGGTCGCAGCGAGCAGATGAAGGAAGTCGTCGGGTTTTTGCGCACGGCTGGCCCGACCCTGAGCCCGTTCAACGCGTGGATTTTCCTCAAGGGCCTGGAAACCCTCAGCCTGCGGATGAAGGCCCACTGCGCCAACGCCCAGGCCCTGGCCGAATGGCTGGAGCAGCAGGACGGTATCGAGAAGGTGCATTACGCCGGTCTCAAGAGCCATCCGCAGCATGAGTTGGCCCAGCGCCAGCAGCGCGGTTTCGGTGCCGTGGTGAGTTTCGAGGTCAAGGGTGGCAAGGAGGGCGCATGGCGCTTTATCGACGCGACTCGACTGATCTCCATCACCGCCAACCTGGGTGACAGCAAGACCACCATCACCCACCCAAGCACCACCTCCCACGGCCGCCTGGCGCCGCAGGAGCGTGAAGCCGCCGGTATCCGCGACAGCCTGATCCGTATTGCGGTAGGCCTGGAAGATGTAGCCGACCTGCAAGCTGACCTGGCTCGCGGGCTGGCAGCCTTGTGATCGAGTGGTCCATGGAAGCTGCAGCGGCCAGTAACGGCCGCGTCGCATTGGTCACTGGGGCGGCCCGGGGCATTGGCCTCGGGATTGCTGCGTGGCTGATCAGTGAAGGCTGGCAGGTGGTATTGACGGACCTGGACCGCGAACGCGGTTCCAAGGTGTCCAAGGTGCTGGGCGACAACGCCTGGTTTATCACCATGGACGTGGCGGACGAGAAGCAGGTGGCCCAGGGTGTCGCCGAAGTGCTGGGGCAGTTTGGTCGCCTGGATGCGTTGGTGTGCAACGCGGCAGTGGCCGACCCGCGCAATATCACCCTGGAAAGCCTCGACCTGGCTTACTGGAATCGTGTGCTGGCGGTGAACCTCAGTGGGCCGATGTTGCTGGCCAAGCACTGTGCGCCGTACCTGCGCGCCCATGGCGGGGCGATCGTCAACTTGGCGTCGACCCGGGCCCGTCAATCGGAGCCGGACACCGAGGCCTACGCGGCAAGCAAGGGCGGCTTGCTGGCGCTGACTCACGCATTGGCGATCAGCCTGGGTCCGGAGGTGCGGGTGAACGCCGTCAGTCCCGGCTGGATCGATGCGCGTGATCCTGCGGCGCGCCGTGCCGAGCCGTTGACGGACGCCGACCATGCCCAGCATCCGGCGGGCAGGGTGGGGACGGTGGAGGATGTGGCGGCGATGGTGGCGTGGTTGTTGTCGCGTCAGGCCGGGTTTGTCACCGGGCAGGAGTTCGTGGTCGACGGTGGCATGAGCAAGAAGATGATTTACAGCGAGTAGGCGGTCTTGAAGCCATTTTGTCTTTTTCAGAAAAACTTCAAGCAGGCTATTGACTTAGGTCCGCTACCTGCGTAAATTTCGCGGCCTCAACGAAGCAAAGGGTGATTAGCTCAGCTGGGAGAGCATCTGCCTTACAAGCAGAGGGTCGGCGGTTCGATCCCGTCATCACCCACCACTTCTTGAGAGTTTTGCCTTCGGGCAAGACGCAACGTTAAGGTTGCACCGACGCGCAGCGGTAGTTCAGTCGGTTAGAATACCGGCCTGTCACGCCGGGGGTCGCGGGTTCGAGTCCCGTCCGCTGCGCCATATTTTCCAGGTTCGATTCGTCGGGCTTGAGATTGAACAGCCAAGGCTGGTCGATCAGATGTTTCAAGACGGTTGTGGGGTTTACCCGTAGCTGGTCAAGCGATACGCAGCGGTAGTTCAGTCGGTTAGAATACCGGCCTGTCACGCCGGGGGTCGCGGGTTCGAGTCCCGTCCGCTGCGCCATATCTGCCTCAAGGCCCACTGAACGCCTTGAAGCACAAAGAAAGCCTCTGGCTACTTTGATCCGATAGCAAAGACCCTGGTCGAAAGACCGGGGTTTTTTGTGTCTGCGATTTATGAAATGTGCGAGCCCGCTCATGGGCAATGGCGAACTCACGGACGCCATCGCCCGCGAGCGGGCTCCTACAGGTTTTGCCTCAAAAGCCTAGTTTGTCGCGCAAGCCGTAGTACCAGGCGCCCAGTGCGGCAAACGGCGTGCGCAGCAGTTGGCCGCCCGGGAATGGGTAGTGGGGCAGGTCGGCAAACGCATCAAAACGCTCTGCCTGGCCTCGAAGGGCTTCTGCCAGTACCTTGCCGGCCAAGTGTGTGTACGTCACGCCATGGCCGCTGCAGCCCTGCGAGTAGTAGATGTTGTCGCCCAGGCGGCCGACCTGTGGCAAACGCGACAGGGTCAGCAGGAAATTGCCGGTCCAGGCGTAGTCGATTTTCACGTCCTTGAGCTGCGGGAAGGCCTTGAGCATCTTCGGACGGATAATCGCCTCGATGTTCGCCGGGTCACGCGCGCCATACACCACGCCGCCGCCGAAAATCAGGCGCTTGTCGCTGGTGAGGCGGTAGTAGTCGAGCAGGTAGTTGCAGTCTTCGACGCAGTAATCCTGCGGCAGCAGCGACTTGGCCAGTTCGTCACCCAGCGGTGCGGTGGTGATGACTTGCGTGCCGCAGGGCATCGACTTGGCTGCCAGCTCCGGCACCAGGTTGCCCAGGTAGGCATTGCCCGCGACGATGATGAACTTGGCCCTGACCTTGCCCTCGGCGGTGTGCACTACGGGATTGGCGCCGCGCTCGATGCGCACTGCCGCGGACTGCTCATAGATGCTGCCGCCCAGGGATTCCACCGCCGCTGCTTCGCCCAGCGCCAGGTTGAGGGGGTGGATGTGCCCGCCGCTCATGTCGAGCAGGCCGCCGACATAGTTGTCACACGCCACGACCTCGCGGATGCGACGTTCGTCCAGCAACTCCAGCTGGGTATGGCCGTAACGCTCCCACAGGCGCTTCTGCGACTCCAGGTGGCCCATGTGCTTGCTGTTGAGTGCAGCGAACACGCCGCCGTCCTTCAGGTCGCACTGGATCTGGTACTTGGCCACCCGCTCGCGAATGATCTTGCCGCCTTCGAACGCCATCTGTCCGAGCAACTGTGCCTGCTTGGGGCCGACGCTGCGCTCGATCACGTCGATGTCACGGCTATAACTGTTGACGATCTGCCCGCCATTGCGACCAGAGGCACCAAAGCCGACCTTCGCGGCTTCCAGCACGGTCACGCGAAAACCGTTCTCCAGCAGGAACAGCGCGCTGGAAAGGCCGGTGTAGCCAGCACCGATCACGCACACGTCGGTTTCGACCTCGCCTTGCAGGCTTGGGCGTGGCGGTACGGCATTCGCGGAAGCGGCGTAATATGACTGGGGGTAGGGGGTGTTCGCCATCCTGGAACCTCTGTTTTATATTTTTTACGAGTGTCCCGATCCTACCTGAGTTGAAAATTGCCTGCCAGCCACCGAAAAAATACCGATGTGACGGCCGCAAATAAAAAATTCGCATATTCATAGGGTTAGCTGCAAAAAAGATGTTGACACCCCTCCGGAATTCCGTAGAATGCCGCCTCACAGCAGGCACGTAGCTCAGTTGGTTAGAGCACCACCTTGACATGGTGGGGGTCGTTGGTTCGAGTCCAATCGCGCCTACCAAACAAAATCCGCTCTGCTGGGCGGTCTAGAAGGGCTCACCGAAAGGTGGGCCCTTTTTTGTTGCCTGCGATTTGCAAAACTTTTGCAAAACTTTTGCAAAACCCCCACCTCAGAACGCCAATTCGGCGCCCACCTCCAGGTACTCGATCTTCTTTTCGTCGTGCCCCTCCTGATAGTGTTTCGTCATCTTCTCGTCAGCGTGGCCCATCAGCGCCTGGATGTACTCCTGCGGGAATTTCTGCTGCTCGTACAGCCACGCGCCCAATGCGCGGATCTCGTGAAAAGTGGGGCGCTCGCCGGCTGGCACATGGTCGTAGGCGTGCGCGGCATCCCTGGCCTTGCTGAACTCCTTGGTCAGGTAGTCCGGCGTCACGGATGTCCAGTGGTCCTTGGCGTCGATCTGTTCGCGCCGGCGGGCTTTGGGTTTGTAGTGGATCAAGTACGGCGATGCGAGCGGCGACCGCAGGCACTCCCCGACAACCTCCCGCAGCGCTGCGCCCATGGTGATCTTCAGGTGCACAGGGTTTTCGTACCCCTGGGTTTTCCCCGGCGACACGGTGAGCGTGTTCTTTTCCATGTCAGCGGCAGACTTCAGCCAGGTGACTATGTCGTCCCTGCGCTGAAGGCTGGCCAGGGCCAGGCGGATTGCCCGCTTCAGCCATGGCGGGGTTGTCGCTGCATCGATGATCATCTTCAATCCGTCAAGCGTGTGGCGCTGGCGCTTCTTCTCGGCCTCTTTCTTCACCAGAGTCAGCTCGGCGTTGTTGCGCTCAGCCAGGCCCTTGGCAACCGCAAAGGCGAAGATCTGCACCCACAGCCCGCGGTGCTTCGTGTAGGCGTTGTTGCTGAAGTTATCCAGGTACTCGGCCATGGCCAGTACATCCAGCTGCCCAATCAGACGGTCGCCCAGATCCTGCCGGTATCGTTCGAGCTTGAACTTGATCTCCTCGAGGGTGCGCGCGGCGTATGAGCGATCCGGCAGCCATTCCTCTTCGAAGCGTGTCAGCAGGTTGCTCACGATTGGTAGGCGGTCACCGGTCAACACGGCCAGCAGCGAGCCGTCATCTACGACCAACTCGGCGAACTTGAGGTTTGCTGCCCGGGCCAGCTTGATTGCCTCTTCCAGGGGGCGGTTGATACTGGTCATCACGCCGGTGACCGGGTTGCGGTACCGCCAATACTTCCCGTTCGGGTAAAGGTTCGGCGGTAGCTTTCTGTTTTGCAGCGTGCGGGGCCGGGCAGCCATCACCCGATCTCCAGCATCTTGGCCAGCAGCGGATCATTCGATCCCATGACCGCTGCCTGCACATCGACGAAATACATCCCGCCTTTTACCTCTCCAATCACTTCGCCTTCCTCGATCCATTTTTTCAACTGCTGCAGGCTCGGCTTTCCGCCGACGTACCGCAACTTCCTGTATTCACCGGCCTCCATGAGGCGCGGCAGCTTGACCGTAATCTGGGCCAGAACTTTTGCCATGATGATGCTCCGCGCCGCGCTGGGCGGCAGAAGGTGGGTTAGGGTTTGGCGATCTTGTTCCAGCCACCCTGGCGATGTGTTTCGTGGTAGGTGTCAACGCCGCGGTGCTTCCCGTGACTGATGCGGCAGAGCTTGCAGATCCGGGAATCACCAAAGTCGCCGTACTTCACCATCTCGAACCTGGTCCAGCGATGGCCGAATGGCTTGCAGATCACAGTTCTGGCCGTCATCACGATGGCGTTCCAGAGCTTGGGATGCTTGGAGTGCAGGTCGTTGTGGATGTGGTTAAGCCGCATCCCCATGCGCCAGCGCAGCGGCCGGCTCTTGTCACCTTTGCGGAACGGTTCGGTGATGAGTTTTCCGATTTGTTTGAGCACAGGAATACCTCGCCCGCCGCTCACCGGCAGGCATGTAGGGGGATTGGGGTTAGGGAAATGTGGTGCCGATTTGCGCCGCTACGACGGTGATTGCACGGCGGAGCGCGCCACCTCGATCCGCGTCTTCGGTCCAGCCGATGTTCTCGCCGAATCCGCGCCGCTCGACCATCACGTATTGCAGGTTGGTGAACCAGAGAATGCTGAGCTGGAGGCTTGTCGCAAGGCGCATTGCATCGCCGTCATTGGTCAGCGGGGACCAGATGACATCCAGACCTGACTTTTTATCGACGATCCATATCCCGCCGGAAGGGCAGTGCCGGTTTTCTTCAAGATCAATGCCCGCCGCTTTCGCTGCAAGATCCAGCAGCTCACAGTCGTTCATGGCCTGGGCCCCTTGGATAGTTCATCGGCGGCAATCTCAAAGGCCCTGAGCTTGTCGTACATGCCTTTGACGATTCGCTCATCCAGGCTAAGCGGGTTGAGCAGGTCATCCAGCGCTTGGCCCTTGGCTCGAATCCAGGCCTTGTGCGCATCGATTGCAGATGAGAAAACGCCAAGCGCCTTTCGGTTTCCGCCATTGCTGCACTGTGCGATGTAGTTGCCTCGGGACTTGACGAAACTCACGCCTATCAACCCGCCATCCTTGCTGGTACACCTCGTCCAGAACATGTTCACGCTCTTTGGCACAAAGCAGCAGGTTTCCGGCGAGTAGCGGGTGCCGTCGCCGAGGATGTCCTTGTCCAGTTCGTTACCCTGCCAGGGCTGCTGTTCCATCCACGCCTTGAAAGCCGCGAAGCTTTTCCACTCGTCGCAAATCGTTGCCTTTGCGTAGGCAGGGTTGCGAGCCCTGAACTTCGCGTTGTGGCACCGCATGAGCATCAATGACCAGCGCCTGTAATAGGGGCAGTCAAAATCGACAACTCGCCGCCGTACGCCGCCAACCATGTTGGACGTCCTCGACTGGATGGCGTAGCCAGCGTCGTTTACTCCCCATCCGCAAACCAGTTCGTTCATGGCTTAGGGCCTCGGTAGATGAAGACGTAGGCGAACCAGAGGGTGGCGATCATGGCGTCACCTCATCAGGTTTGTATTTGGTCAGCCGCCACTTGGTGTTGTTGCTCTGGCTGTGGTCCGACTCGACCAGGCCTTCGCACTTCATGAGTTCAAGCTCGCGGCGGATCTGTTTGGTGGTGAGCGGCTCGATATGGAACCGGAACCACCAGGTGCAGAACCAGTTGTCGCGGGAGCCGCCGGCGCCGCTCATGTACGTGGTGATGCGCTGGCGTAGGGTCATGGCGACACCCGCTTGAACTCGACCACCCAGACCCACGGGTTGGCGTCCCACTCGCCGCCGGTTTTTTGCCAAAGGTTGGCGAACGCCCAAGTCGCCGTGCCAAGGCACTCGTTCGGACTGGATGTCTTGTCCCACATCCATCCATTGCGCTGCGGGTGATGCGCTTCGGGCGCAGGGCAGTCACCGACTTCAGTCCAGCCGCTGCCGGTATGCCCGCACTTGCGGCCGTAGTCGGTGAAGAAGCAGCCCTCGGCCTTGGCCTGGTCCTCGCTGATGTCCTGCAACCGCTCGACGCGCACGTCGGTGATCTCGAGCAGGATGCGGCTGACCCAGCGGGGCATATGGATGGATGGGCGGCCCTTGCCTGGCTTGATCATTTCGCATCCGGCCTGCCTAATAGCCCCATCTGCCGGGTACAGGATCGGCTCGCCCTGGCTCAGGTGTCGCGGCGCGAGCACGTCAACCTGTGCGTCAGCTATCCATGTTTCGCGCACCCACAGCCGATCACCGCGCTGGCCATACGGGCAGCCACCGTACATGGCTAGCTCCGCGGCGCACTCTTGCTCAGTCGCGCCGAAAGCGGCGAAACCCCACCGTGGATGGTCTTGAACGACGGCAATCCACTGATGGTCCGGGGAATCGGATTTGCTGCGGCTCGGGATCTGACTGCCTCTGACCAGGCGGCGCGTGACCGTTTTTTGTCCGGACAGAATCGCGCGAACCATTGCACCGTTGAAAAGAATGGGCCGTTCTTTATGGAATGGATCCGGCGCCTCGCGGGGTTTGGCCATTTTCGCCTGGCACCGTTTGCAGCTGACAAGGTCGCGCTTGTGGGTGCCATCCCACGACACCTCGGAGTCTTCGTTAAGACCGCAGGCGGAGAGCGACCAGCGCTCGTTATCCTGGGTGTAGCCTGAGTCGACGATGAGGTGGTTTTTTCTGGCCATAGGTCGTCCTTGCCGCTATAGCGGCTGACTTTGAAGGGGGAGGGGTTACTTGCGGAGTGTTCGAACTGCGGCGTCGTATTTGAGCGGATCGACATTTGGGTATTGCTGAACGATTTCCATCAGGCGCTCGCGCTCAGGATCGACAGGCAGACCAACCGCTACCGGCGCGGGCTGCTCGGCGTAGAGCGGCACAACTCTGTAAGGGCCGTTTTGTGTTGCTGAAATTTCAGATGCGTTAACGCTGCGCCGCGCCTCGTCGACAGTGCGGAATGGAACGTATGACTTTGATCCAACTTTCCAATTTGCCCACGCCACCGGCTCGCCCTGGGGCTGCGCTGGCTGCTCGGCGTAGAGATTGCAACGATCCCGATATGCGGTTTCGCCTTCACCGGGGAGACGAGTCGGCACAGATCCACGGCCATTGCACTTCTGGCATTTGTGCACCGGTTCGCGCCGGCCCAGCGCGGGCTGCTCGGCTGGCTTGAGCGCGGCGATGATCAAGCGCAAACCTCGCCGGGCGCTGTCTGCCAGCTCAACGTCGTAAACGCTGACGGCAACATTCAGCGCCTTCAAGGCTAACTCAGCCTCCGGCACCAGGCTTCCCAGTGCTCCCTCCCGCTCATCGGCTGCGGTCAGGCGCTGCTGCAAGGCATCACGCTCGCGGATCGCCTGAGCGTGCTTGCCACGCCAGTGCAGCACGGCGTCCAGTTCTTCAACCGTTTGAATTACCTTGCTCATGCTTAGAACCTCAATTGTCGGTGCCGGTGTAGGTGCGCCATGGCACCTTCACGCCGTTGACCAGAAAGCCCCAGTCACCACGCCACTTGCTGGTGATGAATAGGGTGTAGACGCCGCCGGGTGAGACCTCGTCGATACGGTGGTACTCGCCGTGATTGAGGCGCGCGGTGTCGCCCGGCCTCCGACTCTTCATTGACAGCTTGCAGAGATCGTCCTGCTCTTCCCGCCACAGCAGAGGAAGGCCTGGTGTCAGCATTTCGAAGTAGGTCGCAGGATCTAGCCGTTGTTCGGTGTACCAGCCGCGCAGGATGATCGTGCGGGCGTTCCACGGGTGGTCGTGTAGGTCCCGGTCTTCGTCGTGCCGCATGATGTGGTGCACGCGGAACGACCACGGGAACCACCACAGCGCCGGCTTGTGCGTATCGCGGGAGTAGGGGTTGAACAACCACCAGCGGCCCATGTAGCGGGTCTGGCCGTCGGCGGACATGATGTGCAGGTACGGGGTGCGCTGGGCGCGAGCGATGATCCAGGCGGCAACCGCTGGGCGCGCGAGCAGCTTGGCGACCAGGCGCCAGAACAAATTGATCACGGGGAGTCCTTGCCGGGCCATGCCCGGGCGGTGGAGTGGGGGAGTTATGCAGCGTGTGCTTGGCGCTGCTCGGCGAGCCACGGGTCGTTTGCTCCTGCGATAGCCGCCATTGGCGGCGGGCTCACGCTATTGCCGCACATGTGCACTTGCTGGGTGATGGTGAAGGGCTTGCCGTCGGATCCGTGGGTGATGATGTAGCCGGCGGGGAACCCCTGGGCCTTGTACAGCTCAGGTGGCTTGAGCATCCGCAGGCAGATATCGACGATCACGTAGGGCGTGCCCTTCACCATCACCGTGACCAGGGCCAGCCGGTCCTTGGTGGTGACCGTGGGTGCCGGTGCATCGCAGGCGCTGGTGTTCTCGGTCCCGTAATAGCTGATCAGGAATGCAGCGACCCGCAGGGCGCCCGCTTCGTGTTCCGGCGACAGGGTGAGCGACACCAAGGAGCTTTTGCCACCGCCGCCAGCCGTGATGGTCGGTGCCGGCTCGTCCAGGCCCTGGCCAACGCTGCCGCCGAATGCCCGCTCCATGAAAGCGCTGACCAACCCGTGGTGCTGGCCGCCGGCGCTGATGGTGTGCAGCGGGTCATTTGCGTCCCGTGCATCACAGTTGCCGCGCATGTGCACCAGGTGCGCCGTCGCCAGCTGCTGCTGGCTGCCGGTGTTGGTCACCGTGGTCATGGGCTCATCCATGCCTTTGGCGTGGGTGGTGTTGAATCCGCCGTTGGCCTGGATCATCACCGCGGTGCTGACGGACTGGCCGCCGCCGCTGGCAGTGACGGTGCCGATCGGGCCGCAGATGTCGTTCACCCCGTGGGAGCGGCGCTTGTTTGCGCCAGAGCCCTCGCCGTGCCCAGCCTGGACGATGCAGGCGGAAGCCAACGAGCGGTGGTTCTGGGTCATCACCGTGCCCACCGGCTGGTCCATGCCCATCGGCTTGCCTGAGTACTCCGGGCCACCGGCCCCAACCATCAACGGGCTTATCAGCGTCAGCTCGCCGCGGTTCGCACAGGTCACTGTCGGCAGCGGTTCGAGAGGGTCATTGATTCGATCGCTGCCCTGGTGCGTTGCCGGTGCGATCACCGGGCTGACCACGGAGAAGGCACCACCCTTTGGATAGGAGGTGATTGTGCGCAGCGGCTCATCGGCAGACTGCACCGACTCACCCGACCAGTTCGCAATCGGCACAATGAAAGGCGCCGGGTTGTCGATGACGAACTTCTTCATGCCCTTGGCAACCCGGCGCAACGTTGCGTCGGCCAGGTCCTTCTTGCGGCCGAAGATGCTTTTGCCCAGGTCGGTGAAGTCGATGCAGTCAGCGGCGGTCTTCCACTTTTGCTGGCCCTTGACCGGGTTCTTCGCGTGAGTAGGCTCCGGCCAGACGATCGGCCGGCCATCGCACCGGGCGATCATGAACAGGCGCTCCCGGCTGGTCGGTGCGCCGAAGTCGCATGCCCTGATCACCTTCCACTCCACGACATAACCCATCCCTTCCAGCAGCGCCACAAACCGACGCCAGGTGCGGCCACGCTGCTTCGGATCAGGGACCAGGAACTGGTTCGATACCGGCACTTGCTCGCCCGGTGCGGCGATTCGGTTGGTGGTCTTTCCCTTCTTGGTTGGGTGCGGCACCTGGTCCAGGGTCACCACCCGCCCGCTGGCCTTGTCACGCTTGGCGATCAATCGGCCCCACTGCAGGATCTGCTTCACGTTTTCCAGGCTGATCACCCGGGGGCGCTTCTTGCCTCCCCACTTGAGGCCGATCCACGACAGGTTGCGTATCTCACGTTTGCGCGGCTGGCCGCCGGCAGCCTGGCTGTGGTGGGTGCAGTCCGGTGACATGTGGAACCAGCCCACGGCCTTGCCGCCGCATTCGGTGTCCGGGTCACCGTCGAACACGTCGGTGGTGAAGTGCTTGGCGCCTGGGTGATTTACGGTGTGCATGCTGATCGCCGCGGCGCTGTGGTTCTTGGCCACGTTCACCGCGCGGCCCAG
>NZ_MAUE01000019.1 GCF_001702265.1 Pseudomonas aylmerensis
AATTGGGTCTGTAGCTCAGTTGGTTAGAGCGCACCCCTGATAAGGGTGAGGTCGGCAGTTCGAATCTGCCCAGACCCACCAATTTTGTGTGGGAAACGCCTGTAGAAATACGGGGCCATAGCTCAGCTGGGAGAGCGCCTGCCTTGCACGCAGGAGGTCAACGGTTCGATCCCGTTTGGCTCCACCACTACTGCTTCTGAAAGTTTTGAAAGCTTAGAAATGAGCATTCCATCAAGTTGATGGTGAATGTTGATTTCTAGTCTTTGATTAGATCGTTCTTTAAAAATTTGGGTATGTGATAGAAAGATAGACTGAACGTTACTTTCACTGGTAACGGATCAGGCTAAGGTAAAATTTGTGAGTTCTCTTAATTGAGAAATTCGAATTTTCGGCGAATGTCGTCTTCACAGTATAACCAGATTGCTTGGGGTTATATGGTCAAGTGAAGAAGCGCATACGGTGGATGCCTTGGCAGTCAGAGGCGATGAAAGACGTGGTAGCCTGCGAAAAGCTTCGGGGAGTCGGCAAACAGACTTTGATCCGGAGATGTCTGAATGGGGGAACCCAGCCATCATAAGATGGTTATCTTGTACTGAATACATAGGTGCAAGAGGCGAACCAGGGGAACTGAAACATCTAAGTACCCTGAGGAAAAGAAATCAACCGAGATTCCCTTAGTAGTGGCGAGCGAACGGGGACTAGCCCTTAAGTGGCTTTGAGATTAGCGGAACGCTCTGGAAAGTGCGGCCATAGTGGGTGATAGCCCTGTACGCGAAAATCTCTTAGTCATGAAATCGAGTAGGACGGAGCACGAGAAACTTTGTCTGAATATGGGGGGACCATCCTCCAAGGCTAAATACTACTGACTGACCGATAGTGAACTAGTACCGTGAGGGAAAGGCGAAAAGAACCCCGGAGAGGGGAGTGAAATAGATCCTGAAACCGTATGCGTACAAGCAGTGGGAGCAGACTTTGTTCTGTGACTGCGTACCTTTTGTATAATGGGTCAGCGACTTATTTTCAGTGGCGAGCTTAACCGAATAGGGGAGGCGTAGCGAAAGCGAGTCTTAATAGGGCGTCTAGTCGCTGGGAATAGACCCGAAACCGGGCGATCTATCCATGGGCAGGTTGAAGGTTGGGTAACACTAACTGGAGGACCGAACCGACTACCGTTGAAAAGTTAGCGGATGACCTGTGGATCGGAGTGAAAGGCTAATCAAGCTCGGAGATAGCTGGTTCTCCTCGAAAGCTATTTAGGTAGCGCCTCATGTATCACTGTAGGGGGTAGAGCACTGTTTCGGCTAGGGGGTCATCCCGACTTACCAAACCGATGCAAACTCCGAATACCTACAAGTGCCGAGCATGGGAGACACACGGCGGGTGCTAACGTCCGTCGTGAAAAGGGAAACAACCCAGACCGTCAGCTAAGGTCCCAAAGTTATGGTTAAGTGGGAAACGATGTGGGAAGGCTTAGACAGCTAGGAGGTTGGCTTAGAAGCAGCCACCCTTTAAAGAAAGCGTAATAGCTCACTAGTCGAGTCGGCCTGCGCGGAAGATGTAACGGGGCTCAAACCATACACCGAAGCTACGGGTATCACGTAAGTGATGCGGTAGAGGAGCGTTCTGTAAGCCTGTGAAGGTGAGTTGAGAAGCTTGCTGGAGGTATCAGAAGTGCGAATGCTGACATGAGTAACGACAATGGGTGTGAAAAACACCCACGCCGAAAGACCAAGGTTTCCTGCGCAACGTTAATCGACGCAGGGTTAGTCGGTCCCTAAGGCGAGGCTGAAAAGCGTAGTCGATGGAAAACAGGTTAATATTCCTGTACTTCTGGTTATTGCGATGGAGGGACGGAGAAGGCTAGGCCAGCTTGGCGTTGGTTGTCCAAGTTTAAGGTGGTAGGCTGGAATCTTAGGTAAATCCGGGATTCTAAGGCCGAGAGCTGATGACGAGTTAACTTTTAGTTAACGAAGTGGTTGATGCCATGCTTCCAAGAAAAGCTTCTAAGCTTCAGGTAACCAGGAACCGTACCCCAAACCGACACAGGTGGTTGGGTAGAGAATACCAAGGCGCTTGAGAGAACTCGGGTGAAGGAACTAGGCAAAATGGCACCGTAACTTCGGGAGAAGGTGCGCCGGTGAGGGTGAAGGACTTGCTCCGTAAGCTCATGCCGGTCGAAGATACCAGGCCGCTGCGACTGTTTATTAAAAACACAGCACTCTGCAAACACGAAAGTGGACGTATAGGGTGTGACGCCTGCCCGGTGCCGGAAGGTTAATTGATGGGGTTAGCTAACGCGAAGCTCTTGATCGAAGCCCCGGTAAACGGCGGCCGTAACTATAACGGTCCTAAGGTAGCGAAATTCCTTGTCGGGTAAGTTCCGACCTGCACGAATGGCGTAACGATGGCGGCGCTGTCTCCACCCGAGACTCAGTGAAATTGAAATCGCTGTGAAGATGCAGTGTATCCGCGGCTAGACGGAAAGACCCCGTGAACCTTTACTATAGCTTTGCACTGGACTTTGAATTTGCTTGTGTAGGATAGGTGGGAGGCTTTGAAGCGTGGACGCCAGTCTGCGTGGAGCCATCCTTGAAATACCACCCTGGCAACTTTGAGGTTCTAACTCAGGTCCGTTATCCGGATCGAGGACAGTGTATGGTGGGTAGTTTGACTGGGGCGGTCTCCTCCTAAAGAGTAACGGAGGAGTACGAAGGTGCGCTCAGACCGGTCGGAAATCGGTCGTAGAGTATAAAGGCAAAAGCGCGCTTGACTGCGAGACAGACACGTCGAGCAGGTACGAAAGTAGGTCTTAGTGATCCGGTGGTTCTGTATGGAAGGGCCATCGCTCAACGGATAAAAGGTACTCCGGGGATAACAGGCTGATACCGCCCAAGAGTTCATATCGACGGCGGTGTTTGGCACCTCGATGTCGGCTCATCACATCCTGGGGCTGAAGCCGGTCCCAAGGGTATGGCTGTTCGCCATTTAAAGTGGTACGCGAGCTGGGTTTAGAACGTCGTGAGACAGTTCGGTCCCTATCTGCCGTGGACGTTTGAGATTTGAGAGGGGCTGCTCCTAGTACGAGAGGACCGGAGTGGACGAACCTCTGGTGTTCCGGTTGTCACGCCAGTGGCATTGCCGGGTAGCTATGTTCGGAATAGATAACCGCTGAAAGCATCTAAGCGGGAAACTAGCCTCAAGATGAGATCTCACTGGAACCTTGAGTTCCCTGAAGGGCCGTCGAAGACTACGACGTTGATAGGTTGGGTGTGTAAGCGCTGTGAGGCGTTGAGCTAACCAATACTAATTGCCCGTGAGGCTTGACCATATAACACCCAAGCAATTTGCTTGCTTCGAGCTGAAA
>NZ_MAUE01000020.1 GCF_001702265.1 Pseudomonas aylmerensis
AGTGGGCTTGCCTGTGGAGAGCCCGCTTGGATGTGGTGAGCGGGCTTACCTGTGGTGAGCGGGCTTACCTGTGGTGAGCGGGCTTGCCCCGCGTTGGGGCGCGCAGCGGCCCCAAATACAGTCATCGCGTTCTTCCAGGTACACCGCGGGGTTGGATTTTGGGGGCGCTGCGCGCCCCAACGCGGGGCAAGCCCGCTCGCCACAAAAAGCGGGCTTGTCACAAAAAAGCGGGCTTGCCACAAAAAAACCGTTCACCACAAAAAAACCGTTCACCACAAAAAAGCTCGGTCCCCACAAAAAAGCGCGTGTGTCGCGCAAGTTGCGGTCAGGCTTGCAGGTCAGCCAGTCCCAAGTGCTCGCGCAGCGTGGAGCCCTCATACGCTTTGCGGAACACGCCTTTGCGCTGCAAGTGCGGAATCACACTCTCGACAAACTCAGTAAACGACCCCGGCAAATAACCCGGCGAAATTACAAACCCGTCGCAACCGCCCTGCTCGAACAGTTCGGCCAGTTGGTCGGCGATCTGCGCGCCGGTGCCTACCAGTTGCGGCACGCGCACGCTGCTGGCGAAGATCCGGCCGAGTTGTTCCAGGGTGGTCTGCGGGCCTTGCATCAGCAGCTTTTCCGCAGCAGCCGGATGGATCAGCGGTGACTGCGCGATTTCCGCCAGCGTGGCGCTCAACGGGAAGGGCGACAGGTCCACATTCAACTGCGAAGCCAGCGTCACCAGGCCCAGCTCGGGACGCGCCAGGGCGTTGTGCCGGTCGCGCTTGGCGCGGGCTTCGGCTTCGCTGCCGCCAATGAACGGCATCACCGCTGTCAGCACCTTGCAACTGTCGGCCTCGCGGCCTTGCTGCACGACCTGCGCGCGTACGTCATCGCGAAACGCGCGCATGGCTGCCAGGTGCGGGTGAATGGTGAAAATCGCTTCGGCCCAGCGCGCGCCGAACCGACGGCCACGTCCGGAGGAGCCGGCCTGGATCAGCACCGGCCGCCCCTGGGGCGTGCGCGGAATATTCAGCGGGCCCTCGACCTTGAACCACTCGCCCTGATGCTGCACCGACTGGATCAACGCCGGGTCGGCGAGCACGCCGCTGGCACGATCGAGCTTCAATGCGTCCTTGCCCCAGCTGTTCCAGAGCTTCAGCGCGACTTCGACAAACTCATCGGCGCGGTCATAGCGCAGGTCGTGTTCCAGGTGCTTGTCCTTGCCAAACAGGCGCCCTTCGCTGTCGTTCATCGAGGTGACGATATTCCAGGCAGCACGGCCCTTGGACAGGTGGTCGAGGGTGGCAAACTCGCGGGCGATGTGTGCCGGTTCGTAATAGGTGGTGGACCGCGTCGCGCCCAGGCCCAACTTGCGGGTCTGGCCGATCAGGTAGGAGAGGATCGGCAGCGGGTCCAGGCGCGTGGCGTCCTGGGCGCCGTAGCGCAAGGCCAACTCGCGGGAGCCGCCCATCTGGTCACCCACCGCCAGGCGATCAGCGAAGAACAGAAAGTCGAACAGCCCCTCCTCCACCACCTTGGCCACTCGCGCGTAGTACTCGGGATCGAGGTAATTGCCGACAGTTTCCGGATGGCGCCACACCGCATGGCTGTGCACCACGGGCCCGCTCAGCAGGAAGGCTGACAAGTGGATCTGGCGGCTCATGGCTTCGGCGTCCACACGGTGATATCAGAGACTTTCAGCGGCTTGGGAATCAGCTTGGCGGCGTAGTAGTAATCGGCGATGCGTTGCTGTTCGGCGAGGTTGTCCACCTTGACCGGGATGATGTCGTAGCTGCGTCGGCTGTTGGCGCGCTCCACCGTCGCCGGGGCGATGTTGCCCCACAGCGGACCGAGAATTTCAGCGGCCTCCTTGGGATGGGCTTTGACCCATTGGCCGGTCTCGCGCAGGGTGTCGAACGTCACCTGCAACACGTCCGGATGCGCCTTGGCGAACCGGGTCGTGGCCAGGTAGAAGCGGTTGTAATTGGCCAGGCCGTCGCTGCCGTCGGCAATCACGCGCGCGTGGTGGTCGAGTTGCTGGGTCGCGTAGAACGGGTCCCAGATCACCCAGGCGTCCACGCTGCCATTGGCGAACGCCGCGCCGCCGTCGGGGGCTTCGAGGTAACGCGGGGTGATATCGGCAAGGGTCAGCCCGGCTTTTTTCAGCGCACTGATCAGCAGGAAATTGCTGCCCGAGCCTTTGGACACGGCGACGGTCTTGCCCTTGAGGTCGGCAACGCTGTGGATCGGCGATTTATCCTGCACGATGATCGCCTGCGCGCCGGGCGACGCGTTTTCCTGCGCGTAGTAAGTCAGCGGCGCATCGGCGGCCTGGGTGAACAAGGCGAAGGCGTCGGCCACATCGGCATGCAGGTCGACGCTGCCGGCGTTCAACGAGCTGAGCAGGCCGGTGCTGAATTCATGCCAGTTGACCGTGAACCCCAGCGGCTTGAGGCGCTGTTCAAGCTGGCCATTTTGCTTGAGCAGGATCCACAGGGTGGATGAGCGCTGGTAGCTGATATCCAGGGTCTGCTCGGCATGGGCCGCCGCTGCGGCAAACAGCAGGCTGGCGGCGAGAATGAGTTTCTTGAACGTCATGAAAAGGCCTTGGCATAGAAGAAGTGAAAGAAGCTGCATATGCCAAAACGCGGCATAAGGCCTGGCAAACAAGCGAACTTGATTATATTAATGACCGGCGATTATGAAAGAACTCTATAATTCTATGGTTATGCCGAATTCGCAGGACTGTGCGAAAAGCGCCCTAAGCTAAGATCGAAAGAGTATTTATCGAATAGTTTTTAGAACTTTATGCTTGGCGATATTTCGCTGAAGATCGAGCTCGCCATGTCCATTCGCCGTCCCCTCGCCGTCGTTTTAGGGTTGCTGGCCTTTTCCGTTGCCATCAGCGCCGAAGCCCAGGAAACCCTGCGCATCGGCTACCAGAAATCCTCGACCCTGATCACCCTGCTGAAAACCCAGGGCACCCTGGAACAAGCCCTCAAGGCTGACAACATTGATGTGAGCTGGCACGAGTTCCCCAGCGGCCTGCCGCTGCTCGAAGCGCTGAACGTGGGCAACGTCGACATCAGCGCCGATGTGGCGGATACCGTGCCGATCTTCGCCCAGGCGGCCCAGGCCAAACTCACCTACTTCGCCCAGGAAGCGCCCTCGCCTTCGGCCCAGGCCATCGTGGTGCGCAAGGATTCGCCGATCCAGCAACTGGCGGATTTGAAAGGCAAGAAAATCGCGGTGACCAAGGCGGCCGGCACCCACTATTTGCTGATCGCGGCGCTGGCCAAGGCGGGGCTGGCTTTCTCGGATATCGAGCCTGCGTACCTGTCACCGGCCGATGGTCGCGCGGCGTTCGAGAACAACAAGGTGGATGCATGGGTCACCTGGGAACCCTTCCTGACCAGCGTGCAGCGTCAATTGCCGACACGCACCTTGGCCGACGGCGCCGGGCTGGCCAGTTACAAGCGTTACTACCTGACCGGGACGCCGTACGCCAAGGCGCATCCCGAGGTGTTGAAAGTGGTGTACGCGCAGCTGGAGAAAACCGGCGAGTGGGTGAAGAAAAACCCGCAGGACGCGGCGAAAATCCTCGGCCCGTTGTGGGGCAACCTGGATGTGGCCACTGTAGAAGCGGCCAATGCGCACCGCAGTTATCAGGTGCAACCGGTGACGCTCGATCAGTTGGGTGAGCAGCAGAAGATTGCCGACGCGTTCTTCAAGGCCGGCTTGCTGCCCAAGGCGGTAGACGCCAAGGATGTGCAGACCTGGAAGCCCTGAGGCCGGGCACGGTCTAACTGTGGGAGC
>NZ_MAUE01000021.1 GCF_001702265.1 Pseudomonas aylmerensis
ACTTCAACCACTTGCGCTTCCGATCTCTCGTTAGCGGGAGGCGAATTCTACAGCGTTACACGCTGCTGTCAACACCTCTTTTTCTCCGCTTTCGACCGAGAAGATCGAAACGTTAATAGAGCCAAACAACACTGCTCTACCAACTCCTTCTGGGCTTCGATGAACTGAAGCAAGTCGCTGTCGAATCTCGCGTAACTCTTTGTTTACCAAGGAGTTTTCCGTTTCGACTGCGCCGGAAGTGGGGCGAATTATAGACAGATATAATTCGCCGTCAACACTTAATTTCAGGTTTATTCGGATTTGAGCGTAATACGCGCAAATGCCTTCTTCCCGGCCTGGCAGACGTGGGTAGCGCCCAGCGCGTATATAAAGGTGCGATCGACAACCTCACCATCTATACGCACACCACCGGAACCCAGGAGGTCACGCGCAACCGCCGAGTTCTTGACCAGACCTGCCTTATTAAGCACAGCAGCAATCGGCATCGCCTCAGCGGCAGACAGCTCAATCTCCGGCAGATCATCCGGCAGCTCGCCATCCTTCATGCGATTGCCCGCCGCGCGATGCGCACTGGCCGCTGCCTCTTCACCATGGAAGCGCGCAACGATCTCTTCAGCCAGCTTGATCTTGACGTCACGCGGATTTGCGCCCGCCTCGACATCGGCGCGCAGGGCATTGATCTCATCCATGGAGCGGAAGCTCAACAGCTCGAAGTAGCGCCACATCAGCGCGTCGGGAATGGAAACCAGCTTGCCGTACATCACGCCCGGCGCTTCCTGGATGCCGACATAGTTGCCCAGGGACTTGGACATCTTCTTGACGCCATCCAACCCTTCCAGCAACGGCATGGTCAGAATGCACTGAGCCTCCTGCCCATAAGCACGCTGCAGTTCACGCCCCATCAACAGGTTGAACTTCTGGTCAGTGCCGCCCAACTCAACGTCAGCACGCAACGCTACCGAGTCATAGCCCTGAACCAGCGGATATAGGAACTCATGAATGGCGATCGGCTGATTTGTCGAGTAACGCTTGTCGAAGTCATCGCGCTCAAGCATGCGCGCCACGGTGTACTGCGAGGTCAGGCGAATGAAATCCGCCGGCCCCATCTGATCCATCCAGGTGGAGTTGAACGCCACCTCGGTTTTCGCCGGATCGAGAATCTTGAACACCTGAGTCTTGTAGGTCTCAGCATTGTCGAGAACCTGCTCGCGCGTCAGCGGCGGACGCGTCGCACTCTTGCCGCTCGGATCACCGATCATCCCGGTGAAGTCACCTATAAGGAAGATGACCTGGTGCCCCAGCTCCTGGAACTGGCGCAGCTTATTAATAAGCACGGTATGCCCCAGGTGCAGATCCGGCGCCGTCGGATCAAAGCCAGCCTTGATACGCAGGGGCTGGCCACGCTTGAGCTTTTCGATCAGCTCGGCCTCGACCAACAGTTCTTCCGCACCACGTTTTATCAGCGCTAGCTGCTCTTCAACCGACTTCATAACAGACCCGCAAGGCTCAGATTCAAAAGGGAACCAACCATACAAGATCAGGGACTAATTACAAGTTTTGCCCTGCGCACGGACACCGTTCAGCAAGCCCAGCGTTCGCGAGCTTGCGCCACAGATGATTTGGTTATATTTTATACAGTTATTTCATCTTCATCATGTCATTCATCTTTTCCATTTCATCTTCAAAGTCAAAATTACTTATGACCACAGAACCGTCTAAAGCGCCGCCGCTTTACCCGAAGACCCACCTGCTCGCAGCAAGTGGTATCGCCGCCCTTCTCAGCCTGGCACTCCTGGTATTCCCTTCCAGTGACGTAGAAGCCAAACGAACATCCCTGAGCCTTGACCTGGAAAGCCCGGTTGAACAACTCACACAAGATCAAGACGCTTCCGACGCACAACAAGCCACAAATGCGCCAACCGAATCGCCGTTCGCACAGATAGAAAGCAGCCCCGAAGACACCCAGCAGGCAACCCAGGACCAGCCTGCACCGGCTGCCGACGCGGCCAAGAACCCTCTGCACCGCGAAGTGATCGTGACAAAGGGCGACACTCTGTCGACCCTGTTCGGGAAAGTCGGCCTCCCTGCCACTACCGTTAACGAGGTACTGGCCAGCGACAAACAAGCCAAGCAATTCACCCAGCTCAAACATGGCCAAAAGCTTGAATTTGAATTCACTCCCGATGGCCAGCTGAACAACCTGCACAGCAATGTCAGCGACCTTGAAAGCATCACCCTGACCAAGGGAGCCAAAGGCTTCGCCTTCAACCGCATTACCACCAAGCCGGTGATGCGCTCCGCCTACGTCCACGGCGTGATCAACAGCTCGCTGTCACAATCCGCCGCGCGCGCCGGCTTGTCCCATAGCATGACCATGGACATGGCCAGCGTGTTTGGCTACGACATCGACTTCGCTCAGGACATCCGCCAGGGCGACGAATTCGACGTGATCTACGAGCAGAAAGTCGCCAAAGGCAAAGTGGTCGGTACCGGCAATATTCTCTCCGCGCGCTTCACCAACCGCGGCAAGACCTACACCGCCGTGCGCTACACCAACAAGCAAGGCAACAGCAGCTACTACACCGCCGATGGCAATAGCATGCGCAAGGCCTTCATCCGCACCCCGGTAGACTTCGCTCGTATTAGCTCGCGTTTCTCCATGGGTCGCAAGCATCCAATTCTGAACAAAATTCGCGCTCACAAGGGCGTGGACTATGCAGCCCCGCGCGGCACGCCCATCAAGGCAGCCGGTGACGGCAAGGTGCTGCTGGCCGGACGTCGCGGCGGTTACGGCAATACCGTGATCATCCAGCACGGCAATACCTACCGCACGCTGTATGGCCACATGCAGGGCTTCGCCAAGGGCGTGTCGACCGGCAGTAATGTCAAGCAAGGCCAGGTGATCGGCTACATCGGCACCACAGGCCTGTCGACCGGCCCGCACTTGCACTACGAGTTCCAGGTGAATGGCGTGCACGTCGATCCACTGGGCCAGAAACTGCCAATGGCCGACCCGATCGCCAAGGCCGAGCGCGCACGCTTCCTGCAACAAAGCCAGCCGCTGATGGCGCGCATGGACCAGGAGCGCTCCACCCTGCTCGCCTCGGCGAAGCGCTAAGCCATGCCACGCTATATAGGTGTGATGTCCGGGACCAGCCTTGATGGCCTGGACATAGCCCTGATCGAACAAGACCCGGCGATCAAACTGATCGCCACGCACTACATCCCCATGCCCAGCGCCCTGCGCACCGAGCTGCTGGGTCTTTGCGCCAGCGGCCCGGATGAGATAGCGCGCTCGGCCATCGCCCAGCAGCACTGGGTAGAACTCGCCGCGCAAGGCATTCACGCCTTGCTCGAGCAGCAAAACCTCAAGCCCCAGGACATCCGCGCGATTGGCAGCCATGGCCAGACCATCCGCCACGAACCCGCTCGGGGCTTTACGGTGCAGATTGGCAACCCTGCTCTACTCACAGAGCTGACAGGCATCACGGTTGTCAGTGACTTTCGCAGCCGCGATGTGGCTGCCGGCGGCCAGGGCGCGCCATTGGTGCCCGCGTTTCATGAGGCATTGTTTGGTGAACGCACCGGCAACCGTGCCGTATTGAATGTGGGAGGCTTCAGCAATCTCAGCCTGATCGAGACCGGCAACCCTGTCGCCGGTTTCGACTGCGGCCCGGGTAACGTCTTGTTGGACGCCTGGATTCACCTGCAGCGCGGCGAACACTTTGATCGCGACGGCCAGTGGTCTGCCAGCGGCAAGGTAGAACCCCAGTTGCTCAACGCGCTGCTGGCCGATCCCTTCTTCCAGACCCAAGGCCCGAAAAGCACCGGGCGCGAAGTGTTCAACCTCGAGTGGCTGCAACGACACCTCGCACGCTTGCCCGTGTTCGAGCCCCAAAATGTCCAGGCTACCCTGCTGGAACTGACGGCCCAGACCATCGTCGAGTCCTTGCAGGCTGCACAGGCCCAGACAGAGACCCTGCTGGTCTGTGGCGGCGGCGCCCACAATGGCACACTGATGAAGCGGCTGGCCGCGCTGCTCCCTGCGACCCAGGTCAGCAGTACTGCCACTTTCGGCGTAGACCCCGACTGGGTCGAAGCGATGGCCTTCGCCTGGCTGGCCCATTGCTGCCTGGCAGGCATTGCCGCCAACCGCCCGAGCGTCACCGGTGCACGCGGACTGCGGGTACTGGGTGCCATCTACCCCGCGTAACAATCCCCAGACAGCAAAACGCCGCTTGGCCGATCAAAGCCAAGCGGCGTTTTTGTATCCGTTGCAGACCAGGACGTCGATCAGATCGAGAACGAAGACCCGCAACCACAGGTAGTGGTAGCGTTAGGGTTCTTGATCACGAAACGCGACCCCTCCAGACCTTCCTGGTAATCCACCTCGGCACCTGCCAGGTATTGGAAGCTCATCGGATCCACGACCAGGCTCACGCCCTCGCGCTCGACGATGGTGTCGTCATCGGCCACATCTTCATCGAAGGTAAAACCGTACTGAAACCCTGAACAACCGCCGCCCGTAACGAATACGCGCAGCTTCAAGCGATCATTACCCTCTTCATCGACCAGGCTCTTCACCTTGTGCGCAGCACCGTGGGTGAATTGCAAAGCCGTGGGGGTGAAGGATTCAACGCTCATGCTGATAATCTCCCGGCGTAGCGCCGCCATATGCGTAATGGCCGGCATTATCCGCTTCTCCTAGAAAAGCGGTCAACTATTATGGGAACAGTGGCAAGCTTCAAGCCATGAGCTTCAAGCTTGCCACTTACACCTTGAAGCTGTTTTTAAGGCAGCATGCCCGCGTGGGACAAGCCCAGCTTCTCATCCAGGCCAAACAGGATGTTCATGTTCTGCAGCGCCTGGCCCGACGCACCCTTGACCAGGTTGTCGATCACCGACAGCACCACGACCAGGTCGCCATCCTGAGGACGATGCACGGCAATCCGGC
Source organism: Pseudomonas aylmerensis (assembly GCF_001702265.1). Lineage (GTDB taxonomy): Bacteria > Pseudomonadota > Gammaproteobacteria > Pseudomonadales > Pseudomonadaceae > Aquipseudomonas > Aquipseudomonas aylmerensis. The sequence goes on from NZ_MAUE01000021.1 coordinate 4,955, forward strand.
ACACGTTGGCACCGCGCACGCTGCGGGTTTCCGGGTGGCTGCCAGCTGGCATCACGTCGACGAACGGTTCATTGGCGTAGCGCTTTTCAAACAATGCCTGCAGATCCACCGACCGATCGACCACGGTTGCGTAGAGTGTGGAGTGAATGCCACGGATCATCGGCGTCAGATGCGGCACGAAAGTCAGGCCCACCTCCTTACCTGCGGCACGGCGCAGCCCTTGGCGGATTTCCGGCAGATGGCGATGCCCTTTTACCGCGTACGCCTTCATGCTTTCCGACGTCTCGGAGTACAGCGACCCCACAGCCGCACCACGACCGGCGCCGCTCACACCCGACTTGCAGTCCGCGATCAGGCGCGAAGCATCCGCCAGACCCGCTTCCAGCAATGGCAGGAAACCCAACTGCGTGGCGGTCGGATAGCACCCCGGTACCGCGATCAGCCGCGCTTGCTTGATCTGCTCACGATTGACTTCCGGCAGGCCGTAGACCGCTTCCTCCAGCAATTGCGGCGCACCGTGGGGCTGGCCGTACCACTTGGCCCACTCATCGGCGTCCTGCAGGCGAAAGTCCGCCGACAAATCGATCACCTTGGTGCCCGCAGCCAGCAATTCGCCAGCCAACGCGTGAGCAACGCCGTGAGGAGTGGCAAAGAACACCACATCGCAGGCGCCCAGTGTCTTGATGTCCGGAACGCTGAACGCCAGGCCGTCATAGTGGCCGCGCAGGTTCGGGTACATATCGGCCACGGCCAGTCCGGCCTCGGATCGGGAAGTGATGACCACCACCTCAGCTTGCGGATGCTGAGCCAACAGACGCAGCAATTCGACACCGGTGTAACCCGTGCCGCCGACGATACCGACCTTGACCATAAACCTGCCCTCAACGAACCCACTGGAAAGCCGTCGATAATAGGGGCCGTATCGTCCTGCGACAACCGTCAACGTGACGTACGGGCGCATGAGCCACTACTATCTTCAGTTACCGTGAACCTGGGAATAACTAGAAATGCTCTATCTATGGATCAAAGCCTTCCACATCGTCAGCATCGTCTGCTGGTTTGCCGGGTTGTTCTACCTGCCACGCCTGTTTGTCTACCACGCCCAAAGCGAAGACACCGTCAGCAAGGAACGCTTCAGCATCATGGAGCGCAAGCTCTACCGCGGCATCATGGGCCCGGCGATGGTCGCCAGCCTGGTATTCGGCATCTGGCTGATTGCGCTCAACCCTGCGATCTTTAAATCCGGCGCCTGGATCCACGCCAAGCTCAGCCTGGTGGTGTTGCTGATCGGCTACCACCACATGTGCGGCGCGCAGGTAAAACGCTTCGCCCGTGGCGAAAACACCCGCAGCCATGTCTTTTATCGCTGGTTCAATGAAGTGCCCGTTCTGATATTGCTGGCTATCGTAATTTTGGTCGTGGTCAAACCGTTCTAATTTCAATTACTCGGGGTACCTCCAATGTCGCTGCCCGCTTTGCTTGAACAACGTCTGCGCCTGCCGGTCGTCGCTGCGCCGATGTTTCTGATTTCCAACCCCCAACTGGTCCTGGCGTGCTGTCGCAACGGGGTGGTCGGCAGCTTTCCGGCGCTCAATCAGCGCGAGAGCAGCGGCTTCAAGGCTTGGCTGGAGGAAATCGAAGCGGGCCTGGCGCAGTTGGACAATCCCGCGCCGTATGCCGTCAACCTGATCGTGCATAACAGCAACCCACGGCTTGAGGCTGACCTGGCGATCTGCGTCGAGCACAAGGTGCCCATCGTCATCACCAGCCTCGGTGCAGTGAAGGAGCTGGTGGATGCCGTCCACAGCTACGGCGGCTTGGTGTTCCACGATGTCACGACCCGGCGCCATGCCGAAAAGGCCGCTGAAGCCGGCGTGGATGGCTTGATTGCCGTAGCCGCCGGAGCCGGTGGTCATGCTGGCACCTGGAGCCCATTCGCGCTGATCGCCGAGATTCGCCAGTTCTTCGACAAGACCCTGCTGCTGGCCGGCTGCCTCAACCATGGACACGAAATCCTCGCGGCCCAGTTGTTGGGCGCAGACCTGGCGTATTTCGGCACGCGCTTTATCGGCACCACCGAAAGCCACGCCCCGGATGCCTATAAAGAGATGCTGCTCACATCGCGCGCCGCCGACATCGTGCACACTCCCGCTGTCTCCGGCGTGCCTGCCAGCTTCATGCGCCAGAGCCTGGAAAACGCCGGTTTCGACCTGGCTGCGCTGCAAGGCAAGGGCGAAGTCAACTTCGGCTCCAAGCTCAAGCCGTTGAGCGACGAAGCGAAAGCCTGGAAGACGGTATGGTCTGCCGGCCAGGGGGTCGGCGAGATTGACGATTTGCCCAGCGTCGATGAACTCGTTGCCCGCCTGGATGCCGAATACCGCAAGGCGCGCGAGCAGGCGGCACAATTGCGCTGGCCACGCTGAACCCATCGCAAGGCCTGCCCATCCGGCAAGCCTGCACCACCTCCCTGAACAAGTGACAAGGAAGCCCGCATGAGCGACAACCGTTTCAAGATTGTGTTTGATGGAGCCTTGCTCCCGGGTGTCGAAAGCACCACGGCCAAACTGAACCTGGCCGAGCTGTTCAAGAGTGAAGTCGAAGCCATCGAGAAACTCTTCACTGGCCGCCCGGTTGCACTCAAACGCGATCTATCCCGTCCGGATGCCGAAACCTACCTCACTGCGCTGAAAAACGCCGGGGTGGATGCGCGCATCGAACCCGAACAACCAGTGGCCTTCAGCCTCGCCGAAACCCACGAGACGGAGTCCTCCAACACCGATTACTCGCGCCCGGCGGCCTCACCTTACGCCCCGCCACGCGCCACCGTGGGCGATGACCTGCCGGAATACGCCACCCTCAAGGTCTTTACCATCCACGGGCGCATTGGCCGTCTGCGGTATCTGGCCTGGACGCTGGTACTGACTCTCGCGCTGCTGGTGGCTGGCGGCATTATCAGCACCGTCAGTTTCGCGGTAGCCACGGCCTCGCCAGTATTGGGCACCCTCATTGGCGTGGTGCTCGGCCTGGCATTGTTCGTTGCGCTGGTGTGGGTCAGCGTGCAAATCGGTGTGCAGCGCCTGCACGACCTGGGATGGTCCGGCTGGCTGTACTTTCTCAACCTCGTACCGCTGGTGAACAGCGTCTTCCCGATCCTGCTGCTGGTATTGCCAGGTAATGCGGGCGCCAACCAATACGGCGCACCGCCTCCGCGCAACTCCACGGCGGTAAAAGTCCTCGCCACGTTGTGGCTGGCGTTTATCCCGGTGGTGCTGGCCATCGTCGTCACGCTGGGCATGAACGGTTACCTGGACCAGCTCGAAGCCAACATGGACAGCAGCTACGAAAGCAGCTCCATCACCTCCGATGACGAAGCCGATCAAGCCGCCACTGTCGAGGAAGACGACGCGCAAAGTGCTGACGAAGCGGCCGAACCTGTAGACTCTCCAGAACAGTAAAGAAACGCCCGCCGCCTGTGATGCCTCCGTCACAGGCCGGGGGCGTTGCGATGGAGAAAGGCATGACCCGTTACGCTCTGATCACCGGTGCCTCAAGCGGCATCGGCCTGGCCTTGGCCGAAGCCCTTGCCCGTCGCGGCCGCAGCTTGATTCTGGTGGCCCGCCAGCGTGATCAGTTGGAAAGCATTGCAATCGAATTGACTCAACGCTTTGGCGTCGAAGTGCTGTTTCGCGCCTGCGACCTGGGCGAGCCACTGCGCTTGTCCGGGTTCCTGCTGGAGCTGGAAGAAGGCGAGCGGCAGATCGATTTGCTGGTGAACTGCGCCGGCATCGGCACCAGCGGCCCATTCCTGGCCCAGGACTGGATGACCGAGCAGGATCTGATCGAAGTCAACATCCTGGCCCTGACCCGCATGTGTCACGCCCTTGGCAATGCCATGGCGCTGCATGGCGGCGGGCAGATCCTCAACGTTGCCTCGGTTGCAGCGTTCCAACCCGGCCCGTGGATGAGCAGCTATTACGCCAGCAAGGCCTATGTACTGCACTTCTCCGAAGGACTGCGTGAAGAACTCAAGACCTGTGGCATCAAGGTCTCGGTGCTCTGCCCGGGCCCGACGCGTACCGCGTTCTACGGCACCGCGCAAATGGACACGGCCAAGCTCGAGGGCAGCGACAAGCTGATGAGCCCGGAAGAAGTGGCGCTTTACACTGTGCGTGCGCTGGAAAAGAACAAAGCCATCATCATTCCCGGCCGACGCAACCGCTGGATCGCCTTCAGCCCGCGTTTCAGCCCGCGCTGGCTCACCCGCAAGATTGCCGGGGCCATCAACAAGGCCTATTGCCCGCGCTGATTGCCTGAGTACACTCACCCTGCACTTTCATAATGGAGAAACAGCTGTGGATACTCTGTTCACCAAGATCATCAACAGAGAAATACCCGCGGATATCATCTACGAAGATGATCAAGTCCTTGCCTTCAAGGACATCCACCCGGCAGCCCCCGTACATTTCCTGGTGATCCCGAAGAAACACATTCCCACCCTCAACGACCTGACTGAGGAAGACAAGGCCCTGGCTGGCCATATTCTGTTCACTGCCCAGCGCCTGGCGGTGGAGCAAGGCTGCGAAGAAGGCTTCCGGGTGGTGATGAACTGCAACCCGAAAGGCGGACAGACCGTTTATCACATCCATATGCATGTGCTGGGTCAGCGCCAGATGAACTGGCCGCCGGGCTGATTCCCCGTTGGAGCTTGCGACTGCTTCGTAGTCGAACGGCAGCAAGCTCCCTCGCCACAAGGGCAAATTGACTCAGCGCAAACGCTCCCCCCTCTCTTGCGGTAAACTGGCCGCCGAGATTCTTCCCGGAGGTCAGCATGACTACCCAACGTCACTACTCGCCGATTGATCGCCTGTTGCTGCAAGCCGACATGGCCATGCGCACGCTGCTGCCTTTCAGCGGCCAACCGTATCGCCCGTCGCCCGCCATCGTGCAGCCCGATGCACAGATGAGCGAGACCGATACCCGCCATGTCGCTGGCCTGATGCGTATCAACCATACCGGTGAAGTCTGTGCCCAGGCGCTGTATCAAGGCCAGGCCTTGACCGCCAAGCTGCCGCAGGTGCGTGCAGCCATGGAGCATGCGGCCGAGGAAGAAATCGACCACCTGGCCTGGTGCGAGCAACGCATCCGCCAGTTGGGGAGCCACCCTAGCGTGCTGAACCCGCTGTTTTATGGCTTGTCGTTTGGCATCGGCGCCGCCGCAGGGCTGATCAGCGACAAGGTCAGCCTGGGTTTTGTCGCAGCAACCGAACATCAGGTGTGCAAGCACCTGGATGAACACCTTGAGCAACTGCCGGCCGAAGACGAAAAGTCGCGGGCGATTCTCGAACAAATGCGCATCGACGAAGAGCACCACGCCGAAAGCGCGCTGGATGCCGGCGGCTTTCGCTTCCCGGCTCCGGTGCGGTTTGGCATGAGCGTGCTGGCCAAGGTCATGACCAAAAGCACGTATCGGATCTGAATGCAGCAAGCCTGAGTCGCAAAAAAGGGCGCTTTCAAAGCGCCCTTTCTTTTTGCCAGCAGATTGTGCGATCAACCCAGCTCAATGATTTCGTAATCATGGGTGATGGCCACACCGGCCGCGCCCAGCATGATCGACGCCGAGCAGTACTTCTCTGCCGACAGCTCGATGGCCCGCTTGACCTGGGCTTCCTTCAGCGCCCGCCCCTTGACCACAAAGTGCATGTGGATCTTGGTGAACACCTTGGGATCTTCAGTGGCGCGCTCGGCTTCCAGGAAGGCTTCGCAGCTTTCCACGGCCTGGCGGGACTTTTTCAGGATACTGACCACGTCGAAATTGCTGCAACCGCCTACACCCAGCAGGAGCATTTCCATCGGGCGTACGCCCAGGTTACGGCCACCGGCTTCCGGCGGGCCGTCCATGACCACCACATGGCCACTGCCCGACTCACCGAGGAACATGGCTTCGCCCGCCCATTGGATGCGTGCCTTCATCGCCCAGACTCCACTGCTAAAAAAGGGTCGCCAGCTTAGCACAGGGGCTGATCACGGCAGTGTTTCCCATGAAAGCGATCAATAGCAGGATTTCCCGGCTAATTTGGCTAATAGAGACAGAATGTGTCTGGTAAGCTGGCGCCAACTCAATGGCGCATTGCCATCCTTTGTACAGCGTGTATCAATGCCGATACCGCTGGTATAAAAACAAATCCATCTACACCGTGCAGTCTTTTCGGGATACAACCATGGTTGCTCTTACTCCCATACCCAAGATCAAGAATCTCGACAAGCTGCTGATGCACTGCCAGCGCCGGCGCTATCCGGCCAAGCACAACATCATCTGCGCCGGCGAGCGCTCCGAAACGCTGTTCTTCATTATCAAAGGCTCGGTCACCATCCTGATCGAGGATGAAGACGGCCGTGAAATGATCATCGCCTACCTGAACACCGGGGATTTCTTTGGGGAGCTGGGGCTGTTTGAACAGGCCGGCAAGGAGCAGGAGCGCAGTGCCTGGGTGCGCGCCAAGGTCGAATGCGAAGTGGCCGAGATCAGTTACGCCAAATTTCGCGAACTGGCCCAGCACGATCCCGACATTCTCTACGCCCTCAGCGGTCAAATCGCCCAGCGTCTGCGTGACACCACGCGCAAGGTCGGCGACCTGGCGTTCTTTGATGTCACCGGCCGCGTGGCGCGCTGCCTGTTGGAGTTGTGCAAGCAGCCCGACGCCATGACCCATCCCGACGGCATGCAGATCAAAGTCACGCGCCAGGAAATCGGGCGCATTGTCGGCTGTTCACGGGAGATGGTCGGACGAGTGCTCAAGGACCTCGAAGAACGCAACCTGGTGCACGTCAAAGGCAAGACGATGGTGGTGTTCGGTACCCGTTAACCCGGCAGGAAGCTGGCCAACATCTGACGGTACAACGTGTCGAGCCGGCTGATGGCGTCCGGCGCGGCGAAGGCTTCGTGCAGGGCGATATGGCTGTCGGCACGCACCCGCTGCTCAAGGCCACACGCCTGGTTGAAGCGATTGACCGCCGCGATCAACTCATCGCGATCGTTTTCCAGCAACAGCGCACCGTGCACCAACCCCACCGGACGACCGCCGACTTGCCGCCAGCGCTGGGCAGTGCCGACCATCTTGCGACCGTTGAGGTTGACGTTATAGCGACCATCACAGAACGCCCCGTCGATTTCACCGACCGAGGCGTCACCGCCCAACTCGATCAACATATCGCAGATCGGCTGGCATAAACGCTGGTAACCGGTTTCGATGCGGCCTTGGTCGCCTTCGCTGCGTGGGGGTGCGTAGACCAGGGCAATATTCACCGTGGCACTCGACTGCGGCACCGGCTCGCCGCCGGTTTCGCGCAGCAATACCGGCCAACCGGCGTCCGCCGAGACCTGGCTAGCGGTTTCGAACGCTGGCAGCCGACTCAAGCGGCGGGGCATTACCAGGGCTTGGTCGCTGGGTTGCCAGAATAATAGGCCGAATTCCTGCTCACCCGCGCAAACGGCCGCCAGGAGGTCTTGCTCGCCGGCAAGACCTGCTTGGACAGTCATCGACATTGGCTTGGTCATCGAACACCTACCTCTCTGGATCAGCACAGAATCAAATGTGGGAGCTGGCTTGCCTGCGATGCAAGCACCTCGGTGTATCTATATCACCAAGGTGACGCTATCGCAGGCAAGCCAGCTCCCACAAAAGCCAGCCCCCACACTTACCGACGTTGAAAGTCAGTCGAGGGTCGAACCACTCACCGCCACGCCACGCTCCGGGAAGAACAGACGCTGCAACTCCGCCCCCGGGTTCTCGGCACGCATGAAGGTCTCGCCCACCAGGAACGAGTACACCCCACTGATTTCCATCAGTTCCACATCGGCACGGTTGACGATGCCACTCTCGGTAATCACCAGACGGTCGCGCGGAATCCGCGGCAGCAGGTCGAGGGTGTTTTCCAGGCTGACTTCGAAGGTGTGCAGATTACGGTTGTTGACGCCCACCAGCGGGGTGTCGAGGGTTTTCAGCGCACGTTCCAGCTCATCACCGTCGTGTACTTCGACCAGCACATCCAGGCCGACACTCTTGGCCACGGCCGCCAGCTCCGCCATCTTCACATCATCCAGCGCGGAGACGATCAGCAGCACGCAGTCGGCGCCCAAGGCGCGGGCTTCGACGATCTGGTACGGGTCGACCATGAAATCCTTGCGGATCACCGGCAACTTGCACGCCGCGCGAGCCTGCTGCAGGAACAGGTCGCTGCCTTGGAAGTAATCGATATCGGTGAGCACGGAGAGGCACGTCGCCCCGCCCTTCTCATAGCTCTTGGCAATGTCTTCAGGAATGAAGATCTCGCGGATCACACCCTTGCTGGGCGAAGCCTTCTTGATTTCAGCAATGACGGCAGGCTGTTTTTCCTTGGCCTGCTTGATCAGTGCATTGGCAAAACCACGCGGTGCGTCAGCGATTTTCGCCTGGCTTTCCAGCTCGGCGAGGCTGACGCGAGCACGGCGCTCGGCGACTTCTTCGGCCTTGCGGGCCAGGATCTTTTCCAGAACGGTCGGCACACTCATCCTTCATTCTCCATCTTGAATACTGCGGTGAATGCTCCCAGTTCTTCGAGCTTCTCGCGAGCCAGACCAGTGTGCAGCGCATCGTGGGCCAAGGCGACACCTTCCTTAAGACTATAGGCGTGGTCGGCTGCGTAAAGTGCCGCGCCAGCATTCAGAACAATCATTTCCGCCGCTTTTTGACCGTTCTCGGTCTTGCGACGCCCGAGGGCATCGCGAATCAGTTCCAGCGATGCCGCCGGGCTTTCCACCGCCAGGCCGTGCAGGCTCTGGCTTTTCATGCCCAAGTCTTCAGGCTCGACCCAGTATTCGGTGACCTGGTCGTCCTTCAACTCCGCCACGAAGGTCGGTGCTGCCAGGCTGAATTCGTCCAGGCCGTCCTTGGAATGCACCACCAGCACATGCTTGCTGCCCAGGCGTTGCAATACTTCCGCCAGCGGCCGGCACAGGGCCTGGCTGAACACGCCGACCACCTGGTGCTTCACACCGGCCGGATTCGTAAGCGGGCCGAGCATGTTGAACAGGGTACGCAGGCCGAGGTCCTTGCGCGGGCCTGCGGCGTGCTTCATCGCGCCATGGTGGGACTGGGCAAACATGAAGCCGATGCCGACGTTGTCGATGCAGCGCGCCACTTGTACCGGGGTCAGGTTCAGGTAGATGCCGGCCGCTTCCAGCAGGTCGGCGCTGCCGCTCTTGCCGGACACCGCACGGTTGCCGTGCTTGGCCACGGTGCAACCCGCCGCCGCGACCACAAAGGAGGACGCCGTCGACACGTTGAAAATATTCGCACCGTCGCCGCCGGTGCCGACCACGTCGACCACGCCATCGAGGGTCTTGAGCTCAACCTTGTCCGCCAGCTCGCGCATGACCGACACGGCGCCGACGATCTCGTCGATGCTCTCGCTCTTCATGCGCATGGCCATCATGAACGCGCCGATCTGCGCGTCGGTGCATTGACCGGTCATGATCTCGCGCATCACATCGCTCATTTCAGCGGTGCTCAGGTCCAGGTGGCCGACGATACGGCTCAGGGCAGTCTTGATATCCATGGAAAGTCCTTAGCGCGTGCCGCCGCTCTGCTTGAGAAAGTTGGCGAACAGCTCGTAGCCCTGCTCGGTCAGGATCGATTCGGGGTGAAATTGCACCCCTTCGATATTCAGTGTCTTGTGGCGCAGGCCCATGATCTCGTCGACCGAACCGTCTTCCAGCTGGGTCCAGGCGGTGAGTTCCAGGCATTCCGGCAGGGTCTCGCGCTTGACCACCAGCGAATGGTAGCGGGTCACGGTCACCGGCAGGTTGAGGCCGTGAAACACGCCCACATCATTATGGAACACCGGGCTGGTCTTGCCGTGCATCACCTGGCGCGCGCGCACCACGTCACCGCCAAAGGCCTGGCCGATGGACTGGTGGCCCAGGCACACGCCCAGGATCGGCAGCTTGCCGGCGAAATATTGGATTGCTTCCAGGGAAATACCCGCCTCGGTCGGCGTGCACGGGCCTGGCGAAACCACGATACGCTCCGGGTTCAGGGCAGCGATCTCGGCCACGCTCAGTTCGTCGTTGCGCACTACCTTGACCTCGGCACCCAGCTCGCCCAGGTACTGCACAACGTTGTAGGTAAAGGAGTCGTAGTTATCAATCATCAGCAACATGGGGGAAACCTCAGGAATTGGGGGTCTGTTCAGCCAGCGCAACGGCGCGGAACATCGCGCGGCGCTTGTTCAGGGTTTCTTCCCATTCGAGGGCCGGCACCGAGTCGGCGACGATCCCGCCGCCGGCCTGCACGTGCAGTTCCCCGTCCTTGATCACCGCCGTACGGATCGCAATGGCGGTGTCCATGTTGCCGTTCCAGGCGAAATAACCCACGGCGCCGCCGTAGACACCGCGCTTGACCGGTTCCAGCTCGTCGATGATCTCCATCGCGCGGATCTTCGGCGCACCCGACAAGGTGCCCGCCGGCAGAATCGCGCGCAGCGCGTCCATCGCGGTCAAGCCGGCTTTCAGCTCACCGGTGACGTTGGACACAATGTGCATCACATTCGAGTAACGCTCGATCACCATCTTCTCGGTGAGTTTCACCGAACCGATTTCCGACACACGCCCGGTGTCGTTGCGGCCCAGGTCGATCAGCATCAGGTGCTCGGCGATTTCCTTGTCGTCACTGAGCAGGTCTTCTTCCAGCGCCAGGTCGGCTTCTTCGGTCGCGCCACGCGGGCGTGTGCCGGCGATCGGACGCACGGTGATCAGGTTGTCTTCGACCCGCACCAGCACTTCCGGCGAACTGCCCACCACGTGGAAGTCGCCAAAGTTGAAGAAGTACATGTACGGCGTCGGGTTGAAGCAGCGCAGCGCGCGATACAGGTCGATCGGCGCAGCCTTGAAGTCGATGGACATGCGCTGCGACGGCACCACTTGCATGCAGTCACCGGCGAGGATGTATTCCTTGATGGTATCGACCGCGCGCTCGTAGTCATCCTGAGTAAAGCTTGAACGAAAGATCGGGTCGGCTGCCGGTGGACGGCTGAGGTCCAGGCCGCGACGCGGAGTGATTGGCTGGCGCAGTTTTTCCAGCAGGGCTTCGAGGCTGGCCTGGCCCTGCTCGAAGGCGTCAGCCTTGGACGGGTCGGCGAGCACGATCGCGTGCATCTTGCCGGCGAGGTTGTCGAACACCACCACCGCATCCGAGACCATCAACAGAATGTCCGGTACACCCAGCGGATCCGGGTTCGGGCATTTGCCCAGGCGTTTTTCCACGTAGCGCACGCAGTCGTAGCCGAAATACCCCACCAGGCCGCCGTTGAAACGCGGCAGGCCAGGGATGGTCGGCACGTTGTAGCGCGCCTTGAAGGTTTCGACGAACGCCAGCGGGTCTTCCACGTCATGGCTTTCAATCTCGACGCCATCATGGGTGATGCTCACGTGATGGTCGTGCACCCGCAGTACGGTGCGGCACGGCAGGCCGATGATCGAGTAGCGGCCCCACTTCTCGCCGCCCTGTACCGATTCGAGCAGGTAGGAGTTGGGCTCGTCGGCCAGTTTCAGGTAGATCGACAGCGGCGTATCGAAGTCGGCCAGGGTTTCGCAGGCCATGGGAATGCGGTTATAGCCGGCAGCGGCCAAACGCAGGAATTCTTCGCGGGTCATGATGTGCCTCGTGGCATGAGGGTCTAACAGTCAGGTATGCAAACGTGCCGCAGCGCGGCCAGGATCAGTCAGGCGCGCCAACGCCAGCGGGCCAGGGCCTTGATGACTTTCATCCAGAGTTTGCGAGTGACCACCACGATGGAATTTCCAGAAGGGGACGGATCGATGTCGGGCAACGTTATCTCAGCGCCCGCTCCCAAGCAACCGGGGATTAACAGTCGCAGGTCATCAATCACCAGCGCCGGCGACTCTTCGGCGATCGGCCGGCCATGGTTGTAGCCGTAACTGAGCGCCACGCACTGCACGCCAGCGGCCTTTGCCGCCAGCACATCACTGCGCGAATCGCCGACAAACAACGACTGGGAGGCAGGAATATTGGCCATTTTCATCACGAAAAACAGCGCTGCCGGGTCGGGCTTCTTCTGCGGCAAGGTATCGCCACCGATGATCCAGCGGAAATACCGGCCGATTTTCATCTGGTCCAACAGCGGCGCGACGAAACGCTCCGGCTTGTTGGTGATCAGGGCCATTTCCACGCCCTGCTTGCTCAACCATTTGAGCGTGTCGCGCACGCCGGGGTAGACCACGGTCAGTTCGTGGCCGCCTTCATAGGCGGCATTGAACAGTTCCAGGGCGTGCTCGGCCTCGACATCGTCGACGCCTTCGGCATCGATGTGATTGGCCAAGGCCCGGCGCACCAGCATCTGCACGCCGTTGCCGACCCACTCGCGCACCGATTCGATCCCCGCCGGCTTGCGCCCCAGCTTGAGCAGCATCTCGTCCACCGCCGCTGCCAGGTCAGGCACCGAATCGATCAACGTACCGTCCAGATCGAACATCACCAGCCGTGGCAGCTTGCCGGGAAACAGCTGCTCGAAGCCGCTCATGGACGCGCCAGCGCCAGTTCTGCACGCATCTTGTCGATGACTTCCTGGTAATCGGGGGCGTTGAAGATCGCCGAGCCGGCCACAAAGGTGTCGGCGCCTGCTGCTGCGATTTCACGGATATTGTTGACGTTGACCCCGCCGTCGATTTCCAGGCGGATATCGCGGCCCGAGGCATCGATCAGCGCGCGGGCTTCGCGCAGTTTGTTCAGGGTGCCGGGGATGAACTTCTGCCCGCCGAAGCCTGGGTTGACGCTCATCAGCAAGACCATGTCGACCTTGTCCATCACGTATTCAAGCACGCTCAACGGGGTGGCCGGGTTGAACACCAGGCCCGCCTTGCAACCGCCTTCGCGGATCAGTTGCAGGGTGCGATCGACGTGCAGCGTGGCTTCCGGGTGGAACGTGATGTAGGTGGCGCCGGCCTCGATGAAGTCGCCGACGATGCGGTCCACCGGGCTGACCATCAGGTGCGCGTCGATCGGCGCGGTGACGCCGTACTTGCGCAGCGCCGCGCAGACCATCGGGCCAATGGTCAGGTTGGGCACGTAGTGGTTGTCCATGACATCGAAGTGCACGAAGTCGGCACCGGCGGCCAACACTTTGTCCACTTCCTCACCCAGGCGGGCGAAGTCGGCGGAGAGAATCGATGGAGCAATGACGAAGGGCTGCATGACGCACCTTTTTTGAGCTAAATCACGATGGCGCGCATTGTATACCTCATGCTTTGCCCTGCGCACCGTGACCTGGCTCAACGGCTAGTACGCAGCCCGATAGATTTTCTCGATATCCGCCGCGCTGAGCTTGCGCGGATTGTTGCGCATCAGGCGCTCGATACCGGCCGCTTCGGTGGCCATGGACGCGATAGCCTCCTCGGGCACGCCAAAGCTGCGCAGGCCTGCCGGGATCTCCACGGCAGCGCACAAGCGTGTCATCGCCTCGACTGCCTGGTCGGCCGCATCGTTGACGCTGAGCCCGCTCACATTCACGCCCATGGCCTGGGCAATGTCCTGCATGCGCTCGACACAGGCCAGCTTGTTCCAGTGCATCACATACGGCAGCAACAGGGCGTTGCTCACGCCGTGGGCGATATTGAAGCGTCCACCCAGCTGGTACGCCAATGCGTGCACCGCGCCGACCCCGGCGTTACCGAATGCCATGCCGGCCATCAGGCTCGCGGTGGCCATGTCATCGCGGGCCTGCAGGTTGGCCGGGTTGGCGTAGGCCTTGGGCAGCGCCGTGGCAATCAGCTTGATCGCACCAATGGCCAGGGCATCGGTGATCGGCGAGGCGTTCAGCGACAAATAGGACTCGATGGCATGCACCAGCGCATCCACACCACTGGCCGCAGTGACACTGCGCGGGCAGGTCAAGGTCATTTGCGGGCTGATCAACGCGACATCCGGCAGCAGGTAATCGCTGACGATGCCTTTCTTCAACTGCGCGGCCTTGTCGGAGAGGATCGCCACATTGGTCACCTCGGAGCCGGTGCCGGCAGTGGTAGGGATCGCGATCAGCGGCGGGCCCTTGCGCGGCACCTGGTCGACGCCGAACAAATCCGCCAGCGCGCCGTGATAACCGGCATAGGCCGCGACACTCTTGGCGATGTCGATGGCGCTGCCACCGCCCACGCCGATCAGGCCATCGTGCCCGCCTTCGCGGTACACGCGCATGCAGTCCTCGACGATGGCGATTTCCGGGTCGGGCAGCACGCGGTCGAAGATTTCGTAAGTGCGCTCACCAAGGTGTTCGAGCGCCAGCGCCACGGTGCCGGACTTGACCAGTGCGGCATCGGTGACGATCAGCGGGTTGTCCACATCCAGGCGTGTGAGTTCGGCAGCCAGTTGTTCGATGGCGCCAGCGCCGGTCAGCAGTTTGTGGGCGATCTTGAATGAGGAAGTACTCATGTGCGCGGCCTCTTATTCGGAAATGGGCTGGCACTAGAGTAGCTGAGGGAAATAGGTTGTCAGCCATTCAGCAACTGAATGGTCTGAATGAACACAAACCCAATGTGTGCGGGCTTGCTCGCGAAAGCGGTGTGTCAGTCAACAGACCTTTTACTGATCCACCGCTTTCGCGAGCAAGCCCGCTCCCACATTTTGATCTCCATTTGGGTTTAGACCTGCGCGGTACGCAGTTTCTCGCTGCGGCCACGCAGCCATTCCAGGGTCAGCAACAGCAAGACCGAGAAGGCAATCAACAAGGTCGCTGCCGCAGCAATGGTCGGGCTGAGGTTCTCGCGGATGCCGCTGAACATCTGGCGCGGCAGGGTCGCTTGCTCGGGGCCGGCGAGGAACAGCGTCACCACCACCTCGTCGAACGACGTGGCGAAGGCGAACAGCGCGCCGGAGATCACCCCCGGTGCAATCAACGGCAGGGTCACCCGGCGAAACGCGGTCAATGGCGAAGCGCCCAGGCTGGCAGCCGCCCGCACCAGATTATGGTTGAACCCCTGCAACGTCGCCGACACGGTGATGATGACAAACGGCACGCCAAGCACGGCGTGCACCACAATCAGCGAGAAGAAACTGTTGCCCAGGCCCAGCGGCGCAAAGAACAGGTAACTGGCCACGCCGATGATCACCACCGGCACCACCATCGGCGAAATCACCAAGGCCATGACCAAGGCTTTGCCGGGGAAATTCCCGCGCGTCAGGCCAATCGCCGCCAGCGTGCCGAACACCATGGCCAGCACCGTGGCCGCCGGGGCGACGATGATGCTGTTCTTCAAGGCACGCATCCATTCGGCCGAGGCGAAGAAGTCCTGGTACCAGTGCAGCGAAAAACCCTGCAGCGGGTACACCAGGAAACTGCCGCTGTTGAACGACAGCGGGATGATCACCAGCACGGGCAGGATCAGGAACAGCAGGATCAGGCCGCAGAGAATCCGCAAGCTGTAGAACCACACCCGCTCGACGGGCGACATATAAGGACTCAGCATCGCAAGGTCTCCTCAGCTCAGGCGCAGGCGACTGGCGCCCACCAGCCGGTTATAGATCAGGTACAGCACCACGGTCGCCAGCAGCAGCAAGCCGCCCAGCGCCGTCGCCATGCCCCAGTTGATGCTCGTGTTGGTGTAGAAGGCCACGAAGTAGCTGACCATCTGGTCGTTCGGGCTGCCGAGCAGCGCCGGCGTGATGTAGTAACCAATCGCCAGGATAAACACCAGCAGGCAGCCGGCGCCGACCCCGGCGTAGGTCTGCGGGAAGTACACGCGCCAGAAGCTCGCGAATGGGTGACAACCCAGGGAAATTGCCGCACGCATATAGGTGGGCGAGATACCCTTCATCACGCTGTAGATCGGCAGGATCATGAACGGCAGCAGGATGTGCACCATCGAGATGTAGACCCCGGTGCGGTTGAACACCAGCTCCACCGGTTTGTCGACCAGGCCCATGCCCATCAACGCGCTATTGATCAGGCCACCGGACTGCAGCAACACGATCCACGCCGCCACCCGCACCAGGATCGAGGTCCAGAACGGCAGCAGCACGAGGATCATCAGCAGGTTGCTTTTGCGCGCCGGCAGGTTGGCCAACAGGTAGGCCAGGGGATAGGCCAGCAGCAGGCACACGAAGGTGATCACCAGGCCCATCCAGAAGGTGCGGGCGAAGATGTCCAGGTAGATCGCCTGGTCCGGCGTGGCCGGGGCGACTTCGCCGAGGTCGTCGATGCGATGATCGACGGCCGCCAGCAGGTAATACGGTGTGAGGCTGCTGGTATTGCGCCGGATCGCCTGCCAGTACGCCGGGTCGCCCCAGCGTTCATCGAGGCTTTCCAGCGCTTCTTTATAGGAAGCGGGTGCGTCGCTGAACGGCAGCGCCCGCGCGGTTTTGGTCAGCAGGCTGCGATAGCCGGCCAGTTCCATGTTCAAGCGCTTGGACAGGTCGCCCAGGGTCTGGTTTTTACGCGCTTCGCCCAGGTCCTCGCTGAGGGCCTGATACACCGGCTCGCCCGGCAAACCCCGGCCATCCCAGGTCTTCACCGCGACCACGGTGCGCGGCAGGCCGCCCACCACTTCCGGGTTGCCGACGCTTTTGTAAAGCAGCGCAACAATCGGCACCAGGAACACCAGCAGCAAAAACAGCACCAGCGGCGCAATCAAGGCCTGCGCCTTCCAGCGATTGAGCCGCTCGGCACGCGCCAGGCGCTGCTTGAGGGTGGGGCTGGGAATGGCGATAACCATGGCAAACTCCGGAACTTGAAAATGAATGCGCTCTGCCCAACACAGCAGATTTCATGTGGGGGCGGGCTTGTGTGGGAGCGCGCTGGCTCGCGAATGCGGTGTGACAGTCAGCCCATGAGTAGACTCATCCACCGTATTCGCAAGCAAGCCCGCTCCCACACTTACCGGTTCGCACATGGGTCCAGCGGTGTTGCAGGTTATTTGGCAGCCCAGGAATTGAAGCGCTGCTCCAACTGCTCGCCGTTATCCGCCCAGAAGCTCACATCGATCTGCACCTGGTTGGCGATGTTCTCTGGCGTGGTCGGCATATCCTTCAGCACATCCTTGGCCAGCAACGGTACGGCTTGAGTATTGGCCGGGCCGTAGGCGATGTTTTCCGAATAGGTTTTCTGCTGCTGCGGCTGCACCGAGAAGGCGATGAATTTCTTCGCCGCTTCCGCGCGATCCTTGGCCAGGCCCTTCGGAATAGCCCAGGCATCGAAGTCGTAGATGCCGCCGTTCCACACCACTTTCAGGTTGCTCTCTTTCTGCACGGCAGCGATGCGACCGTTGTAGGCCGAGCTCATCACCACGTCGCCCGAGGCGAGGTACTGCGGTGGCTGTGCACCGGCTTCCCACCACTGGATCGACGGCTTGAGTTCGTCGAGTTTCTTGAACGCACGGTCCTGGCCATCCTTGCCGGCCAGCACTTTGTAGACGTCCTTCGGTGCAACCCCATCAGCCATCAAGGCGAATTCCAGGGTGTACTTGGCGCCCTTGCGCAGGCCGCGCTTGCCCGGGAATTTCTTGGTGTCCCAGAAATCTGCCCAACTGGTCGGCGCAGAAGCCAGCTTGTCGGCGTTGTAGGCCAATACGGTGGACCACACGAAGAAGCCCACGCCGCACGGCTGGATCGCGCCCTTCACGTAGTCGGCCGCGTTGCCGAACAGTTTCGGGTCCAGCGGCTCGAACATGTCTTCGTCGCACCCACGCGACAGTTCCGGGGATTCGACTTCCACCAGGTCCCAGGACACGCTCTTGGTGTCGACCATGGCCTTGACCTTGGCCATTTCGCCGTTGTACTCGCCAGCGACGATCTTGCCGTTGCCGGCGCTTTCCCACGGTGCATAGAAGGCCTTGACCTGGGCCGCCTTGTTCGCGCCGCCGAAGGACACGACCGTCAGGTCCGGGCCTGCCATGGCCTGTGTCGCGCCCATCAATCCAATCGCCAGGGCCGAATATTTAAGGGATCTCAACATTGTTGTTCTCTCCACGTGCAGGGTTGGTGAAGCCATGGGGCGATCAATTCGCCTCTAGAAGTGGGTCGAGTGCGCGAACGTGCTCGACTTGCCAGCCAATCGGTACCACGTCGCCAACCGCCAACGCTGGGTCCAGCTCGGCGATCGGTTGTTTCACAAAAAAATCGGTCTTGCCGCAGACTTCCAGGCGCACACGCACGTGGTCACCCAGGTAGATGAACTCCGCCACCCGCCCGGAGAAACGGTTGCTGCAGCTCTCGCTGGAACCATTCAGGCTGACGCGTTCAGGGCGTACCGACAGGGTCACCGGGCCACCGACCTGGCCGACGTTCACCGCCAGCGCCTCGACCTTCTCGCCGCGCGCCAGCTCCACCACGCAACGGTCGCCGGTATGGCTGTGCAGGCGCCCGTTGAGGCGGTTGTTCTCGCCGATGAAGTTGGCGACGAAGGTGTTCTTCGGCTCTTCATAGAGGGTGCGCGGCGCGGCAATCTGCTGGATCTCGCCCTGGTGGAACACCGCTACCCGGTCAGACATGGTCAAGGCTTCGCCCTGGTCGTGGGTCACGTACACCACGGTCACGCCGAGCCGCTGGTGCAGGTGCTTGATCTCCATCTGCATGTGTTCACGCAGTTGTTTGTCGAGGGCGCCGAGGGGTTCGTCCATCAGCACCAGTTGCGGCTCGAACACCAGCGCCCGGGCCAATGCCACGCGCTGTTGCTGGCCGCCGGAGAGTTGCGCCGGGTAGCGCTGGGCGAAGGCGTCGAGCTGGACCATATTCAGCACGCGCTTGACCCGCTCGCTGATGTCGGTCTTGCTCAAGCCGCGCACCGACAGCGGGAACGCGAGGTTCTCGGCGACGGTCATGTGCGGGAACAACGCGTAGTTCTGGAACACCATGCCGATATCACGCTTGTGCGGCGGCACGTTGTTGATGGAGCGACCGGCCAATTGGATTTCGCCGGCAGTCGGCGTTTCAAAGCCGGCGAGCATCATCAGGCTGGTGGTCTTGCCCGACCCGGACGGCCCGAGCAGGGTGAGGAACTCGCCCTTGCGAATCTCCAGGTTGAGGTCCTTGACGATCAGGTTCTCGCCGTCGTAGCTCTTCTGCACGCCACGAAAGCTGACCAGCACATCATTTGAATCCACCTCGCTCATACCCGCACCTTTGTGTTTTGGACTGCCGTGGCACAAGCGTAGTCCAGCCGCGAGCCCCCGGAAATCGGGGGCCAGGAGAGAATCGCATCAGCCGGATGGAAGGTTGGGGGTAGGGATCGCCCTACACGAATGGCGGGGACAGGACAGTGCTGCGACAAGATGCGAGCTGCAAGCGGCAAGAATGGGCATCTACCTGCGAAACACCTGTCGCAAACAGACACGCCCCTTCCCTGTAGAAGCCCGGCTCGGCGGCGATGCGTACGAAGAATCGCTTTCGCCGGCAAGGAATAGACGTCTCCCCGCGCCCTACAAAAGCTTGTGCTCCATGGCGTACTTCACCAGTTCCGCCAACGAAGTGATATTGAGCTTCTGCATAAGCCGCGCCTTGTGGGTGCTGATGGTCTTGCTGCTCAGCGCCAGCTGCTGGGCGATGTCATTGACATTCGCGCCCTGAGCCAGGCGCTCGAACACCGAGAACTCCCGCTCCGACAGCAGCGAATGCAGCGGACGGGCATCCGTCAGGCCGACTTCAAAGACCATGCGGTCCGCCAGGTCCGGGTCGATGTAGCGCCCACCGGCCGCCACCTTGCGGATCGCCGTGAGCAACAGCGCCGGGTCGCTGTCCTTGGTTGCGTAACCGGCAGCGCCGACCTTCAGGGCGCGGGCGGCCATCTGCGCTTCATCGTGCATGGACAGCACCAGGATCGCCGGCGGATTGCTCAACGCGCGTATCCGCGCAATCGCCTCCAAACCGTTGACGCCAGGCATCGAGATATCCAGCAACACCACCTCGCAGGGTACATGGCGCAAGGTCTCAAGCAACTGCTCGCCATTGCTCGCCTCGCCCACGACCTGCAGGTCTTTGGCCAGGCCGATCAATTGCTTGATGCCTTCTCGAACGATGGTGTGGTCTTCGGCTACCAGTACGCGAATCACAAGGCCTTCCTCTTAGGGTTATGCATCCAACGGCACCGTGACACTCAGGGTCGTGCCCTCCCCCAGCTCGCTGTCCAGGCTCAGTTGCCCGCCCATGATCAACACCCGCTCGCGCATGCCCACCAGGCCAAACGACACGGGACGCCCGTTGGCCTGGACGAAGCCGACGCCGTCATCACTGATGGTCAGCCGCAGGTGGGGACCTTCCACCACCAGCGTCAGCTCGACAGTATGCGCCTGGGCATGGCGCATCACATTGGTCAGCGCTTCCTGCAGGATCCGGAACAGGCCGATGGCCTTGGCATCACTCAGGGTCGGCAGGTTCTCCGGGACTTGCACCAGGCAGGGGATTTGCGTGCGCGCTTCAAAGCGCCGCGCCTGCCACTCGATGGCCGAGGCGATCCCGGCATCCAGGATCGGCGGGCGCAGCGCCGTCGCCACGTCCCGCACCAGTTGGAACAGCTGGGCGATCAGGCGCTTCATGCTGTTCAGGCGCTCATGCAGGCCTGGGTCCAACTGTGCATAGGCCAATTCGCACATGGAGGTTTCCAGCTTGAGCACGGTGAGCATTTGCCCCAGCTCGTCGTGGACTTCGCGGGCGATGCGCGCTTTTTCTTCTTCGCGCACCGTTTCCAGGTGGGCCGACAACTCGCGCAACTGCGCTTCACTTTGCAACAGGGCGGCCAGGGTACGGCGCAGTTCGGTGACATCGTTGAGGTAGACCACCAGGTATTCAGCTTCGGCGAACCGCAGAAAACTCAAGGACACGTTCGCCGGCAGGATGCTGCCATCGGCGCGCCGGCAATCGGTGGCGAAGTTCTGTGGCCCGTCTTCACTGGCCCGCGCGCGCTTCCACAGGTTGAGCCAACGGTCCATGTCCAGGGAAGGATCGAGGTCGGCCAACGGCCGTTCGATCAGGGCGCCGGCGTTATAACCGAGCATGTTTTCGGCCGCGCGGTTGGCGTAGCGCACGTGGCTGTCCCAGTTGACCCACAGGATGCCAACGGTGCTTTGGTCGATGGAGAACTGCGTCAAGCGCAAGGCTTCAGCACCGGCGGCGCGGGCCGCGCTTTCTTCGCGGGCGGCCAGCAGGCCTTGCTCGAGCACGCGTTGCTGGCGGCGCTGCCAGAACACAATGGCCAGGCTGGCGAACAGGAGCAGTCCCAGCAACAGGCTGAGGTTTTGCCACAGGCCCGGGGATTCCGTCATGCGTAGGTATTTGGGCTGCAGCCAGCGGTTGTGCAGTTGGTCCAGGTCACGGGCGGGGATGGCGCGCAAAGCGCTTTGCATGATGCCGGCCAGCTCCGGCCAATCCCGGCGCGTGGCCACTCGCAGCAACTGCGGCAGGCCGATGTCGCCCACCACCGCCAGCCCGGCGAACTCGGCCTCGCCGGACAAGCGGCTCAACTGCGCTTCATCCACCACGGCATACCGGGCCTGTTGGCTGACGAGCAACTGCAGGGCCTGGCGCTCCATGGGCACACCTTGCAGATTGAGGCCGGGATACGTACCGCGCAGGTAATCGGCCACGGCACTGGGCATGCGCACCGCGACACGCGATTGCTCGTCGAGCTTTTCCAGTTCGACCGCCCCGCCACCGTCACGGACACCCACGATGTGTTGCGGCACGCGCATATAGGGATCGGTGAACAGCCACAGGCGCAAACCGGCCGGGGTCTGTTGCAGGCCGGGGGCGATGTCCACTTCGCCGTCGCTCAGGGCCGCCTCCAACTGCTCCTGGCTGGGGAAGTTGCGCCAGGTCAGTTCGATATTCAGCGCCTTGGCCAGCCATTGCATCAGCTCGACATTAGCCCCGGACAACCGCTGCAGGCGGCGGTCGTATTGTGCGTACGGCGCCTGCAACACCAGGCCCACCCGCAACTCCGGGTGCCGGGCCAGCCATTCGCGCTGGGCCGCATTCAACTGCGCTTGTGGGGCCGCGGGCGCAGGGGCGGCGTTCGCCATCAAGGCAAAGCATAAACAGCCGATAACCAGCAGACAGCGAAAACCCATGATCCACGTCTCACATCACTGACAAATACTGACCAACCCATTAGGCTGCTGGAATCACTTCTGGCCGGGAATTAACGATGCCCTTTCTCCACCGTTCGGCACTGCCAGCATTGTGCCTGTCGCTTCTCTTTACCAGTGCCTTTTCCGTACAGGCGGCCGATGCACCCGCGCCTGCGGCGGAAAAACCGGTCGAACGCCTGCCCTTGCCCGAGCGCAGCCAGGAAGAAGCCAGTGCCCTTGAGCGAAAAATCCCGCAACAGGAACAGCAACAGTTGCAGGCCGGCAGCGACTCATTCCTCGCCCTGTGGAAACCGGCCAACAGCGCCGAACCCGAAGGCGTGGTGATTATCGTACCGGGCGCCGGCGAAAATGCTGACTGGCCGCAAGCAATCGGCCCGTTGCGACGCAAATTTCCGGATGCCGGGTGGGGCAGTCTCAGCCTGTCGTTGCCGGACACCAGCATGGACACGCTGCCGCCGCGCGTCATGGAAGCGTCCAAGGCCACTGTCGACACCAGCAGCAAAGACGCGAGCACCGCCGACAAACCCATCGAACAGGCCGCCAGTGCCGAAGCCGAAGGCACTGACCCGGCCGTGGTACCCGGCGCCGACGAGCAAGACAAGACCGACGCCTCACGCATCTTCGCGCGCATCGATGCCGCCGTGGCCTTCGCCCAGACCCAGGGCGCACGCAGTGTGGCGCTGGTCGGTCATGGCACCGGGGCCTGGTGGGCCGCGCGTTACTTGAGCGAGAAGCAGCCGTCCCAGGTACAGAAATTTGTCATGGTCGCGGCGCAGACGCCCACCGGCCGCCAACCGGACGTCGAGCAGTTGGCTCCCGGCCTGAAACTGCCGACCGCCGATGTCTTCTATCAAGACACCGCCCAGGCACGCAAAAACGCCCTGGCCCGTGCGCAGGCGGCCAAGCGCTTGAAGAATGAAGGGTATAAGCAAGTGACATTGAAGACCCTGCCCGGCAACAGCGCGGCCGAGCAGGAGCAGTTGTATCGGCGGATTCGCGGCTGGCTGAGCCCGCAGGCAAGCAGCGACTAACCCCGACTTTCAGGAAAGCCGCAGACCTCCTGTGGGAGCAGGCTTGCTCGCTCTCACAATAGGGTTGTCACACTCACATCGCGTGACTTAACGGAAATCCCGGCGCTCGCGAATCAACGCATAGGCGCTGTGCAATTCGCGGGTGCGCTCGGTGGCCTCACGCACTTGCGCGGGAGTTGCGCCACTGCCGGCAATCTTGTCCGGGTGGTGGCGACTGAGCAGGCGGCGGTAGGCGCGCTTGATCACCGACGGCTCGCTGGTGGAGGTCACGCCAAGCAAACGCAGCGCGTCCTGATAACTGCCACCGCGATTGACCAATGGCTTGCGCTCCGGCGTGTAGTCCGCGGCCAGTGCCTGCAGTTGCTGCGGCGTCCAGCCCAGCCACTTGCCCCACAGGTCGATCAGGTCACGCTCGGCGTCATCCGCCCGGCCGTCCGCCCAGACCATCCGCCAGCACGCACGCAACACACCTTCGGCTGCATGCGGCTGAGCCTTGAGCACACGCAGGTAGTTGCGCACACGGTCAGACCCGGATTTGCCGCGATTGAACGCCGCGATCGCCCGGCGCTGGGCCGAGTCGGTCATGTCCAGCGAACGCATCTCCTGGCGCGCCTGCTGGATATGCCCGTCCACCACGCGACCATTGCTCTTGGCCAGGCGCCCCAGCAGCACGAACAATAATTCATCATTGCGCAACGCCGGGCGCCCGCCCAGGCGCTCGCGCAACTGTGCCCAGCTTTGCAGTTGCAGGCGGCGGTCCAGCGCCTGCCCCAACAGCGCACCCAACAAGGCCCCCGGAATGCTGGCAATGGCAAAGCCAGCCCCGGCGCCGATCAGCGTCCCTGGCCACAACATGCTACTGCCCCGCTGTCAGCAGGGTTTCGACTTGCGCCAGGCGCTCCAGCGTGCCGACATCAATCCAGCGTCCCGCCATGTGTTCCCCCGTCACCAAACCTTTGGCCATCGCCGCGCGTAGCAGCGGCGCCAGCTTGAAGGCACCGGCACTGCAACCCGCGAACAATTTCGGGTCGAGCACTGAAATGCCACTGAAGGTCAGGTTATCGGCACCGGGCGCCGCATCATGAAGCACGCCTTGATCAAGGTAGAAATCACCGCCGGAGGGGTGATGCGCCGGGTTGTCGACCATCACCAGATGCGCCAGGCCCTGCAGCGGTTGGCGCAGCCGGGTGAAGTCGTAGTCGGTCCAGATATCACCATTGACCACCAGGAAGGGTTCATCCCCCAGCAGCGGCAAGGCCTGGAAAATCCCGCCGCCGGTTTCCAGCGGCTCGCCTTCCGGGGAGTAGCGGATGCGCAAGCCAAATTGCGCGCCGTCGCCCAGGTAGCTTTCGATCTGCTGGCCCAGCCAGGCGTGGTTGATCACGATATCGGTGAAGCCGGCCTTGGCCAGCGCCTCCAGGTGATATTCGATCAGGCGCTTGCCACCGGCCTGCACCAGCGGCTTGGGCGTGTGCAAGGTGAGCGGGCGCATGCGCTCGCCTTTGCCCGCCGCCAGGATCATCGCCTTCATACGCTGGCCTCGGCGGGCTGGCGCAGGCTGGTCAGCAACTCAGCCAGCTCGCTCAACTCGGCACGCTCGGCCAGCACTGCCTCTATATAAGCAAAGAAGCGCGGCACGTCGGCCAGGTAGCGCGGCTTGCCATCACGATGGCAAATGCGCGCGAAGATGCCGATAACCTTGAGGTGACGCTGGACGCCCATCAGGTCGCTGGCGCGCAGGAACTCGTCGAAATCCGCCTGCACCGCAATGCCGGCCTGCCCCGCGCGCTGCCAATAGCCGCGTTGCCATTCCCGCACGCGGGCCTGGGGCCAACTGAGGAATGCATCCTTGAACAGGCAGGTGATGTCGTAGGTGACCGGGCCGTAGACCGCGTCCTGGAAATCCAGCACGCCGGGGTTCGGCTCGCTGATCATCAGGTTGCGTGGCATATAGTCGCGGTGCACCAGCACTTTGGGCTGCGCCAGGGCGCTGTCGATCAGCCGATCACTGACGCGCTGCCAGAGCGCTTGCTGCTGTGTATCGAACTCGATACCCAGGTGCCTGCGCACGTACCACTCCGGAAACAATTCCAGCTCGCGGCGCAGCAAGGCGACGTCGTAGCTGGGCAACGGCGCATCCATCGGCAACTGCTGAAAGGCCAGCAATGCATCGATGGCATCGGCGAACAATCGGTCGGCGTTTTGCTCGTCGATGACGTCCAGGTAGGTTTTTCTGCCCAGGTCATTGAGTAAAAGAAAGCCTCGCGACAAATCTTCTGCATAAATTTTTGGAACATTTATGCCGGACTTCGCGAGCAAATGAGCGATATCGACGAAAGGTTTGCAGTTTTCCTGGGGGGGTGGAGCGTCCATCACGACGAACGTGCGACCACCCCCTTCCCACCGGAAATACCGCCTGAAACTCGCGTCGCTGCTGGCCGCGGTCAATGTGGCCGGGGGTACGGCACCCCAGCCTTGAGCGTTGAAAAGAATCGGCAACTGCTCATCCAGCCAGACTTCCAGCTGTTGTAAACGTAGATCTTGCTCGGGCATTACAAGGGTCTCCGACGGCGCTAGCCGTCAAGCGGGTCATGCTTTATTATCACGCATCTTTTTCAGACCATCGAGAGGCGTGCGGCCCACACCGCGGGCAGATGGCACGCAGGAAGCCCGGACTAATAAGATGGCATTGAAATCCCCCGCGTTTCGTAGAAAATTTCCGTTGCTGGTAACCGGCAGTCTGCTGGCCATGCAACCCTTCGCCACCTCATTCGTGGTCGCCGCGGAACAGTATGACTGCTCAGTCTCTGCTTCGGGTGCCTGGGATTGCGCGCCGAAAACCGCCGCTGCCCCTCTACCACCGCGCCCGGTGCATGACGGCGCTGCCGTCAGCTCGGCCAATAGTACGGCTCAGGCCGATACCGGTGGCAAAGCCGATGCCGAGCCTAAGACCGCACTGGTTACCGAAGCCAAGGGCCGTGGCCTGCGTTCGCGCAGCGCCGACTACAGCCACCTGGACTGGGTACCGCGCGACAAGCTGACCGCAGCCCAGTTGGCCGAAACCGGTCCTTACTGCGGCGGTGCGTACATCGAGCCGATTCGTCCTGGCATGAACGACAAGACGAACAAGAGCGATGCGCCCACCTTCATCGGTGCCAAGGCCTCTCGCTACGAGCAGGAACAACAGGTCGCGACCCTGGCCGGTGACGTCGTCATGCGCCAGGGCAGCATGCAGCTGGAGTCCGAGGAAGCCAGCCTGTACCAGGCTGAAAACCGCGGCGAGCTGAACGGCAATGTGCGCATGCGCGACAACGGTGCCCTGATCGTCGGCGACCACGCCGAGGTCCAGCTGGACACCGGTGCGGCGCAGATCGACAACGCCGAGTACGTGCTGCACAAGTCGCGCATCCGCGGCAATGCGCTGTACGCCAAGCGTGCCGAAAACGCGATCATCCGTCTCAAGGACGGTACGTACACCACGTGCGAGCCAGACAGCAACGCCTGGCAGCTCAAGGGCAACAACATCACGTTGAACCCGGCCACCGGCTTCGGTACGGCTACCAACGCGACGTTGCGGGTCAAGAACATCCCGATCCTGTACACCCCGTACATCTATTTCCCGATCGACGACCGTCGTCAATCCGGCTTCCTGCCACCAAGCTTCAGCAGCGGCAGCGAAACCGGCTTTACCTTGGTAACGCCGTACTACTTCAACCTGGCGCCCAACTATGACGCCACGTTGTACCCGCAATACATGACCAAGCGCGGCCTGATGATGGAAGGCGAGTTCCGCTACCTCACCAAGTCCAGCGAAGGCCAGGTCGGCGGCGCGTACCTGAACGACGACAACGACGAACGCAAGCGCCAGACCGATTACGAAAAAACCCGCTACATGCTCAACTGGCAACACAAGGGCGGGCTGGATTCGCGTGTACTGACCCAGGTCGACTACACCACGATCAGCGACCCTTACTACTTCCAGGACCTCAAGTCCTACCAGGAAGGTGTCGAGAGCCAGGACTACGTCAACCAGCAGGGTTCCGTCACTTATCGCGGCGACACCTTCCAGGCACGTCTGAACCTGCAGGCCTACCAGTTGGCCACGATTTCCCAGGTCACCCCGTATGACCGCCTGCCGCAGATCACCTTCAACGGTACCCTGCCGTACCATCCAGGTGGCTTGAACTTCAGCTACGAGACCGAAGCCGTACGCTTCGACCGCGACCTGGAAAACGGTAGCTTCACCAACGAAAACGGCGAGATTGAACCGCGCCTGGACACCTATGTTCGCGGCCTGACCCGTGCAAACGGTACTCGCCTGAACGTAGCGCCAGCCGTCGAATACCCGATGAACTGGACCTACGGCTTCGTGACGCCGAAGCTCAAGTACGTCTACACCAAGTACGACCTGGACCTGGACAACATCGGCAAGAACCAGATCGTTGCTGATCAGGCTGCAGCCACCGCTGCCAACCCGTACGCGGGCGGCACCTTCAAGAGCTCCCAGGACCGTGCGCTTCCGGTGGCCAGCATCGACAGCGGCCTGTACTTCGATCGCAACACCAACTGGTTCGGCAAAGACTATCGCCAGACCCTCGAGCCGCGTGCGTTCTACCTGTACGTACCGAACAAGGACCAGAGCGATATCCCGGTGTTTGACACCAGCGAGTACTCGTTCAGCTACGCGTCGCTGTTCCGCGACAACCGCTTCAGCGGCTCCGACCGTATCGGCGACGAGAACAAGCTTTCCCTGGGCTTGACCAGCCGCTGGATCGAAGACAACGGCTTCGAGCGTCAGCGCGTATCCGTGGGCCAGGCGCTGTACTTCAAGGATCGTGAAGTGCAACTGCCGGGCATCCTGGCTTCCGACCGTGCCGACGCACAGTCCGATGTCTCGCCAATCGCCCTGGACTACGAGTTCCGCTTCAACCGCGACTGGCGCGCCACTGCCGACTACAACTGGGACACCGAGAATCACAGTCCTCGTTCCGGCAGCGCGATGCTTCACTACCAGCCGGAAGACAACCCGAACAAGATCATCAACGTCGGCTATCGCTATCGTAACGACCAGGTCGTCTACAACCAGCTGACCGGCAAATGGCAGTTCGGTGGTGACTATGGCCAGCCAGGCGATCCGAACTTCGTGAAGGATTACTACAAAATCCAGCAACACGACTTCTCGATGATGTGGCCGATCATTCCACAGTGGAACCTGATCACCCGCTGGCAGTATGACTACGCTCGCAACCGTACCCTGGAAGCCTTCGGTGGTTTCGAGTACGACAACTGCTGCTGGAAACTGCGCTTGATCAACCGTTACTGGGTTTCCAACGACGAATACAGCCAGATCGCCCCGCTTAACGAAAAGGGTGACCACGGGCTCTTCCTGCAAATCGTCCTCAAAGGACTCGGCGGCCTGACCGGCGCCAAGGTAGAGAGCTTCCTCGACAAAGGCATTGAAGGTTATCGTGAACGTGAAGACCAAGCTTTCTGATTGTCTGCGCCCGCTAGTGCTGGGCGCGCTGTTCCTGGGTACCGCATCGGCTCACGCTGCGGTTCAAGAACTGGATAAAGTAGTGGCCATCGTCGATAACGACGTGATCATGCAGAGCCAACTGGACCAGCGCGTCAAGGAAGTCCAGCAAACCATCGCCAAGCGTGGCGGTGGCGTGCCGCCTACCAGCGTCCTGGACCAGCAGGTGCTTGAGCGCCTGATCGTCGAGAACCTGCAACTGCAGATCGGCGACCGTTCCGGCATCCGTATTTCGGATGAAGAACTGAACCAGGCCGTGGGCACCATTGCCCAGCGCAACAACATGAGCATTGACCAGTTCCGCGCGGCCCTGGCCCACGATGGTTTGTCCTATGAGGACGCCCGTGACCAGATCCGTCGTGAAATGATCATCAGCCGTGTGCGCCAGCGTCGTGTGGCCGAACGCGTTCAGGTGTCCGAGCAGGAAGTGAAGAACTTCCTGGCGTCTGACCTGGGCAAGATGCAGCTGTCCGAAGAGCTGCACCTGGCCAACATCCTGATCGCCACGCCTGACAGCGCCACATCCGAGCAGCTGAATGCCGCTGCGGCCAAGACCCAGGCTATCTATGATCGCCTGAAGGCCGGTGCCGACTTCGCCCAAATGGCGATCGCCCAGTCGGGCAGCGACAACGCCCTCGAAGGCGGTGACATGGGCTGGCGTAAAGCTGCTCAATTGCCACCTCCGTTCGACCGCGAGCTGAGCGCGATGGAAGTCGGTGGCATCACCCAGCCTGCACGCACGCCGGGTGGCTTCATCATCCTCAAGCTCCTGGAAAAACGTGGCGGCGAGACCTCGCTGAAAGACGAAGTGCATGTTCGTCATATCCTGGTCAAACCAAGCGAAATCCGCAGCGAAGCGCAAACCAAGGAACTGGCCCAGAAGATCTATGACCGCATCGAAAGCGGTGAAGACTTCGCCACCCTGGCCAAGAGCTTCTCGGAAGACCCGGGTTCTGCCCTCAACGGCGGCGACTTGAACTGGATCGACCCGAAGGCCCTGGTGCCGGAGTTCCAGCAGGTGATGGCCGAAACGCCACAAGGCGTGCTGTCCAAGCCGTTCAAGACCCAATATGGCTGGCACGTACTGGAAGTCCTTGGCCGTCGCGCCACCGACAACACCAGTCAGGCCCGCGAGCAACAAGCACTGAACGTACTGCGTAACCGCAAATACGACGAAGAGCTGCAAACCTGGCTGCGTCAGATCCGTGACGAAGCTTATGTAGAGAACAAGCTGCCAGGCGCCGAGCAAACAGGCACCGACCAGGCAGCCCAGTGAAACCCCAGCGTTTCGCGGTGACACCCGGCGAGCCGGCCGGCATTGGTCCAGACCTGTGCCTGCTGCTCGCCTCGCAACCCCAGCCACACCCCCTGATTGCCATTACCAGCCGTGACCTGCTCCTTGAGCGGGCCGCGCAGCTGGGCGTGGCGGTCAATCTGCTGGACGTCGCGCCGGGCAACTGGCCTGACCTGCCTGCTCCTGCCGGCAGCCTGTACGTGTGGGACACCCCGCTTGCAGCCAAGGTCGTGGCCGGGCAGCTGAACAAGGCCAATGCGGCCTTTGTCCTGCAAACCCTGACACGTGCTGGCCAGGGCTGCATCGACGGCGACTTCGCCGGCATGATCACCGCGCCGGTGCACAAAGGCGTGATCAACGAATCCGGTATCGCCTTTTCCGGCCACACCGAATTCCTTGCCGAGCTGACGCACACCGAACAAGTCGTGATGATGTTGGCCACGCGCGGCCTGCGGGTCGCCCTGGTGACCACGCACCTGCCACTGCGCGAGATTGCCGACGCCATCACCGTTGAACGTGTCGAACGCGTAACGCGCATCCTGCACGCCGACCTGCAACATAAATTCGGCATTGCCCAACCGCGCATCCTGGTTTGTGGGCTCAACCCCCACGCCGGTGAAGGCGGCCATTTGGGCCATGAAGAAATCGACATCATCGAACCAACCCTGGAGCGTCTGCGCCAAGAAGGCATGGACCTGCGCGGCCCGCTGCCTGCAGACACTCTGTTTACCCCCAAATATCTGGAGCACTGCGATGCAGTGCTGGCGATGTACCATGACCAGGGGCTGCCCGTGCTGAAATACAAAGGCTTCGGCGCCGCAGTCAACGTGACACTGGGCCTGCCGATCATCCGCACCTCCGTCGACCATGGCACCGCCCTGGACCTGGCAGGCAGCGGCAAGATCGATACCGGCAGCCTGCACGTGGCCCTGGAAACCGCCTATCAGATGGCCGAGACCCGTATATGACCGAGCATTACCAACACCGGGCGCGCAAGCGCTTCGGGCAAAACTTCCTGCACGACGCTGGCGTGATCGACCGCATCCTGCGCTCCATCCATGCCAAGCCCGAAGACCGCCTGCTGGAAATCGGCCCGGGCCAGGGCGCACTGACCCAAGGCCTGTTGGCCAGCGGCGGCCAACTGGACGTGGTGGAACTGGACAAGGACCTGATCCCGATCCTCAACCAGCAGTTCGCCGGCAAGCCCAACTTCAATCTGCACCAGGGCGACGCCCTGAAGTTCGACTTCAACACCCTCAATGCCGCGCCCAACAGCCTGCGCGTAGTCGGCAACCTGCCGTACAACATCTCCACACCGCTGATTTTCCACCTGCTGAACAACGCCGGGATCATCCGCGACATGCACTTCATGCTGCAGAAAGAAGTGGTCGAACGCCTGGCTGCAGGGCCTGGTGGTGGTGATTGGGGCCGCCTGTCGATCATGGTCCAGTACCACTGCCGCGTGGAACATCTGTTCAACGTCGGCCCAGGTGCGTTCAATCCACCGCCCAAGGTTGACTCAGCCATCGTGCGCCTGGTGCCGCACGCCGTTCTGCCGCACCCGGCCAAGGATCACAAGCTGCTCGAGCGCGTGGTGCGCGAAGCGTTCAATCAGCGCCGCAAGACCCTGCGCAACACGCTCAAGGCGCTGTTGAGCAACGCCGAAATCGAAGCCGCCGGCGTCGACGGCAGCCTGCGCCCCGAACAACTGGACCTGGCGGCGTTCGTGCGCCTGGCGGACCAGCTTGCCATTCAGCCCGCCCCCGCCGTCGAATAACCCCGTAGCAGCCGGCTTGCCGGCGATGGCGCACTCAAACTCGCTATCGCCAACAAGCCGGCTCTAACAAGGGCGTGCCCACCCGGCCAGACGGCATGTCTGGCCTAGTGCCCACCTATTGGCCTAGACTGATCCGCATCTGCTGTCCTCCGCTTTTGCTTTTAAGGCCTCTTGCATGTCCGATCCTCGCTACCAGATCGACGTCAGCGTCGTCACCCGCTTCCTGGCGGACCAATCGCAACCTGAACAGAACCGCTTCGCCTTTGCCTACACCATCACGGTGAAAAACAACGGGCTGGTGCCGGCCAAGCTGCTGTCACGCCACTGGGTGATCACCGACGGTGACGGCCAGGTCGAGGAAGTGCGCGGCGCCGGGGTGGTCGGCCAGCAACCGTTGATCGATATTGGCGCCAGCCACACCTACAGCAGCGGCACGGTGATGACCTCCAAGGTCGGCACCATGCAAGGCTCCTATCAGATGAAAGCCACCGACGGCCAACTGTTCGACGCCGTCATTGCTCCCTTTCGCCTTGCCGTGCCGGGAGCCCTGCACTGATGGCGATGTACGCGGTCGGTGACCTGCAAGGCTGCCTGGAGCCCCTCAAGTGCCTGCTCGAGCGCGTCGCCTTCGACCCGTCGCGCGATCGCCTGTGGCTGGTGGGTGACCTGGTCAATCGTGGCCCGCAATCGCTGGAGACGCTGCGCTACCTCTATAGCCTGCGCGACTCGCTGGTGTGCGTACTCGGCAACCACGATCTGCACTTGCTGGCGGCCGGCAATAACATCGAACGCCTGAAAAAGGGCGACACCCTGCGCGAAATCCTCGAAGCCCCGGATCGGGCCGAATTGCTCGACTGGCTGCGTCGGCAAAAACTCATGCATTACGACGAAGGCCGCAACATGGCCATGGTGCATGCTGGCATCCCGCCGCAGTGGACGTTGAAGAAAGCCCTCAAGTGCGCCGCCGAAGTCGAGACCGCGCTGGCTGATGACACCCTCTACACCACCTACCTCGACGGCATGTACGGCAATGAGCCAGTGAAGTGGGACAACGACCTTACCGGCGTGACCCGCCTGCGGGTCATCACCAACTACTTCACCCGCATGCGTTTCTGCACTGCCGAGGGCAAGCTGGACCTCAAGAGCAAGGAAGGCGCCGACACCGCGCTGCCCGGCTACAAGCCCTGGTTCGCCCATAAAGAGCGCAAGACCCGCGACACGCAGATTGTCTTCGGTCACTGGGCCGCCCTTGAGGGTAAATGCGACGAGCCCGGCGTGTTCGCCCTCGACACCGGCTGTGTGTGGGGCGGCACCATGACCCTGATGAACATCGACACCGGCGAGCGCCACGGCTGCCAGTGTCAATCCACCCTTCCCGTTACACTGCCGGCTGCCGCCAAGCGCTAGACGCAGCCGCCATGCCCAAGGAGCCCGCCATGAGCGAATTCAAACGTATCCCTCCCGAACAAGCCCAGGCCCTGCGCGAGCAAGGTGCCGTGGTGGTCGACATCCGTGACCAGCCGACGTATGTGGCAGGCCACATCACCGGTGCCCAGCACCTGGACAACGTCAACATCGCCGATTTCATCCGCGCCGCCGACCTCGACGCGCCGCTAATCGTGGCCTGCTACCACGGCAACTCCAGCCAGAGCGCGGCCGCCTATCTGGTCAGCCAGGGCTTCTCCGACGTCTACAGCCTGGACGGTGGCTTTGAGCTGTGGCGTACGACGTATCCTGCAGAAATTGCTTCAGGGGATTCGCAATAATTTTTTTCACACCCCGCTACCCCGCGTGACGCTTGGGCTCGCGCCGCTTCTGACGAACGGCGCAGCCAAACTAATTGCGCATCGCGCCTTGACCTCTCCGATTCCGAACTATCCTTAAGCGCAGGCCATCCGAATCAGGGGAGAGCCGGTACACCGGCGTGCGGGTCATCGGTAGCGTTTCAGGGTGTTCTGGGGGGAAAACGGCCATTGGCGTTCGTCAATGACTGCCAGCATCGACTGATTGATCCGGCGTCGGCTCCACGTATCGAGCGAGGTGACGACGTCATGAGTATTTTCAGCCACTTCCAACAACGCTTCGCATCCACACAGCAGGAAGAACTCACGCTTCAAGAGTATCTCGAGCTGTGCAAACAGGATCGCAGCACCTACGCGTCTGCCGCCGAGCGCCTGCTATTGGCGATTGGCGAGCCGGAGCTGGTGGAAACCGCCAACAATTCGCGCCTGTCGCGAATATTCTCCAACAAGGTGATCCGCCGCTATCCGGCCTTTGAAGACTTCCACGGCATGGAAGAATGCATAGACCAGATCGTCTCCTACTTCCGCCACGCCGCCCAAGGCCTGGAGGAGAAGAAACAGATCCTCTATCTGCTCGGCCCCGTCGGCGGCGGTAAATCGTCCCTGGCCGAAAAACTCAAACAACTGATCGAGAAGGTGCCCTTCTACGCCATCAAGGGCTCACCGGTCTTCGAGTCGCCCCTGGGCCTGTTCAACGCCACGGAAGATGGCGCGATCCTCGAAGAAGACTTCGGCATCCCACGCCGCTACCTCAACACCATCATGTCGCCCTGGGCCACCAAGCGCCTGGCCGAATTCGGCGGCGACATCAGCCAGTTCCGCGTCGTGAAACTCTACCCATCGATCCTCAACCAGATCGGCGTGGCCAAGACCGAACCTGGCGACGAGAACAACCAGGACATCTCGGCGCTGGTCGGCAAGGTCGATATCCGCAAACTGGAAGAATTCCCACAGAACGACGCCGACGCCTATAGCTACTCGGGCGCACTGTGCCGGGCCAACCAGGGCCTGATGGAGTTCGTGGAGATGTTCAAGGCGCCGATCAAGGTGCTGCACCCATTGCTCACCGCGACCCAGGAAGGCAACTACAACAGTACCGAAGGCCTCGGCGCGATTCCGTTCACCGGGATCCTGCTGGCCCACTCCAACGAATCGGAATGGCACACCTTCCGCAACAACAAGAACAACGAGGCCTTCATCGACCGGATCTATATCGTCAAGGTGCCGTACTGCCTGCGCGTCAGCGATGAGATCAAGATCTACGACAAGCTGCTGTTCAACAGCTCCCTGGCCAAGGCGCATTGCGCACCCGACACCCTGAAGATGCTCGCCCAGTTCACCGTGCTGTCGCGCCTCAAGGAGCCGGAGAACTCGAATATCTATTCGAAGATGCGCGTATACGACGGCGAAAACCTCAAGGACACCGATCCCAAGGCCAAGTCGATCCAGGAATACCGCGACACGGCAGGTGTGGATGAGGGCATGAACGGCCTGTCGACACGTTTCGCGTTCAAGATCCTGTCCAAGGTCTTCAACTTCGACCCCCATGAGATTGCCGCCAACCCGGTGCACTTGCTGTATGTGCTGGAGCAGCAGATCGAACAGGAACAATTCCAGGCCGAAACCCGCGAGCGCTACCTGCGCTTCCTCAAGGAATACCTGGCACCGCGCTACATCGAGTTCATTGGCAAGGAAATCCAGACGGCTTACCTGGAGTCCTACAGCGAATACGGCCAGAACATTTTCGATCGCTACGTGCTGTACGCCGACTTCTGGATCCAGGACCAGGAATATCGCGACCCGGAAACCGGCGAAATCCTCAACCGCGTGGCCCTCAACGAGGAACTGGAAAAGATCGAAAAACCGGCAGGTATCAGCAATCCGAAGGATTTCCGCAACGAGATCGTCAACTTCGTGTTGCGCGCCCGCGCCAACAACAACGGCAAGAACCCCACCTGGCTCAGCTACGAGAAGCTGCGGGTGGTCATCGAGAAGAAAATGTTCTCCAACACCGAGGATCTGCTGCCGGTCATCAGCTTCAATGCCAAGGCCAGCAAGGAGGATCAGCAAAAACACAACGACTTCGTCACACGAATGGTCGAGCGTGGCTACACCGACAAACAGGTACGGCTGCTCTCCGAGTGGTACCTGCGAGTTCGTAAATCGCAGTAAGGCAGCGGCAGGCGTGCGCTGCCAGGTCTTTGGCCTGGCAGCTGACCGCTTGTCTCTAAGCTTCCAGCTCGCGGCTTGAAGCTTGTAACGTGAAGCTGCCCGGAGGGCTCCCCATGAGCTATGTGATCGACCGACGCCTCAATGGCAAGAACAAGAGCACGGTAAACCGCCAGCGTTTCCTGCGGCGTTACCGTGACCACATCAAAAAGGCCGTTGAAGAGGCCGTCAGCCGCCGCTCCATCACCGACATGGAGCATGGTGAACAGATCAGCATTCCCGGAAGGGACATCGACGAACCAGTGCTTCACCATGGCCGGGGCGGCAAACAGACCGTCGTGCATCCCGGCAACAAGGAATTCACCACCGGCGAACATATCCAGCGCCCCCAAGGCGGTGGCGGCGGCAAGGGCCCGGGCAAGGCCGGCAATTCCGGCGAAGGCATGGATGAGTTCGTGTTCCAGATCACCCAGGAAGAGTTCCTCGAGTTCATGTTCGAGGACCTGGAGCTGCCCAACCTGGTCAAGCGCAACCTGACCGGCACCGATACCTACAAGACCGTACGCGCCGGGATCAGCAACGAGGGCAACCCGTCCCGGATCAACATCATTCGTACCCTGCGCTCGGCCCACGCCCGGCGTATCGCCCTGTCCGGCAGCAGCCGCGCCAAACTGAAGGAAGCCAAGGAAGAACTGGCACGCTTGAAACGCGAAGAACCGGACAACTTCGGCGATATTCAGGAAATGGAAGCGGAAATCGAAAAACTCAGCGCGCGTATCCATCGCGTGCCGTTTCTCGACACCTTCGACCTCAAGTACAACCTGCTGGTCAAGCAGCCCAACCCCAGTTCCAAGGCCGTGATGTTCTGCCTGATGGACGTGTCCGGCTCCATGACCCAGGCCACGAAGGACATCGCCAAGCGGTTCTTCATCCTGCTGTACCTGTTCCTGAAGCGAAACTACGACAAGATCGACGTGGTGTTTATCCGTCATCACACCAGCGCCCGGGAAGTCGACGAGGAGGAGTTCTTCTACTCAAGGGAAACCGGCGGCACCATCGTCTCCAGCGCCTTGAAGCTGATGCAGGAGATCATGGCCGAACGCTACCCGGCCAACGAGTGGAACATCTACGCCGCCCAGGCTTCCGACGGCGACAACTGGAACGACGATTCACCGATCTGCCGCGACATCCTGATCAACCAGATCATGCCGTTCGTGCAGTACTACACGTACGTCGAGATCACCCCCCGTGAGCACCAGGCCCTGTGGTTTGAATACGAGCGCATCGGCGAAGCCTTTGCCGATACATTCGCGCAACAGCAACTGGTCTCGGCCGGCGATATCTACCCGGTCTTCCGTGAACTCTTCCAGCGCAGGTTAGTGACATGACCGCCAAAAAAGAGCATAAGCGCCAACCCATTTCCACGGGGTCTGAATGGACCTTCGAACTGATCCAGGCCTATGACCGGGAAATCAGCCGCATCGCGGCGGGTTATGCCCTGGATACCTACCCCAACCAGATCGAAGTGATCACCGCCGAACAGATGATGGATGCCTACGCCTCTGTCGGCATGCCTCTGGGTTACCACCATTGGTCCTACGGCAAACACTTCCTCAGCACCGAGAAGTCCTACACCCGCGGGCAGATGGGCCTTGCCTACGAGATCGTGATCAATTCCGACCCGTGCATCGCCTACCTGATGGAAGAAAACACCATCTGCATGCAGGCGTTGGTGGTGGCCCACGCCTGCTATGGCCACAACAGCTTCTTCAAGGGCAACTACCTGTTCCGCACCTGGACCGACGCCAGCTCGATCATCGATTACCTGGTATTCGCCAAGCAGTACATCATGCAGTGTGAGGAACGCCACGGCATCGACGCGGTGGAAGACCTGCTCGACTCCTGCCACGCCCTGATGAACTACGGCGTTGACCGCTACAAACGCCCTTATCCGATTTCCGCCGAGGAAGAACGCCTGCGCCAGAAGGAGCGCGAGGAGCATCTGCAGAAGCAGATCAATGACCTGTGGCGCACCATTCCTAAAAAGGCCGGCAAAAACAACGACAAGGACAATGCACGCTTCCCCGCCGAACCTCAGGAAAACATCCTGTACTTCCTTGAAAAACACGCGCCGCTGCTGGAGCCATGGCAACGGGAAATCGTGCGCATCGTGCGCAAGATCGCCCAGTATTTTTATCCACAGCGCCAGACCCAGGTGATGAACGAAGGCTGGGCGACGTTCTGGCACTACACCTTGATGAACGACCTGTACGACGAAGGCCTGGTCACTGACGGCTTCATGATGGAGTTCCTCACGTCCCACACCAGTGTGGTGTTCCAGCCGGGCTTTGACAGCCCGTACTACAGCGGCATCAACCCGTATGCCCTGGGGTTTGCCATGTACCGCGACATCCGGCGCATGTGCGAACACCCCACCGAGGAGGATCGCCGCTGGTTCCCGGAGATCGCTGGCAGCGACTGGCTCTCGACCATCAAGTTCGCCATGAGCAGCTTCAAGGACGAGAGTTTCATCCTGCAGTACCTGTCGCCTCAGGTTATTCGCGATCTCAAGCTGTTCAGTATTCTGGATGACGACCTCAAGGATGACCTGGTGGTACCCGCCATCCATGACGAACCCGGTTATCGCGTCATCCGCGAAACCCTGGCGGCGCAGTACAACCTGGGCAACCGAGAACCCAACGTGCAGATCTACAGTATCGACGTACGTGGCGACCGCTCGCTGACCCTGCGTCATCAGCAGCACGACCGCAAACCGCTGGGTGAATCCACCGAGGAAGTGCTCAAGCACCTGCATCGGCTGTGGGGGTTCGACATCCATCTGGAGACCCTGCAGGGCGATCAGGTGATGAAAACCCACCACGTGCCGCCGCGCAGCGATCACAACGACAACGACTACGGCCGCCTGGACCTGGCCGTCGTTCATCTCTGAAACAGCAAAGCCTCCATTGGTCAGGCACAGGCGGTATCCTGTGCCGCTAATGGAGGCTTTTTCATGAAAATCTACAAAGTCGGCGGCGCCGTACGGGACCGCCTGCTGGGCATCGAAGTCACCGATATCGACCGTGTCGTCGTCGGTGCAACGACCGAAGAGATGCTCGCCAAGGGCTACAAGCCGGTGGGTGCTGACTTCCCGGTATTCCTGGACCCGAAAAACGGCGATGAATACGCCCTGGCCCGCACTGAGCGCAAGAGCGGCAGGGGTTATGGTGGTTTTGTATTCCACGCCAGCCCCGAGGTCACGCTGGAAGAAGACCTAATCCGCCGCGACCTGACCATCAACGCCATGGCCGAAGACGACGACGGCAGCCTGACCGACCCTTACCACGGCCAGCGCGACCTTGAAGCGCGCGTTTTGCGCCACGTTTCCCCCGCGTTCGCCGAAGATCCCCTGCGTGTACTGCGTGTTGCCCGCTTTGCCGCGCGCTACGCACACCTGGGTTTCACCGTCGCACCCGAGACCCTGGAACTGATGCGTCAGCTCAGCGAATCCGGTGAACTGGAGGCCCTCACGCCAGAGCGCAGCTGGAAAGAAATCTCCCGCGCACTGATGGAAGATCAGCCACAGGTCTTTATCCAGGTCCTGCGCGACTGCAACGCGCTGAAAACATTGATGCCGGAAGTGGACGCACTGTTCGGCGTGCCACAGCCCGCAGCCCATCATCCCGAGATCGACACCGGCGTACACACCTTGAGCGTGCTGCAGCAGGCCGCCTTGCACCAACAGCCGCTGACCGTGCGCTGGGCCTGCCTGCTGCATGACCTGGGCAAGGGATTAACGCCTGTGGATAAGTTGCCACAGCATATTGCCCACGAACACCGTGGCTTGAAGCTGATCAAGGCGGTCAACGAGCGCTTCAAAGTGCCCAGGGACTGCCAGGAATTGGCACTGCTGGTCGGCCAGTATCACACCCACGGTCATCGCGCACTGGAGCTCAAAGCCTCGACACTCCTGGATTTGCTGCAGAGTTTCGATGTCTACCGGCGGCCGCAGCGCTTTGAAGAGTTTGTGGTGAGTTGTGAGATGGACGCGCGAGGCCGTAAAGGTCTGGAGCAAAGGAGTTATCCACAGGCGGATTATTTGCGC
This sequence comes from Pseudomonas aylmerensis, assembly GCF_001702265.1. Classification (GTDB taxonomy): domain Bacteria; phylum Pseudomonadota; class Gammaproteobacteria; order Pseudomonadales; family Pseudomonadaceae; genus Aquipseudomonas; species Aquipseudomonas aylmerensis. Next base: position 44,789 of record NZ_MAUE01000021.1, read on the forward strand.
GGCGCGGCCAAGGTCGCGCGCGAAGTTGCAGTCGCGCCCTTGCTGGAGAAGGGTTTCAAAGGCCCGGAATTGGGCGAGGCACTCAAGCGCGAACGGCTCAAAGCATTAAAAATCTACAAGGAACACCACGCCCTGTAGCAGTCGGCTTGCCGGCGATCGTGTATCCGCGGTCGCTATCGCCGGCAAGCCGGACTTCTACAGGAGTGTGTTCGGCGTCAGTTGCTGGCCTTGCCACTCAAATGCGACCGGGGCCAGCACCTGGTCGATCTGTGCATCGCGCCACAGCTCAGCCAGGGTCTTGCCCACCTCAGGGTGCACACGCTCCGGCGCCATCAACGACAGCGGCCACAGCACAAACGCATTCTTCAGGATCTCCGCACGCGGCAGGATCAAACCATCGAAATTGCCCACCAGTTCGCCATACAGCAGCACGTCGATGTCCAGCGGCAGGCCCTTGCGGTCTGGCGCATAGCGACCGTTATCGGCCTCGATGAACTTGAGCCGACGGTCCAGTTCCATCAACGGCAGGTCGGTATAGCCCGACACCACCAAGTTGAAGAAGGGCCCGCTCTTGATGCCCACCGGCTGGCTTTCGAACACCGCCGAACAGCGCATATCCGTCAAAAAGCTCGCCAGGGCATCCAGGCCTGCGTGCAAACGCGGCTCGCGCTCGATATTGCTACCGAGACCAAGATAAACCTGAGTTAGCGACATCCGCGCTCGATCTCCACGCCCACGCCCTTGGCAGCCGGCACGGCTCCCGGCTTGGTCAACTTGAGGTGCAGCCAGGGAATCTGGAACTCACTCATCAGCACTTCGGCCAGGCGCTCGGCGAAGGTTTCCACCAGTTGGTACTGGGACTGCTCGGCAAAGGCCTGGATACGCGCGGACACGCTGGCGTAATCCAGGGCCAGGGTCAGGTCGTCACCCGCAGCCGCCGGGCGATTATCCCAGGCAAAACTCAGGTCCAGGCGCAGACATTGGCGAATGCCACGCTCCCAGTCGTAGGCCCCGATCACGGTGTCGACTTCCAGGCCTTCGATAAACACTCTGTCCAAGCACTCTTCTCCGCAGCACGACAAGGGCGCGATGCCCCGTTAGAATCAGGGCGTCCTCGCCCGGAATAGTTAGCATGTTTTGGTCACTGGCGATTCTCGCCTACCTGCTCGGCTCGCTGTCCTTTGCCATTTTGCTCAGCCGCCTGACGGGAAATCCCGACCCGCGAATGAGTGGCTCAGGCAATGCCGGCGCCACCAATATGTTGCGCCTGGCGGGCAAGAAGCTTGCCGTCCTGACGTTGCTCGGCGACGTCTGCAAGGGCCTCTTGCCCGTACTGATCGCCAATGCTGCCGGCCTGTCCCTGCAGCAGCAGGCCTGGGTGGGCGTGTGCGCCGTCCTGGGCCATCTGTTTCCGCTGTACTTCCGCTTTCGCGGCGGCAAAGGGGTCGCGACGGCAGCCGGCATGCTGCTGGGGATTTACCCTCCCGCGGCGTTGCTGGCCGTGCTGGCCTGGCTGCTGACGTTCTACCTGACCCGCACCAGCTCACTGGCCGCATTGATCGCCACCCCGCTCACCCTACCGTTGCTGGCCTGGCAGGAACCGGCAGCGCTGCTGCCGATGAGCGTGTTGACGCTGCTGATCGTCTGGCGCCACCGGGGCAATTTACGCGACCTGTTTGCCGGGCGCGAACGGCATTTTTAAATACCCCCCAATGCGCCCGGCCCACGCTGCACCTCACAGCGGTGACAACTGCTCCATCGGCCAACGTGCCTGCACGCTGATCGCCAGGCTTTCATGTTGCCCGGCCTGCAGGCGCTGGCAACCGGCATAGGCGATCATCGCGCCGTTGTCGGTACAGAACTCCGGCCGCGCGTAGAACACATCACCCTTCATGTCGCCGAGCATTTTTTCCAGCGAAGCGCGCAAGGCCTTGTTGGCGCTGACGCCGCCTGCGATCACCAGGCGCTTCATGCCAGCCTGTTTCAGGGCACGCTTGCACTTGATGGTCAAAGTCTCCACCACGGCCTGCTGGAACGCCAGCGCGATGTCGCAACGGGCTTGCTCACTGTCGTCCCCGGCGCTGACGCTCTGCTGCCAGGTGTTCAGCGCCGAGGTTTTCAAGCCGCTGAAGCTGAACATCAGGCCCGGCCGATCGCACATCGGGCGCGGGAAGGTGTAGCGGCCCGGCACGCCCTTTTCGGCGAGCCGGGCGATTTCCGGACCACCGGGATAATTGAGCCCCATCATCTTCGCGGTCTTGTCGAATGCTTCACCGGCAGCGTCATCCAGCGACTCGCCTAACAACGTGTATTGGCCGATCCCGTCGACCTGGACCAGCTGCGTATGACCGCCGGAAACCAACAAAGCGACGAACGGGAACTGCGGCGGTGTTTTTTCCAGCATCGGCGCCAATAAATGGCCTTCCATGTGGTGCACACCCAGGGCCGGAATCCCCCAGGCGAAGGCCAGCGCCTGGGCGCAAGAGGCCCCAACCAGCAGGGCTCCGACCAATCCGGGGCCAGCGGTGTAGGCAATGGCGTCGATCTCGGTCGGCACGCAACCGGCTTCGTCCAGCACCTGGCGAATCAACGGCAGCATGCGCTTGACGTGATCACGGCTGGCGAGCTCGGGCACCACGCCGCCATAAGCGCGGTGCAGGTCGATCTGACTGAACAGCGCATCGGCGAGGAGCCCGCGTTCACTGTCGTAAAGTGCGACACCGGTTTCGTCGCAGGAGGTTTCAAGTCCCAGTACTAGCATGGGTTTGCGCCTTGTAGAGGCTGAATTCGAAGGCGCGCATAATAGTCGCCACTCCCCCTCCCGACTAGCGGTTTTCGATCAGAGGCTTTGCATTCCGGGCAATGAGGGGTTAACATCCGCAACCCTTAAAAACCGACGACCTCAGCCGCGAATTTTTTGCGACGAGAACGTTGATCCCGGTAATGAAAGAAGGTAGCTCTGGATGCCAGCCGTCAAAGTAAAAGAGAACGAACCCTTCGACGTAGCTCTGCGTCGTTTCAAGCGCTCCTGCGAAAAAGCCGGTGTTCTGGCTGAAGTTCGTAGCCGCGAATTTTACGAGAAGCCAACTTCTGAGCGTAAGCGTAAAGCAGCAGCCGCTGTTAAGCGTCACGCCAAGAAAGTTCAGCGCGAGCAGCGCCGCGCCGTTCGTCTGTACTAATACACAGACGTTCGTAGCAAGCTTCTGCCAAGCCCGGCCCTCAGCCGGGCTGTTGGCATTTGCGGATATCGCTTGATGCTTCACCGTCGACGCCGCACACGCGACCGAGACACTGCTTCACACGTCAGGACTGGCTCTTCTGCCAGCGGTGCACGTCTCTTCTGACGAGCCTAACAAGGCTACTGACGAGCACACTTATTCCATAAACAGGCGATCAACTGGATCGACTGTGCCCATCAAGGCGTTTCCGAGGCCCACCGTTGGCCAATACCGGGCGCCAGGGCAACATTTCCACACCGAAGACTGATTAGAAACTAACGTCAGTGAATATTCGGCAGATACACTTCCGTACACCCCATGCAGACGCTAGATGCTCGAGCACTCGATACGCGCGCTTGAACACTTCACGGGCCCTCATTTACACGCAGTGATGACGAGAACGCCATGGCCGGGCTGATTCCCCAGAGCTTTATTGACGACCTTCTGAACCGCACCGACATCGTCGATGTTGTCAGCTCGCGCGTGCAAATGAAGAAGGCCGGCAAGAACTACACCGCCTGCTGCCCGTTCCACAAAGAAAAGACACCCTCGTTCAGCGTCAGCCCTGACAAGCAGTTCTACTACTGCTTCGGCTGCGGCGCCGGCGGCAACGCCCTCGGCTTCATCATGGACCACGACAACCTGGACTTCCCCCAGGCCGTCGAGGAACTGGCCAAAGCCGCCGGCATGGAAATCCCCCGCGAGGAAAGTGGCCGTGCGCACAAACCGCGCCAGCCTACCGATTCGCCGCTGTACCCGCTGCTGACGGCCGCTGCCGACTTCTATCGTCAGGCGCTTAAAAGCCATCCGCAGCGCAAGGCCGCCGTCGACTACCTCAAGGGTCGCGGACTCACCGGTGAAATCGCCCGCGACTTCGGCCTCGGTTTCGCCCCGCCGGGCTGGGACAACCTCTACAAGCACCTGAGCAGCGACACCCTGCAGCAAAAAGCCATGATCGATGCTGGCCTGCTGGTGGAAAACGCCGAGACCGGCAAGCGCTATGACCGTTTCCGCGACCGCGTGATGTTTCCGATCCGCGACAGTCGGGGCCGCATCATCGCCTTCGGCGGCCGCGTGCTGGGTGATGACAAGCCCAAATACCTGAACTCCCCGGAAACCCCGGTGTTTCACAAGGGCCAGGAGCTGTACGGGCTGTTCGAGGCGCGCAAGAACAACCGCAACCTCGATGAAATCATTGTGGTTGAAGGCTACATGGACGTGATCGCGCTGGCTCAGCAAGGCCTGCGCAATGCGGTGGCCACCCTTGGCACCGCGACCAGCGAAGAACACATGAAGCGCCTGTTTCGCGTGGTGCCCAGCGTATTGTTCTGCTTCGACGGCGACCAGGCCGGCCGCAACGCCGCCTGGCGCGCCCTCGAAGCCACGCTGTCGAGCCTGCAGGACGGGCGCCGCGCTCGCTTCCTGTTTTTGCCCGAAGGCGAAGACCCGGACACCCTGGTCCGTTCCGAAGGCACCGACGCGTTCCGCGCGCGCATCAACCAACATGCACAGCCGCTGGCCGACTACTTCTTCCAGCAACTGACCGAAGAAGCCGATCCACGCTCGCTTGAAGGCAAGGCCCACATGGCCACCCTCGCTGCGCCGCTGATCGACAAAGTCCCAGGCGCCAACCTGAAGTCGCTGATGCGCATGCGCCTGCTCGAAATCACCGGACTGAGCGGTGAAGCCGTCAGCCAGCTGGTGCACAACGCCCCGCAGGACGCGCCGCCTGCCTACGACCCAGGCATGGATTACGACGCCATGCCGGACTATTCGGATTTCCATCAACCGCAGGAGGCCTACGCGCCACAGCAGGAATGGACGCCGAAAAAACCCGGCGCCGGCGGCAAGAAATGGGACAAGAAGCCCTGGAGCAAGAACGGCAAGCGCGGTGATCGCGACGAAGCCTACGCTCCGCGCACGCCGGTTGCCGTAGAGGCACCGACGTTGATTGCCCTGCGCACGCTTATCCACCACCCGCAACTGGCGGGCAAGGTTGAAAGTGCCGAACACTTTGCCAACGAGAGCAACACTTACGCTCAGGTGCTGATCGCCCTGATCGAAGCCGTGCAGAAAAATCCTAAGCTAAACTCTATTCAGCTGATGGCTCGCTGGCATGGAACCGAACAAGGCCGCTTGTTGAAAGCCCTCGCGGAAAAGGAGTGGCTAATTGACGGCGATAACCTTGAACAACAGTTTTTAGACACCATTACTAGGTTATCCGCGGGTCAGCACACGCAGACCCTCGATGAACTGATCAAGAGAGCAAGGCAGCCGGGATTGTCGGCTGAAGAGCAAATTCAGATAGCAAAACAGATGCGCGACCTCTTAAAACAGAATGTTTCCGCATCAAACCCGACCTCAGCTGGCGTGTGAGGTCATAGCTCGGGTATAATCCTCGGCTTGTTTTTTGCCCGCCAAGACCTTCAGTGGATAGGGTGTTATGTCCGGAAAAGCGCAACAGCAGTCTCGTATCAAAGAGTTGATCACCCTTGGTCGTGAGCAGAAGTATCTGACTTACGCAGAGGTCAACGATCACCTGCCTGAGGATATTTCAGATCCAGAGCAGGTGGAAGACATCATCCGCATGATTAACGACATGGGGATCCCCGTACACGAGAGTGCTCCGGATGCGGACGCCCTTATGTTGGCCGACGCCGATACCGACGAGGCAGCCGCTGAAGAAGCCGCTGCCGCGCTGGCCGCGGTGGAGACCGACATCGGTCGCACGACTGACCCTGTGCGCATGTATATGCGTGAAATGGGTACCGTCGAGTTGCTGACACGTGAAGGCGAAATCGAAATCGCCAAGCGTATCGAAGAGGGTATCCGTGAAGTGATGGGCGCAATCGCGCACTTCCCAGGCACGGTTGACCACATTCTCTCCGAGTACACTCGCGTCACCACCGAAGGTGGCCGCCTGTCCGACGTCCTCAGCGGTTATATCGATCCGGACGACGGCATTGCGCCGCCTGCCGCCGAAGTACCGCCGCCTGTCGATGCCAAGGCCGCGAAAGCCGACGACGATTCCGAAGACGACGACGCTGAAGCCAGCGGCGATGACGAAGATGAAGTCGAAAGCGGTCCGGACCCGATCATTGCTGCCCAGCGTTTCGGTGCGGTTTCCGATCAAATGGAAATCACCCGCAAGGCCCTGAAAAAGCACGGTCGCGCCAACAAGCAGGCAATTGCCGAGCTGCTGGCCCTGGCTGAGCTGTTCATGCCGATCAAGCTGGTACCGAAGCAATTCGAAGGCCTGGTTGAGCGTGTTCGCAGCGCCCTTGAGCGTCTGCGTGCACAAGAACGCGCAATCATGCAGCTGTGTGTGCGTGATGCACGCATGCCGCGTGCCGACTTCCTGCGCCAGTTCCCGGGCAACGAAGTTGACGAAAGCTGGACCGACGCACTGGCCAAGGGCAAGGCAAAATACGCCGAAGCCATTGGTCGCCTGCAGCCCGACATCATCCGTTGCCAGCAGAAGCTGACCGCGCTTGAGACCGAAACCGGTCTGACGATTGCCGAGATCAAGGACATCAACCGTCGCATGTCGATCGGTGAGGCCAAGGCCCGCCGCGCGAAGAAAGAGATGGTTGAAGCGAACTTGCGTCTGGTGATCTCCATCGCCAAGAAGTACACCAACCGTGGCCTGCAATTCCTCGATCTGATCCAGGAAGGCAACATCGGCTTGATGAAGGCTGTGGACAAGTTCGAATACCGTCGCGGCTACAAGTTCTCGACCTATGCCACCTGGTGGATCCGTCAGGCGATCACTCGCTCGATCGCCGACCAGGCCCGCACCATCCGTATTCCGGTGCACATGATCGAGACGATCAACAAGCTCAACCGTATTTCCCGGCAGATGTTGCAGGAAATGGGTCGCGAACCGACCCCGGAAGAGCTGGGCGAACGCATGGAAATGCCTGAGGACAAGATCCGCAAGGTATTGAAGATCGCTAAAGAGCCGATCTCCATGGAAACCCCGATCGGTGATGACGAAGACTCTCATCTGGGTGACTTCATCGAAGACTCGACCATGCAGTCGCCAATCGATGTCGCCACCGTTGAGAGCCTTAAAGAAGCAACTCGCGACGTACTGTCCGGCCTCACTGCCCGTGAAGCCAAGGTACTGCGCATGCGTTTCGGCATCGACATGAATACCGACCACACTCTTGAGGAAGTCGGTAAGCAGTTTGACGTGACCCGTGAGCGGATCCGTCAGATCGAAGCCAAGGCGCTGCGCAAGTTGCGCCACCCGACGCGAAGCGAGCATCTGCGCTCCTTCCTCGACGAGTGATACCAGAACCCCCGGCCCAGGCCGGGGGTTTTGTTTTGTATCGATTTAACTCGACAGATTAACTGCCCCCGCACCACCCCTCCCCCGCAATGCCCGTCTACACTCGAAACATTCCCCGTGCCATAACGAGACCGTTATGCCCAGATTGCCGACTGTGTTACTGCTGTCGCTGCTGACCTGGACCGCAACGGCTGGCGCGTTGACTCTTACTGATGATGAGCGTGGCTGGCTGGCGGACCATCAGGAGCTGCGCCTGGGGGTGGACGCGTCGTGGCCACCTTTTGAATACCGCGACGAAAACGGCCGCTACCAAGGCCTGGCGGCGGATTACGTGCGCCTGATCCAGGACCGCCTCGGCGTGAGGGTCAAGCTGATCGAGCCAGTGAACTGGAGCGCGGTGCTGGAGCAGGCCCGCAACAACCAGCTCGACCTGCTGCCAGGCATCATGTCCACGCCGGAGCGCCAGGGCTACATGGCGTTCACGCGCCCATACCTGGACTTCCCTATCGTCATCCTGGCCCATGAAGGCGGCGCCACTCCCCGCACCCTGAAGGACCTCTACGGCCTGAAGATTGCCGTGGTCGAGAACTACGCTCCCCATGAGCTGCTGCGCACTCACCATCCCGACCTCAACCTGGTGGCCATGCCAAACGTCAGTTCGACGTTGCAGGCCCTGGCGACCGATGAGGTGGATGCGGTGGTCGGCGACCTGGCCTCCAGCGTCTGGAGCCTGCGCCAGCTCAAACTGGATGGTTTGTACGTCAGCGGCGAAACCCCCTATCGCTACCAACTGGCGATGGGCGTGCCACGAGACAACAAAATGCTGGTGGGCATCCTGGACAAGGTCCTGGCCGACCTCAGCCCGCAGGAAACCGACGCGATCCAGCAACATTGGGTCGGCAGCTTCACCGATCACCGCACATTCTGGACCGATCTGCTGATGTACGGCCTGCCTGCGGTGCTGTTGCTGAGCACCGTCCTGGCCATCGTGATTCGGATCAATCGTCGGCTTAGCTCGGAAATTTCCCGCCGTGTCGCCCTCGAACAGGAACTGCGCAGCAGCGAATATCACTATCGCGGGCTGGTGGAGAGCCTGTCCGCCATTGCCTGGGAAGCCAGCGTCACCGACTTCACCTATAGCTACGTCTCACCACATGCCGAGGAATTGCTCGGCTATCCCCGCGCGCATTGGCTGATTCCGGGCTTCTGGCGCAACATCATCCACCCGGCCGACCTGACGCGGACCGAAGCCTATTGCTACCGCGAAACCCGCGCCAGCCGCGATCACAGTGTCGATTACCGGGTGATCACTGCCGACGGTCGCTGCCTGTGGGTGCGCGACATTGTCAGCCTGATCGAACACGGCCACGAACCGGTACTGCGCGGCTTGATGATCGACATCAGCGAAGCCAAGCGCACCGAGGAGGCGCTGCAACTGTCCGAGCAGAAATTTGCCTCCGTGTTCCAGCAGTGCCCGGACATTCTGGTGATCGCGCGGCTGTCCGATGGCTGTCTGCTGGAGGTCAACAAAGCGTTCGAGGACCAGGTTGGCCTGACGGCCGAGGAAGTGCTCGGCAAAACTGCGACGTCCCTGAATATCTGGGGCATCCCGGGCATCGGCCCCGACCTGCTGAAACGGGTGCAAACCACCAGTATCCGCAACCTCGAAATGCCTTTCCGGCGCAGCAACGGCCAGGCGTTCACCGGGCTGATTTCGGCCGAGCCGTTCCAGCTCGACACCACCGAAGCCTTGGTGGTGGTGGTGCGCGACATCACCCAACTCAAGGAAACCCAGCAACAACTGCAAACCTCCGAGGAGAAGTTCGCCAAAGCCTTCCACGCCTCCCCTGACGGTTTGCTGCTGAGCCGGCAACGCGATGGCCTGCTGATTGAAGTCAACGATGGTTTCAGCCGCATCACCGGCTTCAACAGTGCCACCTCCCTCGACCAGTCCACCCTGGACCTGGGCATCTGGGTCGACCTCAACGAGCGCAAGCACATGCTGGAGTTGATGCACCGCGATGGTTTTGTGCGTGACTTCATCTGCCATATCCGTCGCAGCGACGGGCAGATCCGGCTATGTGAAGTGTCCAGCCGCCCGCTGCCGATTGCCGGTGAAGATTGCATGCTGACCATCGCCCGCGACATTACCGAACGCCAGCTGATGCAGGAAAAACTGCAACAGGCCGCGACGGTGTTTGAAAGCACCGCCGAAGGCGTCTTGATCACCGACATTCGGCAGAACATCAGCGCCGTCAACCGCGCCTTCAGCGAAATCACCGGATACAGCGAGGCTGAAGCCCTTGGCAATACACCGCGCCTGCTCGCCTCCGGCCTGCATGACAGCGCGTTTTACGCCGCGATGTGGCACCAATTGACTGCCCAGGGGCACTGGCAGGGCGAGATTTCCAACCGGCGCAAGAACGGCGAGCTGTACCCCAGCTGGCTGACCATCAGCGCCGTGCGCAACCGCGATCAGATGATCACGCACTTCGTCGCCGTCTTTGCCGATATCTCCAGCCTCAAACTGGCCCAGGCCCGTCTCGACTACCAGGCGCACCACGATCCACTGACCGGCCTGCCCAACCGCACCCTGTTCGAGAGCCGCCTGCAGGCCGCCCTCAATGGCCATCAGGAAACCGGCAAACAGGGTGCCGTGCTGTTTCTCGACCTGGACCGCTTCAAACATATCAACGACAGCCTCGGCCATCCGATCGGCGACTTGCTGCTCAAAGACATCGCGGTGCGCCTCAAGGAGCAACTGCGCGACATCGACACCGTTGCGCGCCTGGGCGGTGATGAATTCATCATCCTGCTCCCCGGCCTGCAACATGCCAGCGACGCCCAGTACCTGGCGAACAAGCTTTTGGCGTGCTTCACGCCGCCCTTCCAGGCCGGCGAACACGAGTTTTTCATCAGCGCCAGCATTGGCACCAGCCTCTATCCCCAGGATGGCACCGACGTCGCCACCTTGGTCAAAAATGCCGACGCGGCGATGTACCGCTCCAAGGCCAAGGGCCGTAACCGCGTCGAAAGCTACACCCGCGACCTTACCGCCCAGGCCAACGAGCGCGTGGCGCTGGAACATGAACTGCGCCGCGCCATCGAGCGCGACGAGCTGAGCCTGTATTACCAACCCAAACTCAGCCTGGAAACCCACGAACTGATCGGCGCCGAAGCACTGATTCGCTGGCGTCACCCCACCTTTGGCGACGTACCGCCCGAACACTTCATTGCCCTGGCCGAAGAGAACGGCATGATCCTGCAGATTGGCGACTGGGTGCTGGAGCAGGCCTGCCGGCAAATGCATGCCTGGCAATCCGCCTTCGATGATTTCGGCCCGCTGTCGGTCAACCTCGCCGGCGCGCAACTGCGTCACCCCGGCCTGCTGGGGCGCATCGAACAGTTACTGCATGACTACCGCCTCGACCCCGGCTGCCTGCAACTGGAGATCACCGAAAACTTCATCATGAGCCAGGCCGAAGAAGCGCTGGAAGTTCTGCATCAGCTCAAACGCCTGGGCGTACAGCTGGCAATCGATGACTTCGGCACCGGCTACTCGTCCCTCAGCTACCTCAAGCGCCTGCCGCTGGACTTCCTGAAAATCGACCAATCCTTCGTCCGCGGACTGCCCGACGACCCGCACGACGCCGCGATCGTGCGCGCCATCATTGCCTTGGGCCACAGCATGCAATTCACCATCATCGCCGAAGGTGTGGAGAACCCTGCGCAACAGGCATTCCTCGCCGCCGAGGGCTGTGAACAGATGCAAGGCTACATCGTCAGCCTGCCCCTGCCGCCGGAGCTTTTTGCAGCGACGTTTCTTCGTATGGACCTTGAGGACTTTTCGGATAGCACAGTGGAGAAACCATCGTTATAATCCGCGACCTGTTTAGGGCCTATAGCTCAGTTGGTCAGAGCAGAGGACTCATAATCCTTTGGTCCACGGTTCAAGTCCGTGTGGGCCCACCAAACAAGAAAGCCGCGCATTGCGCGGCTTTCGTCGTTTCTGGCGCGTGCAAATTCGGGGCGCTGCTGCACTCGACCTCGGCAATGAAAGATTTGTTAATTGTTCGCGCCAGCTGCGACGCAGACCATGGCCGGCGATCAATATCGACTTCAGTACGAGGAAACCGGCTCCATGCCTCAAGCCCCACGTTCGCCGCACGCGCTCATCCGCCCCCTGTTCAACCTGGGCAGCGCCCTCGCCATCAGCCTTGCGACCTTCAGCTGCGCCCATGCCGCAACGCCCGCCCCGGCCACGATCAAGGCGTTCAAACTGTGTACGGGCGCGGACAATGCGTCGCACGTCCTGGTCGGCAGCATCGACCAGAACATGCGCAATGACGTCACCGCCATTCACTTCAAGCAAAGCCCGGCGCATGCCGCTTACGGTTGGCATAACGACCCGGAGCCGCAATACGTGATGACGCTATCCGGCACCCTGGCGTTCGCTACGCGGGGTGGCGAGACGTTCACGTTGCATCCCGGTGAAGTGCTGGTCGCCGAAGACAATACCGGCTCAGGCCATCGCTGGAAGCTCATCGACGACCAGCCTTGGCGGCGTGGCTACGTGGTGTTGAAGCACGGCGCAGTCGATTCGTTTGTGCCCGACGACCCCGCCGCGGCGAAGGTGTGCAAGGCGCCCGCCGCGAGCTGAGCGCAGCCTGGAACCGAACGTGCGGTTCCAGGACGCAAGCCTGTAACATGCCACTCCATTGCCGTCCGCTCTGGAGCTTTGCCCTTGCCCGTCCTCGATGAAATCGATCGTCAACTGATCGCCGCCCTGCAGATCAACGCGCGTGAAAGCGTGGCCATGCTCGCTCGGCAGCTGGGCATCGCGCGTACCACGGTGACGTCGCGCCTGGCACGGCTGGAGAAAACCCAGGTGATCACCGGTTACGGCGTGCGCCTGGGACAGCGTGTCGTGGATGGCGGTTTGCAGGCTTATGTCGGGATCACCGTACAGGCGCGCTCGGGCAAGGAGGTGCTGCGCAAGTTGAGTGCCATGGCCCAGGTGCAGCAGCTGTGTGCAGTGAGTGGTGAGTTCGATTACGTCGCCTGGCTGCGCACCGATTCGCCGGAGCAACTGGACCAACTGCTGGACCAGATCGGCAGTGTCGACGGCGTGGAAAAAACCACCACCTCGATCATCCTCAGTAACAAATTGGACCGCGGCCAGCCAATCTGACCAGTAACCTCGTCACATTGACTGAAACCAATTCATTCCGACGACACATTGCGTCTTATTAACGAGCGCAACGCTCCCTAAACTGGCTGCCATCTTTTCCTATACTCAGCGGGTCACGTCCTGCCGAGTCGTCAGCAAGGGTCAGCCATGAGCATTCCGTCCAGCACCATCAGCAAGACCAATCGCCACCCCGCAGACGGCAAGAAACCCATCACCATCTTCGGCCCGGACTTTCCGTTTGCCTTCGATGACTGGATCGAACACCCGGCCGGGCTGGGCAGCATTCCCGCCGCCAACCATGGCGCCGAAGTGGCGATCGTCGGGGCCGGGATCGCCGGCCTGGTCGCCGCCTACGAGCTGATGAAACTGGGCCTAAAGCCCGTGGTGTACGAAGCCTCGAAGATGGGCGGCCGCCTGCGCTCCCAGGCCTTCGAAGGCGCCGAAGGCATCATCGCCGAGCTGGGCGGCATGCGCTTCCCGGTGTCGTCCACCGCGTTTTATCACTATGTCGACAAGCTGGGCCTGGAGACCAAACCCTTCCCCAACCCGCTGACGCCGGCGTCCGGCAGCACGGTGATCGACCTCGAAGGCCAGACCCATTACGCCCAAAAGCTCTCCGACTTGCCGGTGCTGTTCCAGGAAGTCGCCGATGCGTGGGCGGATGCCCTGGAAGCCGGCTCACAGTTCGGGGATATCCAGCAGGCGATCCGCGACCGTGACGTGCCACGCCTCAAAGCGCTGTGGAACAAGCTGGTGCCACTGTGGGACGACCGCACTTTCTACGACTTCGTCGCCACCTCCAAGGCATTCGCCAAGCTCTCGTTCCTGCACCGCGAAGTGTTCGGCCAGGTCGGTTTCGGCACCGGCGGCTGGGACTCTGACTTCCCCAACTCGATGCTGGAAATCTTCCGCGTGGTCATGACCAACTGCGACGACCACCAGCACCTGGTGGTCGGCGGCGTGGCCCAGGTGCCGATGGGCATCTGGCGTCACGTACCGGAGCGTTGCGCCCACTGGCCGGCCGGCACCAGCCTCAGCTCGTTGCACCGCGGCGCGCCGCGCGCCGGGGTCAAGCGCATCGCCCACGCCGCCGATGGCCGCTTTGCCGTCACCGACAACTACGGCGACACGCGCGAATACGCCGCCGTGCTCACCACCTGCCAAAGCTGGCTGCTGACCACCCAGATCGAGTGCGATGAAACCCTGTTCTCGCAAAAGATGTGGATGGCCCTCGACCGCACGCGTTATATGCAGTCGTCGAAAACCTTCGTGATGGTCGACCGCCCGTTCTGGAAAGACAAAGACCCGGAAACCGGCCGCGACCTCATGAGCATGACCCTCACCGATCGCCTGACCCGTGGCACCTATCTGTTCGACAACGGCGACGACAAACCCGGCGTGATCTGCCTGTCGTACTCATGGATGAGCGACGCGTTGAAAATGCTGCCGCAGCCCATCGATAAACGCGTGAAGCTGGCCCTCGACGCGCTGAAAAAGATCTACCCGAACGTCGACATCAAGGCACGCATCATCGGCGATCCGATCACAGTGTCCTGGGAAGCCGACCCGCACTTTCTCGGGGCCTTCAAGGGCGCGCTGCCGGGTCACTATCGCTACAACCAGCGGATGTATGCGCACTTCATGCAGAAGGATATGCCCGCTGAACAACGTGGGATTTTTATCGCCGGCGATGACGTGTCCTGGACCCCAGCCTGGGTCGAGGGCGCGGTGCAGACCTCGCTGAACGCGGTGTGGGGCATCATGACCCACTTTGGCGGCAGCACTCACCCCGAGAATCCCGGGCCGGGTGATGTGTTCGATGAGATCGGCCCGATCGCCCTGGCGGACTAAGGAGTTGAGGATGCGTGTCGCCCTGTACCAATGCCCGCCGTTGCCGCTGGATGTGGCCGGTAACCTCAAGCGTCTGCACCAACTGGCGCATGAAGCTTCGGATGCCGATGTGCTGGTGCTGCCAGAGATGTTTCTCAGCGGCTACAACATCGGCGCCGAGGCGGTTGGCGCCCTGGCCGAAGCGCAGGATGGGCCATCGGCTCAAGCAATTGCCGAAATGGCGCAAAGCGCTGGCCTGGCGATTCTGTACGGCTACCCGGAACGCGCCGAAGACGGACAGATCTACAACGCCGTGCAATTGATCGACGCCCACGGCCAGCGCTTGTGCAACTACCGCAAGACCCATCTGTTTGGCGACCTGGACCACTCGATGTTCAGTGCCGGCGGCGATGATTGGCCGCTGGTGGAGCTCAATGGCTGGAAGCTCGGCGTCCTGATCTGCTACGACCTGGAGTTCCCGGAAAATACCCGCCGCCTGGCTCTCGCCGGAGCCGAGCTGATCCTGGTACCCACGGCCAATATGGTGCCGTTCGACTTTGTTGCCGACGTGACGGTGCGGGCACGCGCCTTCGAGAACCAGTGCTACGTGGCCTACGCCAATTACTGTGGGCATGAAGGCGAGATTCAGTACTGTGGGCAAAGCAGCATCGCCGCGCCGGACGGCCAGCGAATCGCCCAGGCAGGCCTGGATGAAGCCTTGATTGTCGGCAAGCTGGATCACCAATCGATCCGCGACGCGCGCGCCGCCAATCACTACCTGCAAGACCGCCGCCCCGAACTGTACGGCGCACTGCACAAGCCCTGATCCTGCGGGTTTGCTAGCATAGGCACCTCTCTTGTTTCGGAAGTGCCCATGCCTGCGCCGGCCCACCCTCATCGCCAACACCTGACCCTGGCCAACGGCCTGCGGGTTTCCCTGCACCATGCGCCGCGCTTGAAGCGCAGTGCGGCGGTCTTGCGGGTGGCTGCCGGCAGCCATGATGTGCCGCTGGCGTGGCCGGGGCTGGCGCATTTTCTGGAGCACCTGTTGTTTCTCGGTACTGTGCGTTTTCCCACGGGCGAAGGCTTGATGGCCTACGTGCAACGCCAGGGTGGCCAAATCAATGCCAGCACGCGCGAGCGCACCACGGAGTTCTTCTTCGAGTTGCCGGTGGCGGGCTTGGCGCAGGGTTTGGAGCGGCTGGCAGACATGCTGACTCACCCGCGCCTGACGGTCGAAGACCAGTTGCGTGAGCGCGAAGTCCTGCACGCCGAGTATGTGGCCTGGTCCCAGGATGCCCAGGCGCAACAGCAGGTCGCGTTGCTGGCAGGCCTGGCGGCGGATCATCCGTTGCGAGGTTTTCATGCGGGTAACCGCGACAGTCTGCCGGTGGAGCGTGAGGCTTTTCAGCAAGCGTTGCGGGCATTCCACCAAGGGTTCTATCGCAGCGGGCAGATGACGTTGAGCCTTGCCGGCCCCCAGTCGCTGGCAGACTTGCAAGCCTTGGCGCAGCAGTTCAGCGCGGCCCTGACCTCGGGGCCTTTGCAGCCCCAAGTCGAGCCGCCGCCACTGGCGCAAGGCCAGGCACCGAGTTATCAACATGTCGCCGATAACCACCTGCACCAGGTCATTGCCTGCAGGGCTCCCCGCGAAGCACTGGATTTTCTCTGCACCTGGCTAAACGCCTCGGCGCCGGGCGGCCTGTTGGCGGAACTGAAGGCAAGAAAACTCGCCAGCGCAGTGCAGGCGTCGGTGCTTTACCACTTTGCCGGACAAGCAGTGCTGGATATCGACTTCACGCTCGCGAACCAAAGCGCTTCGACGACACACATTGAGGCATTGCTTTACGACTGGCTGAGCTTTTTCGCACACAGCGACTGGGCTTCACTGCGAGAAGAATTCGCCCTGCTGGCGGCGCGCCAACAGCAGGTGCAAGGCGCACTGGCCTTGGCCCGACACGACAGCGAAGGCCTGACGGATGAGGATGTCGCGGCCCTCAAGATCCTGCTGGAGACCCTGCACCTACCGTCCTGCGAACAGGCCTGGCAACTGCCGCCCAACAATCCGTTCCTGCGCCCTCCCGTCAAGGACGAGCGCGCCGGCCTGATTCGTGGCCAAACCAGCGCCCACCGGGGCTTGCGCACCTTTGCCCAAGACCGTTCGCGGGGGCGGCGAGAGCTGTCGGCACTGACATTCAACCAAGGGTTGGCGAATGACAGCGATGAGGGCGCGCTCTACCTGCACTGGCGGTTTGAGGCTGCCATACCCGCCGGGCTGGATAGCACCTTGCAGGCGCTGCGCGAGAATGCTCGTCAGGCAGGTGTTGAAATGTCTTTCGAAACTGTCGGCAATGACTGGTTGGTGAAGCTGATCGGGCTGCAAGAGCCGATGCCAGCGATACTCGAGGCGCTGGCGCTCGACGTGCATCAACCGCAAGAGGCACCCAGCGCCCCGACACCGATGCTCGCGATCCGGGCATTACTCAAGGCGCTCCCTGCCTGTTGCACCGCCGGCGTCAGCGTCTCCAGCGAGCAACCCATGTCCTGGGCCACCGCACGTTGGCAAGGGCTTGGCGTTGGTTTGTCACCCGCCTCTGAAGTGGCGATCAAGGCTGCGGCCGCGCGCTTGCCCGGGCACGCAGCGCGACTGGAATCCACGTGCACCAGCATCAGCGGCCAACATCTCTGGCATCAACTGAACACCGAATCCGCAGAGGCGGCGTTGCTGCTGTTTTGCCCTGCGCCTACCCAGTCCCTGACGGACGAAGCCGCGTGGCGATTGCTCGGGCACCTGCTCCAGGGCCCCTTCTACCAACGTCTGCGGGTCGAGCTGCAGTTAGGCTACGCCGTGTTCAGCAGCGTCCGACAAATCAACGGGCAAATCGGACTGCTGTTTGGCGTGCAATCCCCCAGCGTTTCACTTGAAGGGATCCTTGAGCACCTGCAGGCTTTCCTGGCGCAGTTGCCTGCGCTGATCGACAGCCGCCCGCTGGATAACCAGGCCCTGGCGCAACAATTCACGGTCCAGGCGCTGCCCATCGCCCACGCCGCCGAACTGCTCTGGCAGGCGTATTTGGCGGGCCATCCGTCGGATTACCTCACGCGCCTCCAACAAGCGATCCAGGCCTGCACACGCGAAGACCTGCTGCACGCCGCCCGACAGCTCGAGGGTGCTGCAGGCGGCTGGCGCTGCATCGCCAACGGCCCGCGCATCAACGATGCCTGGCAAGTGCCAGACTGATCATTGCCGCCCTTGCAAAAGGCTTTTGTTACCGAGACAGCGCTAACTTGAAAAGAATTGCGTAACATTCATACGCACACCTCTGAACATCTCCGACTGGAGGTGGACTATATGTATTACTTGGTAGTGAATGTCCCATCCCTTCGTAGGAGTAAGAATATGACCTGGTCCAAACCTGCTTACACTGATCTGCGCATCGGTTTCGAAGTCACCATGTACTTCGCCAGCCGGTAATCCGCTGGGTAATACAACGCCTCGGTTCGCCCGGGGCGTTTTTGTTTTGAGCTTTGCTTGATGGAGCGGCCATGTTTGTCCAGATTCTAGGTTCCGCCGCCGGCGGTGGCTTCCCGCAGTGGAACTGCAACTGCGTGAACTGCGCGGGTTTTCGTGACGGTAGCCTGCGGGCGCAGGCGCGCACCCAATCGTCCATCGCGATTTCCGACGACGGCGTGAACTGGGTGTTGTGCAATGCCTCGCCGGATATCCGCGCGCAACTCCAGGGCTTTGCGCCGATGCAACCCGGCCGCGCCCTGCGCGACACCGGTATCAGCGCGATCATCCTGATGGACAGCCAGATCGACCACACCACCGGCCTGCTGAGCCTGCGCGAAGGTTGCCCACATCAGGTGTGGTGCACCGACATGGTCCATGAAGACCTGAGCACCGGCTTTCCGTTGTTCACCATGCTCACCCACTGGAACGGTGGCCTGGCCTGGAACCGTATCGAACTGGACGCCAGCTTCACCATCCCGGCCTGCCCCAACCTGCGCTTCACCCCGCTACCGTTGCGCAGCGCCGCGCCGCCTTATTCGCCGCACCGCTTCGATCCGCACCCAGGCGACAACATCGGCCTGATCGTCGAAGACCTGCGCACCGGCGGCAAACTGTTCTACGCCCCGGGCCTGGGCAAGGTCGACGCCGCCTTGCTGGAAATCATGGCTGGCAGCGATTGCCTGTTGGTGGACGGCACAATGTGGGATGACGACGAAATGCAGCGCCGTGGCGTCGGCACCCGCACCGGTCGCGAGATGGGGCACCTGGCACAAAACGGCCCCGGCGGCATGCTGGAGGTGCTGGAACAGCTGCCCAAACAGCGCAAGGTGCTGATCCATATCAACAACACCAACCCGATCCTCGATGAAGACTCCCCCGAGCGTGCCGAGCTGGGGCGACGCAATGTCGAAGTGGCTTACGACGGCATGAGCATTGAATTGTAGGAGTGATCGAAATGACTGACACACCGCTGACCACAGCCGAATTCGAAGCCGCGTTGCGCGCCAAAGGCGCCTTCTATCACATCCATCACCCCTACCATGTGGCGATGTACGAAGGCCGCGCCACCCGCGAGCAGATCCAGGGTTGGGTCGCCAACCGCTTCTACTATCAGGTGAACATTCCGTTGAAAGACGCCGCGATCCTGGCCAACTGCCCGGACCGCGAGATCCGCCGCGAGTGGATCCAGCGCTTGCTCGACCACGACGGCGCGCCCGGCGAAGACGGCGGCATCGAAGCCTGGCTGCGCCTGGGCCAAGCCGTCGGCCTTGACCCGGACCAACTGCGCTCCCAAGAGTTGGTGCTGCCCGGCGTACGGTTTGCGGTGGATGCCTACGTCAACTTTGCGCGCCGCGCCAGTTGGCAGGAAGCCGCCAGCAGCTCGCTGACCGAACTGTTCGCGCCGCAGATCCACCAATCGCGCCTCGACAGCTGGCCGCAGCATTACCCATGGATAGACCCCGCCGGCTATGAGTACTTCCGCACCCGCCTCGGGCAGGCTCGGCGTGATGTCGAGCATGGCCTGGCGATCACGCTGCAGCACTACACCACCCGCGAAGGCCAGGAACGCATGCTGGAAATTCTCCAGTTCAAACTCGACATTCTGTGGAGCATGCTGGATGCCATGAGCATGGCCTATGAATTGAAACGCCCGCCGTATCACAGCGTGACCGAGCAGCGGGTCTGGCATAAAGGGATCACCCTATGAGCTTCGATCGCAGCAGAAAACCGACCTGGCGCCAGGGCTATCGCTACCAGTATGAACCGGCGCAGAAAGGCCATGTGTTGCTCTATCCCGAGGGCATGATCAAGCTCAACGACAGCGCCGCGCTGATCGGTGGCCTGATCGACGGCGATCGCGATGTCGCCGCGATCATTACCGAACTTGAGCGGCAATTCCCCGGCGTACCGGAGCTGGGTGAAGACATCGAGCAGTTCATGGAGGTCGCCCGTGTTGAGCACTGGATCACCCTTGCCTGACAAGCCGCCCATTGGCTTGCCATTATGGCTGCTGGCCGAGCTGACTTACCGCTGCCCGTTGCAGTGCCCATATTGCTCCAACCCACTGGATTTCGCCGAGCAGGGCAAGGAGCTGAGTACCGAACAGTGGTTCAAGGTATTTCGCGAGGCGCGTGAGATGGGGGCCGCGCAGCTGGGCTTTTCCGGCGGCGAGCCGTTGGTGCGCCAGGACCTCGCCGAGTTGATTGCGGAAGCACGCAGGCTGGGCTTCTACACCAACCTGATTACCTCCGGCATTGGCCTCACCGAGCAGAAGATCAGCGACTTCAAGAAGGCCGGCCTGGACCATATCCAGATCAGCTTCCAGGCCAGCGACGAACAGGTGAACAACCTGCTGGCCGGTTCGAAAAAAGCCTTCGCGCAAAAACTCGAAATGGCCCGCGCGGTCAAGGCGCACGGCTACCCGATGGTGCTGAACTTCGTCACCCATCGGCACAACATCGACAAGATCGACCGCATCATCGAGCTGTGCATTGCGCTGGAGGCGGACTTCGTCGAGCTCGCCACCTGCCAGTTCTATGGCTGGGCGCAACTCAATCGTGTGGGCTTGTTGCCGACCCGCGAGCAACTGGTGCGCGCCGAACGCATCACCAACGAATACCGCGCCAAACTGGAAGCCGAAGGCCACCCGTGCAAGCTGATATTCGTGACGCCGGATTACTACGAGGAACGCCCGAAAGCCTGCATGAACGGCTGGGGCAGCATCTTCCTGACCGTGACACCGGACGGCACTGCCCTGCCCTGTCACGGTGCCCGACAGATGCCGGTGCAATTTCCGAATGTGCGTGACCACAGCATGCAGCACATCTGGTACGACTCGTTCGGCTTCAACCGCTTTCGCGGCTACGACTGGATGCCCGAGCCGTGCCGCTCATGCGACGAAAAAGAGAAGGACTTCGGTGGCTGCCGCTGCCAGGCCTTCATGCTCACGGGGGATGCGAGCAACGCCGACCCGGTGTGCAGCAAGTCCGAGCAGCACGGCATCATCCTGCAAGCGCGGGAAGAAGCCGAGCATGCCACCCAGACCATCGAGCAACTGGCCTTTCGCAATGAGCGCAACTCAAGGCTCATCGCAAAAGGCTGACGGCCTCAACGCTTGGCGATGATGTACACCGCGTGCACAATGCCGGGAATGTAGCCGCACAGGGTCAGCAGGATGTTCAACCAGAACGCGCCGGCGAAACCTACCTGCAGGAACACACCCAGTGGCGGCAACAGAATGGCGATGATGATACGAATGAAATCCATGGGATCAGCTCCAGAAAATCGGCTCGTGTGAGCCGTCTAGCTAATCGACCTTGGGCGTTCGTGAGGGTTCAGTGGGATCTGGCACTGGGCCATCCTTCAGGTCAGGATCTGCAACCCGTGTTTTCGCACGATGCTCAGCAGCTTGAGCGCCATGCCGCTGGGCTGTTTCTCGCCGGACTCCCATTTTTTCACCGTGGAGGCGCTGGTGTTCAGGTAGCGGGCGAAAACTGGTTGGCTCACATGACTGCTTTCACGAAGCTGCTTGATGAGTGCCCGGTCGGCATTCCTTGCCGACGTCCGCTAAAAAGCCATTGTTTTCACTGACGCTCAATCAACCTTTTCAATCCAAAAATTTCACCGACAAAAAAACGCCCCCAGCCAAAAGAATCAGGCTGGAGGCGCCGCGTATGCCGCGAGACGGTTCGAGAATCAGGATTTAAACGACGATGCCCTTGCGGCATTGCAGTTGGGCTGTGCGCACGCGGGAGAAGGCACGGGCCAGGCGCAGGAGCATTTCGTCGATGTTGCTCTTGCTCACCGTCAGGGCCGGGGTGAAACGCAGGCAGTTGGGTTGTGGCGCGTTTAGGATCAGGCCTTCATGCAGTGCGGCTTTTACCACTGCATCCGCAGAATCATCCGACAAGGTCAGTCCCCAGATCAGGCCGTGGCCACGCAGTTGGCCATGGTCGTAGCGATAAGCCAGGCGGGCAAGGCCTTCGCCCAGGTAGCAACCCGACCCACGCACCTGTTCAAGAAAACCGTGCCCCAGCACCGTATCGAGTACCGCCAGCCCGGCCGAGGCCATCAGCGCATTGCCATGATGGGTGCCTTCCAGCTCGCCCGCCGCAAAGCAACAGGCTTTGCCACGCGCCAATAGTGCCGCCAACGGGACGCCGCCGCCCAGGCCTTTGCCGAGGGTGAGAATGTCGGCGCGCACGCCGTACTGCTGTTCGGCGAGCAAGGCGCCGCAACGGCCGAGGCCGGTCTGGACTTCATCGAGGATCAGCAGGATCCCCAGTTCCCGGCACAGGCGCTCGACGCCTTTGAGGTAGTGCTCGGTCGCAGGGATCACGCCGGCTCCGCTCTGGATCGGTTCCAGCATGATCGCGACGGTTTGCGCATCGACGGCGGCATGCAGCGCCGGCAGATCGTTAAAGGGCACATGGCTGAAGCCCGGCAGTTGCGGTTCAAAGCGGTTTTCACCGGCGTTCGACGAGGCAGCCATCGCGGCAAAACTGCGGCCATGGCAACCGCTGCTGGCGCTGATGATGCGGTAGGCGCCACCCCGGTGCAGTTGGCCCCATTTGCGCGCCAGCTTGATCGCCGCTTCGCAGGCCTCCGCGCCGCTGTTGAGCAGGTACGCCTGGTCGCTGCCGGTGCGGTGGCACAGGCGGTCGACAAGGTTGAGTTGGGCACGGTTATGCAAGCCGATACCGGGATTGATCAGTGCCTGGGTCTGGTCGGCCAAGGCTTTGATCAGCACCTGCGGGCTGTGGCCGAGGCTGTTGGCGGCATTGCCCTGGCTGAAATCCAGGTAGGCCCGGTCGTCGCTGTCCCACAGCCATGAGCCCTGGCCGCGTACGAAGACCTGGGCAGGCCGCGCGACGGTGGGCATCAGGCAGTCACTGGACAGGTCGTGGTGGGAGGCGTCCTCGATCAGGTCGTCGAGACTCGGCACAGGGCGGCGCATATTGAACAGGTTCACACTTCACCCCCGATGGCAAGCACACCATGGTGGGTCACCCCTGCACTCACGACCTTGAGGTTTTTTGCGTTGCCTATGTAAATACCATCAACATAAACACTGTTCATTGCCCGATCCGGCCCTGTAAGCCCTGCGAATAGGCGCTAGACTAGGCGTCTCGGGGGCCAACGGCCATTTCGATTTTCCAGCTTTTTCGATAAGAAAGACTTATGGATTTCAAGCAACTGCGTTATTTCGTCGCGGTGTATGAAGAAGGCCACGTAGGCCGCGCGGCTGAACGCCTGTCGATCTCACAACCGGCGTTGTCGCAACAGATTCGCCAGCTGGAGCAGAACCTCGATGTGAGCCTGTTCGAGCGCAGCAGCAAGCGCCTGCTGCCGACCCTCGCCGCCCACACCCTGTACAACCACGCCCTGCCGCTGATCGATGGCATGCAGCAGGCCGTCGAAGCCTTGCGCAACTTCAAGGGCCAGGCCATGCGCACCTTGGCCATCGGCGTGCTGCAAACCGTGCACACCAGCCTGGTCCCGCAAATGCTTGAGCGCGTGCGCAAGGCCCAGCCGCACCTTGTGGTGCAGATCTACGAATTGACCGGGCTGGAGATCGAGCGCCGCCTGCTCAACGGATCGCTGGACATCGGCATCAGCTACCTGCCGCCGCGCCAGCCAGGCCTGCACGGCGTGCTGCTGTATGAAGATGAGTTGAAGGTCGTCATCCCTGAAGACCACCCCTTGCGGGAGTTCAAGAAAGTCTCGCTGAAACAGGCGGCCGAGTTGCCGATGTTGCTGCTGGGGGAAGAATTCCAGGTGCGGCAGATCTGGCAGGGCCAGTTGTCCAACCTCGGGCGCCGGCCGCAGGTGCAGGCCGAACTGAATACCATGGTGGGAATTCTCGACAGCCTGCCACATACCAAGCTGGCCACCGTGCTACCGGGGCGCTCGCAGGACGAGCACAACAGCAAGGCATTGCTGTGGAAACCCTTGAGTGAACCCAGGGTGCCATTGAAGGTAGGTTTGGTGTGCCGCGATGTGCAGCGCCAGCAGGCGACGGTGGCATTGCTGCGCACGCTGCTGGAAGACGTGATGAACGCCCCGCCGGTACAGCCGTGAAGTGGGCGGTCCGGACTTTTTCGCGGGCAAAAGAAAACCCCGCCGAAGCGGGGCTTTGCAGACTGTTTCCCTGACATCCATTTCACTCCGCCGTCCTGGCAGAATCCTACGTGTCCGTGTTGTTGCTTTGCGCTTCCTGCGCGACGTCCATGTGAAGTAGATTATCCGTGGATCCAATTTGGCGATAGAGGACGAATAGCAGTACGTCATGTAAGAGAATGCTTACACGACCTCCACGCCGTTAGAACAAGGCTTCATCCAGCAGGAACAGCGATTCGCTGCCGGCTTTGACCGACGCACTCAGTGAATGAATACGTGGCAGCAGGCGGGCGAAGTAGAAGCGCGCGGTCCCCAGTTTGCTGGCGTAGAAATCTTCCTCAGCCTCCTTGCCCAACGCCGCCTTGGCCATGCGCGCCCACATATAGGCATACGCCAGGTAGCCAAAGGCGTGCAGGTACTCCACCGATGCCGCGCCGATTTCATTCGGGTTGGCCTTGGCGCGATCCAGCACCCAGGCGGTCAATTCATCCAGGTTATCCAGCGCTGCGCTGAGCGGACGGGTGAACTCACCCAACTCGGCGCCCGCGGTGGTGATGAACTGGCGGATTTCATCAGCGAACAACCGGTAGAACGCGCCGCCGCTGCCGACGATCTTGCGCCCCATCAAGTCCAGCGCCTGGATGCCGTTGGTGCCTTCGTAGATCTGCGTGATGCGCACATCACGCACCAGCTGCTCCTGGCCCCACTCACGGATGTAACCGTGGCCACCGAACACCTGCTGGCCGAGCACGGTGGTTTCCAGGCCGAGGTCGCTGAGGAACGCCTTGGCCACCGGCGTCAGCAACGCCACCAGGTTATCGGCACGCTCGCGCGCCGCCGCGTCTTCGCTGAACTTGGCGATGTCCAGTTGCGTCGCCACGTAGGTGGAAAACGCCCGGCCGCCTTCGTTGGCGGCTTTCATGGTCAGCAGCATGCGACGCACGTCCGGATGGACGATGATCGGGTCGGCCACTTTGTCCTTGGCCTGCGCGCCAGTCGGCGCACGGCTTTGCAAACGGTCGCGCGCGTATTCAATCGCGTTCTGGTAGGAGCGCTCGCCCGACGCCAGGCCCTGGATACCCACACCCAGGCGCTCGTAGTTCATCATCGTGAACATCGCCGCCAGCCCACGGTTAGGCTCGCCCACCAGGTAACCCACGGCTGCGTCGAAGTTCATCACACAGGTGGCGGAGGCCTGAATGCCCATCTTGTGTTCGATGGAGCCACAGCTCACCGGGTTGCGCGCGCCCAGGCTGCCGTCGGCATTGACCATGAATTTCGGCACCAGGAACAGCGAGATGCCCTTGGGACCGGCCGGCGCGTCCGGCAGTTTGGCCAGCACCAGATGGATGATGTTTTCAGTGAGGTCGTGTTCGCCACCGGTGATGAAGATCTTGGTCCCGCTGATCGTGTAGGAACCGTCCGCCTGAGGCTCGGCCTTGGTGCGGATGATGCCCAGGTCGGTCCCGGCGTGCGCTTCGGTCAGGCACATGGAACCGGCCCACTCGCCGGAGTACATCTTCGGCAGGTAGGTTGCCTTGAGTTCTTCGCTGGCATGGGTGTTGATCGACACACAGGCGCCGGACGTCAGCATCGGGTACAGCCCGAATGCCAGGCTCGAGGAGTTGATCATCTCTTCGACCTGCGCCGACACCGCCTTGGGCATGCCCATGCCGCCGAAGATCGGATCACCGCCTACGCCCACCCAACCGCCTTCGGCGTAGGTTTTGTAGGCCTGTGGATAACCATCCGGCGTGGTGACTACGCTGTCCGCCCAACGGCAACCCTGCTCATCGCCACCGCGACTGAGCGGGGCGATGGATTTGGCGGTGACTTTGCCGGCTTCTTCGAGGATTGCCTCTACGGTTTCGGCGTCAACGGTGTCTGCCAATGCCGGCAATTGGGCCCAAGTCTTGGCGACCTCAAAAACTTCGTTGAGGACGAAGCGCATATCACGCAGCGGCGCTTTGTAATCAGCCATGGCAAACCTCGTGAGAACGTTAAAAGTAATTCGGTAGGATCGGTTTTACAGGCTCCGAGTGTAACTGAACAACTTTTGAGACACATAGGGTCCATTCGTGACCATTCAGTATTTATAAGTCACACGCGAGTCTAATATGGCAGCGGGCTTGCTCGCGAAGGCGCTGTGTCAGTCACCTGGGGTGCTTCTGACACATGACCTTCGCGAAGCAAGCCCGCTGCGCAGTTAGCGCTTGGAGAATCCGTGCCTACAGTGCAAACAACTGCGCCGGCAAGCTCATCAGGCACTCGCTGCCCGCCTCCACAGCGGCGCGGTGAGTCGCTGTACGCGGCAGCAAACGCTTGAAGTAGAAGTCGCAGGTAGCCAGTTTGGCTTGGGCAAACTCGGCATCGTCGTGTGCCTGAGCCGCTATTGCCATACGCAACCACAAGTAGGCCAAGATGATGTAGCCGCTGTACATCAGGTAATCCACGGCCGCTGCACCGACTTCATCGGGGTTTTTCATCGCAGCGGTGCCGACCTTTACCGTCAACTCGCCCCACTCCTGGTTCAGCTGATTGAGTTGTGCCACATAGGCCTTGAGCTGCGGATGCTCGGCATTCGCCGCGCAGAACTTATGCACAATTTTGGTAAAGCCGCGCAACAACTTGCCCTGGCTGCCGAGCACTTTGCGCCCCAGCAGGTCGAGGGCCTGGATGCCGTTGGTGCCTTCATAGATCGGTGCAATCCGCGCATCGCGGGCCAGTTGCTCCATGCCCCATTCGCGGATGTAGCCGTGGCCGCCGAAAATCTGCATGCCATGGTTGGTCACCTCCAGCCCAGTGTCGGTCATGAAGGCCTTGCAGATGGGGGTGAGGAACGCCAGCAGGTCTTCGGCCTCCTGGCGTTGGCCGGCGTCGCTGCCCAAGTGCGCGGTGTCGAGCAATTGCGCGGTGAAATAGGTCAGCGCGCGGTTGCCTTCGTTGAAGGCTTTCATGGTCAGCAACATGCGGCGTACATCGGCATGCACGATGATCGGGTCGGCGGGTTTCTCCGGGGCCTTGGCGCCGGTCAGCGAGCGCATTTGCAGACGGTCGTTGGCGTACTTGACCGCGCCCTGGAAGCTCGCCTCGCCATTGCACAAGCCCTGCATGCCGGTGCCCAGGCGCGCATGGTTCATCATGGTGAACATGCAGTTGAGGCCTTTGTTCGCCTCACCAATCAAGAAGCCCTTGGCACCGTCGAAGTTGAGCACGCAGGTGGCCGAACCCTTGATGCCCATCTTGTGCTCGATGGAGCCGCAGTGCACCGCGTTGCGTTCGCCCGAATCGGCATGGAACTTGGGCACGATGAACAACGAGATGCCCTTGGTACCCGCCGGCGCATCCGGCAGCTTGGCCAGCACCAGGTGGATGATATTGGCGCTCATGTCGTGCTCGCCGGCCGAGATGAAGATCTTGCTCCCGGTGAGCGCATAACTGCCATCCGCCTGGGGCACGGCGCGGGTCTTGATCAGGCCCAGGTCGGTGCCGCAATGGGCTTCGGTCAGGCACATGGTGCCGGTCCATTCACCGGCGGTGAGTTTGCCCAGGAAGGTGGCCTTCTGTTCGTCGGTGCCGTGGGCATGGATCGCCGACATCGCGCCGTGGGTCAGGCCCGGGTACATCCCCCAGGAGGTGTTGCTGGAGCCGATCATCTCGCTGAGCACCAGGCCGAGCGATTGCGGCAGGCCCTGGCCACCGTAGGCCGGATCCGCCGCCACGCCGTGCCAGCCGCCCTCCACATACTGGGCGAAGGCCTGCTTGAAGCCCTTGGGCGTGGTGACCACGCCATTATCGAAATGGCAGCCTTCTTCATCACCGCTGCGGTTGAGCGGTGCGAGCACGTTCTCGCAGAATCTGGCGCCTTCTTCGAGGATGGCACTGACCATGTCCGGGCTGGCATCCGTCGCGCCCAAGGCCGCGTAGTGGCCGTGGAAATCAAACACGTTGTCGATCAGAAAGCGCATGTCGCGCAGAGGAGCTTTGTACTCAGGCATGGCAATGTCTCCGGCAGCAGATGGTTTTAACCTACTGCCGGCCGGCGCCCCGGACAATCACTGTAGAACCGCTGAATACAGCGCCATCACTCAACCGGCAGCACTCTCCGTGCGCACGGCGCCACGTCGGGTTTGCCCGGCCGCCACCACACAGTTACGCCCCGCGCCCTTGGCGGCGTAAAGCGCCTGGTCGGCGGTCTTGAGCACCTCTTCGGGGGTGCGCTGCTCGACCTGGCGCTCGGCCACGCCGATGCTGATAGTCACCGACACACTCGATGCGCCGCTGCCGGCACGGCGCTGACGGCCCTGATGATCGTCCTGGGGACGGTCCGAGTTGCGCAGCTTGATGTCGTAGTCGGCGATGATCTCGCGAATCTCTTCCAGGTGCGGCATGCACTCATCCAGGGTCTTGCCGGCGAACACCACGGCGAATTCCTCACCGCCATAGCGATAGGCACGCCCACCGCCGTTGACCTTGGACAGTTTGCTCGCCACCAGGCGCAGCACCTGGTCGCCTACGTCATGGCCGTGGGTGTCGTTGAAGCGCTTGAAGTGGTCGACATCACTCATCGCCAGCACGTAGTTGCGCCCCAAGCGCTGCATGCGCTCATTCAGCGCTCGGCGCCCCGGCAAGCCGGTCAGCTCGTCGCGGAAGGCCATTTGATACGCCTCGTGGGCCACGCCGGCGGCGATCATCAGCATCACCTGGCTGCACATGATGTTCAGGGTAAACGGCAGGATGAAAGTTTGCGGCAGCATCCAGAACAACCCCAGCAACCCCACCAGTTGCGCCGCGTGCAGTGGGCGCGGCTGGTACCAGTACTGGGCGGCGAGGGTCAGGAAGCCGATCAGGAACATCGGGTACGACAGCTGGATCAGGCTCATCCAGGTGCCATGCAGCGCCGGCCAGCGAATCTCTGCCAGCCAGTTCAGCACGGCCTGGGGATAACTTTGCTCCAGCGCCAATGCCACGCTGCCGACCGCCAGCAGCACCGCGCCACGGGCGACGAAGTCACGGAACAGGTGGGTCTTCTCCTGCCAGAGCGCGTAGATGCTGAAAAGCAGTGGCAACAACAGGCAACACAAGTGAAAGACCACGGCGGCGTCTTCGCGCACGCGCCCATTGTCACGGTAGAAGTCGGTCTGGGTGTCGAGCAGGAAATAGGCGATGTACACCGTGATCATCAAGAACAGTTCACGTTGGCGGCGATACACCGCGCAGTACGAACCGCCGAGCAACAGCACCAGGGTCGGCAGCACGTTGAACAGCGAGGTGAAGAAGACGTTGAGATCCTTGACGTACGCAGCCGAGAGCCCGGCCAGCAAGAGCAGCAACGAAGGGAGAAAATGACTGAAACGTACAGCGGACACGCGTGACAAGGGTAAAGCTCCGACCCGCAAAGAAGTAATGGCACTGTGCCTTCACGCAGACAGTTAAGCACAACCTGTGTGACATGTATCACATTGCCATCACTTTAACGGCAGCCTGCGGCAATCCCTGAGCGCATTACTGCGGTTTTTTCTCACGCATAAAAAAACCGCCGCGCCTCAAAAGGCGCGGCGGTTTGTTCAGACAACCCGGTAAGGCTTAGTAAGCCAGGCCGAAGTCCTCTTCTTTCATGTCCATCAGGTTGTTGGCGCCCGACAGCATGGTGGCCACGTGGGTACGAGTCCGTGGCAGGATGCGCTGGAAGTAGAAGCGCGCAGTTTGCAGCTTGGCGGTGTAGAACGCCTCTTCGGTGGTGCCGGCAGCCAGTTTCTCGGCGGCCAGGCGGGCCATGTCGGCCCAGAAGTAGGCCAGGCAGGCGTAACCCGAGTACATCAGGTAATCCACCGACGCCGCACCGACTTCTTCACGGTCTTTCATCGCGGCCATGCCGACCTTCATGGTCAACTCGCCCCACTCTTTGTTCAGCGCGGCCAGCGGCGCAACGAATTCCTTGACGGCCTCGTTGCCTTCGTTGGCCTGGCAGAACTTGTGCACGATCTTGGTGAAGCCCTTGAGCGCTTCGCCCTGGGTCATCAGCACTTTACGGCCGAGCAGGTCCAGCGCCTGGATGCCGGTGGTGCCTTCGTACAACATCGAGATGCGGCTGTCGCGAACGTTCTGCTCCATGCCCCACTCGGCGATGAAGCCGTGGCCGCCGTAGATCTGCACGCCGTGGTTGGCCGATTCAAAACCGACTTCGGTCATGAACGCCTTGGCGATCGGAGTCATGAAGGCCAACAAGCCATCAGCCTGTTTCTTGGCGTCTTCGTCGGTGCCGTACTTGACGATGTCCACTTGCTTGGCGGTGAAGTACACCATCGCACGGTTACCTTCGGCGAAGGCTTTCATGGTCAGCAGCATGCGGCGCACGTCAGGGTGCACGATGATCGGGTCAGCGGCTTTGTCCGGGGCTTTCGGGCCGGTCAGCGAACGCATTTGCAGGCGGTCGCGAGCGTACTTCAGGCCGCCCTGGAAGCCGATCTCGGCGTGGGACAGGCCTTGCAGCGCGGTACCCAGGCGAGCGGTGTTCATAAAGGTGAACATGCAGTTCAGGCCTTTGTTCGCCGGGCCGATCAGGAAACCGGTGGCCGCGTCGAAGTTCATCACGCAGGTGGCGTTGCCGTGGATGCCCATCTTGTGTTCCAGGGAGCCACAGGTCACTGCGTTGCGCGCACCGATCGAGCCGTCTGCGTTAGGCAGGAACTTGGGCACGATGAACAGCGAGATACCTTTGGTACCCGCCGGTGCATCCGGCAGGCGGGCCAGCACGATGTGGACGATGTTGTCGGCCATGTCGTGTTCACCGGCCGAGATGAAGATCTTGGTGCCGGACACTTTGTAGGAACCGTCGGCCTGAGGCTCAGCCTTGGTGCGCAGCATGCCCAGGTCGGTGCCGCAGTGTGGCTCGGTCAGGCACATGGTGCCGGTCCATTCGCCCGACACCAGCTTGGTCAGGTAAGCGGTTTGCTGCTCGGGGGTGCCGTGCTCGGAAATAGTGTTCATCGCACCGTGGGACAGGCCCGGGTACATGCCCCACGACCAGTTGGCCGCGCCAACCATTTCGCTGACCGCCAGGCCCAGGGATTCCGGCAGGCCTTGGCCGCCGTGCTCGACGTCGTGGGCCAGGCTTGGCCAGCCGCCTTCGACGAACTGCTTGTAGGCTTCTTTGAAACCGGTAGGGGTCTTAACGCCTGACTCGCTCCAGGTACACCCTTCGATGTCGCCCACGCGGTTCAACGGTGCCAGCACTTGCTCACAGAACTTGGCGCCTTCTTCGAGGATGGCGTCAACCATGTCCGGGGTAGCGTCCTGGCAAGCCGGCAGGCTCTGATAGTGCGCTTCATAACCGAGCAGTTCGTCACGAACGAAGCGAATATCACGCAAGGGGGCCTTGTAGTCAGGCATAGCGATAAACCTCTGCTGATGAATCTGGAATGAACAACCGCATGGATTTGTTGTGGCGGTCAAACAGGTGTTTGAAACATACGTTTACGACCTGGGGTTGTCAAGCATCGTCCCGACGCCGTTTGTCATGACGCGCATCAATGCCATGCACGGCAAGGCCTGCGGCGGGATGCCACAAGGCGCTCAGGAGAGAAATAGAACCGCAGGAGCTGGCTTGCCTGCTTTACAGGCGCCGCGGGGTATCAAGGGGACCAGTAGAGGCTATCGCAGGCACGCCAGCTCCCACAGAAGAACCGGCCTACCTGGAAAGAGGGGATCAGGCGTAGGTGTCGATCAGCGTGCCGAGCATTTCATCCGAAGCCTTGGCGACTTTGGCGCCCAGCTCCACTTGAAACTTGCCTTCGGCCATTTCGACCATATTGCTGGCCGAGTTGGAAGGCTGGGCCCGGTCGTTGGCGCGAAGACGATCGATCTGCGCATCCGACGGTTGGGTAGTCGCGGCGCTGGCAATTTTGCCGGCGGCCTGGTCGACACGGTTCTGCCCGGTCTGAATGCTGCTCAGGCCCGAGTAAAACGCGCTGCTTCCAGAGATTTCCATGGCGTAAGCCTGCCTTTAGAGAATCGTGAACGCTGATTGAAGCAGAGAACCGGGCAAAACGCCCGTCAAAAACACTAATGGCATAATGCCTTGTCGATAGCCAAAATCAGTCAAGCAGGTCCAACTGCAGGTGCTGCGCCACGGCTTCGGCGCTGGCGTGCTTGAGTTTCGGCACGCGGCCCAGGCACGGTGCGGGCAAGCGTTCGGCCAGGGTGGCGAGGTTTTCTTCCAGACGAGAGGTCTTGGGATCGATGATGTTCGCCACCCAACCCGCCAGCGGCAAACCGTCCCGCGCGATGGCTTCGGCGGTGAGCAAGGCATGGCTGATACAGCCCAGGCGCACCCCGACGACCAGAATCACCGGCAGCTTGAGCGCCATGGCCAGGTCCGACAGGTTGTCCTGGTCGGCCAACGGTACACGCCAGCCGCCTGCGCCTTCGATCAAGGTGAAATCTGCTTGCCGCGCCAGGATCTGCTGCATGGGCTTCAACAGCGATTGCACGGTCAACGCCACCCCCGCCTCGCGCGCGGCCAGGTGTGGGGCGATGGCAGGCTCGAACGCCACCGGATTGACCTCGGCATAACTCAGCGGCAATGAACATTCGGCCAGCAGCGCCAGCGCGTCCGCGTTACGCAAGCCTTTGGGCGTGACCTGGCAACCGGAGGCCACCGGCTTTCCGGCGGCGGTGCTTTTGCCGAGCTGGCGTGCGGCGTGCAACAGGCCGGCGGCGACGGTGGTCTTGCCGACATCGGTGTCGGTGCCAGTGATGAAGTAGGCGGCGCTCATAGAGGTTTCTCCAGTACGGCATACACCACTTGGTAAGTCGCCGGCAGGCCCTGGGCCTGGCGGAACTGCTCGTAAGCGTTCACCAGTGCAACAATCCGCGCGCGGCCCGTCAACCCTCCCGGGCGACCCGGGTTGAGGTTATGCGCGCCCAATGCCTTCAATTCGTGGGTGAGGCTGCGCACATCCGGATAATGCAGCACATGCGGGCGACGCTCCAGGCTCACCACGCGCAAGCCGCTGGCGGCGCACAACTGCTGATACGCCTCGAACGTGCGGAAGCGATTGACGTGAACCAGCCCGTCGACGGCGCGCCAGCTGTCGCGCAGCTCACCCAGGGTGCCCACGCACAAGCTCGCAAACGCCAACACACCGCCGGGCTGCAGCACGCGCCAGGCTTCGCTGAGTACGGCGTCGAAATTCGCGCACCATTGCACCGCCAGGCTGGAGAAGATCAGCCCACAACTCTCGTCTTTCAACGGCAGGCGCTCGGCATCACCGGCGATGAAATGCTCGGCCCCGCCCAGTGGACGCGCGTGGTTGAGCATGCCTTCGGCGATATCCAGGGCCACGCCCTGGCTGGCTGGCAATAACCCCGCCAGCGCGCGGCTGAAATAGCCGGTGCCACAGCCCATGTCCAGCCAACGATCTGGCGCGATAGCCGTCGGCAGGCGTGCCAGCAGCGCATGCCCTACCGCGCGCTGCAACTCGGCGACGCTGTCATAACTGGCCGCCGCACGGGAAAAGGAGGCCGCCACCTGGCGCTTGTCCGGCAACGCGCCGGGCAAGGAAGGCTGGGATAGATCAGTCATCGACGCACTCATGCAAAAAAGCCTGGATGGCCCCCGCCACACCGTGGGGGTCTTCCAGAAGAAAAGCGTGACCGGCCTGTTCAATCAGGCCGATTTCAACATCGGGCAGCAGGGCCAGCAAGTGGCTGGCGGCCTCGGCGGGGACCAGTTCGTCCAACCCGGCAAACAGGTGCATCTGCGGGCCGCGATAGGCCAGCAAGGCTTCGCGGGTGTCCAGTTGGGCGAGCAGCTCCAGGCCGCTCATCAATGCGCTGGACGGCGTAGTCGGTGCCCCGCTGACCAACAGGCGCGCCAGCCCGCGCGGGTCTTCGGCCCCCTTGGCGCACAGCAGGCCGAAGCGTTTGAGGGTCACCTGTGAGTCGGCATGGCAACCGGCGAGAAACGCATCGAAGGTCTCGGCGGGCATCGCACTGGGCCAGCCGTCATGGGCGACAAAACACGGATTGCTAGCCAACGTCAGCAGGCCGCAGCAGCGCTCGCCGCGACGCGCCGCCAGCTCAGAGGCGAGCATGCCGCCCAGGGACCAGCCGCCCAGCCAGGCGTTGTCCGGCAGCGTGGCGTCGAGTTCGTCGAGCCACTCATCCACGTCGCTGGAAGCCAGCAGCGGCAAGGGCTCGATCTGCACCCGCAGGTGCGCATCAATCCCGTGCAAGGCGGCGGCCAGGGGTTCCAGCGGTGATACGCCAAGGCCCCAGCCGGGCAGCAATATCAGTCGATCACGCATGGTCGGACTCCAAGCGAAAACACGCTTCCAACGCGTTTAACAATAGCTGCACCTGCGCTGCGCTGTGGGCCGCCGTCAAGGTCACGCGTAAACGTGCACTGCCGGCCGGCACGGTGGGCGGACGGATCGCGGTAACCATCAGCCCGCGCTCGCGCAGCCGCTGGGACAGGCGCACAGCCTTGGCGCTGTCGCCAATCAGGATGGGCTGGATCGGCGTAAAGCTGTCCATCAAGTCCAGGCCAAGCTGCTCGGCGCCCTGGCGGAACTGGCGAATCAGGCCATTGAGGTGCTCGCGGCGCCAATGCTCGGTGCGCAGCAACTCCAGGCTTTTCAGCGTGGCGCAGGCAAGCGCCGGCGGCTGGCTGGTGGTGTAGATGTAGGGCCGGGCGAATTGGATCAGGCTTTCGATCAGCTCTTCACTGCCGGCGACAAACGCGCCCGCGGTGCCGAACGCTTTGCCGAGGGTGCCGACCAACACCGGCACGTCCTCCTGGCTCAAGCCGAAATGCTCGACAATCCCACCCCCATTGGCGCCCAGCGGGCCGAAGCCGTGCGCGTCATCCACCATCAGCCAGGCACCCTTGGCCCGGGCTTCACGGGCCAGTGCCGGCAAGTCGGCCAGGTCGCCGTCCATGCTGAACACGCCATCGGTGACCACCAGGGTATTGCCGGTGGCTTTCTCCAGGCGCTTGGCCAGGCTGGCGGGGTCGTTGTGGAGGTAGCGATTGAAACGCGCCCCGGACAGTAGCCCGGCATCCAGCAAGGAGGCGTGGTTGAGGCGATCTTCCAACACCGTATCGCCCTGCCCGACCAGCGCCGTGACGGCGCCAAGGTTGGCCATGTAGCCGGTGGTGAAGAGCAAGGCGCATGGACGCCCGGTGAGGTCGGCCAACGCTTCTTCCAGTTCATGGTGCGGCGTGGCGTGCCCGACCACCAGGTGCGAAGCGCCGCCGCCCACGCCCCAGCGGGACGCACCGGCGCGCCAGGCTTCGATCACTTGCGGGTGATTGGCCAGGCCGAGGTAATCGTTGTTACAGAAGGCCAGCAACGGCTGGCCATCCACCACCACTTCCGGGCCTTGGGGGCTGCCGAGCAAGGGGCGTTGGCGATAAAGGTGTTCGGCACGGCGGGCAGCGAGGCGCGCGGCGAGATCGAAAGACATGCAGGCCTCGGCAGATCAAGGAACTTGAGACTGAATGCGATCAACTGTGGGCGCGGGCTTGCTCGCGAAGGCGGTGGGTCAGTCAGCACATCTGACACTGATACACCGCCTTCGCGAGCAAGCCCGCTCCCACCTTTGGAATGCATTCCAATAGAGGGCGGCGTCAAACCACGGCGTTATAGAACTGCTCGCTGCTCTTCTGCTCCACCAACGCCTGCTCGATCGCCGCCTGGTGCACTTCATCGGCGTGCTCTTCGCGCGCTTCCGGCAGGATGCCCAGGCGTGAGAACAGCTGCATGTCCTTGTCGGCCTGTGGGTTGGCGGTGGTCAGCAGTTTGTCGCCGTAGAAAATCGAGTTGGCGCCGGCAAAGAATGCCAGTGCCTGCATCTGCTCGTTCATCGCCTCGCGGCCGGCCGACAGCCGCACATGGGATTGCGGCATCAGGATGCGCGCCACGGCGAGCATGCGAATGAAGTCGAACGGGTCGATATCTTCGGCGTTTTCCAGCGGCGTGCCGGCGACTTTCACCAGCATGTTGATCGGCACCGATTCCGGATGCTCCGGCAGGTTGGCCAGCTGGATCAGCAGGTTGGCGCGGTCGTCCAGCGACTCACCCATGCCGAGGATGCCGCCGGAGCAGATCTTCATCCCCGAGTCACGTACGTAGGCCAGGGTTTGCAGGCGCTCGCTGTAGGTGCGGGTGGTGATGATCGAGCCGTAGAACTCCGGCGAGGTGTCGAGGTTGTGGTTGTAGTAGTCGAGGCCGGCCTGAGCCAGGGCTTCGGTCTGGTCCTGGTCGAGACGGCCAAGGGTCATGCAGGTTTCCAGGCCCATGGCCTTCACCCCTTTGACCATCTGCAGCACGTAGGGCATGTCTTTGGCCGACGGGTGCTTCCACGCCGCGCCCATGCAGAAACGCGTTGAGCCGATGGCTTTGGCGCGCGCGGCCTCTTCGAGGACCTTCTGTACCTCCATCAGCTTTTCTTTTTCCAGGCCGGTGTTGTAGTGGCCCGACTGCGGACAATATTTGCAATCTTCCGGGCAGGCGCCGGTCTTGATCGACAGCAAGGTCGACACTTGCACGCGGTTGGCGTCGAAATGCGCGCGGTGCACGGTCTGCGCCTGGAACAACAGGTCATTGAACGGCTGCACGAACAACGCTTTGACTTCGGCTAAGGACCAATCGTGACGCAACGTGGCGGTGGTGCTGGCGCTCATGGGCGATTCCTTGATTATGCTTGGGCAAGCGCTGCGGGAAGGGCAATACCCACAAGCGCGACACGGATGCTCGGCATATTTAAGGAAGATTCATGCACTGTCAACCCGACTACAAACACAAGGTTTACATCTGGTTAAAAAACACACAGACATGTTTACTCTGTGATGAAAGCACCCAAACAGCCGAGTGCGTGTGCACTGCCTGCGAATCGCAATTGCCCTGGCTGACGGAACACTGCGAGGTGTGCGCCCTGCCGTTGCCCATGGACGGGTTGATCTGCGGCCAATGCCAGCGCCAGCCGCCGGCCTTTAAACAAGTGGTCGCGCCCTTCACCTTCAGCTTTCCCGTCGACACCATGATCACCCGTTTTAAGCATCAGGCCCGCTGGCCACTCGGGCACCTGCTGGGCCGCCTGCTGGGTCAGCACCTGCGCCATCGCCTGGACAACGCCGAACTCAGCCGCCCCGATTGCCTGCTGCCGGTGCCCATGGCGCGCAAACGCCTGCGCGAACGCGGTTACAACCAGGCGCTGATGCTGGCGCGCTGGCTCAGCGAGGAGCTGGACATCGGCGTTGATGAACACCTGCTGCTGCGCCCCCAGGAAACCGTCGCGCAACAGGCGCTGGACGCCAAGACCCGCCGACGCAACCTGCTCGGCGCTTTCGCCCTGGCGCCCGGCGCGCTGGTGCAGGGCCGGCACTTTGCGCTGGTGGACGATGTACTCACCACCGGCGCCACCGCCCACAGCCTGGCGCGCCTGCTGCTGAGCGCCGGGGCGCGGCAGGTCGATGTGTATTGCCTGGCACGCACGCCCAAACCGGGCGGCTGACTTGACTCCCGCGCGCCAGCGCTGCAACGTCCGCTCATCTCAACGAAGCGTGTGCCCATGTCCCTGCCGACTTCCCTCAGCCAACACATTATCCGTCGCCCCCAGCGCATCGCCTTGCTGGGGCATATCGCCGAGCAGGGCTCTATCACCCGTGCCGCCAAGAGTGCCGGCCTGAGTTACAAGGCGGCCTGGGACGCCATCGACGAGCTCAACAACCTGGCGCAAAAACCGCTGGTGGAGCGCAGCGTCGGTGGCAAGGGCGGGGGCGGCGCCAAGCTGACGGCCGAAGGCGAGCGCGTGTTGCGCCTTTACCAGCGCCTGCAAATGTTGCAGGCCGAGGTGCTGGGTTCGGATGAGGCCGCCAGCGACTTCAGCCTGCTCGGCCGCTTGATGCTGCGCACCAGCGCGCGTAACCAGTTGCACGGGCAAGTGATCGCCATCGAGCAGCATGGCCGCAACGACCTGATCTGCCTGCAACTGGCCGGCGGACTGACCCTGCAAGCACAAATCACCCACGACAGCACGCAACGGCTGGAGCTGGAAATGGGCGTCGAAGTGGTCGCGCTGATCAAGGCGGGCTGGCTGGAACTGCTCGCTCCGGAACAAGCTGCAACACCTGGACACAATTGCATGGGCGGCAGCGTCGAGGCCATTCTCGCGGCCGAGGACGGCCCCAGCGAAGTGCGCATCGCCTTGCCCACTGGCCAGGTTTTATGCGCCCTGGCCCAGCCCGACGCACTCAAGGCCCTGGGTGCCGTGGAAGGAAAGACGCTCCAGGTGCAATTTGCGCCGAGCAATGTGCTGCTCGGCACACCGGTGTAGCAACGCCCCGCCTTCAAACTGCAACAATTTCGTCACGCCCGCTCCTTAAGGTGTCTGCAAAAACCGCAGGGAGCCTGAGATGAGCCTATTAGAAGAAAACCAAGCCACCGACCTCGAGCAGATGGTCGGCCTTACCCGCCGCCGCTTTATCGGCGCCGGCGCCCTGTGCGGTGCCGCGATGTTCCTCGGCGGCAACCTGCTGAGCCGCAGCGCATTGGCCGTCAACGCCGCCACAGCCAGCCCGTTGCTGGGCTTTACCAGCATCGCCGCCGCCACCAGCGACGCCATCACCCTGCCGCCCGGCTACAGCGCCTCGGTGCTGATCAGCTGGGGCCAGCCACTGCACAAGAACGCGCCGGCG
This sequence comes from Pseudomonas aylmerensis, assembly GCF_001702265.1. Classification (GTDB taxonomy): domain Bacteria; phylum Pseudomonadota; class Gammaproteobacteria; order Pseudomonadales; family Pseudomonadaceae; genus Aquipseudomonas; species Aquipseudomonas aylmerensis. The sequence continues at coordinate 83,660 of NZ_MAUE01000021.1, forward strand.
TTCGACCCGTCCGGCAACGGCACCGCCAAGGCCCAGGAGCAGCAGTTCGGGGACAACAACGACGGCATGAGCCTGTTCGCTTTCCCCGGCGACGATAACCGCGCGCTGATGGCGATCAACAACGAATACACCAACTATCGCTACCTCTTCGCCCACGGCGGTGCGCCGCAGTCGGCTGAAGACGTGCACAAGGCCCAGGCAAGCGAAGGCGTGTCGGTGATCGAAGTGCAGCGCAAAGGTGACAGCTGGCAGTTCGTCCAGGACTCGCGCTACAACCGCCGCATCCACGGCAACTCGCCGATCCGCGTAGGGGGTCCCGCTGCCGGCCACGCCTGGCTGAAAACCACTGCCGACAAGTCCGGCAAGCAGGTGCTGGGCACCTTTCAGAACTGCGCCAACGGCAAGACGCCGTGGGGCACTTACCTGACGTGCGAGGAGAACTTCACCGACTGCTTCGGCAGCAGTAACCCCCAGCAAAGCTTCGACGCCGGGCAGAAACGCTACGGCGTGGTGGCCGCCAGCAAAGACATCAACTGGCACCTGCATGACCCGCGCTTCGACATCGCCAAAAACCCCAACGAGCTCAACCGCCACGGCTGGGTGGTGGAGATCGACCCGTTCGACCCGCACTCCACGCCGGTCAAGCGTACCGCCCTGGGCCGCTTCAAACACGAGAACGCCGCCCTCGCCGAAACCCGCGACGGCCGCGCTGTGGTGTACATGGGCGATGATGAACGCGGTGAGTTCATCTACAAATTCGTCAGCCGCGACAAGATCAACCACAAGAATCCGAAGGCCAACAAAGACCTGCTCGACCACGGCACCTTGTACGTGGCGATCTTCGATGCAGGCGACGGCGATGCCGACCACCCCAAGGGCAAGGGCCAATGGGTCGAGCTGACCCACGGCAAAAACGGCATCGATGCCAGCAGCGGTTTTGCCAGCCAGGCTGAAGTGCTGATCCACGCCCGCCTGGCCGCCAGCGTGGTGAAAGCCACGCGCATGGACCGCCCGGAATGGATCGTGGTCAGCCCCACCGACGGCCAGGTCTATTGCACCCTGACCAACAACGCCAAGCGTGGCGAAGACGGCCAGCCGGTGGGCGGCCCCAACCCGCGTGAAAAGAACGTCTACGGCCAGATCCTGCGCTGGAAGGCGGATGCCGATAACCACGGTGCCGTCACGTTCAGCTGGGACCTGTTTGTGGTCGCCGGCAACCCCGGTGTGCATGCCGGCGCGCCGAAGGGCGGCTCGTCGAATATCAACCCGCAGAACATGTTCAACAGCCCCGACGGGCTGGGGTTCGACAAAGCCGGACGCCTGTGGATCCTCACCGACGGCGACTACAGCAACGCGGGCGACTTCGCCGGCATGGGCAATAACCAGATGCTGTGCGCAGACCCGAGCACCGGTGAGATTCGCCGCTTCATGGTCGGACCGGTGGCCTGTGAGGTGACGGGGATCAGCTTTTCGCCGGATCAGAAGACCCTGTTTGTGGGGATTCAGCACCCGGGCGAAACGGGCGGTTCGACGTGGCCGGAGCATCTGCCCAACGGCAAGCCGCGCTCGTCGGTGATGGCGATTCGGCGGGATGATGGTGGCGTCGTGGGCGCCTGATAGGCCGTCTTCGCGGGCAAGCCCGCTCCCACAGGTGAATGCATTCCAGCCTGGGGACGTGGGCGGATGCTAATTGCATCTGCGGGGTTGGTGGTGCCTGAGAGGTCGTCTTCGCGGGCAAGCCCGCTCCCACAAGTGGACGCATTCCAACCTGGGACATGGGCGGATTGGACGCCAGTTCATGCTGGAACTGGGTCAACTGTGGGAGCGGGCTTGCCCGCGAAGGCGTCCGCACAGCCACCACCTATCTCTGCCCGTGTGCGTTACCATACCCGGCCGGACGCGGCGCTCTGCTGCGCGCAGGAGTTCGCATGGCCCATCCGTTTGAAACACTCACCCCCGACCTGGTGCTCGACGCCGTCGAAAGCATCGGTTTCCTCAGCGATGCGCGCGTTCTCGCGCTCAACAGCTACGAAAACCGTGTCTACCAGGTGGGCATCGAAGACGCCGAACCGCTGATCGCCAAGTTCTACCGCCCCCAGCGCTGGACCAACGAAGCGATCCTCGAAGAACACCGCTTCACCTTTGAACTGGCCGAGTGCGAAGTCCCGGTGGTTGCGCCGCTGATCCACAATGGCGAAAGCCTGTTCGAACACGCAGGTTTCCGCTTCACCCTGTTTCCTCGCCGTGGCGGCCGCGCGCCGGAGCCGGGCAATCTCGACCAACTCTATCGCCTCGGGCAATTGCTCGGCCGCTTGCACGCGGTGGGGGCCACGCGCCCGTTCGAACACCGCGAAGCCTTGGGCGTGAAGAACTTCGGCCACGACTCCCTCACCACCCTGCTGGAAGGCAACTTCATCCCCAAGAGCCTGTTGCCAGCCTATGAATCGGTGGCCCGCGACCTGCTCAAGCGGGTGGAAGAGGTGTACAAGGCCACCCCGCACAAGAACATCCGTATGCACGGCGATTGCCACCCCGGCAACATGATGTGTCGCGACGAGATGTTCCATATCGTCGACCTCGATGACTGCCGCATGGGCCCCGCCGTGCAGGACCTGTGGATGATGCTCGCCGGCGACCGCCAGGAATGCCTGGGGCAGCTGTCAGAACTGATGGACGGTTACCAGGAATTCCACGACTTCGACCCGCGTGAACTCGCGCTGATCGAACCGCTGCGCGCCTTGCGCCTGATGCACTACAGCGCCTGGCTGGCACGGCGCTGGGATGACCCGGCGTTTCCCCACAGCTTCCCGTGGTTCGGCAGTGAACGGTACTGGGGCGATCAGGTGCTGGCGTTGCGCGAACAGCTCTCGGCGCTCAACGAAGAACCGCTGAAACTGTTCTGACCGAAATGCCCCTGTGGGAGCTGGCTTGCCTGCGATGGCGTCACCTCGGCGTGCCTGATACACCGAGTTGCCTGCATCGCAAGCAAGCCAGCTCCACAGAAAAGCCAGTCCCACTGTCTGACAAAAATCCTTACAATCGCGCTTTGTTAGCTGCCTAAGCAAGGATTCTGCATGCACGCCGCCAACCCTCGCAAAGGGTACATTTTGGGCCTGAGCGCCTATGTCATCTGGGGTCTGTTCCCGCTCTACTTCAAAGCCATCGCCAGCGTACCCGCCGCCGAAATCATCGTGCACCGGGTGCTGTGGTCGGCGCTGTTCGGTGGCGTGCTGCTGATGGTGTGGAAACACCCCGGCTGGTTCCGCGAACTGCGGGACAACCCCAAGCGCCTGGCGATCCTGGCCCTCAGCGGTTCGTTGATTGCGGGTAACTGGTTGACCTATGTGTGGTCGGTGAACAGCGGGCGCATGCTCGAAGCGAGCCTGGGTTACTACATCAACCCGTTGGTGAATGTGCTGCTGGGCATGCTGATCCTCGGCGAACGCCTGCGCCGCCTGCAGTGGGTCGCCGTAGGCCTGGCAGCGGTGGGTGTAGCACAGCAGGTGTGGCAGGTGGGCAGCTTGCCGTGGGTGTCGCTGGTGCTGGCACTGACTTTCGGGTTCTACGGCCTGATCCGCAAGCAGGCACCCGTCAAGGCGTTGCCGGGGCTGGTGGTTGAGACCTGGATGCTGGTGCCGATTGCGGTGGCGTGGCTGCTGTTCAATCCGTCGGCGCACAGTGCGCAGCTGGAATTCTGGAGCACATCCGAGGCCTGGTGGCTGGTGGCCGCAGGCCCGGTCACGTTGATCCCGCTGGTGTGCTTCAACGCCGCTGCGCGGCATTTGCCCTACACCGCATTGGGCTTCCTGCAGTACGTAGCGCCGACGCTGGTGCTGCTGGAAGCCGTGCTGCTGTTCGGCGAACATCTGGCGCAAAGCACGCTGATCGCCTTCGCCTTTATCTGGGCCGGCCTGGTGGTCTACAGCCTGGACGCCTGGATGAGCGTGCGCAAACGCTGATCAAATAACGTACAAACCCCTGCAGGCCACGAATGGCGTGGCTTGCAGACATCCACCCCAAGGTTATCCACAACCTGATCCCCGCCATTTGTGCACAAGCCCTTGAAACTGCTCGTTTTTTGCTCAGCTCGCGAAGACGCACGCAGTGCGTGGCCTGGGGCCAGGTCTCTACAGGTTATCCACAGGCCCATGCAAGATTTCCATGCATAACCTTGTGCGTGGTTATTCCTCGTTGCGCAGTTCCACCATCAGGTCATCCGCCAGGGTTTCCAAGGATTCCTGCAACGCCTCCAGGGACACGTTCGACGGCACCTGCAGCAGGGCCTCGGCGCTGAACAGCAGGTCACCGCTCATCGGCGCCGGGCGTACATCGGTGCTCAAGCGCTCAAGGTTGACCCCCTGCTTGCTCAGCAGCGCCGTGATCTCGCGCACGATGCCCGAACGGTCATTGCCCACCAGCGTCATCAGGATCGGTTTGGACGCCGACGCCTGCCCGCTGCTGCCCTCGCCCACCAGCACCCGAATGCCGTGGGTGGACAAGTCCTCCAGCGCGGCCACCAGGGCCTGACGGCTTTCCGCCGGCACACTGACGCGCAGGATCCCGGCAAACTGCCCAGCCATGTGCGCCATGCGGCTTTCCAGCCAGTTGCCGCCGTGCGCCGCGATGTTCTGCGCGATGCGTTCCACCAGGCCGGGTTTGTCGGCGGCGATAATAGTGAGTACAAGATGGTCCATGGCGAATTCCTCAGATGTTGTTGTTTTCTGCAGGAGCCGGCTTTCCGGCGACAGCGGCCTGATCATCGCCGCAAGGCTCAAGGGCCTCATCGCTGGCAAGGACTCAGCGTCCCTCCAGCTCTTACAAGGTGGACGCAGGCGTGGCTGAAAACAAATCGTGTACCATTTTTAGATTTATCTGGAACAATCTCATAGTTTTTTGAGAACATCCCGTTCTCCGCTGTGACCGTACGACCAAAGTGGGTCGCTAAACGACGTATTTAGTCTAATTTTCACAACCGCAAGTCATCATGTAGTATGCCCAACCGTGCACTACATAATGAAAATCTGAAACAGCGCATAAGCTCCGCAGAGTGAGGCAAGCAATGACTGAACACGTTCAAGTCGGTGGCCTGCAGGTCGCCAAAGTCCTGTTCGACTTCGTGAACAACGAAGCCATTCCCGGCACCGGCATCACTGCCGACCAGTTCTGGGCCGGCGCCGACAAGGTCATCCATGACCTGGCACCGAAGAACAAAGCCCTACTCGCCAAACGCGATGATTTCCAGGCGCGGATCGACACCTGGCACCAGACTCACGCCGGCCAGGCCCATGACCCGGTGGCCTACAAAGCCTTCCTGCAAGATATCGGATACCTGCTGCCAGAAGCCGCAGATTTCCAGGCAACGACCCAAAACGTCGATGACGAAATTGCCCGCATGGCCGGCCCCCAGCTGGTCGTGCCCGTGATGAATGCCCGCTTCGCCCTCAACGCCTCGAATGCGCGCTGGGGTTCGCTGTACGACGCGCTGTATGGCACCGACGCCATCAGCGAAGCCGACGGCGCCGAGAAGGGCAAGGGCTACAACAAGGTGCGTGGTGACAAGGTCATCGCCTTTGCCCGCGCTTTCCTCGACGAAGCCGCGCCGCTGACGGCCGGCAGTCACATCGACTCCACCGGCTACAAGATCGTCGACGGCAAGCTGATCGTCAGCCTCAAGGGCGGCAGCAACAGCGGCCTGCGCGACGACGCCCAGTTGATCGGTTTCCAGGGCCCCGCGGCCGAGCCGATCGCAATCCTGCTCAAGCACAACGGCCTGCACTTCGAAATCCAGATCGACGCCAGCACCCCGGTCGGCCAGACCGACGCCGCCGGCGTCAAAGACGTGCTGATGGAAGCCGCGCTGACCACCATCATGGACTGCGAAGACTCCGTCGCCGCCGTCGATGCCGATGACAAAGTGGTGATCTACCGCAACTGGCTCGGCCTGATGAAAGGCGACCTGGCCGAAGAAGTGGCCAAGAGCGGCAAGACCTTCACCCGTACCATGAACGCCGACCGTGTCTACACCGGCGTGGATGGCCAGGACGTGACCCTGCATGGCCGTTCGCTGCTGTTCGTGCGCAACGTTGGCCACTTGATGACCATCGACGCGATCCTCGACAAACACGGCAACGAAGTCCCGGAAGGCATCCTCGACGGCCTGCTCACCAGCCTGGCGGCGATCCACAGCCTCAACGGCACCAGCAGCCGCAAGAACAGCCGCACCGGTTCGGTGTACATCGTCAAACCGAAGATGCATGGCCCCGAAGAAGCTGCGTTCACCAACGAGCTGTTCGGCCGCATCGAAGACGTGCTGAACCTGCCGCGCAACACCCTGAAAGTCGGGATCATGGACGAGGAGCGCCGTACCACGGTCAACCTCAAGGCCTGTATCAAGGCCGCCAGCGAGCGCGTGGTGTTTATCAACACCGGCTTCCTCGACCGTACCGGTGACGAAATCCACACCTCCATGGAAGCCGGCGCAATGGTGCGCAAGGCGGCGATGAAGGCGGAAAAATGGATCGGCGCCTACGAAAACTGGAACGTCGATATCGGCCTGAGCACTGGCTTGCAGGGCCGTGCGCAGATCGGCAAAGGCATGTGGGCGATGCCCGACCTGATGGCCGCGATGCTCGAACAGAAGATCGCGCACCCGCTGGCCGGTGCCAACACTGCCTGGGTACCCTCGCCGACCGCCGCGGCGCTGCACGCGTTGCACTATCACAAGGTCGACGTGTTCGCCCGCCAGGCCGAACTGGCCAAGCGCGAGCGCGCCTCGGTGGACGATATCCTCACTATCCCGCTGGCGCAGAATACCGACTGGTCCGAGGAAGAGATCCGCAACGAACTGGACAACAATGCCCAGGGCATCCTCGGCTATGTCGTGCGCTGGATCGACCAGGGTGTGGGCTGCTCGAAAGTGCCGGACATCAACGACGTCGGCCTGATGGAAGACCGCGCCACCCTGCGCATCTCCAGCCAACACATCGCCAACTGGCTGCGCCACGGCATCGTCAATGAAGCCCAGGTGCTGGAAAGCCTCAAGCGCATGGCGCCGGTGGTGGACCGTCAGAATGCCGGGGATGCGCTGTACCGTCCGCTGGCGCCGGATTTCGATAGCAACATTGCCTTCCAGGCCGCGGTGGAGTTGGTGATTGAAGGGACCAAGCAGCCGAATGGGTATACCGAGCCGGTGTTGCATCGTCGGCGTCGGGAGTTCAAGGCCAAGCATGGGCGTTGAGTAAACGCTGAAACGAAAAAAGCCCTGTTCGTGAGAACAGGGCTTTTTTCTTAGTGTGAAGACTTTTGAAAAACAAAAGTGGCCTCACCCGTGCCGCTGATAGTAACTTCTTGTCCCTGATGCTCAAACTTCAAATTGACGTAGTTAATATGATTTATGTACGTATCCGGAAGACCCGCAGACTCGGAAAAAACATAAAACGCCCCCGATATAGGCATTATAAAATAAACACCGTTTTCGTCTCTATAATCGATATTTCCTCGATGCTTCTCTATATCTCGAGGAAAGCCGAACTCGTACCGTTCGTCCCGCGGAAACAGCGTATTCCCATACTCCGCTGTCAATGAACCAGCGCCATCCGTGATGACCGAAAAACTTCTCAAGCTTGCTTGTACATTGGAAGAATCAAAAAAGCGGGGCCTTTCATCCCTGATAACTAGAATTCTTGCGTTATTGCTAGCCACTTGATTTTTAGGCTGTTGAGTAGACATAACTAGCTCCTTTGGCGGGATAGGATCCTGATTGAAGACCGGACCCTCCCGTGCAGTAAACTCGCTGACCACTTATTTGCCTACTGTGAGAATTGACAGTTCAAATAAAAAAAAGATAAACGGTACCTACTGCGCCATCCCCAATTCCCGCTTGACCATCTTCGCCAGCTTCACGCTATCAATCGGCTTGAGCAAGAAGTCCACCACGCTCAAATGCATTGCATCGATCACATCCGGGGCTTCGGCGTCTCCCGACATAATGATGATCGGCAACGCCGCACGGGTGGAACTGCGCACCTGGCGAATCAGTTCCAGGCCATTGCTGGGGGCCATGCGCAGGTCAGTGATGAGCAAACCGATGGAGCTGCTGGAGCTCAACAATTCCCACGCTGTCTTGCCGCTGTCGGCCGTCATGCAGCGAATACCGTCCAGGCCCAGGATCTCCGCCAGCAGTTCACGCGCATCCTTGTCGTCGTCAACAATCAACACGCGTTGTGGCGGTAAATCAGGCTCCAGCATCACGGCGCTCAGCGCCTCGCGCTCGGCATCACTCAAAATATCGTGGTCGGACATACAGTTCTCAGCAGTTCTCATCAATCTCCCAGCACACTCGTCAGACATCTGCGGAAGGGCGTTCAATGTGCACTTCGTCGGAAAGTTTGCCTAGTGGGCGTTCTACGGGGTTTGGACGATAGTCATGTAAGGTTTTTCCTTAGTTTTACGCCGTTTTCATCGACCTAGACTTACGTCCAATGGGCACCTGCCGCGCAGGAGTCGACCATGCAGGACGATAACGACAAAAAAATTGCGGTCATGTTATGAGTAAAGCTGATGCCTTCGCCCAAGCGGGGAAAACTGCTGTATTGCAGAACATCCACGGCACCCTGCAGTTCCTGCAACGCTTCCCACCGTTCAACCAGATGGAGCACGCACACCTGGCGTTCCTGGTGGAGCAGTGTCAATTACGCTTCTTCGGCCCCGGCGAGAGCATCCTCAAACCGTCGGGCGGGCCGGTGGAGCACTTTTACATCGTCAAGCAAGGCCGCGTGGTGGGTGAGCGGCCGGACTCGAAGCAAGCCACCTTCGAAATCACCGCCGGCGAGTGTTTCCCCCTCGCCGCGCTGTTGGGCGAGCGGGCCACACGGACCGAGCACAAGGCCGCCGAAGACACCTTTTGCCTGCAACTGAACAAGCCGGCCTTTATCAAGCTGTTCGCCCTTTCCAGCCCGTTTCGCGACTTTGCCCTGCGCGGCGTCAGCAGCCTGCTGGACCAGGTCAACCAGCAGGTGCAGCAAAAAGCCGTGGAAACCCTCGGCACCCAATATTCCCTGAACACCCGCCTGGGCGAGTTGGCCATGCGCCACCCGGTCACCTGCAGCCCGCAAACACCGCTGCGTGAGGCGGTGACGCTGATGCACGAGCAACAAGTCGGCAGCATTGTGATCGTCGATGAACACAAGGCGCCGCTGGGGATTTTCACCCTGCGCGATTTGCGCCAGGTGGTGGCCGATGGCACCAGCGATTTCAGCCAGGGCATCGACGCCCATATGACCCAGGCGCCGTTCTTCCTGACCCCGGACCACAGCGCGTTCGACGCTGCCATCGCCATGACCGAACGGCATATCGCCCACGTGTGCCTGGTGAAGGAAAAGCGCCTGTGTGGCGTGGTGTCCGAGCGCGACCTGTTTTCCCTGCAGCGGGTCGACCTGGTGCACCTGGCACGCACCATCCGCAACGCGCCCCGGGTGGAGAACCTGGTGGCGATTCGCGGCGAGATCGGCCAGTTGGTCGAGCGCATGCTGGCCCACGGCGCGTCGTCGACGCAGATCACCCACATCATTACGCTGCTCAACGATCACACCGTGTGCCGGGTGATCGAGCTGACCCTGGCGGAAAAAGGCGACCCAGGCGTGCCCTTCAGTTGGCTGTGTTTTGGCAGCGAAGGCCGCCGCGAGCAGACGCTCTTCACCGACCAGGACAACGGCATCCTGTTCGACGCCAAGGACGCCGTCGAGGCGGCAACCCTGCGTGGGCGCCTGCTGCCCCTGGCGCAGCAGATCAACCAGAGCCTGGCGCTGTGCGGCTTCAGCCTGTGCAAGGGCAATATCATGGCCGGCAACCCCGAGCTGTGCCTGTCACGGGCCGAATGGGCGCGGCGCTTCGGCGCGTTTATTCGCGAGGCGACGCCGGAGAACCTGCTGGGTTCGAGCATCTATTTCGACCTGCGCGTGGTGTGGGGTGATGAGCGCGGCTGCGAACAACTGCGCCAGGGCATTCTCGATCAGGTCGCGGATAACCGGCTGTTCCAGCGCATGCTGGCGGAAAACGCCTTGCGCCAGCGCCCACCTGTAGGACGTTTCCGTGATTTTGTGCTGTCGCGCAAAGGTGCGGAAAAAGCCACCCTCGACCTCAAGGTCCAGGGCTTGACGCCCTTCGTCGACGGCGCGCGATTGCTCGCCCTGGCCAATGGCATCCACGCCAATAACACCCTGGAGCGCCTGCGCCAGCTGGTGGTCAAGGAGGTGATCGAGCCGCTCGACGGCGCCGCCTACGAAGAGGCCTATCACTTCATCCAGCAAACCCGCATGCAGCAGCATCAGTTGCAGACCCGGGAGAACCAGCCGTACTCCAACCGCGTCGACCCTGACAGCCTCAACCACCTGGACCGCCGCATCCTGCGTGAGTCCCTGCGCCAGGCCCAGCGCCTGCAAAGCAGCCTGACCCTGCGGTACCAGCTGTGAGCCTGTTCGGCTGGCTGCGCGCGGCTAAACCCGGGCTCGATGCCGCGCAGCAACAACGCCTGGCGCAATTGCCCAAGCCTGCGGCCCTGGGCGACGGTCCGCTGCGCAGTCAGCGCTGGGTGGTGGTGGACCTGGAAACCAGCGGCCTGAACCTCAATCGCGACCAGGTGCTGTCGATCGGTGCAGTGGTCATCGAGGACGGCGCGGTGGATTTCTCCCAGCTGTTCGAGCGCACCTTGCACCGCGCCGACACCAAGCTCAGCCCCAGCGTGCTGATCCACGGCCTGGGCCCGAGTGCAATTGCCGCGGGCAGTGATCCGGTGGAAGCGCTGCTGGATTTCATGGCGTTTGTCGGCGACAGCCCGCTGCTCGCGTTCCACGCGCCATTCGATCAGCACATGCTGTGCCGGGCGCTCAAGGACAGCCTGGGCTATCGCCTGGCCCACACGTTTCTGGATGTGGCCGACATCGCCCCACTGCTGTGCCCCGAAGCGCACATCCGTGAAGCCGGGCTGGATGACTGGATCCATCACTTCAACCTGCAGGTGGGCGAACGCCATCATGCCAGCGCCGACGCCCTGGCCACGGCGGAGCTGATGCTCATCCTGTTGAGCCGTGCGCGCCAGCAGCAGATCGACACGCCCCAGGCGCTGCAAGCGCGTTTGAGCCAATGGAAACGGCGTAAACAGGCGCCATCGTTTTAATGTCATCTCCCGACAGACGCCAATTGCGCCCACCCCACGCCTCTGACACAATCGCGAATAATTCTCGTTAGTTTAAACCTCTTGTTTATTCGGTGATGCCTTGTCGTCGGTCCAGAACCCACACAGTGAGCTTGTTGGCGCGTTGTATCGCGACCATCGTGGCTGGCTGTTGGCCTGGCTGCGGCGCAATGTGGCCTGCCCGAGCCGCGCCGAGGACCTGAGCCAGGACACCTTCATGCGCCTGCTCGGCCGTGACGAGTTGCGCGCACCCCGCGAGCCGCGTGCCTTCCTGGTGGCAATCGCCAAAGGGTTGTTGTTCGACTACTTCCGTCGCGCAGCGCTGGAACAGGCGTACCTCAGCGAATTGATGCTGATCCCGGAAAGCGAACACCCGTCGCCCGAAGAACAGCAGTTGATCCTCGAAGACCTCAAGGCCATCGACCGCCTGCTCGGCAAGCTGTCGAGCAAGGCCCGCGCGGCCTTCCTCTACAACCGCCTGGATGGCCTGGGCCACGCGGAAATCGCCCAGCGCCTCGGCGTCTCCGTGCCGCGCGTGCGCCAATACCTGGCCCAGGGCATTCGCCAGTGCTACATCGCCCTGTATGGCGAGCCGCTGTGAGCGTGATCAGTTCCAAGCCCGTGTCGGCCCGCGTGTTGGATGCAGCAATCGCCTGGCAACTGTCGCTGGATTCCGGCGACGGCAGCGCGGTGGAGCGCGAGGAATTCGACAAATGGCTGGCCAGCGATGAAGAGCACGCCCGCGCCTGGCGCCAACTGGGCATGCTCGACCAGCGCTTCAGCGTGGCCTCGGGCCCGGCGCGAGTGGCGTTGCTGCAGTCGCGCGAGGGCATTCGCCAACGCGTGCGCAAACTCGGCAGCGGCCTGGCGAGCATTGCGCTGGTGTGCGGCCTGGCGCTGTTCGCCGGCGAACGCTACGTGCCGATCCACTATTGGCTGGCCGACCAACGCACGGCCACCGGTGAACAACGCACGCTGAAACTGGCGGACGGCACGCTGATTAACCTCAATACCCACAGCGCCATTGACGTGCGTTTCGATGACAAGCGCCGGCTGATTGTGCTGCAGGAAGGCGAAATCCTCGTCGAAACCGGCCACAACGATGCGCGCCCGTTCTACGTGCAAACCCGCGACGGCAACCTGCGGGCGCTGGGCACGCGGTTTATCGTCAAGCGCGAAGACCACGCCACGCGCCTGAGCGTGCTGCAGTCGGCAGTGGGCGCCCAGCCCGAGGCATTGCCGCAGGAACAGATCTTCAAGGAAGGCCAGCAAGTGCTGATGCGCAGTGACGGCCTTGGCCCTGCGCTGGCCGTCACCCCCGCTACCGATGCGTGGACGCGCGGCATGCTGGTGGTCGAAAACGCCCGTCTCGGCGATGTGGTGGCCGAGCTTGGCCGCTACCGCACCGGCCATTTGGGTGTGGATAAAAGCGTGGCGGACCTGCGCATCACCGGCAGCTTCCCGTTGCATGACACCGACCTGGCCCTCAACGCGCTGCTGCCGACCCTGCCGGTGCAGATCCAGCAGCACACGCCGTGGTGGGTGACGGTGACCGCCAAGCCTTAGCTCAGGCGGGGCCTGGGCCATGGCTATCGCGGGCAAGTCGAATCGTCGCACCGCCCCTCCCACAGGTTGATGTGCGAATACCTCAAATGTGGGAGGGGCGGTGCGACGATTCGACTTGCCCCCGATGAGGCCCTCAAACCCACCACAAAAAATATTTTAATGCTGCCCTATCACTTTTCGATTCTCGCTCGGCACATAGGCAATTGCGAATTACTTCCATTCAGGAGCCGCCCTATGTCCCGCACGCTAGACACCTTGTTGCGCCCCAGCCTGTTAGCCGTGGCGATTGCCCTCTGCACGCCGCTGGCGAGCACCGCGCTGATCGCCGCCGAGCAGTCCGCCAGCGTGCGCGCCTACAACCTGCCGGCTGCGCCGCTGTCCAGCACCCTGAACCAGATCGCCAGCCAGGCCGGCCTGGCCTTGACCCTCAACCCGGCGTTGGCATCGGGCAAGACCTCGGCGCCGGTCCAGGGCCAGTTCGATGCCCCGGGCGCGCTGCGTGAGGCACTGCGTGGCACCGGGCTGCAGCTGGAGCAAAGCAGTGCGGGGACTTATTCCCTGGTGGCGATCCCGGAAGGCGTGATGGCGCTGCCGGTCACCAACATTACCGGGCAAGAGGGCAACCAGGAAAGCGCCTGGGGCCCGGTGCAAGGCTACCTGGCCACACGCACCGCCGCCGGCACCAAGACCGACACCGCCCTGGTGGAAGCGCCGCGCTCGATCTCCGTGGCGACCCGCGAGCAGATGCAGGACCGCAACGTGCAGAACCTGGATGACGCGGTCAAATACATGCCCGGCATCGTGTCCGCCAGCTACGGCAGCGACACCCGTTATGACTGGATGCGCGTGCGCGGCTTCGAACCCACCCAGTTCCTCGACGGCCTGCCACTGCCGCGCGGCGTGTATGCCAACCCCAAAGCCGAGACCTGGAACCTCGACCGCATCGCCCTGCTGCGCGGCCCGGCCTCGTCGGTGTATGGCCAGACCCCGCCAGGCGGCCTGCTGGACATGGTCAGCCGCCGTCCGAGCGCCGAATCGAGCAATGCCATCCAGGTGCAATACGGCAGTGACAACTACCGCCAGATCAACTTCGCCAGCACCGGCAAGATCGACGATGAAGGCCAGTTCCTCTATGGCGTCAGCGGCGTGGTGCGCGATGCCGGCACCCAGGTCGACCACATCGACAACAAGCGCTACAACATCGCGCCGAGCCTGACCTGGAACATCGACACCGACACCAAGCTGACCCTGCTGTCGCAGTTCACGCGTGACGATACTGGCACCACCAGTCAATTTCTGCCGATCCAAGGCACCAAGATCAAGCTCCCCCAAGGCGAGGTCTCCCACCACAAGAACCTCGGCGACCCCGACTATGAGTTCTACGACCGCACCTACTACGCCCTGGGTTATGCGTTCGAGCATCGCTTCAACGATACCTGGCAGTTCAAGCAAAACCTGCGCTATACCAAGTCTGAGCTGTCGTTCCAGCAACTGACGGTCGGTTCCTATATCTACTCCCCGGCTGACGCCAACGGCAATATCAGCCGCTCGAGCACCAACGTTGACGAGGACATCGGCCAGTTCGCAGTGGATAACAATTTCCAGGCTGACTTCGCCACGGGCGACATCACCCACACGGTACTGCTGGGCCTGGACCACCAGCGCACCGACACCTCCTTCCGGACGATCTACGGCACGGCGTCGAACATCAATATTTTCAACCCGATCAACACCGTGCCCACCCTGCGCCCGACGGACGTCACGCCGTACTACGACTACAACCAGAAAACCATCCAGACCGGCCTCTACGCACAAGACCAGATGGCCCTCGACAACTGGCGCCTGACCCTGGGTGGGCGTGAGGACTGGGTGCATCAGGGCACCACTTACTTCAACAAGCTGGACGCGACCAACACTGACCGCAGCAAGAACTTCAGCGGCAACGCGGCGCTCAGCTATGTGTTCGATTCGGGCTTCGTGCCCTACCTGTCGTACGCCGAGTCGTTCCAACCGGCGAGCAACGCCAGCGTCGACCCCGTCAAGTCGTACAAGCCCACCGAAGGCAAGCAATGGGAACTGGGGATCAAGTACCAGCCACCTGGCTCCAATACGCTGCTGAGTGCGGCGGTCTACGACTTGACCCAGAAAAACGTGCTGGTGACCCGGATCGGCTCGGGTAACCAATCGATCACCGACCAGGCCGGCGAAGTGAAGGTCAAGGGCCTGGAACTGGAAGCGGTGTCCGACGTGACCGAAAACCTCAAGGTCATCGCCGCCTACACCCTGTCCAAGTCCGAAGTGCAAACCGGTATCTACAAAGGCAACCGCCTGCAACTGATCCCCAACCAGCAAGCCTCGCTGTGGACCGACTACACCTGGCACACCGGTGTACTCGATGGCTTCGGCATCGGCTTCGGCGCGCGCTACACGGGCAACACTTATGGCGACCAAGGCAACACATGGCTCGGCAAGGCCAACGCCTACACCGTGTTCGACGGCGCGGTTCACTACGACCTCGGCCGCCTGGACAACAGCCTCAAAGGCGCCTCGGTGAAACTCAACGCCACCAACCTGTTCAACAAGGACTACATTTCCACCTGCGATGGCTCCTACTGCTACTTCGGCGACCAACGCAGCGTCGTCGCCAGTGCCACCTACCAGTGGTAATCGACTGAGTTAACCATCAGGCCGTCCTCCGGGGCGGCTTTGGTGCGCCTGAAGGCTGGAAAATGAAAAGTAAAACCATCCGCCGCTGGTCCTTTATCCACACCTGGACCAGCCTGGTCTGCACGGTGTTCCTGCTGCTGCTCGCCCTGACCGGGCTGCCGCTGGTGTTCCACCACGAGATCGATCACCTGCTGGGCAACGAGCCAGAACTGGCGCAGATGCCCGCCGATACGCCGCAGCTCAACCTTGAACAGCTGGTGGCCAAAGCGCAGGCCCATCGCCCTGGCGAAGCCATGCAATACCTGGCGTGGGACGAGGACGACAAGAACGGCGTGATCGCAATCATGGCTGCGACGGCCGGCACCGAACCCAACTCGTCGCACACTTTCATGCTTGATGCGCGCACCGGCGACGCTGTCGAAATGCCCTCCGCGAATGGCGGGCTGACCCTGTTCCTGCTGCGCCTGCATGTGGATATGTTCGCCGGCCTGCCGGGCAAGTTATTGCTGGCGTTCATGGGCATTCTGTTTGTGCTGGCCATCGTGTCGGGCACGGTGCTGTACCTGCCTTTCATGCGCCGCTTGAAGTTCGCCACCGTGCGCCAGGACAAATCCACCCGCCTGCGCTGGCTCGACCTGCACAACCTGATCGGCGTGGTCACCCTGACCTGGGCGCTGGTGGTGGGCGTCACCGGCGTGATCAGCGCCTGTGCCGACCTGATCATCGCAGCCTGGCGCCAGGACAGCCTCAGCGCCATGATCGAGCCGTACAAACATGCCCCGCCGCTGACCCAGCGCGCGCCCGCCACCGAGCTGCTGAGCATTGCCGCCCAGGCCGCGCCCGGTATGCAGCCGGACTTCATTGCCTTCCCCGGCACGCGCTTTTCCAGCGAGCACCACTACGCGGTGTTCATGAAGGGCAGCACGCACCTGACCTCCCACCTGCTGACGCCGGTGCTGATCGACGCCAGCACCCTGGCCGTCACCGCCATCGCCGAACGGCCTTGGTACATGGACGCCATGGGCATGTCCCAGCCCCTGCACTTTGGCGATTACGGCGGCATGCCGATGAAAGTCCTCTGGGCGGTACTGGATGTGCTGACCATCATCGTGCTGATCAGCGGGATTTACCTGTGGATCGTCAGGCGCAAGGCGGGCAAGGCATGAAGCCACGGCAGTCGAATTTCTGGAAAGTGTTTGGCATTCCGCTGGGGATTGGCCTGCTCAGCGCCGCCGGGTTGTTTGCGGCGTTGCTGGGGGATGGGTGGTGGGATTCGCTCAGTTGGGTGGGGCTTGGGATACCTGCGGTGATCGGAGTATGGGCCCTCCTGCGGAAGCCGGCTTGCCGGCAAAAACCCTGAGAGTAGCGCGTCAAATCTGATGCACTGCGCTATCGTAAGCGTCCTTCGCGAGCCCGCTCGCCCCTCCAGAGGAATGCCCATGTCTGTGCCCAGCATGACCTTGTTCCACAACCCCGCTTCACCGTTTGTTCGCAAAGTTCGCGTGCTGCTGATCGAGACCGGCCAGCAGGACCGCGTGGCGCTGCACGGCTGCATGCCGACGCCGGTCAACCCGGATGCGCAGGTGATGCAAGGCAACCCCGTGGGCAAGATCCCGGCCCTGCGCCTGGCTGACGGCAGCGTGCTGCATGACAGCCGGGTGATCCTCGATTACTTCGACCACCAGCATGTCGGCAACCCGCTGATCCCCCGCGACGGCTCGGCCCGCTGGCGGCGCCTGACCCTGGCCTCGATGGCTGACGGCATCATGGATGCGGCCGTACTGGTACGTTACGAGTCGGCCCTGCGTCCGGCGGAAAAGCACTGGGCACCGTGGCTCGACGAGCAACGCAACAAGATCCGCCGCACCCTCGCCGAGCTGGAACAGGACGCCATCGCCGAGCTGACCAGCCACTTCGACATCGCCTCGATCAGCGTGGCCTGCGCCCTCGCCTACCTCGACTTCCGCCACCCCGATATGCACTGGCGCGCGGCCAACCCACAGCTGGCCGCCTGGTACGCCGAGGTCAGCCAGCGACCTTCGATGCTGGAGACCCAGCCGCCGGTATAGCCCTGTTGCCACCTGCCCCTGTGGCGAGCGGGCTTGCCCCGCGTTGGGCTGCGAAGCAGCCCCATCAGGCCACCGCGTTTTATCCGATGAAACTCATCTCAGGTTTTGGGGCTGCTGCGCAGCCCAACGCGGGGCAAGCCCGCTCACCACAGAAAACCCGCTCACGACAGGAGGCTCGCCCGCCACAACCACGGGGAACAGCCGGTTGATCCTCGCCACCAGCTGCACCTTCACTCGCTGATCCTCACGCAAGCCGATCATTGCACGTCCTCCAGGTCGAACTGCAACGGCTCGGCGACCTTGCGCTTGCCCACGCTGTACCAATCCAATTTGCGCGTCAGCACCATCACCGTCCCCAGCAGGCCAAACAGCAACAGCGAGCCCATCAGCAGCGCGTAATCCTCGGCACTCAACAACCCGTACAACAAGCCATACAACGCCGCCAATCCAGCGGAAAAGCCCAGGCCATGGGCGACGCTGCGCAGCACGTGGCACACATAAAATCCGATCAGCAACACACAGGCACTCGCCGAGATCAGGTAGGCCAGCGCAAAGCCCAGGTGCTCGGACAACGACAACAGCAGCAGGTAGAAAAACGCCAGCGCAAAGCCCACCAACGCATATTGGACCGGGTGCACCGCCAGGTTCTTGAGCACTTCGAAGAGGAAGAAACCGGCAAAGGTCAGGGCAATGAACAGCAGCGCGTATTTGATCGCGCGGTCGCTCTTGAGGTACTGGTCCACCGGATCGATGAAGTTCACGCCAAAGCTGCGGTTGTTGAAGTCGTTGCAGCCCTGGCTGTCCAGGCAGGTCTGCAGGGCCTGCTCAAGGTTGGTGGAGAAGAACGAAGTCTGCCAACTGGCGCTGAAGCCTTGATCGGTGACTTCGCGCTGGGTCGGCAGGAAGTTGCCGATGAAGCTGGGGTGCGGCCAGTTGGAGGCGAGCGAGACCTGGCTGGTCTTGCCCACGGGCACCACTCGCAGTTGTTCGGTGCCTTGCAGGCGCAGGTCGAAAGCGAAGTCCACCACGGCCGGTTTTTTACTGTCCTGTTCGGGCAATGCCACGTGCACGCCCTCTCCCAGCCAGTCCACTTGGGAGCCCGGCGAGAACTCCAGGCGCTGGCTGCCCAGCTCGAGTTTCAGCGCGTTTTCGATGCCACGAATATCACTGATGCCCACCGCCAGGAATGCCGGTTCGAAGCGGTAATCGGCAAAGTCTTCGGTGATCCCCAACTGCGCAGGCAGCTCGAAACGCCCGCTGATGCGGGTGTCGGCATGGAACAGCCGCGCCTGGTAGATGCCCCGGGCACGCAGTTCGGTTTGCACCTTGCCGTCGAGCTCGAAACGGTCCGGCAGGAAATACAGGCGACCGCGCTCCTCACGGGTGACCTCGTAGCGTTTGTTGAGCTTTTCATTGAGTTTCCACTCGCGCACGGTCTTGCGATACGGCACCACCATCACCGGTCCGGTGAGGCGCTGGGCATAGCTGGAGCTGCGCGCGATGTCCATCAGGACGCCGTCGCGCAGTTGCTGGCGATCGCCGATAATGCCGTTGATCATCAGCAACGGAATCAGCAACAGCAGGATCAGCAGCGCAATCGCGCCAAGTTTGAAAAGCAGGCTGCGGTTCATGGGTCTCTCCCTGTTTTGATGGGCAGAGCATGAGCCGCGCGTGTGGGGGATTTATGTGGGCAATGTGGAGACTGTGTGGAGATGCAGCACCACCTGCACGCCACCCGGCACATTGCCGATCTGCAACGCGCCGCCGTGCAGCTTCATCACTTCCTCGACAAAGTTGAGGCCCAGGCCAGTGCTTTTGCGCCCGCTGGCCGGGCGTGGCAAGGAGTAGAATCGCTCGCTCAGGCGCGGCAAGGCGTAGTCGGGAATCGGCGCGGCCTGGTTGAACAGGCTGACCTGCACCGCGTGGTGCTGTGTCTGCGCACTGAACCTCAAGGTGCCGCCGGACGGGGTGAAGTCCAGGGCATTCTCGAGCAGATTGCCCAGGGCCTGGCGAAGCAGAAAAGGTTCGCCGAACACCTTCACGTCGGCGCCGATCGTTTGTTCGATGTGCAGGCCGGCGCCTTCGATACGCGCGCATTGGGCCAAGAGAACCTCATCGACCAAGCCGGCCAATGGCAGGCTGACCTGTTCTTCCAGGCCCTGGCGTTGCTCCACTTGCGCCAGGTTCAGCAGGCGCTCGATCAACTGCTGCAGGCGCGCGCTCTCGCTGTCGATATTGCCGACGAAACGCTGCTGTTGCTCGCGGCTCATATCGCCCTGCAACAGCTCCGCCGCGCCGCGAATCGCGGCCAATGGGCTTTTCAATTCATGGGTCAGGGTGTGCACGTAATGCTCGACGTAGGCCTTGCCCTCCAGCTGCGTGCGCATATGCTCCACGGCGGTGGACAGCTGCTTGAGCTCGCCGCCGCGGTAGTGCGGCAACTCGGCACGCCGGCCTTCGCTGACCGCCTGCGCATAGGCCGTCAACCGGTGCAGGGCTCTGCTCAGCCACCATGACAACACCGCCCCCAGCAACAGGCCGAGCACCACCAGCCCGGCGCCGTACCAGAGCAGCCGCCGCTCGGTGCGATCGACATACGGCTGCAGCGAGCTGTTGGGCTTGGCCACCGTGACCACGCCGATGATCTGGCCGTTATCGCGGATCGGCGCGCCCACGTGCATCACCGATGAGGCCGGGTCATCCAGTTCGCTGCGGGTGGAACGCGCGCCGTATTCGCCGCGCAGGGTCAGGTACACGTCGTTCCATTTCGAGTAGTCCTGGCCCACCGCTTCGCCGCTGGAATCGAGCAGCACGGTGCCCTTGGCATCGGTCACGTAAATACGGTGGTTGACCTGGTTTTTCGGCAGGCCCCAGATGGTCGCGCCCGGCTGGCGATTGCCGTAGGCCTTGAGCAGCTGCGGCCAGTGGCTCTGGCCGAGGGTGTGGTTTTTCACGTCATCGCGCAGGATCTCGGCCAACAGGTTGGCGGTGTCCACCAGGGTTTCTTCGGTGGACTGGCGCACGCCGGGGCGGATTTCCTTCATCACCGTGCTAAGCACGAAGTAGCCGGTCAGGCCGATGAACAGCGCATACACCAGGAAAATCCGCAGCCCCAGGCGCATCAGCTGTTGCCCGGGCTGTAGCTGTAGCCGAGGCCGCGATGGGTCTGGATCGGCTCGGCATCCGCGGCAATGCCACGCAATTTGCTGCGCAGGCTCTTGATGTGGCTGTCGATATTGCGCTCGTAGCCGGCATCCGCCGCCACGCCCACCGCGTCCAGCAACTGCTCGCGGCTGAACACCCGCTCGGGTTGCTCCAGCAGGCTCTGCAGCAGACGGAACTCATGGCGCGTGAGGCTCAGGGGCTGGCCGCGATAACTGATCTGCATGCGCTCCAGGTCAACCTGGAACACGGCGGGAGCCACGCCAGGGCCGACCCTCTTGAGGATCGCCCGCACCCGCGCCGCCACTTCCCGCGGGCTGAACGGCTTGACCACATAATCGTCAGCGCCGATCTCCAGGCCCACCACCCGGTCGATCTCGCCATCGCGCGCACTCAGGAACATCACCGGCACTTCGCTGAAACGCCGCAATTGCTTGCAGGTCTCAAAGCCGGTGATATCCGGCAGGCCGATGTCGAGGATGATCAGGTCAGCCGGTGTTTGCCGTTGATAGGCCAGCGCTTCCTGGCCAAGGCTCAGCCAGGTGGTGGTGAAGCCCTCACCTTGCAGGGCAAAGATCAGCGTGTCGGCTATCGCCGCTTCGTCTTCGACAATCAGGATGTGCGGCATGGGTTCGATCAGCAGTCCGGTTTGTCAGCGGTATAGCGACGGGCCGGGTTCACCGCTGCGCCAAACTCGCGCAGGGCCTTGGCGCCGATCAGCAACGGGTAGTTGAAGCTGCTGCGGTCGGTCAGGTTGACCTCGACGGTGCGCTTGACGTCGCCCAGGCACATTTCGAGGTCGATCACCGGACGCTTGGCCACGCTGGCCTCGTCCTTGTCGTCGTCTTCGTCGGCGCGGCTCTTGATCTTGCTGATGCGCGACACTTTGTGTTCGTAGACTTTGTTGCTGGCGTCCTTGCCGCCGAGGCGGAAGCGCACCCAATCGTCGCCGTCACGGGTGAAGGTCTCGATGTCACGGGCCGACAGCGAAGCGGTCAGCGCGCCGGTGTCCATCTTGGCCTTGAAGGTTTCGCCGATCTCCGGCAACTGGATGTATTCGTAGCGACCGTAAAGGGTCGGCTCGGCAGCCATGACGGGCAGGGCAACCAGGGCGAGCGAGGCAAGGAGCAGTTTCACGAAGTGGTTTCCTCGGAAAGAAGTAGGCGGATTCTAGACCGCAAAGGGGGCACTTAGTTAGCTGATCCGAGCATAACCGGCACATTGTGAAACATTCGTCCGGTGATTTGAGATTTGGCCTGCAGACCAAGCTCTCTTATCATGACCCGCCCACACGATCCCAAGAGTTGCTTATGCGCCGCCTGCTCACCGGCTGTTTCGTTACCCTGCTGCTGTTGCTCAACACCCTGGTGCTGTTCGGGCCGTTGATGGTGTTTGCCCTGCTCAAGCTGGTGGCTCCCGGACGTTTTCGCGACTACGCATCCTGGGCAGTAATGTGGATCGCCGAGACCTGGGCCGAGATCGACAAGCTTATTTTCTCGTGGTGCATCCCGACCCGCTGGGACATTCGCGGCGGCGGCGACCTGCGCGGCGACACCAGCTACCTGGTGATCAGCAACCACCAATCGTGGGTGGATATCCCCGCGCTGATCCAGGCCCTCAACCGGCGCACACCGTTCTTCAAATTCTTCCTGAAAAAAGAGCTGATCTGGGTGCCCTTCCTCGGCCTGGCCTGGTGGGCGCTGGATTACCCGTTCATGAAGCGCTACACCAAGGCTTTCCTGGCCAAGCACCCCGAGTTGGCCGGCCAGGACCTGAAGATCACCAAAGAGGCCTGCGAGCTGTTCAAGCGCCAGCCGGTGACGGTGGTCAATTACCTGGAAGGCACGCGGTTCACCCCGGCCAAGCGCAAGCAGCAGGACTCGCCGTTCGAGCGTCTGCTCAAACCCAAGGCGGGTGGCGTGGCGTTTGTATTGGCGGCGATGGGGGAACAACTGGACGCCGTGCTCGACGTTACGGTCGTCTATCCCCAGGAGAAGATCCCGGGCTTCTGGGACTTGATCTGCGGCTCGGTGCCGACGGTGATCATCGATATCCAGACCCGCGAGCTGGATCCGGCGTTGTGGCAGGGCGATTACGAAAACGATCCGGTGTTTCGCCAGACCGTCCAGAACTGGGTGAACCAGCTCTGGCTGGAGAAAGACGCGCGCATCGCCCAACTGCGCGCGGAAAACCCTTAACTGCCGGTGCCCCACGCCTGGGCCAGTTTGCCCAACACGGAGCTGCTGGCGCCCTGGCCGCCAAGGTACTGCAGAATCACCGGGGCAAACTGGCCGACCATGCCGCTGTCCATGCCCAGGGCGCTGAACGCAGTGTTCAGGTCATTGGTGTTTTTCACATTGCCCAGCAGGCCATCCAGGCCGCTGGTCTTGCTGCCGCCGGTCTGGCCGAGCATCCCGCTCAAGGCCCCGAGGCTGCCCAACGCGTTGTTGCCCGACAGCTGATCCAGACCCGGCACGCTCTTGCCCAGTTGCGAGTAGTCGGTGCTGCTCAGTTGGTTCTTGGCCAGGCCGAGCATCGCGCCGGTGCCGCCGACCGCTTGCTCGGGGGTGACATTCAATTGCGAGGTCAATGCGCTCAGCAGGCCGGCCGTCTCGGACGACGGCGCGGCGGCAGCGGCTTTGTTGTTGCCCCCCTGCATGCCGGAAATGGCATTGGCCGCGTCGCCAAGGCTGAACCCTGCGGCGAACACCGGGCCGGCCGCCAGGGTCATCAGGCAGGAAAGGGCGAAACCGCGTGAAATCTTCATCGAAACAACCTCTGGATATAGGTGCGAAAGCAGGCGTTTGACTGGGTAGCCCGGGGGATTGTTCCCAGTGCATCCAATCCCCCGCCTGCTGCGTATAACCACCACACACCTGTTGAGGACGACGCCGGTGAATGGAACGCACGCGCAACCTGGACTACCCTCTGCCTGCCACCGCTTGCACGTGCAGTCCCACCGCCCTGTCGCCAGGGCCTGGAGAAGCCCTATTTCCACTTCCGACGCTGACCCGCTGCGGCCCCTGCTGGCCCAATGCGCCCTGGGCAACCGCCAGGCGTTCGAAACCCTCTACCGTACGGTTTCACCGCGGCTGCACGGCGTTGCCTTGCGTTTCATGGGCCGCCCGGACCTGGCTGAAGAGGTGCTGCAGGAAGCCTTCGTGCGTATCTGGTACAACGCCTCGCGCTACGAGGCCCACCTGGCGGCGCCGATGACCTGGATGATAAACATCACCCGCAACCTGGCCATCGACCAACTGCGCAAACGCCGTGAACAACCGTTGGCAGATGGCCAACAGGACGCCCTGCTCGATGACAGCCCCAGCACCTTCGAACAGCTCGACAGCGAGCGCGAGGCGCGCGCGCTGAACCGCTGCCTCGACACGCTCGACGGCATGCAGCGCCAATCGATCACCGTGGCTTACTTCCAGGGCCTGTCGTGCTCGGAATTGGCCGACCATCTGGCCGCGCCGCTGGGTTCGGTCAAGTCCTGGATTCGTCGCGGCATGGAACGCCTGCGCAGGTGCCTTGAATCATGAACTACCAGACCACTCCCCTGCGCCGCGCCCTGGCGGGCGACTACGCCATCGGCCTGATGCCCGCTACCGCCCGCCGCCGTTTTGAGGCGCTGCTGCTCGACGACGCCGCATTGCGCGTGGAACTCGGCCATTGGCAGGCGGCCCTGGCCAGCCTGACCGGGACCCTGCCCGAACGGCCGGTGCCCGATCACGTGTGGGAAGGCATCCAGGCGCGGATCGAGCCGCAGGTCCTGCACCTGCCGGCGAAGAAACCGTTGTGGCTGAACCTGCGGCTATGGGCGGCCGCCTTCGGGATTGTCATCGCGGTGCTGGTGGGCGTGCTGTACCAGCGCGATCTGGGCGTGGAATACAACGCCACACTCGTCGCTGCCAACCAGCAACCGGCGCTGCAGATCAAGGCGTTTGCCGATCACCTGCAAGTGGAGCCGCTGGCGTTGGCCGCGCTTGAGCCGACGCGCGACCTGGAATTGTGGGCCATCCAGCCCGGTGGCAAACCGATCTCGCTGGGCCTGGTGCCGACGGCAGGCAGGGGCCGGATTCAGCTGAGCCCGGCACAGCAAGCCTTGCTTGCCGCACCGCTGACCCTGGCCGTGAGCCTGGAGCCGCGCGGCGGTTCGCCCACCGGGCAGCCGACCGGACCGGTGCTGTATCAGGGCCAATTGGCATCACTTTGAGCGCCAACCGGTTCAGGAACCCATCGCGTAAACCAGGGTCCATGACAGGACTGAAAGCCCTGTCAGGACCCTCTTCATGAGCGCGACACGCCCCACCATCATCGAGCCCAAACCCCCTTTCTGGAGCCGTCCGCGCCTGTTCATCGGTGTCTGCGTGGCCGTGATCGCCGGCCTCGGCGGCGCGTTCTACACCCAGGACAACGTCAAGTCCGCCGCCACCCTGGTGACCACCACCCAGCAGCCGGCGGCGCAGGTCATGGCGCACAAGGATTACCTCGAAGTCGAACCGATCGCCACGACAGCGCCCGAGCCCGATCGCAGCCTGGAACTGTGGGCCATGCCCGAAGGGGGCAAACCGGTCTCCTTGGGGCTATTGCCGGAAGACGGCAAAGGCATCATCGGTCTCAACCCGCGCCAGCAGGCAAGCATCCGCCAGCCGGTGGCGTTACTGGTGAGTTCGGAGACCAAGGGCGGCTCGTTGAGCAAACAGCCGACAGGGCCGACGGTGTATCAGGGCGCGCTGGCAGTGCGGTGAGTTGGCCTTTTGCGTGTCTCGCGATAAAAGCCCATCGATTAATCGCGACCTGTTCTAGAAAACTGTTATTTCTCACAGTAGCCGACGACGCAAAACCACCCGCAGCATAAAGCTTCCCGCGCGCCACAGGAGGTGGGCCATGAACAGCGCAATGTCTGCAGGTGTGTTCTTCACTATCGCACTGATGAACCCTGCCCACGCGGCGGCAACTTCCACCTGCCCGCCGATCCAGGACATCAAGCAAACGGCAATGGCCAACGGCGGTTACCGCTACGAAACCTCACAGCCTGACGGGCTCACCTGGACAGGCGAAAACCCGCAGGCGGCGGTGTCGGACCTGACTGACTCGACCTTCCACGATGCCCGTTACGACATGAACAGCAAGGCCGTCATCTGCACCTACAAAGGCCCCATGAACAACGAAGCCAGCGTTTCGGTAACGGCACCTGTCGTTGATTGGAACCTTACGCCCACCAGAGGCGAGTGGAGAGGCACCTATTGCGAAGCCTTGGACCGTTCCAGGTGTGAATTTACGCACCACTGAAAAGGGCGACTTGAAGTCGCCCTTTTTTATTACGCCGCGCTGAACAACTTGTGCGGATCGATCACAAATTTCTTCGGCACACCCGCATCGAACTCGCCGTATCCACGCGGTGCATCATCCAGGCTGATCACCTGCACGCCGACGATCTCGGCAATGTTGATACGGTCCCACATGATCGCCTGCATCAGCTGGCGGTTGTACTTCATCACCGGCGTCTGCCCGGTGTGGAAGCTGTGGGATTTGGCCCAGCCCAGGCCGAAGCGAATGCTCAGGCTGCCCATTTTCGCGGCGGCGTCGACGGCGCCCGGGTCTTCGGTCACGTAGAGGCCGGGGATACCGATCTTGCCCGCCACGC
Organism: Pseudomonas aylmerensis; assembly: GCF_001702265.1. Taxonomy (GTDB): domain Bacteria; phylum Pseudomonadota; class Gammaproteobacteria; order Pseudomonadales; family Pseudomonadaceae; genus Aquipseudomonas; species Aquipseudomonas aylmerensis. The sequence continues at coordinate 109,962 of NZ_MAUE01000021.1, forward strand.
GCACCACGCCCATCAGCGAGTTGAGCACGGTGGCCGGGGCCTCCGCCTTGGCGCCTTCATGACCGTGGCCACGGGCTTCGAAGCCTACGGCGTCGACGGCGCAGTCCACTTCCGGCTCGCCCAGCAGCGCGGCGATCTGTTCGTGCAGCGGGGTGTCCTTGGACAGGTCGGCAATCTCAAACCCCTGGGCCTTGGCGTGGGCCAGGCGGATCGGGTTGACGTCACCGATAATCACCACCGCCGCGCCCAGCAGGCGTGCCGAGGCCGCTGCAGCCAGGCCGACCGGGCCAGCGCCGGCGATGTAGACGGTGCTGCCAGGGCCGACACCGGCCGTCACGGCGCCGTGGTAACCGGTAGGCAGGATGTCGGAGAGGCAGGTCAGGTCGCGGATTTTCTCCATGGCCTTGTCGCGGTCCGGCAGTTTCAGCAGGTTGAAATCGGCGTACGGCACCAGCACGTACTCGGCCTGGCCGCCGGTCCAGTCGCCCATGTCGACATAGCCATAGGCGCCCCCCGCACGTGCCGGGTTGACGGTCAGGCAGACGCCGGTGTGTTGCTCCTTGCAGGATCGGCAGCGGCCGCACGCCACGTTGAAGGGGACGGAGACCAGGTCACCGATCTTGAGGTTTTCGACGTCGCTGCCCTTCTCGATCACTTCGCCGGTGATCTCGTGACCGAGCACCAGGCCGGTCTGGGCGGTGGTGCGGCCGCGCACCATGTGTTGGTCGGAGCCGCAGATGTTGGTGGAGACCACGCGCAGGATGACGCCGTGCTCGATCTTCCTGCCACGGGGGTCCTGCATTTTGGGATAGTCGATTTTCTGTACTTCGACCTTGCCGTTGCCGAGATACACGACACCACGATTACCAGACATGCTTTCACCTCGCTGTTGTTTTTATGGAACCGCGTTGCCCAGGCAGGCAGCGCGTTTAAGTGCTCGGGTACAGATGCTGTTTTTGCGTTGTTGCTGATGGCCCTTTCGCGAGCAAGCCCGCTCCCACATTCGACCGGGTTCCACCTTTGGAATGCGGTCGAATGTGGGAGCTGGCTTGCCTGCGAAGGCGTCCGTCAGAGCACCACCGTGCGATTGGCGTTCAAGAACACCCGCCGCTCAATGTGATACCCCACTGCCCGGGCCAGGGTCAGGCCTTCGATATCGCGCCCCTTGGCAATCAAATCCTCCGGATAGTGGCTGTGATCCACCACCTCCACACCCTGGGCGATGATCGGGCCTTCATCCAGGTCGTTGTTGATGTAATGCGCCGTGGCGCCGACCAATTTCACGCCCTTGTTGTAGGCCTGGTGATAGGGCTTGGCGCCCTTGAATCCCGGCAGCAACGAGTGATGGATATTGATCGCCTTGCCATCCAGCTTGCGGCACAGCTCCGGCGACAGCACTTGCATGTAGCGCGCAAGGATCACCAGCTCTGCCCCTGTGTCTTCCACCACTTGCCACACCTGCCGCTCCTGGGACGGTTTGTCATTGGGGTCGAGGGGGAAATGGTAGTAGGGAATCTGGTGCCAGTCGGCCAAAGGTTTGAGATCGGGGTGATTGGAGACCACCGCGACCACATCCATCGACAGCTGGCCGATGCGTTGGCGGTACAGCAGGTCATTCAGGCAGTGATCGGCCTTGGAGACCATGATCACCACTTTTGGCCGGTAGTTCGGCGCCGTCAGCTCGAAGATCATGCCAAAGGCTTCACCGCGCGTGGCCAGGCCATCGCGGAAAGCCTGCTCGTCAAAGCCGTCGGGCTGGCGGAATTCCACGCGGATAAAAAATCGGCCCGAGAGGCGGTCATCGAACGAATGGTGCTCGGTGACGTAGCACCCCTGCTCGAACAGATAGCGAGTGACCGCGTCCACCGTGCCGAGCACGCTGGGGCAGTCGGCGGTCAAAATCCATGTATCGGGTGCGCGGCTCATAGTGCATGACTCCTTGATCGTTCCCACGTTCTGCGTGGGCATGCCGCCATGGACGCTCTGCGTCCGCTCTTGGGACGCAGGGCGCCCCGGGATGCATTCCCACGCGGAGCGCGGGAACGATCATGTCAGGCTTGAACGTTGAGGCCGAATTCGGCCGAGGCATCCTGCAGCCACAACCACCAGTAGTCCGAGAAGCTGCGACGAATCACCAGCTCCCAGGTGTCTTCAGCGGTATGGCGGATCACCAGTTGCGACTTGGCGAACACCGTGCCCACCGCCTTGCCCACCGGGAAATTGTTGGGGTGTACGTCGTAGCTGGTGGACTTCATCAGCACGTCGCGCACATTCGGGCCGCTGAGCTCGAGGATCTGCTGGCCGCCGCTGACGTTGACGATCTGGATATGCAACTCGCCCAGCGCCTCGCGCAAACTTTTCTCGGCGGCGAACTCTTCACCGCTCGGCACGACCAGTAGCCACTCATCCGGGCCGAGCCATTGCAGGCTGGTTTCGCCATTGACGATCACTTGCAGGGCGCCAGGCAACTCGATGCCCAGGGCCTTGTGCACGCCGGCGGCGAAGGCGGCATCGTGGCCATCGCCACGGATGGTCAGGTGGCCGAGGAGTTTCTTTTCACGCACGGTCACGCCGGCATTCTTGCGGCCCTTGCCGACCAGGCTGGCGAGGTCGGCATGGTGCAGCGACGACTCGGCCTTGGCGCCGGTGGTGGGGCGTTGTTGGTAAACATTGGCTGCTGTCATAAAGCACCTGTGTTGAATTTGATCGTTCCCACGCTCTGCGTGGGAATGCCGCCATGGACGCTCTGCGTCCGCTCTTTGGGCGCAGAGCGCCCCGGGATGCATTCCCACGCGGAGCGTGGGAACGATCAGGTGTCAGATGTTCTGGCGCTCGCCTTTCGGGTCAAAGAACACCGAAGACACGATCTCCGCCTCGATCACGCTGCCGTCGGCCTGCGGCGAAAACACCCGCTCGCCGATGCGCTTCAAGCCGCCCTTCACCACCGCCATCGCAAACGAATAACCCAGCGAGTTGTGCGCATAACTTGAGGTGACGTGGCCAACCATCTTCATCGGGATCGTCTGCTTCGGATCGAACACCAGTTGCGCGCCTTCCGGCAGCCACACGTTCGGATCGATCGGCTTCAAGCCCACCAGTTGCTTGCGCTCTTCGCGCACGCAGTCTTCACGGTTCATCCCGCGCCAGCCGATCCAGGAGAACGGCTTGGTGCGACCGACACACCAACCCATGTTCAGGTCGTCCGGGGTCATCGAGCCGTCCGTGTCCTGGCCGACGATGATGAAGCCCTTCTCGGCCCGCAGCACGTGCATGGTCTCGGTGCCGTAGGGCGTGAGGTTGTACTTTTTGCCGGCCTCGACGATTTTCTCCAGCACACCCATCGCATAGTCGGCCTGCACGTTGACTTCGTACGACAGCTCACCGGTAAACGAGATGCGGAACACCCGCGCCGGCACACCGCCGACCAGGCCTTCCTTCCAGGTCATGAACGGGAAGCCGTCCTTGTCCAGGTCGATGTCGGTCACTTCACTCAACAGCTTGCGGCTGTTGGGACCAGACAGGGTCATGGTCGCCCAGTGGTCGGTGACCGAAGTGAAGTAAACCTTGAGGTCTGGCCACTCGGTCTGCTGGTAGATCTCCAGCCACTGCAGCACGCGCGCGGCGCCGCCGGTGGTGGTGGTCATCAGGAAGTGGTTGTCGGCGAGGCAGGCGGTGACGCCGTCGTCGAAGACCATGCCGTCTTCCTTGCACATCAGGCCGTAGCGCGCCTTGCCCACATCGAGCTTGGTCCACGCGTTGGTGTAGATGCGGTTGAGGAACTCACGCGCGTCCGGGCCCTGGATGTCGATCTTGCCGAGGGTGGATGCATCGAGCAGGCCGACACTGTCGCGCACGGCCAGGCACTCGCGCTTCACGGCGGCGTGCAGGTCTTCACCGTTACGCGGGAAGTACCACGGGCGTTTCCACTGGCCGACGTCTTCAAACTCGGCGCCGTTTTTCACGTGCCAGGCCTGCAACGCGGTGTAGCGCACCGGCTCGAAGATGTGCCCACAGTGGCGGCCCGCGACGGCGCCGAAGGTCACCGGCGTGTAGTTGGGACGGAACATGGTGGTGCCCATCTGCGGGATGGTCACGTTCAGCGAACGGGCGGCGATGGCCAGGCCATTGACGTTGCCCAGCTTGCCCTGGTCGGTGCCGAAGCCCAGCGCGGTGTAGCGCTTGACGTGCTCGACCGACTCGAAACCTTCGCGGGTCGCGAGTTCGATGGCGGCGGCGGTGACGTCATTCTGCAAATCCACAAATTGCTTGGGCGCCCGCGCGGTAGCTTTCTCATGGGGCACCTGGAACAACGCCAGTGTCGGCTCTTCCAGACGGCTCAAGGCTTTCGGCAAGGTGCCTTCCACCGGTGCGAAACCGGCGTCGCTGGCCGCGCGCACGCCGCCTTCAAAACCATCCGCCAGGGAATCGCCGAGGCCGTAGACGCCGTTGATACCACCGACGCATACGCGCTTCTGCGGCGCTTCGCCCGGGACGAAACCGAGGATGTCTTCACGCCAGGTCGGCTTGCCGCCCAGGTGCGAAGCCAGGTGGACCACCGGGCTGTAGCCGCCGGAGCTGGCGACCAGGTCGCAGTCCAGCCACTCGCCGGGGCTGGTGACTTTATGCGCCTTGACGTCGATGGCCGCCACGCGGGCGCCGGTCACGTGCTTGCTGCCACGGGCCTCGATCACGGCGCTGCCGGTGAGGATGCGAATGCCTTTGGCGCGGGCCTCTTCCACCAGCGCGCCGCGTGGGTTGTGACGCGCATCGGCCACGGCGACCACTTGCAGGCCAGCGTCGAACCAGTCCAGCGCCACGCGATAGGCGTGGTCGTTGTTGGTCGACAGCACCAGCTTCTTGCCCGGCGCCACGCCGTAGCGGCGCACGTAAGTCGAGACCGCACCGGCGAGCATGTTACCCGGCACGTCGTTGTTGCCGTACACCAGCGGGCGCTCGCACGCGCCGGTCGCCAGCACCACGCGCTTGGCACGCACACGGTGGATACGCTGGCGCACCTGGCCGATCGGGGCACGGTCGCCGAGGTGATCGGTAAGGCGTTCGTGAATGGTCAGGAAGTTATGGTCGTGGTAGCCGTTGACGGTCGCGCGAGGCAGCAGCACCACGTCCGGCAGGGCTTTCAACTCGGCGATGACGCTGGCGACCCACTCGGTGGCCGGCTTGCCGTCGAGGCTCTCGCGCGAATCCAGCAACGAGCCGCCGAACTCTTCCTGCTCGTCGGCGATGATCACGCGGGCACCGCTGCGCGCGGCGGCCAGTGCAGCGGCCAAACCTGCAGGGCCGGCGCCGACAATCAGCACGTCGCAGTGACGGTTCATGTTGTCGTAGGTGTCCGGGTCATTCTCGGTCGGCGAGCGGCCCAGGCCGGCAGCCTTGCGGATGTACTTCTCGTACGTCATCCAGAACGACTGCGGGTACATGAAGGTTTTGTAGTAGAAACCCGGCGGCATCAGCTTGCCGCCGACCTTGCCGAGAATACCCATCATGTCGTTGTTGACGCTCGGCCAGCCATTGGTGCTGGTGGCGACCAGGCCTTGGTACAGCGCCTGTTGGGTAGCGCGCACGTTGGGAATCTGGGTGGCTTCGGTGGCGCCGATCTGCAGCACCGCGTTCGGCTCTTCGGCACCGGCGGCAAAGATGCCGCGCGGGCGGGAATACTTGAAGCTGCGGCCGATGATGTCGACGCCGTTGGCCAGCAAGGCTGCGGCCAGGGTGTCGCCTTCAAAGCCTTTGTAGCTCTGGCCATTGAAGCTGAAGCTCAGCACTTTGTTCCGGTCGATCCGGCCACCGTTGGACAGGCGATTGATCTGGCTCATACCTTCTCTCCAGAAGCCTTGGCGGTGAATTGCGGCTTGGTGCCTATCTTGTAGGTTTCAAGAATTTCGTAGGTCACGGTGTCGCGGGTGGCGTTGAAATACTGGCGGCACCCGGCGGCGTGGATCCACAGCTCGTGGTGCAGGCCACGCGGGTTATCGCGAAAGAACATGTAGTCGCCCCACTCTTCGTCGGTGCAGGCGTTCGGATCCAGCGGGCGCGGGATATGTGCCTGGCCGGACGCGTGGAATTCCTCTTCGGAGCGCAGCTCAAAGCAGTGAGGACAGAAGATATGCAACATAGGGAATTTCTCCTGTTAGTGAGCGACGGCTGCAGCGCCGTGTTCATCGATCAACGCACCGTTGTGGAAACGGTCGATGGAGAAAGGCGCTGCCAGCGGGTGCATTTCACCCTTGGCGAGGCTGGCGGCAAACACGTTGCCTGAGCCAGGCGTGGCCTTGAAGCCACCGGTGCCCCAACCGCAGTTGAAGAACATGTTCGGGACCGGGGTCTTGGAGATGATCGGGCAGGCGTCCGGCGTGGTGTCGACGATGCCGCCCCATTGGCGGTTCATGCGCACGCGCGACAGCACCGGGAACATCTCGACAATGGCCTGGATGGTGTGTTCGATCACCGGGTAAGAGCCGCGCTGGCCGTAGCCGTTGTAGCCGTCGATACCCGCGCCGATCACCAGGTCGCCCTTGTCGGACTGGCTGATGTAGCCGTGCACGGCGTTGGACATGATCACGCTGTCGATGATCGGCTTGATCGGCTCCGACACCAGTGCTTGCAACGGGTGGGATTCGATCGGCAGGCGAAAGCCCGCGAGCGAAGCCATGTGCCCGGAATTACCGGCGGTGACCACGCCGACGCGCTTGGCGCCGATGAAGCCCTTGTTGGTCTCCACGCCGATGCACACGCCGTTTTCCTTGCGGAAACCGATCACTTCGGTCTGCTGGATCAAGTCCACGCCGAGTGCATCAGCGGCGCGGGCAAAGCCCCAGGCCACGGCATCATGACGAGCCACGCCGCCACGCCGTTGCACGGTGGCGCCCATCACCGGGTAGCGGGTATTTTTCGAGCAGTCGAGGTACGGGATCTCATCCGCCACTTGCTTGGCGTTGAGCAGTTCGCCGTCCACGCCGTTGAGGCGGTTGGCACTCACGCGGCGCTCGGAATCTCGGATGTCCTGCAGGGTGTGACACAGGTTGTAGACGCCGCGCTGGGAGAACATCACGTTGTAGTTCAGGTCCTGGGACAAACCTTCCCAGAGCTTCATCGCGTGTTCGTAGAGGTGCGCCGACTCGTCCCACAGGTAGTTGGAACGCACGATTGTGGTGTTGCGCGCGGTGTTACCGCCGCCCAGCCAGCCTTTCTCGACCACGGCCACGTTGGTGATGCCGTGTTCCTTGGCCAGGTAGTAGGCGGTCGCCAGGCCATGCCCGCCCCCGCCGACGATGACCACGTCGTAGACCTTTTTAGGGGTCGGCGTGCGCCACATCTTCTGCCAGTTTTCGTGGTGGCTGAGTGAGTGCTTGAAGAGGCCGAAGCCCGAGTAGCGTTGCATAGTCATTACTCCAAAACCGCGCTCAGCGATAAACCGGGAAATCAGCGCACAGGGCAGACACGTGCTTGGCCACGTTGGCCTCGACGTCGGCGTCGCCGAGGTTGTCGAGGATGTCGCAGATCCAGCCGGCCAGTTCGGTGCACTGCGGCACTTTGAAACCACGCGTGGTCACCGCCGGGGTGCCGATACGCAGGCCCGAGGTCACGAACGGCGACTGCGGGTCATTCGGCACGGCGTTCTTGTTGACGGTGATGTGGGCGCGACCGAGGGCGGCGTCCGCCTCTTTGCCGGTGAGGCCCTGGCGGATCAGGCTGACCAGGAACAAGTGGTTGTCAGTGCCGCCGGACACCACATCGTAGCCCCGCTTGATAAACACCTCGGCCATGGCCTGGGCATTGTCGATGACCTGTTGCTGGTAGGCCTTGAAGCCGGGCTCCAGCGCTTCCTTGAAGCACACGGCCTTGCCGGCGATCACGTGCATCAGCGGGCCGCCCTGGGCGCCGGGGAATACTGCGGAGTTGAGTTTTTTCTCAATCTCTTCGTTGGACTTGGCCAGGATCAAACCGCCGCGCGGGCCGCGCAGGGTCTTGTGGGTGGTGGTGGTGACCACATCAGCGTACGGCAGCGGGTTCGGGTACAGGCCAGCGGCAACCAGGCCGGCGACGTGGGCCATGTCGACGAACAGCAGCGCCCCGACCTTGTCGGCAATCTGGCGAAAACGGGGGAAATCCAGAGTCTTGGAGTACGCGGAGAAACCAGCGACGACCATCTTCGGCTTGTGCTCCACCGCCAGGCGCTCGACTTCGTCGTAGTCGATCAGGCCGGTGTCGGTGTTGATGCCGTATTGCACCGCGTTGTACAGCTTGCCCGAGGACGACACCTTGGCGCCGTGGGTCAGGTGACCGCCGTGGGCCAGGCTCATGCCGAGGATGGTGTCACCGGCGTTCAGCAGCGCCAGGTACACCGCGCTGTTGGCGGACGAGCCGGAGTGCGGCTGCACGTTGGCATAGTCGGCGCCGAACAGCTGCTTGGCGCGCTCGATCGCCAGCACCTCGACCTTGTCCACGTGCTCGCAGCCGCCGTAGTAGCGCTTGCCCGGGTAGCCTTCGGCGTATTTGTTGGTGAGGCCGCTGCCCTGGGCTTCCATCACGCGTTTGCTGGTGTAGTTCTCCGACGCGATCAGCTCGATATGATCTTCCTGGCGCTGCTCCTCGGCATTCATGGCCGCCAGCAGTGCGTCGTCATATCCCTGGATCTGGTCTTTTTTGCTGAACATCGCGTCTCTCCCAGCCTTTCGTATTGTTGAGGCCCTCGCAGGGCCCTTTGATGCGATGGTAGGGCTGGCGCCCGCAGGTCAAATGCCTACGGACGCCACGCAAAGGTGCGTTTACGACATGGCAGGAACAACACAGAACAAATATGGGAGCGGGCTTGTGTGGGAGCTGGCTTGCCTGCGATAGCATCCCCTCGAACGAGGCGTCTGCATCGCAGGCAAGCCAGCGCCCACAAGGATTAGGCGATGATCTTTCGAAGGAGTAGCAACAGCAGGAAATGCGCTGGATAAAGCGCATACGCCCAGCGCCGCATAGCGGGGGGCGACACCTGCCCGGCATGTCGCAACAAGACCAGTCCGGCCAATGGCGCAATCAGGCATGTTGCCAATCCCATTAACGCCACTGGCGTGCCGCTGCTGAGCAGGATCTGCCATTGATTGGCAGCCACGCATACCAGGCCCGGCAATATGCTGAAATACCAGGGCCGGCGGAACACCACGAGCATCGCCAGCGGCAGCACGACGCCAAAGAAACCGAACATGAGTTGGGCCGAAAATACGCCGGCGACAACTAACGCAATCAGCGCCAATCCTCGATCAACCAGCGCCTTCTGCTGCCATCCTCGGGCAACCAGCAGACCCAACGCGAGGGTCGGCAGCACGTTCAAGGTATCGGCATCGTCGATAAACAGACGGTACGGCACTTCACTGATCACACTGAACAGCAGCAGCCAACCCAGGTAGCGCCATTGGCCGGTAACCGGTACGCGGCTCACCCTGTGCAAATTCGCCGCAATCGCCAGGCAAAACCACGGGAACGCCAGGCGCCCCGGTACGTACAGGCCATCCAGGCTCAGCCCGACATAGCGCAGGTGATCAAGCACCATGCACAGCAGCGCCAGCCACTTGAGCAGGTCCAGGGCGCCATCACGGACGCGTCTGACAGGAATCGTTTCAGTGCCGTGCATAATTCCCCAGTGACTTTGCATTTACAGTGCGTGCGCACGCCCGACAATCTTGGTTACAGTGCGCACCAACATCGACCACAGGAATGGGCCATGACCGACAAGAGCCAACAATTCGCCAGCGACAACTATTCGGGCATCTGCCAGGAAGCCTGGGCCGCCATGGAACAAGCCAACCAGGGCCATCAACGCGCCTACGGCGATGATGAATGGACCCATCGCGCCGCCGACGGTTTCCGCAATCTGTTTGAAACCGACTGCGAAGTGTTCTTCGCCTTCAACGGGACTGCAGCCAACTCGCTGGCGCTGTCCTCGTTGTGCCAGAGCTACCATAGCGTGATTTGCTCGGAAACCGCCCACGTCGAAACCGACGAATGTGGCGCACCGGAGTTTTTCTCCAACGGCTCCAAGCTGCTCACCGCGCGCACCGAAAACGGCAAGCTGACCCCGGAATCGATCCGTGAGATCGCCCTCAAGCGCCAGGACATCCACTACCCGAAACCGCGCGTGGTCACCCTGACCCAAGCCACCGAAGTCGGCAGCGTGTACACCCCGGAAGAAATCCGCGCGATCAGCGTTACCTGCAAGGAGCTGGGCCTGAACCTGCACATGGACGGCGCACGCTTCTCCAACGCCTGCGCGTTCCTCGGCTGCTCGCCGGCCGACCTGACCTGGAAAGCCGGGGTCGACGTGCTGTGCTTTGGCGGGACCAAGAACGGCATGGCGGTGGGCGAAGCGATCCTGTTCTTCAACCACAAACTGGCCGAAGACTTCGACTACCGCTGCAAACAGGCCGGCCAGCTGGCGTCGAAAATGCGCTTCCTCTCCGCGCCGTGGGTGGGCCTGCTGGAAAACGACGCCTGGCTCAAACACGCACGCCATGCCAACCACTGCGCGCAGCTGCTGAGCAGCCTGGTGGCAGACATTCCGGGTGTGGAATTGATGTTCCCGGTACAGGCCAACGGCGTGTTCCTGCAACTCTCGGAACCGGCCATCGCCGCACTCACGGCCAAAGGCTGGCGCTTCTACACCTTCATCGGCAAAGGCGGTGCGCGCTTCATGTGTGCGTGGGATACCGAAGAAGAGCGCGTAAGAGAATTGGCTGCGGATATTCGGGAAGTGATGAACGCTTAACGTAGGAAAAAGGCCAGCGAATACTGGCCGAATGCCGAGACTGTTTTTTGATATTTCTGACAGCAGCGAACCCGCTTTTCGTTGACTAGCCTCTTGGAACCCGGAAGGAAAAGGCCGCTGCAGCGACCTCCTTTCGGGTAACACCGCCTGCCGAACAATCGGCCGGAAATGGAACTCCAGCAGAGGACTACACCATGGAATATCAAAACAACACTAACAACCTGCAAGGCGACGGCACCATCAGCACCACCGTCATTGATTGGGATGAGTTTCGCAAATACGCAAAAGTCGGTGACACCATCCGCGAACCATCCAGGACCTTGCGGATCTACGACAAAGTCTACGAATTGACAGCATCAGGCCAGCACTTCGTCGTGCATATCTACGCCCAGTAACCTCTAACTGATCGTTCCCACGCTCTGCGTGGGAATGCAGCCCGTGACGCTCCGCGTCCAGGCCACAGCACGATTCAAGGATGAATTGATGGGCAGAAGTCGTTACACCATTACCGAACCTGAAAAGCCACACTTCCTGACTTTCACCGTCATGGAATGGCTACCGCTATTTACCCGCGACTACCTCGTCGGCCATCTATTGAGCTGCTGGCGCTATCAACAAACCCACGAACATCTCAATCTCTACGGCTACGTAGTCCTCGAAAACCATCTGCACTGCATCGCTCAGGCGTCGGATCTTGGAAGATGCGTCGCTCAATTCAAATCGTTCACAGCCCGAACCATTATCGACGACTTGCATAGCCGAGGAGCTGAACGATTGTTGCAGCGCCTGCGCTTCAGCAAACGAGCCCAAAAGGCAGATCGGGCTTATCAGCTATGGCAGGAGGGCTCACACGCCGAACTGGTGTACAGCGAATCAGTGATGCGCCAAAAGCTTGATTACATTCACCACAACCCGGTAAAGCGCGGCTATGTGGACTTGGCGGAACACTGGCGATATTCCAGTGCCCGCAACTATGCAGGACAAGAAGGTTTGATCGAGATTCAGCGCTGGACCTGATCATTCCCACGCTCTGCGTGGGAATGCAGCCCGTGATGCTCGGTCACACAGCGGGACGCGGAGCGTCCAAGGAGGCGTTCCCACGCGGAGCGTGGGAACGATCAGGATGAGGGTCAGAACTCGATGCGCACATCACCCTTGGGCACACTGCAGCACGACAGGATGTAGCCCTCGGCTTCGTCTTCCTCGGTGATCCCGCCGTTGTGGTCCATCTCGACCTCCCCGTCCAGCTTCATCACTTTGCATGTTCCGCAGATGCCCATGCCGCAGGCCTTGGGGATCAACAGCCCAAGCTTGGCCGCCGCTGCGTGGACGGTTTCGCCAGGCGCCACGCGAATGCTCTTGCCCGAGGCAATGAACTCCACCTGGTGCAGGTCCGCCAGGTCGATTTCCGGTGCCTCGGCCGCTTGTTCGGCTTGCTCCACCGCATCGGCGCGCGCTTCCGGCGGCGTCGCGCCGAAGGATTCCTCGTGGTAGCGCGCCATGTCGAAACCGGCAGCTTCCAGCAGGCGCTTCACTGCGTTCATATAAGGCGTGGGGCCGCAGCAGAATACTTCGCGCTCCAGGAAGTCCGGCACCATCAGCTCGAGCATCTTGTGGTTCAAGTAGCCGCGATAACCGGCCCAGGGTTCGCCCAGCCCGTGTTTCTCGCAGATCAGGTGCAGGCTGAAGTTGTCGATCCGCGACGCCATGTGTTCCAGCTCGCGGTGGTAGATGATGTCCTTGGGCGAACGGGCGCTGTGGATAAACGTCATGTCGACGTTGGCGTTGGTGTCGTAGAACCAGCGCGCCATGGACATCACCGGGGTAATCCCCACGCCACCGCTGAGGTACAGCACTTTCGGGCTCGGGAAGTCGATGGCATTGAACAACCCCACCGGACCGTGCACCGCCAGTTCCTGGCCTTCATGCAGGGTGTCGTGCAGCCAGTTGGACACACGCCCACCCGGCACGCGCTTGATGGTCACCGAGAAGCTGTAAGGCACCGACGGTGAACTGGAAATGGTGTAGGAGCGCATGATCGGCTGGCCGTCGATTTCCAGCTCCAGGGTCACGAACTGGCCCGGCTTGAAAAAGAACAGGATCGGCTGGTCGGCCATGAAGCAGAAGGTGCGCACGTCCCAGGTTTCCTGGATGACTTTGACGCAACGGACGATGTGTCGACCATTGGCCCAGGTCTGGGTGGTGACCGGATTCAGGAAGCTGTTGGACATGCTGTTCTCCGTAGCCGTGTGTCGGCCTGATGGTGGCGATTCTGCGTAACGCGAGAACCACCCATTTACCTATCTGCGACATTCACATACTTATCGCGACCAGCCCCCATACCACGGGGGTTGCGCGTCGGGATCAGAGTGGGCCATGTCGCTCATGGATAAGGTTCAGGGCATCGGCGGCCCCACACTCGCTCCCAACAACGACGCTTTCTTTACGCCTTGCACAGCAACAACCGTAGCCACTTATCCCGGCCACACAGAATGGCCATGAGGACACACACGATGGACGTCACCGCAACCCTGAGCTTGGGCGATCCGCTGGAACCCGCACGCAAGGCCACCGCGCAAATGCTGCAAGAGCGCGAGCGCACCTTCTCGCTGCCGCAGCCGTTCTACTCTGACGAACGGCTGTTCGATATCGACATGCAGGAGATCTTCCAGAAAGAATGGTTGATCGCCGGCATGACCTGCGAAATCCCTACCAAGGGCAACTACCTGACCCTGCAAGTGGGCAAGAACCCGATCATCGTGATCCGTGGCGCCGAAGGCGTGGTGCATGCGTTCCATAACGTGTGCCGCCACCGGGGCTCGCGCCTGTGCACCAGCGACAAGGGCAAGGTCGCCAAACTGGTGTGCCACTACCACCAATGGACCTACGAGCTGGACGGCCGCTTGCTGTTCGCCGGCACCGAGATGGGCGCCGACTTCGATATGAAGCAGTACGGCCTCAAGCCAGTGAACGTGAAGACCGCCGGCGGCTACATCTTCATCAGCCTGGCCGAGAATCCGCCGGCCATCGATGACTTCCTGTCGACGCTCAATCACTACATGGAACCGTACGACATGGAGAACACCAAGGTGGCGGTGCAAACCACCTTGATGGAAAAAGCCAACTGGAAACTGGTGCTGGAAAACAACCGCGAGTGCTACCACTGCAACGCGTCGCACCCGGAGCTGTTGAAAACCCTGCTGGAATGGGACGACGTCACCGACCCGCGCGCCGACCAGGCCTTCAAGGACCACGTCGCCGCCTCGGCCGCCGCCTGGGATGCCGAGAAAATCCCTTACGCCCACGCCAGCTTCGGCCTGCGCAACCGTATCGTGCGCATGCCTTTGCTCAAGGGCACCGTGTCGATGACCCTGGACGGCAAGCAGGGCTGCGCCAAGCTCATGGGCCGCATCAAGAACCCCGACCTGGGCTCGATGCGCATCCTGCACTTGCCGCATTCGTGGAACCACTGCATGGGCGACCACATCATCGTGTTCACCGTGTGGCCGATCAGCGCCCAGGAAACCATGGTCACCACCAAGTGGATCGTGCACAAGGACGCCGTCGAAGGCGTGGACTACGACGTGGAGCGCATGCGCCAGGTGTGGGACGCCACCAACGACCAGGACCGGCGCCTGGCCGAAGAGAACCAGCGCGGCATCAACTCCACGGCCTACCAGCCAGGACCGTACTCGAAGACCTATGAATTTGGCGTGGTGAACTTCGTGGACTGGTACAGCGAGCGCATGCTCAACAACCTGGGGGCGGCGCCCGCGCCTTACCTCAAGGGCGTTGCGGTTCACGAGTAACTGACACACCACAGATAAAAATGTGGGAGCGGGCTTGCTCGCGAAAGCGGTGGATCAGCCGGTAAATTGTACGACTGGCACACCGCTTTCGCGGGCAAGCCCGCTCCCACTTTTAGTCCCACGCAGTGATCAATAATTGATCAATCCCCCTACACCCCTTTACCACTGTGCCTCCAGCCTTTACCCAACAACTTATCCACAAAGCCACCCACAGCAATTGTGGGCAACTGCGCAACCCGTCCAAAATTAACTGAAGAAAATCCGTGACTTATTCAAGCTCACGGTTCCAGAGGTCTATTGATCACTTATTGACCAATCCTTCACACGCCACATAATCCGTGGGCTGTAGCGGTACGCAAACACCTTATCCACAGAAGCACCAACAGACTTTGGGGGCAACTTTGCCAGCGCTGTGGAAAACCGCTTCAAACCTTCATAAACCGGGGTATCCAGGCTCACACAGCCGGTAATACAGCCTAATTGATCATATTTCGATCAACTACCTGAAAGCCCCTGTTTATATGGCCTGCAGCCGATAGCGAACATCTTATCCACAGAAGCGCCAACAGACTTTGGGGGAAAGTCTGTGGACAGAGAGGCGCTGAATAAGAGGAAAACCCAAGGAAAAACCGTCAGTTAGGCTGGTTGTTTTTCATACAGTGGGCTACAGGGCTTGATTTGCAGGGGGTGTGGACAACCGCGAACAGGTTATCCACAGGTGGATCAACAGGGACTGTGGGTAATCCTCCAGGCGCGCCGCAAAAACACCGGCCCAGCCGGCTTTCCTGTGGGAGCGGGCTTGCCCGCGATGCAGGCGACCCGGTCCAGGGCAAGACCGCGATGAGGCCATCGCAGGCAAGCCAGCTCCCACACAGGCCTCGTAATGCCCTGAATCAGCGTACGACGCCTTCTTCGATGAGCAGCTTGAGAATGGCGTGGGCGCCCTCTTCGGCGCTCACGCCCTTGAGTACTTGCCCGCCGCCGCCGCTGGCCTTGGCCGTGGCCGCCTTCATGCGGTCGGCGCCACTCTTGGCCTTGATCACCTTGAGGCGCTTGGGCCGTGGCTTGGCCGGCTGCAACAGCGCGCCGGTGAATAACTCGTCCTGCTCGACCTCAACCTCATGGGCCGCCAGCTCGCCGCGTTGCGCGGGGCCATAGGCGCTTTGTCGTGGCTTGGGCGCGGCGTTATCCACAGTCGCCAGGAACGGCAGGCGTACCTTCAGGCGGCGCCGCTGGCCACGGGGCAAGGCTTGCAGCACGTGGGCCACGCCGCCATCGATGGACTCCACCTGCGCCAGGCCGACAATCAGCGGCCAGCCCAACTGCTCGGCCAGCAGGAACGGCAACATTCCCGAGCCTTCGCCGGTTTCGGCCTGGCTGCCGGTGAGCACCACCTGGGCGCCGGCCTCGCGCAAATAATCACTGAGCACTGGCAAGGCATCAGCGCCGGCCGGTTGTTCGAGCACGTGCAGCTGCGGCAAACCCATGCCCAGGTAGCTGCGCAAGGTCGGCTCGTGGATATCGCCGGCGTGCAGCACCTGCAATTTGTCCCCCGCCATCTGCAGGCCCAACTCGACCGCGCGCGCGTCCTGTTCGGCGCGACGTGGGCGGCCGGAGGTCGGGTGGGCGCCGATGGACACCAGGCTGATTACATTCGTGGTCATGGCCATATCCTTAAGCCGCATCGCGCTTGGCGCCGTTGCGGTATGTCTGCACCGCATCGATCAAGGCTTGCAGAATCGCGGCGCTTTCGCCGATTACCGACAGGTCGGCACGCTTGATCATGTCGCAGCCGGCGTCGAGGTTGATCGCCACCACCTTGTCGCAGGCACCGATGCCTTGCAGGTGTTGGATCGCCCCGGAAATCCCCACGGCCACGTACACCCGCGCCGTCACCCAGGTGCCACTGGCGCCGACCTGGCGATCGCGGGCCATAAAGCCGTCGTCCACCGCCACGCGCGATGCGCCTTCGGTGGCGCCCAATGCAGCGGCGGTCTGGTGGAAGAGCGCCCAGTCCTTCACGCCATTGCCGCCAGAGAAAATGAATTCGGCCTCGGCCATCGGAATCGCTGCCGGGTCCACCGCCACCGCGCCGAGGTCTTCGATGCGCGGCAGGCTGCGCGCCAGGCTTGTGGATAACTCCACGGGCAACACTTCGTGGCGGGTCTCGCTGACCGGCTCGGCGCATTCGGCGGCGGCCAGGATCAGGCGCGGCAGCGGTCGCGCCAAGTCCTCCTGGCCCGCCCCGGCGCGGCCGATGCACTCCTGGCCCTTGATCTGCCACACCCGCGTGGCCGGACGTTCCTTGAGGCTGGCGGCAAAGCGCCGACCCAACTCACCGCCACCGCTGCGACTGTCGGGCAGCAACCAATGGCGCGGGTTGAACTGGTTATCCACAGCACGCAGGCCCTGCACGCGTTGTTCCGGTGCATAACCGTCGAATTCGTGGCCGTCGAGCACGAGCAGGCGATCCACCCCGGCCGTGGCAAAGGCGCTTTCCTTGTGCTCGCCAAACACCACCGCCAGCACCGCGCCGTCACTGCCGGCAAGTTGCCGCGCGAGGCCGAGCAGGTCGCGGTCGTGGCTGCTCAGGCGGCCGCCGACCATGTCCGGCACCACGTTGATGTAGAACGCCGGCGCAGGCACCTGGTGCAGCGGCAACTGCACCTGCACCGCCGTCGTACGCTTGGCCGCGCCGCCCTGCTGGGCGCCGCTGCGGTCGATGCGCTTGATGCCGTTGGGGCCGATGAACCCGACACCGTGGACGTTTTTGCGAATCACACCGTTAGGCCCCATCCAGCTGTGTTGCGCCGGCTGCATCGCTGCATGCAACGGGTGCAGGCGGTTGCGGGCGATCCATTCGGCCCGTGGGTCGCGGCGGATAATGTCGCTCATCAGTGCACCTCCGCAGGTTCGCGTTTCAGGGTCTTGGCCGGTGTGGCGTCTTCAAGCAACGCGTCAGCCACCAGTTCGGCGATGTCCTTGATCATCGGGCGCGGTTCGACCACACCTTCCAGCATCGCAGTGCATTGCGGACAGCCCACGGCGACCAGCTCGGCGCCGGTTTCGCGGATGTCCTCCATGCGCATATCGGGGATACGTTGCTTGCCGGGGATGTCGGTGATCGGCGCACCACCGCCGCCGCCGCAGCAGCGTGAACGGAAGCCCGAGCGTTGCATCTCCTTGACCTCGATGCCCAGCGCGCGCAGCACCTGGCGCGGCGCCTCGTATTCGCCGTTGTAGCGCCCCAGGTAGCACGGGTCGTGATAGGTCACGCTGTTGCCCTTGTGCTGGCCCAGGCTCAGCGCGCCGTCGCCGATCAACTCGGCCATGAAGGTGCTGTGGTGCTGCACCACGTAGTCACCGTTAAAGGCGCCGTACTCATTTTTCAGCACATGGAAACTGTGCGGGTCGCAGGTGACGATGCGCTTGAAGCTGTACTTGGCCAGGGTCTGGATATTGCGCGTGGCCAGCAGTTGGAAGGTGGCTTCATCGCCGAGACGGCGGGCCACGTCGCCGCTGTCGCGCTCTTCGAGGCCGAGCACGGCGAAGTCGACCTTGGCGGCCTTGAGCACTTTGACGAAAGCCCGCAGGGTGCGCTGGTTACGCATGTCGAATGCGCCGTCGCCGACCCAGAACAGCACGTCGGCGCGGCCTTTGTCGCTGAGCAGTGGCAGGTTCAAATCCGCCGCCCAGTTCAGGCGTCCGCCCGGCGCGAAGCCGCCGGGGTTGTCGGTGGCGATCAGGTTTTCCAGGACCTCGGCGCCCTTGTTCGGCGTGGCGCCTTTTTCCAGGGTGAGGTGGCGGCGCATGTCGACGATGGCGTCCACGTGCTCGATCATCATCGGGCACTCTTCCACGCAGGCGCGGCAGGTGGTGCAGGACCACAGGGTCTCGGCATCCACCAGGCCATTGACGATCGGTTGGTGCGGGTTGCCGCTGTGTTCGCCGACAGGCTTGCCGGGATAAGGGCTGCCGGCGAACTTGGCATCGGTGCCGCCCGCCAGGCCGACCACCATGTCCTGGATCAGCTTTTTCGGGTTCAGCGGCTGGCCGGCGGCGAATGCCGGGCACGCGGCCTCGCACTTGCCGCACTGCACGCAGGCGTCGAAGCCGAGCAGTTGGTTCCAGGTGAAATCCTTGGGTTTTTCCACCCCCAATGGCGCGGTCTTGTCGCTGAGGTCCAGCGGCTTCAAGCCGGTGGAGCGACCGCCACCGAAGCGCTCGGCCCGGCGGTGCCAGGCCAGGTGCAGGGCGCCCGCGAAGGCGTGTTTCATCGGGCCGCCCCAGGTCATGCCGAAGAACATTTCGGACACGCCCCACAGCACGCCAAGGCTCAGCAGCACAGCGAGCAGCCAGCCACCGAAGTCCGCAGGCAGGATCCCGGCCACCGGCAACGTCACCAGGAAGAAACTCACCGAAAACGCCATCAGGCTTTTCGGCAGGCGCATCCACGGGCCTTTGGACAGCCGCGCAGGAGGGTTGCGCCGACGCAGGTAGACGAACGTGGCACCGACAAACATCAACACCGAAGCCAGCAGCAAGGCGTAGCCCAGGATGCGGTTATGCAGGCCGAACCCATGCACCAGGATCGCCAGCAGCGCCGAGAGCACAAAGCCCAGGGCGGTGGCGACGTGGGTGTTGGCGATGTATTTGTCACGGGCGACCACGTGGTGCAGGTCGACCATGTAGCGCTTGGGCATGGCCAGCAGGCCGCCCAGCAGGTCGACTTTGGATGCACGGCCACGGCGCCACATGTTCACCCGGCGCAGGGCGCCGAGGACGGCGAGGCCTATCGCTGCGAACAAAAGAACAGGAAGCAAGGTGTTCAACATGGTGAAGCTCCCACATTTTTGACCGAGTCCACATTGGTTCGGTGTTGGGTCAGAAATCCTTGCACAGGCGCAGGGCGTCATAGATCGCGGCGTGGGTATTGCGCTGCGCTACACAGTCACCGATGCGGAACAGCAAGTAACCCTCACCCGCCTCGCTCAAACACGGCTGCGGCTTGATCGCGAACAGGGCTTCGATGTCCATCTGGCCCTTGTTGCGCGAGCCGGCTTTCAACCCGTAATAGAGTTCTTCATCCGGGCGCACGCCGTTCTCGACCACCACCTGGTCGACCACCCGCTCCTCTTTGGCGCCGGTGTATTCGTTCTCCAGCACCGCCACCAGCTTGTCGCCTTCGCGGTAGACCTTTTCCAGCATCATGTCGCCGGTCATGATCACTTCCTTGGGGTACATGCTGCGGTAGTAGGTCGGGAACGACGTACCGCCGACGGCCACGCCCGGCTTGATGTCGTCGGTGACGATCTCGACCTGGCTGCCCTTGTCCGCCAGGAAATCCGCCACCGACATGCCGGTGAATTCGCAGATGGTGTCGTACACCAGCACGTTCTTGCCCGGCGCAACCTTGCCATCGAGCACGTCCCAGCTGCTGACTACCAGGCCTTCGGCTGCGCCCCAGTGTTCGTTCTGTTCCAGGAACGGATGCCCGCCGACGGCCAGCACCACCACATCCGGGCGCAGGTCGAGGATCGCGTCGGCATTCGCCGCCACGCCCAGGCGCAGGTCCACGTTCAGGCGCGCCAACTCCAGCTGGAACCAGCGGGTGATGCCGGCGATCTGGTCGCGTTGCGGGGCTTTGGAAGCGGTAGTGATTTGCCCACCGATAAAATCTTTCTTCTCGAACAGGGTCACGTCGTGGCCCCGTTCTGCAGCCACCCGTGCGGCTTCCATCCCGGCCGGGCCGGCACCGACCACCACGACTTTGCGTTTGGGCCCGGTGGACTTCTCGATGATGTGCGGCACGCCCATGTACTCACGGGACGTCGCAGCGTTCTGGATGCACAGCACATCCAGGCCCTGGTACTGGCGGTCGATGCAGTAGTTGGCGCCGACGCACTGCTTGATCTGGTCGACCTGGCCCATCTTGATCTTGGCGATCAAGTGCGGGTCGGCGATGTGCGCACGGGTCATGCCGACCATGTCGACGTAGCCGCCTTCCAGGATCCGCGTGGCCTGGTTCGGGTCCTTGATGTTCTGCGCGTGCAGCACCGGGGCCTTGACCACTTCCTTGATACCGGCCGCCAGGTGCAGGAACGGCTCCGGTGGATAACTCATGTTGGGGATCACGTTGGCCAGGGTATTGTGGGTGTCGCACCCCGAGCCGACCACACCGATGAAGTCGAGCATGCCGGTGTCGTCGTAATACTTGGCGATCTGCTTCATGTCCTCGTGGGACAGGCCGTCCGGGTGGAATTCATCGCCACACAAACGAATGCCGACGCAGAAATCCGGACCGACTTCCTTACGCACCGCCTTCAACACTTCCAGGCCGAAGCGCATGCGGTTTTCAAAGCTGCCGCCCCATTCGTCGGTACGCTTGTTGACCCGCGGGCTCCAGAACTGGTCGATCATGTGCTGGTGCACCGCCGACAGTTCCACACCGTCCAGGCCACCGGCCTTGGCGCGCGCCGCCGCCGTGGCGTAGTTGCCGATCACGCGCCAGATTTCTTCCGGCTCGATGGTCTTGCAGGTCGCACGGTGCACCGGCTCGCGGATGCCCGAGGGCGACAGCAGGGTCGGCCAATGCTCGCCATCCCAGCGCGAGCGGCGGCCCATGTGGGTAATCTGGATCATGATCTTGGCGCCATGCTTGTGCATGGCATCGGCCAGGTTCTGAAAGTGCGGGATGATGCGGTCGTCGGCCAGGTTCACCGATTTCCACCAGCCTTGCGGGCTGTCGATGGCCACACTGGAAGACCCGCCGCAGATCGCCAGGCCGATCCCGCCCTTGGCTTTCTCTTCGTAGTACTTCACATAGCGGTCGGTGGTCATGCCGCCGTCGGTGGCATACACCTCGGCGTGGGCGGTACTGAGCACGCGGTTGCGAATGGTCAGTTTGCCGATCTGGATCGGCGCGAACATTGCTTCGAAAGCCATGGCAGGGTTCCTCGACTTACAACGGCTTGACGGTGAACAGGCCGTCGTCGTGGCCCTCTTCGGAGCCGCCGTAGACTTGCTCGGCTACCGTGCGAATGCTGCTGCCGCGTGCCTGCAGGATCTGGTCCATCGCGCCGGCAAACCAGCCGGTGAACATGTAGTCGACCTTGCGCCCGACCTTGCCGTACACATAGACAAACGCCGAGTGTTCGAGCTTGACGCTGGCCGTGCCTTTGTCGAGGTCGATGTCCTGGATCTTGAACAGGCCCCAGCCACGTTGCGACAGGCGCTTCATGTAGTGCTCGAACACCGCGACGCCTTCCAGGCCGTGGCATTCGGCTTCTTTTTCACACCAGTGCCAGGCGGATTTGTAGCCGGCCTTGTAGAGGATCTCGGCATAGGCCTCGGCGCCCAGGACTTCTTCGATACCGATGTGGTTGTTGACGAAGAAATGGCGCGGCACGTACAGCATCGGCAGGGCGTCGGAGGTCCAGACACCGGTTTCGCTGTCGACTTCGATAGGCAATTGCGGGGCGATCTTGGCCATGGAAACTTAACTCCAGAAAATTCGTTTTCAGTGCTTAGCAAAGCTTTTGCTTTGCTCTTATAAACAAGCCGTGTGAATGACTTTGGAGCCGTAGCGAGCACGTCGAGAGCAAGGAAGGACCGGAGCGACAAGCGAGGCAGTACGGGACGTACGGCGAGTTTGGCGCGAGGACCTGACGCAGCTATCGGCGAGCGGAGTAGGCTCCGGAGGTATTCACTCGCCCCAAACGTCCTTCAAGACGTTGACCCAGTTCTCGCCCATGATCTTGCGCACCACGCGCTCGCTGTGGCCGCGCTTGAGCAGGGTCTCGGTGAGGTTGGGGAACTCGCCCACGGTGCGAATGCCCAGCGGATTGATGATCTTGCCGAAGCTGGTCAGGCGGCGGGCGTAGCCCTTGTCATGGGTCAGCATTTCGAAGAAATCCTGGCCATGGCCCTGGGTGAAGTCGGTGCCGATGCCGATGGCATCTTCGCCGACGATATTCATGGTGTATTCGATGGCTTCGGCGTAGTCGTCGATCGTCGAATCGATGCCCTTGGCGAGGAACGGCGCAAACATGGTCACGCCGACAAAACCGCCATGGTCGGCAATGAACTTGAGTTCTTCATCGGACTTGTTGCGCGGGTGCTCTTTCAGGCCGGAAGGCAGGCAGTGGGAGTAGCACACCGGCTTTTTCGATTCGAGGATGACTTCTTCGGAAGTCTTGGAGCCGACGTGGGACAGGTCGCACATGATGCCGACGCGGTTCATTTCGGCGACCACCTCGCGCCCGAAGCCCGACAGGCCGCCATCGCGTTCGTAGCAGCCGGTGCCCACCAGGTTCTGGGTGTTGTAGCACATCTGCACCACACCGACGCCGAGCTGCTTGAAGATCTCGACATAGCCCAACTGGTCTTCAAACGCATGGGCGTTCTGGAAGCCGAAGATGATGCCGGTCTTGCCCTGCTCCTTGGCCTTGCGGATGTCAGCGGTGGTTTTCACCGGGATCACCAGGTCGCTGTTCTCGCGGATCAGGGTCTGGCTGGCGACGATATTGTTGATCGTGGCCTGGAACCCTTCCCACACCGACACGGTGCAGTTGGCGGCGGTGAGGCCACCTTTGCGCATGTCCTCGAACAGGTCGCGGTTCCACTTGGCAATAATCAGCCCGTCGATAACGATGCTGTCGGCGTGCAATTCGGCTGGGCTCATCAGGCGTCCCCTTATTGGCGATTCATGCGCCGAATCGTCTGCCGGCGCTTTGGGGCCAGCATATGCCCAGGGCAAACCCGAGCCGGGTGCAAAAACGACAGGGGAATTGCCGAAAGCGTCAATCCGCGACAAAGGCTGTTAAGAGGTGTCTGACTGGCGGCTGTTATTTGTCTTACGCTTGAGCCAGAATTCCGCATCACCTGATATGAGACGGCGCAATGAAATCGATTTTCCTGGCTTTGGCACTCATCGCAACCGGCGTCCACGCGGCCGAAGACACCGACAGCACGCCGTGCGATGGCATCGAAAACGACAAGCAAACCCTGGAATGCGCCACCTACAACAAAACCACCGCCGAACAGCTGCTCAAGGATAACTACCAGGGCCTGCTGGAACGCATGGGTTCGACCTATGGCAGCGACAAGACCAAACTCGCCGACATTACCGCTCGTCTGAAGGATGCCCAGCAAAAGTGGGAAAAACTGCGTGACGCCGACTGCGCCGTGGACACCTTCCCAGCGGTGAACGGGACCAAGGCCTACGCGATTGCGCAAAATGACTGCCTGGCACGGATGAGTGATGAGCGGTCGGAGTTTTTGGAGTCGATCGGGCAGGAATAAGCGACAATCCCCGTCACTTTCCTCTTGAATCAAGGCTACTCATGACTCTCTGCGGCATCGAAATCAAAGGCAGCGAAGCCATCATCGCCGTTGCCTCCCTGGATAACCAGGCGCTGGCCCACATCGCCCTGGCCACCAAGAAAATCGCGCTTGAAGACGACGATGAAGCCGCCAACGTCAAAGCCTTTGCGGCACAGGTGAAGGCGTTCGTGCAGGCCAACGCCATCACCCGGATCGCGATCAAGAAGCGCAGCAAAAAAGGCGAGTTCGCCGGCGGCCCGACCACGTTCAAGATCGAAGGCGTGTTTCAGTTGCTGGAGGGGGTTGAAGTGACGCTGCTGTCGCCGCAGACCATCAATGCACAGAACAAGAAACACAACTTCGAGCTGCCGGCCTCGTTGAACAAGTATCAGCATGAAGCCTATAAGGCGGCGTGTTCGGCCCTGCTGAAGAAATAAGCCACACACCAACCCCCTGTAGGAGCTGGCTTGCCGGCGATGACGGTTTGCCAGACAACCCTGCACTGCCTGATCGACCGCTATCGCAGGCGAGCCAGCTCCTACATTTGACCTGCGCTGCCCTTCAGCGCTTGCGCAGCAGCCAATCGCCGAAGGTTTTGTCCTCCAGGGCATATCCGCCCCGGCTCGACTTCCACACCAGTTCCTTGTCGCGCAGGGCATCGATACAGGCCTGAATCGTCTGGGTGCCCGGCACCACATCGCTGCCCATGGCTTCCAGCGCCTTGCTCACCGCCGTGAGGGTGCTGTCGGTGAACGGCGCAAAGGGTTCGTTGTTCTGCGAGCGCTGCACCATGACCTCAAGCACGGCTCGCTGGGGGACGGTGAGGTTGTTCCAGGCACTTTCGAATTCCGTCCACACGCCGGCACGCAGAAATTCGGCGCGGCTGTGCAGCAACTGGCCCAGGTTGCTCGCTTCGCCCAGCTCCAGCGCCACTTCGCCAATAATGGTGCGCAGCATTTCGGGGCGACGGCCTACCAGCTCGAAGGCGTCATCAATGTCGGCGGCGTTGAACTGATTGGTTTTAGCCAAATGCGCGTTGAGGTGCGCGGTGTAGGCTCGCGTGAACTCTTTGCCGAGCAACGGGAACGGCGTGATGCTGGAGCCGAAGAAAGGCTGACTCTTGCCCAGCACCAAATGGGCCAGCTTGTCGCGGTTGGAACCGGTGAACACCAGGTGCAAACCGCTGCCCTCCTCGTCACGCCCTTGGTTGAGCTGGTCCCGGGCGGCCTTCAGCGCGAACATCGCATTGATGCCTGACTCGGTGGTCAAGGCGTGCTGCGCTTCGTCAATCACCAGCACAACGGGTTTCTCCGCAGCACTGTGGAGCAATTCCAAGGCTTGGGTCAGCGTCGCACCAACGGGCAATTGCGGCTTGGTGAAATCCCAGGACAGGGTCCGCAGGAAGCTTAATTTCTCGATGCCAATGTTCTTGGCCAGCTTGCGAATGCCCTTTTCATAGGGCACCAGCGCGGCGGCGATCGCACTGGCGATCAACTCCGCGGGGTCTTTCTCTTTGTCGGCCCACAGATCGACATACACCGCCAGCCAACCGCGCAGCTGGCACTCCGGGATCAGGTCCTCGCGCAAAAATGTACTTTTGCCCGTGCGACGCGGCGCCGCTAGAAACAGGCCCGAGGTGAAATCCTGGATGCCAGCCCCCACCAGGCCATCGGCAATGCTGCTGGCCAGGGCGGGACGGCGGAATACAAAGCCGCTGTGCTTGGACATGGTTTTATACTCAATTATGCAAAGGACTATAAATTATAGTAGCGAGTATAATCGACTATAATTGGCCGTCAAACCGCCTCCCGTCGCCGATCCTCCCGCGGACATTTCGCAAACCGCGCCCGATAACTCCGGGTGAAGTACGACGGCGACTCAAACCCGCAGGCAATGCTCACTTCCAGCACGCTCATATCGCTCTGGCGCAGCAGTTGCCGGGCTTTTTCCAGGCGCAGGCCGAGGTAGAAGTTGCTCGGTGTGTCGTTCAGGTGCAGGCGAAACAAGCGCTCCAGCTGGCGCCGCGTGACCTTGATCGCCTCCGCCAGGGCCAGGGTGCTCAGGGGCGGTTCGGTGTGCTGCTCCATTTCGCCGATCACCTGCACCAACTTCTTGTTGTTGATGCCATAGCGCGTGGCGATCTGCATGCGCTGGTGGTCCTTGCGTGGGCGAATACGCCCGAGCACGAATTGCTCGGAGACCTGGATCGCCAGGTCCGGGCCGTGGGCCTGGGCGATCAGGTCGAGCATCAGGTCGATGGAAGCGGTGCCGCCGGCGCAGGTGATGCGCCGGCGGTCGATCTCGAACAGCTCCTGGGTCACGGTGAGCTGTGGATAAGATTCCTTGAAGGCGTCGATGGCTTCCCAGTGCAGGGTCAGCCGGTGGCCGTCGAGCAAACCGGCTTCGGCCAGCACACACGCGCCGGTGTCGATGGCGCCGAGGGTCACGCCATCGTGGTCGAGGCGGCGCAGCCAGTGCTCCAGCGCAGGTGTGGCGAACTGCAGCGGCTCGAAGCCGGCCACCACCAGCAGCGTAGCGCCTTTTTTCAGGGGTTCCAGCGCGGCATCGGCGTTGACCGACATGCCATTGCTCGCCAGTACCGCCCCTCCATCGGCGCTCAGTATGTGCCAGCGGTACAGCTCACCACGAAAGCGGTTGGCGACCCGCAGCGGCTCCAACGCGGAGATAAAACCGATGGCCGAGAAACCCGGCATCAGCAGAAAGTAGAAATCCTGGGACATGGTGGCGCTCTCGTCGGACGGGCAGCGTGGCACTGTGATACTCCCGTTCATGAGCGGATTCAAGGGGGCAGGTCGCTGCAGTGCAAGAGCGAGTCGCCGCCGTGCGTTTTCTCGACCCGCAAGCTGCGTAACTTGGCCTCACGGCGCACAAAGACGCCGGACCCCACAATAACGACCTGCCGAGGGATCCACCATGAACCGACTGATCAGCCGCTGCGTGCTCGCACTCAGCGCCAGCGCCATTTTGAGCACGAACGTCCTGGCTGCCGATGCGGCCTCTTGCCAGAACGTGCGCATGGGCGTGGTGAACTGGACCGACGTAATCGCCACCAGCGCCATGACCCAAGTGTTGCTCGACGGCCTCGGCTACAAGACCAAACAGACCAGCGCCTCCCAGCAAATCATCTTCGCCGGCATCCGCGACCAGCGCCTGGACCTGTTCCTCGGCTACTGGAACCCGCTGATGACCCAGACCATCACGCCGTTCGTCGACGCCAAGCAGGTCAAGGTCCTCGACAAGCCGAGCCTGGAAGACGCCCGCGCCACCCTCGCAGTTCCCACGTACCTCGCCGACAAAGGCCTGAAAACCTTCGCCGACATCGCCAAGTTCGAGAAAGAGCTGGGCGGCAAGATCTACGGCATCGAGCCTGGCTCGGGCGCCAACACCCAGATCAAGGCCATGATCGCCAAGAATCAGTTCGGCCTCGGCAAGTTCCAGCTGGTGGAATCCAGTGAGGCCGGCATGCTCGCCGCCGTCGACCGTGCGGTGCGCCGCAAGGAAGCGGTGGTGTTCTTCGGCTGGGCGCCGCACCCGATGAACGTCAACGTCGCCATGACTTACCTCACCGGCAGCGACGATGCCCTGGGCCCGAACGAAGGCATGGCCACCGTGTGGAGCGTTACCGCGCCGAACTACGCCGAGCAGTGCCCCAACGTCCACAAGCTGCTGACCAACCTGACCTTCACTGCGGCCGACGAGAGCCGAATGATGCAGCCGTTGCTGGATCACAAGGACGCCCTCGAGTCCGCCAGGCAGTGGCTCAAGGATCACCCGCAAGACCAGCAGCGCTGGCTAGAAGGGGTGACCACGTTCGACGGCAAACCGGCCGCCGCCAACCTGCAATTGAGCAGCAAATAACCTGATCCGCATCACCGTTTCGCAGCCGCTCCTGGCTGCGAACGGCACCACCACGCCTGTAAGGAACCTGCCTCATGAACCACGACGTCATCATCACCTGCGCACTCACCGGTGCTGGCGACACGACCGCCAGAAGCCCGCACGTGCCGGTCACCCCCAAGCAAATCGCCGCCGCCGCGGTGGAAGCCGCCAAGGCCGGTGCCACCGTGGTGCACTGCCATGTGCGTGATCCGCACACCGGCAAGTTCAGCCGCGACGTCGCCCTGTACCGCGAAGTGATGGAGCGCATCCGTGAGGCCGACATCGACATCATCGTCAACCTCACGGCCGGCATGGGCGGCGACCTGGAGATCGGCGGCGGCGAGCACCCGATGGAGTTCGGCCCCAATACCGACCTGGTCGGCCCGCTGACCCGACTGGCTCACGTCGAGGAGCTGCTGCCGGAAATCTGCACCCTGGACTGCGGCACCCTGAACTTCGGCGACGGCGACACCATTTACGTGTCGACCCCGGCGCAACTGCGTGCCGGTGCCAAGCGCATTCAAGAGCTGGGCGTGAAGGCCGAGCTGGAAATCTTCGACACCGGCCACCTGTGGTTCGCCAAGCAGATGATCAAGGAAGGCCTGCTCGATAACCCGTTGTTCCAACTGTGCCTGGGCATTCCGTGGGGCGCGCCGGCCGACACCACCACCATGAAAGCCATGGTCGACAACCTGCCCGCCGACGCGGTGTGGGCCGGCTTCGGCATTGGCCGCATGCAAATGCCGATGGCCGCACAAGCGGTGCTGCTGGGCGGCAACGTGCGGGTCGGCCTGGAAGACAACCTGTGGCTGGACAAGGGCGTGCTGGCGACCAATGGCCAACTGGTGGAACGGGCGAGTGAAATCCTCAGCCGCCTGGGTGCACGGGTCATGACCCCGGCGGAAGGTCGAATCAAGATGGGCCTGGCCAAGCGCGGCTGATTGCTTGCCGAAAGCGAATTAAACATGTGGGAGCGGGCTTGCTCGCGAATGCGGTGAATCAGCCACTCAATGCATCACCTGACACACCGCATTCGCGAGCAAGCCCGCTCCCACAGAGAATCACCGAATACTTCAGGAATTTTCCATGAGCTTTATCACTGAAATCAAAACCTTCGCCGCCCTCGGCAGCGGCGTTATCGGCAGCGGCTGGGTGTCGCGCGCCCTGGCCCACGGCCTCGATGTGGTCGCCTGGGACCCGGCGCCCGGTGCCGAAGCCGCCCTGCGCAAGCGCGTCGCGAATGCCTGGGGTGCCCTGGAGAAACAAGGCCTGGCACCGGGTGCCTCGCAAGAGCGCCTGCGCTTTGTCGCCACCATTGAAGAGTGCGTGAAAGACGCCGACTTCATCCAGGAAAGCGCCCCGGAGCGTCTGGAGTTGAAGCTGGAACTGCACAGCAAGATCAGCGCAGCGGCCAAGCCGAATGCATTGATCGGCTCCAGTACATCAGGGCTGTTGCCCAGCGAGTTTTATGAAGGCTCCACGCACCCGGAACGTTGCGTGGTGGGTCATCCGTTCAACCCGGTGTACCTGCTGCCGCTGGTGGAGGTGGTCGGCGGCAAGCACACCGCGCCGCAAGCCATTCAAGCCGCGATCACTGTGTATGAATTCCTCGGCATGCGCCCGCTGCATGTGCGCAAGGAAGTCCCCGGCTTCATCGCCGACCGCTTGCTCGAAGCGCTGTGGCGCGAGGCGCTGCACCTGGTGAATGACGGCGTGGCGACCACCGGTGAAATCGACGATGCGATTCGTTTTGGCGCCGGTTTGCGTTGGTCGTTCATGGGCACCTTCCTCACGTACACCCTGGCAGGCGGTGATGCCGGCATGCGTCACTTCATGGCGCAGTTCGGCCCCGCGCTGCAGTTGCCGTGGACGTACCTGCCGGCACCGGAACTCACCGACAAGTTGATTGACGATGTGGTCGACGGCACCCGCGATCAACTCGGCAGCCACAGCATTTCGGCGCTGGAACGCTATCGTGATGATTGCCTGCTGGCAGTGCTGGAGGCGGTCAAAGTGACTAAAGCCAAGCACGGCATGAGCTTCGCCGAATAACGGCAGTTGATCCTTGTGGGAGCTGGCTTGCCGGCGATAGCGGTGGTGAATCCGACATCGCCATCGCCGGCAAGCCAGCTCCCACAATTGACCGAATAATGATCCGGAATCCCAGACATGCCTGCATTGACCACCTATACCACCAAAATCCAACCGGATTGGGTGGACTACAACGGCCATCTGCGCGATGCGTTCTACCTGCTGATCTTCAGCTACGCCACCGACGCGCTGATGGACACCCTGGGGCTGGACAGCGAAAACCGCGCAGCCAGCGGTCACTCGTTGTTCACGCTCGAGCTGCACCTCAACTACCTGCACGAGGTGAAACTGGGGGCCGAGGTTGAAGTACACACGCAACTGATCGCCCACGACGCCAAGCGCCTGCATCTCTATCACAGCCTGCATTTAGTCGGTCATGAGCAGGAACTGGCCGGCAATGAACAGATGCTCCTGCACGTCGACCTGGCAGGGCCGAATTCGGCGCCGTTCACCGAGGCCACGCTGGAAAAGCTGACGGTCATCAGCACCGCTCAAGCCGACCTGCCCCGCCCCGCCCTGCTGGGTCGAGTGATTGGATTGCCACCCAAAAAACCATAAGGAGCCACCATGCAAACCGCCGCCGCTGTTGCCGATTTTCGTACCTACCCCAAGATCAGCGACCTCGCCGATGCGCAGGTGCTGAACGATCAGATTCGCGTGCGGTGGGCCGATGGACGGGTCAGCCCGTTTCATCATCAATGGCTGCGCGATAACTGCCCGTGCACCGAATGCGTGTACAGCGTCACCCGCGAGCAGGTGCTGGAAATCGTCGATGTGGACGAGGCACTGACCGCCGTCGATGTGCAGATCGAGCAGGGTTTTCTCAGTGTGCAGTGGCTCGGCGGCCATCGCAGCCAATACGATCCCGGCTGGTTACGGGCTCACGCCTACGACGACGAATCGCGCGCTGAACGCCAGGCCGCCAGGCCGAAATCCAGGCTCTGGGACAGCCGCTTCACGTTGCCGGTGTTCGACTACGCCGCCGTGATGGAAGACCCCAAGGCGCTGCTGCAGTGGCTGCTGGCGGTGCGCGACTCTGGCTTGACCCAAGTGCGCGGCGTACCGACCGAACCCGGCTCACTGGCGCTGATCGCCAAGCGTATTGCGTTTATCCGCGAAAGCAATTTCGGCGTGCTGTTCAACGTGCAATCCAAGGCCGATGCCGACAGCAATGCCTACACCGCCTTCAACCTGCCGTTGCACAGCGATTTGCCGACGCGGGAGCTGCAACCGGGGCTGCAATTCCTGCATTGCCTGGTGAACGATGCCACCGGCGGCGAGAGTATTTTTGTCGATGGTTTCGCCATCGCCCATGCCCTGCGCACGGAAGACCCCGAAGCGTTTCGTGCACTGTGTGAAATCCCCGTAGAGTTTCGCAACAAGGACCGTCACAGCGACTATCGCCGTCTCGCGCCGATCATTGCACTGGATGCCTTGGGCGATGTGGCGGAGATTCGCATGGCGAACTTTTTGCGCGGCCCGTTCGAGGCGTCGGTGGAGCAGATGCCGTTGTTGTATCGGGCTTATCGGCGGTTTATTGCGATGACGCGCGAGGCTCG
>NZ_MAUE01000022.1 GCF_001702265.1 Pseudomonas aylmerensis
CCCGGGCGAGCTGTGGTGCTTCGATAACCGCCGCACCTTGCATGCGCGCAATGCGTTTGATCCGGCTTCGGGGGCGCGGCATTTCCAGGGGTGCTATATCGACCGGGATGAGTTGTTGTCCAGGATATTGGTGTTGCAGCGGTAGACCGAGGCGCGCCCTTCGCGAGCAAGCCCGCTCCCACATTTGACCGCACTTTTTCAGCAGGAACTCGGTCAAATGTGGGAGCGGGCTTGCTCGCGAAGGGGCCCGCACAACCACTACAAATTCAGCAAAAAAAACCCCGATCCAGCCGTGACAGGATCGGGGCAGAGTGCTTTGTGTGAGCTGCGCATCCCGAGGGTGACCAAACCTTCAAGCTGCTTGCTTGATGCCAGTGTGCACACTCCCCTTCCTTGCGAGTTAGCCGAAAACGACCTGTTCATAGGTGTGCCGGACATTCACGCATTCAGGCCTTGCCGACTCGGTGATGGCCTACCAGAATCGACCTCAATCTCCCGCTCCCTACACCAGGATAAACGTCATGATGCACGCGGATTTGATTGACCAGGATGACCTGCTGAGCCAACTTCGCTCGCTGGGTTTCGAGGTGTCCAGCGGCGCCAGCGCCGAACAGGCCTGCGAGTGCGCCGTGCGCGGTTTGAGTGCCGCACGGGCCAAGGCGCTCAAAGGCATGGTGGAGCAGATGTACACCGGCAGCGCGACGATCCTGCCGGCTGTACGCCAGGCGATCGACAAGCAGTTGTTGCCGGCCTTGGTGCAGTTCAAGCAGAACTCTGGCGCCTGATAAAGCGCCATCGCCGGCAAGCCAGCGCCCACATTTGAATCTATTCACGGATCAAAATGTGGGAGCTGGCTTGCCGGCGATGAAAACGGCTCGGCCTAGAGCCTTACACTGGCAAAAGTCGATTCATTGCGCGCCTGGCTCAACGCCGACATCGGCCCCGACAACGGTGACAACACCAGCGCCTGCGGAATCGGCATCATCGCCACTTGCTGCGTGGTGTTGGAACCCACACGCTCATCGCGTGGCGGAATGCCGAAGTATTCGCGGTAGCACTTGGAGAAGTGCGGCGTGGAGACAAACCCGCACACCGACGCCACTTCGATGATCGACATCGGCGTTTGCTTGAGCAACTGCCGCGCACGGATCAGGCGCAGCTTGAGGTAGTAGCGCGACGGCGAGCAGTGCAGGTATTTCTGGAACAGCCGCTCCAGCTGGCGCCGCGACACGGCGACGTACACCGCCAGCTCATCCAGGTCGATCGGCTCTTCAAGGTTGGCTTCCATCAGCGCGACGATTTCCTGCAGCTTCGGCTGGTTGGTGCCGAGCATGTGCTTGAGCGGCACGCGCTGGTGATCCTGTTCGTTGCGGATGCGTTCGTACACGAACATCTCGGAGATGGCTGCGGACAGTTCGCGACCGTGGTCGCGGCTGATCAGGTGCAGCATCATGTCCAGCGGCGCGGTGCCACCGGAGCTGGTGAAACGGTTGCGGTCGAGGGTGAACAAGCGCGTGCTCATGGCGACCCGCGGGAAGGCTTCCTGCATCGACGCCAGGCATTCCCAGTGCACGCTGCAATCAAACCCATCGAGCAAGCCGGCGCAGGCCAGGGCCCAGCTGCCGGTGCACACCGCGCCAAGGCGACGCGACTGGCGCGCCTGGCTTTGCAGCCACGACACGTGTTCACGGGTAACGGTGCGCTGGATACCCACGCCGCCGCACACAATCACAGTGTCCAGGGCCGGGGCTTTGTGCATGGAGGCATCGGGGGTGATTTGCAGGCCGTCGCTGGCCCAGACCTGGTTGCCGTCGACACTCAGGGTGGTCCAGCGATACAGCTCGCGGCCGGACAACTGGTTGGCCATGCGCAGCGGTTCCACTGCCGACGCCAGGGAAATCAGCGTGAAATTGTCCAGCAGCAAAAAGCCGATGGATTGAGGCGCACGGTTCTGGGGTTGGGCCCCTGAGTTGAACGACGTCATCGCGGTATCTCCTCACACAAAGCGGGTGATGGCCTCAGGCGAGGCTCTTGTTATTGCGCTCGTCCTGGAGAGGCGAGGCTTTGAATTGATAGAGCAAATGCCATGCCTAAATTTGAATGGCCATTCAATAACTCCTGAAAACGACCTGATGAAGCGTCTATATAAGCCCGCGCCGCGAGTGCGGGATATGACCCGATTCAGTGGCAGGAGTGAGCCTGCTCAAGGGGTGTGAGCAGATCGGTAGCACTTGTGGGAAGGCGCTTTCAGGGCGTAGGAAAAGTCTGTCACCACACGCACAGGTGACGGGTGGTCGAGGGGTAAATCGTTTGGGAGCTACTTATCTGTTTGCGACGCGCTAAAAGGTGGCGCTTTTGGTTGGGATGTTCACTTTATGCGCAGTTTGCACCTCAATTGTGGCGAGCGGGCTTGCCACAACAAGCCGCCCACCGGCAAAGGTGGTCAACACTCCACCGCGCTCACCGCCAGCCCACCGCGCGAGGTTTCCTTGTACTTGTCGTGCATGTCCGCCCCGGTATCGCGCATGGTGCGGATCACCCGGTCGAGCGAGATGAAGTGCTGGCCATCACCGCGCAGGGCCATCTGCGCCGCGTTGATCGCCTTCACCGCCGCAATCGCGTTGCGCTCGATGCACGGCACTTGCACCAATCCGCCCACTGGATCGCAGGTCAGGCCGAGGTTGTGTTCCAGGCCGATCTCCGCAGCGTTGCACAGTTGCTCCGGCGTGGCGCCGAGGATCTCCGCCAAGCCGGCGGCGGCCATCGCACAGGCCGAGCCGACTTCGCCCTGGCACCCGACCTCGGCACCGGAGATCGAGGCGTTTTTCTTGCACAGGATGCCCACCGCCGCAGCGCCGAGCAGGTAGTCGACCACGTTGGCTTCGGTCACTTCCTCGCTGAATTTCATGAAGTAGTGCAGCACTGCCGGGATGATCCCCGCCGCGCCGTTGGTGGGTGCGGTGACCATGCGTCCACCGGCAGCGTTTTCTTCATTGACCGCGAGGGCGAACAGGTTGACCCACTCCATCGCGCTCAAGGTCGAGCCGATCACATTGGGTTTGTTCAGCTCCAGCAAACTGCGGTGCAACTTGGCCGCGCGGCGGCGCACGTTCAGGCCGCCCGGCAAGATGCCCTCGTGCTTGAGCCCCTCCTCCACACACGCCTGCATGGCGCGCCAGAGTTTCATCAGGCCGCTGCGGATTTCATCTTCCGAGCGCCAGGTTTTTTCATTCGCCAACATCAACTCGGCGACGCGCAGGTTGTGGGTCTTGCACAGCTGCAACAACTCCACCGCGCTGGAAAAATCATAGGGCAGCTCGGTGCGGTCCATATCCGCCACGCCACTCTGCGCCTGGGCTTCATCCACGACAAAACCGCCGCCCACCGAGTAGTAGGTGTCGCGATGCAACTCACCGTCATCGCCGAACACCACCAGGGTCATGGCGTTGGGATGAAAGGGCAGGTTTTCGTCGAGCAGGCGCATGTCGCGTGCCCACACAAACGGCACCGGCAAGCGCCCATCCAGCAGCAGCGTGTCGGTCTCGCGCAGGGTGTGGATACGCAGGCCGATCTGCGCCGGATCAATCGCGTCGGGCCACTCGCCCATCAGGCCCATGATGGTCGC
The DNA here is from genome assembly GCF_001702265.1 of Pseudomonas aylmerensis. Lineage (GTDB taxonomy): Bacteria > Pseudomonadota > Gammaproteobacteria > Pseudomonadales > Pseudomonadaceae > Aquipseudomonas > Aquipseudomonas aylmerensis. The sequence goes on from NZ_MAUE01000022.1 coordinate 3,626, forward strand.
GGTGTCGCTGCCGTGGCCAATGCCGGTGGCCGACAATGAGCCGTAGAGCTGAACTTCGACGCGCCTGACTTGTTCCAACAGTTCACGTTCACGCAATGCCTGGACGAACAACGCCGCGGCGCGCATGGGGCCGACGGTGTGAGAACTAGAAGGCCCGATGCCGATCTTGAACAGGTCGAAAACGCTGATAGCCATTAACGTGGGACTCCGCAGGTGAGCAAACCGGACACCAAGGAGCTGCTACGCTCAGATCGCCCAGATGGCGGCATCATCAAGCTTTTATCCGCCGTCACGGCGTCTCACACCGACGTACCCATGCTCACCAGCGTCGCTCTCGTGCGATCAGGCGTTTTGGCCGTTTTTAGCGGTGCAGATCGTTGAAAACTGCAGTTTTGCCTTTGGAAAAATCTGTAAGCGACGTCACCGACACTGGATACGACCATCCCTGTACTGGATACGACGCCCCCTGTAGGCGTCAGATTTTCACTGGTACATGATCAGTCTCGACTCGTTTGCAAGGCACCGCGCCGCCGCTGCGTCGCACGTTCCAACCGCAACACATATAAAGCGCGGCGAATGCCGCCAGAAAAAACACAGGAGTCTACCCAGATGAAAGGTTCACCCTCGTTGTTGTTGGCCGCCATGCTGAGTCTGCCAGTCCTGGCGCACGCTGCAGAACCGGCACAATGTCAGACCGTCAATTTCTCCGATGTCGGCTGGACCGACATCACCGTCACCACCGCGACCACCAGCGAAGTCCTCAAGGGCCTGGGCTACAAGCCGCGCACCACTATGATTTCGGTACCTGTGACCTACAAGTCCCTGGCCGACGGCAAGAACATGGACATCTTCCTCGGCAACTGGATGCCGACCATGGAAAACGACATCAAGCAGTACCGTGATGCCGGCACCGTGGAAACCGTGCGCGCCAACCTGGAGAACGCCAAGTACACCCTGGCGGTACCCGAAGCGCTGTACAACAAAGGCCTGAAAGACTTCGCCGATATCGCCAAATTCAAGGATGAGCTGGGTGGCAAGATCTACGGCATCGAGCCGGGTAACGACGGCAACCGCACCATCCAGACGTTGATCGACAAAGACGCCTTCGGCCTCAAAACCGCCGGCTTCAAAGTCGTCGAATCCAGCGAAGCCGGCATGCTCTCCCAGGTCGAACGCGCCACCAAGCGCGACCAGGCCATCGTGTTCCTCGGCTGGGAACCGCACCCGATGAACACTCGCTTCAAGATGAAGTACCTGACCGGGGGTGACGACTCGTTCGGCCCCAACTACGGCCAGGCCACCATCTACACCAACACCCGCAAGGGCTACACCCAGGAATGCAGCAACGTCGGCCAGTTGCTGAAAAACCTGGTGTTCACCCTGAACATGGAAAGCACCCTGATGGGTAAAGTCCTGGACGAAAAACAGAAACCCGATGCAGCGGCCAAGGCCTGGCTGAAGGCCAACCCGCAAGTGCTCGACACCTGGCTCGCAGGCGTCACCACCGTCGATGGCAAACCCGGTCTGGAGGCCGTCAAAGCTTATCTCGCCAAATAACACCCGCTGACCCCAGGCCGGTGCGCTGGCCTGGGATGTTTTCCCCTTCGCATGTGGACATTCACTACCATGCTGACTGAACAGAAAATCCCACTAGGCCAGTACATCGCTGCCTTCGTCGAATGGTTGACCCAACACGGCGCCAACTACTTCGACGCAATCGCATCGACGCTGGAAACGATGATCCACGGCGTGACGTTTGCGCTGACCTGGTTCAATCCGCTGGCATTGATCGGTCTGATTGCGCTGCTGGCTCACTTCATTCAACGCAAGTGGGGCCTGACTGTATTTGTCATCGCCTCGTTCCTGCTGATCCTCAACCTGGGGTACTGGCAGGAAACCATGGAAACCCTCGCGCAGGTGCTGTTCGCCACCCTGGTCTGCGTGGTCATCGGTGTGCCGCTGGGCATTGTTGCCGCGCACAAGCCGATGTTCTACACCCTGATGCGGCCGGTGCTCGATCTGATGCAGACCGTACCGACCTTCGTCTACCTCATCCCTACCCTGACCCTCTTCGGGCTGGGTGTGGTACCCGGGCTGATATCCACGGTGGTGTTCGCGATTGCCGCGCCGATCCGCCTGACTTACCTGGGTATCCGCGATGTACCGCAGGAGTTGATGGACGCCGGCAAGGCCTTTGGCTGCTCGCGCCGTCAGTTGCTCTCGCGCATTGAACTGCCCCACGCCATGCCGAGCATTGCCGCCGGCATTACCCAATGCATCATGCTGTCGTTGTCGATGGTGGTGATCGCGGCCCTGGTAGGCGCCGACGGCCTCGGCAAGCCGGTGGTCAACGCGCTGAACACCGCTGATATCGCCCTCGGTTTCGAAGCCGGCCTGGCGATCGTGTTGCTCGCCATCATGCTCGACCGCATCTGCAAACAACCCGACGCCAAAGTAGGGGGTGATGCATGAGCATTATCCGATTCGACAAGGTCGATGTGATCTTCTCCAAGGACCCACGCGAAGCCCTCAAGCTGCTGGACCAGGGGATGCACCGCAACGAAATCCTGAAAAAGACCGGGCAGATTGTCGGCGTTGAAAAAGCCAGCCTGGATATCGAGAAAGGCGAGATCTGCGTGCTCATGGGCCTCTCCGGGTCCGGCAAGTCGAGCCTGCTGCGTTGCATCAACGGCCTCAATACCGTCAGCCGTGGCCAGCTGTTCGTGGAGCATGAAGGGCGCCAGATCGACATCGCGTCGTGCACGCCCGCCGAGCTGAAAATGATGCGCACCAAGCGCATCGCCATGGTGTTCCAGAAGTTCGCCCTGATGCCCTGGCTGACAGTGCGCGAAAACATCAGCTTCGGCCTGGAAATGCAGGGCCGCCCGGAGAAAGACCGCCGCAAGCTGGTGGATGAGAAACTCGAGCTGGTGGGCCTGACCCAGTGGCGCAACAAGAAGCCGGATGAACTCTCCGGCGGCATGCAGCAGCGCGTCGGCCTGGCGCGTGCGTTGGCGATGGACGCCGATATCCTGCTGATGGACGAACCTTTCTCCGCCCTCGACCCGCTGATCCGCCAGGGCCTGCAGGACGAGTTGCTGGAGCTGCAACGCAAGCTGAGCAAGACCATCGTGTTCGTGAGCCACGACCTCGATGAAGCGCTCAAGCTGGGCAGCCGCATCGCGATCATGAAAGACGGCAAGATCATCCAGTACAGCGTGCCGGAAGAGATTGTGCTGAACCCGGCGGACGACTATGTGCGCACCTTCGTCGCCCATACCAACCCGCTCAACGTGCTGTGCGGACGCAGCCTGATGCGCACCCTGGACAACTGCAAGCGCGTGAACGGCTCGGTGTGCCTCGATCCGGGTGGCGACTCATGGCTGGACCTGGCCGAAGGCAACACCATCACCGGTGCTCGCCAGAATGGCGCGGTGATGAACCTGCAGAACTGGGCGCCGGGGCAACCGGTGGAAGGTCTGGGCCGGGTGCCGACACTGGTGGACTCCAACATCGGCATGCGCGATGCGCTGCAGATTCGTTATCACACCGGCAACAAGCTGGTGTTGCATGACAACAACCAGGTGGTGGGGATTCTGGGGGACAGCGAGCTCTACCATGCCCTGCTGGGCAAGAACCTGGGCTGAGCAGTGCACAGATCGGCTGAATGAACTGGGTCAATGTGGGAGCTGGCTTGTCTGCGACAGCAATGGTGAATCCAACATAGCTATCGCAGGCAAGCCAGCTCCCACATTTGATCTCTGTTTCGGCATAAAAAAAGCGGCGCCAGTGAGGGCGCCGCTCCTTTCAGGCATCAGCTATAGACACGGCCAAGGAGCTGCCGATGGCTTTCAAACTGATCGAGCACGTCCCGGGTGATCTGTTCCTGGGCAAAGCCCATCAGGTCGTACTCCTGAGGCCCGTTGTGCAGGTAGACCTCGGCACGGTAGTAGCGGGTGCGCTCTTCTTCCGGCAGGTCGCTCGGCGCCGACGAGTAAGCATCCAGGCTCACTTCGTAGACAAACGGGTTGCCCTCTTCCATCTCGATGCGCACACCGATGCAACGCTTGGATTTGCCCAGCAGGGTCTGCACTTCCAGCCCCTGGTCGCGCAACGCCGTCGCGGCTTCTTCCAGCGCCGGCGTGACGTGTTTGTCCATGAAGCGCTGCACAGTGGCCTGGCTCGGTTGCAGATCCAGCGCGGTGAGGCGCTCGCTGAACCCCCGACGGCCACGCTCGGCCAACTGCGCCTGCTCCTGTTCGATTGCGACGTCCTGGCGCATGGCCTTGTGCAAACCGAACATGAAGAAAATCAGCACCACCGAGAACGGCAGCCCCGCCAGCACCACCATGGTTTGCATGGCTTCGAAGTTACCGGCGAACAGCAGGCCGATAGTCACCAGGGTGATCACCGCCGACCAGAAGATCCGCAGCCAGTGCGGCGCATCTTCATCCACATTGCCGCCTTTGCAGGAAAGGTTGGCCATCATCACCGCGCCGGAATCCGCCGGGGTCAGGAACAACACGAAGCCGACGAAGATCGACACACCGATGACGATTTTCGACGCCGGGTAATGCTCCAGCAGTTGATAGATGGCCATGGACGGCTGTTCCAGCGCCGTCTTGCCCAACTCCACCGCACCGTGATTGAGCACCAGGTCCAGCGCCGAGTTGCCGAAGATCGACAACCACGCCAGGGTGAAGCCCAGCGGGATCAGCAGCACGCCGGCCACCAGCTCGCGCACGGTGCGGCCACGGGAAATACGCGCGATGAACATGCCTACGAATGGCGCCCAGGAAATCCACCAGGCCCAGTAGAACAGGGTCCACAGGCCCATCCAGCGTTCGGTCTTGTCGGCGTCGCCTTCATACACATAGAGGTCGAAGGTTTTCAGCACCAGGCCGTTCATGTAGTCGCCGATGTTCTGCACAAAGCCGTTGAGCAGGTGCAGGGTCGGGCCGAACAGCAATACGAAGATCAACAAACCGCTGAACAGCACGATGTTGAGGTTGGACAGGCGGCGAATGCCGTTCTCCACACCCGACACCGCAGCGATGGTTGCCACGGTGCTCATCACGATGATCACGATCAACAGGTTGGTGTTGCTGTGCTGCATGCCGAACAGGTTTTCCAACCCGGACGAGACCTGCATCGAACCAATACCCAGGTTGGTCACCAGGCCGAGCAGGGTCACGAACATGCCGAAGCCGTCCACCGCATGGCCGGCCGCACCCTTCACCCAACGCTCGCCTACCAGCGGGTACAGCGCCGAACGCAGCGCCAGCGGCTGGTTATGCCGGTACGCGAAGTACGCCACGGCCAGGCCGACCAGGGCATAGATCGCCCAGCCGTGCAGGCCCCAGTGCAGAAAGGTCAGTTGCAGCGCCTGGCGTGCTGCGCCATTGCTGGCGGCCGCGCCTTCGGGCGGGTTGAAGTAGTGGTCCAATGGCTCCGAGGCGCCGAAGTACAGCAGCGAGATGCCGATCCCGGACGAGAACAACATGCCGGCCCAGGCGCCGTAGCTGAAGTCCGGGGTGTCGTCCTTGCTGCCCAGTTTCAATTTGCCGTAGGACGAAAATGCCAGGCCGACCACAAACACCAGGTAAGCGGCGATGACCACCATGTAGTACCAGCCAAAGCTTTTCGACAGCCAGGCCTGTGCTACGCCGAGCATGCGCCCGGCCTCCTGCGGGGCGATGATCAGAATGGCGGTCAACAACAGAATGAGCGCGGTGGAGGTGTAGAACACCCAACCGTTGACCCGGACCTTTTCCGGCGGGGTCTTTATAAGAGAGGCAGAACTCATGGCGCAGATGCTCCGGGCAGTGCGAGAGAGAAACACAAGGCAACGGTTATCCCGGGACATCGATTTTTCGGCAGTCGACGGACGGGTGTTATAAAGACACCCCGAAAATTCTTGAGCCCCGCCGAAGCGGTGCCCAGGCCCTGATACGGCCTGTTTCAAGGACTTTTGCAGGTGTCAGATGTCGCAGCTCGCAGGTAGGAAATATCTGTAGGCAGCGACCATTTGTCGCAGATCTTATTCTTTGTTGATTGAACGTTCAATCAAAACAAAATAGACTGGCCATCAAGCCGACGGACGTTGATCGCCCATCGGCAGGCCTAAGGAGAGGTGCTACATGCCCAAGGTCGGTATGCAACCCATACGCCGCCAGCAGTTGATCGAAGCCACATTGACGGCGATCGATCAGGTCGGAATGGGGGATGCCAGCATTGCGCTGATCGCCCGTCTGGCCGGCGTCTCGAACGGCATCATCAGTCACTACTTTCAGGACAAGAACGGCCTGATCGCCGCGACGATGCGGTACTTGATGAATGTGCTGATCGAGAACGTCCACGAACGCAGGCTCGCACTGAAGGATGACAGCCCACGGGCGCACCTTCAGGTGATCATCGAGGGCAACTTCGATGCCAGCCAGGTCAACGGCCCGGCAATGAAAACCTGGCTGGCCTTCTGGGCCACCAGCATGCACCACCCGTCATTGCACAGGTTGCAGCGGATCAACGATCAACGTCTGTATTCCAACCTGTGCTGCCAGTTCCGCCGAGTGCTGCCGCTGCCGCACGCACGCAAAGCAGCCCGAGGCCTGGCGGCCCTGATCGACGGTTTGTGGTTGCGCGGCGCCCTGTCGGGAGACGCTTTCGACACGGCGCAAGCGCAACGGATCGCTTACGAATACATGGATTTCCAATTGGCCAAGCAGGTGAGTTAGAGCACACACAACCGCTCAACCCCTGAACTGCTGTCGATCAGTGATGCCAGACCCTTATGGCCCACTTTCGGCGGTTAACGCCAACCACTTATGCACTTGCGAGGACTTTATGGCCCGTTTCGAACTGCAAAAACTCTACATTGACGGCGGCTACAGCGACGCTGGCAGCGATGCCACCTTCGAAGCCATCAACCCGGCTAACGGTGAAGTTCTCGCCCAAGTGCAACGCGCAACGTTCGATGACGTTGAACGTGCCGTGGTCAGCGCCGAAAAAGGCCAGAAGATCTGGGCCGCGATGACCGCCATGGAGCGTTCGCGCATCCTGCGTCGCGCCGTCGACATCCTGCGTGAGCGCAACGACGAACTGGCCGCCCTGGAAACCCTGGACACCGGTAAAGCTTTCTCCGAAACCCAATACGTCGACATCGTCACCGGCGCTGACGTACTGGAGTACTACGCAGGCCTGGTGCCGGCCATCGAAGGCGAGCAGATCCCGCTGCGCGACACGTCCTTCGTCTACACCCGCCGCGAGCCGCTGGGCGTGGTTGCCGGTATCGGCGCGTGGAACTACCCGATCCAGATCGCCCTGTGGAAATCCGCACCGGCCCTGGCTGCCGGCAACGCGATGATCTTCAAGCCGAGCGAAGTCACCTCGCTGACCACCCTGAAACTGGCCGAGATCTACACCGAAGCCGGCGTTCCGGCGGGCGTGTTCAACGTACTGACCGGCAGCGGCCGTGAAGTCGGCACCTGGCTGACCGAGCACCCGCGCATCGAGAAAGTCTCCTTCACCGGCGGCACCGACACCGGCAAGAAAGTCATGGCCAGCGCTTCCAGCTCCTCGCTCAAGGAAGTGACCATGGAGCTGGGTGGCAAGTCCCCGCTGATCGTGTTCGAAGACGCCGACCTGGATCGCGCCGCCGACATCGCGATGATGGCCAACTTCTACAGCTCCGGTCAGGTCTGCACCAACGGCACTCGCGTGTTCGTGCCCAAGCACCTGCAAGCCGCCTTCGAAGCCAAGATCGTTGAGCGTGTGGCGCGCATTCGCGTTGGCGACCCGCAAGACGAAAACACCAACTTCGGCCCGCTGGTCAGCTTCGCCCACATGGAAAGCGTGCTCGGCTACATCGCCAAAGGTAAGGAAGAAGGCGCTCGCGTGCTCTGCGGCGGCGACCGCCTGACCGACGGTGCATTCGCCAAAGGCGCCTACGTGGCCCCGACCGTGTTCACCGACTGCACCGACGAGATGACCATCGTGCGTGAGGAAATCTTTGGCCCGGTGATGAGCATCCTCACTTACGAAACCGAAGAAGAAGTGATCCGTCGCGCCAACGACACCGACTTCGGCCTGGCTGCGGGCCTTGTGACCAAGGACCTGAACCGCGCCCACCGCGTGATTCATCAGCTGGAAGCAGGTATCTGCTGGATCAACGCCTGGGGCGAGTCCGACGCGAAAATGCCGGTCGGTGGCTACAAGCAATCCGGTGTGGGCCGTGAGAACGGCATCAGCTCGCTGAACAACTTCACCCGCATCAAATCGGTACAGGTTGAGCTGGGCGACTACGCCTCGGTGTTCTGATAAGCGGCAAGCGGCAAGCGGCAAGCTTCAAGCTGCAAGTAAAAGCAGTTTGGTTTGCCGCACTTCCCAGATACACCGCTCGCTGCTCTTTCTTGCAGCTTGAAGCTTAGAGCTAGCAGCTCTCAAGGAGACCCCATGACTCAAGAATACGATTACATCATTGTGGGTGCCGGTTCCGCCGGTAACACCCTGGCGACCCGTCTGACTGAAGACGAAGGCGTCACCGTCCTGCTGCTGGAAGCCGGCGGCCCGGACTACCGTTTCGATTTCCGTACGCAAATGCCGGCCGCCCTGGCGTTCCCGCTGCAAGGCCGTCGCTACAACTGGGCCTACGAAACCGATCCAGAGCCTCACATGGACGGCCGCCGGATGGAATGCGGTCGCGGCAAGGGCCTCGGCGGTTCCTCGCTGATCAACGGCATGTGCTACATCCGTGGCAACGCCATGGACTACGACAACTGGTCGAAACTGCCGGGCCTGGAAAACTGGACCTACCTGGACTGCCTGCCGTATTTCCGCAAGGCTGAAACTCGCGACATCGGCCCCAACGACTACCACGGTGGCGACGGCCCGGTCAGCGTGACCACGCCTAAAGCCGGCAACAACCCGCTGTTCCACGCCATGGTTGAAGCAGGCGTGCAAGCCGGCTACCCGCGCACCGAAGACCTGAACGGCTACCAGCAGGAAGGCTTCGGCCCGATGGACCGTACCGTCACGCCGAACGGCCGTCGCGCCAGCACCGCGCGCGGTTACCTGGACACAGCCAAGAAGCGTTCGACCCTGACCATCGTCACCCACGCCCTCACCGACAAAGTGTTGTTCGAAGGCAAGCGTGCCGTGGGCGTGCGTTACCTGATCGGTGCCGCCGAAGAGCGCGTTGAAGCCCGTGCGCGTAAAGAAGTGCTGGTGTGCAGCGGTGCAATCGCTTCGCCGCAACTGCTGCAACGCTCCGGCGTGGGCCCGGCAAAACTGCTGGAAAGCCTGGACATCCCGGTGGTCCACGACCTGCCGGGCGTTGGTGAAAACCTGCAGGACCACCTTGAGCTGTACCTGCAATACGCGTGCACTCAACCGGTCTCGCTGTACCCATCGCTGCTCTGGTACAACCAGCCAGCCATCGGTGCCGAGTGGCTGTTCAACGGCACCGGCATCGGCGCCAGCAACCAGTTCGAAGCGGGCGGTTTTATCCGTACCCGTGAAGAATTCGATTGGCCAAATATCCAGTACCACTTCCTGCCGGTGGCGATTAACTACAACGGCAGCAACGGTGTGAAAGAGCACGGTTTCCAGGCACACATGGGCTCCATGCGTTCGCCAAGCCGTGGCCGCGTGCAACTGAAGTCGAAGAACCCACGGGACTACCCGAGCATCCTCTTCAACTACATGGCCACCGAGCAGGACTGGCAGGAATTCCGTGACGGCATCCGCCTGACCCGTGAAATCATGCAGCAGCCGGCGCTGGATCCCTACCGTGGCCGCGAGATCAGCCCGGGCATCGAGGTGCAAACCGATGAGCAGCTGGACAAGTTCATCCGCGAGCACGCCGAAACCGCGTTCCACCCGTCCTGCTCGTGCAAGATGGGCACCGACGAGATGGCGGTAGTGGACGGCGAAGGCCGTGTGCACGGCATGCAGGGCCTGCGTGTGGTCGATGCGTCGATCATGCCGATCATCACCACTGGCAACCTGAACGCGCCGACGATCATGATCGCCGAGAAAATCGCCGACAAGATCCGTGGCCGTCAGCCGCTGCCGCGCAGCACCGCCGACTACTACGTGGCAGGCGATGCGCCGGTGCGTGGCAAGCCGTTGCGTGAAGTGGGCCCGACTGCGCAGTAACTGAAACACTTTGTGGCGAGCGGGCTTGTCCCGCGTTGGGCTGCGCAGCGGCCCCGAAAATCTGGGGAGCGCTACGCACTCCAACGCGGGTCAAGCCCGCTCACCACAAGGGTTCACCTGCTACAAGTAGTCGCCCTCCTTGATCAGCTCCCAGCCCAGGCCTACTCTGTTTGCCTGCCTGCGCTGAGCCGCCCACAAGGAAGGCCCCATGTTCGACCACCACGCCACACTCAAAAAACATTTCAGTGCCCTGCGCACCACCGCCGACTTCTTCTCGCTGCGTTATGTCCGCGAATCCGGCCAGTACCTGTCGGTACGCAAGAACGTCGCCGAACCGCCCCACCTGAACCACGACGAAGGCGCCATGCTCACCGTGCGTGTCAACGGTGTGGAAGCCTACGCCGCAACCCACGATATTTCCCTGCATGGCCTGCAAGCCGCCCTTGAGCGCGCCGAACAGCAAGCCCGGCGGATTTTGCCCCACGCCCTGCTCGACCTGCGCGACCAACACGTCTCCAGTGACGTCGCCGACTACCTGTCACCCAACCTCGCGCAAGCCTTCCCTTCCCTCAGCGATTGCTACCAATTGCTCGGTGATGAATCCGCCGCCGTGCCCCACGACGAGCGCCTGGTGAACTGGGAAGTCAGCCTCGGCCTGACCCATGTCGAGCAGATCTACCTCAACAGTGCCGGCGCCGAGCTGCGCCAGGCCCAGCGCTTTGTGTTCCCCGGCGTCAATGTCACTGCCTACGACGGCAACGACAGCCAGTCGCGCACCCTTGGCGGCAGCAACTTCGGGCAGCAAGGCGGCTTTGATGTGATCGACCGCTTCGGCCTGGTCGGCGCTGCGCCGCGCATTGCCGACGAAGCCCTGCAACTGCTGCTGGCGCCGAACGCGCCCCAGGGCCCGCGCGACCTGCTCTTGATGCCCGACCAGATGATCCTGCAGATCCACGAGTCCATCGGCCACCCGCTGGAGCTGGACCGTATCCTCGGCGATGAGCGCAATTACGCCGGTACCAGCTTCGTCAAGGCCGAGGACTTCGGCCACCTGCAATACGGCTCCGAACTGCTCAACGTGACCTTCGACCCGGACATCCCCGAACAACTGGCCAGCTACAGCCATGACGATGACGGAACCCCGGCCAGCAAACAGTTCCTGATCCGCGAAGGTGTGCTGCTCAGGCCACTCGGCGGCGCGCTGTCGCAGTTCCGTGCCGGCCTGGGCGGCGTCGCCAACAGCCGCGCCAGCAGCTGGAACCGCCCGCCGATCGACCGCATGGCCAACCTGAATATCGAAGCCGGTGACCAGAGCCTGGCGCAACTGATTGGTGGCATCGAGCACGGCATCCTGATGTCGACCAACCGTTCCTGGTCCATCGACGATGCGCGCAATAAATTCCAGTTCGGCTGCGAATGGGGCCAGCTGATTGAAAACGGCGAGCTCAAGGGCGTGGTGAAAAACCCCAACTACCGGGCGATTTCCGCGCAGTTCTGGCGCAACCTCAGCGCCGTGGGCGACGCCAGCACCTTCAAGGTCCTGGGCACGCCGAACTGCGGCAAAGGCGAACCCAACCAAGTGATCCGCGTCGGCCACGCGTCGCCGGCCTGTGTGTTCAGCAACGTTGACGTATTTGGGGGAGATGCCTGATGAACAATTTCAAGGCATTGGTGCAATGGCTCAAACAGGCCATCACCGACAAGGAACAATTCCACCTGGGCTATGCGGCCGAGTCGTCCGAGTTCGTGCGCTTCAACCACGCCAAGGTGCGCCAGGCCGGCCAGGTGCAACAGGCCAGCCTCAACCTGAAACTGATCAACGATGGCCGCCACGCCGACCTCGGCATCACCCTCGCCGGTGATCCGGAGCTGGACCGCCAGCGCCTCGCCGAGGGCCTGCAACAGCTGCGCGAAACCCTGCCGCTGCTGCCCCACGATCCCTACCTGCTGCTCAACCACAACGCCTGGCAGAATCACAACGAACAGGACCTGCCATTGCCGGACCTGGCCCAGGTACTGGACGAAATCAGCCAGGCAGCCGCAGGTGTCGACCTCGTCGGGTTCTACGCCGCCGGCCCGATCAGCCGCGGCTTCGCCAGTTCGAACGGCGCGTTCGGCTGGCACCAGGCCAATAGCTTCAACTTCGACTTCAGCCTGTTCCACGCCAATGGCGAGGCTGTCAAAGCCAGCTACGCCGGCCATGCCTGGAACAGCGCCGAGTTCGCCCGGCGCTTCCAACTGGCCCGCGAACAGCTGGAATTCCTCGGCCGGCCGCTGCACGCGCTGGCACCCGGTGAATACCGCGCCTACCTGGCCCCGGCGGCGCTGGAAGAAATCATCAGCATCATCACCTGGGGCGGTTTCTCGGCCCAGGCCATCGCCAGCAAGGGCAGCTCCCTGCAACGCCTGTACGCCGGCGAGCAACACCTCAGCCCGCAGGTGACGGTGGACGAACAGGTCAGCGGCTCCCTGAGCCCGGCGTTTTCCAGCGAAGGCTACCCGCGCAGCGATGTCAGGTTGATCAACGCCGGCAAGGCCGACGGCCAACTGGTGAACTCGCGCAGCGCCGCCGAGTACGGCCTGAGTGCCAACGGCGCCAGCCGTGACGAATCCCCCAGCGCCTTGCAGATGGCGGCGGGCACCCTCGCCCAGGCCGACATCCTCAAGCAATTGGGCACCGGTTTGTACATCAGCAACCTGTGGTACCTGAACTACTCCGACCTGCCCGCCGCCCGCCTGACCGGCATGACGCGCTTCGCCACGTTCTGGGTGGAAGACGGCGAGATCAAGGCGCCGGTCAGCACCATGCGCTTTGATGACAGCGTGTTCCAGTTGCTCGGTGCGCAGCTGGAAGCACTGACCGCTGATCGGGAACTGCTGCTGTCGGCCAGCACGTATGGCCAGCGCAACACCGCCTCCAACCTGCTGCCAGGCGCCCTGGTCAAACGCCTGACCCTGACCTTATAAGCACCGCCAGTCCCGGTGGGAGCTGGCTGGCCTGCGATCGCATCACCGCGGTGTCACTGATACACCCTGGTGCCTGCAGCGCAGGCAAGCCACTTCCCACACTGCTTTGCATTGATTTCAGCCACTGCAATTCGTCCCTTCCTACCGACGATTCCCATCTCACTCGTCTCTCCGTGCGGCCGGTTGTCGCCCGCAAAAAACCTCGTTATAACGGTTAGTGGCACCCCGCCACTAACCCCGCGTGTGCGCACGTGATGCACGACCTTGCCTGGATTGGGCAAGCTGGAGCGTTGACATGAACCATGGAAGTTTTGTCATTGAAAAGCTGTTCAAGCACTACAACGTTCATGTTGAGCAGCTGGGAAACGATTCGGAAAAGAACACCGTGCTGATGGTCAATGGAGCGCTGTCCACCACGCGCTCCTTTGCCCGGACCAGCAAATGCCTGGCCGAGCACTTCAATGTGCTGCTGTTCGACCTGCCGTTCTCCGGCTATTCGCGCGAACACAACACCGACCTCGACCTGGTGACCAAGGACGACGAGGTGCAGATCCTGCGGGCCCTGGTCGAACGCTTCGAGGTCAATCACCTGGTGTCGGCCTCCTGGGGCGGCATCTCGACACTGCTGACCCTGGCGCACAACCCGCCCTCCATCGAAAGCTCGGTGGTGATGGCCCTGGCACCCAACCTCAACCAGGCAATGCTCGATTATGTCGAGCGCGTGCGCGTGCTGATCGAGGCCGATGACAAATCCGCCGTCGGCCACTTGCTCAACGAGACGGTGGGCAAGTACCTGTCGCCGCGCCTCAAGCGCAACAACCATCGTCACCTGTCGACCATGGCCACCACCGAATACCGCCAGGCGCGCTTTCATATCCATCAGGTACTCGCCCTGGGGGATGGCAACTACCTGCCGGCCCTCACCCGCATCGAGACGCCGGTGCACTTCATCAACGGCACGCTGGACGAATACACCCCCGCCGCCGAAGCCCGGTTATTCAAACAGTATGTCGGGCGCAGCAGCTTTGCCGTGGCGGAACACACCGGCCATTTGCTTGACCTGGAATCCCGTGAGGCGGCCCTGGCGGTGCACCGTGCCTTGCTGGATTTCCTGGTGGGAGAGCATGCAACGATGTCGGATTTAGACGAACCGCCAGTGGGAAAAGGAGCGACGGATGGCGCATAATCGCCGACACATAGCCTGCTAACAAAAAGGTCACCTATGCCGAATCGCGCCCCTCTCGATGCCAAGACCGCCCGCTGGCTACCCTGGGTGGTCGCGATTGCCTTCTTCATGCAATCGCTGGATGGGACGATTCTGAACACGGCATTGCCGGCCATGGCCCGCGACCTCGCAGAGAACCCGCTGCGCATGCAAGGGGTGGTGATCGCCTACATGCTCACCGTCGCCTTGCTGATCCCGGCGTCGGGCTGGGTCGCCGACCGCTTCGGCACCAAACGCATCTTTTTCGGCGCGATCATGCTGTTCAGCATCGGCTCATTGTTGTGTGCACTGTCGAGCAGCCTGACCATGCTGGTCGGCGCGCGGGTGATCCAGGGCCTGGGTGGCGCGCTGATGCTGCCGGTCGGCCGGCTCGTGGTGCTGCGCGCCTACCCCCGCTCCGAGCTGGTGCGCATCATGGGTTTCATCACCATCCCCGGCCTGCTTGGCCCGCTGCTTGGCCCGACCATGGGCGGCTGGATGGTGCAATACCTGACCTGGCACTGGATCTTCCTGATCAACCTCCCGGTGGGCATGATCGGTTGCTACGCCGTGTGGAAATTCATTCCCGACCTGCGCGGCAGCGAGCGCACGCGCTTTGATGGCGTCGGGTTTCTGCTGTTCGGCGCGGCAATGGTGCTGATCACTATCGCCATGGAGGGCCTGGGCGAACTGCACTTGCCGCACCTGCGCGTGATGTTGCTGCTGTTCGGCGGGCTGGCGTGCCTGGCGGCGTACTGGCTGCGCGCCGGGCATATCGAGAACCCGCTGTTTTCGCCCGTGCTGTTCAAGACCCGCACGTTCGCCGTGGGCATCCTCGGCAACCTGTTCGCGCGCCTGGGCAGCGGCGCCCTGCCGTTCCTGGTGCCGTTGCTGTTGCAGGTAGCGCTGGGCTACTCGCCGTCCGAAGCCGGCATGAGCATGCTGCCGCTGGCGGCGGCGGCGATGTTTGCCAAGTCCATCGCCCGGCCGCTGATCGAGCGCCTGGGTTACCGGGTGGTGCTGACCGGCAATACCCTGGCCCTGGGCATCATGCTCGCGAGCATGGGCCTGGTCAGTGAACACACGCCCTACCCACTGCTGCTGGGCATGCTGGCGATACTGGGCGCGATCAACTCGCTGCAATTCACCGCGATGAACACCGTCACCCTGATCGACCTCGACGACGCCCAGGCCAGCAGCGGCAACAGTTTGCTCTCGGTGGTGGCGCAGTTGTCCCTGAGCCTGGGGGTGGCCTGTGCCGGCGCGCTGCTCGGTGGCTTTACTGCCGAAGCCGGCAACGACGGGGTCGATAGTGTGCTCGGCGCCTTCCAGCTGACCTTCCTGACCGTGGGCATCATGGCGATGCTGGCCGCTGCGATCTTCCTGCAGCTGTCGCCCAAAGACGGCAAACGCGTGGTCAGCCGCGAGCACGACATCGAGCATTGAAGCCGCTGCAAGCGTGCCGCTTGCAGCTCATCAGTTGCCGCTGTCCCCCATCCCCTTGTCTGGAACATGCGAAAAAACCCACGGGGGGCTGCTACACTGCGCAACATTTTGTTTTGCAGAGCCAGTCCCGTGACTACCATCGCCACCGCTTTTAATACTTTGCCGCTTTCCGCCGCCATGCTGGCTAACCTCGACTCGCTGGGTTATGTCGAGATGACGCAGATCCAGGCGCAAAGCTTGCCGGTGATCCTCAAGGGGCTGGACCTGATCGCCCAGGCCAAGACCGGCAGCGGCAAGACCGCGGCCTTCGGCATCGGCCTGCTGAACCCGATCAACCCGCGCTACTTCGGCTGCCAGGCCCTGGTGATGTGCCCGACCCGCGAGCTGGCCGACCAGGTCGCCAAGGAAATCCGCCGCCTGGCCCGCGCCGAAGACAACATCAAGGTCCTGACCCTGTGCGGCGGCGTGTCCCTCGGCCCGCAGATCGCTTCCCTGGAACATGGCGCCCACGTCATCGTCGGCACCCCGGGCCGGATCCAGCAGCACTTGCGCAAAGGCTCACTGGTACTCGACGGCTTGAACACGCTGATCCTCGATGAAGCTGACCGCATGCTCGACATGGGTTTCTACGACGCCATCGAAGACATCATCAGCAAGACCCCGGCCCGTCGCCAGACCCTGCTGTTCTCGGCCACCTACCCGGTGAGCATCAAGCAGCTGGCGTCGAAATTCATGCGTGCGCCGCAGCAAGTGAAGGCCGAGGCGTTTCACTCCGACGACCAGATCGAGCAGCGTTTCTACGAGATTTCCCCGGAAGAACGCATGGACGCCGTGACCAAGGTGCTGGCGCATTTCCGCCCGGCGTCCTGCGTGGCGTTCTGCTTCACCAAGCAGCAGGTGCAGGAAACCGTGGATCACCTGACGGCCAAGGGCATTTCCGCCGTCGGCCTGCATGGCGACCTGGAGCAGCGCGACCGTGACCAGGTGCTGGCAATGTTTGCCAACCGCAGCACCTCGGTACTGGTCGCCACCGACGTTGCCGCCCGTGGCCTGGACATTGACTCGCTGGACATGGTGATCAACGTCGAGCTGGCCCGTGACTCGGAAATCCACATCCACCGCGTCGGCCGTACCGGG
The DNA here is from genome assembly GCF_001702265.1 of Pseudomonas aylmerensis. Classification (GTDB taxonomy): domain Bacteria; phylum Pseudomonadota; class Gammaproteobacteria; order Pseudomonadales; family Pseudomonadaceae; genus Aquipseudomonas; species Aquipseudomonas aylmerensis. Next base: position 20,535 of record NZ_MAUE01000022.1, read on the forward strand.
CGCGCGGGTGAGACCGGCATCGCCATCAGCCTGGTAGCACCGTCCGAGGCACACCGCGCCCAGGCCATCGAGCAGCTGCAGAAATCGCCGCTGAACTGGGACCAGCTGGACAACCTCAAGCCACAAAGCGGCGGCCCGCTGCTGCCGCAGATGAGCACCCTGTGCATCGCCGCCGGCCGTAAGGACAAGGTTCGCCCGGGCGATATCCTCGGCGCCTTGACCGGTGAAGCGGGCATCCCGGGTGCCCAGGTCGGCAAGATCGCGATCTTCGACTTCCAGGCCTTCGTGGCCGTGGAGCGTGGGATCGCCAAGCAGGCGCTGCAGCGCTTGAACGACGGCAAGATCAAAGGCCGTTCGCTGCGCGTGCGGATCCTGTAAAGATCTCAAGCGATACCGAGATCAAAAATGTGGGAGCGGGCTTGCTCGCGAATGCGGTGTATCAGTCGACAGATTCGGTGGCTGACACTGCGCATTCGCGAGCAAGCCCGCTCCCACATTTGACTGTATTCCAATCCAGAATTTGTATGAGGACATTGCTGTGCGCTCGACCGAAGTTGTGATCATTGGCGCCGGCGCCGCAGGCTTGATGTGCGCACTGACCGCCGCCGGGCGTGGGCGCAAGGTGATGTTGATCGACCATGCCAACAAGGCCGGCAAGAAGATCCTGATGTCCGGTGGTGGCCGCTGCAACTTCACCAATATGTACACCGAGCCGGCCAACTTCCTCTCGCACAACGCACACTTCTGCAAATCCGCCCTGGCCCGCTATACCCAGTGGGATTTCATCGGGCTCGTGGCCAAGCACGGCGTGCCATACCACGAGAAAAAACTCGGCCAGCTGTTCTGCGACAACAAGTCCAGCGACATCCTCGGCATGCTCCTGGATGAGTGCATGCAGACCGGCGTGAGCCTGCACCTGGACACCTCTATCGAAGAGATCGCCAAGCTCGACAACGGCTATCAGCTGCAGACCACCCTGGGTGAGTTGCGCTGCGAGTCTCTGGTGATTGCCACAGGCGGCCTGTCGATTCCGACACTTGGCGCCACCGGCTTTGGTTATCAGGTGGCCAAGCAGTTCGGTCACGAGCTGCTGCCGACCCGCGCGGGCCTGGTGCCGTTCACCATCACCGACCAGCTCAAGGAATTGTGCGGCGAGCTGTCCGGGACCTCGGTGGATTGCCTGGTTAGCTGCAACGGCCAGAGCTTTCGCGAGAACCTCCTGTTTACCCACCGTGGCCTGAGCGGCCCGGCGATCCTGCAGATTTCCTCGTACTGGGAGTCCGGCGATACCGTGGAGATCAACCTGCTGCCCGATCACGACGCTCACAGCTGGCTGCAGGAGCAACAAGTCGAGCGTCCCAACAGCGAGTTGAAAACCCTGCTGGGAGAGATCTTCACCAAGAAGATGGCCAACCTGCTGGCGGAAACCTGGTTCGTGTCCAAGCCCATGAAGCAATACACCCACGCCGAAGTGGCCGATATCGCGCAAAAACTCGCGAGCTGGCAACTGGTGCCGGCGGGCACCGAAGGCTATCGCACCGCCGAGGTGACGCTGGGTGGCGTGGACACGCGGGAAGTCTCGTCGAAAACCATGGAGTCGCTGAAAAGCCCCGGGTTGTACTTCATTGGGGAAGTGCTGGATGTGACCGGTCACCTGGGCGGGTTCAATTTCCAGTGGGCGTGGGCATCCGGCTACGCCGCCGCGCAGTACGCCTGAAGCGCGTACTCGGTCAAACTGTGGGAGCTGGCGTGCCTGCGATAGCGGTGGTGAATTCACCGCCGTCATCGCAGGCAAGCCAGCTCCCACATTCGTTTTGGGGTGGCACTCAAAAATATGCAATGAGATGTGATCGCTACGCTTGCCGTGACGTCACTGATGGCTCAATTTAGCGGCATCGTCCCGGAAGACTCCAGCCTTCATGTCATCGACCTCGTTCAAGCAGTCCATGCGGCGCCTGTGGGCGCTGGATAAATTCAGTTACAGCGTTCGGGTATTCATCGCCCTCACCGGCAGCATGGCGCTGTGCTGGTACCAGGATGAAATGACGCTGCTGATCCCGCTGTTCCTGGGGATTATCGCCAGCGCCCTGGCCGAGACCGACGACAGTTGGCAAGGCCGCCTGAATGCCCTGGCGGTGACGCTGGTGTGTTTCAGCATTGCCGCGCTGTCGGTGGAGTTGCTGTTCCCCTACCCCTGGATCTTCGCGATTGCCCTGGCGCTGGCCAGTTTCTGCCTGACCATGCTCGGCGCCCTCGGCGAGCGCTACGGGGCGATTGCGTCGGCGACGCTGATCCTGTCGGTCTACACCATGATCGGCGTGGACCAGCGCGGTGGCGCGGTTTCCGATTTCTGGCACGAACCGCTGCTGCTGGTGGCGGGAGCTGCCTGGTATGGCGTGCTTTCGGTGCTGTGGCAGGCGCTGTTTTCCAACCAGCCGGTGCAGCAGAGCCTGGCGCGGTTGTTCCGCGAACTGGGGCGCTACCTCAAGCTCAAGTCATCCCTGTTCGAACCGATCCGCCAGCTGGACGTGGAAGCGCGCCGCCTGGAATTGGCCCAGCAGAACGGCCGGGTGGTCGCGGCGCTGAATGCGGCGAAGGAAATCATCCTGCACCGTGTGGGCAATGGTCGCCCAGGCTCGAAGGTCAGTCGCTACCTGAAGCTGTACTTCCTGGCCCAGGACATCCACGAGCGCGCCAGCTCATCGCATTATCCCTACAACGCCCTGGCCGAGGCGTTCTTCCACAGCGATGTGCTGTTCCGCTGCCAGCGCCTGCTGCGCCAGCAAGGCAAGGCGTGCCAGGCCCTGGCCGAGTCGATCCAACTGCGCCAGCCGTTCATCTATGACGACAGCTTCGCCGAGGCCCTGGGCGACCTGAACGCATCGCTGGAACACCTGCGCATCCAGAGCAACCCGGCCTGGCGCGGCCTGCTGCGCTCGTTGCGCGCCCTGGCGGCCAACCTGTCGACCCTCGACCGCCTGCTCGGCGACGCCAGCAACCCCGACGCCCTGGCCGACGCCACCGACAGCAACCTGCTGGACCGTGCGCCGCGCAACCTCAAGGAAATGTGGACGCGCCTGCGCACCCAGCTCACGCCGACGTCGCTGCTGTTTCGCCACGCCTTGCGCCTGGCCCTCGCCTTGACCGTCGGCTACGGCATGCTCCACGCGATCCACGCCTCTCAAGGCTACTGGATCATCCTCACCACCCTGTTCGTGTGCCAGCCCAACTACGGCGCGACCCGGCGCAAACTCGGCCAGCGGATCATCGGCACCGCCATCGGCCTCACCGTGGCCTGGGCACTGTTTGATCTGTTCCCCAGCCCGCTGGTGCAATCGATGTTCGCCATCGCCGCCGGCCTGGTGTTCTTTATCAACCGCACCACGCGCTACACCCTGGCCACGGCGGCAATCACCCTGATGGTGCTGTTCTGCTTCAACCAGGTGGGCGATGGGTACGGGCTGTTCCTGCCGCGCCTGTTCGATACCTTGCTCGGCAGCCTGATCGCCGGCCTGGCGGTGTTCCTGTTCCTGCCGGACTGGCAGGGCCGACGCCTGAACAAAGTGCTGGCCAACACCCTGACCTGCAACAGCATCTACCTGCGCCAGATCATGCAGCAATACGCCGCCGGCAAGAGCGACGACCTCGCTTACCGACTGGCCCGGCGCAATGCGCACAACGCCGATGCAGCCCTGTCCACCACCCTGGCGAATATGCTGATGGAGCCCGGACACTTTCGTAAGGAGGCCGATGTGGGCTTCCGCTTCCTGGTGTTGTCGCACACCTTGCTCAGCTACTTGTCGGGCCTGGGCGCGCACCGCGAAACCCAGCTGCCAGCCGAAGTACGCGAGCATTTGATCGACGGTGCCGGTAACAGCCTGGCGGCGAGCATTGATGAAATTGCCACCGGGCTGGCGAACAAGCAGCCGATTGCGATCCAGAGCGATGCCGAAGAAGCGCTGGCGGCGGACCTGGAGCAGATGCCGGATGAGATCGATGAAGGCCAGCGGCTGGTGCAGACGCAGTTGGCGCTGATCTGCCGGCAGCTGGGGCCGTTGCGCACCTTGGCGGCGCATTTGATCAAAGACACCCGCGCGGCTTAGGTCGCTACCCCCGTAGGCGCCGGCTTGCCGGCGATAGGGCCCCCAAGGACGCTACATCCCATGCTGCCGCATCAATCGCGCATAACTGCCATCAGCCTTCATCTTGGCAATCTCCCGATCAAAGCTGGCAACGATCTGCTCATGCTGCGGGTTCTTCAGGCTGACCAAAATATGCAGGCTGTTTTCACTCAGCGGCTTGGGTAGAAACTCCACCGCATTGCGCACCCGCGCCGATTCGCGCGCCAGGTAATAGCGCGCCACGTATTCATCTTCCACTGTCAGCCGCACCCGCTGCGCCGCGAGCATGCGCACGGCCATGGCGAAGTTATGCACAGGGACTTTCTGCAACTGTGCATCCGCATCGAACGCCGCCGAATAGGCATAGCCGCGCACCACCGCGACGGGGTAGTCGTGCAGTTGCTCAAGGGTCTGGAAGTCGATGGGGTCGTCGTGGCGCTTGATGAAGCGCACACGGTTGAGCAGGTATTCGCCGGAGAACTGGCCCAGTTTCGTACGGGCATCGTCGTACCAGGCATTGACCAGCACGTCATAGCGGCCATCGCCGACGCCCATCAGCGCACGGGCCCAGGGCACCTGTTCGAAATCGCTGGCGTAGCCCGCGCGAGCCAGGGCGGTGCTGACAATGTCGGTGGCCAGCCCGCCGTTGATCAAGGTGGCATCGGTAAAGGGTGGCCAGGCATCCGCCACCAGGCGCAGACGCTGAGCGAACGCAGGCGTCGCCAGCAACACCACTCCAATCAAAGCAACGACACGAGTGAATCGCAGCATGCTCAAAGTCCTTGGCGGGCACTTGTTCCAGGCGGTGCCTGAGGTTCTAACAGTAGCTCAGATTACACAAAGAAACGGGCAGCGAATGCACTCAATGATGGCAAATTGATTTCACTCACAAAAATAGCTGATTTAGACAGACTCACCCGCCGCGCTTACTATCCAGACCTGACACTTATGCGAGAACACACCATGACAGTTGATTGGGTCTGCAAACATCACGACGAGCTGGGCAAAGAGCAGCTATACGCCATCATGCGCCTGCGCAACGAAGTGTTTGTCGTCGAGCAGAAATGCATTTACCAGGACCTCGACGGGCAGGACTTGTCGGGCGACACCCATCACCTCATGGCCTGGCAGGACAATGAACTGGTGGCCTACCTGCGCCTGCTGGACCCGGAGTCCCAGGGTGGTGATGTGGTGATCGGCCGCGTGATCGTCGCACCGGTGGCGCGCGGCACCGGGCTGGGGCATCGGATGATGACCGAGGCGCTCAAGCAAATCGCTGATATCTGGCCCGAGACGCCAATTTTTCTCTCGGCCCAGGCGCACCTGCAGGGCTATTACGGGCAGTATGGCTTTGTGGTGGCGGGTGAGGAGTATCTGGAAGATGACATTCCACACATCGGCATGCGCCGCGACTGAGAGCCTCATCGCAGGCAGCTCCCACACATCAAAAGTTGGGAGCAGCCAATCAAGCTTCAGCGAAGCGGCGGCATAAGCGATAGGGGTTGGCCCCTCGCGATCCCTGTGGGAGCTGGCTTGCCTGCGATGGCGCCAGCGCACTCACCACCGACCTTCAGGGATACCCCAGCACCTGCTTCACCGACGCCAGATTCGCCTCGATCCACCGCCGATCAATCGCACCCCAGTCGCGAATCCGGTAATGCCCGGCATGGTTGCGGGCGCCGTCTTCCTGCTCGAACTCACACACGATATCCAGGTCCGCCAACGCCGCAATCGTGTCCTGCGCGGTGCGCCGGGGCATACCGGTGGCGTCGGTCAGGGCCGGTACGCTGCTGGCCTGGCCGCTGTCGATCAGGTAGGCCACGTACAGGCGGCGGTAGAAGCTGCTCTTGGTCTTGCTCACATCCATGGTCGGTCGCCTTGTGCGGTCAGGGTTTGCCCTGCAGGTCGCGATACGTGAGGTACACCCGCAGGTCGAATTCCACCTGATGGTAGCCGGGCATCATGTATTCGCAGAGTTTATAGAACGCCTTGTTGTGGTCCGATTCCTTGAAGTGTGCCAGCTCATGCACCACGATCATGCGCAGGAATTCCGGCGCGGCCTCTTTAAACAGCGCGGCGATGCGAATCTCTTTCTTGGACTTGAGGTTGCCGCCCTGCACCCGCGAAATCGTGGTGTGCAGGCCGAGGGCGCGATGGGTCAGGTCCAGGCGGTTATCGAACAGCACCTTGTCGATGGCCGGCGCGTTGCGCAGGTGTTCCTGTTTCAAGGCCAGGGCATACGCGTACAGGGCCTTGTCGCTCTGCACGGCATGGCGTTCGGGGTACCGCTGCTCCAGGTAGGCGCCCAATTGGTCCTTGGCGATCAATTGGCGCACTTGCTCTTGAAGGGCTGCGGGGTAGGCCTGGAGGTATTTCAGCGCGGTCATGGGGTATGGCAACAGAATTCGGAAGGTGGCCAGTGTAACGAATTCAGCGCAAGCGAGTGCGTGACCAGTCGACCACTTCCTCGGCCATCAACGGCTGCGCCGCCCAGGAACCCTGGATAAACGCGCAACCATTGGTCTTGAGCCAGTGGGCTTGCTCGGCGGTTTCCACGCCTTCGGCCACCACCAGCACATCAAAATGCCCGCACAGTTCGATGATGCTGCGCGCCATCGCCGCGTCGCGTGCCGAGCCCGGCAGGCGGGCGACCAATTGCGGATCGAGTTTGAGTGTGTCGAACGCCAGGTCGCGCAGGTGGGCCAGGGAGCACTGGCCGGCGCCAAAGTCATCGAGGGCAATGCGCACGCCGATCCGACGCAGCAACTTGAGCTGTTTGGCGGACTCTTCCAGGTTGCTCATCAAGCAGTCCTCGCCGATTTCCACCTCCAGCTGCCGCGCCTGCAGCCCATGTCGCTCGAGTACCTGCTGCAGTTGGTTGGCCAGGTTGGGCATATTGAACTGGCTGCTGCTCAGGCTCACGCTCAACACCAGCTCATCGTCGAACGTGGCTTGCCACGCCTGGCGCTGGGCGGCGACCTGCTGGTAGATCCAGGCACTCAATTGGCTGATCAGCCGTGCCTCTTCCAACAATGGCAGGAACAACCCCGGCGGCACATCGCCGACACTCGGGTGCTGCCAGCGCAACAGCGCCTCGACGCCGCGCAGACGCCCGTCTGCCAGCGACACCTGAGGCTGGTACACCAGGGTGAAGTCCTTGTTTTGTATGGCGGTGCGCACGCTGTCTTCGAGCATCAGGCGCGAACGCGCGCGGCCGTTCATTTCCTGATCGTAATAGCGATATTGCTGACGCCCCGCACGCTTGGCTTCGTACATGGCGATGTCGGCAGCGCGCAGCAGGCCATTGAGGTCCGAACCACAGTCCGGAAAGATCGCGATACCAATGCTCACACCCAGCATCACATCCAGGCCATCCACCTGCTGGCAAATCGAAACCCGGTCGATCAGTTTTTCCGCAATCTTCGCCGCCTGCTCCGGGAATTCCAGCTCCAGCAACGCGGTAAATTCATCCCCACCCATGCGGCCCAGAATGTCACCGGAGCGCAGGCAACCCTGCAATTGCTCCGAGACCCAGCGCAGCACCCGGTCGCCGGCGTCATGACCCAGGGAGTCGTTGACTCGTTTGAAGCCATCGAGATCCAGATAGAGCAGCACCAGGCAATGTTCCGCGCGCTCGCTGCGCAGCAAGGTGTTCTCGACGGTCTGGTAGAAGCCGCGCCGGTTCAGCAGGCCTGTCAGCGGGTCGGTGACCGCCTGGAACTCCAACTGCTGATGCAGGTGACGCACCTCGGACATGTCCAGCACGGTCACCACCATGGCCTTCTGTTCGGTCGGCAACGGCGCACACGACAACGCCACCGGCACTTGCTGGCCACGGCCGGTGCGCAGGATGGCGTCGTGCAGGCGCCAGGTTTCGCCTTTGCGAAACCCGGCATACATCTGCGACTCCAGCCACGTAGGGACATGCGGTTTTTGCAGGAAGCCGAGGAATTCCTGGCCCTGCAGCTCATGGATCGTGGCATTGAGCAGGCGCGAGATCGCCGGGTTGGCGTATTCGATCACCCCACCTTCGCTCACCACCAGGATGCCTTCGGCGGCGTTATCCAGTACCGAGGCGTTGAAGGCGCGCGCCGATTCCAGGTCATGACTCAGGCGCTGCAAGGCCCGGCGGTTACGCTGGTGCTCGAGCAACGCCTGGACCTTGGGCTTGAGGATATGCGGGTCGAAGGGTTTGAACAGGTAGTCGATGGCGCCACTGGCGTAGCCTTCCAGCACAGCGGCAGGGGATTGGGCATTGGCACTCAGGAAGATGATCGGCGTCATGCGGGTGCGCTGGCTGCCGCGCATCAGGCGCGCGACTTCAAAGCCGTCCATGCCGGGCATCATTACGTCGAGCAACACCAGGTCGACCTCATGTACCAGCAGCAACTCAAGGGCTTCCAGGCCGGAACCGGCGGTGACTACCTGCCAGTCTTCCCGCTGCAAAAGTGCGCGCATGCTGATCAGGTTTTCCGGGTAGTCATCGACCACCAAAAGAACCGAACTGCTATCGCCGTGGTGTGGAGCGCATTCCATGCTACATCTCTTCCTTGGGAGCCCACTCCGGTCACTTCTGGGAGAAAACCCGGACAAACACTGAGGCCTCACTCTAGCCCCGGTTCCGAAAAATCAGAAGTAACCTCAGTGCCATCATTGCGCCAAAGCTCAGGAAGCCGACTAACGGTCAGTGCCTGCAGCCCACGGTTCATGGGAAACATGGCTTTTTGGCATTCCTCTGGCGCCAATAATTTGCCAGCGGTTAATTAACAAGCGGAGGACTACGGCCTATAAAGAACCTGTCTGGCCTAAGGGCCATAGCCTACACCCCTCTGTAAAAAGGCCTACGCCATGATCGACCTCTCTACCTGGAACCTGAGCATTCCCGTTGGCTCGCCCCCCGCGACCATCGACACCCCGAAACTGCTTAGCGGCTTCAAGGACCAATATTTCCAGGCCGAAGGCAGCAACGTACAATTCTGGACCCCCGTCACCGGTACCCGCACCGAAAACGCCGTCTACCCGCGCAGCGAACTGCGCGAAACCTACGCCGACGGCCGCTTGCGCAACTGGACCTACCCCGACGCCGACAATTTCCTGCGCGCCACCCTGGCCGTCAACCAGGTGCCCTCCAGCGGCAAGATCGTCATCGGCCAGATTCACGCCTATGACAGCCAGAAACCGCTGATCAAGCTGGAGTATCAATTCAAGGAAAAAACCCAGACCGGCAACATCGTCGCCAAAGTGCGCATGCGCCCGGACGAGGACGAAGGCCGGGTGATCATCGTCGCCTCCAATGTGCCGCTGGAGAAAACCTTCACCTACGTCATCAACCTGAACAAGGCCGGGCTGCTGAGTGTGTATGCCGCCGACGGTGAGTGGAACGAGCGCATCGGCGCGGCGTGGGCGGCCAAGCCGCTGTACTTCAAGGCGGGCGCTTATGTGCAGGACAACAGCGGGAATAGCAAGGAAGGCGCAAAGGTGACGTTTGCGAAGTTGGATATTGATCACGAGTGAATGGATTAGCCTCATTTCGAGTAGGCATTGTCGGATGAGTGCAAGGCTGATTCCCTGGTAAATCCAAGCACTTAAACCACCACCGCCCTCTGTAGGAGCGAGCTTGCTCGCGAAGAACTCACAGGCACCGCATTTATCCAGGATGCACGCGTTACCGTTGACGTTTTTCGCGAGCAAGCTCGCTCCTACAGAAGAAGGCAAGTACGCTTAACTGATCGGCAATAGGGCAAGCCTACTCGCCGCTTCTTATAGTTCGCCCCGTCGCTGGTATTGACTGGCGAAAGGGTTTGCTGCCAGAACGAACGCCCTACTCACTCAACAGACAATCGATCACTGCGATTTCGATACCCAGTCGACATTCCGCTCAACGATGGTCAATTCAAACCCCACGCCCCCTCTGCGACCTTGGGCATATAAATACCCCCACCAACAGCCTGCAACATCAACCTGCTCATACACCCCCACTATTCCTTCACTTAAAGAGTTCAAGCTGATTTTTACAGTGCTCACACCAGCATCAACCTTCGTCAAATCAAATTTAACTTGATTTTTATAGGATTCATCATAAGTCGCAATATCAAAATTACTTGTAGTGTCCCCGACACAAAGGTATTTTTTATATAAACCTATGCATTTTCCATACTGCTGATTTTGATCGCGACTATAAATGACATAGGCCCCTTCAACACAGCGAAAATAGAGAAGCGCACCTTCACTCTCAAACGTATTAGCACACAAATACTCACTAATTTTCGGTTGAGCACGTGCATTCGAACCATCGGGATTACTGGTCGCCACCAACGTTTTGAAAGTAACCGCCGCCCTCTTTGAGTCACTGGCATACATATACTTCAATCGGCCGGTAAATGATTGTTCGACATCAGAAGAGCTCATAAAACACCTCCATGAAAATAAAAAATTATAATTTGAAAACATGGGACACTTCAAAAACCGCAAATCAATTGCCGCACCTATAATAGAAAACACCCTCCCCAAAAACACCTGTTATAACTGACAGTTTTTTAGAGGGTTTCGAAATTAAATTTATACCCAATAAAGCACTTGATAACAAAAGTTCGATAGCGCTTATGGTCACGAGTGAATGGATTGGCCTCATTTCGAGTAGGCATTGTCTGATGAGTGCAAGGCTGATTCCCTGCTAAATCCAAGCACTTAAACCCACCACCGCCCTCTGTAGGAGCGAGCTTGCTCGCGAAGAACTCACAGGCACCGCATTTATCCAGGATGCACGCGTTACCGTTGACGTTTTTCGCGAGCAAGCTCGCTCCTACAGAAGGCAAGTACGCTTAACTGATCGGTATTAGGGCTGCCCTCTCCCTTGTTCTGTGCAGGCTGAGGATTCGGTGCTCGTCCTACGCGGCCGTTGCAGCAAGCCTACTCGCCGCTTATAGTTCGCCCCGTCGCTGGTATTGATCGGCGATGGGGTTTCGCAGCCCTAACGATACGTGTGCAACCAAGCATCATGAATGCAACGACGAGCGCTTCTGCGTCCGGCGTTCACTTTATGGTGGCTGTGTGTGGGAGACCTTCGGGTCTGCCGGGTTCCTCGTATCCTCGGTCTGCGAACCCGCACACAGCTACCACCCTTTCGTTTCGCAGCGAACGGCGGTAGTCCTTTTTAGATACGAGGAATATTTGCCATGAACGATCAACTACCACCCCGCCGCTTCACCCCTTGCACGGAAACCGCCACCGATTACCCCGTGCTCCTGATCGACAGCAACGCCCCACTGCTCGACCTTCACGCCTGCCTGCGTGAACGCCTCAACGCCGCCCTTGAACACCTCAACCTGATCGCCTGCTCCAGCCTGCCGGACTTCGCCGAGCGTGATCTGAATAACGTGGCCAATACCGCACGTATTCTCGTCTAGGACGTGAGCGATGTATTCCGGGTGATTGAACACCGGGGTTTCGACAGCTCCACCGTCGCCTGATCAAATTCCATAAACAAAAAAGCCCGCATCGCTGCGGGCTTCTTTTTAAACGCCTGAGGCTCAGTTCACCTTAGCGTTCAACTCACCTTTCAAATATCGCTGGTACATCGCTTCCAACGAAACCGGCTTGATCTTCGAAGCGTTACCGGCGGTGCCGAACGCTTCGTAGCGAGCAATACACACATCACGCATCGCAGTCACGGTAGCGCCGAAGAATTTGCGTGGGTCAAATTCGCTCGGGTTGGTGGCCATCAGGCGACGCATCGCACCGGTGGAGGCCAGGCGCAGGTCGGTGTCGATGTTGACCTTGCGCACGCCGTACTTGATGCCCTCGACGATTTCTTCAACCGGTACGCCGTAGGTTTCTTTGATGTCACCGCCGTACTGGTTGATGATCGCCAGCCACTCTTGCGGAACCGAGGAAGAGCCGTGCATCACCAGGTGGGTGTTAGGGATGCGCTTGTGGATTTCCTTGATGCGGTCGATGGCCAGCACGTCGCCGGTAGGCGGCTTGGTGAACTTGTAGGCGCCGTGGCTGGTGCCGATGGCGATGGCCAGGGCATCAACCTGGGTCTTCTTGACGAAGTCGGCGGCTTCTTCCGGGTCAGTCAGCATCTGGCTGTGATCCAGCACGCCTTCGGCGCCGATGCCGTCTTCTTCACCGGCCATGCCGGTTTCCAGGGAACCCAGGCAGCCCAGCTCGCCCTCAACCGAAACGCCGCAGGCGTGAGCCATGGCCACGGTTTGTTGGGTGACGCGTACGTTGTATTCGTAGTCGGTCGGGGTCTTGCCGTCTTCACCGAGGGAGCCGTCCATCATCACCGAGCTGAAGCCCAGCTGGATGGAGCGCTGGCACACGTCCGGGCTGGTGCCGTGGTCCTGGTGCATGCACACCGGGATATGCGGGAATTCTTCGATCGCGGCGAGGATCAGGTGACGCAGGAACGGGGCACCGGCGTATTTGCGCGCACCGGCCGAAGCCTGGACGATCACCGGGGAGTCTGTCTTGTCAGCGGCTTCCATGATGGCGCGCATCTGCTCAAGGTTGTTGACGTTAAAGGCTGGGACGCCGTAGCCGAACTCGGCTGCGTGGTCCAGCATTTGACGCATGCTGATAAGTGCCATTGTGTTGTCTCTCCCGGTCGAGGGTCGTTAATCGTGCAAGCCTGCCGTAGCGGCGGCTGCTATTCAAGTTATTGCAGGTCAGGGTGAGTGCATCTGACCGGCTGAATCGTTATTGCTGATGAGCTGGACTCAAATTCCAATCGGAAACACCGCTTTCGCGGGCAAGCCAGTTCCCACATTTGATCTTCAGTGATCTCACTATTGGGCCTTGCAGCCGCGCCCGATCAAATCATCAGTTGCGACCCAGTAAACCAGGCCTTCCTCACCTTTTGTGTGGAACGCCAACTGGTCGTTGCTATAAAGCACGCCCGAGGCGGCAACGTCCTGTTTAAGGCGATAAACCTGGTCCGAACCACCGAGGCGAACATCCACCTCGCTGCGGGCCTGGTTGGCAAAGCGCCAGTTCACTTCGGCCTTGCTGTCGCAAATCCAAGTGGTCCATTTATCGGCAGGCTCTGCCTTGTTGAACATGTTCATGCTGCTGCAACCGGCCAGAAGGGCCAGGGCTGCCAGGGCGAAAACGCCTTTCATTGCCAATCCTCGAACGACGGCCCAAAGCGCCGTCATTGCTGTCGGTTAGTTGATCTGACCCGTCAAGGGCAACCCTGTTCCTGACCGTTGGGCGCGGCGTCGTATTTCTCCAGCCGCTCGTTGCCGATGCGCTTGTTGATCACCGGCATGGTCTCGGCCTGCCAGTCCGCCTGATAACAGCTCTTTTTCTGCGCCGGGGCAGGCTTATCGGCCTCCGGCACACTGTTTGGCGTGCTGCCGCAGCCGGCCAACAGGCCCGCCGCGATCATCAATGCCAACGGCTTGATCATGGGAATACTCCTTTTCCGGATCACGAGCCTCAGCCTTTGGCTCGGGTTTCCAGCACTTCAACGGCCGGCAGGACTTTGCCTTCGACGAACTCGAGGAACGCGCCGCCACCGGTAGAAATGTAGGAGATCTGATCAGCAACGCCATATTTATCGATGGCGGCCAGGGTGTCGCCACCACCGGCAATGGAGAACGCCGAGCTTTCAGCAATGGCCTTGGCCAGCACTTTGGTGCCGTTGCCGAACTGATCGAACTCGAACACACCAACCGGGCCATTCCACAGGATGGTCTGCGAGGCTTTCAGCAGTTCAGCGAAGTTGGCCGCGGTTTGTGGGCCGATATCCAGGATCATGTCGTCGGCAGCCACATCAGCAATCAGCTTGACGGTAGCTTCGGCGCTTTCAGCGAATTCCTTGGCCACGACCACGTCGACCGGCAATGGCACGCTGACTTTGGCGGCGATGGCGCGGGCGGTGTCGAGCAGGTCCGGCTCGTAGAGCGACTTGCCTACCGGATGGCCGGCGGCGGCCAGGAAGGTGTTGGCAATGCCGCCGCCGACGATCAACTGGTTGCAGATCTGGCTGAGGCTGTTGAGCACGTCCAGCTTGGTCGAGACCTTGGAGCCGGCCACGATGGCGGCCATTGGCTGTGCTGGCGCGCCCAGGGCCTTGCCCAATGCATCCAGTTCAGCGGCCAGCAGTGGGCCTGCAGCGGCGACCTTGGCGAACTTGGCCACGCCGTGGGTCGAACCTTCGGCGCGGTGGGCGGTGCCGAAGGCGTCCATCACGAACACGTCGCACAGCGCAGCGTATTGCTGGGCCAGTTCGTCGCTGTTCTTTTTCTCGCCTTTGTTGAAGCGCACGTTTTCGAACAGCACGATGTCGCCGGCCTTCACGTCGACGCCACCCAGGTAATCAGCGACCAGTGGCACGTCGCGACCCAGGGCCTTGCTCAGGTAGTCGGCTACTGGCTTGAGGCTGTTCTCGGCGGAGAACTCACCCTCGGTCGGACGACCCAGGTGCGAGCAGACCATCACGGCCGCGCCTTTTTCCAGGGCCAGCTTGATGGTCGGCAGCGAGGCCAGGATTCGCGCATCGCTGGTGACAACACCGTCCTTGACTGGGACGTTGAGGTCTTCGCGAATCAGTACGCGCTTACCTTGCAGATCGAGGTCGGTCATCTTCAACACGGTCATGGGTCGCAGTTCCTGAATTACTGTTGAGGTTGTTTAGAGGCGATGTGCAGATAATGTTCCGCAACATCCAGCATTCGGTTGGCAAAGCCCCATTCGTTGTCGAACCAGGCCAGGATGTTCACCAGCCTCGGGCCGGAAACGCGGGTCTGGCTGGCATCGACAATGGCCGAATGCGGGTCATGGTTGAAATCACAACTGGCGTGAGGCAACTCGGTGTAGGCCAGCAGGCCTTTGAGCGGGCCGCTGGTGGCGGCGTCGCGCAGGATCCGGTTGACCTCCGTCGCGTCGGTATCGCTGACGGTTTGCATGGTGATGTCCAGGCAGGACACGTTCACCGTCGGCACCCGTACGGCTTTGGCCTGAATTCGCCCGGCAAGTTCCGGCAACAGTCGCTCGATACCGCGAGCCAGGCCGGTGGACACCGGAATCACTGACTGGAACGCCGAGCGCGTGCGACGCAGGTCTTCGTGGTGATAGGCATCGATCACCGGCTGGTCGTTCATCGCCGAGTGAATCGTGGTGATCGACACGTAATCCAGGCCAATCGCCTGATCCAGCAGACGCAACAGCGGCACGCTGCAATTGGTGGTGCAGGACGCGTTGGAGACCAGCAGCTCGTTGCCGGTCAGGCAATCCTGGTTGATGCCGTAGACGATAGTGGCGTCGACATCCGCCTCGCTGGCCATCGGCTGGGAAAACAGCACACGCGGTGCGCCGGCGTCGAGGAAACGCTGGCCATCGGCACGGGTGTGGTAGGCACCGGAGCATTCCAACACCAGGTCGACGCCCAGCGCCGCCCAGTCGATGCCCTCGGGGGTGGCACTGCGTAATACTTTTACGCAGTCGCCATTGATATGCAGACAATCGCCTTCCACACGCACTTCGCCGGGGAAGCGGCCGTGAGTGGAGTCAAAGCGTGTCAGGTATTCGATGCTGGCCATGTCGGCCAAATCGTTGATAGCAACAATCTCAAACCCGGCCGCCGCCCCTCGCTCGAACAGAGCACGCAAGACGCAACGACCAATGCGGCCGTAGCCGTTGAGTGCAACTTTGTAAGGACGCGGTTGGGGCATGGGGTTCTCGATTACCTTGGGTAATGGGGTGTCTGCCAGACTGCCTTCGCGAGCAAGCCCGCTCCCACATTTGGAATGGGTTCACAATTGCAACCATGTGAACCCGATCTAATGTGGGAGCGGGCTTGCTCGCGAAGGCGTCAGTACAGCCACCTCAATCTACAGCCTTAGTCTTCCAGCAGCTCTTCAGCCTGGCCCAGGATATTTTCCAGGGTGAAGCCGAACTCTTCGAACAACGCTGGCGCCGGCGCCGACTCACCGTAGGTGGTCATGCCGATCACGCGGCCTTCCAGGCCCACGTACTTGTACCAGTAGTCGGCGTGAGCCGCTTCGATGGCGATACGCGCGCTGACCTGCAGTGGCAATACCGATTGCTTGTAGCCGGCGTCCTGGGCTTCGAACACGCTGGTGCACGGCATGGACACAACGCGCACGTTGCGGCCTTGCTCGGTCAGCTTGTCGTAGGCCTGGACGGTCAGGCCGACTTCGGAACCGGTGGAGATCAGGATCAGCTCCGGCTCGCCGACGCAGTCCTTGAGCACATAACCACCACGGCTGATGTCGGCGATCTGCGCGTCGGTACGCGCCTGGTGCTGCAGGTTCTGACGCGAGAAGATCAGCGCAGAAGGGCCGTCCTTACGCTCGATCGCGTGTTTCCAGGCCACTGCGGATTCGACCGCGTCGGCTGGACGCCAGGTGTCCAGGTTCGGCGTGGTGCGCAGGCTGGTCAACTGCTCGACCGGCTGGTGCGTCGGGCCGTCTTCGCCCAGGCCGATGGAGTCGTGGGTGTACACGTGGATCACGCGCTTCTTCATCAGTGCGGCCATGCGCACGGCGTTGCGCGCATATTCCATGAACATCAGGAAGGTCGCGCCGTAAGGCACCAGGCCGCCGTGCAGGGACACGCCGTTCATGATGGCGCTCATGCCGAACTCGCGCACGCCGTAGTACATGTAGTTGCCGCTGGCGTCTTCGGCCGAGACACCTTTGCAGCCTTTCCAAAGGGTCAGGTTGGAACCGGCCAGGTCAGCCGAGCCGCCGAGGATCTCAGGCAGCAGCGGGCCAAAGGCGTTCAGGGTGTTCTGGCTGGCTTTACGGCTGGCGATGGTCTCGCCCTTGGCCGCGACTTCGGCGATGTAGGCCGAGGCTTTTTCCGAGAAGTCCGCAGGCAGGTCACCGGCCAGGCGGCGTACCAGTTCGTTGGCCAACTCAGGGAATTCGGCGGAGTAGGCCGCGAAACGCTGGTCCCACTCGGCTTCGGTCGCCAGGCCTTTTTCCTTGGCGCTCCACTCGGCGTAGATGTCGGCCGGGACTTCGAACGGGCCGTGGTTCCACTTCAGCGCTTCGCGGGTCAGGGCGATTTCCGCGTCACCCAGTGGGGCGCCGTGGCAGTCTTCTTTACCCTGCTTGTTCGGCGAGCCGAAACCGATGGTGGTCTTGCAGCAGATCAGGGTGGGTTGCTCGCTCTTGCGCGCGGTGTCGATGGCGGTCTTGATCTCTTCCGGATCGTGGCCATCCACGTTGCGGATCACCTGCCAGTTGTAGGCTTCGAAACGCTTGGGCGTGTCATCGGTGAACCAGCCTTCGACTTCGCCGTCGATGGAGATGCCGTTGTCATCGTAGAAGGCGATCAGCTTGCCCAGGCCCAGGGTGCCGGCGAGGGACGCGACTTCGTGGGAAATGCCTTCCATCATGCAGCCATCACCCAGGAACACGTAGGTGTGGTGGTCGACGATGTTGTGGCCAGGGCGGTTGAACTGCGCGCCCAGGACTTTTTCGGCCAGCGCGAAACCAACGGCGTTGGCCAGGCCTTGGCCCAGGGGACCGGTGGTGGTCTCGACGCCTGGGGTGTAGCCGAATTCCGGGTGGCCCGGGGTGCGGCTGTGCAGCTGGCGGAAGCTCTTGAGGTCATCGATGGTGACGTCGTAGCCGGTCAGGTGCAGCAGCGAATAGATCAGCATCGAGCCGTGGCCGTTGGACAGCACGAAGCGGTCACGGTCGGCGAACGACGGGTTGCTCGGGTTGTGTTTCAGGTAGTCACGCCAAAGTACCTCGGCGATATCCGCCATGCCCATTGGGGCACCGGGATGGCCGCTGTTGGCTTTTTGCACGGCATCCATGCTGAGGGCACGAATGGCGTTGGCACGCTCACGACGGCTGGGCATCGCTGATCTCCTGGGGTTTGAATAAAAGAAACGGAAAAAAGGACCGGCATTTTCCCTCAGCCACCGCCTGCGGGCAATGACAGATAGTCACTTGTGGGTGTTTTTCCTGTGCTTTGCGCGGCAATCGCTTGCAGAAAAGACCGACCGGTTCGTCTAAAGGTTATAGCGGCTGCTTATAACTGCCACTTATCGTTCAATATCAAAACTTTTTGATATTGGCCTTGCGAGGTCTTCACCTCGTCACTAGACTGCTGGCCTTATGAATCTACCCGTGCCCTCCCTGCGTCCTGACGACGGCGATGACCTGGCAGCCTTGTGCAAGGCCGCTGGCGACCCGTTGCGCCTGAACGTATTGCGCGCACTGGCCAACGATTCGTTCGGCGTACTCGAACTGGCGCAGATCTTCGCCATCGGCCAGTCCGGCATGAGCCACCATTTGAAGGTCCTGGCCCAGGCCGACCTGGTGGCCACCCGCCGCGAAGGCAATGCGATTTTCTACCGTCGCGCCCTGCCCCACACCGAGTTGCTCGGCGGCAAGCTGCACGCCGCCCTGCTCGAAGAAGTCGACAGCCTGGCCCTGCCCAGCGACGTGCAGTCGCGCATCGGTCAGGTCCATGGTCAGCGCGCCGCCGCCAGCCAGGATTTTTTCACCCGGGTTGCCGAGAAGTTTCGCGCCCAGCAGGACCTGATCGCAGGTTTGCCGCAATACCGCGACAGCGTACTGGCGCTGCTGGACAAGCTGAGCTTCAGTGATGAAGCCACGGCACTCGAAGTGGGCCCTGGCGATGGCGGTTTCCTGCCAGAACTGGCGCGGCGTTTCCAGCAAGTCACGGCGCTGGACAACAGCCCGGCCATGCTCGAACTGGCGCGCCAGCTCTGCGAGCGTGAAGCATTGGGCAACGTGCGCCTGCAGTTGGCGGATGCGCTCAATCACAACAGTCTGCAGGCCGACTGCGTGGTGCTGAATATGGTGCTGCACCATTTCGCTGCCCCCGCAGACGCCCTCAAGCAGATGGCGAAGTTGCTGCAACCCGGCGGTAGCCTGCTGGTCACAGATTTATGCAGCCACAACCAGAATTGGGCCAGGGAGGCCTGCGGTGATCTCTGGTTGGGTTTTGAACAGGACGATCTGGCCCGTTGGGCCACCGCTGCGGGACTCGTTCCCGGGGAAAGCCTCTATGTAGGCTTACGTAATGGTTTCCAGATCCAGGTCCGCCATTTCCAGCGGCCGGCTGGCGACACTCACCATCGGTAAATATCAGGAAAACATCGAGATGAGCGAATACTCCCTTTTCACCTCCGAGTCCGTGTCTGAAGGGCATCCGGACAAAATCGCCGACCAGATTTCTGATGCGGTGCTGGACGCCATCATTGCTGAAGACAAGTTCGCCCGTGTGGCGTGCGAGACTCTGGTGAAAACCGGCGTAGCGATCATCGCTGGCGAAGTGACCACCACCGCCTGGGTTGACCTGGAGCAGATCGTTCGTGATGTGATCACCGACATCGGCTACACCAGCTCCGACGTCGGCTTCGACGGCGCGACCTGCGGCGTGATGAACATCATCGGCAAGCAATCGCCTGACATCAACCAGGGTGTCGACCGTGCCAAGCCTGAAGATCAGGGCGCCGGCGACCAGGGCCTGATGTTCGGCTACGCCAGCAACGAAACCGACGTGCTGATGCCAGCGCCGATCACCTTCTCGCACCAGTTGGTGCAACGCCAGGCTGAAGCCCGCAAGAACGGCCTGCTGCCTTGGCTGCGCCCGGACGCCAAGTCCCAGGTGACCTGCCGCTACGAAGGCGGCAAAGTCGTCGGCATCGACGCCGTTGTACTGTCGACGCAGCACAACCCGGACGTTTCCTACGCTGATCTGCGTGAAGGCGTGATGGAGCTGATCGTCAAGCACGTACTGCCGGCCGAACTGCTGTCCAAGGACACCCAGTTCCACATCAACCCGACTGGCCAGTTCATCATTGGTGGCCCGGTGGGCGACTGCGGCCTGACCGGTCGCAAGATCATCGTCGACAGCTACGGCGGCATGGCCCGTCACGGCGGTGGCGCGTTCTCCGGTAAAGACCCGTCCAAGGTTGACCGTTCGGCAGCCTACGCCGGTCGCTACGTGGCCAAGAACATTGTCGCCGCGGGCCTGGCCGAGCGCTGCGAGATCCAGGTGTCCTACGCCATCGGCGTGGCCCAGCCTACGTCGATCTCGCTGAATACCTTCGGTACCGGCAAGATCAGCGACGACAAGATCGTCAAGCTGGTGCGCGAGATCTTCGACCTGCGCCCTTACGCGATCACCACCATGCTCGACCTGCTGCACCCGATGTACCAGGAAACCGCAGCCTACG
Organism: Pseudomonas aylmerensis; assembly: GCF_001702265.1. Lineage (GTDB taxonomy): Bacteria > Pseudomonadota > Gammaproteobacteria > Pseudomonadales > Pseudomonadaceae > Aquipseudomonas > Aquipseudomonas aylmerensis. Next base: position 40,854 of record NZ_MAUE01000022.1, read on the forward strand.
GCCACTTCGGTCGTACCCCTGCGCAGAAGACTGTCGGCGACGACACCTTCACCACCTTCACCTGGGAAAAGACCGATCGCGCCAACGACCTGCGCACCGCCGCCGGCCTGTAATCGCTCACGGCACATAAAGCCTCGCCGGGTTTACCCCCGGCGGGGCTTTTTTATTGCCTGCGGGATCACCCTCACATTTTTTGGATCCAAAGCTTGCAGGCCAAATAATGGCCCTCTAGAATCCGCGCCCTCTCGGGCCCTCTACCTTATTTGGATATTGCCCTGCGCCAGCCCGGGATCGATCAGCGCGCAGGCAATCGAACATTGAGGTTTTTCATGCGCATCTCCACGCTCGCCCCTGCCGCCCTTCTGCTCAGCCTGTTCGCCCTGCCGGCCCAATCCGCCGACCTGAGCGCACTGAGTGGCGCGCTGACGTCCCAACTGGGTGGCGGCAACTCCGGCGACTGCCAGAAGCAGTCCGCGGACCTGCAAGCCAAGATCGATGCAGCCGAAGCCCAGAAAGACAACCTGAAAGTGAAGGCCTTCAAAGCGGCGCAGGAGCAGATCAACAAAGGCTGTAACAAACTTGCTGAAACCCAGGCCAAGGCCGACGCCAAGCAGCAAACCCAGGAGGCCAAGGCTGATAAGAATGACGCCGTGAAAGCCTTGGGCGGTCTGTTCAAGTAACTGGAAACACCCGGTAAAAAGCCCCGCACTGCCGGGGCTTTTTTGTGCCTGCCTGGATCACTTAGGCTGGGCGCCCTTTACGAGCAAGGAATGCTCATGACGCGCTTACTGATTGCGCTGCTGCTCAGCACGCTGACCTTTTCAGCCTGGGCTGACGGCTGCCCGGCTGAAGCCCGGACCCAACTCGGCACCCTGGCCGAACAGATCCGCCAGTGGGATGACAGCTATCACCGGCTCGGCCATTCCCCCGTCAGTGATGAGCTCTACGACCAGGCTCGCCAACGCCTCGCGCAATGGCGCGAATGTTTCCCCCAACCCACGGCAAAGGCCGACAACCCACTGGCCAGCGCACGCGGCACCCTGGCTCACCCGGTAGCCCATACCGGCCTGGCAAAACTGCTGGATGAACAGGCAGTCGGCACCTGGCTCGGCACGCGCCAGGAGGTGTGGATACAACCCAAGGTCGATGGCGTGGCGGTGACATTGGTGTACCGTCAGGGTCGGCTGAGCCGGGTCATCAGCCGTGGCGATGGCCTGCTCGGCCAGGACTGGTCAGCCTCGGCGCGCAAGATCCCCGCCATTGTCCAGCAGCTGCCGGAGCCCCTCGACCTGGTGCTGCAAGGCGAACTCTACTGGCGCCTCGACGACCACGTGCAGTCGGCACATGGCGGGCTCAATGCCCGCAGTAAAGTGGCTGGGCTGATGAACCGCAAACACTTGAGCGACATCGAAGCCGCCGGCATCGGCGTGTTCATCTGGGCCTGGCCCGACGGCCCGGCCGCGTTCAACGAGCGCCTCGCCAACCTGGCACGCTGGGGTTTCACCGACAGCCAGCGCTACAGCCAGCCCATCCAGGACATTACCCACGCCGCACACTGGCGCGCCTATTGGTACAACCATCCCCTGCCCTTCGCCAGTGATGGCGTGGTGCTGCACCAGGCGCAGCGCGCACCCGCCGAGCGCTGGCAGGCCAGCACGCCGTACTGGGCGGTCGCCTGGAAGTACCCGGCGGCCAAGGCCCTGGCACTGGTGCGCAACGTGCGGTTCAAGATCGGCCGTACCGGGCGCATCACCCCCATGCTCGAACTCGAACCCGTGCGGCTGGATGACCGGCAGATCAGCCGTGTCAACGTCGGCTCGCTGAAACGCTGGCAAGCACTGGACATCCGCCCTGGCGATCAAGTCGCCATCAGCCTGGCGGGCCAGATCATCCCACGGTTGGACCAAGTGATCCTGCGCAACACCACCCGGGTCGACCTGCCGGTCCCGGACCCTCTGGACTTCCACGCCTTGAGCTGCTGGCAGCTGGACCCCGGCTGCGAGGAACAACTGCTGGCGCGGCTCACCTGGCTCAGCGGTGATCAAGGCCTGGCCTTGCCCCATATCGGCCGTGAGACCTGGAACATATTGATCCAGGCCGGTCTAATCGCAGGCTTTCTCGATTGGTTAACCCTGGACGCGGCAGAGCTTGCTAACATTGATGGCTTCGGCGATCGCAGCCGTGCGCGGGTGCTCGACAGCCTGCACAGCGCGCGGCAACGGCCCTTCGCCCAATGGCTCAAGGCCCTGGGCATACCGCCTGCGGCACGTAACAACCTGGAAGGCGGCTGGCAGACACTGGCCGCCAAGGACACCCAGGCCTGGCAGGCCACCGATGGCATCGGCCCGGGTCGCGCAGCGCAACTGAGCGCTTTTTTCCGCGATCCGCACGTACAGGCTTTGGCTGAAACACTACGCGTGGCCGGGATAGACGGGTTTTGAACCCGGCCTGGCCACCTTTGAACGGCGGCAGAATTCATCCTGCTGCCAGATTGCGACTTTGGAGTCCCACATGAAATTTCTCGCCCCTTTTGTCTTGTTGACTGTCGCAAGCTGCATGGCCACGCCACTGCTGGCGGCCGAAGAAGTTGCCCCCCTCACCGGCTGCGCCGCCAAGCGCCAGGCCATCAGCGCCCAGATCGAACAAGCCAAGGCGCATGGCAACAGCGCGCAACAGGCCGGCCTGGAAAAAGCCCTGAGCGAAGTCACTGCCAACTGCACCGACGCCTCCTTGAGGAAGGAGCGCGAAAACAAGGTGCTCGACGCCAAGCACGAAGTCAGCCGCCGCCAGGCTGACCTCGACAAGGCAATGAAAAAAGGCGATGCCGAGAAAATCAACAAGCGTAAGGACAAGCTCGCCCAGTCGCGCAAAGAACTGCAGGACGCCGTGGAACAACTCGACGAATAACGCCGGTCAGTGATCGCGAAACTGCTTATGGCAGGCGCTGCAGGCATCTTCGACTTTCTGCACCGCAGGCCCAAGGTTGCTGGCCTTGTACGGCTGGACCTGGCTGGCGACCACCAGTTCACCGGTGGCCGCTTCAAGGTTGCGGGCCAGTTCCTGGAAGCGTGCCTGTTGTTGCCATACGTCGTCCTTGGCACTGGTGTGATCTTCTTCGCGCACGCTCGGGAAGTGCTTCCACGGTTCATGCGACAACGCATCAAGCTTGACCGCGCCTTCGGCAAATTTCGCGCCGTCGAACGGGATGCGCCCACGCAACATGCCGCCCAGGTCCTCGCCGGTCTTGAGCATCTGCTTGAAAATCGCCTTGCGCTGGCCCAGCGGGGAATTTGGATCGACGCCGCCACAGGCGGACAAGGCCACGCAGGCCAGCAATACAACCGTCAGTTTTTTAAAAGTCATGATGGCTCAGGGTCACGGGAAACGGCGGCCAGTATCCTCGCCCCGTCCGTAAAGACCAATAGCCCTATTAATAATAAGGGTTGCCCGACTGCGCTACAGCGCGGGCAATCGCTTCAGGAATTGCGTTTATGAATGTCGTGCTGAAAACCTGGAGCCGCCGCCTGGCGTGGGCTCTGCCGATTGCTGCACTGCTGGCCGGCTGTGATGGCGGTAAAGACGCCAACAAAACAGAGGAAGTGGCCAAACCCCATGCCGTAGCCACCTACGTGAGCGCGCCATGGGAAGCCCTGCCGGCGGTGTCCGACAGCGACCTGCTGGCCGGCTTTGAAGCCTGGCGCAGCGCCTGCCAACGCCTCAAGGCCGACCCGATCTGGGGCGCGACCTGTGCCGCAGCGGTCACCGTGCCGGGCAATGCCGTGGCGGTGCGTGGTTTTCTAAAAGAACGCCTGGATGTATTCGGCCTGCGCTCGGCCGACGACACCCCCAATGGCCTGATCACCGGCTACTACGAACCGGTCTACCCCGGCAGCCTGACCAAGACTGCCACCGCCCATGTGCCCGTGTATGGCGTGCCGGATGACCTGATCATCGTCAATCTGGAAAGCATCTATCCGGAACTCAAGGGCAAGCGCCTGCGCGGTCGCCTCGAAGGCCGCGTGCTCAAGCCCTATGACGATGCCAGCGCCATCAACGGCCAAGGCTCCAGCGCCAAGCCGATTGCCTGGCTGACCAACCCGATGGACCTGCAATTTCTGCAGATCCAGGGCTCGGGCCGCATTCAACTCAAGGACGGCCGCCAACTGCGCGTGGGTTATGGCGACCAGAACGGCTACCCCTATCGTCCTATCGGCCGCTGGCTGGTGGAGCAAGGCGAGTTGAAGAAAGAAGCAGTGACCATGGGCGCCATCAGCGCTTGGGCCAAGGCGCACCCGGAGCGAATCCCGGAACTGCTCGCGAGCAACCCCAGCTACGTGTTCTTCAGCGCTCGTCCCGACAGCAATGAAGGTCCGCGCGGTTCGCTGAACGTGCCGCTGACGGCAGGCTACAGCGTGGCGGTGGATCGCAAGGTGATCCCGCTGGGCAGCCTGTTGTGGCTGTCGACCACCACGCCCGACGGCTCGGCATTGGCACGTCCCGTCGCCGCACAGGACACCGGCGGTGCAATCACCGGCGAAGTGCGCGCGGATCTGTTCTGGGGCACGGGTGATGCGGCAGGCGAGTTGGCGGGGAATATGAAGCAGCAAGGCCAGATCTGGATGCTGTGGCCCAAAGGCGCGGCGTTGCCGCACGTGCCGGATGCACCCGCGGGTACCTGAGGAACACTGGAGATCAAATGTGTAAACGGGCTTGTCGTGGGGAGCGGACTTACTGTGGCGAGCGGGCTTTTCGTGGCGAGCGGGCTTGCCCCGCGTTGGGGTGCGAAGCAGCCCTGACAACAGGCGCCGAGTTCCTTCTGAAAAAACTCGGTGTGCCGATTGGGGCCGCTTCGCGCCCCAACGCGGGGCAAGCCCGCTCGCCACAGTAGGCCCGCTTGCCACAGCAGCCCGCTCGCCACAGTAAGCCCGGCCACAATAGAGGGCCGGGCTACGCCTTAGATCGAGACGAAGAAGAAGCTCGCGATCAATACCATCCCTACAAACCACACCAGCGAACGCAGCATTGCCCAGTCGGCGACGTAGCAGATGATGTACAACAGGCGACTGGTGATAAACAGCACCGCCAGCACATTGATGGTCACCAACGACGCAGTCCCGGCAAGGTGGGCGATAATCACCGCCGCCGCGAAGGCGGGTGTCACCTCAAAGCTGTTGAGCTGCGCGTTGTGGGCGCGCTTGGCGAAGCCGTCGAGGGTATCCAGAAAAGCGCGCGGATCATGATTCTGCCGCGGGCCGAATTTGCCGCCACTGAACTTGGCCACCCCTGTGCACAGGTAAGGCAGGAAAATCGCTATCAACACACACCAGAAAGCCACCGTCATCACTGATTCCTTTTGTAGTTTTAAACAGAAATTAGAGTTTTAGCACTAAACCCAGCAAACCGCACTTACCGGCTATGAGCACGCCGCGCACCGAAAGGTTCTATCGCGCTGTGCAACCTCATGCCCGCCCTGCGGTCCACCCATGCACCAAAGAATTGCCACCCAACCTCCAAGGACCCCGGATGCTTGAACTTGTCGCCGCCTTCATCTGCCTCACCACCCTGCTCACCTATGTGAACTTCCGTTTTATCGGCCTGCCACCCACCATCGGCGTGATGGTCACGGCCCTGCTGTTTTCGCTGATCCTGCAAGGCCTGAGCGTGCTCGGCTACCCGGGCCTGGAGGAACGTATCCAGCAACTGATCGGCCAGATCGACTTCGGCGATTTGCTGATGAACTGGATGCTGTCGTTCCTGCTGTTCGCCGGCGCCCTGCACGTCAACCTCAACGACCTGCGCAGCTACCGCTGGCCCATCGGCCTGCTGGCAACGTTCGGCGTGTTGATTGCCACCGTGGTGATCGGCAGCCTGGCGTACTACATCTTCGCGCTGTTTGGCTGGCACGTGAGCTTCCTCTACTGCCTGCTGTTCGGCGCGCTGATCTCACCCACCGACCCGATTGCAGTCTTGGGCGTGCTGCGTACCGCCAACGCTTCCAAACCGCTGAAAACCACGATCGTCGGCGAGTCACTGTTCAACGACGGCACGGCGGTGGTGGTGTTTACGGTTTTACTGGGTATTGCACAGCTGGGCGAAACGCCGACCGTAGGCGCTACCGCGATGCTGTTTGCCCATGAGGCGATTGGCGGCGTGGTGTTCGGTGGCCTGATCGGCTACCTCGTGTACCTGATGATCAAGAGCATCGAGCAGCACCAGATCGAAGTGATGCTGACCCTGGCCCTGGTCATCGGCGGTTCGGCGATGGCCACCGAACTGCACGTCTCGGCGCCGATTGCGATGGTGGTGGCCGGTCTGATCATCGGCAACCTGGGACGCAAGCTGGCGATGAACGACATGACCCGTCGCTATCTGGATGGCTTCTGGGAGCTGCTCGATGACATGCTCAACGCGCTGCTGTTCGCGCTGATCGGCATGGAGCTGCTGCTGTTGCCGTTCAACTGGCTGCACGTCTTCGCTGCCAGCCTCCTGGCCGTGGCAATCCTGCTGTCACGCCTGCTGACCGTTGCTCCGGCGATCCTGCTGCTGCGCCGCTGGCGCACGGTGCCACGCGGGACCATCCGCATCCTGACCTGGGGCGGCTTGCGCGGCGGGGTTTCGGTAGCGCTGGCACTGGCATTGCCGCTCGGCCCGGAGCGCGACCTGCTGCTGAGCATCACCTACATCGTGGTGCTGTCGTCGATCCTGTTGCAGGGGTTGAGCATCGGCAGGCTGGTCAAGCGCGTGACTCGGGACGAGCCCCAAGCCACGCCCGAGCCTCACTGATCCTTGTTGATCTGCTGCGGATGCCTCGGGTCCGCAGCGGTTTTTCCCGGCAAGCTGCTTTCACTGCGAATCTGCGCGTGACTGATCAACGCAAAGATAAAGCTGCCGCCGATGATATTGCCGGCCAGGGTCGGACCGGCAAACACCAGCCAGAAGTCTTTCCACGGCAATTCGCCGGCAAACACCAGGTACGAAACCTCGGCCGAACCGACGACGATATGGGTGAAGTCCCCCAGGGCCATCAGGTAAGTGATCAGGATAATGATCCACATCTTGGCGCTTTCCATGGAGGGGATCATCCACACCATGGTCGCGATCATCCAACCGGAAACGATGCCTTTTGCAAACATCTGGCCGGCGTCGTTTTCCATGATCTTGCGGCCGATTTCGAGGAAGGCCAGGTCGGTCTTGGTATCGAAGATCGGCAGGTGCAACATCACATACGCCACCAGCAGGGTGCCGCACAGGTTGCCGACCAGCACGACTGTCCATAAGCGCAGCAGGCGTCCCGCGTTGCCCAGCGTAGGCTTGCTCATCACCGGCAGCACGGCAGTCAGGGTGTTTTCGGTGAACAATTGCTGGCGCGCCAGGATCACCGCAAGGAAGCCCGCGCAGTAGCCGAAGCTGGCGATGACCTTGAAGGCTTCGCCATCTGGCAGACGCGAGTTGAGCAAGCCCATCGCCATCAGCGACAGTCCCATGGTCAGGCCGGCAGCCAGCGCCGACCACCACAAGGCGGCGACGCTGCGCTCCAGCTCCTGGTCGCCCTGGGTGCGGATGATTTCATGCAACACCGCCGCGCGGGGGGGTTGGTTCTTGTCTACGTCCTGTTGCTCTTCCTGCGACAGGTTGGGGGTCTTGCCGTCTGCTTGAGTGGCCATGATGTACCAGAGTCCGAGGGGTGCCTGTAGCTACGACATGCCGGCACAGTAGCTGTTCAGTGGCCAGGCAACTAAACCCGTTTGCGCCAGGCCTTGGCCATCTCCACAGTAGTGTCACTGGAAGACATACTCCATGGCATGTTGCGCGCCTGGTAATGTTCGCTGAGATCATCAAGCACACGATTGAACGCCTGCGGCGTGGTGGCCTTGGCCAAGTCTCGTGCCGCGCGCTGCAACAGTTCGACATTGGATGCCGGCTGGCCAGGCCGGAACAGTGACGGGTAGATGACTTCCCGTGTAAAGCTCTCGGCACTCACCGCGATATCGCGACGTTTCATTTCGGCAACAGCGCAAGCCATGACCCTGGAAGCGGACGGTACATCGCCGGAGCCCTGATTAGCAGCCACTTGCAGCAATCGCTGAAAATTTCGCTGGCCTGGGTCATTCAAGCGCCGTCCCAACCACTCCAATTGCTCGGGACTTCGGGCAAGTACTTCCAGATTGCGCACTGCCGACGACAGCTTCGGTGTGAACAGCAAGCCATCATGCGACTTATCGACCTCTGTAATCGCATGGTCCAGCGCGCGCAACGCCTGTTTCGCTTCTTCTCGAAACATCAGCACACTGGCTGCGGCACTGTCTGCCTGCAACGCCGTCTGCACACTGGCCAATATTTCATCATCCATCGCCAGCACCGCCGCATCCAGCGAACCGAACGAGTGAGACTCCCTCGTCGAGGCAAGATTCTGCAGGTGCCCAGCCACCGTTTCACGGGTCCTTTCCTGCAGGTGCTGCTTGTGCTCATCCTTCATGGTGAAGTTGACCGTACCGTTGAACAGACCGCGAAAATCTCCCTGTTCGGTATTCAGTGGCGACACCAGCGTCTGGTCGGCAAATGCCTTGAGCCTATTATCCTGGTAAGCCTCGGCAGCCGAATGTGGCGTTCCCGTAATGCAGTCGACCAAGCTGCTGAAAAAACTGCCACTTTGGGCAGGCTCCTCGGCGGAGTCAGGTTCGAATTTGATGATCAGCGACTCGGGCTTGCTCAGGAGGCTCTCGGCAAACAATCGGTCCACCACGCCTGGCGCTGGCGTATTGAGCATCAGGCCACCGTCCTGAAAGGTCGTGGTTTCTGTCGCCATCTGGAAGCCATGCCCCTGTTCCACAGGGCTTTTGAACAGTGCCGGCAACGAACCCGAAATATGCGCAGCGCGGGCAATATCCATGTCCGGCGTCAAACTGCTGTTGAACACTACCAACTGTGGACGCCCTCCAAACATGCCCGTGCCGGTGATATTGAGTTGCTTGACCGCTGCAATACTGCGGCTTAACACCTCAAGGTCGGCAAACGTCGGCGCGCCACCAGCACTGAGCTTGTCAGCAATGCGCATGACGTCGGCAGGCCGGGTTTCTCTGGGAGTGTCGGCAATATGTCCAAGAAGCGCCTTGCGCGACTCGTCGCGGATCATGTCCTCCAGCGGGGCGGCATCGGTTTTCAGGCGCGGCAGCAGGGTCATCAGCAACTGGGAAATATTGCCGACCGGGCCCGGCAAATATCCGAGGTATTTGCCCAGTGTCGAACTGGCGTCCTGCAACCAGGCCGTCAAAGGGTCTTTGCTGTTCAGCAAGGTTGGCAGACTGATGTTGTCCGACAGTCCATCGAAGGCTGCCGTACTCATTCCACTGGCGATCAATGCTGCAGAAATCGCACCGGCAGATGAGCCGGAAATCACCTGGATGCCTTCCAGCTTCCGGGCGTCCTCGAGTGCCTGCACCACCCCCGAAAAGGCAACCCCCTTGGCGCCACCACCGCTGAGCACCAAATGCGTGATGGGCGGCCGCGACAATGTCACCTCCACTCGCCCATGGGGATCGCGCTGGAGGATCAGATTGCGCGCGCCTCCGCCCTCCACCCGTAACGTCTTCGCGGTGTGATCGACGCGGGTACTGACATCTCCAGGCGAGGGAAACTGAACGGGGTTGACCGGATTGAGCACTTTCATGCGCTGACTCACTCTGCGGGGGTGTAGTGCTGAGTGATGACAGAGCCTGGGAAAGATCCAACCGGAACAATCAGGTAACAGAAACCAAACCGGTGGGCATGCAGTTATTCCTGGATGCCATCCTCCTGGAACTGGTCCTTGACGTACTTGATTTCCGTACGTCCGTGAGGCGCTGGCAGGCCATCTTCACCGAGGTTGACGAAGACCATTTTCTCGACGGTGAGGATGCTTTTACGGGTGATCTTGTTGCGCACTTCACAGGTCAGGGTGATCGAGGTGCGACCGAATTCGGTGGCGGTGATGCCCAGCTCGATGATGTCGCCCTGGCGCGAGGCACTGACGAAGTTGATTTCGGAGATGTACTTGGTCACCACGCGCTGGTTGCCCAACTGGACAATCGCATAGATTGCCGCTTCTTCGTCGATCCAGCGCAACAGGCTGCCACCGAACAGGGTGCCGTTGGGGTTGAGGTCTTCGGGTTTTACCCATTTGCGGGTGTGGAAGTTCATGGGGACTCCAGGTTTGAGATGTTTGGCGATTGGGTTGTGGCCCCCAGCTTCAAGTTTTAAGCGACAAGCTGCAAGTAGTAGCCGATTCGCTCTTACTTGCCGCTTGTAGCTTGTTGCTTGCCACTAGCCAGACAAAGACAGCTATAATCGCCCCCGATTTCAGAACGGCTAATACCGTTCTCCCGCCACCTGTCCGAGGGGCGCTGCAGCAGGTTCAACCTGTCAGGCTCGGATGGGGCGTTGTCCGGCCTGGTTAGCCAGCTGGATACTAAACGCACAACGGCGCCCATTCGCACACTACGAATGGAGGCTCTTCATGAGCGCTGTAAACACGCCTGCAGATTTCAACGACTACAAAGTCGCCGACATGTCCCTCGCTGCCTGGGGCCGTCGCGAAACCTTTATCGCCGAATCCGAAATGCCTGCGCTGATGGGCCTGCGTCGCAAGTACGCCGCTGAGCAACCGCTCAAGGGCGCGAAGATCCTCGGCTGCATCCACATGACCATCCAGACTGCCGTGCTGATCGAGACCCTGGTTGCCCTGGGTGCCGAAGTACGCTGGTCGTCCTGCAACATCTTCTCGACTCAAGACCAGGCCGCTGCCGCTATCGCTGCTGCCGGTATCGCCGTGTTCGCCTGGAAAGGCGAGACCGAAGAAGAGTACGAGTGGTGCCTGGAGCAAACCATCCTCAAGGATGGCAAGCCATGGGACGCCAACATGATCCTCGACGACGGCGGCGACCTGACCGAGCTGCTGCACAAGAAGTACCCGCAGATCCTCGACCGCGTCCACGGCGTGACCGAAGAAACCACCACCGGCGTACACCGCCTGCTGGACATGCAGGCCAAGGGCGAGCTGAAAATCCCGGCCATCAACGTCAACGACTCGGTGACCAAGAGCAAGAACGACAACAAGTACGGCTGCCGTCACAGCCTGAACGATGCCATCAAGCGCGGCACCGACCACCTGCTGTCGGGCAAGCAAGCCCTGGTGATCGGCTACGGTGACGTGGGCAAGGGTTCGTCCCAGTCCCTGCGTCAGGAAGGCATGATCGTCAAGGTGTCCGAAGTCGATCCGATCTGCGCCATGCAAGCCTGCATGGACGGTTTCGAAGTGGTTTCGCCGTTCATCAACGGCCAGAACGACGGCACCGAAGCGAGCATCGACAAAGCCCTGCTGGGCAAGATCGACCTGATCGTGACCACCACCGGTAACGTCAATGTTTGCGATGCGAACATGCTCAAGGCCCTGAAAAAGCGCGCCGTAGTGTGCAACATCGGTCACTTCGACAACGAAATCGACACTGCTTTCATGCGCAAGAACTGGGCGTGGGAAGAAGTGAAGCCACAGGTACACAAGGTTCACCGTACCGGCGCTGGCGATTTCGACCCGCAGAACGATGACTACCTGATCCTGCTGGCTGAAGGCCGCCTGGTTAACCTGGGCAACGCCACCGGCCACCCAAGCCGCATCATGGATGGCTCGTTCGCCAACCAGGTTCTGGCCCAGATCTTCCTGTTCGGCCAGAAATACGCCGACCTGTCGCCTGCCCAGAAAGCCGAGCGCCTGACCGTGGAAGTACTGCCGAAGAAACTCGACGAAGAAGTGGCCCTGGAAATGGTCCGCGGCTTCGGTGGCGTCGTGACTCAACTGACCAAGACCCAGGCCGACTACATCGGCGTGACCGTCGAAGGTCCGTTCAAGCCGCACGCTTACCGCTACTAAGCAGCGGCAAGCTTTCAGCGGCAAGCGTCAAGAAATGCGCTTGTGCCGAGGGCTTGCTACTTCATTGCTCTTTAAGCAGCTACCAGCTGCGAGCTCCAAGCTGCAAGAACAGGCACACCGCCCTCTTGCAGCTTGAGGCTTGCAACTTGCAGCTGGAGACCTCACATGTCCCAAGACCGTCGCTACAGCTTCGAGTTCTTCCCGACCAAGACCGATGCTGGACATGAAAAACTGATGGCTGTTGCCAAGCAACTGGCCAGCTACAATCCTGACTTCTTCTCCTGCACCTACGGCGCCGGCGGCTCGACCCGTGACCGCACGATCAACACCGTGCTGCAGCTGGAAAGCGAAGCCAACATTCCCGCCGCTCCGCACTTGTCGTGCGTGGGCGACAGCAAGGCCGACCTGCGCGGCCTGCTGACCCAATACCAGCAAGCCGGCATCAAGCGCATCGTCGCCTTGCGTGGCGACCTGCCATCCGGCATGGGCATGGCCAGCGGTGAGCTGCGCTACGCCAACGACCTGGTGAGTTTCATCCGTGAAGAAAGCGGCGATCACTTCCATATCGAAGTGGCGGCTTACCCGGAGATGCACCCCCAGGCGCGCAACTTCGAAGACGATCTGCAGAATTTCGTGCGCAAGGCCAACGCCGGCGCCGACAGCGCGATCACCCAGTACTTCTTCAACGCCGACAGCTACTTCTACTTCGTCGAGCGCGTGCGGGCCATGGGTGTGAACATCCCGATCGTGCCAGGCATCATGCCGATCACCAACTACAGCAAGCTGGCACGCTTCTCCGACGCGTGCGGTGCCGAGATCCCACGCTGGATCCGCAAGCAACTGGAAGCCTACGGCGACGACGTCAAGAGCATCCAGGCGTTCGGCGAACAGGTCATCAGCAGCATGTGCGAAGAATTGCTGCAGGGTGGCGCACCTGGGCTGCACTTCTATACGCTTAATCAGGCTGAGCCGAGCCTTGCAATCTGGAACAACCTCAAGCTGCCGCGCTGAGGTCTGACCGAGCTGCACCCAGGCCCTCGTTTATACGAGGGCTTTTTTTGTTCACATCTCCCCGGAATGGAAGCCTGCAGTAAATGAATACAGCGTCCCCGACTCCCCGCCCGCAGCTGGTTTACCTGGTATTCGGCGCCGAGACCTATCATCAGGAAGCGGTATTCAGCATCGCCAGTGCCCTGGCGCAGCTGGGCGCAACCGAGGACCTGCCCCTGGACATCCAGGTGTTCAGCGACAACCCGGCGCCCTACGACGGCCTGCCGGTGCAGGTCCACGTACTGGATGAGGCCACGCGCAAACGCTGGAGCGAGCCTCACGGTTACCATTTCCGCACCAAGCACGTGCTGTTGCGCCAAGTCCTGGAAACGGCGGAGCGGGCACTGCTGATCGACACCGATACGTTTTTCCACGACTCGCCCATGGCCCTGTTCGAGCGCGTCGCACCCGGCACCCTGCTGTGCAACGCCTTCCACGCCAAGTACGGCGATAACCGCGAAAGCGTGCTGTACGAAGCGCTCGCGCCATACCTGAGCGAAAAAGGCCTGGCCGACGACAACATGTGGCTGCTCAACTCCGGGGTCATGGGCCTGGCACGCCAGGACGCACACCTGCTGGACCAGTCGATCGCGCTGATGGACGAACTGTTCCCGATGGCTCTCGGCGCCTACACCCTGGAAGAGTTCTGCCTGTCGGTTGCCGCCTACCGCCAGGTCAACGTGCGCCAATGCCCGGACCTGATCCACCATTACTGGAGCCGCAAACAGCTGTTCCGGGCCAAGGTCAAGGCGTGGATCACCAAGCACAGGGCCAGCCCCATCAGCACGCTGGCCCTGGCCGACACACGCAAGGTCTCCGCCCACTTGCCGCGCCCGCCACGCCTGCAGCGCCTGATGTACAAGCTGATCACCCTGGCCCTGCCCAAGCGCAAGCAGCAGTTCATCCGCGAGATTCTCTACGGGTGCTACGAGCACCAAAACGAGTTCGACCAGGCATGTGGCCCGGTTTGGTGGGACAAGGCGCGCCAGAATCAGGAAGAGCGCCAGCAGCGCCCGGTCGATGCACACCAGCTGGAGCACTGGTTCGCCAACCCGTTGGTGCGCCTGATTCTCGGTGAGCGGCGTACCGCCATCTACGAGCACCTGATGAGTTCGCAGACGCATTGATACCGCCTGCAGATGCGTGTGCCAGAGCTTCTCTTTAGCGCAGGAGCGTCGTAACCTCAGGGTATGCCCGTGATCCTGAAGCTTGCGACCGCTGCCCTTTTCACTTGCCTGAGCCTGGCCGCTTATGGCGAGAAACTGCGCATTGTCACCGAGCCCTGGGCACCCTATGTGTACGAAGAACGCGGCGCCATGCAGGGACTGGACTACGACACCACGGTGATCGTGTTCCAGCGCCTGGGGGTCGATGTAGAGTGGCAATTCCTGCCCTGGAAGCGCTGCCTGGCCATGCTTGACCAGGGCCAGGCCGACGGCGCGCTGGATATTTTCCACAGCCATGAGCGCGACGCGCTGCTGCTCTACCCCAGCGAACCGCTGTCACAAGTCGAGTTCACCCTGTTCTACGCCAACGAACGGCCGCACCCGGCCCAAAGCCTTGAGGACCTGCGCGGCCTGACCGTCGGCACCTCGCCCGGCTACCTGTACGGCGAGCCGTTCAGCGATTCCGCGCTGTTCAACCGCGAAGCGGCGCCCAGCCATGAGGCCAACTTCGGCAAATTGATGCTCGGGCGCATCGACCTGGTGATCACCGACCGCCGGGTCGGCCAGCACGTGATCAAGGCCATGGGCCTGGAAAGCAAGGTCAGCCAGGCCCAGGTCGTGGTCAGCCGCCAGCCGCAGTTCCTGGCTGTGCGTCGGGGTGCGGGCATGGACCTGCTGGTGCAGCGCTTTGCCGCCGAGCTCAGGCGCTTCAAACAGGAACCGGCCTACGCCGCCTTGAGTGCCAAATATGGTGGAATCCAGGCCATATCGGCAGCAGGAGACACCGTTGAGCAGCAGGAAAGCAGCGCGCAGTGATTGCTCTGTTATACTCCGGCCTTTCCGCCAGGCTTACGCCCGGCCGCTGAGGTCTTGAAAAAGGCACCCAACCCCGCTACAGCGCAGCTTTCAGCCCGCGCGAGCCGGTGGAGTGCTCGCCAGACGCAGCAGGACCGGACGGGATTGCGCTCCCCTAAGCGCCATTCACGCCCGGCAAGATTATCCCTCTGGGCCAAGCCCTAACTAAAACAGGATTACTCATGTCCTTTGCTTCCCTCGGTCTCTCCGAGGCTTTAGTCCGCGCCATCGAGGCAGCGGGCTATACCGAGCCTACTCCGGTGCAACAGCGGGCCATTCCCGCCGTGTTGCAAGGTCGCGACCTGATGGTTGCGGCTCAGACAGGTACTGGTAAAACCGGCGGCTTCGCCCTCCCGATTCTGGAGCGGTTGTTCCCCAATGGTCACCCGGACAAATCCCAGCGTCACGGCCCGCGCCAACCGCGCGTACTGGTCCTGACCCCCACCCGCGAACTCGCCGCGCAAGTGCACGACAGCTTCAAGCTGTATGCCCGCGACCTGAAGTTCGTCAGCGCCTGCATCTTCGGCGGCGTCGGCATGAACCCACAGGTTCAGGCCATGTCCCGTGGTGTCGACGTGCTGGTCGCCTGCCCCGGTCGCTTGCTCGACCTGTGCGGCCAAGGCAGCGTCGACTTGTCCCACGTGGAAATCCTCGTGCTGGACGAAGCAGACCGCATGCTCGACATGGGCTTTGTCCATGACGTGAAAAAGGTCCTCGCACGCCTGCCGGCCAAACGTCAGAACCTGCTGTTCTCGGCAACGTTCTCCAACGACATCACCGCCCTGGCCGGCAAGCTGCTGCACAACCCGGAACGCATTGAAGTCACGCCGCCGAACACCACGGTCGAGCGTATCGAACAACGCGTGTTCCGCCTGGCCGCCAGCCACAAGCGTGCGCTGCTGGCCCACCTGATCACCGCCGGCGCGTGGGAACAGGTACTGGTGTTCACCCGCACCAAGCACGGCGCGAACCGCCTGGCCGAGTACCTGGACAAGCACGGCCTCACCGCCGTCGCCATCCACGGCAACAAGAGCCAGAACGCCCGCACCAAAGCCCTGGCCGATTTCAAGGCCGGTGAAGTGCGCATCCTGGTGGCCACCGATATCGCCGCCCGCGGCCTGGATATCGACCAACTGCCACACGTGGTCAACTTCGAACTGCCGAACGTCGACGAAGACTACGTGCACCGTATCGGCCGTACCGGCCGTGCCGGTCGTTCGGGTGAAGCCATCTCCCTGGTTGCACCGGACGAAGAAAAACTGCTGAAAAGCATCGAGCGCATGACCAAGCAGAAAATCGCCGACGGCGACCTGATGGGCTTCGATGCCAGCGCCGTCGAGGCTGAAAAGCCAGAAGCGCGCGAGCGTCCGGACGTGCGCAACCCACGCAACCCACGCGGTCCGAAGGGCGATGGCCCGAACGGCGGCGGTGGTGGCGGTGGTCGTCGCGACAAGGGCAAGGACAAGGGCGGCAAGGAAAAAGCGCCTACCAACGGCCGTGGCGAGCGCCCGGCCCGTGAGCAAAAACCACGTGAAGGCACCCCGGCCCGCGAACAGCGCCAGCCGACCCAGCCACCACGCGCTGCAGCCGACCGCGCCCCGGACGAGTTCCTCGACGACGACGTGGATAACTTCGGTAACCGCGTTGACTACGTGCCCCAGGCCAAACCGCCCCAGGGTCGTGGCCGTCGTCCAGGCGCCCCGGCGCAAGGTGCCGGCGCAGGTGCCCCACGTGGCGGCCAGCCACAGGGCGGTCGTCAGAACGGTCCGCGCAACAGCAGCGGCGGCACCACCGGTACGCCACCGGCCAAGCGCAACGGCCCGCGTAACGGCGCGCCTCGTGATGGCCAGGCCCGTCGCGATGATTCGCGCAGCAACAACCGTCGCCCGGCCCGTGACGACCAGCCACGCTTGTCCGAACCCGCCGTGCAGAACCCGCGCGGTGGCCCGGCGCCGAAGATCATCCACAAGGAGTCGAAAGCCGACCGCTTCCCGACACCGGAGCAGTTGGATCAACTGCCAGGCCGTCCTCGTGGTGAAAAACCTGCGCTGCTGACCCGCAACCGCTGAGTTTCAAAGCACCACAAAAAATGCCCCGCCTCTTTCGAGACGGGGCATTTTTTTTGACTCGACACTGATCAACTGTGGGAGCTGGCTTGCCTGCGATCGTATCGACTCGGTGTGCCTGATGCTTCGATGCGCCCGCATCGCAGGCAAGCCAGCGCCCACATTGCGTGCATTCCAGGCATAAAAAAACCGGATCTCAGGATCCGGTTTTTTCGGGTAAAAACAGAAATTACTTCTGCTTGACGCCTTCCAGCGAGATGTCCAGGTCCACAGTCTGCGAGGACGGGCCTGGGCCTTTGATGCCGAAGTCGTTCAGGTTGACGGTAGTGGTGGCGTTGAAGCCAGCACGTTCGCCGCCCCATGGATCCTTGCCTTCACCGTTGAAGGTCGCCTTGAAGGTCACAGGCTTGGTCACGCCGTGGAAAGTCAGGTCGCCCGTCACGTCAGCGGTTTTTTCGCCGGTGGATTTAACAGCGGTGGACACGAACTTGGCATCGGCAAACTTGCCAACGTCGAGGAAGTCCTTGCTGGCGATGTGCTTGTCACGTTCTGCGTGGTTCGACCACAGACTGGCGGTTTTCACGTCGACCGCGATTTTGCTGGCTTCAGGCTTGGCGGCATCCCAGCTGAACGAGCCATCCCAGTCCTTGAAGGTACCGTGGATGTAGCTGTAGCCGAGGTGGCTGATTTTCCAGTCGATGAAGGCGTGCTGGCCTTCCTTGTCGATCTTGTAGTCGGCGGCCATCACCTGACCAGCAGACAGCAGGGCGGTACCGATTGCCAGAGCGGCGAGCGTCTTTTTCAACATGCTTTCTATTCCTTGTGAGTCGAGGTTGAACATCAGGCTTTGCGCCCCAGCATACGAACCAGGGTCACATCACGATCAATGAAATGGTGTTTCAGCGCGGCCACGCCATGCAGGCCGGCGAACACCACCAATACCCAGGCCAGGTACAAATGCACCACGCCTGCAGTGTCTGCCTGGTCCGGTAGCCCGGAAACCAGCGCAGGAATCTCAAACAAGCCAAACACCGGGATCCCGACACCGTCTGCGGTGGAAATCAGGTAACCGGCAATCATCACGGCAAACAGCCCGAGATACAGGAACGCGTGGCCAAACGCAGCCCCCAGACGCGTCATGCGGCTATAGCTGGCAAGCGGTGGCGGCGGCGGGCTGACCAGGCGCCAGACGATCCGCACGAGCATGATGGCGAACAGCGTAATGCCGATGCTCTTGTGCAGGTCCGGGGCGTCTTTGCGCCAGGCACTGTAGTAGTCGAGACCGACCATCCACAGGCCCAATGCGAACAGACTGAACACCACCAGGGCCACGCCCCAGTGCAAAACGATGCTGACCCAGCCATAGCGGGCCGGTGAATTACGTAGTTGCATGTCCCAAATCCCGTAAGAGCTGTGGCAAGACTATCGATTTACCTATCGAATTAAAGCGGAAAATTTCGCTTTGAAATATCGAGAAATACGATCAAGAGCGTATGCAGAGTAAGTTAACAAGAGATTAAGGACTATCCAGAAGAAACGTGACGGACTGTCCTGCGTTTACCACCAATTTACGCTTCAAACTCGCAATGGGTTGTGACACAGGCCTGCATTGCATAGGCTTGCGCGACTGTTTCACCTGCGCCACACGCAGGACCGCTTCGAGGAGATGACCGATGGGCTTGAACAACCAGTGGATGCAACGCGACCTGGCCGTGTTGTGGCATCCCTGCACCCAGATGAAAGACCACCAGCAACTGCCGCTGATCCCCATCAAGCGCGGTGAAGGCGTGTGGCTGGAAGATTTCGAAGGCAAGCGCTACCTCGATGCCGTCAGCTCCTGGTGGGTCAACGTGTTCGGCCACGCCAACCCACGTATCAACCAGCGCATCAAGGATCAGGTCGACCAACTCGAACACGTGATCCTCGCCGGTTTCAGCCACCAACCGGTGATCGAACTGTCCGAGCGCCTGGTGGCGATGACGCCCGAAGGCCTGACCCGCTGTTTCTATGCCGACAACGGTTCGTCGTGCATCGAAGTGGCGCTGAAGATGAGCTTTCACTACTGGCTCAACCGCGGCCTGCCGAACAAAAAGCGCTTCGTCACCCTGACCAACAGCTACCACGGCGAAACCATCGCCGCGATGTCGGTGGGCGATGTGCCGCTGTTTACCGAAACCTACAAGGCGCTGCTCTTGGACACCCTCAAGGTGCCGAGCCCGGATTGCTACCTGCGGCCCGAAGGCATGAGCTGGGAAGAGCATTCGCGCAACATGTTCCAGGCCATGGAACAGACCCTCGCCGACAACCACGACAGCGTTGCGGCGGTGATCGTCGAGCCGCTGATCCAGGGCGCCGGCGGTATGCGCATGTACCACCCGGTGTACCTCAAGCTGCTGCGCGAAGCCTGTGACCGCTATGGCGTGCACCTGATCCACGATGAAATCGCCGTGGGCTTCGGCCGCACCGGCAGCATGTTCGCGTGCGAGCAGGCCGGTATCCGCCCGGATTTCCTGTGTTTGTCCAAGGCCCTCACCGGCGGCTACCTGCCGTTGGCGGCGGTGGTCACCACCGATGATGTCTACGACGCCTTCTACGACGACTACCCGACCCTGCGCGCCTTCCTGCACTCCCACAGCTACACTGGCAACCCGCTGGCGTGCGCGGCCGCCTTGGCGACCCTGGATATTTTCGAAGAAGACAACGTCATCGAGAACAACAAGGCCCTGGCCCAGCGCATGGCCACCGCCACCGCGCACCTGGTGGACCACCCGCACGTGTCGGAAGTGCGCCAGACCGGCATGGTCCTGGCCATCGAGATGATCCAGGACAAAGCCACCAAGACCGCCTACCCGTGGCAGGAACGCCGTGGACTGAAGGTCTTCGAGCATGCCCTGGAACGCGGTGCGCTGTTGCGGCCCTTGGGCAGCGTGGTGTATTTCCTGCCGCCGTATGTGATCACACCGGAGCAGATCGATTTCCTGGCCGAGGTGGCCAGTGAAGGCATCGACATTGCCACCAACAGCAAAGTCAGTGTCGCCGTGCCGAAGGACTTCCACCCAGGCTTCCGCGATCCCGGCTGATCACACCCTTGCAGGCGCCGGCAAGCCGGCGCCTGCAGAAACACCCTATTTTCCAGAGAACAGAAATGAGACTGTCCCGCTTTTTCACCGACACCCCGCTGAGCCTTGGCGAGCACGAACTGCCCGAAGCCCAGGCGCACTACATCAGCCGTGTACTGCGCATGAACGAAGGCGACGCCGTGCAATTGTTCGACGGTTCCGGCCAGGAGTTCCTGGGCACTTTGCTGGATGTCGGCAAGAAGCGCGTCAGCGTGCAACTCACGCAAAGCTTCGCCGGGCAGGCCGAATCGCCGCTGCACATCCACCTCGGCCAGGGGCTGTCGCGGGGCGAGCGCATGGATTGGGCGATACAGAAAGCCACCGAACTGAGCGTCAACGCGATCACGCCGATTTTCAGCGAGCGCTGCGAAGTGCGCCTCAAGGATGAACGCGCCGACAAACGCCTGCTGCACTGGCGCCAGGTGGCAATCAGCGCGTGCGAGCAATGTGGGCGTTCGACAGTGCCAGTGATTCACCCACCGCTGCTGCTGGCGGACTGGTTGAAGCAGACCGAGGCCGACTTGAAACTGGTCCTGCACCCGGTGGCCGAGCCGCTGGTCAGCCATGCCAAGCCTGCCAGCCTGGCCTTCCTGATCGGCCCTGAAGGCGGGTTGACCGACAATGAAGTGCGAACCGCGCAAGACGCCGGCTTCCATGCCGCCCGCCTGGGCCCGCGCGTATTGCGGACCGAGACGGCGCCCGTCGTCGCGTTGGCGGTGGCGCAGCAACTCTGGGGCGATTTCTAACCCCGCCTCCAATGTAAGCGCCGGCACGCCGGCGCCTACGGTTGATCGGGTGATCACTCCACCGGGTCACTCACCGGCGTGGCAATGATCGCCTTCAACTCGCTGGTCATCGGGAACTCCAGGTTCAAGCCCTTGGGCGGAATCGGCTGTTCAAACCAACGCTGGTAAATCCCGTTGATCGCCCCCGAGCGGTACAGGTCGCCCAGTGCCTCGTTGACCACCGCGAGAAACTGCGGGTCGCCCTTACGCACCATGCAGCTGTAGATTTCCCGCGACTGCTCTTTGCCGACCACCACCCATTTGTGCGGATCCCTGGCCTTGGCGCGCTCACCGTAGAGCAGCGCATCGTCCATATAGAACGCCGCCGCGCGACCGGTCTCGAGCATCTTGAACGCCTCGCCGTGGTCCTTGGCGCTGATCACGAACATATTGGTCTTGTGCTCGGCGTTGTAGTTCTTGAGAAACCGCTCGTTGGTGGTACCGGCGGTGGTCACCACGTTTTTGCCCTTGAGGTCGTCAAAGCCCTGGATACCGCTGTCCTTGGCGGTCAGCAACTGCCCCTTCACGTAGATAAAGCCGTAGGAAAATGCCACCTGCTGCTGGCGCTCTGCAGTCACCCCGGTGGAGCCGCATTCGAGGTCGACGGTGCCGTTCTGCACCAGCGGGATGCGCGTCTGGGAAGTCACCAGGTTGTATTTCACCTTGAGATCGGCCACCCCGGTTTTCTCTTGGATGCGCTCGACGATCTTGCTCGCCAGGTCCACCGAATACCCCATGGGCTTGCCACTGCTATCCCCCACGTAGGAAAACGGCACCGACGCATCGCGATAGCCCAGGGTGATCGACTTGGCGCTGGCGATCTTGCCCAGCGTGCCGTCCAGCGGCGCTTGGTTGGCATGGGCCTGCGCCCCCAGCAACAGCCCCAGGGTGCAACCGGTCAACAGGATTTTTTTCATTGTTATTCTCCGTTGGTCTTTGAGTTATTTACGGACAGCAATCACGCTGATTTCCACCAGCACACTCGGTCGCGCCAGTTCCGCCTGCAAGGTGGTGCGCGTCGGCGCCATGCCCGGCGACAGCCAGGCAGACCACACATCATTCATTGGGGCGAAACCGTTGCCGATATCTTTCAAGTAAATGGTCGCATTCAAGACATGATCCTTGTCACTGCCGGCCTGGGCCAGCAGCCCGTCGATCTTCGCCAGCACTTCGCGGGTCTGGGTCGCCACGTCGACACCCTCGCCCGGCACCTGGCCCGAGAGGAATACCAGGTCCTTGAAGGTGACGGCGCCGGACAGTCGTTCGTTGCTGCTGATTCGCGTGATGGTCATGGGTGCATCCTTATGCGGCGCGGGGCGCCAGGCCCTGCATATCAATGGAAGGGACGTGTTGGCCGATCAACTCGGCGAGCAATTGGCCGCTGCCGCACGCCAGGGTAAAGCCCAGGGCACCGTGGCCCAGGTTCAGCCACAGGTTGCGATAGAGGCTGGCGCCAATCAGCGGCACGCCGGTCGGGGTAGCCGGGCGCATGCCGGCCCATTCCAGCGCATGCGTGTAGTCGCCAGCTGTAGGAAATGTCTCGATTGCCTGGCGCTTGATCAGTGCCAGGCGCTTGGGCTCAAGGCTGGCGTCGAAGCCGACGATATCCACCATCGCCGCCACCCGCAGTTGTTCGCCGATGCGCGCGTAGACAATCTTGCGGTCGTAGTCGGTGATGCTCACGTTCGGCGCGCGGTGCTGCGCGCCAATCGGCACGCTCAGGCTATAGCCCTTGAGCGGGTACAGCGGCAGTGACAAGCCCGGCAACGCCAACTCGGCACTGCGATGCCCGGCAGCCAGCACCAATTGCTGTACCGGCATCACTTCGCCGCCCAGTTCGATAGCCTGTACCGCACCGTCGGCATGCAGGATCCCGGTGACCTTGCGCCCCAGTATGAAGGTGCAGCGCCCCGACGCTTGAAGACGCGCCGCCAACTGCTGGCAGAAGGCATGACAGTCCGCCACTTCCTCATTGGGCGTGTAGATGCCGCCGACAAACCCACCTGCCGCGAGTGTCGGCTCCAGGCGCGCACAATCTACCGCCGACAGCACCTGCTGCTGCAGGACGTCGGTGACCTTGCTGCGCGCCCGCTCGAAGGTATCGGCGTTGCGAAAAGTCACCAGCTTGCCGTTGCGTCGCCAGTCGAAACCGTCCAGGCCGTCATCGACGCGCCATTGCTGCAAGGTGGATTGGCTCAGGCTCGCCAGGCGCAGCAAGTGCGCGGCGTTGCGTTTGTTCACCGAGCCGCGGCAGGCGCCGATGAAGGCCGCCATCCAGCGCCATTGCTGGGGGTCCAGGCGCGGGCGCAGCTTGAGCGGCGAATCGCCGCGCAGCAACCAGCCAATCGCCTGCAGCGGCACGCCGGCGTCTGCCAGCGGGGCGACGTAGCGGTAGGACAACTGCCCACCATTGGCAAAACTGGTTTCGCTGCCCAGGCTGTCGCGTGCCTCGATCACCGTCACTTCATGGCCGGCGCGCACCAACGCGTAGGCACTCGCCAGGCCGATAACCCCTCCACCGATGATGCAAACCTGCCTGGCCATGCCAGCCCCCAGCCGTTGAATAAGAAGGCTCAAGCCTAGGGGCAGGTGACAGGTCACCGACAATGAATAAAGATGGGTCACCTATAAACAAAGGTTATGGACACGCCATGCGCTTGCGTCATATCGAGATCTTCCAGGCCATCCGCCAGACCGGCTCCATCAGCGCTGCCGCGCAGTTGCTGCATGTGTCGCAGCCGGCCGTGACCAAGGTGTTGCAACACGCGGAGTTACAATTGGGCTTTCCGCTGTTCCTGCGGGTGCGCGGCAAGCTGCAACCCACGCCGGAAGCCCTGGCGCTCGAAAGCGAAGTGGAAAAAGTCACCCAGAGCCTGCAAGGCGTGCGACGCCTGGCCAAGAGTTTGCGCCGCGAGCCGGGCCAAAGTGTGCGCATTGGCGCGATCCCGGCCCTGGCGCTGTCGCTGCTGCCGCCGGCGATTCTGGAGTGGAAGCACGATTACCCGGACATCGCCTGCGAACTATCCAGCGACCACAGCCGCGAGCTGGTGCAGAAACTGTTGATGCGCGAGATCGACCTGGCATTGACGCTCAACTTCTCCGGCCATCCGGGGTTGACCACCCAGGTGTTGGCCAATGGCGTGCTGGTGGCGCTGGCGTCCAAAGGCTATTGGTCCGAGGCTGAAACTCGCCAGCCGCTGCCGCTCGCCGACCTGGCGGGTGCGCCGCTGATCGGGCTGTCCAGCGCCGACCCGCTGGCCGCGAAACTCGACAGTTATCTGGAAAACGTCGACCCGCCGCCCCAGGTGACGATCTCGGTGCAAACCTATTCGCTGGCCCGGGCCATGGTGGAATCCGGCGCCGGGCTCACGGTGATCGACCCCTTCACCGCGCTGGGAGCCTCGACCGCCACCACGCGCATCCGCACGCTCACGCCGCCCTTGCCGATCACCTTGTACGCCCTCACCCGCGCCGACGAACCACCGCCGCACATGCTGGCGAACCTGCTGCAGATTTTCGGCAAGCGTGCCCGCGAGCTACTGGAACGCCTGTAAGCGTAAGCGCCGGCAAGTGACGGTCACAGCACGTAGTGCATGATCGCCACAAAATGCAGCAGGCTGCCGCCGATCACGAACAGGTGCCAGATGCCATGGGAATGCCGC
This sequence comes from Pseudomonas aylmerensis, assembly GCF_001702265.1. Lineage (GTDB taxonomy): Bacteria > Pseudomonadota > Gammaproteobacteria > Pseudomonadales > Pseudomonadaceae > Aquipseudomonas > Aquipseudomonas aylmerensis. The sequence continues at coordinate 65,459 of NZ_MAUE01000022.1, forward strand.
AGGCGATCCTCCAGGGCAAAAAAGATGATGCCCACGGTATACAGCACTCCGCCCGACGCCAGCCAGGCGAACCCCGCCGTGCCCAGCGCGGCGAGCAGCGGCTTGACCGCCACCAGCACGATCCAGCCCATCACCGCGTAGATCACGATCGACAGGATGCGCGCCTCGGAACGCGGCTTGATCTCCTGCAGGATGCCGATCACCGCCAGCCCCCACACAATCCCGAACAGCGTCCAGCCCCATGGCCCGCGCAGCGTGACCAGGCAGAACGGCGTATAGCTGCCGGCAATCAACAGGTAGATCGAGAAGTGATCGACCTTCTGCATGATCTCTTTCCGTCGCCCCTGCACGCTGTGGTACACGGTGGACGCGCTGTACAGCACCAGCAGGGTAAAGCCGTAAATGGCCACGCTGACGATTTTCCAGGGGCTGCCGTCCAGGCTCGCCACCACCAACATCCATACCGCACCGACAAAAGCTGCAACCGCCCCGAGCAAATGGCTCCAGGCGTTGAATCGTTCCCCGTGATACATGTGTCACTCACCTCGAATAACCGTTATCACCTTGAGCATTCTGACCGCAGTCACTCACTATCGGGTAACAACCTTTCTTCATTTGCCCTGACACCACTGCCCATCGGATGATTCACACCGTCCTTGCCGGCACAGGGCTCAAGGGCCTCATCGCCGGCAAGCCGGCCCCTGCAAGGGTGCACCTGCCCCCAATGGTATCGACAATGCCTGAGCTTGAACCCGACATGCCGCAACCCAGCCTATGGCAACTGTTTTACAACTTCGCCATGGTCGGCCTGTTCGGCTTTGGCGGCGTGATGCCTTGGGCGCGGCAGATGATGGTCGACCGCCGCCGCTGGGTCAGCGAGCAAGGCTTCAATGAGCTGCTGACCACCGGCCAGTTCTTCCCCGGCCCCAACATCGCCAACGTCGGCATCATCTACGGCCGGCGCCTGCATGGCTTGCCGGGTGCGATTGTGACCGTCTGCGGGCTGTACCTGTTCCCCTCGCTGATCACCGTGTTCGCCGGTTTCGCCTACGCCAAGTGGTGGAGCAACGAGGTGGTGCAGCAGATCTTCGGCGCCGTGATGCCGATCGCCACCGGGCTGATGCTCGGTACCACCCTGCGCCTGCTCAAGGCCATGCCTCGCACCCTCGCCAACTACAGCGCGTTCGTGCTGACTTTCGTGCTGATGGCGGTTTTCGTGCTGCCGCTGTGGATGGTGCTGCTGATCTGCATCCCCAGCTCGCTGGCCCTGAGTTTTGTCAGCACACACAAGGTGGCCGGCTGATGCAAACCGTGCTGCTGCACCTGATGATCCAATGCGCGCTGTGGTCGCTGATGTCGATTGGCGGCAATACCGTGGCCATCAGTGATATCCACCGCTACGCCGTCACTGACATGAACTGGATCACCGACGCGCAATTCGTCGCGTTCTTCGCCCTGTCCCAGGCGCTGCCGGGGCCCAACGGCATGTTCCTAGTATTTATCGGCCAGCAGGCGGCAGGGTTGCCCGGCGCGCTGGTGGCGCTGGCCGCCAAACTGGTGCCTTGCTCGGTGTTGACCTACGTCGGCGCCGGCTGGCTGGAGCGTCACACCCGCACGCCCTGGGTGCAGCGCGTCAAGCGCAGCCTGCTGCCGCTCTCCATCGGCTTGATTCTCGCCTCGACCTACATCCTGATGAACAGCCTGGAAAACAATGCCACCAGCCTGGTGCTGACGCTGGCCAGTGCTGCCGTGGTGTATTACACGCGCCTGAACGCGATCTGGCTGATCATCCTCGGCGTGGTGCTGGGCCTGTGCAGCGCATGGCTGGGAGTGAACTGGTTTTAGGGGCACAATCGACGGCATTCGAACAAGAGCCAATGGCCATGCTGATCGACGAAGAATTCACCCTCAAAAAGCTCGAGATCTTCCTGGCGTTCATGCGCACCGGCAACCTGGCCCGCGCCGCCGCCGAGCTGCAAACCAGCAACGTCAGCGTGCACCGCGCCATTCACTCGCTGGAAAATGCCCTGCGCTGCCCGCTGTTCAAACACGAAGGGCGCAACCTCACGCCGCTGGAAAGCGCCTACGTGCTTGAAGAACGCGCGCAAAAACTCATCGCCGATGTGGTCGACAGCGTACGCCTGACCCGCGAAGCCGCCGGGTTCTCCGCCGAGCGCTTCAAGCTTGGCTCGCTGTACTCGCTGACCGTCAAGACCGTGCCGCAACTGATCATGGGCCTCAAAATCAGGCGCAGCGAGCTCAATATCGACCTGATCCTGGGCTCGAATTTCGACCTGCTGTACAAGCTCAAGAACATGGAAGTGGACGCGATCCTCATCTCTCTGGATGAGCACGCCAACGATCCCGACTGCGAACAGATTGCCTTGTTCAGCGACGACATCTTCCTCGCCACCCCGGCCGATTCGCCCTTCGACCGCGAGCGGGAAATCGACCTTGCCGACGTGCGCGACGCGACCTTCATCACCCTCACCCAGGGCTTCGCCACGCACCAGGATGGCAATCGCGTGTTCAAGCAGGCGGGGTTCGAGCCGAAGGTGGCGATGCAGGTCAATGACATCTTCACGCTGTTGAGCATGGTCAGTTCGGGCGTGGGTTATGCGCTGCTGCCGGGAAGGATTGCGGCGGTGTACGAGAACCGCGTGAAGCTGATACCGCTGCAACCCAGGTATCGGTTGCAGCAGCATATCGGCGTGGTGTTCCTGAAGGCCAAGGAAAGAGACCCGAACTTGCTGGCGTTGTTGGCGGAGTGTCGGATGTATGCCAATCGGCAGGGGACAGCCTGACACTCCGCTATCGGGGGTCAGCCCACCAACCCACGCACGATGAAGTACAGCAGCGAAGGCCCGAGCAAACACCCCAGCCCGGTATGGAACGTCGCCGTCAGCGCGCCATACGGCACCAATCGCCGATCCGTTGCCGCCAAGCCTGCCGTCACTCCACTCACGGTGCCGGCCAAGCCGCCAAACACCATCGCCGAGCGCGGGTTATCCAAGCCCATCCAACGCGCCGCCACGGGCGTGCCGACCATCACCAGGATCGCCTTGATCAACCCGGTGGCAATCGACAGCGCCATCACATCCGAGGTCGCGCCAATCGCCGCGCCAGTCACCGGGCCGACGATGTACGTCACCGCGCCCGCGCCGATGGTGGTCATGCTGATTGCATCGCGGTAGCCAAACACCCAGGCCATGCTCGCGCCGACGATAAACGGCAGGATCGTGCCCAGCAGCAAGGCAATCACGCCAATCATGCCGGCCTTGCGCGCTTCGGTGGCCTGCACCTCAAACGCGGTGGCGACGATGGCGAAGTCACGCAGCATCGCACCGCCCATCAGGCCGATGCCGGAAAACAGTGCCAGGTCGGCCAGGCCTTTTTGTCCGCCCGTGATCGTGCCGCCGACCCAGGCCAGCACCAGGCCAATGACGATGGCGATCGCCGAGCCGTGGATGCGCCCGAAGGTCAGTCGCTTGGACAGCACCACGGAAATCCACATGACCACGCCAACGAAGGCAAACGCGGTGATCAGGCCGTTATGTTCCAAGCCTTTTTCAATGAGATCCCACATATCAGCGGCCTCCCACGACAGGTGTCGGCGTGATCAGCGGCTCTTCATCGGGTAAAGGTTCACCCTTGTGCGTGCGGCTGATCAGGGCAATGGTGCACCCGCACACCACCACCGAACCAATCGCCGCGAGCACCGCGACCGGGCCGCCGTGCAGGGCGGTGACGACGTTCTGTTGCGCGGCCATCGCCACGACCACGGGGATGTACATCGCGCCCCAGAAGCCCACGCCCATTTCGCAATCCTTGGTCATGCCGCCGCGTTTTTGCATCCACAGGCGGGCGCAGATCAGCAGGATCATCGCAATCCCCACCCCGCCCACGTTGGATTTGACGCCGAGCAACACGCCAAGCATGTCGCCCATGATCACGCCCGCGAGCGTGCAGATCGCCAGCAATGCCACACCGTAAATAATCATTGTTGTTGTCCTCAAAGTGCTCGATCGAAATTGTTGTTTTTGTGCTTCGAAAGCCTTGGGTGGTGCTTTATCGGTGGCGGCGCTCCTCCTCTTCCAGCAAGGCCTGCAAGGTGTCCAGGCGTGCGCCTTCACAGGCGATCACCGTGCCTTGTTCAAACACGCGGCGCGACAGGCCGGTGAGCACGGCGCCCGGCGGCAGTTCGATCTGCAGGCGCACGCCGCGCTCGTAGGCGCTTTGCACGGTGCCGCGCCAGTCGACGACGCGGCACATATTGAAGGCCAGGTCGTCGCGCAATTGCTCGGGGTTGTGGATCGGCCGCGCACGCGTGCTGCTCAGGTAGGTGATGCGCGGCGGCTTGAGTGCACCGAACGCCTGGGCCAGGCGCTGGGCAGGCGCATCCAGCAGCGCGCAATGGGACGGCACGCTGACCGCCAGGCGCTTGGCGATGCCGTTGCCCTGGATGCGTTCTGCGACAAGCTTCATTGCTGCATCGCTGCCGGCAATGACGGTCTGGTTGTCGGCGTTGATATTGGCCAGGTACACCGGCGTTTCAGCACTGTGTATTTCGGCCAGCAGGTTTTCCACCGTGGATAACGCCGGGCCGATGATTGCGGTCATGCCGTAGCCGTGTGGATAAGCGTTTTGCATCAGCTCGCCACGCAGGCTGACCAGTTTGATGGCCTCGTCGAAGTCCAGCGCGCCCGCAATCACCGCCGCCGGGTAGGCACCGATGGACAGGCCCGCGACATAATCCGGGGTGTGTTGCAGGAGGCGGGCGTGGGCCACACCGGCGATCAACAGGCAGAGTTGTACGGCGCGGGTCGACTCAAGGGCTTGCGCCGAGTCGAGCGCCAGGACGTCTTCGCCCAAGGCCTCACTGGCCTGCTCCAACACCTCCACGGGCAGCTGATGAAGCATGCCCGGCCGTTGGGCGCCCTGCCCCGGGAAAACCAGGAGGCTGCTCATGCCACGGCCTGCCAAGGGTCCTGCACAAGGTGTGCACCGCTGGCGGTCTTGAGCAGCACGCGGCGTGACCCACTTGCCCATTCGCGCAAGGCGACGGCGCCAAACGGGGTTTGCAGTTGCAGATCCACGGCGCACGGTGCGGTGTTCAATATCGCCAGCAGATCCTCGGCATCACCGCGCTCAAGTCGCTCGGACGTACGCAGGATCAAATCCAGATCACTCTGCGCGTGCAGCGCTTGAATCCCGCTGGCCAACTCGAAACCCGCGCTGCCCGTGACGCCCCAGGCCTCCTGCGCCAGCACCGGGCGCAATAGATCGAGCGCGCGCAGCGCGGGTAAATCCCGTGGCGAGACCACACCACACAAATCCTCGGGGATCACACGCCGCTGCACGGCCGCCAGCGGCATCTGGGCGGCATAACGCTGCTCACGCAACCGCCCGCGTACGCCGACGGGCACATGACCCGGCTCGGCCATGGCGCGGCGCACCACCACCGGATGGCCAGAGGCGACGGCCTCCAGCACCCAGGCCGGTGCGTCGGCAGGCACGTGCGCCGGGGTCATGCCCCAGAGCAAATCGTGGGCGTTCACCATTGCTCCCGCAGCAGCTGGCGTACATGGCTGGAGGCGGCGCGATTCGCTGCGCCGAGACGCCCGCTCAAATCGCGGCCGTCGATATCCTTGATCGCGTTGACCAGGCAATCGCTGACCCGCGCCACATCGTCCGGCGTGGGCTGTTCAATCTGGCTGACCGACAAGGTCTCCCACAACAGCCCCAAGCTGGCATAGCTGTCGATGTCATAGGCCATCGGCGGCACGCTGGCGGCCAGGGCTTCCAGTTCCTCGACACTGCGCAGGGTCACCCGCGCCGCCGAGGCCTTGCCCATGGCGTGCACCATCACACCGGGGTCACGCAGGGCGATCAGGCGGTTGGCCTGGTAGCCGTGGGCGAGGAACGCCCCGGACATCGCCTTGCCCACCAGCAGCGCGATCACCGGGTGGCCGGCCAACCGGGCGCGTGCGTAGCTGTCGGCGGCGGCGGCCAGGGCCTGGTGAATGCCGAGGGCTTCTTCGCGACGGCCGTAGGCTTGGCTCGGTACATCGACGATGGCGATGATCGGACGCTGGTCACCGTGGGCGATGGCTTCATCCACCGCCTTGGCCAGGCCCCAGCCTTCGAGCAACCCGACTTCGCCGTTACGGGCGCGCGGGAAGCGGTTCTGAGGGTCGCTGACCACGGCGACGAAGCGCACTGTCTGCTCACCCAAGAGACCGTCGGCAACCCTCAGCGACTGCGGCAAACCGTCGACAGGGGTGGCGCCGGCGCTCAATGCGTTGAACCACTGCAAGCCTCTCATGAGCGTTCTCCTTGATACAGGTCACGCACCGTTGCCGCGTCGATTTGCGGCGTGGCGTCCAGTTGCCCAAGACGCGCCAGGTAATGTTCGGCCTGACGGCTGCGCTGCTGAGCAGGCAAGCCTTGTTGCAGCAATGCAGTAACGGTCTGCTGGATCTGCGTCACATCGTCTGCCACGTAACGGTCGGCCAGGCCGCTGTTGAAGCGCTGCTCGCCGCCGGTCAGGCTCCAGATAAACGGGCGGTCGCGCGAGTCGTATTCTTCCAGGCCGGCTTCCTGTTCGATCACTTGCGGGCCATTGAGGCCAAGACGTGCTTCGCGGGTCACGACCAGGTAGCTGCACAGCCCGGCGGCGATGGACATGCCGCCAAAGCACCCGACACTGCCCGCCACCACACCAATCACCGGCTGGTACTGGCGCAGGTCGACAATCGCCGCGTGGATATCGGCAATCGCGGCCAGGCCCAGGTTGGCTTCCTGCAGGCGCACGCCGCCAGTCTCCAGCAACAGCACGGCGCGGGTCGGGATGCCCTTGCGATTGTCCTCGGCTGCCAGCTCCAAAGCGCCGGCGATTTTCGCACCGCCTACTTCGCCAAGGCTGCCGCCCTGGAAGTTGCCCTCGATGGCGGCAATCACCACCGGTTTTCCGTCGATGCTGCCCTTGGCGATCACCACCCCGTCATCCGCCTGCGGCACCACGCCTTGGCGGCTGAGCCAGGGCGACATGACGCGTTGGAATGGGTCGATCAGTTCGCGGTAGGAACCGGCGTCCAACAAGGACTTGGCCCGCTGCCGGGCGCCCAGTTCGACAAAGCTGTGTTTGGTGAGGTCAGTCATGGCCGATCTCCTCGAAGCCCTGCTCCAGGCGCAGACGCACCACGCCTGGGGTGGCGCCGAAATCGTGAATATCAATCTTCAAGGCCGGTGGCGTCTGCTCCTGGAAGATCCGTTCGAACAGATGCTGCCAGCGGAGTGCGGCGCCATTCACCGAGGTCTGCACCTCGATGGTCAGCGTGCCGGGCGTACCCGGTTCCAGCAGGACTTCCAGGTCACCCGAGCCGACGCAACCCACCAGCGCACGGCCTTTTGGCGGTTGCCCGGCGGGGAATTCAAAGGATAAGGTTTCCATCACAACGCTCCGTCGAGGCGGTCGATAAACAGGCAGGCGGCCAACAGGTCGGCGGCGCCACCGGGGGAGGCATTCAGGGCCAGCAGTTGGTGGTCCAATTCATGCAGCTGACGACGACCGGCGAGGGTCGCGCTGCCGCCTGCATCGAGCACGGCCTGTGCGCCACGCTGCATGGCATGCAGGCCTTCCAGGCCGGCGCGATAGAGCACACAGGTGTCGGCCAGGTCCGTCATGATCGCGAGCAAGGCATCCAGGCGCGCGTTCTGTTCGCCAACGTTTTGCCGGCGGCTCTTGTGCAGTTGCGGCAGGCCGCGTTGCACCACCGAAGGGAAGCCCAGTTGCGCTTCCTCACGGGCGCCCCGTGCGCCGAAGCGCTGTGCGACCTGGGCGCCGTGGCTCATCGGTTGTGGGGCGTAGCGGTCGGTGAGCAAGGCCAGCTTGGCCGCGGTGAGTGTCACGGCGCGCGGCTCCAACGCCGCCGCTGCGGTCAGCAAGCCAAGCGCCCAGATCGCACCGCGATGGGTATTCACGCCGCCGGTAGTGGCGAGCATGGCTTGCTCACCTTCGCGGCCGATACGCCCAAGGGCTTCGCGCAAGGGCAGGCCGACTTCACCGACGTCAATCGCTGCCTCGGCCATTTCCTTGAACATCGGCCACAGCGACAGCGCCGACGCGTGCATCAGGCCCAGGTGCAAATCGTTGTGGGCACCATTGCCACGCCGATCCACGAGGGCGGGCTTGGGCGACAAGTCAGCCTCATCGATCAATGCGTCGACGGCCATGTCTGCCAGGCGATCAGCCAGGCTCAGTTCATGCAGTTTGAGGGCGCGCATTTACCAGCTCCTGAATTTGGCGGGCGGGTTGTACAAACCACCCGACCAGTCCACCAGGTCGGCGACGCTCTTGGCCGCCAACAACTCGCGAGTGGCGTCGGTGCGGCGAATGCCCAAGTCTTCGGGCAAGGCAATCAAGCCCTCGCGACGCATGCGTGCGGTGTCTTTTGGGTTGTGGCGCATGCCGATGGCCGTCACCCCGGCGACGGCGGCGATCATTGCCTGGCGTTCTTCGAGTGAACGCGCCTTGTACAGGTAGGCGATGCCTTCTTCGGTGAGCAGATGGGTCACGTCGTCGCCGTAGATCATGATCGGCGCCAGCGGCATGCCGCTTTTGCGCGCCACTTCCACCGCGTCGAGGGTCTCAACGAAGGTCGGCTTGCCGCCTTCCTGGAAGGTCTCGACCATCTGCACCACCAGCTTCTTGCCGCGTTCGAGCAAGGCTTCTGGCGCATCGTCGTGACGCATGTCCAGCCAGGCCGGTGTGCCGTGGCGACGACCGCGCGGGTCGTGGCCCATGTTCGGTGCGCCACCAAACCCGGCGAGACGCCCACGGGTCACGGTGCTGGAATGGCCGTCGCCGTCGACTTGCAGGGTCGCGCCGATAAACAGGTCCACCGCGTACTGGCCAGCGAGTTGGCAGAACATCCGGTTGGAGCGCATCGAGCCGTCGCGGCCAGTGAAGAACACATCCGGGCGCGCGGCGATGTAGTTTTCCATGCCCAGTTCGGTGCCGAAGCAATGCACGCTTTCCACCCAGCCGCTTTCGATCGCAGGGATCAGGGTCGGGTGCGGGTTGAGGGTCCAGTTGCGGCAGATTTTGCCCTTAAGGCCCAGGGACTCGCCGTAGGTGGGAAGGATCAGCTCGATGGCGGCGGTGTTGAAGCCGATGCCGTGGTTGAGCGATTGCACATTGTGTTTTTCGTAGATGCCACGGATCGCCATCATCGCCATCAGCACATGCACCGGCTTGATGTGGCGCGGGTCACGGGTGAACAGCGGTTCGATGTAGAACGGCTTGTCGGCCACCACCACGAAATCCACCCAACTGGCGGGGATGTCCACGCGGGGCAAGTCGCTGACGTCATCCACCAACTGGTTGACCTGCACGATCACGATGCCATCGCTGAACGCGGCAGGCTCGATCAATGCCGGGGTGTCTTCAGTGCTGGCACCGGTGTAGATATTGCCGGCGCGGTCGGCCATGAACCCGGCAGATAGCACCACATTGGGGATCAAGTCCACCACCAGCCGCGCGTAGAGTTCGATGTAGGTATGGATCGCGCCGATTTCCAGCAGGCCGTCTTCCAGCAACTGGCTGATGCGCAGGGATTGAGTGCCGGCGAAGGAGAAATCCAGCTTGCGCGCGATGCCCTTTTCAAACAGGTCCAGGTGCTCGGAGCGGCCGACACTGGGCATGATCATGTGCAAATCGTGGAGCTTGGCCGGGTCGGCCTTGGCCAGGGAGCGCGAGAGGAAATCGGCTTGCTTCTGGTTGTTGCCCTCCAGCACCACGCGGTCGCCGGGGAGGATCAACGCCTCAAGCGCCGCGACGATCTTGTCACTGGGCAACACGGCCCCGTCGGCAAAGTGCTTGACCAGCCCGAGCCGCCGCTGCTTCTCGTCGCGCCGCCGCGTCCAGCGCGAGTCGGGGGTTATTGTCGTTGTCATGGTCGCTCCACGGGTTTGCTGTCGTGGGCTGTACCTTAGGAGTGATTCGGGGGGCCATCAATCAAGCTGGGCGACGGATCATTACGGCTGGAGTAATGGAGCATCAGCAAACGCTGATCCGGGGCCAGCGAAGATCAAAAATATGGGAAGGGGCTTGCCCGGGAGGGCGGTGGGTCAGCCAAGTGATGTATCAACTGACACTCAGACATCGGGGGCAAGCCCCCTCCCACATTTGTTCAGTGGTGTCTGTGAGATAGCGGTCCCCAAAAGGGGCTGATCAGTCCCTGTTTGGGACCTTTTTCGCAAGCGGGCGCCGGCCCCTCCCTATCGCCACTCATGGCCAGCCAACATAACTTCCACTTTATTCAGCAGTGCCGTCGCGCTATCAACCAACTGGCCTAGCAGCGCCTCATCCTCATCCATATACCCTTCATATTCCGACAGGTTTCGACGCTCATGACACAGGGCCAACAACCTTACCGCCACCTTGCCCACGTCGGTGGTGTGAACCAGACATTGAAAGACCAGATAGCGTTTGTCCGAGCGATAGCCTTGCAGGCGCAAGGCCGTGAGTGCGAGAGCATGGGCGGCGTTATAAGCCAGGTCGAAACGACTGGCGAACGATAACGCGGCATTACCGGCGTCCTTCAACCGATCCCTGGCCGAACGCATCAGCCCATCACACTCCTTGCGATCCGGCGGCTCAGCTTTCAAGCCACCGCTACGTTGCAGATTCTCCAGGTTTGCTTTGCTGTCCATCCGTGGATACCAGGGGGTTGCCCCCCATCAGATTGATCTTGTCCTGCTGCACGACCCGCTGCACAAAACTGTTCCCGGCATTCCATTTGCCAATCCAGTCTTCAGGGGTGTAAAGCGTCGGGTTGATGGGGCGCCCCAGCTGCTCTTCCAACGGTATAAGCCGCTCCATGACTTCACTGTAGCTGAGGCTTTCGCCAATCAGCATCAGATCTATGTCACTGGATGAGTGCGCCTCGCCCTTGGCGATGGAGCCGTAGATAAAGGCCCAGGTTATGTGCTCGGCGAACGGTGCCAGCGCATTGCGCAATGGCTCATCCAGGCTCAGCGTCTTGCGCACAATGGCTAACAGCTCCGAGTAGATCGGGCATTGGGGGTTGGCCTGGTAGTGGGTTTGGTTGCCCTGGCGCGTCATGCTCAAAATGCCCGCTGACTGCAAGCGCTCCAGTTCACGGGTGAGACTGCCTTTGCCCACCTGAGCCCACCGCGCAATTTCATTGGTGAAGAAGCTTTTGTCGGGCTTACCGAAAAGCAGGCCCAGCACTTTTTGCTGGGTGACAGTGAAGAGCGCGGTGCTGAGCGGTAAGGTGTGCATGACGGCGGCCAAAGAGTCCCAAAAAGGGAACGATAGGTCCCTTTTTGGGAACGATCAAGTTTTAAGCCGCTGGGGAGGGGGAAATCTGCTCCAGCGCCTGATCCACCAACAACTGCCCCATCTCGGCCATTTGCTGGATCCCGAGCAGGATGGCGCGCTGAGAAGTGTCCAGGTCGAAGGCCAGGTTGCAGGTGAGCGCGTTGAGGGAGGACAGGGTTTCACTGGCGTTGACCAGCAGGGTTTCGGTTTCTTGGTGGGGGGTTACGGTGAAGAGGGGCGGATTGGGCGTAGGTTTGAACATGATGAAGCTCCTAAACAGTCAGTAAGGAGCGCCACCGTTCGCTTGCACGCGAATGAGGGTGGCGACCGTGCGCAGGTGTGCAAGACCGGGCCTGTTTAGGACACCCAGCAGGTCCGAAGACCTCCTGCGCGCAGCCGCCATAAAGCAGCGAGCACAAAAAACGCCCGTTGGTTGGCAGGGCGTTTGTACGCCTAAACAGTTTCGTCGGACTTGCACGTCCGTGTCACCGTTTTTTGCGATGACGGGACGAAGACTAGGCGCGCTGACTGCACGCGACAAGTTCATGCAAGGCTCAAAATCCTGCAGGAAAAATCCGAAGGCTCACCACAACTCTCAAGGCAAAGCACTTCCTGTGGCTGTGGCGAGCGGGCTTGCCCCGCGTTGGGCTGCGAAGCAGCCCCAGGCAGATCAATGCGGTGTATCAGATGTAAACCGTGGGCAGGTTTTGGGGCTGCTGCGCAGCCCAACGCGGGGCAAGCCCGCTCGCCACATTGATATTGCCCAACCTCGCGCGCAGCATCGAGAATCACAACGCCATGACTACCTTGGCCCCTCCCAGGCCTTCGAGGGCATAACTCTTGTACTCATACACCCGCCCCTGAACATCCAATCGAAGCTCGCCATCCTGCTCACTCACTTGCACAGTGGGCTCTTGGGTTTTCAGAAAGGGATGTGCCGACACTAATGTGGTGAGTATTTCCTGATCATTACCCAGATCCTTATGGACGTAGTATCTGTAGGAAAAGCCCACCGTCGCTCCGCCTTGGCCATCTCGCGCACCGTAAATCGAATTACCGTTGCCCAAGGAATACTTCAACACCACTTCGTCCAGAGCCGGCGCTCCGGGTGACATCAGCCAACTGCCGCCGATATAGATCAGGCAGACCGCCAGCAAGCAATTACGCAGAACAGGTGTGAGTCCCTTAATGGCCTTGAGAAATTGCATACTCAATACCTCTCCTTATCCAATATTGATCTCGCGGGTCGTCACCAAAAGGCTCACCGCCCCACCATAATCCAAAATCCGGAAGCGTGGTTTTTGCGAGGGTTTGAGCAACACCTGCCGCCCGCAACAGCACATGCTCTGGAATCCCCAGCACGGCGCCTGTTGCACCGTAATTGAAATTACCAAAAGCCTCGTATTGACGTCCCCGCCTCTTGTAGTTCCAGGGGCCGGCGGCACGAACCTGAGAATAAAACCAGGAGTAGGCGAATGCCGACCCGGGCTTGAGATGAATGCGTTTGCATGTAGATATCGCCATGTTTTCAAGAATTGAAACACCAGGCGGCATTAACGGTACGGCCATTGCGAGTCCTAGCTGGCAGTGAGGAGCTAAGAAGCTAGCCATCCCACCCAGGCTTGAATACCCGCTCAATCAAATGCAGAACTCGCCTACAGCCAACTCATACCATTCCGACATTCTTTGATCATTTGCATGGTCTGCGAGGACGTGTCGCCGTGTCCTCCGACAGACAGCGAAGAATGTTCGGATAGGCTTTTCAGGCTATGGCTCAAAGACCCAGCCGAAATAGTCGATTATCTTGACTACCACTGAGTAGGAGTACCTATATGGGTATGCACAACCCACCTCACCCGGGTGAAATCCTGCTAGAGGATGTGGTCCCTGCCCTGGGCATCACCATCACCGAAATGGCCAGGCACCTTGGCTTCGCCCGCGAAACCTTTTCAAGGATCTTGCATGGCCACGCGCCTCTCAGCCCCGGCCTTGCCGTGAGGTTTGAGCGAGCCGGCGTGAGTACCGCGCACCTATGGCTGTCGATGCAAAGCGCCTACGACTTGTGGCAGGCCGAGCATCGGGAGCAGCCGATGATTGAGCCGTTTGCGCGGATTGATTGAGATCTTGGGCCGAGCACAATTCAGTGTGGGAGCTGGCTTGCCAGCGATAGCGGCGGGTCGGTTGTTGATGTTGCGACTGACAAGCCGCCATCGCAGGCAAGCCAGCTCCCACATTTTGATCTTCACGGGATTTGAGTGTGGGGTTCAGGCCAACCCGGACTCCACCAGCAGCGCCTCCAACCCCATCAAATCCGGCACCTTCGCCACATGCTCACCCACCTGTACCGCTGCCAGTTCCAGCGGGCACAGCGGTACATCGACATAGCTCAACTGGCTATCGAGCTTGTAAGAACGCGGAATTCCCTGAATCACCAGCGCAATAAACTTCAACGTCGGCCGCCCGCCCAAGGCGTTCAACACCACAATGCGCGAGCGCTCTCCCGTCACGATGGCCTCGCCGCATACCGCTTCGAAGCTGATCAATGGCAATTGCCGATCACGCCACGTCACTTGCCGCAAATACCATGGCGGCGCATCACTGGCCGGTTCGCCGCGTTGGAAGTCGATCAGCTCGGCGATGGCGACGTTGGGCAGCACCAGGTGGCGGTCGGCCAGGGGCAGGAGCAGGCCGGTGAGTTGGCTGGTGCGGTGGTCAAGCATGGGACTTGCTCCAATAGGCGATGCTTTCCAGCAGCACCGACTCTTGATACGGCTTGCCGAGGTAGTCGTTGACGCCAATCGCCATGGCGCGGTCGCGGTGTTTCTGGCCGGTACGCGAGGTGATCATGATGATCGGCAGCCGCATCAGGCGCGGGTCGTTGCGCACCTGGATGGCCACCTCGAAACCGTCCATGCGCGGCATTTCGATGTCGAGCAGCATCAGGTCCGGGGTGTGTTCTTCGAGCACGGCGATGGCGTCGATGCCGTCTTTGGCCGTGAGCACGTTCATGCCGTTGCGCTCCAGCAGGCGGCTGGTAACTTTGCGCACGGTGACCGAGTCGTCCACCACCAACACCAGCAATGGGCGCTTTTTCAGCGGGTCGTTGAGGATCAGTGGTGCATCAACCGTCTGCGCGGGCAACGCCGGTTGCCGCGCGCGGATATGCGCGAGCAAATCGATGATCAGCACCACGCGGCCATCGCCGAGGATGGTCGCCCCGGACAAGCCCTGGACCCCGGCAAACTGCGGGCCCAGGCCCTTGACCACAATCTCGCGCGTGCCGGCCATGGCATCCACGTGCACCGCCACGCGGCGCTCGTTGCACTGCACCAGTAGCACCGGCACCGGCTGGTACTGACCCAGCAATTTCGGACGGGCAACGGTGTGTAGCAGGTCGCCGAGGTAGAACAGCTCGTAGCGCTGGCCGGCGTATTCGTAGCGCGGCGGGTCTTGCTGATAGTGCCCGGCCAACTCGTGCGGCAGCACGCGCACCAGGCCCTCGATGGTGTTGAGCGGGATCGCGTATTGATCGTCTGCGCATTGCACCATCAGCGCGCGGTTGACCGACACGGTGAAGGGCAGGCGAATGCGAAAGTGCACGCCCTCGCCCGGCGTCGAATCAATGAACATCGAGCCGCCGAGTTGACGCACCTCTTCATGCACTACGTCCATGCCCACGCCACGCCCGGAAATCTGCGTGATTTTTTCCGCCGTGGAGAACCCCGGCTGCAGGATGAACTGCAAGACATCGCGGTCGCTGATCTCTTGATTGGGATCGAGCAGGCCACGCTTGATCGCCTTGCGCCGCACCGCTTCGAGGGGCACGCCGGCGCCGTCGTCGCGCATGTCGAAGACGATGTCGCCGCCTTCGTGGGTCAGGTCCAGGGTGATGCGCCCCTTCTCCGGCTTGCCGGCGGCCAAGCGTGCGTCGCGGGATTCCAGGCCATGGTCGACGGCGTTGCGCAGCATATGTTCGAGCGGCGCGGCCATGCGCTCCAGCACGTTGCGGTCCATCTCACCCTCGGCATTGCCGACGATGAATTCCACGTCCTTGCCCAGCTCGCCCGCCACTTGGCGCACGATGCGCTTGAGGCGCGGCAGCATGCGCTCGAACGGCACCATGCGCGTGCGCATCAGGCCTTCCTGCAACTCGGTGTTGATGCGTGCCTGTTGCTGCAACAGGTCGTGGGCGTCCTGGTTGCGGCGTTCGAGCGTGTCCTTGAGGTCGAGCAGGTCGGAGGCCGATTCAGAGAGTGCGCGGGACAATTGCTGCAACTGTGAATGGCGGTCCATTTCCAGCGGGTCGAATTCTTCATACCCCAGGCGTTCGGCCTCGGCCTGCTGGCGACTGAGGATGCGGCCCTGGGTCTCGGTGTCGAGGCGGCGCAGTTGGTCGCGCATGCGCTCGATGGTGGTTTCCACTTCAGTCAGAGCGATGCGCGCGTCGTTGACCTGCTGCTCGATCCGGCCACGAAAAATCGAGGTTTCACCGGCGAGGTTGACCAGGTCGTCGAGCAGGTCGGCGGAGATTTTCACCATGTCCGCAGCGGGGTCTACCGCGGCTTCGACCTTGCCCGCCGGCAATGCCACCGGCACCACCGGTTCATCGCTGGGGTGCACGAGGCTTTTGATGCGCTCGATCAGCTTGTCCACCGAACCCACCGGCAGGCCATCGGCGACCGCATCGATCATCTGCGCCAGGCGGTCATGGCAGCCTTGCAGCAATGCAAACAACTCGTCGGACGGCGCCAGCAAGCCGGCGGACAAACCCTCGTAGAGAAACTCCAGTTCATGCGCCAGATCACCAATCGGCCCGATCTCGACCATGCGCGCGCCACCCTTGAGGGTGTGCAGGTCGCGCAGCAGGGTTTCGACTTCCTGGCGATTGTTCGGCTCGGCCTGCCAGCGCAGCAACGCGCTGCCGGAACTGTCGAGAATGTCGGCGGCCTCTTCAAGGAAGATATCCAGCAACTCCGGGTCGGCGCTCGAAGTTTCAGCGGCCTGCGCCGCGGCGGAGGGCGTACCGCCCTGGCGCAGCGCGCGCACCTTGGCGATCAGCTCGGCGCTGTCACTCAGGGGCTGATGGTGTTGCAGCTCTTCCAACTGCAGCGCCAAGCGTTCATGGCTGGCCATCAGTACTTGGGACAGCTCGGGGGAGTAGCTGTAGCGACGGTCCACCAGGCCTTCGTAAAGGCATTCCAGCTCATGGGCCAGGTCGCCCACCGGGCCGATTTCGGCCATCCGCGCGCCGCCCTTGAGGGTGTGCAGGTCGCGCTGCAATGAGGACAACGGCGCCGCGCTGTCGGGCTCCAGCAACCAGCGCTTGAGGGACTGCCCGGCGCTGTCGAGGATATCCACCGCCTCTTCCAGGAAGATCTCGACGATCTCGTCGTCCATGACGGTGTCGTGCTCCAACTGCTGCGTCGCGGCGCCCAGTTCGGAGATGCTCAGGGCGCGGCTGCCATCACTTTTGATCAGGCCGGTGGCGGACGGGTCGAGCGCCTCATCCAACAGTTCACGCAGCGCCTCGACCCGTGCCGGCGCCGGATTGATTTCCTGCCCCGCGGCCAGTTGGTCGAGCATGCTGATCAACGCTTCATGGGCCTGCTCGGCCTCATGGAAAAACCGCTCGCTGACCGCCAGGCTGCTCTCTTCCACGGCGCCATACAGGTCGAGCAAGGCTTCACACAGTTCGTCGATGGCGTGCAGGTCGGCGACGTGCGCGCCCTCGCCCAGCGTAGTCAGTTCGTCGAGCAGCGCGGTGAGCTCCTGGCGTTCGCCGGGATGCTGTTGCCAGCGGCGCAGCAGGCTTTCGGCGTCCAGCAGGATGTCCATGCCCTGGGCCAGGAAGTTGGCGATCAACTGCGGGTCGCGCTTGATGCGCAGGCCGGTGTTGGGCGCATCGAGCAGCGCTGCGAGCTGTTGATCGAGCAGGCTTTGGGTCCGATTGATCAGGTCCTGCGCGCCCTGGATCGGCGCCAGGGGATCGCTCAGGCGGCGCAGCCCGCGCTGGAACAGGCCCTCGGCTTCGAGCAGCAACTCCACTTCGTCCAGGTCCAGTGGCAGGCGGTGCGCCTTGTACTCGCGGGTCAGGTGATCGAGCGGACGCGCCAGCTCGGCGATAGGCAGCACGCCAGCCATGTAGGCGCTGCCCTTGAGGGTATGCAGGGCGCGCTGCAATTCATCGCTGACTTGCAGCGGCACATGCTCGGCGGCTTCTTGCAGGAAGTGGTTGAGGCTCTCCAGGTGACTCTGGGCTTCGTTGCGGAAGATCTCCAGCAGCATCGGGTCATGGGCTTCGGCGACCGGCGCCTGCGCACCGCTGGCCAAGGCGTGGGCGCGAGCGGCCAGGGCGTCGACTGCATCACGCTGGTGCTGGTCGTCGGTGGCAAAATCGGCGATCAGTTCCGGCAGCAAATCCACCGCCTCGTCCAGCACCTGTTGTACCTCGGGACCGAGCGCCACGCTGCGCTCCAGCACGCGGTTGAGCAGGTTCTCCACGGCCCAGGCCAGCTCGGCCAGCACCAGCGCGCGCACCATGCGGCCGCTGCCCTTGAGGGTGTGGAAGGCGCGACGCATTTCGCCCTGGGCGGTTTTATCGCCGCTGTTGGGCAAGGAGCGGTGCAGCACCTCAAGGACTTCGTCGGTTTCTTCGAGGAAGACCTCACGCAGCTCGTCGTCGATCGGTTCCTCATCGGCCGGCGGCGGCAGCAGGCTGCCGGGACGCTGCAGGGCCGGCGGGTTGAGGCGCGAAGTGGGGCTGGCCAGGGCGTCGAATTGGGATTGGCTGGGCGCGATCTCGGTCGAGAGTGCCCCGTCCGGCGCGACCAGCGCCTGGCGCCAAGGCTTTTCGGCGGGCAGATAACCCAGCGCGGCCAAGCCCTGGGTGGCCAGCTCCAGCACTCGTTCGCCGGCGGCGTCGGGGTCCTGGAGCATGCGTTCGAGGTAGTATTCCAGGCTGCTGATCACATCGGCAAAATGCCCCAACTGCGCCTCGGAAGGCGGGCTGTCGTGGGTCATTAACTGTTCATCGACATAATCGGTGCAACCGCGCATCAGGCTCGCCGCCCGTGGCAGCGGAATCATCGCCAGCGCACCGCGTACCTGGCTCAGCAGCTCCGGCAGGGATTCCAGGCGCTGGCGGCCCCACTGCGCTTCGATGCAATCAATCACTAACTCCTTGGCCTGGCGCAGGCACTGGCAGGACTCGCGGATCACCAGTTGATGAATCTGGGTCAGGTCCGTGGTCGGCAGGCGGCTCTCTTCGCGGCTTTCCGGCTCGACGGTGCCGACCATGCCGGCCAGCGTCGCTTCGACATACAGCAAGGCACCCGCGACATCCATGAGCACCGCGTCATTCGGCTCGCGCTGCCCCTGGGCCAGGCTCAGCACCACGGCGAGCTGGTCGATAATCACTTTGCGTGGCTGGCCAAAGCCCAGCACGGCCAGGGTATCGGCGATCTGCCGCAACGGCGCGAGCAGCGCGTCGAGGTCGCTGGTGTGCTGGCGGTCGCTGCGCACGAACAGGTCGAGACGTTCCTTGACCCGCACCAGTTCCTCGCACAACGCACCGAGTACCGAGCCCATGGCATTGCGGTCCGGCCCGGCCAGGCGCGCGCGTTCGGCATCGACCACGGCACTGTCGGGCAAGGCCTCATCCAGGCCGTAGCGCTCCTTGAGGCTTTGCATGCGCGGCGTCGGCCGGGTGACCTTGGCCACGTAGAACAGCAGGCTCTTGAGCAATTCATCCGGCGCCGGCCGGTTGATCGCGCCAATGCCCTGGGCCAGCAGGCGCTTGAGTTCCTTGTCACTGGCCTTGAGCAGGCTGCGCAGCGCCGGGCTGTTGGCGATCACGCCGGTGAGCATGCCCTCGACCAGCGCCGAGGTGACCTGCCACAGCGGCAACAGCGGCGCACCCTGGCACAGGGCTTCGAGGCGGGCAAAGACCCGCGCCATGTCTTCCAGGTTGCTCGGGCCGTGGTCTTCACGCAGCAGGCCGGCCAGGGCCTGTTGCAGCAATTGGTGCCACTGGCGCAGTTGCTCGGCAAGGTCAGGGGCGGCGCGCTGGGCCAGGGCTTCGTCGGGCAGCGGTGCAATCGACAGCAGTTGCGGGCTGAACAGGCTGGTTTCCGAGAGCAGGCTTTCACCGCGTGCGGTGCGCAGGTCGTTGAGCAGCGGCAACACTACCAACGGCAGGTCGCGGCGGGCGCTGTGGATGCGGTCCAGGTACAACGGCAATTGACCGAGGGCCTGTTGCAACAGGCGGATGCTTTCATCGCGCCGGCTGACACGCCCGGCCTGCAGGGCCAGGGCCAGTTCTTCGATCTCTTCGGCGAGCAGCGCCGCGCCGTAGAACTCGACCATTTGCAGCGCACCGTGGACCTGGTGGATACCGGCCAGGCACTCGGCGATCGCGTCGCCATCGCTGGTGTCGACATAGGTATCGAGCGCCGACCGGGCCTGCTTCAGGGTTTCGGCAATGTCGCCCTTGACCCATTCGAGGGCCACGTAGTCGTGCCGATCAACCATAACTGCTCCGCTTAGATTTCGTGAATTGCGTGTGTTGCCAAGAACCCTGGAGATCCATGTGGGCGCTGGCTTGCCTGCGATGGCGGTGGGTCAGCTGCAGATGTATCCACTGACAGTCCGCTATCGCAGGCAAGCCAGCTCCCACAGTTGGACTGTGGTGTTCTCCAGATAGCCTTTCAATCATCCACCTGTTTTGGCGGCGGCAAGGTGAACCCCGATACCGACCGGCGCAACTGGCTGGCCATCTTCGCCAGGTTGCCGATGCTTTCCGCAGTGGCGGTGGAGCCCGACGACGTCTGGGTGGTGATCTGCTGGATCACGTTCATGGTCAGCGAGATCTGCCCCGCCGACGAGGTCTGCTGCTGCGCCGCATTGGAGATGCTCTGGATCAGTGCCGCGAGGGTTTTCGACACGCCTTCGATCTCTTCCAGCGCCACCCCGGCGTCCTGCGCCAGCCGCGCGCCGCGCACCACTTCGGTGGTGGTCTGCTCCATGGAGATCACCGCTTCGTTGGTGTCGGCCTGGATCGCCCGCACCAGGGTTTCGATTTGCCGGGTGGCGGCGGAAGAACGCTCGGCGAGCCGCTGCACTTCATCGGCCACCACCGCAAAACCGCGCCCGGCATCACCGGCCATGCTCGCCTGGATCGCCGCGTTGAGGGCGAGGATGTTGGTCTGGTCGGCGATATCATCGATCAAGCTGACGATATCGCCAATCTCCTGGGACGACTCGCCCAGGCGCTTGATGCGCTTGGCGGTGTCCTGGATCTGCTCGCGAATGTTGTCCATGCCGTGGATGGTGTTGTGCACCACCTCGTTGCCTTTGTTGGCAATCTCCACCGAACGCTCGGCCACCGCCGAGGATTCAGCGGCGTTGGCCGAGACCTGGTCGATGGACTGGGCCATCTGGTTGATCGCGGTGGAGGCTTCGGCGATCTGTTGGGCCTGATGCTCCGAGGCCTGGGCCAGGTGCATGGCGGTGGCCTGGGTGTCCTGCACCGCGCCGGCGACTTGCCCGGCGGTGAGGTTGATGGTGGCGACCAGGTCGCGCAGTTGGTCGACGGAATAGTTGATGGAGTCGGCGATGGCGCCGGTGAAGTCCTCGGTCACAGACGCCGTCACGGTGAGGTCGCCGTCGGCCAGGTCCTCGATTTCATCCAGCAGGCGCATGATCGCGTTCTGGTTGCGCTCGTTCTTCTCGGCGGTTTCATGCAGCTGGCGGTTGGTCTCGCGCACCATGACCAGGCCGATGAGGATGATCGAGGTCAGCGCCAGCAGGCCCAGCACGTAGCCGCCGATGGTGTCGAAGCTGCGCCCGCTGGCGAGGTTTTCAAAACCGGTGGCCAGGTGCGAGGCTTCATCGAGCAGGGTTTGCGACAGGTTGAAAATATTGCTCGCCGAAGCGCGCACCTGGAACAGCTGCGGCGAGGTCTCGAGGATTTCATCCACGGAGCCGGAGACAAACTCGAACAGCTCGGCAATTTCTGCCAGCCGCGCACGGGCGTCGCGGTCTTCGACCTGAGTGATGCGCAGCCCGGCGTTGCCCTGGAGCATGCCGTTGAGCACCTGGCCGAAGCGGTTGGCGTCGCGGCCGAAAGCGTCGGCGGCCTGCACGGCGGTTTCGTCGCCGGCGAGCACGGTATTCACCGCGCCGAGAATGCGCTCGGCCAGCAGCGACTGGCGCTGGGCCAAGGCCACCTGGCTGGCCGGGGCGCCGCGTTGCAGCAGGATATCGACGACTTTTTCCGACTCCATCTGCAACTGCGGCACGGTTTCAGCCAGGGTTGCGGCCACCTGGTGCAGGGACAGCACGGTCTGCTCGCTGGCGAGGATCGCGTCGGTGTTCTTCAGCAGCGCTTCCCAGTCGGTCTGTACCGCGCGCATTTCCGCACGTACAGCATTGGGCGCGGCGGGCAGCCCGGTCTCAATGTCACCTTTTTTCAGGTAGCCCCAGCGTTGCGCGAAGTCGTTGCGCGCATCGCTCAAGAGCTTGAACGCAGCCGCCTTGCCGGCAGCCGCTTCGGTGGCGTTCTTGGCGATGCGCTGGGACAGCACGCGCAACTCACCGGCGTGGCCGATGTACTGCTTGTCGTAGGTGGACTGGGTATTGAGGTACGCGAAGTTGGCGAACAACAGCATGATGAACACGATCAGCGCGATAAACAGCATGATGATCTGCGAGCGGCTGCGTGAAGCGGCCTGGGGTTTGGGCGTGGTCGGGGTGCTCATGCGGCAACATCCATGAAGCCTGGGGCCTGGGCCAGGGCGAAGGGGCTGAACACCTGCCACTGCTGGTCGCCATCGAACTGGCCCTGGATAAACGGTGCGGCGAAAGCTGCGCTCGCCCGCAGTGCGTCTTGTGCGAAATGCTGCATGCCTACCACCTCGTCTACCAGCAGCCCGACAAACAGGTCGTTGAATTCCACTACCAGCACCCGCCGCTGCTTGCGCGCCCGGGACAGTTCCAGGCCGAGAAACCCGCCCAGGTCCATCACCGGCAGCAAACGCCCGCGCAGATTGGCCACGCCCTTGACCCACGGCTTTACCCCCGGCATCAAGGTGCAGCGCGGCTCGTGCAAGACCTCGGCGACTTCGCCCATGGGCGCCACATACCAATGCGGCCCCAGGCGAAAACCGATCCCGCTCCAGCGCTGCAGGCGGGTTTCCTGCGACGGCAGGTCGGCGGCCAGCAGGCGGCAGCGGCGGTCGATGTCCAGCAGCAGCTCGAAGGCGGTTTGCGACTCGGTCATCATCGCGAGCCTTTAGCCGGCCAGCACCTTGTTCAGCGTGGCGATCAGGGTTTCTTCATCCACCGGTTTGGTCAGGTAATCCTTGGCGCCCTGGCGCGCGCCCCAGATCTTGTCGGTTTCCTGATCCTTGGTGGTGATGATGATGATCGGGATGCCGTTGGTTTCCGGCTCCTTGGACAGCTGGCGCGTGGCCTGGAAGCCATTGAGCCCCGGCATCACGATGTCCATCAGCACGGCATCGGGCTTTTCCTGGCGGGCCAGGGCCACGCCGTCCGCGCCGTTTTCGGCCTTGAGCACCTGGTGGCCATGCTTTTCCAGCATGCCGGTGAGTTTGTACATTTCAGTCGGCGAATCGTCGACGATCAGAACGCGTGCCATGGTTTTCCCCACTACATTGGTCGGCGCCAGCCCTTGTGGGGCGGCGTCAGTGTGCTTGTTCTACTGCGGCGAACCCAGGCACGTAGGCCTTGATCGCGCCCAGCAGTTCTTCCTTGCTGAAAGGCTTGGTCAAAAACTGATCGACACCGACGATGCGCCCCTTGGCCTTGTCGAACAGGCCGTCCTTGGAGGACAGCATGATCACCGGGATCGACTTGAACGCCGGGTTGTTCTTCACCAGGGCGCAGGTCTGATAACCATCCAGGCGCGGCATCATGATGTCGACAAAGATAATGTGCGGGTGATGATCAACAATCCGGGCCAGGGCATCGAAACCGTCGATGGCCGTGATGACATCGCACCCCACGTTCTTCAACAGGGTCTCGGCGGTGCGGCGGATCGTTTTCGAATCGTCGATCACCATCACTCTCAAGGCGTTGGAATGCTGTTCCATATCTGCTCTACCATCGCCACAGCGAATCGGTTTTCGGTGTGTACTGCCTGATGTTGCACAGGATGAGCGCCGCAAGCCTTGGAATTCAAGGGCTGCTGCGCCGTGGCAGTCTTTTTAGCACAGTCTCCGGGCGCAATCTATCGAGCAACCGGCCAGGTGGTTTTTCCTTGACCCACAACAGCCGCAGCGCCACTCTGACGCCACTTTTATGCGCCTAATTTGCTAGAGGAAATCCCCCATGAGCGTTCGCGTCGGCATTGTCATGGACCCTATCGCCAGCATCTCCTATAAAAAGGACAGCTCGCTGGCCATGCTCCTGGCCGCCCAGGCCCGCGGCTGGAGCCTGTTCTATATGGAACAGCCGGATCTTTACCAGGGTGACGGCCAGGCTCGCGCGCGCATGCGCCCGCTGCAGGTGTTTGCCAACCCCGAGAAGTGGTTCGAGCTTTCGGACGAAATCGACAGCCCCCTGAGCGACCTGGACGTGATCCTGATGCGCAAGGACCCGCCGTTCGACATGGAATTCGTCTACTCCACTTACCTGCTGGAGCAGGCCGAGCGCGCCGGGGTATTGATCGTCAACAAGCCGCAGAGCCTGCGCGACTGCAATGAAAAACTGTTCGCCACGCTGTTCCCGCAGTGCACGCCACCGACCGTGGTCAGCCGCCGCGCCGATGTGCTGCGTGAATTCGCCGCCAAGCACGGCGACGTGATCCTCAAGCCGCTGGACGGCATGGGCGGTACCTCGATCTTCCGTCACCGTGCAGGGGATCCGAACCTGTCGGTGATCCTGGAGACCCTGACCGCGCTGGGCACCCAGCAGATCATGGGCCAGGCCTACCTGCCGGCGATCAAGGATGGCGACAAGCGCATCCTGATGATCGACGGCGAGCCGGTGGACTATTGCCTGGCGCGCATCCCGGCGGCCGGCGAGACCCGTGGCAACCTCGCCGCGGGTGGCCGTGGTGAAGCGCGGCCGCTGTCGGACAAGGACCGCTGGATCGCTTCCCAGGTCGGCCCAACCCTGCGCGAAAAGGGCCTGCTGTTTGTCGGCCTCGACGTGATTGGTGAAAACCTCACTGAAATCAACGTCACCAGCCCCACCTGTATCCGCGAGATCGACAATGCGTTCGGCACCAATATTGGTGAAATGCTGATGGCGGCGATTGAGCGCAAGCTCCAGGCCAAGTGACATAGAACAGCCGGACATAAACCAACATTGCGTTATCATGCGCCACCTGTGAAACGCGCGATGTTGGTTTTCTTGTCATGACACTCCCGTCCGATCTGCCCCCCGAACTCTCCCACAGCGGCGTGCGCCCGGCTGATCGGCTCGGATTTACCCTGTTCCTCGCTGCACTGATTCACCTGGCCTTGATCCTCGGCGTGGGGTTCACCATGGTCGAACCCAAGCAGATCACCCAGACCCTGGAAATCACCCTCGCCACGTTCAAGAGTGAAAAACCGCCCGAAAAGGCTGACTTTCTCGCCCAGGACAACCAGCAGGGCAGCGGCACGCTCGACAAGAAAGCGGTGCCCAAGACCACCGAAGTGGCGCCGTTCCAGGACAACAAGGTCAATAAAGTCACCCCGCCACCGCCTGCGCCCAAGCCCGAAGTCAAACAGGCTGCGCCCAAGGCCGCCGTGACCACCGTCGCGCCCAAACCGCAAAAAGCCCCGACCCAGCGCGAAAAGGCCAAGACCGAACCGCAACCCGAGCCTGTAAAGCCGGCGCCCACGTTCGACAGCTCGCAGCTCTCCGACCAGATCTCCAGCCTCGAAGCCGAACTGGCCAACGAACAGCAGCTCTACGCCAAGCGCCCGCGCATCTACCGGTTGAACGCCGCGTCGACCATGCGCGACAAGGGCGCCTGGTATAAGGATGAGTGGCGCAAGAAGGTCGAGCGCATCGGCAACCTGAATTACCCGGATGAAGCCCGACGCCAGCAGATTTATGGCAATTTGCGCTTGTTGGTGTCGATCAACCGCGACGGCACGTTATATGAGGTGCAGGTGCTGGAGTCCTCCGGCCAGCCGCTGCTCGACCAGGCTGCCCAGCGCATCGTGCGCCTGGCCGCGCCCTTTGCGCCGTTCACCGGCGACCTGAATGACGTCGACCGCCTGGAAATCATCCGCACCTGGAAGTTTGCCAAGGGCGACCGGCTGTCCAGTAACTGACACACCGCCCCCTGGCAGCCAGCAGGACTAATAGGGCGAACAGGCTTATTGTGGCGAGCGGGCTTGCCCCGCGTTGGGCTGCGCAGCAGCCCCACTCTTCTCATCGCGCTCCTGCTGAAAAACCGCAGTGTCAGATTTTAGGGCCGCTGCGCAGCCCAACGCGGGGCAAGCCCGCTCGCCACAGTGAGCCCGCCCACCACAGCAGCCCCGCTCGTGACAATTAGGGCCCGCCGCAGCTTGTCAGTTCGCGCCTCCCCCGCCACACTAGCGGACATGAAAAATGTCAGCCCGACCTACCTCAAGCACCAATTCCTGATCGCCATGCCCCATATGGCCGACCCGAACTTTGCGCAGACCTTGACCTATATAGTCGAGCACACGGCCAATGGTGCCATGGGGCTGGTGGTGAACCGCCCGCAGGAGCTGAACCTGGCGGATATCCTCGAGCAACTGCGCCCCGAGATCGACCCGCCGGCGCGTTGCCAGGGCGTGCCGATTTATATCGGCGGGCCGGTGCAGACGGATCGCGGTTTTGTGCTGCACCCCACCGGGCCAAAGTTCCAGGCCACGGTTGACCTGGAAGGTGTGTCGCTGTCCACCTCCCAGGACATACTGTTCGCCATCGCCGACGGCGTCGGCCCGGAGCACAGTGTCATCACCCTCGGTTACGCAGGGTGGGAGGCCGGGCAGCTGGAAGCCGAACTGGCCAGCAATGCCTGGCTGACCTGCCCGTTCGACGCCGACATCCTGTTTCACACCGCCAGCGAACTGCGCCTGGAGGCGGCCGCCGCCAAGCTGCGCGTCAACCTCAGCCTGCTCACCAGCCAGGCGGGGCACGCCTGATGGCTTTGCGCTTGATCCTCGGGTTTGACTACGGCACCAAACAGATCGGCGTCGCGGTCGGCCAGGTCATCACCGGCCAGGCCCGCGAGTTGTGCACCCTTAAAGCCCAGAACGGCGTGCCGGACTGGAACCAGGTCGAAGCCCTGATCAAGGAGTGGAAGCCCGACGCCGTCGTGGTTGGCCTGCCCTTGAACATGGACGGCACACCCAGCGACATGTGCCTGCGCGCCGAGAAGTTCGCGCGTCGCCTCAATGGCCGCTACAACCTGCCCTTCTATACCCACGACGAACGCCTCACCACCTTCGAAGCCAAGGGTGAGCGCCTGGCCCGTGGCGGGCAAAAGGGCAGCTACCGCGACAACCCCGTGGACGCCATCGCCGCCGCCTTGCTGTTGCAGGGTTGGCTGGATGAAAACACCGCTTTATTTGAATCCTGACTGACGCGGCTTGCCGCGTCTTTTTACGTTTGAGCCCGGACCTTGCCGTCACCCCGCCGCGCAAGGCCTAGAAGGAGCCACCATGAGCCTGCCCAATCCCGCCGAACTGATCAGCCAGATGGCGACGAGCCTGACGGCCCATCTGCAACACCGCGCCATCAGCGAACCGCGCTTCATCGGCATTCGCACCGGCGGTGTGTGGGTGGCCCAGGCGTTGCTGGAAGCACTGGGCAGCGATTCGCCCCTGGGCACACTGGATGTGTCCTTCTACCGCGACGACTTCAGCCAGAACGGCCTGCACCCACAAGTGCGCCCATCGGCCCTGCCATTCGAGATCGAAGGCCAGCACCTGGTGCTGATCGACGACGTGCTGATGAGCGGCCGCACCATCCGCGCCGCCATGAACGAGCTGTTCGACTACGGCCGCCCAGCCAGCGTGACCCTGGTCTGCCTGCTGGACCTGGACGCCGGCGAACTGCCGATCAGCCCGGATGTGGTCGGCGCCACCCTGTCGCTTTCAGCCCATCAGCGGGTAAAATTGTCCGGTCCTACGCCGCTCGAACTCGAACTGCAAGACCTTGCCCTTTAAACCGCCTTGTAAAGAGTCCCCGCGATGACGCCTCTAGATGCCAAGCGCCCGCTGCAGCTCAATGCTCAGGGCCAGTTGCAACATTTCTTGTCCC
This sequence comes from Pseudomonas aylmerensis, assembly GCF_001702265.1. Taxonomy (GTDB): domain Bacteria; phylum Pseudomonadota; class Gammaproteobacteria; order Pseudomonadales; family Pseudomonadaceae; genus Aquipseudomonas; species Aquipseudomonas aylmerensis. The sequence continues at coordinate 93,057 of NZ_MAUE01000022.1, forward strand.
TCGACGGTTTGCCCCGCGAACTGCTCACCGAAATCCTCGACACCGCCGACTCGTTCCTCGAAGTCGGTGGGCGGGCGGTGAAGAAGGTCCCGCTGCTGCGCGGCAAGACCATCTGCAACGTGTTCTTCGAGAACTCCACCCGCACCCGCACCACCTTTGAACTGGCGGCCCAGCGGCTGTCGGCCGACGTGATCACGCTGAACGTGTCGACGTCGTCGGCGAGCAAGGGCGAGACCCTGCTCGACACCCTGCGCAACCTGGAAGCCATGGCCGCCGACATGTTCGTGGTCCGCCACGGCGACTCCGGTGCCGCACACTTCATCGCCGAGCACGTGTGCCCGCAGGTCGCGATCATCAACGGCGGCGACGGCCGTCACGCCCACCCGACCCAAGGCATGCTCGACATGCTCACCATCCGTCGGCACAAGGGCAGCTTTGAAAACCTCTCGGTGGCCATCGTCGGCGACATCCTGCACTCGCGGGTCGCGCGCTCGAACATGCTGGCCCTGAAGACCCTGGGTTGCCCGGACATCCGCGTGATCGCGCCGAAAACCCTGCTGCCGATCGGCATCGAGCAATACGGCGTGAAGGTCTACACCGACATGACCGAAGGCCTCAAGGACGTGGACGTGGTGATCATGTTGCGCCTGCAGCGCGAGCGCATGGCCGGTGGCCTGCTGCCGAGCGAAGGCGAGTTCTACCGCCTGTTCGGCCTGACCACCGCGCGCCTGGCCGGGGCCAAGCCGGATGCCATCGTGATGCACCCCGGCCCGATCAACCGCGGGGTGGAGATTGAGTCGGCGGTGGCCGACGGCAACCAGTCGGTGATTCTCAACCAGGTGACCTACGGCATCGCCGTGCGCATGGCGGTGTTGTCCATGGCCATGAGCGGGCAAACCGCGCAACGTCAATTCGAGCAGGAGAAGGCCCAGTGAAGCTCAGCATTCTCGGCGCCCGAGTCATCGATCCGGCCAGTGGCCTGGATCAAGTTACCGATCTTCATCTGGAAGCCGGCAAGATCATCGCCCTCGGCGCGGCGCCCGCAGGCTTCGCCGCCAGCGAGACCATCGACGCCAAAGGCCTGGTGGCCGCGCCTGGGCTGGTCGATCTGAACGTCGCCCTGCGCGAGCCGGGTTACAGCCGCAAAGGCAACATCACCAGCGAAACCCGCGCCGCCGCTGCCGGTGGCGTGACCAGCCTGTGCTGCCCGCCACACACCAAGCCTGTGCTGGACACCTCGGCCGTGACCGAGCTGATCCTCGACCGCGCCCGCGAAGCCGGCAATTGCAAGGTGTTCCCCATCGGCGCCCTGAGCAAAGGCCTGGAAGGCGAACAACTCGCCGAGCTGATCGCCCTGCGCGACGCCGGTTGCGTGGCCTTCGGCAACGGCCTGGAAAGCTTTCGCAGCACCCGCACGCTGTGCCGTGCCCTGGAATACGCGGCCACCTTCGACCTGACGGTGATCTTCCACTCCCAGGACCGCGACCTGGCGGAAGGCGGCCTGGCCCATGAAGGCGCGGTCGCCAGCTTCCTCGGCCTGCCGGGCATTCCGGAAACGGCGGAAACCGTGGCCCTGGCCCGCGACCTGCTGCTGGTGGAACAAAGCGGCGTGCGCGCGCACTTCAGCCAGCTGACCAGCGCTCGCGGCGTGGCCCTGATCGCCCAGGCGCAGGCTCGCGGCTTGCCGGTGACGGCGGATGTCGCCCTGTACCAGCTGATTTTGACGGACGAGGCGCTGATCGACTTCTCCAGCCTGTACCACGTACAACCGCCCCTGCGCACCCTGGCCGACCGTGAAGGGTTGCGTGCGGCGGTCAAATCCGGCGTGGTCTCGGCGATCTCCAGCCATCACCAGCCCCACGAGCGTGATGCCAAGCTGGCGCCGTTTGGCGCGACCGAGCCGGGCATCAGCAGCGTAGAGCTGTTGCTGCCGTTGGCGATGACCCTGGTGGAAGACGGCCTGCTGGACTTGCCAACCCTGCTGGCACGCCTCAGTGCCGGCCCGGCCGAAGCCCTGCGCCTGCCGGCGGGCAAACTGGCGGTGGGTGCAGCGGCGGACCTGGTGCTGTTTGATCCGGCCAGCTCCACGGTGGCCGGTGAGCACTGGCTGTCCAAGGGTGAAAACTGCCCGTTCATCGGCCATAGCCTGCCGGCGACGGTGCGCTACACCTTGGTGGATGGGCGGATCAGCTACCAGGCCTGAAGCGGGCGCGGTAAAAAAGCGGGCTTGCTCGCGAATGCGGTGGATCAGTCAGCCTGTTTGGCGGCTGACACACCGTATTCGCGAGCAAGCCCGCTCCCACATTGACTCTCTATTAGGCTTGAAAGTCTCAGCGTCCGCTGTTGCGCTCGGCATTGCGGATCGAGACCTGGGTATTCAACGTCCAGAAGTCATACAGCACCCCCACCAGGAACAACCCGCCGGTCAGCAGGTAGATCAGGCCGGTGATCCATTTGCCCTGGTACATGCGGTGCACGCCGAATACGCCAAGGAACGCCAACAGAATCCACGCCACGTTGTATTCGATGGGCCCGGCGGTAAAACGCAGGTCCGCTTCACGGTCCATGGCCGGGATCAGGAACAGGTCGATCAGCCAGCCGATGCCCAGCAGGCCGAAGGTGAAAAACCAGATCGTACCGGTCACGGGCTTGCCGTAATAGAAGCGGTGCGCGCCGGTAAAACCGAAAATCCAGAGCAGGTAACCAATCACCTTGCTGTGGGTATCTTGCTGCGGACCAATCTGTTGATAGGTGTTCATGCAGTACCTCTTTTGCCTCGATAGATAAATTTTTTCACTTTCTTTGTGACTTTTTTACGGGCGCCCGACGTACGGCCAATGGTATCTTCACTGCCCTGAAAGCCTTATGCCACCTGACTTGTGTAGGACAATTGCGGCGATTCGTCGCGTTTTTCCTGAATTTGACCCCAAGGTTCAGTCGACAAACGGCCTGAGAACAGCACAAAAAGCTGTTATAAAGTTGCGCGCAAACCCATAAGAGCCACGCCTAATGCGACCATTTTTCAAGACATGGCTAACCATCTGCCTATTAATGCCACTGGCCGCCCACGCCACCAATCGTGAGCAACGACTTCCTAACGTCAACGGTTTCACCCCTAAAGTCCACAGCACGCCAAGCACGGCCAAGTCGGTAAAGCAGACCGTCAACCGCCCGACTCAACTGAGCACGGTGCACGGCAAATCGTCGACACACCTGGTTGCCGCCAACACCAAGCAAAGCAGCAACGTCCTCAGCCGCGCCGTCAACGTGCTCGGTACACCTTATCGTTGGGGCGGCAGCAGCCCAAGTAAAGGGTTCGATTGCAGCGGTTTGGTGAAATATGCGTTTAACGACGTCGCCGCAGTGGATTTGCCACGCACTTCCAACGCCATGGCCGCTGGCCACGGACAGAAGGTCGAGCGCAAGGACCTGAAACCGGGTGACCTGTTGTTCTTCAAGCTCAAGAGCCGCCAGGTCAACCACGTAGCCATCTACCTGGGCAACGACCGCTTCATCCACGCACCACGCCGTGGCAAGGCCGTCAGCATCGACACGCTGAAAAAGCCGTTCTGGGACAAGAACTACGTGATTGCCAAGCGCGTTCTGCCTAAAGAGCAAAACAGCAACCTGCGCGTCGTGCAGCGCTAGATCCAACCGGCAGCCGCCCTCCTGTTTGAAATGCAATCAAATGTGGGAGCGGGCTTGCCTGCGATGACGGTGTGTCAATGGCAGAGATGTCGTCTGACAGTGCGCTATCGCAGGCAAGCCAGCTCCCACATTCAACCTGCGTCGCGTCGAATATGGCGATCACACAGCGGATTATCCCCTGTGGGAGTTGTCGAGCCTTGGCGAGGCTGCGAAAGCGGTGTGTCAGCCAAAGATAACGCCCGCAATGCCGTCGCCTTCGCAGCCTCAATGGGGCTCCACAGTTGCTCCCACATTGATATCAGCACTCTCTAGATATCTGCAGGCACCCTCGCCTTCTCCCGTGCATCCGCTTGGCTGACCAGCCCTTCGCTGACCAGCGCCTTCAAGCTCATGTCCAGCGTCTTCATCCCCAACGCCCCGCCGGTCTGAATCGCCGAGACCATCTGCGCCACCTTGTCTTCGCGGATCAAATTGCGAATGGCCGGCGTGGCCAGCATGATTTCATGGGCCGCCACCCGCCCGCCGCCGATCTTCTTGACCAGCACTTGGGCCACTACCGCCTGCAGCGACTCCGACAGCATTGAGCGGACCATGGCTTTTTCTCCCGCCGGGAACACGTCCACAAGGCGGTCCACGGTCTTTGCCGCCGACGACGTGTGCAGGGTGCCAAAGACCAGGTGGCCGGTCTCAGCGGCCGTCAGCGCCAGGCGGATGGTTTCCAGGTCGCGCAGCTCACCCACCAGGATCACATCCGGGTCTTCGCGCAGTGCCGAGCGCAAGGCCGTGGAAAAGCTATGACTATCGCGGTGGACCTGGCGCTGGTTGATCAGCGCCAGGTTCGGCGTGTGGATAAATTCGATCGGGTCTTCCAGCGTGAGGATGTGCTGGCGTCGGTGCTGGTTGAGGTAGTCGATCATCGCCGCCAGGGTGGTGGACTTGCCGGACCCGGTCGGCCCGGTCAGCAGCACCAGGCCGCGCGGCAGTTGGGCGATACGCCGGAACACCTCGCCCAACTCAAGGCCTTCCAGGCTCTGGACTTCAGAGGGAATGGTGCGAAACACCGCGGCCATGCCGCGATCCTGCTGGAACACATTCGCCCGGAACCGCGCCAGCCCCGGCAGCGCGAAGGCGAAATCCGTTTCAAGAGATGTTTCGAAATCCTTTTGCTGGTATTTGTTCAGCAACGGGCTCAACAAGTCCGCCACTTGCGGGGCCGAAAGCACCGGGCAATCCAGCGGCCAAACCTCGCCATCGATTCGCAACATGGGTGCAAGGCCTGCCGACAGGTGCAGGTCAGAGGCGCCACGACGCACGCTGGCCGTGAGCAATTCAGTGATATCCATAGGGCTTTCCATTTCCAGTAGAATGCCGCGGACTCCATATCCACGGGCGCATCTTGAATGTCGACGATAGCAGACAACATCGGCCTGGTTAGCCAGCGCATCCGCGCCGCAGCCGACGCCGTGCAACGTGACGCAAGCAGCATCCACCTGCTGGCCGTGAGCAAGACCAAACCCGCGCAAGCCGTGCGCGAAGCCTATGCCGCCGGCCTGCTCGACTTCGGCGAGAACTATCTGCAGGAGGCCCTGGGCAAACAGGCGCAATTAACCGACCTGCCCTTGAGTTGGCACTTCATCGGCCCCATTCAATCGAACAAGACTCGCGCGATCGCCGAGAACTTCGCTTGGGTGCATTCCGTGGACCGCCTGAAAATCGCACAACGCCTGTCCGAACAACGCCCGGCCGACCTGCCACCGCTGAATATCTGCATCCAGGTCAATGTCAGCGGCGAAGCCAGCAAGTCCGGCTGTACACCCGCCGACCTGCCGGCCCTGGCCAACGCCATCAGCGCCCTGCCGCGCCTGAAACTGCGTGGCCTGATGGCGATCCCTGAGCCGACTGAAGATCGGAGCGCACAAGATGCAGCGTTCGCTGCCGTGCGCGAGCTGCAAGCCAGCCTGAACCTGGCGCTCGACACACTTTCCATGGGCATGAGCCACGACCTCGAGTCGGCCATCGCCCAAGGCGCCACCTGGGTGCGGATCGGTACCGCCCTGTTTGGCGCCCGCGACTACGGCCAGCCATGAAATGGCTGACATCCATCTGAATAAGGACCTGTCATGAGCAACACGCGTATTGCCTTTATCGGCGCCGGCAACATGGCGGCCAGCCTGATCGGCGGCCTGCGGGCCAAAGGCCTGGACGCCGCGCAGATCCGCGCCAGCGACCCCGGTCACGACACCCGTGCCCGCGTCAGCGCCGAACACGGTATTCAAACCTTTGCTGACAACGCCGAGGCCATCAGCGGCGTCGATGTGATCGTGCTGGCGGTCAAGCCACAAGCGATGAAAGCCGTGTGCGAAAGCCTGCGCCCGAGCCTGCTGCCACACCAGTTGGTGGTGTCCATCGCTGCCGGCATCACCTGCGCCAGCATGAACAACTGGCTCGGCGCGCAGCCGATCGTACGCTGCATGCCCAACACGCCGGCGCTGCTGCGCCAGGGCGTGAGCGGCCTGTACGCCACCGCCGAAGTGAGCGCCGAACAGCGCGACCAGGCCCAGGAGTTGCTGTCTGCCGTGGGCATTGCCCTGTGGCTGGAACAGGAACAACAGCTGGACGCCGTCACCGCCGTCTCCGGCAGTGGCCCGGCGTACTTCTTCCTGCTGATCGAAGCCATGACCGCCGCTGGCGTGAAACTCGGCCTGCCCCACGAAGTCGCCGAGCAACTGGCCGAGCAAACCGCCCTCGGCGCCGCGAAGATGGCCGTTGGCAGCGAAGTTGACGCCGCCGAGCTGCGCCGTCGCGTGACGTCTCCAGGTGGCACCACCCAGGCGGCTATCGAATCGTTCCAGGCCGGCGGCTTTGAAGCCCTGGTCGAAAAAGCTCTGGGTGCCGCGGCACATCGTTCGGCTGAGATGGCCGAGCAGCTGGGCAAATAGTCGTCCCCTACATAGGAAACAAACATGCTCGGAATCAATGACGCTGCCATTTTCATCATCCAGACGCTGGGCAGCCTGTACCTGCTGATCGTGCTGATGCGCTTTATCCTGCAACTGGTGCGGGCGAACTTCTACAACCCGCTGTGCCAGTTCGTGGTCAAGGCCACCCAGCCCTTGCTCAAGCCGCTGCGCCGGGTGATCCCGAGCCTGTTCGGCCTGGACATGTCGTCGCTGGTGCTGGCGCTGCTGCTGCAGATCCTGCTGTTCGCGGTGATCCTGATGCTCAATGGCTACCAGGCCTTCACTGTGTTGCTGTTGCCTTGGGCGCTGATCGGCATCTTCTCGCTGTTTTTGAAGATCATCTTCTGGTCGATGATCATCAGCGTGATCCTCTCCTGGGTCGCTCCCGGCAGCCGTAGCCCGGGTGCCGAACTGGTCTACCAGATCACCGAGCCGGTGCTGGCGCCGTTCCGTCGCCTGATCCCCAACCTCGGCGGCCTGGATATTTCGCCGATCTTCGCGTTCATCGCGATCCAGCTGGTGCAAAGCTGGGTGATTCCGCGCCTGGCGTTCTATGCGTTCATGCCCAAGGAACTGTTCGGCCTGATCTGACGCTGAACAAATGTGGGCGCTGGCGTGCCTGCGATAGCAGCACAGCGGTGTAACCCAAACACCGAGGTGCCCGCATCGCAGGCAAATCGGCGCCCACATTTTGTATCTGCCTACCGGTGCAGGCCTTTGCTTGCCGCTGGGTGCAGCGGTCTTTAGACTTACGCCTCATTTAAACGAGAGCAGGGTCGATGCCAGCTGCCTTCCCCCCCGATTCTGTTGGACTGGTCGTGCCCCAAGTGGCGCACTTCAGCGAACCGCTGGCCCTGGCCTGCGGCCGTTCGCTGCCTGCCTACGACCTGATCTATGAAACCTACGGCCAGTTGAACGCCACGGCGAGCAACGCCGTGCTGATCTGCCACGCCTTGTCCGGCCATCACCATGCCGCCGGCTACCACAGCGTCGACGAGCGCAAGCCCGGCTGGTGGGACAGCTGCATCGGCCCCGGCAAGCCCATCGACACCAACACGTTCTTTGTGGTCAGCCTGAACAACCTCGGCGGCTGCAACGGCTCCACCGGTCCCAGCAGCCTCAACCCGGAAACCGGCAAGCCGTTCGGCGCCGACTTCCCGGTGCTGACCGTGGAAGACTGGGTGCACAGCCAGGCACGCCTCGCCGACCTGCTGGGCATCGCCCAATGGGCCGCCGTGATTGGCGGCAGCCTGGGCGGCATGCAGGCCCTGCAGTGGACCATCACCTACCCGGATCGCGTGCGCCACTGTCTGGCAATCGCCTCGGCCCCCAAGTTGTCGGCCCAGAACATCGCCTTCAACGAAGTGGCGCGCCAGGCCATCCTCACCGACCCCGAGTTCCACGGCGGTTCGTTCCAGGAAGCCGGCGTGATCCCCAAGCGTGGCTTGATGCTGGCGCGGATGGTCGGGCACATCACCTACCTGTCCGATGACTCCATGGGCGAGAAATTCGGCCGTGGCCTCAAGAGTGAAAAGCTCAACTACGACTTCCACAGCGTCGAGTTCCAGGTCGAAAGCTACCTGCGTTACCAGGGCGAGGAGTTTTCCGGGCGTTTCGACGCCAACACCTACCTGCTGATGACCAAGGCCCTGGACTACTTCGACCCGGCAGCCAACCATGACGATGACCTGGCGAAAACCTTCGAAGCTGCCACGGCCAAGTTCTGCGTGATGTCGTTCACCACCGACTGGCGCTTCTCGCCGGCCCGCTCCCGTGAGCTGGTGGACGCGCTGATGGCTGCGCGCAAAGACGTCTGCTACCTGGAGATCGATGCTCCGCAAGGCCACGACGCCTTCCTGATCCCGATCCCGCGTTACCTGCAGGCGTTCGGCAATTACATGAACCGCATTACTTTGTGAGAACGCCATGAGAGCCGACCTGGAAATCATCCAAGACTGGATCCCCGCCGGCAGCCGCGTGCTCGACCTTGGTTGCGGCGATGGCGAACTGCTGAGCTGGCTGCGCGACAACAAGCAAGTCACCGGCTACGGCCTGGAAAACGACCCGGACAACATCGCCCAGTGCGTGGCCAAGGGCATCAACGTGATCGAGCAGGACCTGGACAAGGGCCTGGGCAATTTTGCCAGCAACAGCTTCGACATCGTGGTGATGACCCAGGCCCTGCAGGCCGTGCACTACCCGGACCGCATCCTCGACGAAATGCTGCGCGTAGGCCGCCAGTGCATCATCACTTTCCCCAACTTCGGCCACTGGCGTTGCCGCTGGTACCTGGCCACCAAAGGCCGCATGCCGGTGTCGGACTTCCTGCCCTACACCTGGTACAACACGCCGAACATTCACTTCTGCACCTTCGAAGACTTCGAAGCCCTGTGTGGCGAGCGTGAAGCCAAGGTGATCAACCGCCTTGCCGTCGATCAACAGCACCGCCACGGCTGGGCGAGTAAGCTATGGCCCAATCTGTTGGGCGAAATCGGTATTTACCGGGTCAGCAGTCCTGGCCTGACGGACCACAAGATTGCCGTCTAATCACCTTCAAGAGGGACGATCATGAGTCGCCTGGCTATTTTTCTACTGACCACACTGCTTGGGGCCAATGCCATGGCTGCCGACGCTATCGACCCCAATCGCACGAAAGAATTTGGCGATATCACCGTGCGTTACAACACGTTTACCTCGAGTTTCCTGCAACCGGAAACCGCCCAGGAGGTAGGCGTTGTACGCAGCAAGAACAAGGGGTTGATCAACGTTTCGGTATTCAAGGGCGTAACGCCCGTGGTGGCGCAGGTGACTGGCACCATCAAGGACTTGAGTGGCAAGAGCGAAGTGCTGACGTTCAAGCAGATCACCGAAAAAGGCGCGACCAATTACCTGGCGCCTTATTCCGTACCGCAGCAAGAGGTCAAGATTTTTACCATCAACGTTGAAACCGGTGGCAAGGCTCATAGCTTCCAATTCAACCAAGAACTGTTTCCGGCGCAATGATGAACCTCACCCAACTCGTATTGGCCAGCCATAACGCCGGCAAACTCAAAGAACTCCAGGCCATGCTCGGTGAGTCCGTGCAGCTGCGCTCGATTGGCGAATTCAGCCAGGTCGAGCCGGAAGAGACCGGCCTGTCGTTCGTCGAAAACGCCATCCTCAAGGCTCGCAACGCCGCACGCATCTCCGGCCTGCCGGCGCTGGCGGATGATTCGGGCCTGGCGGTGGACTTCCTCGGCGGCGCCCCTGGCATCTATTCGGCACGCTATGCCGACGGCAAAGGCGATGCGGCCAACAACGCCAAGCTGCTGGACGCCCTCAAGGACGTACCGGACGCGCTGCGCGGCGCACAGTTCGTCTGCGTGCTGGCCCTGGTTCGGCATGCCGATGACCCGCTGCCGATCCTCTGCGAAGGCCTGTGGCACGGGCGCATCCTGCACGCGGCCAGCGGCGAGCACGGGTTTGGCTATGACCCCCTGTTCTGGGTGCCGGAGCGTAATGTTTCCAGCGCCGAACTGAGCCCCGCCGACAAGAACCAGATCAGCCACCGCGCCCGCGCAATGGATTTGCTGCGCCAACGCCTGGGCCTGAAATGACCCAGAACACCTCTGCGCAGCCACTGATCCACGGTGGCACGCAAACACCACGGGCGGCCCTGCCCCACCTGCCGCCCCTGGCGCTGTATATCCACATCCCGTGGTGCGTACGCAAATGCCCATATTGCGACTTCAACTCCCATACCGCCAGCGCAGTGCTGCCGGAAGAAGAGTATGTCGACGCGTTACTGGCCGACCTTGATCAAGACCTGCATGCCGTTTATGGCAGGGAACTGAGTTCGATCTTCTTTGGCGGCGGTACGCCGAGCCTGTTCAGCGCCGCCGCGCTGGGCCGCCTGCTCAAGGGCGTGGAAGCACGCATCCCGTTTGCCAGCGATATCGAGATCACCCTGGAAGCCAATCCCGGCACCTTCGAACAAGAGAAGTTCGTGGCCTACCGCAAGCTGGGGATCAACCGGCTGTCGATCGGCATCCAGAGCTTCCAGCAGGAAAAGCTCGAGGCGCTCGGGCGCATCCACAATGGCGATGAAGCCGTGCGCGCTGCCGGCATGGCGCGCCAGGCCGGGTTTGATAACTTCAACCTGGACCTGATGCACGGGCTGCCCGATCAGTCCCTGGACGACGCCTTGAGCGACTTGCGCCAGGCCATCGCACTGAAGCCGACGCACTTGTCCTGGTACCAGCTGACCCTGGAACCCAACACCGTGTTCTGGAACCAGCCGCCCGCGCTGCCGGAAGACGACACGCTGTGGGACATTCAGGAAGCCGGCCAGGCGCTGCTGGCCGAACACGGTTACGCGCAATATGAGGTCTCGGCCTATGCCCAGCCAGGTCGCCCGGCGCGGCACAACCTGAACTACTGGAGCTTCGGCGACTTCATCGGTATCGGCGCCGGTGCCCACGGCAAGCTCAGCCACCCGGACGGGCGCATTGTGCGCACCTGGAAGACCCGTGCGCCGAAGGACTACCTCAACCCGGCCAAAAACTTCCAGGCCGGAGCGAAAGAACTGACCAATGAGGAGCTGCCGTTCGAGTTCCTGATGAACGCCCTGCGCCTGACTGAAGGTGTCGACGCCAAGCTCTACGCCGAACGCACCGGCCTTGAGCTGGCGAGCCTGGACGCCGCGCGCCGCGAGGCAGAACAAAGTGGCTTAATGCAGGTCGAACCGTCACGCCTGGCGGCCACTGACCGCGGGCAACTCTTTCTCAATGACCTGTTGCAGAAGTTTTTGAGCTGATCGCTCTAAGGAAATCGAATGGATCTGGTACTCGACCTGCTCGCCACCGTATCCCGCTGGAGCCGTAGCAACCTGTCGGAAATCTCCCTGGCCCTGGTCGGCTGTTTGCTGGTGTTGTTTGGCGCCGATATCAAAGGCTGGGTCGAAGCGCGCCTGGGCAGCATCGCCGGGGCATTGCGCGTGCCGTTGATGGCCCTGGTGTGCATGATCGGCAGCGGCGCCGCGCTGATCTACGCCACGCCATGGATCGTGCGGGGGCTGAGCCAGTTCAATAACTACAGCCTCGCACCGGTGCTGGTGGTGGTGCTGGTATTGATTGGCGTAGTTGCGGACCGCCGCTGATTTAAAGCGCACCGCAAAACAACTGTGGGAGCTGGCTTGGCTGCGATGCAGGCACCTCGGTGTATCAGTGATACCCAGGTGTTGCTATCGCAGGCAAGCCAGCTCCCACAGTTGATTGCACTTCAGGTTTCCAGCTGATTAAGCCAGCTTCTCGAACTTCAAATCCCAGACACCATGCCCAAGCCGCTCGCCGCGGCGCTCGAACTTGGTGATCGGCCGCTCGGCCGGGCGTGGCACGCATTTGCCGTCTTCGGCCAGGTTGCGGTAGCCAGGGGCGACGTTCATCACTTCCAGCATGTATTCAGCATACGGCTCCCAATCGGTGGCCATGTGCAGGATACCGCCGACTTTCAGCTTGCTGCGCACCAGTTCCGCGAAGGATGCCTGGACGATGCGGCGCTTGTGGTGACGGGCCTTGTGCCATGGATCGGGGAAGAACAGCATCAGGCGATCCAGGCTGTTGTCGGCGATGCAGCGGTTGAGCACTTCGATCGCGTCGCAGTCATACACCCGCAGGTTGGTCAGGCCTTGGGTCAGCACGCCATTGAGCAGCGCGCCGACACCCGGACGGTGTACTTCCACGCCGATGAAATCCTGCTCCGGCGAGGCGGCGGCCATTTCCAGCAGCGAGTGCCCCATGCCGAAACCGATTTCCAGGGAGCGCGGGGCCGAACGGCCGAAGACGTGGTCGTAGTCCACCGGCGCATCGGCCAGCGGCAGGACGAACAGTGGCGTGCCCTGCTCCAGGCCCTTTTGCTGGCCTTCGGTCATGCGCCCGGCACGCATCACAAAGCTCTTGATGCGGCGGTGCTTGGACTCGTCACCTTCGTCCACGGTGTTCGGCGTTTCGTTTGATTCAGTCATCAATAGCTCTTACTTGATCAGACCATCCAGCGGCGAAGAGGCGCTGGCGTAGAGTTTTTTCGGCATGCGACCGGCGAGGTAGGCCAGGCGGCCCGCGACGATGGCGTGGTTCATGGCTTCAGCCATCATGATCGGCTGCTGGGCGTGAGCGATGGCCGAGTTCATCAGCACCGCGTCGCAGCCCAGCTCCATGGCGATGGTGGCGTCGGACGCAGTGCCCACGCCCGCATCCACCAGCACGGGGATCTTGGCTTCTTCGAGGATGATCTGCAGGTTGTACGGGTTGCAGATGCCCAAGCCGGAACCGATCAGGCCGGCCAGCGGCATCACGGCGATACAGCCGATTTCTGCCAGTTGGCGCGCGATGATCGGGTCATCGCTGGTGTAGACCATCACGTCGAAGCCTTCCTTGACCAGCGTTTCGGCGGCCTTGAGGGTTTCGATCACATTGGGAAACAGGGTTTTCTGGTCGGCCAGCACTTCCAGCTTCACCAGGTTGTGGCCATCGAGCAGCTCACGGGCCAGGCGGCAGGTGCGCACGGCCTCGATGGCGTCGTAGCAACCGGCGGTGTTGGGCAAGAAGGTGTAGCGATCCGGCGACAGCACTTCGAGCAGGTTTGGCTCGCCTTCGATCTGGCCGAGGTTGGTGCGGCGCACGGCGAAGGTTACGATCTCGGCACCCGAGGCTTCGATGGCCAGGCGGGTTTCTTCCATGTCGCGGTACTTGCCGGTGCCGACCAGCAGGCGGGACTGGTAGGTACGACCGGCCAGGACGAAGGGCTTGTCGCTACGAACGATGCTCATGGGAAATCCTCTGTGTGGGTGAGGTTCTGCAGAATACGCGGTGGCGCACAGGCGCCGGGCGGGCTAGCCGCCGCCGATGGCGTGGACCACTTCGACCTGGTCACCTTCGGTGAGCGCGGTCTCGGCGTGCTGGCTACGCGGGACGATATCCAGGTTGAGTTCCACTGCGACGCGACGCCCGGTCAGGTCCAGACGGGTCAGCAGGGCCGCAACGGTTTCACCGTCGGGCAGTTCAAAGGATTCGCCGTTCAACTGAATGCGCATGCCACGGGCCGCCATCGTTTTTAGGGGCCAGCATTCTAGCCCGATTGGGACCCAAAGGTCAGCTCCAAGCGTCAAGCGGTCAGCTGCAAGCGCCAGGCAGCGAGGCCAAGGAAAAACCAGCCGAGCAGAAACGCCAACCCGCCGAACGGCGTAATGATCCCCAGTTTGCTGATGCCGGTCAGGGTCAGCACATACAGGCTGCCGGAGAACAACAGGATGCCGACGGCAAAGGAGATGCCCGCCCAGCCGACCAACCGGCCAGGAATATGTGCGGCCAGCAGCGCCACGCCAAACAGTGCCAGGGTGTGTACCAGCTGATAGGTCACGCCGGTATGGAAGATCGCCAGGTAGTCGGCGCTCAGGCGGTTTTTCAGGCCATGGGCGGCGAAGGCGCCGAGGGCAACACCGGTGAAGCCGAAAAAGGCAGCCAACATCAGAAAACCACGCAGCATGAGGAACTCCAGTCAGACTCAAAGGGCCGGGTCTGTATAATGGCCCGCTCAACGGGTTCGGCCAAGCCATCTCTATGCTGCGTCTCCTCTTCAATCGTTTTCTCAAAGTCGTGAAATGGTTCGCCATCGGCAGTGTCTTGCTGGTGCTGCTGTTTCGTGTCGTCCCGCCCCCCTTCACCGCGTTGATGGTGGAGCGCAAGGTCGAATCCTGGTTTGACGGTGAGCCGATTGACCTGCAACGTACCTGGGTGCCGTGGGACCAGATCTCCGATGACCTGAAAGTGGCGGTGATGGCCGGTGAAGACCAGCGTTTCCCGCAACACTGGGGCTTTGATTTCGGCGCGATCCAGGCAGCGATCCTGCACAACGAGCGCGGTGGTTCGATCCGTGGCGCCAGTACGCTGAGCCAGCAGGTCTCGAAAAACCTGTTCCTGTGGGCCGGCCGCAGTTATCTGCGCAAGGGCCTGGAGGCCTGGTTTACCGGGTTGATCGAGGTGCTTTGGCCCAAACAGCGGATTCTTGAGGTGTACCTCAACAGCGTGGAATGGGATGAAGGCGTATTTGGCGCCGAGGCTGCCGCGCGGCATCACTTTGGGATGAGTGCCAAGGCGCTCTCCCGTCAGCAGGCCAGCTACCTGGCGGCGGTGCTGCCTAACCCTCGGGTGTGGAGTGCCAGCCATCCGACTGCCTATGTGGCGCGGAGAGCCGCGTGGATTCGCCAGCAGATGAGCCAATTGGGTGGGGATGGTTACTTGGTGGAGTTGAATAACTCCCGCAAGGCGCCGTGGTCCGACTGAGACCCTACCAGGGATTGCGTGAGGCTCTGGGTTTTGCGCACAAACAAAAATGCCCCAATCTTTCGATCGGGGCATTTTTTTAGCTTTTCGCAGCGTTTTAGGCGGCGATCGACAACTTCAGCTTGTTCATCGCGCTTTTCTCAAGCTGACGAATCCGCTCGGCCGACACGTTGTACTTCTGCGCCAGGTCGTGCAGCGTGGCTTTTTCTTCCGCCAGCCAGCGCTGGTAGAGGATGTCACGGCTGCGGTCGTCCAGCACTTCCAGCGCTTCGTGCAGGTTGTGGTTGGAGTTGTCGCTCCAGTCGGCGTCTTCCAGTTGACGCGCCGGGTCGTACCGGTGGTCTTCCAGGTAATTGGCCGGCGATTGGAAAGCACTGTCGTCGTCCGCTTCGGCGGCCGGGTCGAACGCCATGTCATGGCCAGTCAGACGGCTTTCCATCTCGCGCACTTCACGCGGCTCCACGCCGAGGCTTTCGGCCACGCGGTGGACTTCCTCGTTGTTCAGCCACGCCAGGCGTTTCTTCTGGCTGCGCAGGTTGAAGAACAGCTTGCGCTGGGCCTTGGTGGTCGCGACTTTCACGATGCGCCAGTTGCGCAGGATGAACTCGTGAATTTCCGCCTTGATCCAGTGCACAGCAAACGACACCAGGCGCACACCCATCTCAGGGTTGAAGCGCTTCACAGCCTTCATCAGGCCGACGTTGCCTTCCTGGATCAGGTCAGCCTGGGCCAGGCCGTAGCCGCTATAGCTACGGGCGATATGTACGACAAAACGCAGGTGGGCGAGCACCATCTGCCGAGCCGCCCCCAAATCCTGCTCATAGTAGAGACTCTCGGCCAGTTCACGCTCCTGCTCCGGTGTCAGCAATGGAATGCTGTTCACCGTGTGCACATAGGCCTCCAGGTTCGCACCCGGGACCAAAGCATAAGCAGGTTGCAAAGAAGTGGTCATACGAAAAAACCTCCGACTCACATAACTCGTGCAGTTCAGCACTGCGAAAATTGACCGGGAACCGTAGGACAAGTTCCCTAAACCACTGATACGGTCAATACAAACGAAACCACATTACCTTGACATTAACTACTTCGGCGCCAACTCACGTAAATGCCGTGCGACCGCAATCCAAGCACCGATATACCCCAACAGGACCGCGCCAAGCAAGAGCGACAGACCATCGGCCACTGGCACACCGGCCAGGGCAAAATCACTGCCGTACAAGCCGGCAAGCCCGACTACCGCGTCGTTCAGCCAGTTCAAGCCAAACGCCAGCACACCCCAGGACAAAATCCCGGCACCGAAGCCATAAAGCGCGCCCATGTACAGAAAAGGCCGACGCACATAGCTGTCCGTGCCGCCGACCAGTTTAATCACTTCTATCTCGGTGCGACGGTTTTCAATATGAAGACGAATGGTATTACCTATCACCAAAAGTAATGCAGACACCAACAACACCGTCAGGCCGAACACAAACCGGTCACCCAGCTTGAGAATTGCCGCCAGCCGCTCAACCCAGACTAGATCAAGTTGTGCCTGTTGAACCTTGGGCAGCTCTGCGAGTTTTTGTCGCAGGGCTTCCAGGGCCGGCTTGTCGACTTCATTCGGCGTCACCAGCACCACGCCCGGCAGTGGGTTCTGCGGCAGCTCCTTCAGTGCCTCGCCCAGGCCGGATTGCTGCTGGAACTCTTCAAGGGCCTGGTCGCGGCTGATGTACTCGGCATCGGCCACACCCGGCAGGTTCTTGATGTCATCGCGCAGGCTCTCGCCGTCTTTGGCGCTCGCATCCAGGTTCAGGTACAGCGAAATCTGCGCCGCACGCTGCCAGGAGCCGCCCAGGCGCTCGACATTATTGAGCAGCAGCGACAGGCCCATCGGCAGGCTCAGGGCCACGGCCATCACCAGGCAGGTGAAAAAGCTGCCGATCGGTTGTTTGCCCAAGCGACGCAGGCTGTCCAGCAGGCTGGCGCGGTGGCTTTCGATCCAGGCGCGCAGCAAGGTGCTGAAGTCAGGACCGTCGTCTTCGTCGTGTTTTTTCTTTTTCGGCTGCGGATCGGCCGGTTTCGGTGCCACGCGTTCGGACACCTTGGGGCTGCGTGTAGCACTCATACGCCGGCCTCCCCGTCACCGATCAGGCGGCCACGCTGCAGGGTCAGCATGCGATGGCGCATGCGCGCGATCAGGGCCAGGTCGTGACTGGCGATCAGCACGCTGGTGCCCAGGCGGTTGATGTCTTCGAACACCCCCATGATCTCGGCCGCCAGGCGCGGGTCGAGGTTGCCGGTCGGTTCGTCCGCCAGCAGCAAGGCCGGACGGTGGACGATAGCGCGGGCAATGCCGACGCGCTGTTGCTGGCCGGTGGACAGGTCGCCGGGGTAGAGGTCGGTCTTGTCCGACAGCGCTACGCGCTCCAGGGCCGAATCCACGCGCTTGACGATCTCGGCCTTGGACAGCCCGAGGATCTGCAGCGGCAAGGCAATGTTGTTGAACACCGTGCGATCGAACAGCAACTGGTGGTTCTGGAACACTACGCCGATCTGGCGGCGCAGGAACGGAATCTGTGCATTGCTGATGGTGGCCAGGTCCTGGCCGGCCAGCAGCAGTTTGCCGGTGGTCGGGCGTTCCATGGCCAGCAGCAGGCGCAACAGGGTACTTTTGCCGGCGCCAGAGTGGCCGGTGACAAACAAGAACTCGCCCCGCCGTACTCGAAAGCTCAGCTCATGCAAGCCGACATGCCCGTTGGCATAGCGTTTACCGACCTGTTCGAATCGAATCATGAACGCTCCCGCTCGGCAAACAGTGCCTGTACAAAGGGTTCGGCTTCAAAAGTGCGCAGGTCGTCGATACCTTCACCGACGCCGATATAACGAATCGGCAACCCGAACTGTTTGGCCAGGGCGAAGATCACACCGCCCTTGGCCGTGCCGTCGAGCTTAGTCAATGCCAGGCCGGTCAGTTGCACCGTCTGGTTGAATTGTTTGGCCTGGCTGATGGCGTTCTGGCCCGTACCGGCATCGAGCACCAGCAGCACTTCGTGCGGCGCGTCGGCGTCGAGCTTGCCGATCACGCGGCGGACTTTCTTCAGCTCTTCCATCAAATTGTCTTTGGTGTGCAGGCGACCGGCGGTATCCGCGATCAGCACATCGATGTTACGGGCCTTGGCGGCTTGCACGGCGTCGAAGATCACCGAGGCGGAATCGGCGCCGGTGTGCTGGGCGATGACCGGGATCTTGTTGCGCTCACCCCACACCTGCAACTGCTCCACGGCAGCGGCACGGAAGGTGTCGCCGGCAGCGAGCATGACTTTCTTGCCTTCCGACTGCAGCTTCTTCGCCAGCTTGCCAATGGTGGTGGTCTTGCCGGCGCCGTTGACACCGACCACCAGGATCACGAACGGCTTGTTCGGCGTGATCACCAGCGGCGCTTCCACCGGTTTGAGCATCGCTGCCAGCTCGGCCTGCAGGGATTTGTAGAGGGCATCGGCGTCGGTCAACTGCTTGCGCGCGACCTTCTGGGTCAGGCTCTGGATGATCACCGCGGTGGCTTCGACGCCCACGTCGGCGGTCAGCAGGCGGGTTTCGATGTCTTCCAGCAGCTCGTCATCAATGACCTTCTTGCCCAGGAACAGGCTGGCCATGCCTTCGCCGATGCTGGCGCTGGTTTTGCTCAGGCCTTGCTTGAGGCGGGCGAAGAAACCGGTCTTGCTGGTTTCGGCAGGCGCGGCAGGCTCTTCGATGACGGCAGGGGCGGCAGACACTGGCTCGACCACCACCGGTGCCGGTGCTGGCGCTTCTACGACAACCGGCTGCGGCTCAATGACCACCGGAATCGGCGGCGCCACATGTTCGGCCTGTACATCTTCAACCAGTGCCACGGGCTCTTCGGCCACCGGCAATTGCGGCCATGGCTTGTGCTCGGGTTCTGGTTGCGGCTCTGGCTCTGGCTCTGGCTCAACCTCGGCCAGCGGCTGCAGCACCGGCTCGGCCATCGGCAATACCACCGGCGCCGGCGCTTCGGCAACCGGTTCGGCTTCTACTATAGGGTCCGGGATCGGTTCGGCTGGAACCTGCGGCTGTTCGGCGACGGGGGTTTCCTGCGGCTTTTTGCGCAGCCATCCGAACAGGCCTTTCTTCTCGCCAGCCGCAGCTGGGGTCTTCTTGTCGTCGTTGGAACCAAACATGGAGACGGCTATCTCAAGGTAGCGACGCGCCTGGGGGGGCGTCGGTAAATAAAATTCGATGCGTAACAGACTGTTTTTTAGCCAGCTCGTTCATGCGCAACATTTCGTAAGGCCTAAAACGGCCTCAACACGACTGCCGCAGTGGCCGTCCTTAAATCCGATCAGTATCCTAGCACCTCCTCGCCCGCCGACGCTAAGACCAAGCGGGCAGCCCAACAGGTTTAAAAACGAATGAATGCTCTAGCCCGCCACGCCGCAGGCCTGCTGTTCAGCACAGTTTGTCTGCCTCTCTCAGCCCTGGCTGCCGACCCACAACCCACCCACGAATTCACCCTGGATAACGGCCTCAAGGTGGTCGTGCGCGAAGACCATCGCGCGCCGGTGGTGGTTTCCCAGGTCTGGTACAAGGTCGGTTCGAGCTACGAAACCCCGGGCCAGACCGGTTTGTCCCACGCCCTGGAGCATATGATGTTCAAGGGTAGCGCCAAGGTCGGCCCCGGCGAAGCGTCGCTGATCCTGCGCGACCTGGGCGCCGAAGAAAACGCCTTCACCAGCGATGACTACACCGCCTACTACCAAGTGCTGGCCCGTGACCGCCTGGGTGTTGCCTTCGAGCTCGAAGCCGACCGCATGGCCAGCCTGCGCCTGCCGGCCGACGAGTTCAGCCGCGAAATCGAGGTGATCAAGGAAGAGCGCCGCCTGCGCACCGACGACAATCCAATGTCCAAGGCCTACGAGCGCTTCAAGGCCATGGCCTACCCCGCCAGCGGCTACCACACGCCGACCATCGGCTGGATGGCCGACCTGGACCGCATGAAGGTCGAAGAGCTGCGCCACTGGTACCAATCCTGGTATGTGCCGAACAACGCCACCCTGGTGGTGGTCGGCGACGTGACCCCGGACGAGGTGAAAAACCTGGCCCAGCGTTACTTCGGCCCGATTCCCAAGCGCGACGTGCCACCCGCCAAGATCCCGATGGAGCTGGCCGAGCCTGGCGAGCGCCTGCTGACGATGCGTGTGCAGACCCAACTGCCGAGCGTGATCCTCGGTTTCAACGTCCCGGGCCTGGCTACCGCCGAAGACAAGCGCTCGGTACAAGCCCTGCGCCTGATCTCGGCCCTGCTGGACGGCGGCTACAGCGCGCGTATTTCGGAGCAACTGGAGCGCGGTGAGGAGCTGGTCTCCGCCGCATCCACCAGCTACGACGCCTACACCCGTGGCGACAGCCTGTTCACCCTGACCGCCACGCCGAACCAGCAGAAGAAAAAGACCGTCGCCCAAGCCGAAGCGGGCCTGTGGCGCCTGCTGGAAGAATTGAAGTCCAAACCGCCGACCGCCGAAGAACTGGAGCGCATCCGCGCCCAAGTGATCGCCGGCGTGGTCTATCAGCGCGATTCCATCACCAGCCAGGCCACAGCCATCGGCTCGCTGGAAACCGTGGGGCTGTCCTGGACGCTCATGGACACTGAACTGGCCGACCTGCAAAGCGTGACCCCGGAAGATATCCAGAAAGCCGCGCGCACCTATTTCACCCGCGAACGTCTGAGCGTCGCCCATGTTATGCCTGAGGAGACCGCTCATGAGTGATCGCAAAAGCAGCCGCCTGGTCCTGCCGGGCTTGATCGTCGTCACCTTGATCGCGGCAAGTGCCGTGTATTTCCTGCGCCCGAGCGACTCGATGGCCAGCCAGGCGCTGGACACGGCGCAATCGGCCAACACGCTGCAATCGCTGGCTGAGCTGGACGGCAAGGCGCCGACGAACCGCAAGCTCGATGTGCAGACCTGGACCACCGCCGAAGGCGCCAAGGTGCTGTTCGTGGAAGCCCATGAACTGCCGATGTTCGACATGCGCATCCTGTTCGCCGCCGGCAGCAGCCAGGACGGCAACACCCCAGGCGTGGCACTGCTGACCAACGCCATGCTCAACGAAGGCGTGCCGGGCAAGGACGTCAGCCAGATCGCCAGCGGTTTTGAAGGCCTGGGCGCCGACTTCGGCAATGGCGCTTATCGCGACATGGCTCTGGTATCCCTGCGCAGCCTCAGCGACAGCGATAAACGCGACGCCGCCCTGGCACTGTTCGACCAGGTGATCGGCAAGCCGACCTTCCCTGCCGACTCTCTTGTGCGGATCAAGAACCAGATTCTCGCCGGCTTCGAGTACCAGAAGCAGAACCCCGCCAAGCTGGCCAGCCTGGAGCTGTTCAAGCGCCTGTATGGCGATCACCCGTACGCGCACCCGAGCGAAGGCACGCCGCAAAGCATCCCGAAGATTACCCTCGCGCAGTTGCAGGCGTTCCACGCCAAGGCTTATGCAGCAGGTAATGCGGTGATCGCCGTGGTCGGCGACCTGACCCGCGCCGAAGCCGAAGCCATGACGGCCAAGGTCTCGGCGTCGTTGCCCAAGGGCCCGGCGCTGGCCAAGATTGCCCAGCCGACCGAACCCAAGGCCGGCCTGAGCCATATCGAGTTCCCGTCCAAGCAGACGCACTTGCTGTTCGCCCAACTGGGCATCGACCGCGCCGACCCGGACTACGCAGCCCTGTCCCTGGGCAACCAGATCCTCGGCGGCGGCGGTTTCGGCACGCGCTTGATGAGCGAAGTGCGCGAGAAGCGCGGCCTGACCTACGGCGTGTACTCCGGTTTCTCGCCGATGCAGGTGCGCGGCCCGTTCATGATCAACCTGCAGACCCGCGCCGAAATGAGCGGTGGCACCCTGCGCCTGGTCGAGGAAGTGCTGGCCGACTACCTCAAGACCGGCCCGACACAGAAGGAACTGGACGACGCCAAGCGTGAGCTGGCCGGCAGCTTCCCATTGTCCACCGCCAGCAACGCGGACATCGTCGGACAACTGGGCGCGATGGGTTTCTACAACCTGCCGCTGAGCTATCTTGAAGATTTCATGAAACAATCCCAGGCCCTGACCGTAGAGCAGGTCAAGGCTGCCATGAACAAACACTTGAGCGCCGACAAGATGGTCATCGTGACCGCCGGCCCGACGATTGCGCAAAAGCCACTACCGCCCCCCACTGACAAACCCGCCGAGCAGCCGCTCGGGGTTCCGGAGCATTAATGGCCAGTTCATCTCGCCCGAAAAAACCTGTCCACAACGTGCATAACGGTGTGGGCCAACTGCGCATCATTGGTGGCGAATGGGGCAGCCGCAAGCTGAGCTTCCCCGACGTCGTCGGCCTGCGCCCCACGCCTGATCGCGTGCGTGAAACCCTGTTCAACTGGCTCGCGCCGTATATCGGCGGGGCCAAAGTGCTGGATCCGTTTGCCGGCAGCGGCGCATTGTTCCTCGAGGCGCTGTCCCGTGGCGCAGCCCAGGCCCAGGCGCTGGATGCAAGCAATGTGGCGGTGTCCAGCCTCAAGGAACACCTCGGCACCCTGCGCTGCACCAACGGCCAGGTGCAAACCGCCGACGCGCTGCGCTATCTGGAAACCCAGCCGGCAAGCGAATACGACGTGGTATTCCTCGACCCGCCGTTCAACCAGAACCTGTTGCCCGCCGTGTGCACCTTGCTCGAAGAGCGCCAATGGCTGGCGGCGGATGCATGGATCTACACTGAAAGCGAGACCGCGCCGTCAACCCTCGGCTTGCCTGGCGCCTGGCGCCTGCACCGGGAGCAGAAGTCCGGTCGGGTGTATTACGCGTTGTGGCATCGGTTGGTCGACAGCGTCGCTTAATCTGTGGCGAGCAAGCTTGTTGTGGTGAGCGGGCTTGCCCCGCGTCGGGCTGCGCAGCAGCCCCATAACCGCGACGGTGCTCTAACTGAATTAATGCGGCGTTCGTGTTGGGGCCGCTTCGCACCCCGACGCGGGTGCAAGCCCGCTCGCCACAGACTGAGAGTTTCATGACACCGTCCTCCGAACTGTTCACCCCCGCCTTCGGCCTCGGCAACCCTCACCTGCAAACCCTGTGGGGGCCGCTATGGCGCCCCACTACCCATATCGAACGCCAGCGCGAACGCCTGTGGCTGGAAGACGGCGATTTTCTGGACCTCGACTGGCATGGTCCGCATGACGCGCAGGCGCCATTGGTGCTGGTGCTGCATGGGCTGACCGGCTCATCCAATTCCCCCTATGTAGCCGGCCTGCAAAAAGTCCTCGCGGCTCAAGGCTGGGCCAGTGCCGCCTTGAACTGGCGTGGCTGTTCCGGCGAACCAAACCTGTTGGCACGCAGCTATCACTCGGGCGCCAGCGAGGATCTGGCCGCGGCGATTGCCCACCTGCGCGCGAAACGGCCGTTGGCGCCGTTGTATGCAGTGGGTTATTCGCTGGGGGGCAATGTGCTGCTCAAACACTTGGGCGAAACCGGCGAAGCCTCCGGCTTGCAAGGCGCGGCGGCGGTGTCGGTGCCGTTCCGGCTGGACCAGTGTGCGGACCGTATCGGGCTGGGTTTCTCGCGGGTTTATCAAAAGCACTTCATGCGTGAAATGCTCGCGTATATCCGCGTCAAACAAAGCCGTTTTTTACAGGATGGCCGGGCAGACGGGCTGAAAACCCTGGAAGCCCTCGGCTCACTGGAGAAGATGCGCACGTTCTGGGACTTCGATGGCCGGGTCACCGCGCCACTGCACGGTTTCCTGAGTGCCGAGGACTACTACCGCCGTGCGTCGAGCCGCTACTACCTGGGGGCGATCCGCACCTCGACGCTGATTATCCAGGCGGCCGATGATCCATTTGTATTCGCCCATAGCCTGCCCGAGGCCAGCGAGTTATCGGAGTGCACCGAGTTTGAGCTGACGGCAAAGGGTGGGCATGTGGGGTTCGTCGACGGCTCGCTGAGGCGCCCGGGTTATTACCTCGAACGCCGAATTCCTCAGTGGCTACTGGCACAACACGGCTGAACATGGAGAGGCTGGCTTGCCTGCGATAGCAGTGTGTCAGCCGATTATCCGCTCGCTGACACGCCCTCATCGCAGGTAAGCCAACTCCCACACTCGATGCGGTTCACACCGCAACCGACTCAGTCGCCCGTAGCAATTTCACGCTGCGGATCGGTAATCCACTCACTCCACGACCCCGCATACAACTTGCCCAACGGATAACCCGCCAGGCTCAGGGCGAACAGGTTGTGGCACGCCGTCACCCCTGAACCGCAATACGCCACCAACTCCTCCGGTGAACGCCCCTGCAATTGAGCGGCGAAACGCTGCTTGAGCTGGTCGGCTGGCAGGAAACGGCCATCACTGCCAAGGTTTTCGGTGAACGCCGCACACTGCGCGCCGGGGATGTGCCCGGCGATCGGGTCGATGGGTTCCACGTCACCGCGAAAACGTGGCTGGGCGCGGGCATCGATCAAGGTCAGGCCCGGTTGGCCCAGGCGTTTTTGCAGGTGTTCTGCATCCAGCACCAGGCGGTTGTCCGGCGTCCCGGCGAAGGTACCCGGCTCGACCACCGGCGCGTCCAGGCTCAGCGGGAAACCGGCGACGTGCCAGGCCTTGAGGCCGCCGTCCAGGATAAACACACCGTCACGTTTGCCCAGCCAGGCCAGCAACCACCAGGCGCGGGCAGCAAAGGCGCCGGGGCCGTCGTCATACAGCACGACATCGGTGTCGGCGTTAATACCCCAGGCGCGCAATTGCCGGGCAAAGGTGTCCGCCACCGGCAACGGGTGACGACCGGTCACGCCCTTGGTCACCGGGCCGCTGAGATGGCGCTCGAGGTCGGCGTACTGCGCGCCCTCAATATGCCCTTCGGCATAGCTGCACAGCCCGTAGTCCGGGTCTTCCAAGGCAAAACGGCAATCCAGGATCACCAGCCCGGCCGACTTCTGGCGCTCGGCCAATTGCTGGGGGCTGATCAGTTGGGCAAGCGGCATGACGGACTCCTGTGAACAGATTCGGGAAAGGTCCTACTTCACTTCTTCCAGTGCCTGATTCAACGGCACGTAAAACTCTTTGAACAGGGCATCCACCGCGTCTTTCGCCTGGGGCGTGACGAACCCGGCCTCCAGCACCAGCACCTGGTAGACCCCGCGCTTGATGGCTTCGGCGCTCAAATGGGCGGAGTTTTCATTGGTGGTGCACAAGAACCGCACCCACGAGGTGAGGATGATCCACGCATTGAGGGTCAGGGCCTCGGTCTGCACCGGGTCCATGTTGAGGATGCCGGCATCGACAAACCCTTGGTAAATGGCGTTGCCCTGGATCAGGCAGCGCTGGGAAAACCGTCGGTAGCCAGTCGCCAGTTCCGGGTCGCTTTCCAGCAAGTGCTCAAGGTCACGGTGCAGGAAGCGGTAGCGCCACATGCCGGCCAGCACGGCCTGCAGGTAAAAGCGCTTGTCTTCGACGGTCACGGCGCGGCCTTGGGGCGGGCGCAGAAAACTGTCCACCAACGCTTCGTACTCACGAAACAACACGGCGATGATCGCCTGCTTGTTGGGGAAGTGGTAGTACAGGTTGCCCGGCGAAATTTCCATATGGGCGGCAATGTGATTGGTGCTCACACTGCGCTCGCCCTGCTGGTTAAAAAGCTCCAGGCTGGTTTGCACAATGCGCTCGCTGGTCTTTACTCGTGGTGCCATAGGGGATCAGCTTCTAAACACGTGATGGGGCATCTTACGGCCTATCCTTGCAAGGATAAATCTGCATGTTGCTGCAATGTTATTTGACAATTTAGAGCAATGACTCTAAAAATCCACGCAGACCTATAACAATCGGGAACTGCGCCATGTCTGCCAACATTGCCTATCTGCAAGATTCCCAGGCGCTGGATCATCTCCAGGACCTGTTCGACGCGCAACGCCGTGCCTATGCCGCCAACCCGATGCCGCCGGCGGCGCAGCGCCAGCAGTGGCTCAAGGCTCTGCGTGATGTGCTCAGCGACGAACGCCAGGCGTTGATCGACGCGATCAGCCAGGACTTCAGCCACCGCAGTGCAGACGAAACCCTGTTCGCCGAATTGATGCCCAGCCTGCATGGCATTCACTACGCCAGCAAACACCTCAAGGGCTGGATGAAACCTTCCCGTCGCGCTGTAGGCATTGCCTTCCAGCCGGCTTCAGCCAAGGTGATCTACCAACCGCTGGGCGTGGTCGGGGTGATCGTGCCCTGGAACTACCCGCTGTACCTGGCCATTGGCCCCCTGGTCGGGGCGTTGGCCGCCGGAAACCGGGTGATGCTCAAGCTCAGCGAGTCCACACCCGCCACCGGCGAGTTGCTCAAGGCGCTGCTGGCGAAGATTTTCCCCGAGGACCTGGTGTGCGTAGTGCTCGGCGAGGCCGAAGTGGGCATGGCGTTTTCCAAGCTGCGTTTCGATCATCTGCTGTTTACCGGCGCCACCAGCATCGGCAAACATGTGATGCGCGCCGCGGCCGAACACCTCACGCCGGTGACCCTGGAATTGGGCGGCAAGTCACCGGCCATAGTGTCTGCCGATGTGCCACTCAAGGATGCCGCCGAACGAATCGCCTTCGGCAAGGCCTTGAATGCCGGGCAAACCTGTGTGGCGCCAGACTACGTGCTGGTGCCGGAAGATCGCGTTGAGGGTTTCGTCGAGGCTTACAGCAAGGCCGTCCGCGGGTTTTATCCGACGCTAACCGATAACCCGGACTACACCGCCATCATCAATGAGCGGCAACTGGCCCGGCTGAATGCCTACGTCAAGGACGCCACCGACAAGGGCGCCACGCTGGTCCCCTTGTACGATCAGGGCCAGGCCCGGCGCATGGCCCACAGCCTGTTGCTGAATGTCAGCGATGACATGACCGTGATGCAGGACGAGATCTTCGGCCCGGTGCTGCCGATCGTGCCGTATCGAGGCCTCGACCAGGCGTTTGCCTACATCAACGAAAGGCCTCGCCCACTGGCCCTGTATTACTTCGGCTACAACAAGGGCGAGCAGAATCGCGTACTTCACGAGACTCATTCCGGCGGCGTGTGCCTGAACGACACCCTGCTGCACGTGGCCCAGGATGACATGCCCTTTGGCGGCATCGGCCCCTCGGGCATGGGCCACTACCACGGCCACGAAGGTTTTCTCACGTTCAGCAAAGCCAAGGGCGTGCTGGTGAAACAGCGCCTCAATGCGGCCAAGTTGATCTACCCGCCGTACGGCAAAGCCATCCAGAAGTTGATCCAGAAGCTGTTCGTTCGCTGATTCCGCCACTCTCGGGATAACAATAACAATGAACCCTAGCCTGACTGATTCACCCGCGCTGTCGCGGCGCGGCGTATTGAAAATCGGCTTGTGCGCCAGTGCTTTCCTGGCCACGGCCGGGCTCGGCGCCAGCCTCAGCGGCTGCTCCAGCAGCACCCCGGCCAGCGGCTTTGCCATGCTGCGCAGCAGTGACCTGCCGTTTTTGCGCGCGGTAATCCCGGTGTTGCTCGAAGGCGCGGCAAGCGCCCAAGAGGTGGTCGCCGGGATTGACGACACTCTGAAAAAACTCGACTACAGCCTGCAGCACCTGTCGCCGGAAATGTTCAAGCTCACCCAGCAACTGTTCGACGTATTGGGCATGGGCATCACCCGTGGCCCATTGACCGGCATCTGGGGCAGTTGGGAAAACGCCAGCGCGGAGCAGATCCGCAACTTCCTGCACCGCTGGGAAAACAGCTATCTCAACCTGCTGCGCATGGGCCAGGGCTCGCTGCTCAAGCTGGTAATCATGTCGTGGTACTTCCGCCCGCAGTCCTGGGCGCATTGCGGCTATCCGGGCCCGCCCAAGGTCTAGCCCTGGCTGAAAACCCGCTGCAATGTGGGGCTGTACCCGCAGGCAGGCCGCTTTCGCAGGCAAGCCAGCTCCCACACTGACTGCAACTTCGTATAACAATAAGAGTGCCTGTCTATGCCCGTACCCGATCTGTTCCGCGACGGCCTGGCCCGTGGCTGGAAAACCCACAATGGCGCCGCCCTCGACAACGACCTGACCCTGGAGGCCGACGTAGCGATCATCGGCAGCGGCGCCGGTGGTGGCACCACCGCCGAGATCCTCAGCGCCGCCGGCTACAAGGTGTTGCTGATCGAAGAAGGCCCGCTCAAGACCAGCAGCGACTTCAAGCTGCTCGAGGACGAGGCCTACACCAGCCTGTACCAGGAAGGCATCGGCCGCATGAGCAAGGATGGCGCGATCACCATCCTGCAGGGCCGCGCGGTGGGCGGGACCACGCTGATCAACTGGACCTCCAGCTTTCGTACGCCGGACGCGACACTTTCCCACTGGGCCAGCGAATATGCGGTGAAGGGCCACAGCAGTGCCGAAATGGCGCCCTGGTTCGAAAAAATGGAGCAACGCCTGGGGATTGCCCCCTGGGCCATGCCACCCAATGCCAACAATGACGTGATCCGCAAAGGCTGCGAAAAGCTCGGCTACAGCTGGCACGTGATCCCCCGCAACGTGCGCGGCTGCTTCAACCTGGGTTATTGCGGCATGGGCTGCCCGGTCAACGCCAAGCAATCGATGCTGGTAACCACCATCCCCTCGACCCTGGAAAAAGGCGGCGAGCTGCTGTATCTGGCCCGCGCCGAACGCCTGCTCTACAGCGGCGACCACATCAGCAGCCTGGAATGCGTGGCGATGGATGAACGCTGCGTGGCACCGACTGGCCGCAAAATCACGGTCAAGGCCAAGCATTACGTGCTGGCCGGCGGCGGCATCAACAGCCCCGCCTTGCTGATGCGCTCGGATGCCCCGGACCCGCATTCGCGGCTGGGCAAGCGCACCTTCCTGCACCTGGTGAATTTCTCCGCCGGGCTGTTCGAGGAGGTGATCAACCCGTTCTACGGCGCGCCGCAGTCAATCTACTCCGACCATTTTCAATGGCAGGACGGCACTACCGGCAAAATGTCCTACAAGCTTGAGGCGCCGCCGCTGCACCCGGCACTCGCCAGCACCCTGCTGGGCGGCTACGGCACGCAGAACGCCATGGACATGAAGCAATTGCCCAACACCCACGCGATGCTGGCCTTGCTGCGCGACGGTTTCCACCCCGACAGCCCGGGCGGCAGCGTGGAGTTGCGCGGCGATGGCACACCAGTGCTCGACTATCAGGTATCGGCGTACGCCTGGGACGGCCTGCGTCGCGCCTTTCACAGCATGGCCGAGATCCAGTTCGCGGCGGGAGCCAAGTCGGTCAAGCCGCTGCACCACGATGCGCGCTACGTGACGAGCCTGGGCGAAGCCCGCACGCTGATCGAAGGGCTGAACCTGGAACTGCACCGCACCTGCCTGGGCAGCGCCCATGTGATGGGCGGTTGCGCCATGGGTGAAGACCCGAAAAATGCGGTGGCCGACAGCCTTGGCCGTCATCACCAATTGCGCAATCTGTCGATCCACGATGGCTCGTTGTTCCCCACCAGCATTGGGGCCAACCCGCAATTGTCGGTGTATGGATTGACCGCGCAACTGGCGACAGCCTTGGCCGAACGTCTGAAAACAGCGTGAAAAAACACGCTATTCGCCATGTCTATAGTGCTTTCTTCTGCATAAGTTGACTTGGCCGACCGGGACGGCTGCGATACCATCCGGTTCCCCAACGGACTCCGCCAGGACGACGCGATGAACCGAGTGTTGTACCCAGGTACCTTCGACCCGATTACCAAAGGCCATGGCGATCTGGTCGAACGTGCCTCACGCTTGTTCGACCATGTGATCATCGCGGTCGCGGCCAGCCCCAAGAAAAACCCGCTGTTTCCCCTGGAACAGCGCGTGGAGCTGGCGCGTGAGGTCACCAAGCACCTGCCCAACGTGGAAGTGGTGGGCTTTTCCACATTGCTGGCGCACTTCGCCAAAGAGCAGAACGCCAATGTGTTCCTGCGTGGCCTGCGTGCGGTGTCGGACTTCGAATACGAATTCCAGCTGGCCAACATGAATCGCCAACTGGCACCGGACGTGGAAAGCCTGTTCCTCACGCCGTCGGAGCGATATTCGTTCATTTCCTCGACGTTGGTCCGTGAAATTGCCGCTTTGGGCGGAGATATCACCAAGTTCGTGCACCCGGCCGTGGCCGATGCGCTGACACTGCGTTTCAAGAAGTAATTTCTGTAAGCGGGCTTATTGTGGC